>NZ_JALBYU010000018.1 GCF_029963765.1 Pseudomonas sp. UYIF39
GCTCGCTCCCACAATGGATCTGTGGTGTTCACAAATAATGTGTTCACAGAAGATCCAATGTGGGAGCGAGCTTGCTCCGGGCGGCGTTCCGACGATGGCGGTGGTGAAGACACCGCAGAGCTTCAGGCCGAGGCAGGCAACGGCTGAAAACTGAAGTATCGCTTCAAGGCGCTGACCAGTTGGCCATACTCCGGCGGTGCCCGTTGCAGGCTGAACCCGGCGTCATAGTGGTGTGGGGTCGTGTCTTCATGGCACCACAGGCAACACGCCTGAAGATCAATGACCTGCATGCAGCCATCGCTGGCAGGGATTTTCAGGCGCAAATCGAAATCGGCGCCGATCATCATCGGCAACTGACTGATCAGCATCAGCCCGTCTTCGGACACGTTGCCCAGAAAGCCGATGGGTTTGTCAGTGACGCTGTTGAACACTCTTAGAAAATACGGCAGTTGATGCCGCTCGATCCGGCGGTCAGTAAACATGCGCAAATGGCCCAGCAAGGCCCTTAAGCAGAGCCGCACTAATGCTTCGGAACGGGCCTGCTTCTTTTATGCAGAGGCATGGGCGCGCTCTCCCCGATCCCGGTGCGACAGTCCATAAAGCTGCTGCCGCTTACTCCTGCCGATCACAGGTGTTGCGTCGATCAGAGGCAAGGCTCTAAACCGATCTATTCGACTATAGCTCACCACCGCCGGTGAGCCAGCCTTTGAACAACTACGACAATCAGAACTGCGTCGGGCGCACGACCGCAGCAGTACTGCGCAGCGGATAGTGGCCCAGCGACTGCAAGGTTTCCAGGCGGGCGCGGGCGCGGTAGGCGTATTCACTTTGCGGGTACGAGGCCATGATGAACTGGTAGGTTTGCGCCGCATCGACAAACAGTTTCTGCCGTTCCAGGCACAAGCCGCGCAACATCGACACCTCCGGCCACACATACGGCCGCGCTCTGCTGGCGCGTTCGACTTTGGACAGTTCGAGCGTCACCTGCTCGCAATTGCCACGGTCATAGGCGCTGTAGGCGTTATTCAGATGATGGTTCATCGACCAACGGGTGCAGCCCGTGACGCTGAGGGCACTGATGGCAAGGGCGGCAATGAGCACGAATCGCATGGGGGTTCTCCTGTCTTGAGCTCTGTATCGACCCGTTGGCGGAAATCTTCAAGATTGTTCGTTTAAAGATATAAACGAATAAGTAGTGCAAACGAACAATGACTACAACTTCGGACCATAGTAGCCTCACTCAGCGCTTGAACTCAGGAGTCTATGCATGTCCGTCCGTCGCACCAAAATCGTCGCTACCCTTGGCCCGGCCAGTAACTCGCCGGAAGTTCTCGAACAGCTGATTCTGGCTGGCCTGGACGTCGCCCGCCTGAACTTCTCCCACGGCACCCCCGACGAGCACAAGGCTCGCGCGAAGCTGGTGCGTGACCTCGCTGCCAAGCACGGCCGCTTCGTCGCCCTGCTGGGTGACCTGCAAGGCCCGAAAATCCGTATCGCCAAATTCGCCAACAAGAAGATCGAGCTGAAGATCGGTGATCAATTCACCTTCTCCACCAGCCATCCTCTGACCGAAGGCACCCAGACCATCGTCGGCATCGACTACCCGGACCTGGTCAAAGACTGCGGCGTGGGCGACGAGCTGCTGCTCGACGACGGCCGCGTGGTGATGCGCGTTGATACCGCCAATGCCACCGAGCTGAACTGCACCGTACTGATCGGCGGCCCGCTGTCCGACCATAAAGGCATCAACCGTCGCGGTGGCGGCCTGACCGCTCCGGCCCTGACTGAAAAAGACAAGGCCGACATCAAGCTCGCGGCCGAGATGCAGGTCGATTACCTCGCCGTGTCCTTCCCGCGTGACGCCGCCGACATGGAATACGCCCGTCAACTGCGCGACGAAGCCGGCGGTACGGCCTGGCTGGTGGCGAAGATCGAACGCGCCGAAGCCGTGGCCGACGACGAAACCCTCGACGCGCTGATCAATGCCTCCGACGCCGTCATGGTGGCTCGTGGTGACCTCGGTGTGGAAATCGGCGACGCCGAGCTGGTGGGCATTCAGAAGAAAATCATTCTGCACGCACGCCGCCACAACAAGGCTGTGATCGTGGCGACCCAGATGATGGAGTCGATGATCCAGAACCCGATGCCGACCCGCGCCGAAGTGTCCGACGTGGCCAACGCCGTGCTCGACTACACCGACGCCGTGATGCTCTCGGCTGAAAGCGCTGCCGGCCTGTACCCGCTGGAAGCGGTGCAAGCCATGGCGCGCATCTGCATCGGCGCTGAAAAGCACCCGACCAGCAAGACCTCCAGCCACCGCATCGGCAAGGTCTTCGAAAGCTGCGACCAGAGCATCGCTTTGGCGGCCATGTACACCGCCAACCACTTCCCGGGCGTGAAAGCGATCATCGCCCTGACCGAAAGTGGTTACACGCCGTTGATCATGTCGCGCATCCGTTCTTCGGTGCCGATCTACGCGTTCTCCCCGCACCGCGAAACCCAGGCCCGCGCGGCCATGTTCCGTGGCGTCTACACCGTACCATTCGACCCGGCATCGCTGCCGCCTGAGCAAGTCAGCCAGGCCGCGATCGACGAGTTGCTCAAGCGCGGCGTAGTCGAGAAAGGCGACTGGGTCATCCTGACCAAGGGCGACAGCTACCACACCATCGGCGGCACCAACGGGATGAAAATCCTGCACGTTGGCGACAAGATGGTCTGATTGACCGGTTGCTGAAAAACAAAAGCCCCGCCATGTGAATGGCGGGGCTTTTTTTGCTTTCCGGTCCGGAAGATGTGTTGCCTGGGCTGACGCCATCGCGAGCAAGCTCGCTCCCACAGGGTTTTGTGAACGCCACAGCCCCCAGGTGGAAGCGAGCTTGCTCCGGGCGTCGTTCCGACGATGAGGCCCGCCCGGTCAACGCGAATCAATGGCGTTTGATGAACCCGGTCAACGCCGCAATCGCTTCCGGCGAGCGCAACCGTTGGGTGAACTGTGCGCTCTCTTCTTCTATTGCCTTACGCAGTTGCTCGCGGTCCGGGGCTTTCATCAATTGCTTGCTGATACGCACCGCTTCCGGTGGCAGCGACTCGAAACGCAACGCCATCTCCCGAGCCTTGGCCAACGCCGCTTCGCCACTGTCCAAGGCTTCGGTTGCAATGCCCCACTGCGCGGCCTGCTCGCCACTGAAACCTTCGCCAAGCAGCAACAACTCGGCGGCTTTTGCCTGCCCGAGCAATCGCGGCAGGATCAGGCTGGAACCGAACTCCGGGCAGAGACCGAGATTAACGAACGGCATGCGAAGGCGCGCATCGCGGCTGACATACACCAGATCGCAATGCAGCAGCATCGTAGTGCCAATGCCCACCGCCGCGCCGGCCACGGCCGCGATCACCGGTTTGCGGCATTCGAGCAGGGTGAGCATGAACTGAAACACCGGGCTGTCGAGGTTGCTCGGTGGTTGCTGGATGAAGTCGGCGATGTCGTTGCCAGCGGTGAAGCACTCGGTAGAACCGGTGATCAGCACAGCGTTGATTTCCGGGTCGGAATCCGCCTGTTTCAGCGCTTCGGCCAAGTGGTGGTACATGGCGCGGGTCAGGGCGTTTTTCTTGTCGGGGCGGTTGAGGCGCAAGGTCAGCAGGCCGCGCTCACGTTCAAATTGGATGGCGTCGTTCATGGTCGGTCTCGCGTCTGAAAATCAGCGCTCAACCGCGGAGAACAAAGACATCCGCCAGCAGTTGATTGCGCGGCAATCCCGCCAGGTACATGCGCCGGGCAAAGGCGTCGACGCTGTCAGGGGCCCCGCAGAGTAAGGCCAGGGTTTGCCGTGAAACAAGCCGCAGTTGCGCCAAAGCCTCTGGCAACTCGGCCGCTGTCCACAGCTCAATGCTCAGGTTCGGGCGGCTGGCTGCCATGGCTTGCAGGGGTTTGGCCAGGTAATGTTCCTCGGCATCATGGGCCAGATGAATGACGCGAATGGCACCTTGGTGATCTTGCCGTAGCGCTTCGCGCAAGATACCAAACAACGGCCCCAACCCCGTGCCGGCAGCCATCAGCCAAAGCGGTCGGGTGTTCCAGTCCGGGTCGTAATGCAATGCCCCGCCGCGCAACTCGCCGAGGCGGATCGAGTCGCCGATTTTCAACTGACGGGCCGCGTCGCCGAATTCCCCAGGCTGGCGGCAATCGAGATGGAACTCCAGAAAGCGGTCTTCTTCCGGCAGGCTGGCCAATGAATACGGCCGCGCCACGTTGCCCGCCCACAACACCAGATGCTGCCCGGCGCTGTAGCGCAACGGACGCTCGGGGATCAGGCGCAAACGCAACACGCTGGCGCTCAGCCAATCGACAGCTGCTACCTCGGCCGGGCGGCCGTCCTGCTGAGGATCGAAGGTGTGCACCTGCAAGTCCTCGACCACCTGACACTGGCACGCCAGGCGCCAGCCTTGCTGACGCTGGTCTGCGCTCAGGGCGTCGGGGCGGCTGTCACTCGGCAGCCCTTGTACACATTGCACCAGACAGGCATGGCAACTGCCGGCGCGACAGCTGTAAGGCACCGATACACCGTTCTGATTCAACGCATCGAGCAGGTTGCTGCCCGCCGCCACCGACCATTGGCGTTCGCCGACCCGTAACTCAGGCATCGACGTTCTCCCACGCGGCCGCGCAACGATTGCGACCGTCACGCTTGGCGCGATAGAGCGCCTGATCGGCGCGCTGCAAGGCTTCATCGAGATCGTCGCCCAGTTCGAGCAACGTCATGCCCGCCGACAAGCTGAGATGGGCGACGTTGAGCCCGATCAGTTCCACATCGGTGAACGCAATGCGCAGCCGCTCGCAACACGAGGTCAAGCGCTCGGCGTTGCAATCGGGCAACAGCACGACGAATTCTTCGCCACCGTAACGGGCCAGAACATCGCCATCGCGCAAGCAGGCGGTGGCCACGGCGGCAAAGGCTTGCAGCACCTGATCACCGGCGGCATGGCCGTGCACATCGTTGATCCGTTTGAAATGGTCGAGGTCAATCAGCGCCAGGCCATGCATGACATCGGCGTCCATGGCCTTCAGCTCACGGGAGGCCAGGCGCAGGAAATGCCGGCGATTAAACAGCCCGGTCAATTCGTCGGTGGCCACCAGGTCTTCGAGCTGGCGCATCATCCCGCGCAGGGTGTCCTGATGCGCTTGCAAGGCAAATCGGCGCTGACGCATGCGTTGCCGGGAGGTCTGGACGTAACGGGCATAAAGCTCCAGCCAGACCAACACGATGAGCAGCACGCACACCTGCAACGCGGCCAGCGCCGGGTCCGGTAACTGGAAGTGGTAGCCCTCCCACAGCGTGATCGCGCTGAAACTGACGAACACCAACAGCGTGCACCGCAGAAAGGCAAGGCGCGAAAGATGGAACAACCCGAACAGCAGAATCAGCACGTAGAACACCAGGAACGCGCCGCGTGCCTCGTCCAGATTGGCGATCAGCCAGGTTTGCCAACCCAGCCCCAACAACACTTGCGCTTCAGTCAGGCTGGGGTCAGAAAAACGCAGGTTGCAGCCGCTGTAAAACACCGCGAACAACGCCGCCTGACTGATGACCACCAGCGCACTGCCGATGGCCACGCTGGCCAGGGGTTCATCGTAATGACCGGTAAAAAACGCCAGCCACAACAGCAGCAAGGCCAGGGCGTAGGTGCCGGCTGCGAGGGCAAAGCGTTTGAGTAACAGGCGTTGGATGGCGTTATGGGTCAATCGTTGACTCACCGTGCGAAGGGAGGCTGTTTGAGTGTCCTACTCTACAGACCGAATGCCACTTTAGTTGCGTGCCTGATAAATGACCATTGAATTTTAAGGGCGGAAAACTGGCGTCAAAGGCATGACCCCGTCGAACCGATTACCTGTGGCGAGGGGATTTATCCCCGTTCGACTGCGAAGCAGTCGTCAAGCCGACGTATGCGGTGTACCTGGTCCACCGGGGTGCAGCTTTCGGGGCGGCTTCGCCACCCAACGGGGATAAATCCCCTCGCCACAGATAAATCCCTCACCACAGATAAATCCCCTCGCTACGAGATTGACTACCGGCGGGTGTGCCCGGAACCGAGGCGCGTTATACTGCCGCGCCTTTTTAGCGTCGCGCCAGCAGCCCCGGCGTGCCTTGTAAAGGTGCTTGCAACCGACCGATGCACCCAAGCTGCAAGCACCTTATTGAATGTTCCCGTCTTTTAGAGGAGCGCGACTCATGACCGTGATCAAGCAAGACGACCTGATTCAGAGCGTTGCCGACGCCCTGCAGTTCATTTCCTACTACCACCCCGTTGACTTCATCCAGGCGATGCACGAAGCCTACCTGCGCGAAGAATCGCCAGCGGCCCGTGACTCCATGGCGCAAATCCTGATCAACTCGCGGATGTGCGCCACCGGCCACCGCCCGATCTGCCAGGACACCGGCATCGTCACCGTCTTCGTTCGCGTGGGCATGGACGTACGTTGGGATGGCGCCACCATGGGCCTGGACGACATGATCAACGAAGGCGTGCGCCGGGCTTACAACCTGCCGGAAAACGTTCTGCGTGCCTCGATCCTCGCCGACCCGGCAGGCGCTCGTAAAAACACCAAGGACAACACCCCGGCGGTCATCCACTACTCCATCGTTCCGGGTAACACCGTGGAAGTGGACGTGGCGGCCAAGGGCGGCGGTTCCGAGAACAAGTCGAAAATGGCCATGCTCAACCCGTCCGATTCGATCGTCGACTGGGTGCTGAAAACCGTTCCGGAAATGGGCGCTGGCTGGTGCCCACCGGGCATGCTCGGCATCGGCATCGGCGGCACCGCCGAGAAAGCCGCCGTCATGGCCAAGGAAGTGTTGATGGAATCTATCGACATCCACGAGCTGAAAAAGCGCGGCCCGTCCAACCGTATCGAAGAGATGCGTCTGGAGCTGTTCGAGAAGGTCAACCAACTGGGCATCGGCGCCCAGGGCCTCGGTGGCCTGACCACCGTGCTCGACGTGAAGATCATGGATTACCCGACACACGCCGCTTCGTTGCCGGTGTGCATGATCCCGAACTGCGCCGCCACCCGTCACGCGCATTTCGTGCTCGACGGTTCCGGCCCGGCCTCGCTGGAAGCCCCACCGCTGGACGCCTACCCGGAAATCGTCTGGGAAGCCGGCCCGTCGGCCCGTCGCGTGAACCTCGACACCCTGACCCCGGAAGACGTGCAGAGCTGGAAGCCGGGCGAAACCGTCCTGCTCAACGGCAAGATGCTCACCGGTCGCGACGCTGCGCACAAGCGCATGGTCGAGATGCTGAACAAGGGTGAAACCCTGCCAGTGGACCTGAAAGGTCGCTTCATCTACTACGTCGGCCCGGTTGATCCGGTGCGCGAAGAAGTGGTGGGCCCTGCCGGTCCGACCACCGCGACGCGGATGGACAAGTTCACCCGTCAGATCCTCGAGCAAACCGGCCTGTTGGGCATGATCGGCAAATCCGAGCGCGGCCCGACCGCGATCGAAGCGATCAAGGACCACAAAGCCGTTTACCTGATGGCAGTCGGCGGCGCGGCTTACCTGGTGGCGCAAGCCATCAAGAAATCCCGCGTGGTGGCTTTCGCCGAACTGGGCATGGAAGCGATCTACGAGTTCGACGTGAAAGACATGCCGGTTACCGTTGCGGTTGATAGCAAGGGTGAGTCGGTACACATCACCGGTCCTGCCATCTGGCAGAAAAAGATCAGTGAAAGCCTGGCGGTGGAAGTGCAGTAAGCACTTCAGCCTGCCAATACGGCCGGGTCGTCTTTTAGATGACCCGGCCGTTTTTTTGCGTGTCACTTTTACCATTCGCTATATAGCGCAGCTTTTCCCACGGTAATCGGTCTAAAAAACCGGCCTCACCTGTCAGATCTGACAGGTCACGCCTTTCCCTGATTTTGTTAGCGTCGCTCTATCACGCGACACCGTTGCTACGGGAGAGCGCAAAGCCGAAAACAGGATCAGCCCCATGGAAGAGCAAGCCTCCCTGAGCATCACTGAGCCCTCCATCGCCAAGAGTGCTTCCATTGCCACGATTGGCAAAAGCTGGGGATCGGTCGGCGTGACGGGCAGTGCCTCGTTCGAGTTGCCGCTGCCCCTTTCAGCAGGGCGCGGTTTCGATCCCGCCATGGCGCTGACCTATGACAGCCAGGGCGGTAACGGTCCGTTCGGCATCGGCTGGAGTCTGGGCGTCAGTGCTATCACTCGCCGGACCAGCAAGGGTGTACCCGACTACCTCGCCACCGACATCATGGTCGGCCCCGGCGGCGAGGAGTTGATGCCCGAACTGGATGACGAGGGCAAGCCAAAGTCCAGTGTTGTAACCGACTATCGCGGTCTCCCCATTGGTGAACACCACGTTGTGCGCTACTGGCCGCGGGTCGAGAGTTCGTTCGATCTGATCGAGCTCTGGCGCTCCGACACCACTGCCGAGGGTTTCTGGCTGGTGCATGGAGCCGATGGCAGTCTTCACCTGTTCGGTAAATCCGATACCTCGCGTCGGGCTGATCCGCAGGACCCGCAACGCGTTGGTGCCTGGTTGTTGCAGGAAAGCATGAACACCCACGGTGAACACATTTGCTTCGAATACAAGGCAGAGGACTCGTCTGAGGACCCGGATCAGCCACACGACTACCGGGCTCAGCGTTACTTGCATCGCGTGCTGTATGGCAACTTCGAAGCGAGTCAGCACTTGTATGGCTGGAACGTACGGAGATTAGCGCCGCCTTCATGGCACTTCCATCTGGTATTCGACTACGGCGAGCGCACTAATGCCCTGACGGAAAAACCGGTCTATGACGGCGACACACTTAATCCGTGGCTGACACGCTCAGACCCCTTTTCCTCCTATGGCCAAGGCTTTGAAGTGGGCACTCGCCGCCTCTGCCAACAAGTATTGATGTTTCATCAATTTCCCGATTCAGGGGCCGATCCGGTGCTGGTTCGGCGTGTGGTATTCGAGTACCCCCGCAGCTTGGCGCTCTGGTCCTATAGCCAAATCGTGGCGGCGCACTATCAAGCGTACGATGCCCGGGGCGCGGTGGAAAACATGCCGCCGGTGGAGTTCGACTATTCAGGCTTCGAACTCAATAAGCAGTCGAGCCAGTTCTTCCCGTTCGAAAACATGCCCGGCATCGAGGACGGCGCGAACCACCAATGCGTCGATCTGTTCGGTGAAGGCGTTCCTGGTTTTCTCTGTCGTTACGACCAGAGCTGGTATTACCGCGAACCCTTGCGCGCGCCGACGGGGGCGGATGATATCCACTATGGCCCATGGACAGAACTGAACCGCATTCCCGTGGCAGATCGCAATCAACCGACCTATCAGGCGCTGACCGATATGACCGGCGACGGTCGGCTGGACTGGATCCTCGCCTCGCCTGGTATGAGCGGTTTCCACACCCTCAATCCCGATCGCAGTTGGTCAGGGTTCATTCCCTTTTCTGCCTTCCCGGTGGAGTTTTTCCACGCGCTTTCACAGTCTGGCGATTTGATGGGCGACGGGCTCAGCTCGATGGCGCTGATCGGCCCGCGAAGCGTGCGCTTGTACGCCAATCGGCGCGAGGAAGGTTTCGCGCCGGGCCAGGAGGTCGAGCACGAACCGAACACCGATCGCCTGCCGCTGTTCAGCAACTCCCGCACCGAACTGGTGATGCTGGGCAACTTGCTGGGCAGCGACATGACCGAGCTGTGCAGCATCCGACACGACGAAATCAAATGCTGGCCGAACCTCGGTCACGGTCGGTTCGGCGAGGGTTTTGTCATGAGTGCCCTGCCCTTCGATTACGCGACATTCGACGCGGCGCGGGTGCGGATCGCCGACCTCGACGGCTCCGGTGCACCGGCACTGATTTATCTGAAATCCGACTGTTTCGAGATCTATTTCAATCGCGGCGGCAATGGCCTTGAGCAAATCCCCGTAACGGTCCCGTGGCCCGACGGCATCCGTTACGACAACCTGTGCCATGTCACCCTCGCCGACTTGCAAGGCCTGGGGTGCGCGAGCCTGATCCTGACCGTGCCGCACATGAAGCCACAGCACTGGCGCTACGATTTCGTCAGCGCCAAGCCTTACATGCTGGTGACCAGTAACAACAACATGGGTTGCAGCACGCAGGTGGTGTATCGCAGTTCGGCGCAGGAATGGCTGGATGAAAAGCATCAGATACTCAAGCTTAAACGCTTGCCGATTTGCTACCTGCCGTTCCCGGTACCGGTGGTCAAGCAAAAAAGCCAACTCGATGAAATCACCGGCAACTGCCTGAACCAGATCTTTGAGTACTTGCACGGTTATTACGATGGGCAGAACCGGGAGTTTCGCGGTTTCGGGCTGCTGCGCCAGACCGACAGTGAAGCCGGTGCAATTGAAGATGACATTGGTTTTACCGCCCCGGCGCTGGTCTGCACCTGGTTTCACACCGGACGGCAAATCGACCTGCCACGCGATGGCTATTTCGACCGTGACTCCGAAGCGTGTGATTTGAAACCCATGCTGTTCTGCCAGTATCACCGCAACGACGCTTTCGGTGACCCGATCCCGCCGCCCGATGAAGCCACCACCCACGAAATCGCCCGCGCCCTCGCAGGTTCAGTGCTGCGTGTGGAGACCTACGCTGGCGACGATGACCTGGCCATGGCGGTGCCTTTCGCAGTGGAGGAAAGTCGTTACAAGGTCCGCGAGCTGCGCAAAAAGGGAGAGCATGACGCTTACCCGATCATGCTGCCCTTGCCGCTGGAAAAGATCAGCTATCAGTACGAACGCTTCGTGAATGACCCGCTGTGCCGACATGAAATCACGTTGGGCCACGACGAGTTTGGGCTGCCTGTGCATGCCATTACGGTCAGCTATGCCCGGCGCAGAAACCCGGATGATGACGATCCGCCGTTCGATGACGCTGATGAAAAAAAATGGTGGACGGATGCCCATGACCCGGCCCAACAGTCCTATTACCTGAACGAATCCCGCGCCCAGTTCATTCATTTGCAGGAGGACCTGCAAGGCTGGCGACTGGGTCTGCCTTATCTGCAACGTGGCAATGCGTTGGTACTGCCCAAGAAGCCAGCATCCGGGGGGCTCGCCCCCGCAGACATTTCCTATGAAGGATTTATCGATCTGTACGCCTCGCCCGAATGGGTCGCTCAGAGGCTACTGACCACGCAGTCGGTCTATCGCTACCTCAAGACTGCCGATCAAACACCGCTCGCCGATGGCAAAGCCGAGTTCGAGGCACTGCAGGCACCGCTGGAAATTGCCCAACTGGACAAGACAGCACTGCAAGCCTACGACACGGTGCCGTCGCTCGTTATTCGGGACGAATTGGAAAAAATCGGCTATTCGACCATGCCTCTGGTTCTCGGGGTGGATGAGGCGGCAGACAAGGAGGAGGACAAAGAGAAAAACCTTTGGTCGTCCCGGTATGGTTTTGCCAAGTACGACGTTGCCGAAAACTTTTACAAAGTTCTTGAGTACAACGAAACACCGAGTCACGGCATCACGACCGCTCGATACGACAAATACTGCTTACTGTTGGAAAGCGTCGTGCAACCGGATGGTTGCGAAACCCGCTTCGAATATGACTATCACGCGCTACAACTCATGCGCAGCATCGATGCCAATGACAATGTCGAGGAAGCCCTTTACGAGCCGTCCGGACAACCCCTTGCCATCAGTTTTTATGGAACTGAAGACGGCGAAGAAGTGGGTTTTTGCCCCCTCAACGAACACGAACCTCCTGCGGACCATCGTCCGGACCCTGCCATCGAAGATCCGAAAGGCGCCCTGCAAGAAGCGGCCAGCGTATTGCGCAAGGACCTGTTCAGCTGGATGGGCGAACTCCCCGATTCCGTAAGGCAGACACCTGACTGGCTGACCACCTGGGTCGCACGAGGCTACGTGTTGCCAAGTCTGCACATTCGCGCCAGCGCCCGCCTTCGCCTGTCCCGGCTCAAGTCCCTGACCGGGCCTGAACAAGCGCTGCTCGACCTGATCCACTCGATTCCCCGCGAACCGGTGCACAGTGTCGTCCTCACCGCCGACCGCTATTGGGATGATGAGCTGCAGCAAATCCAGATCGTTAAAGCCTTTGTGGATGGTTTTGGCCGCCCACTGCAGACCAAACAGTTGGTCGAGCCGGGACAGGCTTTTGTGGTGGAAAACGGTGAGCTGGTGATTGAAGACGGCAAGCCAAAGGTCGCGCACGCCGACCAACGCTGGCGCGTCAGCGAACGTGTGGAATACAACAACAAAGGACTGGCCGTTCGGGTATTTCGCCCTTATTTCGCCAATGGGCACCGCTATATCAATGACCATTCCTTCCGTGAGTTTGGCCATCACGATCAGAACTTTTACGACGTGCTGGGTCGCCTGAACAAAGTCATTAACGCCAAAGGAGATATCGCGCTCGAGATCATCCACCCCTGGTACACCACCAGCCTGGACTTTAATGACACCTACGTTGCGCCACCTGAAGGTGAGCTGAAGGCAGGCAAGCCATGACAACCAAAGTTCATTGGCGGACCCCGAATGTGACGGCCATTGATAGCCGGGGCTTAGCGATTCGCCAGATTGCGTACTTGCGCAAGGTCAACGACGGGCCCCTGGAAACCCTGATTACCCGACAACGGCATGACGCCGCCGGGCGATTGCTCGAACAATGGGACCCGCGACTGTTCGGTATCGTCCCCAACCTGACCGCAGTACACCGCCTTTCCGGTGAGCCGCTGAAAGTCGATTCCGTCGACGCCGGCTGGCGTTTGAGCCTGGCCGGAATGGCCGGGGAAACGCTGCAGCGCTGGGACCAACGCGGCAGTCATTGGCGCACCACCTATGACAACCAGTTGCGCATCATCACCGTTGAAGAGAATGATCAACAGAACGTTGAAAGCTTCATCTTTGCCGATGCGACGGCCAATCCCGACTACAACCTGCGTGGCCATCTGATCAAGCAAGTCGATCCCTCAGGCTCACTTGAATTGAGCAGCTTTAGCCTGCAAGGGACGCCGCTGAGTGAAACCCGAACGATTGCAGATGTCAGCACCTTCCTCACCCGCTGGATCTACAGCCCGCTCGGTGCCGTACTGACTCAGACCGACGCCGGCAATCACCAACAACAACTGTTCTACGACATCGCCGGGCAGCTGAAAAAATCGCGACTCCTGCTCAAGCCTGGGGAGGATTGGAAGCCCATTCTGGAGGACGCCCGGTACAACGCTGCAAACCAGATCATCGAACAACGCGCCGGCAACGGGGTGGTCAGCGAATGGACCTACGACGCTGCCGATGGTCGTCTCGACATTCTGAAGGCCGGACTGCCGAGCGAAGAGCCGCTCCAGCACCTCCAGTACGCTTACGATCGTGTCGGTAATGCCCTTCGCATTGACGACCTCACCTTTAAACCGGTGTATTTCAAAAACCAGCTCATTGATGGTCACCGCGAGTTCACTTATGACTCGCTGTACCAACTGACCAGCGCCACCGGTCACGACGCCGCCCCGATCTCTGACCTGCCGGGCCGCCCTCTGCCCAGCGATCCGAAAAACCATCTCAACTACAAACAGCGCTACGAGTACGACACGGGCGGCAACCTGATCGAGTTGGTCCATGAGCGTGATGTGGGTGGCTACACCCACGAAACGTGCATTGACCCGACCAGCAACCGGGGGGTTCGCTGGAAACCGGGAGATCCCGCCCCAGACTTTGCAAAGTTGTTTGACCGCCATGGCAATCTCCAGACCCTACAGGCGGGTCGGCCACTGTCCTGGAACAGCCGTGATCAACTGATCTCGGCCACGCTCGTCAAACGTGACAGCGGCCTTAACGATGAAGAACGCTTTCGCTACAGCCAGGGTGATCGGGTCTACAAGCGACACGAAACCCATACGACAACGACCACGCATTTTCACCAGGTGATCTACCTGCCGGGCCTGGAAATCCGTACCCGCGAAAACGGTGAAGAGCTGCACGTCATCACCCTCCCGGGCGGGCGTGGCAGCGTGCGTTGCCTGCATTGGGTCAGCAAGAAGCCCTCCGGCATCGAGGAGGATCAACTGCGCTATAGCCTCGACGACCACCTCGGTTCCAGCCTGATGGAATTCGATCAGAACGCCAGCCTGATCAGCCACGAAGGGTATTACCCCTTTGGTGGCACGGCCTGGCTGACAGCGGAATCGGCCGTGCAAGTCAGCTACAAAACCATCCGCTATTCCGGCAAGGAAATGGATGAATGCGGGCTTTACTACTATGGCGCGCGTTATTACGCACCGTGGTTGTACCGTTGGGTGAGTGCGGATCCGGCGGGGGATGTGGACGGGCTGAATCTGTATGGGTTTGCGGGGAATAATCCGTTGCGTTATGTGGACCCTCAAGGCGGGGCCAAAGCGGAAAGCGTAATCACCCTCTACTCGGGTTTCATTTCCATCCTCGGTGGCTATACCGCGCAAGCGCGCGAACAACTCCATGGCGTCACCCGTCAAAAGAACATCAAGCGCAATCTGCTGGCGAATACTGTCAACGTGGTGGCCTTTGGGATATTAGGCTATGAGGCAGGCAACATCGGCGGTGAGCAAGCCGGCCAACTCATTGCGGATGCTCCTCACGCGACCAGCGTCGGCGGCACATCAAGATTGCCGTATGTCGAGGCGGCAACGGGCGGCAATCTTGGCGGTGATATTGCCGGTTCAATGACAGATGCGGTGACAGAGCTGGGCGGTGCATTAAAAGACAAGGCTCAACATCTGGGCGGTCGCTTAGCAACACTTACCGAATACATAGGACGGGTGGGCCCGCTCATACCACAAACCTCGAAGATGTCTGTTGCCGCGATCGATAGCGCGTTGGGTATACCCGATGCCGCCAACGAAATACAGCCCAACTGGAACAGCATCAAGGATGAGTTGATTCATCCGGCACTCGACTCAATCCTCAATCCGGATTTCGTCGCAAATCGAGGGCTGGGCGCGTGGATATCGATTCTCCCCGGCGCACTCAATTTGTTTCAACGGGCCGTAGAAGCCGAGGACATCAAGAACCGGCTCGCCCCGGACAAGATCGCAAAAATCGAAGGCATGTTGGCTGATTGGGAAAGCGCTACCCTGCAACGTAGCGCCTGGATGGAAGCGGCTTTCGATGCGCTGGGCACCAACGCCGTCCACTTGGATAATGGCCCCAATGGAGCGCGTGCACCGATTACTCGTGCAGGACTGCAACAGGCAACCACGGAAACGCTTCATAGCATCCGCCACCTTCAAGGGGCCATGGCCGCCTATAAGGAGGCTGGCACCACGGATAATCAGTTTTTAGCGAAGCAAAGAAATGCCATCGCCAGCAAGGCCTCGCGAAGATGAGCGGCGCCCGGAGTAACCACTCGTGAACCGATCAGTGCACCGGTACACGCCATCCCTGTCGGTTCATGACCCTCGAGCGTTATCGGCGAGACAGGTTGCTTACCTGCGCAAAACGGCCGACGGTCCCGTTGAAAGTCTCATCACCCGCCAACACCACGACCTCGCTGGACGATTGGTTGCCCAATGGGATCCGCGCCTGTTCGAAACCGCCCCCAAACCCAACCTCGCCAGCGTCTACAGCCTGACCGGCGAACCGCTCAAAGTGGACAGCGTCGATGCCGGCTGGCGCGTGATCCTGCCCGGTGTGGCAGGCGAAGAACTGCAACGTTGGGGCACCCGTGGTCATCACTGGCGTAATCAATATGACGATCAGTTGCGCCTGACTGCCGTAGCGCAGAACGATCAAGAGAACGTCGAAACCTTTACCTACGCCGATGCCTGCGCCGATCCTGCTTTCAACCGGCGCGGCCAGCTGACCGGGCAGGTCGACCGCTCCGGCACCTTGAGCTTCGACAGCTACAGTCTATTGGGGCAATCACTGCGCGAAACCCGAACCCTGGTCGAGGGCAAGGCCTACCGCAGCAGCCGGATTTACAGCCCGCTCGGTACGCTGTTGAGCCAGACCGATGCCGGTGATCACCAGCAACAGTTGCGTTACGACGTTGCCGGGCAGCTCCAGCGGGTTCAGCTGCGGGTCAAAGATGGCTTGAGTCGGGAATCGGTTCTGAAAGACGCGCAGTACAACGCCGCTGGCCAGATCATCGAACAACGCGCCGCCAACGACGTGCTCAGCACCTGGACCTACGACCCGGCCACTGGGCACCTGTCCACGCAACGCGCGCAAAAAAACGCCGAACCGGCGCTGCAAAATTTCGAGTATTTCTACGATCGCGTCGGCAACATCACCCGCATCGAAGACCACACCTTCAAACCCATTTACTTCGCTAACCAACTGATCGACGGCCACCGCGACTTCACCTATGACTCGCTGTACCGGCTGACCAGTGCCACCGGTTACGACGATGCCCCGCCGTCGGACATTCCGGGGCGGCCCCTGCCCGGCGATCCCGGCAATTGGCTCAACTACCAACAAGACTATGAGTACGATTGCGGCGGCAACCTGATCAAGTTGTGTCATGTGCGTGAGGGCGCTTGTCACACCCGCCAGATGTTCATTGACCCCGGCAGCAACCGTGGCGTGCGCTGGAAACCTGATGATCCGATCCCTGATTTCGAAAAATTGTTCGACCGCCACGGCAACCTCAACGACTTGCAGCCAGGCAAAGTCTTGACGTGGAACAGCCTGGACCAACTGGAATCGGTCACGCTGGTCAAACGCACCAACGGCTCCGATGACCAGGAGTTCTACCGCTACAGCCAAGGCGTGCGCGTGTACAAACGCCATGAAACCCACACGCCGTCACTGACCCACTTTCAGGAGGTGATCTACCTGCCGGGGCTGGAAATCCGCACCCGCGACAACGGCGAAGAGCTGCACGTGATCACCCTGCCCGGCGGACACGGCAGTGTGCGTTGCCTGCACTGGGTCAGCGGCAAACCCGCAAAAATCGCCGTCGACCAATTGCGCTACAGCCTCGACGACCACTTGGGCTCCTGCGCGCTGGAACTCGATCAACAGGCGCAAGTGATCAGCGAGGAAGGTTATTACCCGTTCGGCGCCACAGCCTGGTATGCGCGGGGAAGTGAGGTGGACGTCGATTACAAAACCATCCGCTATTCGGGCAAGGAATTGGATGACAGCGGGCTGTATTACTACGGCGCACGCTATTACGCACCGTGGTTGCAACGCTGGGTCAGTGCCGACCCGGCAGGGGCTGTGGATGGGCTGAACCTGTATGCGATGGTCGGCAACAACCCGCTTCTGTATGTCGACAAGTCGGGCACATCAAAAGCGGTGTTTGAACTGGCGAAGGGTTTCGTCGGCGTACTTGGCAAAGCCAAAAACGCTGTCGACCAGATACACAACCTGGCCACTGAATTCGACGGCCTCATTCCCGAAGGCGCCGATATTGCCGATATTGCCGAGGTCCGGCAGAGCATGACGCTGGGCAAATTCATTCGGTCCAAACATGGCGTCAAATCAATTTTGAAAGGTGCGATTGCGGGTAGCACAGTGGCCTCGGCGCTCGGCAGTGTCGTACCCGGTATCGGCACCGGAATTGGCGCCGCTGTCGGCATGGTTGTCGGCGCCATAGCGATGCCTTTGCTGAGGTATTACTTTTTCAAGAAGGGCCTGAAGCTGGCGGAAACACTTCATACCCAAGAGATCAAAGATGGCTTGAGCACTGCTGTCGCTACCACGAACAAAGTCATCGATGGGGCCCAAAGTATTGCCAACGGAGGCCGGGATCTGATCGACAAAATCAAAAATTTCGCAGACAGCATCAACGCCTACCCAGAACGAATTCAGAACCTGTTCTACACGCAGCTGGAAGAACTCACCTCCGAAAATCAACGTGAGGCAATGAAACTGCTCCATAGCGGTATCGATCCTTTCGAGGCAATCACTCAGGTGCTCGAGAAAGCAAAAACCGTTGCTGAGATGCCAAGCGAGGCAGAGGGCGCTAGCCAGCGGCTCGCACAACTGACTGACGAAGTCGCGCCCCATGCATCAAGCAGGCCCGTCCCCAAACCCAGAAAACTGATACAGAAGCTTCAGCGAAGAAACAGTGAATCAACTGCGTAGAACGGCACACCAGCGAGCCTGCCGAATGAGTCTCACTGCACCTCATTGAAAAGCACGCCACCTGACGTGCCTGGCAAAAACCGATTAGCCGCCGTCACTCCATGTTATGGTGCCGGCCCCGACCTTTATGCGTTTGCGACAAGCATGCTGCCGACCTCTCGTACCCTGCGTCTGACGTTGTACACCTTGCTGATCCTCGCCGGTGCCGTGCTGGTGGCAGGGCTTGCCATGCGCCACGCCGAACGCCAGGCCCTGGTCGAAGACGCCGCCCGCGCCAATCAGCAATTGGCGCTCTACGCCAACTCCCTGCACACCCTGATCGACCGCTACCGCGCCCTGCCCGCCGTGCTCGCGCTGGACCCGGAGCTACGCGCTGCGCTCAATGGCTCGGTATCCGCTGAACAGCAGGACGCACTGAACCGCAAACTGGAAAAGATCAACGGCGCGGCGCAATCCTCGACCCTGGAACTGCTCGACCGCACCGGCCTCGCCGTGGCAGCCAGCAACTGGCGTTTGCCCAGCAGCTACGTCGGCCACAACTACGGTTTTCGCCCCTACTTCAGCCAGACCCGCACCCAGGGCACCGGGCGCTTTTACGCGGTGGGCGTGACCAGCGGCATTCCCGGTTACTTCCTGTCCAGCGCGGTCACCGGTGACGACGGCCAGTTCCTCGGCGCCATGGTGGTGAAACTCGAATTTCCGGAACTGGAGCGCGAGTGGCGTCAGGGCAGCGACACGCTGTTGGTCAGCGATGCTCGTGGGATTATCTTCATCGCCAACCAGCCGGGCTGGCGCTATCGCTCGTTGAAGCCGCTGAGTGACAGCGATCACGCCGAACTCAAGGCTACCCGCCAATACGACAAACAACCGCTGACACCGCTCGAGTATCAATCGGTGCGGCGCTTCGACGACAACAGTGACCTGACGCGGGTCGTGGGCCCTGACGGGACGGCGAATTACCTGTGGGAATCGCTACCGCTGAGCACTGAAGGCTGGACGTTGCACCTGCTGCGCCGCCCGCAAGTCGCGTTCGAAGACAGCCGCAACGCCGGGCTCGCCGCCGCCGGGTTGTGGCTGGCCGTGGTGTTTCTGTTGCTGTTCCTCAATCAGCGCTGGCGTCTGGCCAAACTGCGCCAGCGCAGTCGTGAAGAGCTCGAGCAACTGGTGGAAGAGCGCACTCGCGACCTGCGCACCGCTCAGGACGGTCTGGTGCAATCGGCCAAACTCGCCGCGCTCGGCCAGATGTCTGCCGCGCTGGCCCATGAAATCAACCAGCCGCTGACCGCCCAGCGCATGCAACTGGCTACTTTGAGGCTGCTGCTCGATCACGGCCGAGTCGATGACGCCTACAAAGCACTCAGACCGGTGGATGAGATGCTGACGCGCATGGCCGCCCTCACCGGTCACCTGAAAACCTTCGCCCGCAAAAGCCCCAGCGGTTTACGTGAACGTCTGGACCTGGCGGCGGTGGTCGACCAGTCGTTGCAGCTGCTCGACGCGCGTTTGCGTGACGAACAGGTCAGCACCGTGCTGCACCTGACACGTCCGGCCTGGGTGCGTGGCGATGCGATTCGCCTGGAGCAGGTGCTGATCAATTTGCTGCGCAATGCCCTGGACGCCATGCAGGACAAACCCTGCAAACGCCTGGAAATCCGTCTCGAAGCCGACGAACAACTCTGGCGCCTGACCGTCGCCGACAACGGTGGCGGCATTGCCGAAGAGCACTTGGCGAATGTGTTTGATCCGTTCTTCACCACTAAACCGGTGGGTGATGGCCTGGGCCTCGGGCTGGCCGTATCCTTTGCCATCGTTCACGAATCGGGCGGACGCCTGAGTGCCGACAATCATGCAAACGGCGCGGTGTTCACCGTGACCTTGCCCATCGACCTGGAGGCTCCTGGCTCATGCTGAATTCAGTGATGGTGGTCGACGACGAAAGCAGTATTCGCAGCGCCGTCGAACAATGGCTGAGCCTGTCGGGCTTTGAAGTGCAATTGTTCAGCCGCGCCGATGAATGCCTGGCGCAGCTGCCGAAGCATTTCCCCGGGGTGATCCTCAGCGACGTGCGCATGCCGGGCATGACCGGCCTGGAACTGCTGGCCGAAGTTCAGCGCCGCGATGCCGACTTGCCGGTGATTCTGCTGACCGGTCACGGCGATGTGCCGATGGCGGTCGAAGCGATGCGCGATGGCGCTTACGACTTCCTCGAAAAACCCTTCAGCCCCGAAACCCTGCTTGGCAGTCTGCGTCGTGCGCTGGACAAGCGGCGGCTGGTGCTGGAAAACCGCGCCCTGCACGAGCAGGCAGACAACCGCGCCAAACTCGATGCGACGCTGCTGGGCGTGTCCCGTGGTTTGCAGACGCTGCGTCGGCAAGTGCTGGACCTGGCGACGCTGCCGGTCAATGTGTTGATTCGTGGTGAAACCGGCAGCGGCAAGGAATTGGTTGCCCGTTGTCTGCACGACTTCGGTCCGCGTGCCGACAAACCGTTTGTGGCATTGAACTGTGCGGCGATCCCAGAGCAGTTGTTCGAGGCCGAGCTGTTCGGTCACGAGAGCGGCGCGTTCACCGGCGCCTCGGGCAAACGCATCGGCAAGCTCGAATACGCCGATGGCGGCACGCTGTTTCTCGATGAAATCGAAAGCATGCCATTGACCCAGCAGGTGAAATTGCTGCGGGTGTTGCAGGAGCAGAAGCTGGAGCGGTTGGGCTCCAATCAGAGCATCCGCGTGGATCTGCGAATCATCGCCGCGACCAAACCCGATTTGCTGGACGAAGCCCGGGCCGGACGTTTTCGCGAGGACCTGGCCTATCGATTGAACGTGGCAGAGTTGCGACTGCCACCATTGCGCGAGCGGCGTGAAGACATTCCACTGCTGTTCGAGTCGTTTGCGCAAAATGCCGCCGAGCGTTTGGGCCGCACGTTTCCACCGCTTAGCGGCCCGCAGTTGAGCCACCTGCTGAGCCATGACTGGCCGGGCAATGTGCGCGAATTGGCGAACGTTGCCGAGCGGCAAGTGTTGGGGCTGGGCGAGCCAGAACCGATGGGGATTGATCCTGGGCAATCGCTGGCGGCGCAGCAGGAAGCGTTTGAAGCGCATTGTTTGCGCGCGGCGTTGACCCGGCATAAGGGCGATGTGAAAGCAGTGCTTGAAGAGCTGCAACTGCCGCGCCGGACGTTCAATGAAAAGATGCAGCGGCATGGCCTGACCCGCGAGATGTTTGTGTAATCGACCGTCGGCGATTTTCCGCTCACACCCAGCCCTGCATAAGCGGATTTCCGCTCACAAAATCCCCGCACCCCCTCTAAACCGGCCCTCCTCCCCTTGGCACAGCTCCTGCTATAGCCCAAGCAGGCTGCGTTTCAACGCGCTCCACAAAAACAATTAAATGAAGGATCCGTCATGGATAACTCACAAGCCCTGCCTCTTGGGTCGGCAGCTTCGCCTGCCAAAGAAAGAACCACTGCCAGTCGCATCAAATCGATCTTCAGCGGCTCTGTCGGCAACATGGTCGAGTGGTACGACTGGTACGTCTACGCCGCCTTCTCTCTGTACTTCGCCAAGGCCTTTTTCCCCAAAGGCGACACCACCGCCCAACTGCTGAACACCGCCGCGATCTTCGCCGTGGGCTTCCTTATGCGCCCGATCGGTGGCTGGTTGATGGGCCTCTACGCCGACAAGGCCGGTCGCAAGAAAGCACTGATGGCTTCGGTGTATCTGATGTGTTTCGGCTCGCTGCTGATTGCCCTGAGCCCTGGTTATGAAACCATTGGCATTGGCGCACCGATCCTGCTGATTTTCGCCCGCCTGCTGCAGGGCTTGTCGGTCGGTGGCGAGTACGGCACTTCGGCAACGTACCTCAGCGAGATGGCGACCAAGGAACGTCGCGGCTTCTACTCCAGCTTCCAGTACGTAACGCTGATCTCCGGCCAGCTCATCGCGTTGGCGGTGCTGATCGTGCTGCAACAGACCCTGACCACCGAGCAGCTCTACGCCTGGGGCTGGCGCATCCCGTTCGCCATCGGCGCGCTGTGTGCCGTGGTCGCGCTGTACCTGCGACGCGGCATGGAAGAAACCGAGTCGTTCTCCAAGAAAGAGAAGGCCAAGGAAAGCGCGATGCGCACCTTGATGCGCCATCCGAAGGAACTGATGACCGTGGTCGGCCTGACCATGGGCGGCACCCTGGCGTTCTACACCTACACCACGTACATGCAGAAATACCTGGTGAACACCGTCGGCATGAGCATCTCCGACTCCACCACCATTTCCGCTGCCACGCTGTTCCTGTTCATGTGCCTGCAACCGATCATCGGCGGCTTGTCGGATAAAGTCGGTCGCCGGCCGATCCTGATTGCGTTCGGTATTCTCGGAACGCTATTCACCGTACCGATCCTGACCACCCTGCACACCGTGCAGACCTGGTGGGGCGCGTTCTTCCTGATCATGGCGGCACTGATCATTGTCAGCGGCTATACCTCGATCAACGCGGTGGTCAAAGCCGAACTGTTCCCGACCGAGATTCGTGCGCTGGGCGTTGGTTTGCCGTACGCGCTGACCGTGTCGATCTTCGGCGGCACCGCTGAATACATCGCACTGTGGTTCAAGAGCATCGGCATGGAAACCGGTTACTACTGGTATGTCACTGCGTGTATTGCCGTGTCGTTGCTGGTCTACGTGACCATGAAAGACACCCGCAAACATTCGCGGATCGAGACGGACTGACAGTTACATTGATGGTGGCTGTGATGGCCCCACCTCGGTTTCAAGTCGCCCCCCTCCAGCAGATAACGATCGGTTAATGCCCCCGCAGCATTCTGCAGCTGACCGCATCCAAATCAACGTGACGCACGTATATCCGTTACAGGCCCTGAATCAGCGCCTGAACGTATTCACCGCGAACGAGCCTGGAGTACCTATCATGAAAATCCAACTGATCCTCGCCCTGACCCTTTCCGTATTGGCCGCCAACACCTTCGCCGCTGATGGTTATGACAAAACCGGCTCGGCCTATTTCTCCTCCGAAGCCAGCGCCTCCGTCGAACGCGCTCATTCTGATACCTATGCCGCTGACGGTTTCGACAAAACCGGAACTGCAGAAGCTATTGGCTGATAACCGGAGGAATGTTCACAGCCCGGCTTCGGCCGGGCTTACTCGTTTCTGGAAGAACACAAATGCCGAACCAACACACAACCCTGTGGGAGCGAGCTTGCTCGCGATAGCGTTCGGTCAGTCGACATCAATGATGAATGTCAGACCGCAATCGCGAGCAAGCTCGCTCCCACATTGATCGAAGATGGACTGGAATTATGCCGCAGGCCCTTGCACCATGACCGCCTCCCGAGCCCCCCAGGAATTTACGCCATGCCCGACGACATCCATTTCTACGAACCCGCCAACGGCCACGGCCTGCCGCATGACCCGTTCAATGCCATCGTCGGCCCGCGTCCCATCGGCTGGATTTCCTCCCAGGATGCCGATGGCCGCCTGAACCTGGCGCCTTACAGCTTCTTCAACGCGTTCAACTACATTCCGCCAATCATTGGTTTTTCCAGTGTCGGGCGTAAAGACAGCCTGAATAACATCGAGCGAACCGGCGAATTCGCCTGGAACCTGGCGACCCGGCCACTGGCCGAGCAGATGAACCAGTGCTCTGCCATGGTCGGGCCTGAGGTCAACGAGTTCGAGCTGTCCGGGCTAAACCCGGCAGCGTCGAAAATCATTCAGGTGCCGCGCGTCGCCGAAAGCCCGGTGTCCTTCGAGTGCAAGGTCACGCAGATCATTCAGTTGCAGCGGGCCGACGGGAATGTGGTGCCGAGCTGGCTGATACTCGGCGAAGTGGTCGCCGTGCATATCGCCAAGTGGCTATTGAAGGATGGGGTGTACGACACCGCCGCGGCAGAACCGATCCTGCGCGGCGGCGGGCCAGCGGATTATTTCCAGCTGGGGCCTGAGGCGTTGTTCAAGATGTATCGCCCGGGGGCGGTCAAGTAATTACCAGATCAGGTCGCCGTCTTCGCTGACGTCTTTGAGGTGCGTCAACTGCAGCGCGGCGGCTTCATCGGCCTCGCGGGCAGTTTTGAAGGTCTGTTCTTCGAGCAGCTTGTGAAAGCGCGGTGCACCCGAACCACCGATGGCTTTGGTGGCGATTGCGGCGTGATAACCGCCCTCGCGGGGTACTACGGCAGATACGGCTTCGAAGGTTTCAAAGGCTTTGCGTGCCATGTCGTGGATCCTGGCTGATTGAGAGTTGAGCCATTAAACCCTCAACCGGCCATTTTGTGTACCCACGACTGGGACTGCCCCAGCGCCTGGGCGGCCGACACGTCCTTGAAGGTATGAAAATCCAGGCTGTTGACCACCAGGTCTTGCACCAACCCGGCAAAGATCTGCATGGCCGGGGTGCTGAAATAAGCGGTCATGGCCTGCTGGTTCATCCAGAAACCGGACACCAGCCACAACTCCGGATCGCACTGCGAATGCTGCAGGGCAAAATTCAGGCAACCCGGTGCGCTGCGGGACGGCTCGATCAAGGCGCTCAGGCGCGCACCGAGTTCCGCCGAACGCCCGGCGCGGGCGCGGACAAAAGCCATATGACTGACGGGGATCTGCGTAGACATGTTCAACCCTCCCAGGTACTCGAGTGGCAGCCGTGGGACGGGCTGCGACAGGATCCAAGGTTAAGCGCGCCGGCGGAAGCGCGGTTAGTCGATTCCTGCCGGCTTGTTGCACAATCCTGCGCGGCGTCTCGAAAAACCTGTAACAACCTGCCAAGACCTTCGTGCCAATGAAACAGGGCTTTCAAGCAAGTTTTCCCTGGGTTGCCCTGTCATTGAGGTGCCGTAAATTCACTCCGTGCAGAATCAGGCAAGGTTGAGGCAGGATGTGTCTACCGCTTCGTCTTGCACAAACTTAAGCTCGCCTCATTACTGACGCCCCACCGAGGATGCCTTGCATGTCGTCGCTCGATCATTTCCAAGCCCCGCTGGACGCCGACATGGAGAAACAGCGCGCGGAACTGGCCGCTATCATCCGCCGTAACACGGCGGAGGATGGCACTTATGCCACTGCCGTCGGCTCGCTCTTCATGTCTCGCCATAGCAACTCCCATGAGTTTGCCCCGGTACTGGCGCAACCCGCGCTGTGCATCATGGCGCAGGGCCGTAAAGAGGTCAGGCTGGCCGATGAATACTTCAATTACGATCCGCTGAATTACCTGGTGGTGTCGGTTTCGATGCCACTGAGCGGGCGCGTGGTGAATGTCACGTCTGAAGAACCGATCCTCGCGGTGCGGCTGGATATCGACCCGGCGGAAATCACCGCGCTGATTGCCGACGCCGGTCCTCTCGGTGTGCCCACCCGGCCGACGGGACGCGGCTTGTATGTTGAACGGATCGACACCGCGATGCTCGACGCCGTACTGCGTCTGGCGCGATTGCTGGACGCCCCGAAAGACATCGCCATGCTCGCACCACTGATTCGCCGGGAAATTCTGTATCGGCTATTGCGCAGCCAGCAGGGTCATCGGCTGTACGAAATCGCTATTGCCAACAGCCATAGCCATCGCATCAGCCAGGCGATCAAATGGCTCAACGGCAACTATGAACAGCCGCTGCGCATCGATGATCTGGCGAAGGAAGTGAACCTGAGCGTGTCGACGTTGCATCACCGGTTCAAGGCGATGACGGCGATGAGTCCGTTGCAGTATCAGAAGCAACTGCGCCTGCAAGAAGCGCGGCGGTTGATGCTGGCGGAAGGGTTGGAGGCTTCGGCAGCGGGGTATCGGGTGGGGTATGAAAGCCCTTCGCAATTCAGCCGGGAGTACAGCCGGTTGTTTGGGGCTCCGCCGTTGCGGGATCTAGCGCGGTTGCGGTTGACGGTTTGAGCTGATTTTTGTGCTGGTTTTGCCGGCCCCATCGCGAGCAGGCTCACTCCCACAGTGGATCTCCTGTGAACACAGAATTTGTGAACACCAAAGATCAAATGTGGGAGTGAGCCTGCTCGCGATGGGGCCAGCAAGGCTGGCATCAAATCCGGATCAGGCGCCGAGTACTCGGCACGCCTCAGCCGGCAACGTCACCGACACCGGATTGCCAATGCTCAACCCAAACCCCTGACACGGCGTACTCAACGCCGTAAACGACACCCCGGAACACTCCACTGTCGTCTCAATCGTCGCGCCAATATCACGCACGAACGTCACCTTGCCGAGCAACCGATTACCCGCCGTCGCCTGAGGATGCGACAGTTGCAGGTCCTCAGGACGAATCAGCATCTTCACTTTCTCACCCACCACGATGCTGCTGCAGATCGGCACTTCCAGCGCATCGCCACCCGGCAGCCCAATCTTGCCGTTGCCCAGCGCGGTGGCCGGGAAGATATTGCCCGAGCCGATAAAGTCCGCGACAAATTCATTGGCCGGGTGACGATAGATTTCAATCGGCGTGCCCACTTGCTGCACCCGATGTTCACCCAATACCACAACGATATCCGCCATGGTCATGGCCTCACGCTGGTCGTGGGTCACCATGATGGTGGTGATGTTCAAGCGTTGTTGCAGCTGACGAATTTCCACCTGCATCGATTCACGCAGCTTGGCGTCGAGCGCCGACAGCGGCTCATCCAGCAGCAGGATTTTCGGCCGCGAGGCAATCGCCCGGGCAATCGCCACGCGTTGACGTTGACCACCGGAGAGTTTGGCCACCGGACGATCAATCATCTCGCTCAGCTGAATCAGCTCGAGCAACTCCACCACCCGCGCCTGCTGATCAGCCTTGCTGACGCCACGCAGTTTCAGCGGATAGGCGATGTTCTCCCCCACCGTCATGTGCGGGAACAACGCCAGAGATTGGAACACCATGCCGAAGTTGCGCTGATGCGCCGGGGTGTGGCCGATGTCTTCACCGTCCAGGCGAATCTCGCCGCCACTCAGGGTTTCAAGCCCTGCGATCATTCGCAGCAACGTGGTTTTGCCGCAGCCCGAAGGGCCGAGGAAACACACCAGTTTGCCCTCAGGCAAATGCAGGTTCACATCCTTTACCGCGCAGGCCGAGCCGTAATGTTTCTCGACGTTTTCCAGAATCAGACCAGTCATGTTGCACCTCAAGAATCAGAACGAAACGCCACCTTCACCAACCAGCTTCTCCAACGCCCATATAAGGACGAAGTCGATCAGCACGATCAGCACGGCAAACGAGAAAACGGTAGGGTCGAGCGATGACACGGTGCGGCTGTACATCCAGATCGGCACGGTCATGACGTCGATGGTGTAAAGGAAGTAGGTCACGGTGAATTCGTTGAACGAGACGATGAACGCCAGCAGCATCCCCGCCAGAATCCCCGACTTCATCAACGGCACCACCACATCGATAATCGCCCGGGTCGGTGAAGCACCGAGCATCTGCGCGGCTTCTTCGACTTCGCTGCCAATGGAGAGCATCGCGGCGGTGCAGTTTTTCACCACGAACGGCAGCGCCAGGATCACGTGTGCAATCACCAGCCGCGAGGTGGTCATCTGGAACGGCAGGCTGTCGAACACCAGCAGCAACGCCAGGCCCAACACCACCATCGGAAACACCAGCGGCAGCGACATCAATTGCAGCGCCACGGCTTTGCCGCGGAACTCGCAACGGGTCAGGGCATAAGCGGCCGGCACCGCAATGATCGTTGCAAACACCATGGTCAGGCACGCCACCATCAGGCTGGTGGTCATGGCCTTGCCGAGGCTCAGCACATCGCTGGCATCCGGCGACACGAAGGTGTGCCAGGCAGCCTTGTACCATTGCAGGCTGTAGCTGCTCGGCGGGAAGTCGAGGTTCGACGCACCGCTGAACGACATCACGATCATGGTCAGGATCGGCAACACCGCCAGCAGCAGGATGAAGCCCGACAGGATGCCGGCAAACTTGCCGGTCTCGCCGGGCAGCAGCCCATAACGTTTCTTGATCAGGGTGCTCATTGGGAAGCCTCCAGCATGCGCCGACGACGGCCAGTGATGTATTCGGACAAGGTCATGATCGCAAGCGTGGTGACAATCAACACCACACCGGCAGCGGATGCGGCGGGCCAGTTCATCAGCGGGGCGATCTGGTCATGGACCATCACGGCCAGCATCGGCACGCGTCGGCCACCGAGCAGCAATGGCACCACAAAGCTGCTGGCGTTGTAGGCGAATACCAACGTCGCGCCCGTGATGATCCCCGGCATGCTCATCGGCAGCACCACCTGACGGAACACCTGCAAACGGCTGGCACCCAGGGTTGCAGCGGCTTCTTCATAAGTACGAGCGACGCCGCGCATGGCGCTGGCAATCGGCAGCACGGCCAACGGGAACGCGGTTTGCACCAGGCCCATCAGTACGCCGTTCTGGTTGTAGAGCAGCATGATCGGGCGCTTGATCAGGCCCAGGCCCATCAGCGCCTGATTGAGCATCCCGCCAGGTCCCAGAATCACCAGCCAGCCGTAGCTTTGCAGCAGCAGGTTGACCAGCAACGGCAGCAACACCGCGGCGAGGAAGATCCGTCGCACGAACGGTGAGGTCAGGCGAGACATGGTGTAAGCCACCGGGATCGCCAACACGACCGCAATCACTGCGCTGATCAGCGCCAGACGCAGGGTCAGCAACAAGGATTTGAGGTAATACGGTTCCAGCAGTTGGGCGTAACTGGCCAGGCTGAACCCGGTCCATTCCGCGCCTTTGGTGCCCACGCTCATGCGCAGAACCAGCAAGCTGGCGGCGATCAATACGCCCAGAAACAGCATCGACGGCGAGAGAAAAAACCAGGCACGCGTCGTCGGCGAAACACCCCGATTGGTGCGCACTGGAGCGACGGCGACCGGATGAGTCAGAGGTTGGTGTTCCATAGCAAGGGTCTCGTCAATGGCAGATCAGGAATATCTCGCGCCCGGCCCTGTAGGAGCTGCCGAAGGCTGCGATCTTTTGATCTTTTTCAGAGCCACCGAAGAGCAGGATCAAAAGATCGCAGCCTTCGGCAGCTCCTACGGATCAGGAAGAAAAGATTTCCGTGTAACGACGAATCCATTGGTCATGCACGGTGGCCAGGAAGGCGTTGTCGTGCATGATCGCCTTCTCGGTAATCTGCTCTGGCGTGAGGATGAACGGGCTCTTGCGCGCTTCGGCGGAGATGATCGCCTTGGCGTTGACCGGGCCGTTGTAGATGTCTTCAGCCATCTTGCCCTGCACCAAAGGGTCCAGAGAGTGGTTGATGAAGGCGTACGCCATGTCGGTGTCGCCCGGACGGTTCTTCGGCATCACCGATTGCATCAAGTCGGTGTAGAAACCTTCCTTCATGCCAAAGGTTGCACTCAGACCGTAGGCCGGATCGCGGATCTGTTTCGGGAAGAATGCCGGCGCGTACAGGCCGCCCATGTCCAGGGAACCGGTGCGGAACAGCTCGGCGATCTGGTTCGGGTTTTCACCCAGGGTTACCACGCGATCTTTCAGCTCGGCGAGTTTCTTGAAGCCCGGCTCAATGTTGTGTTCGTCACCACCGGCCAGTTTGGCGGCGATGATGATCAGGTCCATGGCCTCGGTCCAGTTTGGCGGCGGCAGGAAGATGTTCGGTGCCAAGTCCGCGTCCCACAGGGCGGCGTAGCTGTCCGGCGCTTCTTTCTGAGTGCGCGTGCTGTAGACCAGGCTGTTGCACCAGAGCAGGTAACCGATACCGTGGCCATTGGCGCCGGTGCGGTATTTTTCCGGTACATCGACCAGGTTCGGGATGCGGTTGAGATCGGGTTTTTCCAGCAGGTTGGCCGCGGCCAGACCTTCGGCGCCGACGCCTGCCAGGGTGATGATGTCGTACTGCGGACGATCACCGCCGGCCTTGAGTTTGGCGACCATTTCCGAGGTACTGCCGGTGCGGTCAGCGATGACCTTGCAGCCGTACTTGTCTTCGAAGGTCGCGGCGATGTTGCGCAGGGCTGCCAAGCCGGTGTCATCGGACCAGGTCAGCAAACGCAGGGTCTTGCCCGCAAAGCGTGTGTCGCTGGCGTTAGCCTTGATGAACGGCATGCTCATGGCGGCCGCTGCCACCGAGGCTACGCCCACGGTTTTGATGAATTGACGTCTGTTCAGATCATGCTCGCCCATTACGGACTCCCTTTGTTTTTGTAGGTATGAGGCTGGTCGCAACCGTTGCATCTGCGCCGCCAGATCTGCTCCAAGCCCCCGTATTCACGGGGTTTGCGCTGAGCCGACGGGTTCATCCTGAGGTCGTGCAAAAAACCTGACTATCGATAAAAACTCATTGAAGCCATGACGCCAGCGCATGCCTCATCACGAGGCATGCGCTGACCCTTTTCGAGCCGTCAGACCGCTCGAATCACGTGTTTGATTTCCTGGAAAGCCTGCAAACCCCACGGCCCCAATTCGCGGCCGATGCTGCTCTGTTTGTAGCCACCCCAAGCGGTCTGCGGGAAGATCACTTGCGGCGCGTTGATCCACACAAGCCCCGCCTGCAAAGCGTTGGCGACCCGATCTGCCGCTTCGGCGTCGCGGGTGACCACGCTGGCCACCAGACCGAACTGGCTGTCATTGGCCAAGGCAATCGCCTCGGCCTCGGTGGCAAAACTGCGTACGCAGATCACCGGACCGAAAATCTCTTCACACCACAGCGCACTGTCGAGGGGCACTTCGGTGAAAATCGTCGGCTGCAAAAAATAGCCGCGCGACAAGTCCGCCGGGCGATTGCCGCCGCAAACCAGCTTGGCACCAGCACTCAAACCACGATCGATGTGGCCCAGCACACGCTGGTATTGCGCCTGATTGACCAGTGCGCCCATTTCCACGTTCGGGTCGAACGGGTCGGCTACACGAATGGCTTCGGCGCGGGCCTTCAAACGGATGAGGAATTCGTCCGCCAGTTCATCGGCGATCAGCACGCGGCTGGTGGCCGAACACATCTGCCCGGCATTGTAGAACCCGCCGCCACAGGCCACTTCCACGGCCAGTTCGATGTCTGCGTCTTTGAGCACCAGCAGCGAGGATTTGCCACCCAGTTCCAGGCTCACGCCCTTCACGGTTTCTGCCGCACGTTGCATGACCTGCACACCGACCGCGTTGCTGCCGGTGAAGGAGATTTTGGCGATGCGCGGATCAGCGGACAACGGCGCGCCGACGGCCAGGCCGGTGCCGCAGACCAGGTTGAACACGCCTTTGGGCAGACCGGCTTCGGCGATGATCGTCGCCAGCTCCAGTTCCGGCAGCGGCGTGACTTCGGATGGCTTGAGCACCACGCAGCAACCGGCAGCCAGGGCTGGGGCGAGTTTCCAGGCGGTGGTGACCATCGGAAAATTCCACGGCACGATCAGGCCGACCACACCGCAGGGTTCGCGGCGCACACGAGCGCTGAAGTCGTCGGTTGGCAGCTCCACATTGCTGTCTTGCTTGGCATCGAGACCTTCGGCTAAACCTGCGTAGTACTCGAAGGTGGCGATCACGTCGTCGACATCGATGGCGGCTTCAAACAGCGGCTTGCCGTTGTTGCTCGACTGCAAATGCATCAACTGTTCGCGACCGGCCTGCACGCCCGCAGCAATTTTGCGCAGGATCGCACCGCGCTCGGCGCCGGTGGTTTTCGACCATTCCTTGAAGGCATTGGATGCGGCAGTGACGGCTTGATCGACTGCATGTTCATCGCCACCGTTCACGGTGGTCAACAGGGCTTCGGTCGCCGGGTTGATCACGCGCAGGTGTTCGTTGCCGGCGGACCATTGGCCGTCGATAAACAGGCCGTTGAGTGCCGTTGGGAAAGTCATGCGGAAAGTCATTTCGACACCGCCTTCATCCACACAGCCTGATCGATTTCAATCAGGGTCGGCCCCTGGCGATCGGCAGCTGCGCGCAGAGCGCTGCGCAGTTGCTCGACACCGCAGACGGCTTCGGCTGCACAGCCCAGCGCCTTGGCCACACCAATGAAGTCCGGGGTGTAGATGTCGACGCCAACCGGCTCGATGGCGCGGTTGACCATGTATTTCTTGATCTCTTCGTAGCCCTGGTTATTCCACAGCAGGACGATCACCGGGGTGCGCGCTTCAACGGCGCTGGCCAGTTCCGGCAAGGTAAATTGCAGGCCGCCGTCGCCGATCAGGCACACCACTGGAGGACGCGCGCCGTTTTCAACGCTGCCGCCGAGCCAGGCGCCAATCGCTGCCGGCAAGGCGTAACCGAGGGTGCCGTAACCGGTGGACGAGTTGAACCAGCGACGCGGGCGTTCCGGGTTGAACGTCAGGTTGCCGGTGTACACCGGTTGGGTCGAATCGCCGACGAAGACTGCGCTTGGCAGTTCGTGCAAGACGGTTTCCAGGAAGCGGGTCTGGGCCAGGGTCGGAGCATCCCAGGTGGCAGCCAGTTCGTCGCGCAAGCGTGCGGCACGGACCTGGCCCCAATCGTTACGGCGCTCGGCCAACGACTTGTGGGACAGCGCGCTCAGCAAGGACTGGGCAGCGTTACGGGAGTCGGATACCAGCGCCACTTGCGGCGGATAGTTGCGCACGGTCTGGTCCGGATCGATGTCTACGCGCAGCAGTGCGCCGGGAATTTCGAACCCACCGGCGAAGGTCACGTCGTAGTCGGTCTCGGCCAGTTCGGTGCCGATCGCCAACACCACGTCAGCTTCAGCCACCAAAGCGCGAGTCGCGACCAGGCTTTGGGTTGAGCCGATCAGCAACGGATGGTTGGATTCGAGCATGCCTTTGGCATTGATGGTCAGGGCTACCGGGGCGTCCAGCAGTTCGGCCAGTTCAGTCAACTCGGCCGCGGCATCGATGGCGCCGCCACCGGCGAGAATCAGTGGGCGCTTGGCACCGGCCAGCAGCGCGGTCATGCGGCTGATTGCGCTCGGCGAGGCACCGGCGCGGTCGATGTTCACCGGTACGCTGGCGAGCAGGTCATCGGCCTCTTCTACCAGCACGTCCAACGGAATTTCGATATGCACAGGGCGCGGACGGCCGGCCTGGAACAGTGCAAAGGCACGCGCCAGGACGCCCGGCAATTCAGCCGCCGACATCAAGGTGTGGGAGAACGCCGCAACACCGCCGACCAATGCGCTCTGGTTCGGCAGCTCGTGCAGCTTGCCGCGACCGCCGCCCAACTGGCTGCGCGATTGCACGCTGGAGATCACCAGCATCGGGATCGAGTCGGCGTAGGCCTGGCCCATGGCGGTGGTGATGTTGGTCATGCCAGGGCCGGTGATGATGAAGCACACACCCGGTTTGCCGCTGGTGCGAGCGTAACCGTCGGCCATGAAACCGGCGCCCTGTTCGTGACGCGGAGTGACGTGGTTGATGCTCGAACGGGCCAGCCCGCGATACAGCTCCACGGTGTGAACCCCGGGAATGCCGAACACCTGCTCAACCCCGTAATCTTCGAGTAACTTGACCAATACTTCGCCGCACGTCGCCATTTCTTTGCCCTTCTTGTTCGTTTGAGACGCCGGACCTGCGCAGTGTTTATGATGAGCGGGCAGGTCCAGGGATGGCCTCATTGGAACGGGCGACACGTAGCCGCAACAATGGATAAAAAGTCATACTAGCCATGTCCTCACGTCATACCTTGGATCCCAATGAAACGATTGCCTCCCCTGCCGGCGCTGCACACTTTTCTGATTACCGCGCAGTGCTGCAACTTCACCCGTGCCGCTGAACAGCTGTACATCACCCAAGGTGCGGTGAGTCGGCAGATCGCCGGGCTGGAAGAACATCTGGGTTATGAACTGTTCATTCGCCAGGCCCGGGGCCTCGACCTGACGGCCGAAGGACGGGAATGGCTGCCACGGGTCCAGCAGATTTTCGGCTTGATCGACGAGGCGGTGGAGCAGATCGGCGAGAAGCGCGAAACCCTGCAACTCAAGGCCCCGACGTGTGTCATGCGCTGGCTGTTGCCACGGCTGTTGCAGTGGCAAAGGGAGCGTCCGGATGTACCGGTGGAATTGACCACTACGGTCAAGCACGGTGTGGATTTTCATCGCGAGCAGTTCGATGCCGCCGTGGTGTATGGCGTGCCACCGGACACCTCGCTGGCGTCCCATCGGCTGTTTGACGAACAACTGACGCCGGTCTGTTCCAAGCCATTGCTCGAAGGTCCGGTGCCGCTACTGACGCCGGAGGATCTGGAGCAGCACATGCTGCTGCACCCGACCCGGGATGAACGGGACTGGAAGGCCTGGCTGGCCACCGCCGATATACGCTTGAGCAATGTCGGCAAGGGTCAGCATTTCGAAACGCTGGACCTGGCGATGTCGATGGCGTCCCAGGGGACAGGCGTGGCGATTGGAGATTGGTCGTTGATTGGCGATGATTTGAGTGCCGGGCGGCTGGTCATGCCGTTTGAATTGAAGGTAAAGACGGGGTTGGCGTATTACCTGGTTTTCCCGGAGAAACCGACACCTTCGCCGAAGTTACGCGAATTGATGGGATGGTTGGTGGAGCAGGCTCAGAGTCGCTGAGCCCTGAAGGTTTGGCGCACAACCCTGTGGGAGCAAACTCGCTCCCACAAGTTTTCCGTGAACTCAGTAGCCCACAGCAAACCGCTGCCGAGAATGCTTCGGCACTTCCACTTCATCGATCATCGCAATCGCATAATCGGCAAAAGTGATCCAGCTCCGCCCTTCGCTACTCACCAGCAAATCATTCTTGCCAACCCGAAACGTCCCCGTGCGTTCACCTTCGACAAACTCTGCCGACGGCGACACAAAGGTCCAGTCCAGCTGTTTTTCCTGCCGCAGGTTTTCCAGAAACAGCGCACCGGCACTGGCCTCAGCCTTGTACGCCTGCGGAAAACCCTCGCTGTCGATGACGCGGGTTCCGTCCGGCAGCAACAGCGAACCGGCACCGCCCACCACCAGCAGACGTTTCACACCAGCCTTCTGCACCGGCCCGATTACAGCGCTGGCAGGAAGCGTCGCGAAGTGCGCAGCGCTGATCACCACGTCATGGCCAGCGACCGCTGCTTGCAAGGCTTCAGCGTCGAGCGCATCCACATTTCTGCTGACCACACCGGCCCGCAGGCCGATCTTCGAGGTGTCGCGGGCGATCGCCGTAACGCTGTGACCACGGCGCAGGGCTTCTTCCAGCAGTTGGCTACCGGCATGACCGGTGGCACCAATGATTGCGATCTTGCTCATGACGTTCTCCAGTGTGGATCAGTGTGAGTAGGTGAATCGGGTTACCACTTCATCTCGCCCTTGGCGACTTTGGCGCTCAGTTCCAGGGAGCTTTCTTCACCCAGCTTCGGGTAGCGTTTTTTCATCGCGGCGATCAGCGCGGCAGCGTCCTTTGCCTTGGCGGTTTCTTCGTCGAAGGCCTTGATGTATTCGGCAGTGAACTGCACGGCAGCCAGGGAGCGGGCGCTTTCTCCGAGGTAATGACCCGGCACGATGGTTTTCGGTTTCAGGGTTTCGATGGCATGCAGCGTAGTCAACCAATCGGCGTGGGACTGCGGCGTCTGGGTGTCGGCCATCCACACATGGATGTTTTCCGCGACGACGACACCACCGACCACGGCCTTGATCGACGGAATCCAGACAAAGCTGCGATCCGGCTGTTTGCCGTCCAGCCCCACTACCTGCAACTTCTGCCCCTCGAGCATCAGGCTGTCGCCCTTGAGGACATCCGGCACGATGGTTTTGGCTGGCACGTCGGCGCCCATTTTCGGCCCCCAGAACGCCAGTTTGCCATCGACGGTTTTCTGGATGTGATCCACGGTCGGCTGCGAGGCGAGCACTTTGGCGTTGGGGAATGCGGCAGTCAGGGTGTCGAGGCCGAAGTAGTAATCCGGGTCACCGTGGCTGATGTAGATGGTGGTCAGTTGCTTGCCGCTGGCGCGGATCTTTTCGACCACTTGCTCGGCCTGGGATTTGCCAAATTGCGCATCCACCAAAATCGCGTCTTTCTCGCCGCTGACCAACACCGAGGTCACCGGAAAAATAGCCTTGTCGCCCGGGTTGTAGACGTCCAGGGTCAGGGTCGAGGCAGCGGCCGCGTGGGCGGCGAAACCGAGGGTGACAGTAGCCAGTAAAATACGTTTAAGCGAGGTGAAGCCGATCATCTGTTACTCCGTGGTCCGAATGCCGTGTTTGGCGATGGACCAGAGCTTAGTTGCATGACTCAGTACAAAAAATGCGATGCTGGGACATAGTTTGTTTCTGAAAGTGAGCAAATGATGGATCGTCTACAAGCAATGCGGGTGTTCGTCACAGTGGTTGACCTCGGCAGCCAGTCGGCCGCCGCCGATCACCTGGACCTGTCAAGGCCCGTGGTTTCGCGCTATCTGGCGGAGCTGGAGGATTGGGTCGGCGCACGCCTGATGCACCGCACCACGCGCAAGCTGAGCCTGACCGCCGCCGGCAGTGAAATCCTGCCTCGATGCCGGCAGATGCTCGACCTGTCCACGGACATGCAAGCCGCCGTCAGCGAGCCGGACGATGCGCCGCGCGGCCTGTTGCGGATCAGCGTCAGCACTTCGTTTGGTCAGGCACAACTGGCCGATGCCATGGCCGCTTACGTCAAGCGTTACCCCGGCGTCAGCATCGACCTGCAGATGCTCGACCGCACGGTGAACCTGGTGGATGAGCGCATCGATCTGGCGATCCGCACCAGCAACGACCTGGACCCGAACCTGATCGCGCGGCGCCTGACGGTTTGCCGCTCGGTGATCTGCGCCTCCCCCGCTTATCTGCTCGAACACCCGACACCGCTGCGGGTCGAGGATCTGAGCCAGCACAATTGCCTGACCCACTCCTACTTCGGCAAAAGCCTCTGGCATTTCGAGGAGGACGGTGAGCAGGTGTCAGTGCCGGTGCAGGGCAACATCAGCGCCAACGAAGCCAGCACGTTGTTGCGCGCGGCGATGGCCGGCGCCGGGGTGGCGATGCTCCCCAGTTATCAGGCCGGCGTGCATATCCACAGCGGCGAACTGATCCGCCTGCTGCCCCATGCTGAACCCCGGCAAATGAACGTTTACGCGGTGTATGCCTCACGCAAACACATGCCGGCGACGTTGCGCAGCATGCTGGATTTTCTGGTGCTGAGGTTTCCCGAAGAACCGGCGTGGGATGTGGGTCTTTAAGCGGCCCCATGTGGGAGCGAGCTTGCTCGCGATAGCGGTGGGTCAGTCAACATCGTTATTGAATGATCAACCGTTATCGCGAGCAAGCTCGCTCCCACAGGGGGTATCAGCGTTCTGAATACCGAGTTACATGCAAACGCCGCTTTGGTGGCAACTCACTCGCACTGACCTATGCTGAAAGTAGTACCGAAGGGTATTCGTTCAGAGGTCAACGCCATGAACATCAAAACAAGAAGATACCTCGCGATTTTCATCACCTGCGCGGCCACGCTTGCGCTGTATGGCACCGCGGCCTGGCGCGTCGAGCAGTTGCGACAACTGCCCCGTGAATACGCGAGCTGTAACTTCGAGCGCTGCATTCCCCACAACGCGACCCTCAACGCCCTCAAGTAACGAAGGGGATCAGGCCTCGTTGTCCTGATCGGCCTTCAAGCGGTCGCGAAATGCCTTGGGCGAGATCCCCACTCGACGCCGGAACAGGCGCGTGAAGTTGGTCGGATCAGAGAACCCCAACACGTCGGACATTTCATAAATGGTCATGCTGGTGTAGGTCAGCAAACGCTTGGCCTCCAGCAACTGACGCTCGTGCATGATCTGCAACGCCGGTTGTCCCGCCAGCTCACGGCAGGTGCCGTTGAGGTGGGACACGGAAATCCCCAGCCGATGAGCCAGGTCCTCGACCTTGACGTGCTGGCGATAGGTCTCTTCCACCAACTGAATAAACCCGTTGAGGTACTCCCGGGCACGCTGCGGACGCTGACTGGCATTGCGACGGGAAATCACCTGGCGGCTGACCCACACCATGATCACGCTGACCAGCGAATGCATGAGCATTTCGCGAGCCGGCTGGTGGCCGGTGTATTCGTCTTGCAGCGCTGAAAACAGGCTGTTGAGGTAGTCGCTTTCCTTGCCCGCCGGATAACTTTCGGCTTGGGCCAGGGCGTTCACCGAGTTGCCCAGTTGCGCCTGAAGATGAGCGACCAGCGGCGCAGCCAGGGTCACGACAAACCCCTCGACGTCTTCGGAAAACCGGAAGCCGTGCACCGACAGCGGTGGCAGGATCTGGATTGTCGGTTCGGTCAGTTGCGTACGTTTGCCTTCGATTTCAAGCTCGGCCTGACCTTTGAATACGAAGAGCAACTGGCACAAATCGGCGTGGCGGTGGGGTTTGATTTCCCACTGGTGTTCGCGGCTGCGTTTGGAAATGGTTTCACAGTGCAGCAAGTCCGGTGTCGGCCAATCCAGGCTTTCACCGTAGAGCTTGAACACTGGAATCGAAGGTAGGTCAGGCTTGTTCATCACTTCAATCCAGGCCTCGGAGGGGTAGGCGGGCGATAATCGCACCGATTGGCAGAATGTACAGGTATCGGCTCAGTTTTCCCCTTCAATTGACAGACTCGCGAGAGAAAAATGCAAGCACTCGATCCATAAAAATTATTCACCGGCCCTGGTCGCGTGAAGCTTGCGAGTCATAAAAACAATGAAAATACTGAAAACCCAAATCGCCATCATCGGCGCCGGTCCGTCCGGTTTATTGCTCGGCCAATTGCTGCACAACGCCGGCATCGACACCCTCATTCTCGAACGCCAGACCCCGGATTATGTGCTTGGACGAATCCGTGCCGGCGTCCTCGAACAAGGCATGGTAGAGCTGTTGCGCCAGGCCGGCGTGGGTCAGCGCATGGACGCCGAAGGGCTGGTCCACACTGGCTTCGAACTGGCCCTCGACGCACGCCGCGTACACATCGATCTGCAAGCCCTGACCGGTGGCAAAACGGTGATGATCTACGGTCAGACCGAGGTCACCCGCGACCTGATGGCCGCTCGTCGGGAGGCCGGTGCGCAGACGATTTACGAGGCCGGCAACGTCGTTCCTCACGGGATGAAAACCGAAGAGACGTTCGTGACTTTTGAGAAGGACGGCGAGCTGTATCGACTCGATTGCGACTACATCGCCGGGTGCGACGGTTTCCATGGCGTGGCCCGGCAGTCGATTCCTGCCGAGTGCCTGAAAGTGTTCGAGCGGGTCTATCCGTTTGGCTGGCTCGGCATCCTCGCTGACACGCCGCCTGTTCACGAAGAACTGGTTTACGCCCGGCATGAGCGCGGTTTTGCCCTGTGCAGCATGCGTTCGGCCACCCGCACTCGCTATTACCTCCAGGTGCCGGCCGACGAGCACGTCGAGAACTGGTCTGATCAGCGCTTCTGGGATGAGCTCAAATCCCGTCTGCCTGGCACGTTGGCAGCGTCGTTGATCACTGGGCCTTCCATCGAAAAAAGCATCGCGCCGTTACGCAGTTTTGTCGTCGAACCGATGCAGTACGGACAGATGTTTTTGGTCGGCGACGCCGCGCACATCGTCCCACCCACCGGCGCCAAGGGGCTGAACCTGGCGGCCAGCGACGTCAGCACGCTGTTCAACATTCTGTTGAAGGTTTACCGAGAAGGCCGTGTGGATTTGCTGGAGAAGTACTCCGAGGTGTGTTTGCGCCGGGTATGGAAAGCCGAACGGTTTTCCTGGTGGATGACCTCGATGCTGCACCGCTTCGACGATAACGACGCCTTCAGCCTGCGGATTGCCGAGTCGGAACTGGAGTACTTCGTCGACTCCGAGGCCGGTCGAAAAACCATTGCAGAAAATTACGTCGGCCTTCCATACGAGGCTATCGAATAGCCTGCTACCGACTTACACTGGCGAGCATCCCCGCTCGCCTTGCACCTTGCGGGTCAATCACTGCCGCAGGGTCTGACCCGTGACCAATCTCAACCAACCTGAAACGCCAAAACCGGCCATTCGCAGCGTGTTGATCGCCCTGATGCTGGCGATCTTTCTTGGCGCGCTGGACCAGACCATTGTCGCCGTGTCGATGCCGGCCATTTCCGCACAATTCAAGGACGTCAGCCTGCTGGCCTGGGTGATTTCCGGCTACATGGTGGCGATGACGGTGGCCGTGCCGATCTACGGCAAATTGGGCGATCTGTACGGTCGCCGCACGTTGATGCTGTTTGGCATGGGGTTGTTCACGGTCGCTTCGTTTTTCTGCGGCATGGCCCAGAGCATGGAGCAGCTGGTGCTGGCGCGAATTCTTCAAGGCATCGGTGCTGGCGGGATGATTTCGGTCAGCCAGGCGATCATCGGCGACATCGTGCCGCCCCGGGAGCGCGGCCGCTATCAAGGCTATTTCAGCAGCATGTACGCAGTGGCCAGCGTGGCCGGCCCGGTACTCGGTGGTTACATGACCGAGTACCTGTCGTGGCGCTGGGTATTTTTGATCAACCTGCCGTTGGGCCTCGGTGCCTGGTTGGTGGCCAATCGAACGTTGGTGGGTTTGCCAGTGCCGCAACGCAAACCGATCATCGATTACCTCGGCACGGTGCTGATGATCATCGGCTTGACCGCCTTGTTGCTGGGCATCACCCAGGTCGGTCAGGGCCATTCGTGGCGCAGTGCCGAAGTGCTGGGCCTGCTCGGTTGTGCGGTGTTGGTACTGGCGTTGTTCGTCTGGCATGAACGCCGGGCCCGGGAGCCGCTGCTGCCGATGCATTTGTTCGCCAACCGCAACGCGATCCTGTGCTGGTGCACGATCTTCTTCACCAGTTTCCAGGCAATCTCGCTGATTGTGTTGATGCCGCTGCGCTTCCAGAGCGTTACCGGCGCCGGGGCCGACAGCGCCGCGCTGCGCCTGTTGCCGCTAGCGATAGGTTTGCCGATTGGCGCGTATTTCGCCGGCCGCCGAACCTCGGTGACCGGGCGCTACAAACCCATGATTCTGACCGGGGCCCTAATCATGCCGATCTCGATTCTGGGTATGGCGTTCAGCCCTCCCCAGGCATTTGTACTCAGTAGTCTGTTCATGTTGATCAGCGGGATCGCTAGCGGCATGCAGTTCCCGACTTCCCTGGTCGGAACGCAGAACTCGGTGCAACAGCGGGATATCGGTGTCGCCACCAGCACCACCAACCTGTTCCGCTCACTGGGCGGCGCGGTGGGAGTGGCCTTGATGTCGGCACTGCTGTTGGCATTGTTGCAGGACTCAAGCTTTGCCCATCTGGCCGGCTCTTCGATGATTGCCGAGGGCAGTTCGGGGAACGTCTTGCTCGATGGTTTGAACGCCGCGCCGGGGGATGCGCAGAACGCCTTGCGCGCTGAGTTGCTGCTGACCTTCCGGAATTTGTTGATGGTCAGCGCGGCGGTGTCGCTGCTGGGGCTGGCGGCAGCGATTGCCATGCCGAACATGGTGTTGCGTGGGCGCGAGGATAAAGTCCGATAACCCCGCCGACCGATCGTCACCACACTCTGGTCTGCACCCCAAAAGTTGGACACAACTGATGGGGTGTTTCAAGAGCGGGTTGAGCGCGGGGGCGAGTCCATACATAGCAGCTGGCTGACTCTTACGGCCGGGCGCGCAGCTGCTGCTGCAAATTCTGGATCTGCGCCTGAAGGGTGTTGATGTTGCGGGTGACCTGGCTACGGAAGGCGTCGAATTCGGCGGTATTGGTCCCGCCTGACGTCGCGGCCGGGCGATTGTCCTGTTGGCTTTTGAGCACAACGACTTCCTGCTCCAGACGCTCGATGGCGGCGCTCGGGTTGCCTTGTTTCTTCAGTGCAACGATGTCGGAGCCAAGGCTTTTAAGTTGCGCGTCGAATTTGTCTGTGTCCGCCGGGTTGCTTTTCAGCACGGCTACATCGCTGTTCAAGACTTTGACCTGAGCCTGCAATTGAATGGTGGCGGTCTGTTGCTCAGTGGTCTGAGCGGTCATCTGCGCCAAGCGCTTATCCAGATCAGTGGCTTGGGCAGTCATCTGCGCCAGACGCTTGTCCAGATCGGTGGTCTGGCCGAGGACGCCTTGCTGTTGTTTGCTTTGATCCTGGAGCTTGCTTTCCAGCTGTTTGATTTGCAGCTTCAAGGCTTCGCTGTCGCTGCTGACATTGGTCTGACTGGCGACAACCTTGCCGGAAATGTCCTGCAAGCGCCCCGCCGCATCCTCACTGATACGCGCGAAACTTTCCTGGGTTGCCACCAATTGCTGTTCCATCAGCGAGAGCTGCTGAAAGCTCCACCAGGCAAGGCCTGCAAAGGCAAAGAACAAGGCACCTACCAACGCCCACAGCGGGCCGGTGCTCGGGCTTTTGACTTTGACGACTGGCGTGGTCCGCGAATGCACGGTGGTGCGAGCAGTGGGCACAAAATCGTCGTCGAGGCTGTCGGCACGCAGGCTCGGTACATCGTCGAAGTCGTCGTTGGCATCGTTACGCATGGACATTGAGTCAACCTTTGTGGAACGCGGTGATGGCTTGATGCGGCGCAGTATAACCCCCACTGCCGCATCGATTGACCCACAACCCCGAACTCGGTTCAGTGTGGCGGCGCTAACCCATGCGTCAGCGAATGTCCTGGGCCTTCCACCAGCCGCAGAATTCATCGAGGGCGGTCCAGAGACTGACTTTGGGATCGTAGTCCAGATAATGCCGGGCGCGGCTGATGTCCAGGGTGAAATTTTTGTTCATCACCTGCATGCCCAGGCGGGACAGGGTCGGCTCGGGACGACCCGGCCACAACTTACACACCCCCTCGTTGAGCGCCGCTGCGGTGTAGGCCAAGCCGTAGGAACGGTAGCGCGTGACCTGTGGGACATCCATCTTGCGCATCACGTAATTGACCACGTCCCACAACGGCACCGGCGTGCCGTTGCTGATGTTGTAGGCCTTGCCCAACGCCGAACCACTGGCCAGCAAACTGCTGAGCAACGCTTCATTGAGGTTTTGCACGCTGGTGAAATCCACCTTGTTCAGGCCGTTGCCGATGATCGCGAGCCGTCCTTTGCGCTGCATTTTCAGCAGTCTCGGGAAGATGCTCATGTCGCCAGCCCCTGTCACGAAACGCGGGCGCAGGGCCAGGGTTTCGAGGCCGAACTCCTGAGCGCCGAAAACTTTTTGCTCGGCCAGGTATTTAGTCGCGGCGTAAGGATGCTTGAAACGCTTGGGCACCTGTTCTTCGGTCAGCCCCAAATGATCGCGGCCATCGAAGTAGATCGATGGCGATGACAAATGAACCAGTCGCCGAACCCGCTGTTTCAGGCAGGCCTCGACCACGTTTTCCGTGACCTGCACGTTGCCTTGATGGAAGTCCTGATAACGCCCCCACAAACCGACCGCACCGGCGCAATGCACCACGGCTTCGACGTCTGAGCACAGGTCGCGTGCCAGTTCCGGGTCGCTCAAGTCACCCTGGATGAACTCGGCGCCACGGCGCACCAGATGCTCCACACTTTCGGCCCGGCGACCGTTGACCCGCACGTCCAGGCCCTGCTCCAGGGCAAAACGCGCAAAGCGCCCGCCGATGAAGCCGCTTGCGCCGGTAACCAGAATCTTCATGAATTGCTCCGAATATTTCGTTTTGCGTTTTGCATATTGCGTAAGGCGTGAGGTCTTGACGCTGCCCGTCAGTCCAACGGCACCAGCCATTGCTTCGACGAACGCACCAACTGATCGGTCAGTAACCCCAGCAACTGACCGCCATTGCGCCAATGATGCCAGTACAGCGGCACATCGATCGGCTTATCGGGCAAAAGCTCTACCAATACACCGCGCTCCAGTTGCTCGCGCACCTGCAGTTCAGGCACCAGGCCCCAACCGAGTCCCGCTTCGGTGAGGCGGATGAAGCCTTCGGACGAGGGGCATAGGTGGTGTTCGAATCCGCCATCGACGCCGAGGGACGCGAGGTAGCGATGCTGTAGGAAATCGTCCGGGCCAAACACCAACGCAGGCGTTTTCGACAACAGATCGGCGCGCACACCTCCAGGAAAATGCCGGGCAATAAATGCCGGGCTGGCCAACGCACGGTAACGCATGGCCCCCAGCAAAACGCTGCGCGCGCCGGCTACCGGGCGTTCGCTGGCGCAGACGCACGCCGCAACTTCACCGGCGCGCATGCGCTTGAGGCCGACAGTCTGGTCTTCGACCACCAGATCGAGCAGCAGATGCTGTTCCGCACAAAAGTCCCCGACCGCCACGGCCCACCACGTGGCAAGGCTATCGGCATTCAAGGCGATGCGCAGACGTTCCGGCAGACCTTCTTCGTCGAGTGCCGGCACCAGTGTTTGCAAGTCCCGTTCAAGTAAACGCACCTGCTGCACATGGTTGAGCAACCGTCGGCCGATTTCGGTCGGGGCCGGCGGTGTCACCCGCACCAACACCGGTTGGCCGACCCGCGCCTCGAGCAATTTGATGCGCTGGGAGATCGCCGATTGCGACAAGCCGAGCACCTGAGCCGCACGTTCGAACCCGGCCTGCTCAACCACCGCGGCCAAGGCAGAAAGCAATTTATAGTCGAACATCAGTTTTCCTAATGAGCGATCAGTAAGATTGGTTTTTCTTATACAGCTTTGCACCGGAGAATAGCCAGCAAGAACTCTTGAACAAGGATCATCGACATGGCTGGCGAAACTTCATTGGCAACCCTGCTGCGCAGCATGAGCCCGCAACTCAACGTCGGCGAATACGTGTTCTGCACCCTGCGCGACGGCCAGTTGCCGGCAGGCCTTGAGATTGTCGGCAGTTTCCGCGAGCAGGAAGGCCTGACAGTCATTCTGGAGCGATCCCACGCCGAAAAGGCCGGCTTCAGTTTCGATTACGTCGCGGCCTGGATCACCTTGAACGTGCATTCGGCCCTCGAAGCCGTGGGCCTGACCGCCGCGTTCGCCACGGCATTGGGCCAGGCCGGCATCAGCTGCAACGTGATCGCCGGCTATTACCACGACCATTTATTCGTCGGCCAGGCCGATGCCGAACGCGCCCTGCACGTGCTGCGGGATCTGGCGGCTAACGCGGAGTAAACATCTTATGTGGCAAAGCTATGTGAACGGCCTGTTGGTGGCCGCGGGGCTGATCATGGCGATCGGTACTCAGAATGCGTTTGTGTTGGCCCAGAGCCTTCGGCGTGAACATCACCTGCCCGTCGCCGCACTTTGCGTGACCTGCGATGCCTTGCTGGTGGCCGCCGGGGTATTCGGCCTGGCGACGGTGCTGGCGCAGAACCCGACGTTGCTGGCAGTCGCCCGCTGGGGTGGCGCGGCGTTTCTGATTTGGTATGGCAGCCTGGCGCTGCGTCGGGCCTGCTCGAAACAGAGCCTGCAACAGGGCGAAAGCCAGACCGTGCGCTCGCTGCGCGCGGTGATGCTCAGCGCTTTGGCCGTAACGCTGCTTAACCCGCACGTTTATCTGGATACCGTGTTGCTGATTGGCTCCCTCGGTGCCCAACAAACCGAACCCGGCGCTTATGTCGTGGGCGCGGCCAGTGCGTCGTTGCTGTGGTTTTTCACCCTGGCGCTGGGCGCCGCATGGTTAGCGCCGTGGCTGGCCCGACCGAGCACCTGGAGAATTCTCGACCTGCTCGTGGCCGTGATGATGTTCACAGTGGCAGCCCAACTAATCACCAGCGCCTGATTTATTCCAAAAGGCTCTGGAACCTCTATCCCACACAGTTGTTGCGTGGTTATGCCGCACCCCCGGTGCTATGATCCGATCCGATGCGCCGCAAAGAGTACAAACTCCCCGGCGCTTGTCTGGCCGCCCGTGATCGGCCTTGCGCCCACCGCAACTGACCTGATTAGGAGAATCATCATGGCTTTCGAATTGCCGCCGCTGCCGTACGCACACGATGCCCTGCAGCCGCACATTTCCAAGGAAACTCTGGAATACCACCACGACAAGCACCACAACACCTATGTCGTGAACCTGAACAACCTGGTGCCAGGCACCGAGTTTGAAGGCAAGACTCTGGAAGAAATCGTCAAATCTTCCTCGGGCGGTATCTTCAACAACGCCGCTCAGGTCTGGAACCACACTTTCTACTGGAACTGCCTGGCGCCAAACGCCGGTGGTCAACCAACCGGCGCACTGGCTGAAGCCATCAACGCTTCTTTCGGTTCGTTCGACAAGTTCAAGGAAGAATTCAGCAAGACTTCCATCGGCACCTTCGGTTCCGGTTGGGGCTGGCTGGTGAAAAAGGCTGACGGTTCCCTGGCCCTGGCCAGCACCATCGGCGCCGGCAACCCGCTGACCAACGGCGACACCCCGCTGTTGACCTGCGACGTCTGGGAACACGCTTACTACATCGACTACCGCAACGTTCGTCCGAAATACGTCGAAGCGTTCTGGAACCTGGTCAACTGGAAATTCGTGGCTGAGCAGTTCGAAGGCAAAACCTTCACCGCTTAAGATCGACGCCAGTCAAAAAACCCGGCTTTTGCCGGGTTTTTTATTGCCTGGCGAATGTCAGGTCGCCTGCGGGTCGACGATATCCAGCGCCCGATTAACGGCTAAGTCCGCCAACATGACGATCTGCGCAATGGCCAACGCCGTACTGCGCTGGGAGCCGGTCAGGTAGGTGGCGAAATCACTGGCCAAGACGTTGGCTGAAGCCAATGACTCACAGGCGTGGGCCAGGAGGGATTCGGTATCCATGTCTGGGGCAATCATGAACATGGGATCGGGTTTGTAGGGTGGGTCTGGGATTAATTTATCCACTTACATTTCCTTTTGAGGTGTTCGCCATCGATTCCCGATCTCACTCGAAGAAGAGGTGGCAGCTATGTGCAGGGTGAGATCACCGGCAAAAGGAACCCGGCCGGACCGAAGTCCGCCCGCACACAGCCGCCATAAAACATCGCTGACAGCCTCAAGCTGCCGGCAATTATGGAGGGCCTTGCACTGGTTTCCAATTGCTTAGTCTGGGATCTCACACCCGGTCGCAGATTTTTTCAGCGACCCCCAAAAGGTTATTGAACCCACTTCCTACGGGCAACCTGAAAACCTCGTGGGAAAGGTCTGGTTTTTTTACCGCTGTTTAAACGGGCGCATCCGTTGCCTGTGCGGCCGCCATCGCGAGCAAGCTCGCTCCCACAATGGATCGGGCACGCCTTTCGCTTCTCACCACTCAACAGGCCGAGCGTTAGCTCGCCTGCAGCCCTTGATCTTGATCCACCCGCCCCTTCGGGAGGCTGAGTGGAGGTGTTCATCTGGGGGGCAGGCGCGCAGCGCCGTTCGACGAAGTCGAACACATCGAGAGGAGGTCGAAGCGAAGCCGACCGGAGGCGATGCCCCCAGATGAATGCCGGAACGAAGGAACGCCGAGCCTAAGCGAGGGGCCGGACGCTCGGGGCGAGACCTTTTGGTTCCTTTTGGGGCGTTTGCCAAAAGGGACTCGCCGTAAGGGCGAAACCCTAAGTGGCCGTTACCGCAGAAATGGATATGTACCCGATCAACCAACAGATTGGTCGGCTGACAGGCCGCCATCGCGAGCAAGCTCGCTCCCACATTCAAAACGTGTACATCCGCAGAAACCAGGCCGATTTCCCACGATGAAACCAGCCTTCAGCCCCTTGCTCCAACGCCACAGCCGTCTAACATCAACCAAACGGAAAATATGTCCAAATCCCCCTCAAGTTGAAGGACCCAACAACCGACACAGTACGAATAGGCAAACACTTCTAACCACAGCATTTCAGCCAAGCTACGGGCAAAACCCCATGTGATTGATTGTCCCTTTGACTGCCATCACCGGATTGCCAATACTCATGGCAACTTGACGCTACCCGCACGGAACAAGGAATGACTCTTTGAAGCTGGAACTCAAGAACAGCTTGTCGGTGAAGTTGCTCCGGGTCGTGCTCCTGTCGGCATTGATCGTCGGTGTGGTCTTGAGCTGCGCGCAGATCGTTTTTGATGCCTATAAAACACGCCAGGCCGTTGCCGGCGATGCCCAACGCATCCTCGACATGTTCCGCGACCCCTCGACCCAGGCCGTCTACAGCCTGGACCGGGAAATGGGTATGCAGGTTATCGAAGGCCTTTTTCAGGACGACGCTGTGCGCAAGGCCTCCATTGGCCATCCCAACGAAGCCATGCTCGCGCAAAAGTCTCGCGAGCTGCAGCATTCCGACAGTCGCTGGCTGACCGACCTGATCCTCGGCAAGGAACGCACCTTCACCACCCAACTGGTGGGTCGCGGCCCTTACAGCGAGTATTACGGCGACTTGAGCATCACCCTCGACACCGCCACCTACGGCCAAGGTTTCATCGTCAGTTCGGTGATCATCTTCATCTCCGGCGTGTTGCGTGCGATGGCCATGGGGCTGGTGCTGTACCTGGTCTATCACTGGCTGCTGACCAAGCCGCTGTCGCGGATCATCGAACACCTCACGGAAATCAATCCGGATCGCCCCAGCGAACACAAAATCCCGCTGCTCAAGGGGCATGAAAAGAACGAACTGGGAATCTGGATCAACACCGCCAACCAGTTGCTCGAGTCCATCGAGCGCAACACCCATTTGCGCCACGAAGCGGAAAACAGCCTGCTACGCATGGCCCAGTACGACTTCCTCACCGGCCTGCCGAACCGCCAACAATTGCAGCAGCAACTGGACAAAATCCTGGTAGACGCCGGCAAGTTGCAACGTCGTGTCGCGGTATTGGTGGTCGGCCTGGACGACTTCAAGGGCATCAACGAACAATTCAGCTACCAGACCGGCGACCAACTGCTGCTGGCCCTGGCCGATCGCCTGCGAGCTCACAGCGGACGCCTTGGCGCCCTCGCCCGCCTCGGCGGCGACCAGTTCGCCCTGGTTCAGGCCGACATCGAACAACCCTACGAAGCGGCCGAACTGGCCCAAAGCATTCTCGATGACCTGGAAGCGGCATTTGCCCTCGATCATCAGGAGATTCGCCTGCGCGCCACCATCGGCATCACCCTGTTCCCCGAGGACGGTGACAGCACTGAGAAACTGCTGCAAAAAGCCGAGCAGACCATGACCCTGGCCAAGACTCGCTCGCGCAACCGTTATCAGTTCTATATCGCCAGCGTCGACACCGAAATGCGCCGCCGTCGCGAGTTGGAAAAAGACCTGCGCGACGCCCTGGCCCGTGGCCAGTTCTACCTCGTCTACCAACCGCAGATCAGCTATCGCGATCACCGGGTGGTGGGTGTCGAGGCGCTGATTCGCTGGCAGCATCCCGAGCACGGGCTGGTTCCGCCGGACTTGTTCATCCCCCTGGCCGAGCAGAACGGCACCATCATCGCCATCGGCGAATGGGTGCTGGATCAGGCGTGCAAGCAATTGCGCGACTGGCATGACCAGGGTTTCGTCGACCTGCGCATGGCGGTGAATCTGTCCACGGTGCAGTTGCACCATGCCGAGTTGCCACGGGTGGTCAACAATTTGATGCAGATGTATCGCCTGCCACCGCGCAGCCTGGAGCTGGAAGTCACCGAAACCGGCCTGATGGAAGACATCAGCACGGCCGCCCAGCACCTGCTGAGCCTGCGCCGCTCCGGTGCGCTGATCGCGATCGACGACTTCGGCACCGGTTACTCGTCATTGAGCTATCTGAAAAGCCTGCCGCTGGACAAGATCAAGATCGACAAGAGCTTCGTTCAGGACCTGCTCGATGACGACGACGATGCGACCATCGTTCGGGCCATCATCCAGCTGGGCAAGAGCCTGGGCATGCAGGTGATTGCCGAAGGCGTGGAAACCGCCGAGCAAGAGGCCTACATCATCTCCGAGGGCTGTCACGAAGGTCAGGGCTATCTCTACAGCAAGCCGCTGCCGGCGCGGGAACTGGGTGCCTATCTGAAACAGGCCCAGCGCAGTAACGCGGCTATTTTGTAAAAGATCCAAGGATCGCAGCCTCGTTTCACTCTGTAGCAGCTGTCGAGTGAAACGAGGCTGCGATCTCTTGATCTACGGCACGACTCCCGCCTGAATAAGAAATATTTACAAGCACAACCCTTTACAGATAATGCGAAAGATTTGCATTATGTCGCAGCTTTGCGCGCCTCCGGCGCCATTCCACCCCCTTTCAAAGCAGGATGTTCGCCATGATTCGTATGCCTCTGGCTACCGCCAGTCTGTTGGCCATCGCTATTTCCCTCGCCGGTTGCGGCGAAGGCAAAGACAAGAACGCCGCTGCGCCAACGCCTACGCCCGCCACCAGCACAACTGCTGCAGCCCCAGCCGCCGGCAAAGTCGACGAAGCCGCCGCCAAAGCCGTGGTCGCGCATTACGCCGACATGGTCTTCGCCGTTTACAGCGATGCCGAATCTACCGCGAAAACCCTGCAAACCGCCGTCGATGCGTTCCTCGCCAAGCCGAACGCCGACACCCTGAAAGCCGCCAAGGCTGCCTGGGTTGCTGCTCGCGCTCCTTACCTGCAGAGCGAAGTGTTCCGCTTCGGCAACACGATCATCGACGACTGGGAAGGTCAGGTTAACGCCTGGCCACTGGACGAAGGCCTGATTGATTACGTCGACAAGACCTACGAACATGCACTGGGTAACCCGGGCGCTACCGCCAACATCATCGCCAACACCGAAGTCCAGGTCGGCGAAGACAAGGTCGATGTGAAAGACATCACCCCGGCAAAACTTGCCAGCCTGAACGAGCTGGGTGGTTCCGAGGCCAACGTCGCCACCGGCTACCACGCCGTCGAATTCCTGCTCTGGGGCCAGGACCTGAACGGCACCGGCCCTGGCGCTGGCAATCGTCCTGCGTCCGACTACCTGGAAGGCGCCGGCGCCACGGGCGGTCACAACGATCGTCGTCGCGCTTACCTGAAGTCCGTGACCCAATTGCTGGTCAGCGACCTGGAAGAAATGGTCGGTAACTGGAAGCCGAACGTGGCCGACAACTACCGCGCCACCCTGGAAGCCGAGCCTGGCGAAACCGGCCTGCGCAAAATGCTGTTCGGCATGGGCAGCCTGTCCCTGGGCGAACTGGCGGGCGAGCGCATGAAGGTTTCCCTGGAAGCCAACTCCCCGGAAGACGAACAGGATTGCTTCAGCGACAACACCCACAACTCGCACTTCTACGATGCCAAAGGCATTCGTAACGTGTACCTGGGCGAATACACCCGTACCGACGGCACCAAAATGACCGGCGCCAGCCTGTCGTCCCTGGTGGCCAAGGCTGATCCGGCTGCCGATACCGCGCTGAAAGCGGACCTGGCGGCCACCGAAGCCAAAATCCAGATCATGGTCGATCACGCCAACAAGGGTGAGCACTACGACCAGTTGATCGCCGCCGGTAACACCGCTGGTAACCAGATCGTCCGCGACGCTATCGCCTCCCTGGTCAAGCAGACCGGTTCGATCGAAGCCGCCGCTGGCAAACTGGGCATCAGCGACCTGAACCCGGACAACGCTGATCACGAGTTCTGATCAACGCTGTCTGAATAAAAAGGCGACCTTCGGGTTGCCTTTTTTCATCCTGTTCGCCACAACACAATCCTCTGTGGGAGCTTGCTCGCGATAGCGGTAGCTCATTCAACATTGATGTTGGCTGTGATGACCCTATCGCGAGCAAGCTCGCTCCCACAGGGGATCACCGTTTCCAGATAAACCCTGCCCCACATCAAGTAAACGATAATTCCTCTTATTCAATCTCCCCTGCCCTGTTAGACTTTGCGCCCCTTGTTTTGCTCGTCTTGCTGGATGTCTGATGCCCTCGCTGCCTCTTCGCTTGTCCGCACTGTTTCTGGCCCTGGGCCTGAGTGCCTGCGATGACGCCCCGCGTTTTACCCAAGCCGAACCCGGTGAAGCCCGGTCCGGTGGCAGCGCAACCGTGCGCAAATCCGATCAGAACTCATTTTCCCTACCGTCCGCCAACCTGCCACCCTCACGGCGCGTGGACTTCAGTGTCGGCAACAGTTTTTTCCGTAATCCCTGGGTGATCGCGCCGTCGACCACCACCGCCCGGGATGGCCTCGGGCCGTTGTTCAACACCAACGCGTGCCAGGGCTGCCACATCAAGGACGGCCGCGGTCATCCGCCCACGCCTGATGCGCAGAACGCCGTGTCGATGCTGGTGCGCCTGTCGATTCCCGATGCGCCGGCCTATGCCAAGGTCATCGAGCATCTCGGTGTCGTCCCGGAGCCGGTCTACGGCGGACAACTCCAGGACATGTCCGTGCCGGGTGTCGTGCCGGAAGGCAAAGTGCGCGTCGATTACACGCCCGTTCCGATTCGCTTCAAGGACGGCACCGAAGTCGAGTTGCGCAAACCGACGTTGCAGATCACCCAGCTCGGCTACGGCCCGATGCACCCTGACACGCGTTTCTCGGCCAGGGTTGCACCGCCAATGATTGGCCTGGGCCTGCTCGAAGCGATTCCTGATGAGGCAATCCTGGCCAACGCCGAGGCACAGGCAAAAGATAAAAACGGCATCGCCGGACGCCCGAACCGGGTCTGGGATGACGCGCAGCAAAAAACCGTCCTTGGGCGATTTGGCTGGAAGGCCGGGCAACCGAACCTCAATCAACAGAACGTTCACGCGTTTTCTGGCGACATGGGTCTGACCACGAGCCTGAGAACCGTCGACGATTGCACCGCCGCGCAAACTGCTTGCAAGCAAGCGCCCAACGGCAACGGCCCGGATGGCGAACCGGAAGTCAGCGATAACATCCTGCGTCTGGTGCTGTTCTACAGCCGTAACCTCGCCGTACCGGCCCGCCGCGATGTCAGCGCCCCCCAGGTGCTGGCCGGCAAGACCCTGTTTTTCCAGGCCAGGTGCCAGTCCTGCCACACCCCGAAATACACCACCGCCGCCAATGCCGCAGAACCTGAACTGGCCAATCAAGTGATTCGCCCTTACAGCGATCTGCTGCTGCATGACATGGGCGACGGTCTGGCCGACAACCGTAGCGAATTCCAGGCCAGTGGCCGCGACTGGCGCACCCCGCCGTTGTGGGGCATCGGCCTGACGCAGGCGGTCAGTGGCCACACCCAGTTTTTGCACGATGGCCGCGCCCGCAATCTGCTCGAAGCCGTGCTCTGGCATGGCGGCGAAGCCGCAGCGGCGCAGCAACAGGTTTTGTCTTTCAGTGCCGATCAGCGCGCTGCGTTGCTGGCGTTCTTGAATTCTCTTTAATACGTATTCCATAGCGGGAGCCCGACATGTTCCGTCCCAAATTGTTGTTCACCAGCCTTGCCGCACTAGCCTTGGGCGCCTGTTCACCGCAGGATCCGCAGGCCGTCACGTCAGCGGCCATCGCCAAGTCGGTGATCCTGCCGACCTACACGCGTTGGGTTGAAGCCGATCGCCAACTGGCCGTCAGTGCTCTGGCCTACTGCGAAGGCAAGGAAAATCTCGACACCGCCCGCGCCGACTTCCTTCATGCGCAGAAAGCCTGGGCCGAGCTGCAACCGTTGCTGATCGGGCCGCTGGCCGAAGGCAATCGCGCCTGGCAGGTGCAGTTCTGGCCGGACAAGAAAAACCTCGTCGGCCGTCAGGTCGAGCAACTGGTCACCGCACAGCCGCAGATCGATGCCGCTGCCTTGGCCAAGTCCAGCGTTGTGGTTCAAGGCCTTTCCGCCTACGAATACATCCTGTTCGACAGCAAGCCCGATGTGGCCAACGCTGAACAGAAAGCCAAGTACTGCCCGCTGCTGATCGCGATTGGCGAGCGTCAGAAACAACTGGCCGAAGAGATTCTGAAAACCTGGAACAACACCGACGGCATGCTCGCGCAAATGAGCAAATTCCCGAACCAGCGCTACGCCGATTCCCACGAAGCAATCGCCGATCTGTTGCGCGTGCAAGTCACCGCCCTCGACAGCCTGAAGAAAAAACTCGGCACGCCGATGGGCCGTCAGACGAAGGGTGTCCCGCAACCGTTCCAGGCCGATGCATGGCGCAGCCAGTCATCCCTGACCGGCCTGGAGGCCAGCCTCGCCGCCGCCAAAACGGTGTGGGAAGGCGTCGACAACAAAGGCCTGCGCGGCCTGTTGCCGAGCGAGCAAAAACCGTTGGCCGACAAGATCGACGCCGCTTACGCTGCCGCCCTGAAACTGTTCGCCAGCAATCAGCGCTCGCTGACTGAAATGCTCAACGACGATGCCGGTCGCCAGCAACTCAACGACCTCTACGACAGCCTCAACGTCGTCCACCGCCTGCACGAAAGCGAACTGGCCAAGGCGCTGGGCATCCAACTGGGCTTCAACGCCAACGACGGTGACTAATGAGGGCAAGTTCCATGCTGCGACGCCAGGCTCTGACGTTAGGTAGTTTGCTGCTGGGTGCGGTGACACTGGGTGGCTGGACGCTGTTCAAGCAAAAGGACAAGAGCCCGCTGCTGCTCTCGGCGCGGGATGACACCGACGGCAAACACTACGCCGTCGGCTATCGGCTGGACGGCACACGGGTGTTCGCCACTCAGGTCGGCCAGCGCTGCCATGACATCATCAATCACCCGACGCTGCCGATTGCGCTGTTCGTCGCCCGTCGTCCCGGCACCGAGAGTTACCTGATCGACCTGCGCGACGGCACACTGCTGCAAACCGTGGTGTCGCTGCCGAACCGGCACTTCTACGGTCACGCGGTGATTCACAAGAGCGGCGACTGGCTGTACGCCACCGAGAACGACACCTCCGATCCAGGCCGTGGCTTGCTGGGTGTGTATAAGTTCGAAGGTGAGCGACTTATCCACAGCGGCGAGATTTCTACTCACGGTGTCGGTCCGCATCAGGTGTCGTGGATGCCCGATGGCGAAACCCTGGTGGTGGCCAACGGTGGCATTCGCACCGAGGCCGAAAGCCGCGTCGAGATGAACCTCAACGCCATGGAACCGAGCCTGGTCCTGATGCAACGCGATGGCACCCTGCTGAGCAAGGAAACCCTCGCCCAGCAGATGAACAGCGTGCGTCATTTGGGGATTGCCAGCGACGGCACCATCGTCGCCGGTCAGCAGTTCATGGGGCCGTCTCACGAGTCGTCGGAGCTGCTGGCGATCAAGCGTCCCGGCCAGCCGTTCATGGCCTTCCCGGTGCCTGAGCATCAGTTGCAGGCCATGGGGCATTACACCGCCAGTGTCGCGGTGCACAGTGAACTGCGCCTGGTGGCGTTGACCGCGCCACGGGGCAACCGCTTTTTCATCTGGGACCTGGACAGCGGTGAAGTGCGCCTGGACGCGCCGCTTCCCGATTGCGCCGGGGTCGGCGCGGTAGCCGATGGCTTTGTCGTGACCTCGGGTCAGGGGCGCTGCCGGTTCTACGACTGCCGCCAGACAAGCCTTGTTGCAAAACCCCTCGACCTACCCGCAGGGCTCTGGGATAACCACCTGCACCTGATGGCGTGAATAACGCCGAAAAGATCGTCCGAAGGCTCGGGCAGCGTTCGGACGATCTTTTCAGGCCAACGCCAATCGATAGCCTTACACCCTGTTAGTTCTGCCAGTTGGAATCAACCTCCCACTCGGAGTAATGTGCCCGACTGTCTCACCTGATTTTCTCCAAGGAAGTGGAAATATGCTGCGTCGCCGCATGCTGATCATGTTGGGTGTTGTTTTGCTGATCGTGCTGGTCCTGGCCGGTTACAAAGCCTTCTCCATCTATACGATGATTCAAGGCTTTGCTGTGCCGAAACCGGCGATCAGTGTCGCCGTGGCCACGGCCACCGAACGGCCGTGGCAAGCGCGCCTGCCGGCGGTCGGCACCCTCACGGCGCTGCAAGGTGTCGATCTGAGCCTGGAAGCTTCCGGCACCGTCAGGGATTTGCAGTTTGAATCCGGTCAGAAGGTAAAGGTCGGCCAATCGCTGCTCCTGCTTGATAGCGTGGTAGAAACCGCCTTGCTTGAAACCGCTCAGGCTGACCTGGGGCTGGCGCAGCTCGATTACGGTCGCGGTAGCCAACTGGTGGGCAGCCAGGCCATTTCCAAAGGCGAATTCGACCGGCTCTCGGCGGTGCTGCAAAAGAGCCGGGCCACGGTCAATCAGCTCAGGGCGGCGCTGGCAAAAAAACGCTTGCTGGCACCTTTCAGCGGGACCATCGGCATTCGTCACGTGGATATCGGTGACTATCTCGCCAGCGGCACCATGATTGCCACCCTGCAAGACCTCAGCAGCCTCTATGTCGACTTCTTCGTGCCTGAGCAGTCGATACCGAAAATCGCCCTCGGCCAACCGGTACAGATCGTTGTCGCGGCCTACCCGACACAAACCTTCCCCGGCACCATCAGCGCGATCAACCCGAAAGTCGAAAACAGCACGCGCAATGTGCAGGTCCGCGCGACCCTGGCCAACCCCGACGGCAAACTGCTGCCGGGGATGTTCGCCAGCCTGCAAGTGTTGTTGCCTGACCCGCAGCCGCGCATCGTCGTGCCGGAAAGCGCGATCACTTACACGCTGTACGGCAACTCGCTCTATGTCGTCGCACAGAAAAAAGCCGAAGACGGCAGCCTGGAAAAAGACGACAAGGGCCAACCGGTCCTGATCGCCGAACGGCGTTTCATCGAAACCGGCGAGCGCCGCGATGGGCAAGTGATGATCACCAAAGGCGTGCAGAACGGCGAAAAAGTGGTCACGGCCGGCCAGATCAAACTGGACAACGGCGCACACATTGCGATCAGCGACGACAAGACCTTAGCCGAGAAGAACAGCCCGCCGCGCGCGGACTGATCAAGGAATCCCCATGGCTTTTACCGACCCGTTCATCCGCCGCCCAGTGCTCGCCACCGTGGTCAGCCTGTTGATTGTGCTGCTGGGCTTCCAGGCCTGGAGCAAGTTGCCGCTGCGCCAATATCCACAAATGGAAAACGCCCTGATCACGGTGACCACGGCGTACCCCGGGGCCAACGCCGAAACCATTCAGGGTTACATCACCCAACCGATGCAGCAAAGTCTGGCCAGTGCCGAGGGTATCGACTACATGACCTCGGTCAGTCGCCAGAACTTCTCGGTGATCTCGATCTACGCGCGCATCGGTTCCAACAGCGACCGCTTGTTCACCGAATTGCTGGCCAAGGCCAACGAGGTGAAGAACCAACTGCCCCAGGACGCCGAAGACCCGGTACTGAGCAAGGAAGCCGCCGACGCCTCGGCACTGATGTACATCAGCTTCTTCAGTAAGGAGCTGAGCAACCCACAAATTACCGATTACCTGTCGCGGGTGATCCAGCCGAAACTGGCGACCCTGCCGGGCATGGCCGAAGCCGAGATTCTCGGCAACCAGGTATTTGCCATGCGTCTGTGGCTGGACCCGGTCAAGCTCGCCGGTTTCGGCCTGAGTGCCAGCGACGTGACCGACGCAGTGCGCAAATACAACTTCCTCTCCGCCGCCGGCGAAGTGAAAGGCGAGTACGTCGTTACCAGCATCAACGCCAATACCGAACTCAAGTCCGCCGAAGCCTTTGCCGCGATTCCGCTCAAGGTCGAGGGCGACAGTCGCGTACTGCTCAGCGATGTGGCGCGGGTTGAAATGGGGGCGGAAAACTACGACTCGATCAGTTCTTTCGGCGGCACCCCTTCGGTGTACATCGGCATCAAGGCCACGCCCGGCGCCAACCCCCTGGACGTGATCAGGGAAGTGCGCAAGATCATGCCGGACCTGGAAGCCCAGCTGCCGCCCAACCTCAAAGGTGAAATCGCCTACGACGCCACGCTGTTTATCCAGGCCTCGATCAACGAGGTGATCAAAACATTGTTCGAAGCGGTGCTGATCGTGATCGTGGTGGTGTTCCTGTTTCTCGGCGCGCTGCGGTCGGTGGTGATCCCGGTAGTCACTATCCCGCTGTCGATGATCGGCGTGATGTTCTTCATGCAGATGATGGGCTACTCGATCAACCTGCTGACCCTGCTGGCGATGGTGTTGGCCATCGGCCTGGTGGTGGACGACGCCATTGTGGTAGTCGAAAACATCCACCGGCACATCGAAGAAGGCAAAACGCCGCTGGATGCGGCCATCGAAGGCGCCCGGGAAATCGCCATGCCGGTGGTCTCGATGACCATCACCCTGGCAGCGGTCTATGCGCCGATCGGTTTCCTGACGGGGCTCACGGGTGCGCTGTTCAAGGAGTTCGCCCTGACATTGGCCGGCGCGGTGGTGATCTCCGGCATCGTCGCCCTGACCCTGTCGCCGATGATGTGCGCCTTATTGCTGCGTCACGAGGAAAATCCCAGCGGCCTGGCCCATCGTCTGGACCGGATTTTCGAAGGTCTCAAGCGCCGTTACCAAAGCATGCTCCACGGCACCCTTAACACCCGGCCGGTGGTGCTGGTGTTTGCGGTAATCGTGCTGTGCCTGATTCCGGTGCTGCTCAAGTTCACCAAGTCGGAACTGGCGCCCGATGAGGACCAGGGCATCATTTTCATGATCGCCAATGCCCCGCAACCGACGAACCTCGACTACCTGAGCGCCTACACCGACGAGTTCGTCGAGATCTTCAAGACGTTTCCCGAGTACTACTCGTCGTTCCAGATCAATGGTTTCAACGGCGTGCAATCTGGGATCGGCGGCTTCCTGCTCAAACCGTGGAACGAACGCAGCCGCACTCAGATGGCAATCCTCCCCGAGGTCCAGCGCAAACTGGAGAGCATTTCCGGGCTGCAGATCTTCGGCTTCAACCTGCCGTCCCTGCCTGGTACCGGTGAGGGGCTGCCGTTTCAGTTCGTCATCAACTCCGCCAACGATTACGAGTCGCTGCTGCAAGTGGCCGACCGAATCAAAAAGAGGGCAATGGAGTCCGGCAAGTTCGCCTTCGTCGACCTCGACCTGGCGTTCGACAAACCCGAAGTGGTGGTGGATATCGATCGCGCCAAGGCTGCACAGATGGGTGTTTCCATGCAGGACCTGGGCGGGACGCTCGCGACGTTGCTGGGTGAGGCGGAGATCAACCGTTTCACCATTGAAGGTCGCAGCTACAAAGTCATCGCGCAGGTCGAACGACCTTTCCGGGACAACCCCGACTGGCTGAACAATTACTACGTCAAGAACACCCAAGGCCAACTGCTGGCCTTGTCGACCCTGATTACCGTGACCGACCGGGCGCGTCCACGGCAGTTGAACCAGTTCCAGCAACTCAACTCGGCCATCCTGTCCGGGGTGCCGCTGGTCAGCATGGGTGAAGCCATCGACGCAGTGCGCCAAATCGCTCGGGAAGAGGCGCCGGTGGGTTATGCCTTCGACTATTCCGGCGCATCACGGCAATACGTCCAGGAAGGCAGTGCGCTGTGGGTCACCTTCGCCCTGGCGCTGGCGATCATTTTCCTGGTATTGGCCGCCCAGTTCGAAAGCTTCCGCGATCCGTTGGTGATTCTGGTGACCGTGCCGCTATCAATCTGTGGCGCGCTGATCCCGCTGTTCCTGGGCTGGTCGAGCATGAACATCTACACCCAGGTCGGCCTGGTGACGTTGATCGGGCTGATCAGCAAGCACGGAATCCTGATCGTCGAATTTGCCAACCAGTTACGTAAGGACAAAGGGTTGTCGCCGCGCGAGGCCGTGGAGGAAGCGGCGGCCATTCGTCTGCGTCCGGTGTTGATGACCACTGCTGCGATGGTGTTCGGCATGGTGCCGTTGATCATCGCCACGGGGGCGGGGGCCGTCAGCCGGTTCGACATTGGCACGGTGATCGCCACAGGGATGTCGATCGGGACGTTGTTTACGTTGTTTGTGCTGCCGTGTGTTTACACGCTTTTGGCAAAACCCGATAAACCCAAAGAACACTCATAACCCTGTGGGAGCGAGCTTGCTCGCGATAGCGGTGGCGCAATCAGCATTGAGGTGACTGTCACACCGCTATCGCGAGCAAGCTCGCTCCCACAGAGATGGTTGCAAGGCTCGAAATTCGGGAATAAAAAAGGCCTCGCATTAGCGAGGCCTTTTATTTGGGCTTCAATCTGTTCAACTTTGTGGCCTCAATCCTTGAGAAAGTCCGAACATGAACAGCAAGAAATCATGATCGGGTTGGGATGCCACGGATGCCTTCGCAACGCGTGGCAATGGACAGTGTGTGTTGCCGTTCACTGAACTGAGGACTTGCGTGCGGGGCTGCTCCCAAGCCGCCACCGCTAGTGAAGCAACTGCCAAGGCTCCTAATAAAAATACACCTCGTGCAATTTCGAGTTTCATTGCTATAAACCCTTGATAGCGCTGCCAAACGCCGTCTTATAAAAGTAGACGAGTTTCTGCCAGTCCGTCGTGCTGAACGACGAGTGGCGACGCAGTTGCTTCATGTCATGCGTAGCCGCTTGCCGGGCGGTCAAACGCTGCCGGCATTTCTCCAGATCGATCAAGGCCACTTCAATCTTGGCAGCCTCGCCTTCGCCGGTGATGCGCACGAATACGTGTTTGAAGTAGAGGCAGCTATGCTGCCAGCGGCCCTTGTGCATCCGGGCCAGGCTCTCGGCCAGTTCCTTCAACACTCGATCATGCACGGCCTCACCGTGACGCTCGCGACCACCGCCAGCGTACCAGTGTTCGATTTCCTCGAAACCGTCCAGCGACTTGGTGACCAGCAATGCGCGCCATTTATGCACCGGATCACGCTGTGCACCGCAGAAAACGAGTTCCGGAACGCGAACGTCGAGCAGGTTCAGGCCGATGAGCGCATCGCGTTCGCGCAACACCGTCGGCCGACCGAACGGGTGCTGCAAGCTGCGATGGATATGCCCGGTTTGACGTTTAACGTACAGCAGCTGTCCATTGCTGCTCACGACGCGCTGCACGCCGCTTTCTCCACCGCGACGAATGTTGGGTTCTTCTACCCATTCACCGCGCTGATTCCAGAAATAATCGAAGCGGTCTTGAGGAGCGACTTCCGATTCTGCTGCACATTGCACTGCCATTCTGTTACCTCTTGCGTAATACGTAGACCCGCCACATGGCATAGAGCGGTAAAAAGTCCAGTTGTTCCTGAATCTGAAAACCCGCCTGCTCGAATTCCTTTTCAACCGTAGCAGCCGGTAACACAAATCGATTTTGGTAACCTTGCTGCTCACGGGTTTTCTCGAGGCGCTTGCGTTTCCACGCTTTGAAATTGCCGTCCACCCACAAAGAAAGGATCACGCTGTCGCGAGTGACTCGCTCGAACTCGCGCAAAATAGCCAGTCGATGCTCGGCTTCACCGATGTGATGGAGCAAACGCATGCAGAAAATGCTGTCGACCGCATTATCAGGCAAAGCGATGTCGAATGCAGAAGTGTGCAAGGGTTGTACCCGTTTCACCACATCGGCAGGTTGCGCCTGCATGGCAATCTTCAGCATGGATTCGGAGTTGTCGGCGCCAATGATCGCACGATTGGCTTTTTCCGCCAGCAATGGCCAAAAGCGCCCCGCACCGCAGGGCAAATCGAGGATCAGCCCCGGCTCACCGGCCAGTGCGAGTGCCTTGCGCGCCAGTTGCTCGTCACGCCAGTGGGACAGGCGGCGGCCCACGCCGTCCTTGTGTTTGCGCAGGTATTGTTGAGCGTGTTGATCGTCGTATTTTTCGGAAAAATCAAGTTTGATCGGGCCGTCCATCATCAAGTTCTCCTGAGCTGCTGATGGTACCCACGATAGGTAGCGCCGTGTCAGCGTCAGGTCATGCCGTTGTGAAAAAAACGTCATGCAACCCCCCGAATTACTTCGAGGATTTACAGGATGAAAACGATTGCACCGGGTTAATGCGTTTCAATAAGGCGATCAACTACTCGTTGACAGCTCCACCTGAAAACGACAGCCGTTGGGCTCCATGTTCGTCAGGCTGACGTTCCACCCTTGGTTTTCACAGATCCGCTGCACCAGCGACAGCCCCAGCCCCAGGCCTTCGCCGCGTTTCTCGCTGCCCCGCACGAAGGGCTCGAACATCGCCTCGCGTTTTTCCTCGGGAATGCCCACGCCACTGTCTTCGACCATGAAACCCGTGGCCGTCAGCGTCAGGCGAATAAACCCGTGCTCAGTGTAATGCAGCGCATTACGCAGCAGGTTGCCCATGACCGCGTGCAGAAGGGTTGCGTTGTAGCAGGTGCTTGCCGGATTGCCCGGCTCAAAGATCAGCGTCAGTCCCTTGGACTCGATCGGCTCGCGCCACAGATTGAGCAGTCCGCCGGCGACCTGGTTCAGGTTCTGCTGGGGCGACATGCTGGCGTCTTCACGTTGTTTGCGGGCCAACATCAGAAAGGTTTGCACCAGCTCACGCATCTCTTCACAGGCGCGGGCGATTCGCTCGACCTGAGCACGACCACGCTGATCGATGCCGGGGTTTTCCAGCAGCAGCTCGCAGGAACTGGCCAGCACCATCAATGGCGTGCGCAGCTCGTGGCTGACGTCACTGGTGAATAGCCGTTCGCGGGTCAACGCCTGGCGCAAGCGCCCGAGGGTGGCGTCGAAGGCCACGGCCAACTCGCCCACCTCATCAGCGGCGTAATCCGGCGCCAGGGGTGGCGCCAGACCTAACAATTGGTCACGGTGACGGACCTGGCGGGCCAGTCGCACCACGGGCGCCATCACTTTGCGCGCCAGTATCCAGCCGAGAAACACCGCCAATGCCAGGCTCAGAACGAAACCCACCAGCACCACGGCAAACAGCACCCGTTCACGCTCCTCGAAATCGCTCTGATCCTGTAACAGCACATAACGCCGGCCGTCGACGACTTCGACCATGGCGTGATATGACAGCTGTTCGCGAAATACTTCGTGAAAGCCCGGTTCCAGGTGGCGTAAATCCTTGGGCAACTGAAAATCGCCCGGCCCGCCGCTGAAATAGAACAGTTGGTCCGGCTCGGGACGATGGCTCCAGTCCGTGACACTGTCCATCAGCAACAGCCGTTGTAAATCGCCCCCCAGACCTGCCGAAATCAGTTTTTCTTCTACCAGGTGCACGGTCGCCACAATGCCCATGGCAAAGGCTCCCGCGACCAGTGCGCTCATCAGCGCAAAGGCGATGATGATCCGTTGAGCAAGGCTCTGCTTAAACTCCATCACGGCCCTCGGCCAAGCGATAACCCACACCGTGCACGGTTTGCAGCAACGGTTTGGCGAACGGCTTGTCGATCACTTGGCGCAACTGATGGACGTGGCTGCGCAGGCTGTCGCTGTCCGGGCAGTCATCCCCCCACAGCGCCTCTTCGAGAATTTCCCGGCGCAGCACATGAGGACTTTTCTGCATCAGCACGGCCAGCAACTTCAGGCCCACCGGGTTGAGTTTGAGCAGACGACCTTCGCGGGTGACTTCCAGGGTGTCGAGGTCGTAGTTCAGATCGCCAACCTGCAAAGTACGGCGACCGCCACCCTGGGTGCGACGCATGACCGCCTCGATGCGCGCCGCCAATTCAGACAGGGCAAAGGGTTTGATCAGGTAGTCATCGGCACCGGATTTGAAGCCTTGCAGCCGGTCGTCCAATTGATCGCGAGCGGTGAGCATGATCACCGGCGTGTCGCGGCGTGCGTCTTCGCGCAGGCGTTTGCACAGGGTGTAACCGTCGATGCCAGGCAACATGATGTCGAGCACGATCAAGTCGTAATGCTCGGTGGCCGCCAGGTGCAAGCCTGACAAACCGTCCTGCGCGCAATCCACGGTGTAACCCTTGAGCCCCAGGTAATCGGCCAGATTGGCCAGGATATCGCGGTTGTCTTCAACCAATAGAATTCGCATGGGTATCTCCTGCGTACACAGCAACGGGCGTCGTGGCCCGCGCAGCTTAAGGCCAAGCGTGGCTCAGGGCTAGGGTCAGGGTGCCTGGAATCAATCCGCTCAACCAAATGATAGGATTAACATGTTTTTCACTATCGATTCACAAGCCGACTACAGTCGTGGCGCGAGAATCCCACACAATTGTTGTTAAGGAATGTACACACAATGGAGCTCTTCAAGACCGCGCCAATGCGCTTTCTCCTGCTCGTGACCGGCTCGTGGCTGGTCATTTTCTTGCTGACCCGCACGGTTTTGCTGCTCACCCATCTGGATGAGGCCGGTAGCGGATTTCTGTCGGTGTTTGGCATCGGCCTGCTTTACGACCTGGGCTTCATTGCCTACGCAGCGCTGCCGATGGGCCTCTACTTGCTGCTCTGCCCACCGGCCTTGTGGCGTCGCCGCGGCCACCGCTGGTTCCTTCAGGGACTGCTGACCGTCAGCTTGTTCGCCATGTTGTTCACCGCGGTAGCCGAGTGGCTGTTCTGGGATGAGTTCGGTGTGCGCTTCAACTTCATCGCCGTCGATTACCTGGTGTATTCCGACGAGGTGTTGAACAACCTGTTGGAGTCTTATCCGATCGGCACGCTGCTGAGCATCCTTGCCGTGTTGGCCGTCGCCCTGAGCTTTGTGTTGCGCAAACCTTTCAATGCCGCGCTGGACGCACCGTTGCCGCCAATGCGCGGGCGCCTGCTGAATGCGCTGGGCCTGTTGATCGTCGCGGGCCTGAGCTTGCAACTGCTCAGCCAGGATTCGCCGCGCGCCCAGGGCGGTAACGCCTATCAGAACGAACTGGCGAGCAATGGGCCCTATCAGTTTTTTGCAGCATTCCGTAACAACGAACTGGATTACACGCAGTTCTACAGCAGCCTGCCGCCGGCAATCGTTGCTCAGCAGATTCGTGCCGAGCTGAGCGAACCCAACGCGCGTTTCATCGGCGAGGATCCGCAGGACATTCGCCGGATGATCGACAACCCGGGCACTGTGCGCAAACCCAACATTGTGCTGGTGACGATTGAAAGCTTCAGCGCCAAGTACATGGGCAGTAACGGCGACAAGCGCAACCTGACCCCCAACCTCGATGCCTTGCGCAAGCAGAGCCTGTACTTCAACAACTTCTATGCCACCGGCACCCGCACCGATCGCGGCCTTGAGGCCATTACCCTGGCGATCCCGCCAACCCCGGGGCGCTCGATCGTCAAGCGCGTGGGGCGTGAAAGCGGTTTCGCCAGCCTCGGCCAGCAGCTCACCGCCGTGGGTTACGACAGCGTGTTCGTCTATGGCGGACGCGGTTACTTCGACAATATGAACGCGTTTTTCAGTGGCAATGGTTACCGTGTGGTGGACCAGACCAGCGTCGAGGAATCAGAAATCCACTTCAAAAATGCCTGGGGCATGGCTGACGAAGATCTCTACAAGCAGGCCCTCAAACTGGCCGACGCTGACTACGCGAAACAGCAGCCGTTTCTGCTGCAACTGATGACCACCTCCAACCATCGCCCTTACACCTACCCGGACAACCGGATCGACATCAAATCCGGCAACGGTCGCGACGGTGCGGTGAAGTACACCGACTATGCCATTGGTCAGTTCCTCGATCAGGCGCGCCAAAAGCCGTGGTTTGACAATACAATCTTCGTCTTCGTCGCCGATCACACGGCCGGCAGCGCCGGCATGGAAGACTTGCCGATCAGCAACTATCAGATTCCGCTGTTCATCTATGCACCGAAGCTGATCGATGCACGGGAAACCGCGCAACTGGCCAGTCAGATCGACCTGGCGCCGACCTTGCTGGGTTTGCTGAACCTGGATTATCAGTCGACCTTCTTTGGCCGCAATTTGCTGCAGGACAATCCACTGCCGCCCCGCGTGGTCGTTGGCAATTACCAGCACCTGGGCTTGTTCGACGGCAAGGATTTGGCGATCCTGAGCCCTCGCCAAGGGCTACGGCGCCATGATGAAGCACTGACCGAGAGCCGTGAGTCCAAGGCCACCGCCAGCGACCCGTTGATTGCCCGTGCTATCACCTATTACCAAACCGCCAGTTATGGCTTCAAGCAACAGCTACTTGGCTGGAAGACGCCCACGGAGGGCACCGACCAAGTCAGCCCACATTAATCGAATCGCCCCGGGCTGATGCCCCGGGGCTTTTTCCTTTGTTCAGGATCCACCATGCCATCAACTGCTGTTCGTCCCGCCTCCCGCCCGCTGAATTTCTGGGTGTGCCTGGGCGTTCCCGCCATCGCAGCGATCACTCTGATGCTGCTCGAATTGACGTCCCTGGATATGGACCTTGCCAAACTGCTCTATGACCCGGTCGCGGGGGATTTCATCGGGCGGCACAGTTACTTCCTGGAAGAGATCGTGCATGACCGCGCCAAGCAGGTGGTCATCGCCTTCTCGGTGTTGGCCATCTTCGGTTTCATCGCCTCCTTTTTCATGGACCGGCTCAAACCGATCAAACGGGAACTGGGCTGTCTGGTGCTGTCGCTGGCGCTGGCGACCTCCTTTGTCACGCCAGTCAAAGCGGTGACGGCCGTTCAATGCCCGTGGAGCCTTGAGCAATTCGGCGGTCACGAAACCTATAGCGAACTGCTCAGCCCTCGCCCGCACACCGATAAACCTGGCCGTTGCTGGCCCGGCGGTCATGCGGCGACGGGTTTCACACTGTTTGCGCTGTTCTTTGTCCTGCGTGACCGTCGTCCGCGTCTGGCACGCAAGGCGTTTGTGTTCGCTTTCGCGTTGGGCACGGTGTTTTCCATCAGCCGGATGATGCAGGGCGCGCACTTCTTTTCGCACAATGTGTGGACGGCAATTTTCTGCTGGCTGATTTGTCTGGGGTCTTACTACTACATCCTGTATCGGCCAGCCTCGAAGGCTGAGCGAGAGTCCGAACCACAACAAGCTACTGCCTGAAACACAGATCAAAATGTGGGAGCGGGATTGCTCGCTCCCACAGTGGTCCGGTTCAATTTCAAGATCCAGGTAAATCGAAGGCAATAAAAAACCCCGCCTGCTTAGCGCAGGCGGGGTTTTTTTATAGGGGTAAGGCTGGCTTACATCATGCCGCCCATGCCGCCCATACCGCCCATGTCTGGCATGCCGCCGCCAGCGCCGCCTTCTTCCTTGATCTCAGCGATCATGGCTTCGGTGGTGATCATCAGGCTGGCAATCGACGAAGCCGCTTGCAGAGCCGAACGAGTCACTTTGGCAGGGTCCAGGATACCCATTTCGATCATGTCGCCGTATTCGCCGGTAGCAGCGTTGTAACCGTAGTTACCCGAACCCTGCTTGACCTTGTCGACCACTACGCTTGGCTCGTCGCCGGAGTTGGCAACGATCTGGCGCAGTGGCGCTTCAACAGCGCGACGCAGCAACTGGATGCCAACGTTCTGGTCATCGTTGTCGCCTTTCAGCTCGGAGATTGCCTGCAGAGCGCGAACCAGTGCCACGCCGCCGCCAGGTACCACGCCTTCTTCAACGGCTGCACGGGTAGCGTGCAGGGCGTCTTCAACGCGGGCTTTCTTCTCTTTCATTTCAACTTCGGAACCCGCACCAACCTTGATCACTGCAACGCCGCCGGACAGTTTGGCCAGACGCTCTTGCAGTTTTTCACGGTCGTAGTCGGACGAAGTGTCAGCCACTTGCTGACGGATCTGCAGAACGCGAGCCTGGATGTCAGCCTCAACGCCGGCACCGTCGATCACGGTGGTGTTTTCTTTGGACAGGATCACGCGCTTGGCATTACCCAGGTGTTCCAGGGTAGTGCTTTCCAGGCTCAGACCGATCTCTTCGGAGATAACGGTACCGCCAGTCAGAACAGCGATGTCCTGCAGCATGGCCTTGCGACGGTCGCCGAAGCCTGGAGCCTTGACGGCTGCGACTTTAACGATGCCGCGCATGTTGTTCACAACCAGAGTCGCCAGGGCTTCGCCTTCAACGTCTTCGGCCACGATCAGCAGTGGACGGCCGGCTTTGGCAACGGCTTCCAGTACTGGCAGCATTTCGCGGATGTTCGAGATCTTTTTGTCGACCAGCAGGATCAGCGGGCCGTCCAGCTCGGCAGTCATGGTCTCTGGCTTGTTGACGAAGTACGGGGACAGGTAGCCACGGTCGAACTGCATGCCTTCAACAACCGACAGTTCGTTTTCCAGGCCCGAGCCTTCTTCAACGGTGATCACGCCTTCTTTACCGACTTTTTCCATGGCTTCGGCAATGATGTCGCCGATGGAGCTGTCGGAGTTGGCCGAGATGGTGCCGACCTGAGCGATAGCCTTGGTGTCAGCGCAAGGCTTGGACAGGGCTTTGAGCTCTTTGACGATTGCGATGGTCGCTTTGTCGATACCGCGCTTCAGGTCCATCGGGTTCATGCCGGCAGCGACGGCTTTCAGGCCTTCGTTGACGATCGATTGAGCCAGAACGGTAGCGGTGGTGGTGCCGTCGCCTGCGTCATCGTTGGCACGGGAGGCAACGTCTTTGACCAGCTGCGCGCCCATGTTTTCGAAGCGATCTTTCAGCTCGATTTCTTTGGCAACGGACACGCCGTCCTTGGTGATGGTCGGAGCGCCGAAGCTCTTCTCGATGATCACGTTACGGCCTTTAGGGCCCAGGGTCGCTTTTACTGCGTCAGCCAGGACGTTGACACCGGCGAGCATTTTCTTGCGGGCGGAATCGCCGAATTTAACTTCTTTAGCAGCCATGATCGATATTCCTTAAATACTTTGTAGTAGCGGGAAAATGAGCGGGGAATCAGCCTTCGATAACGGCGAGGATTTCGCTCTCGCCAATTACCAGCAGGTCTTCGCCGTCGACTTTCACGGTGTTGCTGCCGGAGTACGGGCCGAACACAACCTTGTCACCCACTTTCACAGCCAGTGCACGCACTTCACCGTTTTCCAGTGCTTTGCCTGGACCTACGGCGAGAACTTCACCCTGGTTTGGCTTTTCAGCAGCCGAACCTGGCAGGACGATACCGCCAGCGGTTTTCTTTTCTTCTTCGCTGCGACGGACGACGACGCGGTCATGCAGAGGACGAAGCTTCATTGTCGATCTCTCCTAATTGTGGTTTTCATCGGCCGGTGTATTCCCGGCGGGTTTAACAAATCCGGCGGTGCCGGGTGCGGTTCGTCGAGCGAACCGCGGAAGTCTGTCTGGCGTAATCGCCAGAAACCTTGCGGTGACCGTTACATAAGGGCGCACAAGCTTATTACAAGGGCGAGGAAGCAAATTTTTTCAGGTTGCTGCCCCACAAACGAACACGGCACCCGAAGGTGCCGTGTCGGTGTAGCGGATTACTTGGTGTCGCGGTGTTCAAATTCGCCTTCGATCACGTGGGGTTCACGGCCCAGAGGCTCGCGGGTCGCAGGGCCGCCGCCAAGTGGCTGAAGGTCGTCGGCGAACGCACGCTGACGGATTGCCGCCTCTTCGGCACGCTGGCGCATTTTATTGGCCAACAGTCGACGAGAGATCGGCAGCAACATGATCAGACCCAGCGCGTCAGTGACGAAGCCCGGCAGGATCAACAGACCACCCGCCAGTGCCAGCATCAAACCTTCGAGCATGGTCTGAGCCGGCAACTCGCCGCGGTTCAGGCTTTCACGAGCACGCAATGCGGTTGCCAGACCAGCGATACGCAGCACGAACACGCCGAGCATCGAGCCGAGAATGACCAACAGCAGGGCCGGGAAAAACCCGATCGCCCCGCTGACCTTGACGAATACGAACAGCTCCAACACCGGGAACAGTACAAAGAGCAATAAAAAAGGGCGCATCAAATGGTTCCTCAACGCAAGAATGCCTTGCCAGTCTTCCCTAGATGACGTCGCCGATTCGTGAATTCAAGCGTCGGCCACTTCATTTTTCGGCCAATGTTCGGCGTGAGCCAGGAAAACCAAGGCTTCGCGCACTTGTGTCGGCGTATTACACGGCGCTTGAAACGGTAACCAATAGAGCCCCTGACCAATGCGCAGGTGCATGCCTTCGGTGTCGATACCCGCCAGTTGCGCCGGCTCGGTTTTCGGCAGGCCCGCCAGTTCGACGTAGTGGGCGATGGCTTTGGCGTGATCGGCATTCATGTGCTCGACCATGCTCGCTTCGGGCTTACCGGCAAACGGGTTGGCCAGGGTCAGTTGATCGACCCAGTGAATCGCACCGAAGCCGCCGATGTAGCGATGACGTACCGGTTTGAGCACCCAGAAATCGAAATCGTGGGCCTTGTGGTAGCTCTGCGAATCAGGGAAATAGCGGTAGTAACGGTCAGCCGCCGCTTCGATGGCGGCCTCGTCCTCGAGCTTTTCTGCTTCGGCGAGATAGGTCAGGCGACCAACGGCTTGCACATCTTCAGCCCCACGCTCGCCCACAAACAGTGAGCATTTTGGATCCTTCTGCAGGTTATGCGTGTGCTGGGCGATGCGGCTGATAAGGATCAGCGGCCGGCCCTGTTCGTCCAGACAGTACGGAACCACAGAGCCAAACGGGAAACCGGGCATCGCCTTGGAGTGTGTCGAGAGCACTCCACGGTATTCCTTGAGAAGCAATTCTCGGGCATTCTTGGCCGCTTCAATGCTCAATTTATGACTCCTTATATAGAATCCGTCGAAAAAACGGACAGGCGCCTGGGGATAAGGTCCAGTAACGCCATTAGGGCAGTTCTCATGTGCAGCCAAGCCGTATCAGGTGCAGATCGAGAGACTACTCTCTAAAAGGAAACCACTCCCTCTGACCTGCTATTGGGGCATGCGAATGCAACTCACTGACAAAGTAATCATTATCACTGGCGGTTGCCAGGGTTTGGGCCGTTCCATGGCCGAGTATTTCGCCGGTAAAGGCGCGAAGCTGGCGCTGGTGGACCTGAACCAGGAAAAACTCGACGACACCGTAGCCGCTTGCAAGGCTAAAGGCGTCGAGGCTCGCGCTTATCTGTGCAACGTCGCCAATGAAGAGCAAGTAACCCACATGGCCGCCCAGGTTGCCGAGGACTTCGGCGCGATCCATGGCCTGATCAACAACGCCGGGATCCTGCGCGATGGCTTGCTGATCAAGGTCAAGGACGGCGAGATGACCAAGATGAGCCTCGCCCAGTGGCAATCGGTCATCGACGTCAATCTGACCGGCGTATTCCTGTGCACCCGTGAAGTTGCGGCCAAAATGATCGAGCTGAACAACAGCGGCGCGATCATTAATATCTCGTCGATCTCTCGTGCTGGCAACGCCGGCCAGACCAACTATTCCGCCGCCAAGGCCGGTGTCGCCGCGATGACCGTGACCTGGGCGAAGGAATTGGCACGCTACGGTATTCGTGTGGCAGGCATTGCACCGGGCTTTATCGAAACCGAAATGACGCTGAGCATGAAGCCTGAGGCGCTGGAGAAGATAACGTCCGCGATTCCACTCAAGTGCATGGGCAAGCCTGATGAGATCGCCCATTCGGCGGCGTACATTTTCGAGAACGACTACTTCACCGGTCGAATTCTGGAGTTGGATGGCGGGTTGCGGATCTAAAGCAAGATCAAAAGATCGCAGCCTCGCTTCGCTCGACAGCTCCTACAGGTGAATGCAAAACCCATGTGTAGGAGCTGTCGAGCGAAGCGAGGCTGCGATCTTTTAACAGTCGACGCAGATTAATCGTCGCTGATCGTGATGTTCGGCATCGCAGGCGATACCGCTTCCTGCAACACAATCCGCGCGCCGACATGGCGGGCCAGTTCCTGGTAAACCATCGCAATCGGGCTGTCAGGCTCGGCGATCACCGTTGGCTTGCCGCCATCGGCCTGTTCGCGGATGGCCATCGCCAGCGGCAACGAAGCCAGCAGTTCGACGCCGTACTGGTTGGCCAGCTTCACACCACCGCCCTCACCGAACAGATGCTCGGCATGCCCGCAGTTGGAGCAGATGTGCACGGCCATGTTTTCCACCACGCCCAACACCGGAATGTTGACCTTGCGGAACATCTCCACGCCCTTGCGTGCGTCCAGCAATGCCAGATCTTGCGGCGTGGTAACGATCACCGCGCCGGCCACCGGGACTTTCTGCGCCAGGGTCAGTTGGATGTCGCCGGTGCCTGGTGGCATGTCGATGACCAGGTAATCCAGATCGCCCCAGGCTGTCTGAGTGACCAGTTGCAACAAGGCGCCGGAAACCATCGGCCCGCGCCAGACCATCGGCGTGTTGTCGTCGGTCAGAAACGCCATGGACATGACTTCGACACCATGGGACTCGATCGGAACAAACCACTTCTGATCCTTGACCTTGGGCCGGGTGCCTTCAGGGATGCCGAACATGATGCCCTGGCTCGGTCCGTAAATGTCCGCGTCGAGAATCCCGACCTTGGCGCCTTCGCGGGCCAGGGCCAGGGCCAGGTTGGCGGCGGTGGTTGATTTGCCCACACCGCCCTTGCCGGACGCCACGGCCACCACGTTCTTGACGTTGGCCAGACCCGGGATCTGCGCTTGAGCCTTGTGCGCGGCAATGACACTGGTGATCTCGACGCGCGCGATGGTCACGCCGTCCAGCCCTTCAATGGCCATTTGCAACAACTGCGCCCAGCCACTCTTGAACAGGCCGGCAGCGTAACCCAGCTCCAGCTGGACGCTGACGCGATCACCCTGAATGTCGATGCCGCGTACGCACCCGGCGCTGACCGGGTCCTGGTTCAGATAAGGGTCGGTGTATTGGCGAAGGACGGCTTCCACCGCTGCGCGATTGACGGCGCTCATGGGCAACTCCGATAGCAAGACTGGAAAATCAGGCGAGTATCCTACGCCGGACACACATTTGTGGCGAGGGAGCCCGACGCCGGTTGGCGGTTGTCGTAGATCGAAACAGGCTCACGGGGTGAAAAATATGCGCCGGCGCTTTATAGTGGCCGACCTCCGTTTCATCAAGTAGCCGAGCCCCATGTCCGAGCCACGCAAGATCCTCGTCACCAGCGCCCTGCCCTATGCCAATGGTTCGATCCATCTTGGCCACATGCTGGAATACATCCAGACCGATATGTGGGTGCGCTTCCAGAAGCACCGCGGCAATCAATGCATTTATGTCTGCGCCGACGACGCCCACGGTTCGGCGATCATGCTGCGCGCGGAAAAGGAAGGCATCACCCCGGAACAGCTGATCGCCAACGTCCAGGCTGAACACAGCGCCGACTTTGCCGAGTTCCTGGTGGACTTCGACAACTTCCACTCCACTCACGCCGAAGAAAACCGTGAGCTGTCGAGCCAGATCTACCTGAAGCTGCGCGACGCCGGGCACATTGCCACGCGCTCGATCACTCAGTACTTCGACCCGGAAAAGAAAATGTTCCTGGCCGACCGGTTCATCAAGGGCACTTGCCCGAAATGCGGCACCGAAGACCAATACGGCGACAACTGCGAAAAATGCGGTGCGACCTATGCGCCGACCGACCTGAAGGATCCGAAGTCGGCAATCTCCGGCGCCACTCCGGTGCTCAAGGATTCCCAGCACTTCTTCTTCAAGCTGCCGGACTTCCAGGAAATGCTGCAAGCCTGGACCCGCAGCGGCACCCTGCAAGAAGCCGTGGCGAACAAAATCGCCGAATGGCTGGACGCCGGCCTGCAACAGTGGGACATCTCCCGTGATGCGCCGTACTTCGGCTTCGAAATCCCCGACGAGCCAGGCAAATACTTCTACGTCTGGCTGGACGCGCCGATCGGCTACATGGCCAGCTTCAAGAACCTCTGCGACCGCACGCCTACACTTGATTTCGACGCGTTCTGGGGCAAGGACTCCACCGCCGAGCTGTACCATTTCATCGGCAAGGACATCGTCAACTTCCACGCCCTGTTCTGGCCAGCCATGCTCGAAGGCGCCGGTTTCCGTAAACCGACCGGCATCAACGTGCACGGTTACCTGACCGTCAACGGTCAGAAAATGTCCAAATCCCGCGGCACCTTCATCAAGGCCCGAACCTATCTGGACCACCTGTCGCCGGAATACCTGCGCTACTACTACGCAGCCAAGCTGAGCCGTGGCGTCGACGACCTGGACCTGAACCTCGAAGACTTCGTGCAGAAGGTCAACTCCGACCTGGTCGGCAAAGTCGTCAACATCGCCAGCCGTTGCGCCGGTTTCATCCACAAAGGCAACGCCGGTGTGCTGGTGGCAGGTAATGCCGCGCCGGAACTGACCGAAGCGTTCCTCGCCGCAGCGCCGAGCATTGCCGAGGCCTACGAGGCTCGCGACTTCGCCCGTGCCATGCGCGAAATCATGGGCCTGGCCGACCGTGCCAATGCCTGGATCGCCGACAAGGCGCCGTGGTCGCTGAACAAACAGGAAGGCAAGCAAGACGAAGTCCAGGCCATCTGCGCCCTGGGCGTCAACCTGTTCCGCCAGTTGGTGATCTTCCTCAAACCGGTGCTGCCGCTGCTGGCCGCCGACGCCGAGGCGTTCCTGAACGTCGCGCCGCTGACCTGGAACGACCACGCTACTTTGCTCAGCAACCATCAGCTGAACGAGTTCAAACCGTTGATGACCCGTATCGACCCGGTAAAAGTGCAAGCCATGAGCGACGCCTCGAAAGAAGACCTGACCGCCAGCGCTACCGACACCGGCGACGCTGCACCTGCCGGCAATGGCGAACTGGCCAAGGATCCGCTGTCACCGGAAATCGAGTTCGATGCCTTTGCCGCTGTCGACCTGCGCGTCGCCCTGATTCTCAAGGCCGAACACGTGGAAGGTGCCGACAAACTGCTGCGCCTGACCCTGGACATCGGTGACGAGCAACGCAACGTGTTCTCCGGGATCAAGAGCGCTTATCCGGACCCGTCCAAGCTCAATGGTCGTCTGACCATGATGATCGCCAACCTCAAGCCACGGAAAATGAAGTTCGGTATCTCCGAAGGCATGGTGATGGCGGCCGGCCCTGGCGGTGAAGAAATCTACCTGCTCAGCCCTGACAGCGGTGCCAAGCCGGGTCAGCGCATCAAGTAAGGTTCTGCAGTAAACCGATCCCACAGTCGTGCCCGACGCGACTGTGGGATTTTCATGTCTGGCCCACCCTCCGTCCTTGCCGGATAATGCCTAAGCTTTTTAGACCGTTCCGTTAAAAAGCCCCGTTCTTGCCGGCACGATCATGACCGAAATTGTTCTTACGCTTATCAGCGCTGCCCTGATCAACAACCTCGTGTTGCACTGGCCGCTGGGCGTCGATCCGCTGCTGGGCAACGAGCATCGACAGGTCCACGCGTTGGGTCTTGCGACGACGTGCTTGATGCTGATCGTCGGCACGCTGGGCTACTCGGCCTACCGTTGGTTGCTGGTCCCGCAGGAACTGACGTCGCTGCGCCTTTTCGTGTTCCTGCCATTAAGCGTTCTGCTGATTGGCCCGCTGCTGAAAATGCTTTCCCGGTTACTTCCAAAGCTTGCGTTCGATGGCCTCTGGCCCCTGCTGCTGAGCAACGCCGGCGTACTCGCCTTGACGCTGCTCAATGCTCAGGACGACAAAGGCTTCTTCCACGCCATGGCCCTGAGCCTGGGGGCCGGCCTGGGTTTCTGGTTGGTACTGAGCCTGTTCAGCGACTTGCGCCAACGCACCATCGAAAATGATATCCCCCTGCCCTTTCGCGGCCTGCCGATCGACCTGATCGGCGCCGGACTGATTGCAGTGGCCTTTCTCGGATTCAGCGGACTGATCAAAACATGAGTCTGATTCAACGCATCGACGCCCTCTTGCCGCAGACCCAATGCGGCAAGTGCGGCCACCCCGGATGCAAACCGTACGCCGAAGGCATTGCCAGCGGCGAACCGATCAACAAGTGCCCGCCGGGCGGCAGTGAAACCATCGCCGCCCTGGCCGAGCTGTTGAAAGTGCCGGTGCTGGAACTGGACATCAGTCGCGGTTCTGCCCCGGCGCAGATCGCCTACATTCGTGAAGCGGAGTGCATTGGCTGCACCAAGTGCATCCAGGCCTGCCCGGTGGATGCCATTGTCGGCGCGGCGAAATTGATGCACACGGTGATCGTCGATGAATGTACTGGTTGCGACCTGTGCGTAGCGCCCTGCCCGGTGGATTGCATCGAGATGCGGCCATTGCCGCTGGCCACGGTGCTGCCGATTGTCGGCGGTCTGGCGTTTAGCCTTGAGGAGCAACGTGCCCGGGCGGCCAAGCGCAATCATGCTCGGCGCCGATTTGAACAGCGCAACGCTCGCCTGTATCGCGAAGAAGAACAGAAAATCGCCGAACGTCAGGCCCGAGCCCAGCGCGCCGTCCAGCACAGCGAGGTAGCGACACTCGACCCGGTTCAGGCCGCTCTTGAGCGAGTCCGCGCACAGAAGGCAGCCAATGCGGATGCGGCGTTGAAAAAGGCCAAGATCGATCTGGCGATGAGTCGGGCGCAGTTGAACAAGTCACTCAAGGCGTTCGGGCATCCGCCGACCTTCGAACAGCAGTCGCAACTGATCGTCTTGCAACAGCAGTTCGAGGTTGCCGAACAGGCATTGGCGACACTGGAAAGTACTGCACCGCCAGCCGCGCCCCCCGTCGTTCCGGCGAAAAATGCGCAGTTGAATCGGGCAAAGATCCAGTTGGCCATGCGCCGCGCCGAACTCAAGAAAGCCCAAGCCAGCGAAGCGTCGGCTGAGCAGATCGAAGCCCTGGAACTCGCGGTGAATGAAGCCGAGTGTCAGGTGGATGCCTATGCCGCCCCTTGAATCGGTCGACGAGCGCCTTCAGCAGGCCATGAAGCTGGTATTGCTGGCTACCGTGCCGGGAATGCTGGTGTTTTTCTGGCTGTATGGCTGGGGCGTGTTGATCAACCTGATTCTGACGGGTGTTACCGCACTGGCCGTTGAAGCGACCGTGTTGCGCTTACGCAAGCGAGCGCTCAAGCCGACCTTGAGCGACGGCAGCGCACTGGTCAGCGCGACGCTGTTGGCGCTGGCCTTGCCGCCTTATTGCCCGTGGTGGCTGACGCTCTGTGCCGCGGCGTTCGCGATGGTGTTCGGCAAACACCTGTATGGCGGCGTTGGCAAGAACCCGTTCAACCCGGCAATGCTGGGCTTCGCCCTGGTGCTGGTGACCTTTCCCCAACAGATGACCCACTGGCCGTCATCCCATGGACTGGACCTGATCGCAGGCTTGCAGCAGGTGTTCGGGTTCAGCCTCGGGCAGACGCCAGATGCCTGGGTCCAGGCCACGGCGCTGGACAGCCTGCGGATCAACAAAAGCCTGACCATGGACGAACTGTTTGCCGCTAACCCGGCGTTCGGTCATTTCGGTGGCCGAGGCATGGAATGGGTCAACCTGGCCTTTCTGGCGGGCGGCGCGTTTCTGCTGCAACGACGGGTGTTCAGCTGGCATGCGCCGGTCGGCATGCTCGCCAGCCTGTTCATCATCAGCCTGCTGTGCTGGAACGGCTCGGGCTCCGACTCCCATGGCTCGCCGCTGTTTCATCTGCTCACTGGCGCGAGCATGCTGGGTGCATTCTTCATCGTCACGGAACCGGTGTCCGGCGCAAAAAGCCCCGGCGCGCGACTGTTGTTCGGCGCGGGCGTCGGGCTGCTGACGTACCTGATTCGTACCTGGGGTGGTTATCCGGACGGCGTAGCCTTTGCCGTGCTGTTGATGAACCTCTGTGTGCCGGCGCTGGAGCGGTTTGCCACCTCTAGACTGGAACGAGGTGCGCCATGAGCCGATCGTCGAGCGTTGTGATCCTGGTGTTGCTGGCAGGCCTGGGGATTGGCGCGACTTACCTCGTGCAACACACCAGCGCGCCGCGCATTGCGGCCGAACAGCGCCTGATCGACAGTCGTAACCTGCTGGACCTGCTCCTGGCTGAAAGCTACGACAATCAGCCGCTGGAACAGCCGCTCGCCCTCGAAAGCACTGGATTGGCCAACAGCACGCTGCTAGGTGGCTACCTGGCGACCAAGACTGGCCAACCCAGCGCCGTGTTGCTGCGCAGCCAGACCCTGGGTTACGAGGGTTCCATCGAATTGCTGATCGCCATCGGCGCAAACGGCAAGGTGCTGGGCGTCAAAACGCTCAAGCAATCGGAAACACCTGGGCTGGGCGGACGACTCGCCGACTGGCCCAATGCCTGGCTTCAGGCTTTTTCCGGAAAGTCCCGAACCGAACCTGCCGACAATGGCTGGGCCTTGAAAAAGGATCAGGGGCAATTCGATCAAATAGCGGGGGCGACCATTACTTCGAGAGCGGTCATCAACGCCATCCATGACGCGTTGCGCTATTTCGACGAACATCAGCAACAGTTGATCGGGAGCAGCGCTCATGAATAAGTCATCGACGCTGCAGAATTCACTGATGCTTGCGCCACTGATCGGCGCCACGGATTCTTTGGTGACCGCCCTGGGCTTGTGGCTGATGTTCATCGTGGTGATCAGTGCCTTTGGAGTGAGCGTGGGCGCCTTGCGACCCCGACTTGTCCCGGCGACACGTTTGCTTGCCAGCGTCCTGCTGGCGGCCACACTGACCAGCTGCACGGAACTCGCCGCGCAAGTCTGGTCGCTGCAATGGCACCAACATGTAGGGCTCTATGCAGGATTGATTGCCTTGCAATGTGTTGTGCTGGAACACACCGGTTTTTTCCAGAGCTCCTGGCGCGAGCGTCTGCGCCTGTGTGGCCTGTTCGGCGCGTTGATGGCGGGCCTTGGCTTGCTGCGCGAACTCATCGGCAGCGGGACACTCGGCAGCCATCTGCCATGGCTGGCTGGCACTGCGCAAGCGGACTGGCAAGGCTGGGTACTGACCGCCGACGGTGGCTTGCGCCTGGCCACCCTGGCCCCTGGTGGATTCATTCTGCTGGGACTGCTGATCGCCGCACGTCAGGCCTGGACCCGCTCGACGCCCTCTCACTGACCGCCTTCGAGGAAACGCACTGCCCATGAATGCCGCAAAACGTCTGGAAATTTTTCGCCGATTTCACGAAGACAACCCGGAACCGAAGACCGAACTGGCCTATTCCTCGCCGTTCGAATTGCTGATATCCGTGATTCTCTCGGCGCAGTCGACCGATGTCGGCGTCAACAAGGCCACCGCCAAACTCTACCCGGTGGCCAATACGCCAGCGGCGATTTACGCCCTGGGTGTCGAAGGCTTGTCGGAATACATCAAGACCATCGGCCTGTTCAACAGCAAAGCGAAAAACGTGATCGAGACCTGTCGATTACTGGTGGAACGTCATGGAGGTGAAGTGCCGCAAACCCGTGAAGAGCTGGAAGCGTTACCCGGCGTCGGCCGCAAGACCGCCAACGTAGTGCTCAACACCGCGTTCCGTCAGCTGACCATGGCCGTGGACACGCATATTTTCCGGGTCAGCAACCGTACCGGCATCGCTCCAGGTAAAGATGTAGTGGAGGTTGAGAAAAAACTGATGAAGTTCGTGCCGAAGGAATATTTGCTCGACTCCCATCACTGGCTGATCCTCCACGGGCGCTACGTTTGCCTGGCCCGCAAGCCTCGTTGCGGCAGTTGTCGGATCGAAGACTTGTGCGAATACAAGCAAAAGACGTCGGACGATTGAGGCGCTATTAGGTTTTTCGATTTATCGATTGAAAAAATCTTTTTTACCCGCTGGGAGATTATCGATATAAGGAGCGCCAAAGGCAGCCTTAGCCTGGAGTAACACTATGAGCACTGGCAAAGAGCAATTGGACGTAGAAGACGACTTCACCCCTGTTGAGGCTGATGATGCTGAACCGGTGGTTGAAGTGGCGAAGACCAACCTGAGCAAACGCCGTACCATCGACAATCTGTTGGAGGAGCGCCGACTGCAAAAGCAATTGGCCGATTACGATTTTGACCTATGACACCTAAAAGCCTCCCGAAACGGAGGCTTTTTACTTAGTGCCGCCTGATGCCCCCTGCTTATCGCGCCTCGTCAAACGCTGGGGCAGTCACACCAGACCATTGCGTTGAGCCAATTCGATCAGGTCGACCAGGGAGCGGGCATTGAGTTTCAACAACAGACGAGTCTTGTAAGTACTGACAGTTTTATTGCTGAGGAACATTCCATCGGCGATCTCCTTGTTGGTCTTGCCTCGGGCCAATTGTTGCAAAACCATCATTTCCCGTCCCGACAGACGATCCACCATATCGGCTTCACTGGCGTTCCCCAAACTGGAACGTACGGTATGCAACGCTTGATTCGGAAAGTAACTGTAGCCCGACAATACTGCCTTTATTGCACTGAGCAACTCAGTGAGGTCCTGTTGCTTGCAAACATATCCGGCGGCACCTGATTGCATGCAACGCATAGAGAAATGCCCGGGTGCCTGGGAAGTTAGTATCAGTACTTTCATGGGCATTGCTGTCGATGTCAGACGCGCAATAACTTCCAGCCCATCAAGTTTTGGTATTCCAATATCAAGGATGACAATATCCGGCATATGCTCACGGGCAAGTTGCAACGCATCCACGCCATTATCTGTCTCTGCAATAACCTCGTAGCCGTGACGCTCCATTAGCATACGTACCGCAAGACGAATGACAGGGTGATCATCCACGATCAGCACTTTATTCATGGGCAAGTCCAATTTTCGCTGTTCGAATTTTTAGAGCCCGCACGATAGCCTAGTCGTTTCACCCATGGCATGACGCCCCCCTCGGCCACCCACACCAAGAGACATTTCCTACGGACATTAAAGAATCGTCTTACAAATTTCCAAAAATACCGGAGGGGTAAAAACTTTATCAACCTGAAAATGTTTCGATTATCCGCAGTTTTTTTGTTTCTATTTACAACCAGAAAACCAAATAACAGGGTTCGTCGCAAGCGATCCAACGAACACCGACTATTGAGCTACCCTTAAAAGTAACTGATATTTACCACTTGACATCCCATACCACAAAGACCGCATATCAAAGTTGTAATAAAAAATCACACTAGGCAACACTTAAAAAACAAACTCAATCCATCACCCCCTAAAACTCAACAACAGAGGTACCCGCGAAACACTCAATACCGTTACTATCAAACCTTCGAAATCTAAAACTCAAAAGGAGCGCTGCACTAATACAAACACCGACCACTTAGTTATTAAAATGAAAACCGGAAATATCAACCAATAGAGAAAAAACAATATCCCCATGAGCAAAAAAACATGATCAAATCAAAGAAAAAAATCCTCAACCCCATGACAGTCATTGCAATATTCGCCGCTATTTCTGAAACATCGGCCGCCGTATCATTGCCCTTTCTCGACAATAAGGAGCGGGAACTCTATGTCTGGTTCCTGATCAGTTTTCCTTTTTATTTGCTTTTTCTTTTCTTCGCCACACTTAACTTCAACTACCGGTCGCTGTACGCGCCATCCGATTACGGCAAGGGAAAGCATTTTGTAAAAGTGATGGACAACGCTGAACGCGGTCAGCGGCCCGATAACCTGAAGGACCCTCCCGCCCGGATCGGCATTCAGACGGGCCTCTCGGTTCTACAGTACGTTTGCCTGACCGAGCCGCTAAAAAACCTGCACATCGTCGATGCGCAGTGGCTAAACAAGAAAATGGAATTCGGTGCCTGGATTGAAAAAAACCGACACCCACAGGGAAGCCCTGCACAAGTGATCGTATTTCTCACCTGTACCGATTCGGAGGCACTACTCAAGGAAAGCGCAAGCAAGCAATCAAAACAGGCAAAGAATCGCAACAGTCCAACGCTCTGCATTGCTTACAATTTGAATTCACGCGGTCTGACGATTCTTGATCACTCTTTTTACCTGACACGCAGCAGGTAACGCTTGAAGAGCATTCAGAGAGAGGAAACAGAAGGAAGGTATTACAGATACAAAAAGAGCGCTGATAACACGATGTCCGGCAGGAAAATTCCCCCTATTCAGAAATTGTGGCCTTGTCACCGACAAGGCCACAACTCTACTACCGTGGTTCCACTAAAGCTTCAAAGGTCTCAGAAAAGCTTCCGGCCTTTGTTCGCCGCAATGCGCATGCGCAAGGCGTTGAGCTTGATGAAGCCCGCCGCGTCGGCCTGGTTGTAGGCGCCGCCATCCTCTTCGAAGGTCGCGATGTTGGCATCGAACAACGATTCGTCGGACTTGCGACCGGTGACGATCACGTTGCCCTTGTACAGCTTCAGGCGCACAACGCCGTTCACGTGGGCCTGGGATGCATCGATCATCTGTTGCAGCATCAGACGCTCAGGGCTCCACCAGTAACCGGTGTAGATCAGGCTGGCGTATTTAGGCATCAGCTCGTCTTTGAGGTGAGCCACTTCGCGGTCCAGGGTGATCGATTCGATCGCACGGTGGGCGCGCAGCATGATGGTGCCACCTGGGGTTTCGTAACAGCCACGGGACTTCATGCCCACGTAACGGTTCTCGACGATGTCGAGACGGCCGATACCGTGTTCGCCACCGATACGGTTCAAGGTCGCCAGCACGGTAGCCGGGGTCATTTCGACGCCGTCCAGTGCGACGATGTCGCCGTTGCGGTAGGTCAGTTCCAGGTACTGCGCCTTGTCTGGAGCCTTTTCCGGGGAGACGGTCCATTTCCACATGTCTTCTTCGTGCTCGGTCCAGGTGTCTTCCAGCACGCCGCCTTCATAGGAGATGTGCAGCAGGTTGGCATCCATCGAGTACGGGGATTTTTTCTTGCCGTGACGCTCGATCGGGATGTTGTGCTTTTCAGCATAATCCATCAGCTTTTCACGGGAGAGCAGGTCCCATTCGCGCCACGGAGCAATCACTTTCACGCCTGGCTTCAAGGCGTAGGCGCCCAGTTCGAAACGAACCTGGTCGTTGCCCTTGCCGGTGGCGCCGTGGGAAATGGCGTCAGCACCGGTTTCGTTGGCGATTTCGATCAGGCGTTTGGCGATCAACGGACGAGCGATGGAAGTACCCAACAGGTACTCGCCTTCGTAAACGGTGTTGGCGCGGAACATCGGGAAAACGAAATCGCGCACGAATTCTTCGCGCAAGTCGTCGATGTAGATCTCTTTCACGCCCATGGCCTGTGCCTTGGCGCGTGCAGGTTCGACCTCTTCGCCCTGACCCAGGTCAGCGGTGAAGGTCACGACTTCACAGTTATAAGTATCCTGCAGCCACTTGAGGATCACCGAAGTGTCCAGGCCGCCGGAATACGCCAGAACGACCTTGTTTACGTCCGCCATGCCATCACTCCACGGGGTTCTACGGAAAGCCGTCAAGTCTACCGGTCATGCAGGACAATTTACAGAGGCGCGACAGCTTATGACGACGAAGCGACAGATTATGTCGAGTGAGCGACGATAACAGCGGGTTCAGGAGGTCGACGCGGCGCTCGCCGATGCAGTGGCCTGAGGGGCCGGCTTTTCGGTGGGCGCAACACGCGCAAGGTGCACATTGACCCGACGGTTCTTTGCCCGGTTGGCGGAATTGGTATTGGGCGCCAATGGATAACGCTCGCCGTGAAAGCGCACGGTGATCTGCGATTCCTGAATGCCGTTGGCCTTGAAGAACTCCATGACGGCCAGGGCCCGACGCCGCGACAGATCACGATTGGTCAGGCGGTTGCCGCTGTTATCGGAGTGGCCATCGAGCTCGATGTGGTTGACCGTCGGATCAGCCCTCATGAACTCCAGCATCACCTGTAATTGCGCCTTGGCCTGCGCGTCGAGATCGATGACTTCGCCGGGGAAGCCGATCTGCGATTGCTTAACCTGCTCGAAATTCTTCGGCAGCAGCTTCGCCACGCAGCCCTGATAGTCGTTAAATGCCTTGCTGAACTTGACTGGCAACAGACGCACTTCCGACACCCGGCCATCGCCCGAGTAATGTCGAACCACCGGACTGCGGCCATCCATCAGGCCGCTGATCAAGCGGCCTGCCTGAACTTGCGAACTGTTGAACAACACATTGCCACTGCCGATTCGCACAGAACCAAGGTTGATGTCGCCACGCCCCGGCTGCCAGGGCGCAGCCGCCGCCAACAAGGTGGCCGAACCGCCGCCGATCATCGAGTTATAGGCCTTCAGACGGAACGTCGCTTGCTCGCCAGCGCGACGCACGAATTCGCCCGAACCAAAATCGGTGATCGGCTGAGCCAGGCGGCACTCGAACTTGTCTCCTTCGACCGTCCACTCGATGCTCTCCAGACGGGTCTGGAAAGTGAGCGCCATCGCAGGAAGGCTGGCAAACACGCTGAGCAAGGCTAAATAACGCTGGCGCACGGGAGGCTCCACTGGCTTCTACAACAAAAAGACCGACACACAGATGTTTACGGCATACCTGTTGGATATCGGAAGCTTCCTGCAAAACTTGATAGCGAGTGCCTGTAAGTGTCTTTTCCGGTAGCATTCCCCTCAGTTTGACCCGCCTGGAATCCCCTCATGTCCGACCGCCTGACCCTGCTGCGTCCCGACGACTGGCACATTCATCTTCGCGATGGTGCCGTGTTGACCAATACCGTTGCGGATGTCGCGCGCACCTTTGGTCGCGCCATCATCATGCCCAACCTGGTACCTCCGGTGCGTAACGCCGCTGAAGCCGACGGCTATCGCCAGCGGATTCTCGCTGCACGCCCGGCCGGCAGTCGCTTCGAACCGTTGATGGTGCTGTACCTGACCGACCGCACCCAGCCCGAAGAAATTCGCGAGGCCAAGGCCAGCGGTTTCATTCACGCCGCCAAGCTGTACCCGGCCGGCGCGACCACCAACTCGGACTCCGGTGTCACCAGCATCGACAAGATCTTCCCTGCACTTGAGGCCATGGCTGAAGTCGGGATGCCCTTGCTGGTTCACGGTGAAGTCACCCGCGGCGATGTCGATGTGTTCGACCGCGAAAAAATCTTCATCGATGAGCACATGCGTCGTGTGGTCGAGCGTTTCCCGACGCTCAAAGTGGTGTTCGAACACATCACCACCGCCGACGCCGTGCAGTTCGTCAACGAGGCTTCGGCCAATGTTGGCGCGACCATCACCGCGCATCACCTGCTGTACAACCGCAACCACATGCTGGTGGGCGGGATTCGGCCGCACTTCTATTGCCTGCCGATCCTCAAGCGCAATACCCATCAGGAAGCCCTGCTCGACGCCGCCACCAGCGGCAGCGACAAGTTCTTTCTGGGCACCGATTCGGCGCCCCATGCCCAGCACGCCAAAGAAGCCGCTTGCGGCTGTGCCGGTTGCTACACCGCTTATGCAGCGATCGAAATGTATGCCGAAGCCTTCGAACAGCGCAACGCGCTGGACAAGCTCGAAGCCTTTGCCAGCCTGAACGGCCCGCGTTTCTACGGCCTGCCGGTGAACACCGATCGCATCACCCTGGTCCGCGAAGAGTGGACCGCCCCAACCAGCCTGCCATTTGGCGAGCTGACCGTAATCCCGCTGCGCGCCGGTGAAAAACTGCGCTGGCGCCTGCTGGAGGAACACGCGTGAGTGAAGACCATTTCGACGACGAACAGGACGGTCAAGGCGGCGGAGGTGGTTCACGCCACCCGATGGCTGAGCGCTTCCGTGGATACCTGCCAGTCGTTGTCGACGTTGAAACCGGTGGTTTCAACTCTGCCACTGACGCCTTGCTGGAAATTGCCGCAACCACCATTGGCATGGACGAAAAAGGGTTTGTGTACCCTGACCACACCTACTTCTTTCGCGTAGAGCCTTTTGAAGGCGCGAACATCGAAGCGGCCGCGTTGGAATTTACCGGGATCAAACTCGACCACCCGCTGCGCATGGCAGTGAGTGAAGAAGCAGCGCTGACCGACATCTTCCGTGGCATCCGCAAGGCCCTGAAAGCCAATGGCTGCAAACGGGCGATTCTGGTCGGGCACAACAGCAGCTTTGATCTGGGCTTCCTCAACGCCGCCGTCGCGCGCCTGGACATGAAGCGCAACCCGTTTCATCCGTTCTCGAGCTTCGATACGGCAACACTGGCCGGTCTGGCTTACGGCCAAACGGTACTGGCCAAGGCCTGTCAGGCCGCCGATATCGACTTCGACGGGCGTGAAGCCCACTCGGCTCGCTACGACACCGAGAAGACGGCCGAGCTGTTCTGCGGCATCGTCAATCGCTGGAAACAAATGGGCGGCTGGGAAGACTACAACGACTGATCCGTCGTCAGGTTTATCCCGCGCATAAAAAAACCGGCCTCAACGGCCGGTTTTTTTGTGCCTGACGCTTGGGCTTACAGTGCCGCAGCGTGCTCGGTCAGGTAAGCCGCGACACCTTCGGTCGAAGCGGTCATGCCTTTGTCGCCTTTTTTCCAGTTGGCAGGGCAAACTTCGCCGTGCTCTTCGTGGAATTGCAGAGCGTCGACCAGACGGATCAGCTCTTCCATGTTACGGCCCAGCGGCAGGTCATTGATGATCTGCGAACGGACAACGCTTTTGTCGTCGATCAGGAACGCGCCACGGAAAGCTACGCCGTCAGCAGACTGAACGTCGTAGGCCTTCATGACTTCCTGCTTGATATCGGCAGCCATGGTGTAGCGAACCTGGCCGATACCGCCATTGTTCACCGGGGTGTTGCGCCAGGCGTTGTGGGTGAAGTGCGAGTCGATCGAAACGGCGATCACTTCAACGTTGCGTGCCTTGAAGTCAGACATGCGGTTGTCCAGAGCGATCAGCTCGGACGGGCAAACGAAGGTGAAGTCCAGTGGGTAGAAGAACACCAGGCCGTATTTGCCTTTGATGGCCGACGACAGGGTGAAGCTGTCTACGATTTCGCCATTGCCGAGTACGGCCGGTACGGTGAAGTCAGGGGCTTGTTTGCCTACGAGTACGCTCATTGGATATCTCCTGGTGTAATAACGTGAAGAACTGGGCTCGTATCAGCCTGTCACCTTCAGGCGACGGCCCTGTGACACGACCCTCTTCGCAAGGACCGACCATCATACACGGCGTTTTTAAGCTGTCCTCAACGGTTTTTCGCAGGTTCGTAAAATTGCCGTCGCCGCGGTTACTGGCAGATTGCCCTGACGAAAACCGTTCGTCAGTCGCGCCCGCTTATAACGCGAAGCTTTCAGAAAGCACTTTGACAATCATTCTCGTTAACATTAAGATCCATCGCAATTGAGTCACAACCAGCGACGGTTTTCACTTATGTATGTCTGCCTCTGCACTGGCGTCACCGACGGTCAAATCCGCGAAGCAATCTATGAAGGTTGCTGCAGCTATAAGGAAGTCCGTCAGGCCACCGGCGTTGCGAGCCAATGCGGTAAATGCGCCTGCCTTGCCAAGGAGGTCGTTCGCGAAACCCTGACCAAGCTGCAATCGGCCCAGGCTGCAATTCCCTATCCTGTAGAATTTACTGCCGCGTAACTACCATATTTCAAAGAACCGGACTTGATGTCCGGTTTTTTTATACCTGAAAATCAATCGCTTACGCTCTAGACGCGGAACAAAAACATTCTTATTCAGATTAATTTTCATTTAAGTTTCAATAACTTAGGTTTGACACCCTTAATTACGCGGCTCAAACTCTGCCTCATTGACAGCTAATAAAGGGCAGGACCCCATCATGAAAGGCGACATTACAGTCATCCAGCATCTCAACAAGATCCTTGCCAATGAACTGGTCGCGATCAATCAATACTTCCTGCATGCACGCATGTACGAAGACTGGGGCCTGAACAAGCTCGGCAAGCACGAGTACCACGAATCCATCGACGAGATGAAGCACGCAGACAAGCTGATCAAGCGCATCCTGTTCCTTGAAGGCCTGCCGAACGTCCAGGACCTGGGCAAGCTGCAGATCGGCGAACACACCAAGGAAATGCTTGAGTGCGACCTGCGTATCGAACGCACCGGTCATGCGGATCTCAAAGTGGCTATCGCTCATTGCGAAACCGTTGGCGACTTTGGTAGCCGTGAACTGCTTGAAGATATTCTTGAATCCGAAGAAGAACATATCGACTGGCTGGAAACCCAACTGGGTCTGATCGATAAAGTCGGTCTTGAGAACTATCTGCAATCGCAGATGGGCGAAGAGTAGTAGCTGTCGAGTGCAACGAGGCTGCGATCTTGGCGATGGCAGTGGCGACATCGACATCGACATAACTTATCAAGCGCAATAAAAAGCCCCACTCCTCTTTCGAGGGTGGGGCTTTTTAGTTGCTGAAGATCAAAAGATCGCAGCCTCGTTTCACTCGACAGCTCCTACAGGAGCTAGTCAGGCTTCGGACTTGTTGGCAGCAGCAGCTTCGACAGCAGCCTTGATGGTGGTTTGCAGCGAACCGTCTGCAGCCATCTCAGTCATGATGTCGCTACCGCCGACCAGCTCACCGCCCACCCACAGTTGCGGGAAGGTTGGCCAGTTGGCGTATTTTGGCAGGTTGGCGCGGATTTCCGGGTTCTGCAGGATGTCCACATACGCAAACTTTTCACCACACGCCATCACGGCCTGCGCGGCTTTCGCGGAGAAGCCGCACTGCGGGGCATTCGGCGAACCTTTCATGTAAAGCAGAATGGTGTTGTTAGCAATCTGCTCTTTAATCGTTTCGATGATATCCATGGAGCACCTCGGCTGAACTTTCCGACTCAGGGGTCGGCACGGTGGCGCATTGTAACGGAAACCCGAGCACCCTGCTCGGTCTCCCCGACAGACTCAGTCAAGCCGCTGCCACGGTCACTGGCACACCGTTCAACGCCGCATTGCCCGACAACTCATCGAGCTGACACTCGTCGGTCAAGTCATTGGCGCTGGAACCCGGCTGACCACTGGCAATGGTCATTTGCACGCCTGGCCGCGCATGGCCCCAACCGTGCGGAAGGCTGACCACGCCTTTCATCATATCCAGACTTCCGAGCACTTCAACTTCGATCTCACCGACCCGCGAACTGACCCGCACTCGCTGCCCGTCGTTGAGCCCACGACTGGCCAGGTCATCCGGGTGCATCAGCAATTGATGGCGCGGCTTGCCCTTCACCAGGCGGTGATAGTTGTGCATCCACGAGTTATTGCTGCGCACATGACGACGGCCGATCATCAGCAATTCATCAGCAGCCGGCGCTTGCAGTGCCGCAAAGCGCACGAGATCAGCAAGGATCGCGGCAGGCGCCGCCTGGACTCGCTGATCAGCCGTTTTCAGACGTGGCGCCAGATTGGATTTCAATGCCCCAAGATCAACACCATGAGGGTGATCAAACAACGTCGCCAGCGATAACTTGTGCTCCGAAGCGTCGCCATACAGCCCCATTCGCAAGCCATGATCAATCATCTGCGCCGGAGCAACGGTTGGTTTCAATGCTTTGCCAGTCTTCGCAGCAAAGGCCTTGGCCAGCCCCACGAATATCTCCCAGTCATGCAACGCACCTTCGGGCTTGGCCAGGATCGCGCGATTGAACCGACTGACGTTACGCACCGCAAACATATTGAAAGTCGTGTCGTAATGATCGTTTTCCAGGGCCGAGGTGGACGGCAGAATCAGGTCGGCAAACCGCGTGGTCTCATTGATGTACAGGTCGATGCTGACCATGAACTCCAAACCGTCCAGCGCCTGTTCCAGTTGCCGGCCATTGGGCGTCGACAGTACCGGATTACCCGCCACGGTAATCAGCGCGCGGACCTGCCCTTCCCCTTCAGTAAGCATCTCTTCGGCCAGTGCCGAGACCGGCAGTTCTCCACCATATTCAGGACGCCCGGAGACCCGACTCTGCCACAGATTGAAATGCCCACCTGAGGTGGACGCCACCAGGTCCACCGCAGGTTCGGTGCACAACGCCCCTCCTACGCGATCAAGATTACCGGTGACCAGATTGATCAGTTGCACAACCCAATGACACAAGGTGCCAAACGCCTGGGTCGAGACACCCATGCGGCCGTAACAGACCGCTGTCGGTGCCGCCGAAAAGTCCCGTGCCAGTTGGCGGATCTGTTCGGCAGGCACCGCGCACAGTGGGCTCATGGCCTCGGCGGTGAAATTCGCGACCGCCTCCCGCACCTCATTCAGACCGTCCACCGGCAAATGACTGTCGCGGGTCAGACCTTCAGCGAACAAGGTATTGAGCAGTCCGAACAACAACGCCGCATCGCCACCGGGGCGCACGAATAGATGCTGGTCGGCAATCGCCGCGGTTTCGCTGCGGCGCGGATCGACCACCACCACTTTGCCGCCGCGGGCCTGAATAGCCTTCAAACGCTTCTCCACATCCGGCACGGTCATGATGCTGCCGTTGGAGGCCAGCGGATTGCCGCCGAGGATCAGCATGAAATCGGTGTGATCGATGTCCGGGATCGGCAACAGCAAACCGTGGCCGTACATCAAATGGCTTGTCAGGTGATGGGGCAACTGGTCGACTGAGGTCGCGGAAAACCGGTTGCGGGTTTTCAACAGGCCGAGAAAGTAATTGCTGTGGGTCATCAACCCATAGTTGTGCACGCTGGGGTTGCCTTGATAGACCGCCACCGCATTCTGTCCGTGACGCTCCTGAATCGCCGCCAGACGTTCGGCTACAAGGTTGAAGGCGTCTTCCCACTCGATGGGTTGCCATTCACTGCCGACCCGCAGCATCGGCTGACGCAAACGATCCGGATCGTTCTGAATATCTTGCAGGGCGACGGCCTTGGGGCAGATGTGCCCGCGGCTGAATGTATCCTGAGCGTCCCCCTTGATCGAAGTGATCTGCACTGCGCCTTCGACTTCGGTGGTTTCGATGGTCAGGCCGCAGATGGCTTCACACAGGTGGCACGCACGGTGATGGAGAGTCTTGGTCATGGCCAGTCTCTGTCTTGTTCTGGGCGGGCAATATCGGCCGCGGGAACAAAACTATGGCGCCAGAGCCACTGCTGCGCCAGCGACGTTCGTCTTGTGAATTGGCGACTATCAGGCCAGCCGATGACCGTCGGGGATCAGTTCGGCGGCAGCCTCGGCGGCCCTTGCAACTGAATCTCCTGAATGGTTTCGATCTGCTCTTGAGCGACATGAACACCGGTGAGTTCACCGATCAGCCGCCAGTGCTCGTCGAGCCCGGTGCTGATGGTTGCCATGCGGTCGATCATCCGCCGGCCGGCCGCCTTGGTCACTTGGTCCTCACTGCGCATCAACTCGAAGGACATCGAGGTCATGGACGCGGTGAGGTGGGTCAGCGAGCGAGCCGTGAGGCCGAGTAATTCCATTAACTGTCGTTCTTTCGATTCCATTCCGAAGGCTTCCTGCGTCGTTCGTGCGTTAGTTATAACCCGCCACTTAGCATTAGCAAATGTTTCAGACCAGACACATCTCTCAATCCTAAGTACAAATGCTTCGAATGACAGGTCAGAAACCGACCGCTGCTATGCCGTCCCCGCCCCGTTTGATTGCAAAGCCCCGTGACCCCAGTGTACAAATGACGGGCTGCTGTCAGGAAACAGGCTTCAAAAGCGCTACTGCGGTCACCCCGTAGCCCCTCTGAACTCCCCTAAAAACCGTAGCCCTATTGGTAAGACGCGACATTTAATTATGACGTCTACATGGGGGTAAGCGGGGATTCGGCCTTTGATTTCAAGGGCCAAGCCCCAAGGGTTCCCCGTAATACTCCGTCGCTCCCCGATAAATTGGCCCAAGAATTGGCCCAGCCATCTCCGGCGTTCTGCCTGCGATAACCCAACGCAACACCGCGCCTCAGTGGTTGATGCCACCCAATTACGGTATCAAAGCCTGGGATGCCGCATAGAAACGAAACAAGGCCTTTTGAATCAAGGCCTTGAGTCCTAAATCAGCCAATAAAACCACCGACTTTTCCGACTCTTCTGAACCCAATAAACATTGGTCCAAACGGTTGCGTTTTGGGGAAGAATTCCCCGAAGAAAATCCCACCTACGGCGTTCTGCCGACCGAACACCCCAACCCAGAATCTACAACTCGTCGCCCTACCCTCGCTGAAACGTCGCGCCTCGATTACTGTATATCCAAACAGTATAGATAAGGTGCCGTCGTGGACCCGTACGAAATCGAAGACACAAGCGACTGGCTCGGCTGCCCGACCGAGCTGGAGACCTGTCGGCACCAACTCCGGATGTATGAGAACGAATTCGAGGAACTGAACCTGCAATTGCGCCAGGCCCGGGAAAAAATATTCACGCTGGTCGAAATGCACGCCGAAGCGATGAATCATCGTGACGAAGCCGTGGCGAACTTGCGGGAGCGTTCCGGTGAGGCCGCGAAACTCCGCAAGAAACTCTACGCTGCGAGAGAGCATCAGCGCGAAGCTGAGCGCCTTCGCGGGATACACAACGGCCTGACACCTCAGCCGAAACCTATCACTTGAGCACGGACAGAATGGCGCGCAGGTACGCCTGACCCGCCGCCAGCACTATCAGTCCTTGATCGCGCGCTCCCTCCCTCTCGACGCCACTGATTCATCCTAGGACTGTAAAGAGCCGTCCACCCCCTGCGGCTTGGCTCGGACCTTTTAGCGAAGCATTCCCTGGTTGAGTATTGCTCAGCAACTTGGTAGTGGAGTTGAGCGCGGGAAAAACAAGTAAAAAACGGGCATAATCAGGTCAGCTTCTACATAAATCACTAGCTATGCACCTAGTCAGCGAAGGAAACTTTCAAAGCATGGAAATAATCGAGTCCAGTAACTATTATCAACTGCAAAAGCACCCAACATCCAAAAAGTTGCTGGTTATATGTTCATCTCTTGATACAAGACATCCTAAATTTACATTTTGGAAGCTAGCGCAAAACCTAGGATGCAATTGCCTTTTCTTGAATAGCCCGATGACGCAATGGTACCGAACTGGTATTATCGGAATTGAAAATGGCTTAACGGGAATCACACAAAAAATATCTGAAATCAAAACAAGTCTGGGCATAGAAGAAACTATATTTTTCGGTGTAAGCATGGGCGCTTATGGTGCTATTTTGTTGGGATCGCTTTCGCGCGCCGACCACATTATTGCATTTTCGGTTGAACCATTACTCGGCATTCCGGGCGGTCGAACTGAAGTTACGCGCAACCAATTTCAACCGATATACCCTGACCTACGCGTATTAGACATACCAAAGATAAGCGTAGTTTATGGCGAAATGGATATATCTGACACAATAGGCGCCTATCTTTTAAGCGAGGCCTGCAAAGATATCAGAGTGTATCGAATCCCTTATGCAGAGCATGATGTTGCAAACAGTCTAAACTATAGGAGCGAATTAGTCCCACTCCTGCTGGACTTAATAAACAGCAAAAGCGCAAACAACAAATCTCTATTGCAAGGCGCTAGCTCAAAGCGTACCTACGACGTAATTCACAGAATCAGCAACGACTACCTTGGTCATAAATGGCAAAACGTATTAGCATATCTTGAAAGACACCTTCACTTGCTACCCAGCTCGCTACTACTAACGTTTATTTATGCGGTATGCAAATACAAGCTCGGCGACTACACAGGTTCTAAAGCAATCCTTATAGAACTGATCGAAAAGGAAAAAGAGTGCCCTCACGCATGGAACTTACTTTCATCGTGCGAGCTAAGATTAAAATCTTATGAGCGATCTGTAACAGCATCCGATATAGCCATCAAATTAAAACCTTTGTACAGCTTGTTTCACATGTCAAAATGCACTCCACTGCTAAAGCTTGGCCGAAACAAAGAAGCTTACATAGAAGTAAAAAGAGCCGGCATGCTTAATCCAAGACACAAGCCTTACATCGACGAGATCAATAGACTTGAGCTTCTACTAGATCATAACATAAGCACATCGGAAACCCTGAGAAAGGAAAATGAAGCCTCCGAACTAACGAAGCACTTAAATAAAGAATTTGACAATCAGAAAGCATTGTCATTCGACTTAAGGTACTTCACCCAAAGTAGCATATCGAATCTTATTCCGAGTGAAAATTACGCCTAATTCCATTGTGGTGTTCAAAACCCGCATCAGCTTGGTAGGCTCTTAAGACAGAAAAAGTCCGCTCCGCGGGCTTTTTCTTACCCGTGGGATCAACAACAATACACTGGCAGGAAATAGCTTCAACTCTGTCATGCCAGCACCCCGCCAGACGCTGACGCGCTTGCCGTCCGACCACTGATACCGAACCTATCCAGATTTCCGTTCCAACCCCAGCGCGGTCCGGTGCTGGAGCCCTTCCTCGGTCGTGGCCAGTACCCGAGAAAGTCTGCATAAGGCTTTCATGGTACATCCTTGAAAAAGACGTGCCTTCCAAGCTTCTGCGTCTGCCTCGCCTTCGCCGCCCAGGCCGGCGCCTTGATGCTAGTGGCGTAATAGTGCGTGGCACCGCCGGTGGGGTCCGGCACCTTTCCATCGATTACCTGGTCAGCGGCTATCCGCGCCTGAGCGAGCTCGCGGAACGGGATCTGCTTGGCGCCACTCAGGTAGGCAAAGTTTGGATCGCTCCTGTTCCAGCAGCTGAACTGGTAAGGCTTCTGGCACACGCCGGCATAGCCCTCTCCCCACCAAGACTTAACCTTGCCGTCGTTTACACGATTGCGAATTGTCCAAGCGACGGCGATCTGCCCAGTGAGGCTTTCACCGCGTGCTTCGCCCCAGAGAGTACGAGTAAGGACGTCATAGTCTTTTTCTGTTGCGGTCATCACCTTTCTCCAGGCGTAAAAAACCCGCTTTGAGCGGGCCGAAGATAAAAAGTACATCTGATTGCGTGTACACAAATCGACTGCCTAATGGCTGTCTACATCGGTTACCTGATAATATCCGTGCCAATCTCAGCCAATGGATGGTCTTCAGCCAACCAAAAGAATGAAAGGATCAGTTATGAGCAATGAGCATCAGATGCCAGAAAGCAATGAGCCAAAAGGCATCAACCTTTTCGAGAGTGATACTCCATTCACCCATCAACAAGAAGAAAGAATTCGCGAAATAATCCTAGAAGTTATTCAAAAAGAAAGCATCAAAGGCTGGGGCGACAAGCTAAGCTGAGTGATCATGTCGGCTGATGCATTGCGCACCAGCCGATAACCGCAAGAGCAACTTAAGTACTCTACCCGTTAATTAGAGCCTTCACGTCAGCAAGGCTTTTAGCGAAGATTGCATTTCCTTTATTAAGCGCAACTGCTCTTTCAAACACTAAAAGAGCCTTGTCCAACAAACCTAGATCCAAATATAACAGACCCAAGTTGTGATGAGGGTATGGATTTCGCGGAGAAATTTTCGCCGACTCCAGCAGATTAGATTCTGAGTCCGGATATATTTTTTGCTTTCTTTGAATTACGCCCAGCAAGTTATAGGACTCAAATTGCAGAGAGTCTAAATCGATGGATTTTTTAAGACATTCCGTCGCCCTGCGATAATTCCCGGTCCTGTAATATGCCTCCCCCAGGCGCAACATATACATAGAGCTATTCAAGTATCCATCCCTTATAGAGAGTAGATAATCAAGATAGCCAATGAAATTTTTTTCTCTTTTCAGTCCGTAGGCTATCCATAGGTCTTTTATTAACTCCTTGTTCTCGAGCATTGTGCCGGCACGCTCAAAGGACATAATTGAGCCTGTATCATTTATAGCTGCATCGATAAATTTTCCAATTCCAATTTCCGCATCAAACACCTGAACACCAGGATGCTCAACGCCACGAATAGAAAAAACCTTCACATTGCTGATGTTTGTAAAAGCAATAGCATTGATTAAGTCAACCTCATCCGACTCACTTGTAATCAAATAAAATATAGAGGTAGAATTTTTCACATAAGAAAGCAGAGTTGAATAACTTAGAAAGGCGTCTTTGCTTTTATGCTGATGGCTTCGACTCCCTGGCTGATCAAGCATTACTTCCGGACCAAATGCCACACACTTATCAGCGCCACCAACTGCGGCATATAGCATCGAACCATACGCCCCCATCGAAGTCCCGAACGTCATAACCCAACCGTTACCAATACCCCGAGCAATTTCTATAATTTTTTTTGCGGACTCGGTAAAGTTAGCGCCAACACCCTCAACGCCTTTTAAGTACCAATTATTTCCAGAGTCATTAACAAAGACAATATTAAACTTTGTATCAAGTATTGTTTTGTAGGGTTTAAAATTTCCTTTCGGGGTATTGACTGATGAAAATGCCACAACTGTTGGAAGATGCTTACCTCTGACAAGAGCCTTACAATAAGCACTTATGATAATTTCTTCGCCCTCACTAATTTTAGCGCCCGAATAGTTATCAATTTCTTGTTCTTTTTGTACGAACCCCATGAAAACCCCTGCCACCCACCAAAATTTTAACGAAATCATACATCAATTTGTTGATCGCAAAAATCATGCCCATTTTCATAGAAAAGCCAATCTGTCGGCGTGCCTTCCTCAATTCAAAATGGATCCTATTTGGAGGTTAAGTTTCAGGCGATTCCGTACTCAGTTTTCAGAGCTGCTATCAGGTCCGCGAGCTGCGACCTCCCCAACGCACTGGAAAGCACGGAATCACCGAACAAGAACAGATCCCCAACTTTTGACGAGCGCAGGCTCGAGGTGGCATTGCTATGATTGCCAATTTCGACGTAATCATCCACGGCCGGGGCATGCTCAGTAGTCTTCAGCATGGTTGCGAACGTGGCCGCCTGGTTGATGGCAAGGGACACGGTTTTAGTGTTGTTGTCGAAATCCACGACGGCAATAACCCATGTTCCGCCCGGACGAACAACGGACGCAAAGGGGGACGCCGCATCGCTACCACGGGCGGTGAAGATATTCGGCGGCGTACCCGCTGCGCCGAAATATTGAAGCGCGTTCAAATTAACGGTGTCGCCAGCGTTTGAGCCACCCAACAAAATGGGCGAAGTGGAAATTGCCACTGAGTCGATATCAGCCTGCCCAATATTCACGGTCAATACAGCGGTATAGGACGGCGTCTGGCTCCCCGCCGGCAGCCCCAGACCCGCTGCCAGAATATTGCTCAGCCCCAGCGCGCGCTTGCCGGCGACATCGAAAAGCTTCAGCGCGGTCGTGGTGCCCTTTGGCACCAGGCTAACGCCTGTCGCTCGGCAGCGACCAGATACGCCCCCGCCCGCCACCGCAGTCAACGAGCGTGCGCTGACGACGTGCTTTAGGTTGGACATCCTCGCGGCAATCCGGTCGGCGACAGTCATGTCAATGCGCGCCGCGCCAACACTTGCTGCGGCCGAAACGCCAGGAAGAATAATGATTTGACCAGCCATGAATTTAACTCCAACGAATTAGATGGTTGTAACGGGAACGCGCTGGTGACAGGCCCAGTTGAAAACTGGCTGGCCATAAGCATCGAGATCGGGGTTGCTGTCGCGCAAACACGCCCTCGGGCCAGTAACAGGGCCGGCCGCGGCATTGGTGGTACCAATGTCGGCGATCCCTATTTTTTGATTTGTTCCGGCAGGCACCGAATTCAAGGTGACGATTACCGCGTCATTTCCGACCAGGCGCACAGCCGAGACAGTCGCACTCATTGAGTCATCGACCCAGCGAATGCCCCAGTTGCCTGGATCAATCACGTTGACTGTGTCGATGACCAGCGGGCCACTGGGCACATGGAATTTCAGAGTCACCGTTGCGCCGCTTCGCACCGCCGAGACGCAATGGGTAGGAAGCCACGAATGGCCATCGATGATTGCTTGTCCTGCCCTGGCGTGCTGCGCGCCGAGACGCATCGAGTTCTGTGATGGCAGATGAATACCGTCAGGGCTGGATTGCGCCCAATATTTAGGTCCGGCGCACAGAAATCTTTTTGGGTTATCCAACGCGATCTGCAATTGCTCGAAGGGCACCAGCGACTCAGTGTCGCCGTATGCTGTCCAGTTGCTGATTTGATCCAGCAACAACGGGACACCCTGGGACTGCCCAGTAATGGCCTTGATGTCCATCTCGTAGTCCGCCTGCATCTGCATGAGGCGGCTGGTATAGAGGCCAGTAGCAGAGCTTCGATCGTTCTCGCCATGAATCCAGTCGATGAATGGCACTCGGTAGCCATAGCCGAGCCTGTCGCATTCAGCCTTGGCGGCAGTCACGGCGGTAATGGCATTGGCGTACGGCTGCGTGCCCTTCCAAAGATTTGTGATGCCAACCCCACCGCGACCGTGAACGCTGGTCAGGCTCGCCGCGCGCGCAGGCAGCCCGCGCAGACGGTTGATCTGCGCGGTCAACTGAACAGCAGGCGTCTCCCAGTTTTTGGCGATCATCGGTTTGAATGGCGCAACCATTCCCGAGGCCAGCACATCGGTATCTACTGTCAGACGGACTCCGTCCTGAATGGTCAGCAACCGATTAGCTGCGGGCGGCTGAAGCGTCGTCGCCGGCGATGTGGATCCCATGCACAGCGATTGGCCGCTACCAATGATGTGCAGAACCTCCAGAACAAAGGTCGCCAGCTGGCCAACCACTGGAACGCTCAGCGTGACCTGCTGGACGGGGCCGTCACGCTTTACAAAGAAGATCTGTCCACTGGCAACGGTTGGGTTGTAATTGTCACCCGAAGAGGTCAGTTGGTACGGCTCGCCACCAACCAACATCCAGATATCTTGGGCGCCATTTGGCCCAGACGCATAAGCCACTGGGATCGTGGAGGCCTGAGCAAAGGTGACAAGCTCTCCGCTCCATTTGATGCCCAGCAGAACAACGCCGTTCACATCGGTGATCGCCCATGCGTAGTCACCGATCAGGTCCAGCCCGGGAAGCTTGTCGAGAATCGCACTCACAACACCGTCGGCGCGGACGCCGAGGATTACTCGCAGAAACTCATCGACCACAGCCCAGGGAATCTCTGGAGAAAGTGTCCGCGACGGCGACAACTCATATGCAGCTTGAGCGGTTTCCGACGCCTTTTTTGTCCCGGTTGCATTAGGGTATCGATCAACCTCTGTCGCCACACCAGCATCATTCCGATAAAGAATCAGGTACTCCAGGCTCCCTGGCGCGAGAACACTGAAGTAACCACTAGATACTGTTCCAGCCAGTCCAAGAGACACGCTCGTGTAAACCATGGCACCGGACATCTGCGAGGCCAGGTCCGAAATAGCCTTGGCGTTGGTTGGGCGCATGACCCCATCACCGACATCCATCATCTTGATTTCGTCAGTCAGCAGCAGCTCGTTGGCCGCGTCGATCGTTGCTGTAAGTCGGGCGAGATCCGATGGTCCGCTCATATTTACTCCAGGCGTAAAAAAGCCCGCTCAGTGGCGGGCTATAGAATTGATATTTGTTTTGCGGGTCGCGCCGCTATGTCGCGCCAGGCCAAGACTTGGTGTACCAGCGCTGTAACAGGCCTCGCAGCCCGGCATTCATGACTCGTACGTCCATGCCGGCCAGAAGATCGGTTAGTTCGGCTTCGTTCAGGATGGGCATTTCGAATAGCGACAGAACTGCCGTATAGCGCCAGAGGTTCACACCGACCAGCTTCGGCCCATCATAAATGTCGGTGAATTGGGCTTTCGTCTGCACAAGCCCGAGCGGGCTTCTGATTGGGCACATGAACCAATCAGCCCAACCAATCCCCCATTTGCACCAACCCTCGAAAAGCTTCGCCTGCTCGGCATTGCAGAGCCATGAAACAGAGACCTCCGTCGGCACACTCAGGTACCGACGACGATTTCTGGCGCGACCCGTTACAAATTGAGATCGAACGATCGGGCTTGTTGGCTTGAAGCCGTACCCCTCCCTCAGAGGCAGCGGAATTCCGTCTGGCATTGTCAGCATGTTCCGCAGTCCTTATGTAAGGGCGAAGTTGTCGTCGTCCGCATAAACACGCGGGTCATAGTTGACGGCCTCCACGTCCGCCGAGTGGTCGCCGGGGTCGATTGATGTGATGAGGACTGGATAACACCAGCGGGTCGTTTCACCGAACAGCATGTGCGGTGGCTCTATCCCCCATGAGACATCAGGTTCAAAGTCCAACGAAGGCACCGAGACAGTGAAGTCGTCTACCCGTGTGACTGGCCAAGGCCCGCTAACCGTTCCGTCTGGACGGCGCAGACCAACAACGTGAGACGCGCCAGCCTTCCACACCAGCGGCTCCGAGCTCTCCAGAAGAACATGACCACCCTCTGACGTTGCATCCATCAGAATCGAACTTTGCCCGTATCCAGGTATGTCATCGGCCACCGCGTCATAGCTCATGTAGCCGCTATTGAGGGCATCAAACTCAGTACTCCAGCTGTAGCTCTTGTTTCGATAGACCTGGGCCCGTCTCAACCGCATGCCGTAGCGCCAAGCCCTGTCGCGGTCGGTCACGCCCTTCAGGGTGACCGTTTGGACGGTGTCCCCGGCATCCCCTGGCAGACGACACGGCACCACTTCTTCCGCCCGGGTCACCTCGTCGACATACTTGATGTCCACCCCGTCATAAGCGTCCGGCTCAAGCAGCGTGAAGTTGCGCTTCAGGCCCTGGGTCATGTTCTGCGGCGTGTACATGTGGCCGATCTGGGACCGCAACTCATCTCGCACCGGCGTCACGCTTCCGCGCTCCAGCGTGAACTCGGCGAATCCGGCCAGAAGACCGTCGTTCAGGCACTCCTTGACGGTGCTGTCATCCTCGACCTTGTAGTCGAAGTAGTCACCGCGACCGCTCCAGAGCTCGCCATAACGCGCCAGCTCTTCGACATCCATATCTTCATCGGTACCGCCGACGGACTTCATTACGTGGTTGACCCAAGGCACGATGTCACGCGTTGCGGTCGGCTCACTCCATGCACCATCCACCAGGACCGGCAGCTTCCTTGTGGCCACGACAGAGACCTGGCTTTGCGATTGCGCCGACAGCTTGTCACCGCCACGCACATACAGCGCGATGACCGTGACGCCCTCGTAGCTGTCTTTTTGCTTGGGGATTCGCGCGCGCATTCCGTACCACTGGACACGGTCAAACTTGGAGGTGCTGGTCGATTCTTCCCCAATGCGGCGAGCCCTGTACTCTGGCCGAATATAGGTCGGCATGGTGATGCGCCGTGTGTATCCCTGCTGGTCCTGGCTCATGGCTGTGAACGTGTAGGTTATCGACGTCCACGCACCGGCCGTCGCAGCATCGCGGTACTGCACCTCAACCTTCGCCGAAACCTGACGAATGTTTCCGTTTCGTTCGGTGTACCGGACAAGCCCCTGCGGGAAAAAGAAGTCCAGTTCGACGACTCTGACAAGCTCGCCAACAGGGCAGGCAACGAAAGGCCCCGCCCAATCCCCCTCGGTTGTCGAGTTGTCCAGGGTGATCTTGGCGCCGCTGGTTTCGAGATCGTCGAAGCCAGCCCAGCCCGTATCCTCGGCACCCGTATCGGTCAGCCGGATAACGGAAATTGACGAAGGGCCATGGCTTTCGTCGACATCCGGCGTGCCCTCATCATCGTCCACGGCATCGTCGGCGACCGAGGAGATCCTGTAGCGCAGATCGCGGTAACCGATGCAGCACAGAACGCTGCCAGCCTGCAGCCCTGATACAGGAGCCCCGCTGTCATGCGCCAAGGTCATTTTCGGCGGCTGGGCCGAGGTGGCGATATTCGTCTTGGAGCCGGTGACAAACGCCGGAGTGGCACCGAAAACATCGGTAGTCGAGCCGGTAAGCGTCAACGGCAGGCCGCTGTAAGGCGAACCGGCCTCAGTGATCTTGATGACGCCGCCACTGGCGCTGGCCACCAACCCCGAGCCGCTGATCTTGGCATTGATTGACGACACCAGGCCGGCAATGCTGCCAGTTGAAGTGTTCAGGGCTACCGCGCGAGTGCCGCGGGCGAACGCGGGCAGATCTGTGCCCTTGCTGACCTGAACACTATCGATCACTACGTTGTTGCCGTTGATGCCTGCGCGGTTGACGTAAAAGATCACACCAAACGTTGAGGGCGATGCAACAGTTACAGTGAACGAGTACCGAGTGCGCGTGGCGCTTATGGAAATGGTTGGACCTAAATTGGCCACACCATTCCAGATACCTGGCTGAATCGTTGCCCCGTCGATGCTGGACGATGCATCAAACGAAATGGTGTGCACGCCAGCCGACAAGGGCAAATTCCAGCCCGCGACGTTGTTGGTCGGCGACAGCATGAACCAAAGTCCGTTGGACGTGCTGCCGGTAGTGATCTGGAAGCCGAATCCAGACGCTGCGGCCGCGATCGCTATGCCCGCAACCGTGGTCCCTGCACTCACGGTAACGGTCGGTAAGGATGTAGACGTCGGCCAGCTGTAGGTGTCTACCAAGAGATTTAAGACTGGGCCGCCGCCAAGGATAAATGTGGCCGGCGTTGCCGAGTAGTCGTATCGAGCCGGGCCAGCGCTCGCGGTGATGCTTGAAGTGCTGCCAGCCGCTGCCGGTGTCGCTGGTACTGCAGCGGTGTAGGTCGACACCACGTAGTCGCCGGCATTGATGCCGGTGATTTCTATCTTCATGCCGACAAACGCTTCAAGCATGGAGAGATGGTTCCCGCTGACCACGGTAGGCCCGCCGTCCGCCGGTGTAGCGAACAGGTAGGGGTAAGAGCTCTCGATTCGAGCGATCAACCCAGCTTCCCATCCGTGCGGGAACCAGCCCGCGCCGACAGGAACCGAAATCACAAACTCGCTGAACTGCAAAGTATCGACAGATACCTGCGGATCAATTGCACTTGTGGTGGTGAGGGTCAGACCTGCACTGCCAGTTGAGGTCGAGCCCACCTCTTCGGACTTGTGCCACCACATGCGAGCGTCTTCCGCAGTGAGCGATTGGCCCGGCCCGTAGATCGTGTAGCTGGCAGTGCCGCCCAGCGAGGCGATAGGCGTTCCGCCGATGCGGACCTGGCCGGCGGATATCTCAAACTCACCGACACCAATGCACAGGAGCATTTCTACCCATTGAACTTTGGGGTCATCACCAAAATAAATACGGCCCGGGTTGAGGTAGTCGGGGAAGATCTCGTTTTTCCCCGAGCACTCGCGGATCACGTCTCCCAGTTTCACCTGGTTGGCTGTGGTCTTCGCCAGCCCCAGCGCTTTCCCCGTGCCGTTGTTTGCGGCGCTCGGCGTCATCAATGGCTTCTGAACCAGCATGATCACGCCAACGGCGACGATTGATGCCACGATTGCCCAGGCAGCAATCTCCAAGCCTGTTCCCTTTGGCTCCGGGTAAATGCGAACGGTGTCGGCTGTGCCGAATTCAACCTTGGCCCAGTGCGCCGGATCGATAAACAGCCCGTTGATCTCAATGCTGATCGGCGGCGATTCGTGCACTTGGTAGCTCTTCACATTGGCGACCAGCCATTCTTCGATGGTCATCACGCGATCAGTTTTGTAGCGCTCCAACGGCTGGCCTTCCAGCTTGCTCGGGTAGAGTTCGATCACGGTGATAACTCACTGTCAGATACTGTTCTTGGAATTTTCGCAACGGCTTGATGGTTGCGCCGGACGGTTTCATTTCCATCCCGTGAAGCCGGCCGTCCACCTCGACGATCACGGCGACGTGGAAGCAGATGCTCCCGCGCCACACGCAGGCGATCGCCCCGATCTGCGGCTCGCACCGTTCCATGGCGTCTACACCCTCATTCACCGCCTTGGTGAATTCCTTGGGCATGGTGTTGCGGACATAGCCCCAACTGGGCAGGAGTGGCAGGTCGTAGATCTCATGTCGAACGAGCCGGACCAGCCCCCAGCAATCCAAACGCGCAGGGCCTCGCCCGCCGTCCTCGTAGGAAGCGTCCAGGTATTTCTCGAACATTTAGATGTACCTAAGGCAGGGAGCGAAGGCCAAGGTGTACTTGCGACGAGGCCAAGCCAGGTTGATCAGATCGAAGTAGCCAGCGCTGAGCTGAACACTCGCCCCCTGCATGAATCCGTTCAGCACGGTCATCCGGTAGGGGCGCTCAGCTGGCTCGCTGAAGTCCGTGGAGATGAAGATCCGGAACACCAGGCCAATCCTCGCCCGAGCTTCCAGCGCCTGATCGATCAGTTGCTGGGCCTCACCTGTCACGTTGTCGATGGCGAAGGTCAGTGTCTGGTTGCCGCTGTTGTCCCGCTTGGGCAAAGACACGGCGAACCCCGAAGCGGTGAACTTCACGGTTGCGCCCGCTTCAGTCCTTGCCGTGACGTCATCAAAACCATGGCAGAGATAGATCGGCGCAGCCCACGCTGAGCAGTTCAGTTCGAGCGTAGGAATGATCACGGCCTGGCCGCCAGAGGCGTACAGCGTTTCAAGTGCCGTCATCGGCCCACCCTCTTCCACCCATACATTTGCTCCATTGCTTTGGCTGAGCTTGTCTGCGCTCGGAAGTTAGAGACGAAGATATCCATCATCTGCTTGCCATCCGGACCGGTGCTGTTCTGCACTTGGCCGGCGCGGCTGGCGTCTTCATGGATGTTTACCTCAGTTTTACCAGCGCCCCCGCCACCATCCTTGGACACGCGATCAAGCGTTCTATCCAGCTTTGCGCTGGTTTCAGCTGTGGTTACGCGCTCACCTCTCTTCAGATTCCAGGTGCCATCAGCAGGAACGTAGTCGATGCCGCTGTGCGCCTGGCCGTCGAGGGAGGCGCCGACTGCTGTCATCAGAACGCCAGCTGCTGCCGTTGCCGCAATCGCTGCACCAGGAGCTACTGCCGGGCCAACAAAAGGAATGCCCACCATTGCGGTAAATGCACTGAGGCCAGCCATGGCCACCTGCGCAGCAGCATAGGAAAGCAACGCATGGCCCACAGACTGAATGAAGCTTGAGGCTAATCCTTGAGCGTCGAGCTTGCCGGTTTCAGCCCACTCCGTAATCGCATCCGTGAGATTGTGGAATGTCTCGGCCCCAACGTTCTGCATCGTGCTGTAGAGGTCCATGCTTGCTTCGGCCTGAGTGGCCACACCGCTTATAAAGCCCGTCACACCCTGCGTCTGAAGGCTATCCACCCGGCTGTAATAGTCCTCTTGCAGGAGCACACGCTCTGCCAGGGCTTCCCGGAGCATTTCTGTTTCGGTGTCGTACAGGCTTTGGGTGATATCGCCGGCGTTCAATTGCTTCTGCAGGTCAGCCATCTGCTTGTTGTGATCTTGCTGAAGTGCCAGATCCTGTCGCATTCGCTCCCGGGTCTGTTCACCCATAGCGGCACCTGCAAGCTCCATGTCGAAACCCGTGCGAACGGTATCGTTTTCAGCGCGGAGGTTTGCTGCGAAAGCCGCCGACTTGGCAGACTCATCATTGGCAAGCTTCAGCCTCTGCAGAACATCGAGCTCCGCTACCAGGCCTTCCAATCTCTTTTGCTGAACTGCGTTGATGCCAACCAATTTGCCGGAAGCCAGTTCAAACCTGAGCTTGTCCGCTTCCGTTGCTTTCTTCTGCGCATCTGCGGAGGTATTGATCAAAGCGATCTGGCGCTGATAGTCGGTTACCGCATCCTCACCACGCTTGGTCAGCGCTGACGCCGCTGTGGCTGCTGCCGTAGCGGCTTGCTTCGAAGCAGCAGCGCTTTTCTTCTCTGCCTCGATCGCAGCTTCGCTGGCGTCCAGGGTCTTTGCTTTCGCAATGAGTAAATCACCCTCACCTTCTTTCAGGCCTGTGACGAGCCCAGCACCTATACGAGCGGCCAGCTTATCGGCGCTCGTCTTCTTGCCCGAGAGTAATATCTGCTCATCCAGCGTCTTCGCCAGGTCTTTGAAGGCTTTCGATTGTTCCACCACCACTGGCGCAGCAAGGATCCCGTTCAGCACATTGATCTGCGCGCCGAAGGCCTCAACCCTTTGCCGGGCAGTATCAAGCTCGCCCTGCGCGGTTATCAGCGATGCGTTCCATTCGCGCTGCCGGGCATCATCTGGATGATCACGGAGCAATCGTTGGTACTGGGAAACAGCGCTCTCCGCATCGAGTGCTCGCAGCTGCGCTTCCATCAAATCCTGGTTGATGTCCTGCAAGGCCGAGGCGGCCTGATTCTTCGTGAACCCGTCGAATGACTTGTTCAGGAAATCAATTTTGCTGGCAAGGGACGTCGCCGATTCATCTGCTTCATCGCCGCTCATGGCGAAGTAAGCAAGCGCGCTGGCGGCGAGTAGAACCACGCCTACCGGTCCGCCAAGCAACGCCATGGCAGCCGATGCACCGCGGGCAGCCACACCTATTCCGACCAGGCCAGCGGCTGTTGCCGGAGCTACGCCGGCCAGCCTGGCAAGCGCGAGCTGATAGCGAACAGCCTCGACTTGAGCCGCGGCGAAAGCGATGGCGGTTCCTGCGGCACTGGCGGCCAGGCGAGTTGCCAGCACGACCGCAAGGGCTGTCGCTGCCTGGGCAGTGAGCCCAAGCGCGGTGCGAGCAGCCGGAGATCCCAGAGCTGAGTTGAACGCCTCAACTGCCGCGCGGGCGCCGTCAAGGCTACCTTCGCCGGTAAGTAGGCCGGCGACCGTGTTGCGCAAGGCGTCGAGCGAACCGCCGAACGTGTCCCTGGCAGCAGCGGCAGCACCGCTATACGATTCCTCGAGCGCATTCAGGATGATTCCCTGCGCGCCCGCCACATCGCCCACGGACTCGAATGACTCCGCAAGCTTCTTCTGATCTTCGGTGAATCTGAAACCTTGTTTGCTAAGCGAGCTCAGGCCTTCAGTCGGTACATCTAGTGCCCGACCGATTGTTTCAGCTGCCTGCTGTACCGTGGTGCCGGTCCGCGCAGCCATGTCGGAAGCTGCTTGGAGAGCCCGAGTGAACTGATTGCCCACAACCCCAGTGAATGCCAGGAGCGCTGTCTGCGCCTGGTTGATATCGCCGCCGGAAAAGGTGGAGGCTTTCTCCATGGCGTCAGCCATTCCGTTGAGCTGGTCTCTACTGAACCCGGCAGACTCGCCCGTAGACTTGAGTACCGCTGCAAGCTGGGCTTGTTCCTTTTCAGCGTCCCGGGTCTCGGTGATGAAGCTGGTGAGCACCGCTCCCACAGAGAAACCGGCAACAGCGCCCGCGACGACTTCGCCAAGTGCGCTCCATGCGAGCGAGGCCATGTTCGCGGAATCGGCAATCCCTTTACCAGACTTCCGAGCCGCCACCTCAGCCTTGTCCAGAGGACCGGTAAAACCGCCGATACGCGCGATAAGATCGAGCGTTAGCGTGCCCAGTGAATTAGCCATCTATAACTCCAAGCGACACCGGCCCTTTCGGATTGGTGAAAGGACCTATTTTTATGCCCATGTCTCCATCGCCTGTTCCAGCGTCAGCGGCTGCTCGGATTCGTGGGGCATGAAGTCGTGGATTTTGAAGCCGCCCTTCGCGCTTTTTGAGTTGGCATAGAGCGCCGCCAGCATTGCCGTGCCGCGCTCTATACGCATTCCCCAGTTGAGCGATCCTCGCTTTTGGCGATATCTCACCCAACTGCGAAACTCGGCAAGGCTTAGGCGTTCTTTGGCTTCGGCGATCGTGGAGCCGATCGAGATCGCAATTTCGTGCCAGAGCTCGTCTTCGTCGGAGAGCTCGTCATCTTTCCCAACTGGTTTACCTCACCGATTACGGTGAGGAGAGCCATGGAAAGATTTCCATCGAGCGCGCCCCGCTCAGGATCAGCTGCGCCTGTGATGTCACCTACGGTAAAGACCGGGTTACCGGCCTCGTCGCAAATGCTCACGGCGATTCGCCCAGCCACGCCATCCTGCTTGCCTACGCCAGACATCAAGTCGCTCACGGCGGATTGATACCCAAGCGGCCGAACGAAAACAGTGGCGGTGTGCTCGGTATCACCTTGCTTCCAGGTGATCTCTTTCTTCACCGGGCGGCCCGTGAAAGAACCCCGCTCCATCAGAGATTGAATACTCAGCTGCATGATCGATCCTTAAGGAGTGATGGTCTTGCGGATCCAGGCGGAACCGCCCGAACGCTGGATGGTGGCAGCAGTGGTCACCACGGTGTTTGCCGCGAAGTCGAACGGGAAGTCCGCAACGTAGCCCTCGAAGATGAACCAGGTTCGGGTCGTAGGAAGCTCGAAATCATCCCCGGCAACGTTCACTGTTGGAGGGATTCCTTTGCCGTCCGACCAACCGACCGCCCAAGAGACGCTCTCGATGCTGTCGTCCTCGGAAAGCTGGTACAGCCGGATATGGGACGCGTTGCGCGAATCGGCGTTGAGGGTCAACGACGCCTGTCCAGGTGTGCGCAGGCCGCGAATATATCGGCGGACGGTCTCGCTAAGACAGGTGATCTCGATCTGGTCCGCAGGGTTGCCGCCCGGACTTAAGGCGGTAGCACATTCGATCTCAACGACTTCAAGAGTTGAAGGGTTGGCAACGCTCGGGATGAGAGCGAAAACCTGAGTGCCTTGGGTGAGCATCGACATGGCATTCTCCAAATGTCGGGCATAAAAAAACCCGCACATGGCGGGTCTGGGGTTGAAGTTTTCTATCTGGGTACAAGCCAGTCGATGTCGAAGCTCGACCGGTAGTTCTTTGTGGCTGAGTCCTTCGATTCGCCTCCCCATCGCGTGACATACGCGACGAGCTCGATCGCGGAGCTGATAGCGGTGGTCACGGCTCTGGCCGAAGTCGCGGTGGCGGCGTAAACATCAACCTGCAGTGTGTATCCGTCGAGATCAGGGCGACCTGCGAGGAAGTTCTCAGGGCTACCGTTGATTAATTGCCAAACCGCATAGGGTTTCGCCACTCCCTCTGGAGCTTCACCAAACGGATACAGCCTGGTGGGCACGGCCCCGAGCAATGCGGTGACCTGAGGGCTCGCGGCACATACCGCAAAGATTGGTGCTGCTGCCATCAGGAACCCCCTCTCGACTTCGCTTCGCGCTTGATGGCCCGATCAATCGTCTTTTCGTAATTTGTTACGAACGCATCCGTCGCCGCATTGATACTGTCGGCAAGCGCGTTCCTCATAAACGGATCTGCCGCAATTGTTTCTGTCCCGAATTCCAGCAGGCGCCAATGAGGGGTTGGGCTATTCTGCGACTTTTCGCCGCCATCCTTGAGCACCGCCCCATGCTTAACGCCGATTCGGAAACCAAGATCTCCAGTGGCTCTGAACAACCGTCCGTTCCAGCGCAGAGCGATGTTGTCGGCAATAGACCGCCCCGTCTCCGCATCATCCAGGCGCAGAGCACCTTCCTTTGCCTTGTCCGCTATCAGCTGCGCCGCCTTGCGCAGAGCCGATCGCCCGCCCTTGCGTTTCATGTCGTAGTTAACCGTCCTGAGCTTTTCGAGCAGCGAATCCACACCGAGCATGCTGAACTCAACGGTCTCAGCCATCGTTCACTCCCTTCGCCACCAGGATGGTGAGGTACTCAAGGCCCGAGACCGGATCGGGCATTGGTTGCCCTTGAATGTTGTACACATCGCCCCGGTGGATGATTCGCATGGTCGGCAACACACCTGCGCGGTACCTAATCACCATTCGCCCAGATGCTTCGGACTGGCCGGCCTGTGCGGCGATCAGATCGCGGGCGCTCAGCGGTTCAACGGAGGCCGGCACCCTCTCCCACACCGGCGCCCAGCCCGGTAGCATTTCACCGGTTTCAGGATCCTGAACCAGTCCGGGCGCCTCGAACGCTATCCGGTGCCGCAACTTACCGGCACGCATCAGACACCCATCCCGACGCGATACGGCGTCAACAGAGCTTTGGAAGCCTGGGGCAGTTCGGTGGCGATAGTGCCGGTGACCACCTCTTCACGATTGGCAAATAGATGGCCGAGTTTCAAGAGGCAGGCGGATTGAATGCTGGGGTTAATCACGATTCCGCGGGCGTCTCGCGTGGCGGCGTCCAGCGCTTCGGTAAAAGAAAAAGTCGCATCGGCCAACGCTTCGCACCGCAAGAGGTGATCATCGGTCAGAGCAGCAGCGGCCAAGGCAGCGTCATATTTGATGCGAGCAGCGTTCCGAGTGGCGGGCACTTGCAAGCGAGCAGCATCAAGGGAAGCCTGATCAACAAAGAACGAGCGCTGGAGATAGGCCATCCCCGCATCTTCGGCACCATCCAGTTGCGACTGGACGAGCTCCTGATCCTCCGGCTCGGCCAAAAGGTGCTTCATCGCCAATTCGATGTTGATCACGCTCATGATTATTTAGCCTTGTTTTTCAGCTCGGGTTTCGGCTTTTGGTTAGCCTCTGGAGCGGCTTTGTTATCCGCTTCCTTGGCCTGTTTGTTTTCGGGTTCGGCCGCCTGCTTCACGTCGTAATCCTCAATCAAACCGTTTCGGTGAAGCTCCTTGGCGCGGAACTCATCGACGGTAATGTCACGGCCTTTCTTCACGTACTCATGACCGTTAAGGAAGCCCTTTTTGGTTGTCACTTCGATATCTGGCATTAGCACACACGCCCGGTCACCCGGGCGCGCTCCATGGATGATTTAGGAATTAAGGCGTTGGGTCTTCGAACTCGCCGTGCACGAACGATTCAGGACGGTAAACAGCCAGCGCCAGGCGCTCTTCGGCACGGATGGTGACCATGTTGGTGCGGAAGTTGTCGCCGTCTTCGGTCGAAACCTCGACAGCAGCGTCTTCGCGGTCGAACACCTGGGCAGCGATGTTCATTGCGCCCACCAGGAACTCGCCTTCAGGTACCGCGTTGCTGTCCACAACTGGCAACTTCCAGAGACGCTGGACGCCGCCTTCTTGGACGTTGACCCAAATGTAGGAACCGGTGCTGTCCTTGGTCAGCTCGATATCGGCCCAGTCGACCGGGTTCAGCGCGATGGCAGAAGCGCGGTATTCGGCGACCCGCACTTGCAGGATCGCGCGGCGCAGGGTGTCGATCTTGGTGTCGCCGGCCTTGCGCAGCGCTTCGTTGAAGGTGGAGGCTTGCGGGATCAGGCCCAACAGGTTTTGCCCGGTGCCGTCACCAGCGAGGATCTGCTCTTCTTCTTTGTACTTCAGGCCGTAGATTGCGCGGCCGTTGATGTAGCTCTGCAGCAACGGGATGTCCGACAGGACCTGCTTCGAGGCTTTGAACCAGTGAGCGATGGTTTTGACAGTGGTGGTGACCATGCCAAACGACAGATCGGACTGGGCCTTCAGCGCGCCCTCGCCTGCCTGAGGAGCTGCCATGTTCTGGAAGCCGGTCTCTTGCACGAACTCAACCGCATTGGAAGCGGTTCGGCCAGGCATGATCAGATCGCGGATCGTGAACTGACGCTCAGGATCTGTGATGATCCCGGCAACGCGAGTTGGCTGGATGCCGACACCCACGCCGCCCGTGCCAGTGGTGGCACTGGTGATATTGGTGACAGCTTTCAGATTCAGCCGCGCGATACCGCGACCTTTCGTGGTCAGTGCCTGGTAGTCGTCCGATTCGGACAGCTGTTCGCCGACGGACTTTTGCTCAGTCGGATCGTTGGCTGCGAAGCGACGAGCGAGCTTCTGTTCGATGTCTTGGAAGCGATCCTGCAAAGCCAGGCCATCCTTCACCAAACCATCCAGAATGGTCTTGGTCTCGGTCAGCATGGTCCCGTGTTCCTTGATTTCCTTGTTCGCTTTTTCGGCGAACGCTTTGATTTCTTGGTCGCGTTGGTCCAGCAGGTCATTGACTGCTTTCAGCTGGATCTTATCGTCTGCATGCTCCTTGCGGTGCATCTGACGGTCTTCAGCGCGAGCCTGGTTGCTCATGGCGTTATGCATGGTGAATCCTCAAAACGAAGGGAGGGACAGTGCGGGGCGCGACTTAAGCGCCTCTACGACTTCAATTGCTGCCAGGTCGCCCGCGGACTCGCTCCGGAGCAGATGCTGCAGTCCGCGATTGGCAATCACCGCGGACTGAGTTTTCGAGAAGCCTGCCTCGCGCAGGAGCAGCTCAAATTCGGGAAGTGAAGGCAGACCGCCGTGGGCCAGCTTCGACTTGATCGTGTCGGTTCGGGCTTCGTCGTTGGCCGGGACTGTCACGATGGAAATCTCGACCAGGTCGAGTTTGGTCAGGGTTCGGATCCGGGTCTTCTCGTCGAAGCTGGATTCACGTACGTAGTAGCCGATCGACAGGCCGGTGATCGATCGGGACTTCATGCCCCGCATGGCGATGCGCGCATACGGCGCATCAGCCAGCCAGAGCTCGCCATCACCAAACAAGCCCTTGGCGTCCTCTTTCAAGGTATCCATAGACCAGGAGCCGATCGGCTCTGCGGTGCGGTGCTGCCACAGAACCGGCAGCGACCGAGCCTTCGCCTTCAAATCGGCGATGGACTCGAGAAACGCGCCAGGGGCAACCACTTCGTTGTAGCTGTCGATCACGCCGAACACGGAACCGTACCCAGAAAAAAGGCCGTCATCGCTGACAGCCTTTACGTCGTAGTCGAATGAGCGGTACTTCACCGCCACCGATTGGTCTTTTCGGTTCATTCAGAATTACCTTTTGGCTTGTCGTTGAGCCAATCAATCAACGCTGAACGCGCCTGCTGGGCATCGCCGGCATCGCCGCCGAGCTTGTCGATCGGCAGCATGTTTGACTGAACTGTGAGCTGTGCGGCGTTGCCGCCTTTGGGTGCGAGGTTTTCTTTGATCCGGCACTCGTCGCGAGTGTAGATACCGTTCTGGGTCATCGAACTGTAAAAGGCCGCGCGAGCAGCGCTATCAGCGCGAAGCAAGCCTTCCGGGTTGAACTTGGCGTAGAACCGGCGGCGCTCTTCGGGGCGCAACAGACGCCGATTAATGCTCTGCTCGATACGCTTCATCCAGGGCAACAGCGTGAAGCTCAGGAAACCGAGCATCTGCTGCTCCATGCCCGTGCCCCAGCTGGTGCTGTTCGACGTGTGGCCGACCATCCAAGGCGGAACACGAAACCACCGGCAGATCTCTTCTACGTTGAAGGCCCTGGTTTGCAGCATCTGGGCATCCTCAGGGCTCATCGACACCTGCTGATATTTCATCCCCGCTTCCAGGACCATCGTCTTGCCAGTGTTCACGGCGCCGGCGAACTTGGCCGCCATGTCCTCGCGGATGTCTTCCCGCTGAGCCTTGTTGAGAATCTGGTCGGTCGATAGAACGCCGCCGAGCTTCATCCCATTTGCGAACATCTTGCTGGCCGATTCATCGGCGGCCATCGCAGCGCCGAATACATTGCGTCCCATGGCAACCGGGCTCAACCCGAACATAGGATCCGTACCGAACCCCCGTGTGTGCATCATTTGCTCATCAAGCAGCGTGTGAGGCTTGCCCTCGCTGTCGATGAACCGGTATTCGATAGCGCCGCTACTCGTGCGCCGGGGCGGTGAAACCGACTGCGGAAGAATGAACTCCAGCGAGGATAGATCGCGGCCAACCAAATGGGGCTCATTGAAACTGTTGCCGCTGAGCAGCAAGCTGGCCACCACGCATTCCCAGAACTCGACAGGGGTTTGGTCGGCGTTCGGCTGCTGGCTGATTACACGGTGTACAGGGTGAGAAGTGGCCACCTCCGGCACGCCGTTTTTATCTTCGTAAAGCGCGATCGGGAGAGTGGCCAACGTTTCGGCGATGAGTCGAACGCAGGCCCACACCGTCGACAGCTGAAGCGCTGTCTGCTGGCTCACCGTTTTGCCCGACGCCGAATCGGTGCCGTAGTAGCCGTTCCAAAAGGCAGCATCACCGAGACCGATACGCCGGCCAACCCAACCCGCCAAAGAAGATTTGACCAGCCCAGGCTCTGCCGATTTAAACAGCGCCTGCCGCAATACTGACTTGAGAGGTTTATTCACCGGTCAGCCCCTTGCGAATGAATCCAGCGGCGGCCAGGAACGATGCGGCTGCGGCAATAAAGGCCCAGCCGAGACCGGCCAGGAGAAATACGCCGGCGACAAACAGGCACAGAGCGGCCACGGCCGCCACGATGAAGAGGATCAGGCCTGTATCCATGGGTGAGTTATCCAACAATGATTGGTTTTGAAAAGAAGTCGCTGATGTTGCCGCTGTTGTCGTTGACCAGAATTAGCGCCCTGCCGATAGCCATGATCAGCGCGACGGCACCGTCGATCTTGTTGTCGTCACCCTGCTTTATGGGCCGCACGACATCGTCGTTGCCAGGCATGTTCTTGCCGATCACGTTGGCGATACACCAGGTCATGATCGGGTGCCCATCGTGATGGAACCGGCCGGCAGTGATGGCCGCCTCGAGCTCCTTCATGGGGTCGGACATGTTGGTGTAGTTCTGCGTGATCGTGATCGGGTTAAAGCCTTCGTCGTCGAGATCGTGACTTAGGCCGGTGGCGCCGTGAGGGTCAATCGGGCACTCGCGAACCGGCGCTTGATGATTGGCTTCCTTAGTGTCTTCGAAGATTTCGCGGTAATCGATCTCGGCGCCGTCGGTGATTTCCAGATGCTTGGAGTTGATCCAGGCCTGGAACCGTTCGGACATGCGCTTGTTGTCGCTGTCATAAGCGGTGTCATAAGGCACCCAGAACTTCGGCGCGACGCTGTAGTAATGGATCTTCCCGTCAATCACTCGCCAGAACAGCCGCGCACGTGAGTTCATGTCCAGCTTGCGGGCCAAGTCGAAGCCTGCAATCCACTCCTGCCCCTCGAACTGTTCGAGCGTGAGCGTGGTGTCTTCACACGATTTCCAGTCCTCCATGTTGAAGAAGCCGGATTTCGCGCTTACCCAGAGGTTGAGGTGCTTCGTTTTGAACGTGTTAGCGAATCGCGCCGAGCGTATGGCCCTCGCTTGCTGGCTCTCCAGGTACTCTTGGAACACCGAAACCCCGTGGTTCGGGTTGGCCTTCGCCAGCATCTTCGGATCGGTCCAGTCATCGCCCTCATCAAGCGTCCAGATCCAGCCGAACAACTCTTCGTCAGGCACGGTGCCGGCCAGCATCTCCACGACCTGGCGCCGCTTGTCGTAGCATGGGCCTTCGATATCGGCGCCGGCGGTGGTGATGATGAACATCAGCGGCTGCCGGCGTGCGCCCATGCCGGTGAGCATGGTGTCGTACTGGGCCGACGTTGGGTGTTCGTGGTATTCGTCGACGATCGCGCAGCTGGGCGAAGCGCCGTCGCCTGGGTTGCCGATCAGCGGTTCGAATCGGCTGAAGTCGGACGGGATGTTCATGTTCGAGGCGTTGACCTCGATGCCCGCAGCCTGAATCAGCATCGGTGACTTGCTGACCATGAGCTTGGCGGGGCGGAAAACCTCCCACGCCTGTTTCTCAGTGGTCGCACCGGCATACACTTCCGCACCGAACTCGCCGTCGGCCACGAACATGCTGATGCCAACGCCACCCGCGACTACGGATTTGCCGTTCTTCCGAGGCACTTCCCAGTAGCTTTCACGGAACCGGCGATGACCGCCTTTCTTTTTGACCCAGCCGAACGTGACGGCCAGGCCGAACAATTGCCAAGGCTCCAGGCTGATCAGCTGACGCTTGAATGCCCACTCGCCTTTTGTGTGCGGAAGCAGTTGGATAAGCCTCAGCTTTTTCTCAGCCTTGACTGCGTCGAACTTGTATTTGAATCCTCGCTTCCTGCTCGCTGCCAGGTCGTCGAAGTGACGCTGCACCGCCTGGTGGATGTAACGACAAGCCGGGACCTTCCCACGAAGCAATGACCGACCCCACGCCGTCGCCTTGTCGACGTTGGGGTGGGCAGATTTGGTCATCAGCTACTCAGTAGTTTGGCGAATTCGTTGGTTTCTTTCTCCTTGTTGCCGCCGATCAGGCGCGTGCGGCTGGCCGGATCCAGACCCAGCATCGAACCGAATGTCACCATTTGGCGCATCGTTTCGTTCGCCGCGGTCAACGCGGGATTCTTCATCGGGCCGCCAGTCGCGCCGGCTACAACAATGCCGTGTTCCTTGATCGACTCCTGCGCCATCCGCCAGTTGTCATAGGCGGTGCAAAAAGCTTCGACGTTATGTAGGTCGGTGATCGCGACTACGTTCTCGCGCAGTAGCTCCGGAACAATCATGTTCCACATGGTCGCGGCCCGAGGGCTGAACCACTCGGGCGGGTCTATCTGGGTGATCTTGGAAAACTGGGGCTCGGCGGTGTTCAGCGCACGCTTGCCAGGGTTTCCAGCCAATGCTTTCTTGGCCGTTGGCTTGGGTTTGCGACCACGGCCGGCGACCGTGGCGGTGCCTCCCATCGCGCAACTCCTGAATTTTTAATTTCGCGGGTGTAAGAAAACGATTGAGGGCGCGGTCTAGAAGCAAAAAGGTCCAGACTTTCGACTCTCCCCCTCCCTTAGCTATGAATCCGCCCTTTTGGGATGTTTTTTTCTGTTTTTCTGTGGATTTTTTGCATTTCAGCGCCGCGCATTGCCAAACCCACCATCCTCGGCCGCTGTCTTGACCGAGTGGCATGGGCCGCACAAGCTCTGCCAGTTGGTCTTGTCCCAGAACAGAGCCATGTCGCTCTTGTGCGGAACGATGTGATCGACATCGGTAGCTACGACCACCAGGCCACGAGCGGAGCAATGAAGACACAGCGGGTACTTGGCAAGAAACCCGGCTCGGGCCTGTTGCCACTTGTAGTTGTAGTGGCGCTTGGTGCTGCTCTCTCTGGGCTTGGCCCTGGCCGCGCTCTTCAGTAGGTGAGCATGATCGTCACAGTAGCGCGGGTTGCGCGTGAGCGTGTTGCATCCCTGGGCATTGCATGGCTTCTGCGGCCTCAGCGGCATGGTGTGCCGTCCATGTAGGTTGATGGCAAAGCGTCAGGGTCTTCATCATCCTGATCGGCTGCCAGCGCCTGGATCAGTATCAGCTGCTGCTCGACCATCCTGCTGAGGATCGCTGTCTGCTGTCTCTGCTCGGTCAGCACCTGGACTAGCAGGCTTTCCAAGCAGTTGGGCTGCTCGCTCATATGCCACCTTTGTCCATTTAGCCATCCACTTCCTGCGGGCTTCGCAGCCTGCGCAGCCCACTCCCTACTTGCTCAGCTTCGGCTGCAGCACTACCCGGGCAATCATCACCAAGAGACCCAGTACGCCATACGCAACAGGAGGCAGCACGGCCTGTAGCGACGGCATCAACTGCTCAGCCACGCCCAACGCTGCGATAGCGCCGCCTGTTTGCACGCTGGTCATACTCAACGCTTGCTTCCAGTTTTCGATCAGTTGCATGGTTACTCCTGCCGCCTGGGCAATTTGAAATCAGCGAAACGATCTGCGAGATCTGCGATCTTCTTCACCCCAAGGAAACCGATGAACACACCGGCAGCCGTCGCGAAGTTTTGAGGAAGCCCGAAGTACTCGAGCAGCGGGATAAGGCCAATGGTGATCAGCGTGCAAAGCGACGCCTCAAGCAAAGCCTGCCGTCGAGTGCCGCCGCCGTAGATGATCCGAAGAGCACCCACAACAAATGACAGGGCACCGGCATAGATCGTCGGGGCATGCTGACCAAGCCACGCGAGAACGAGCAGCCAGGTATCTGGTTTGTCGGGCATGTTTGGCATCTCGGCATCCTCCCTTTCGGGGAGTGAGTTAGATCCGGCCCCAACAGCACTCCCAGCTCGGAGCAATGGGTGTGGTGGAGCCGAAAAACGAAAAAGCCCCGGCAAATGCCGAGGCTCTAATGACTGCTTGAAGCAACAAGCCCGGCATAATGGCCGGGCGTCTAATCAAACTCTACTTTCGCAACCAGCGCGCGTGGTGTCGATGATCAAGTCACCCTCAACGCGATAACCAATCGAGCCGACCAGGAACGCGTGGTTGAGCTGGCTCATAACCACATCACTCAGGCCGACAGCACACTTATCTTGCTGAATAGCGTTATCCATCGCGGTTTTAATGTTCGGGATACCAGTCGGGAAGAGGATTACCGGATAGCTATCTTCGCCAGTAACCCGGGCGCCTTTGACGAATTTCGACGAGTTGATGTTGTAGTTCTTGGTGCTCGCAACGGTCATGTCCGCAACGCGAATGGTGCATCCAGTTGTGAGGATGGTGGCGACTAGTGCAACAAATAGTGCTTTTTTCATGGGGCCCTCCGGATTAAGGAGGCGGAATATATACCAAAATGCCATCACAGAAACAGAAAAGCCCCGCTCGATGGCAGGGCTTTTCTGGTCGTCTCTCATAACGCGCAAGATCGACATGATGGGGTTAATTTACGGCCAATTGGCCATCACGGTCAAGCGGCGTCTACGAAGATTTGTTCCTGATCGAAGATCTCGGTCGCATGGATCACAGCGGCCTCTTCCAGCAGCTCCAAGCGCTTGTGAATTCCTCCCCGCCAGTTGCGGCGAGTGCGCTCCGGCGAACCGGCAAGATCCCAGGTGTTCATGTCGTAGAACTCGGCTGGCAGCACGATCATGTCCGTAGAGCGCTTACCGATCTGGACGCCCTTCAGCTTCGGGATCGCCCAGGCAGTGAGCGCCTTATAGATGAACAGCTGTGGCGCCGGGGAAGTCATGCGAGCCACCAGACGGCCGATGGCGGCTACCTTGTTGGCCTTGTGGGTCGAGTACTTGGCGACCAGAACATCCCACTGAGCAGGCTCAAGCTGACGATGCAGGAGCGCATAGAGGCAGCAGTCGTAATCAAACTTGTCGCGCACGGACAGCGAACTGCCGGTGCCACCCTGACGAAGGTCGGCATCGATCAGCTTCTGCCATGACTGCTTGGTGCTGTTGTCGATGTTGTCGGCGGCCAGCACCCGGACCAGTGTGCCCATCACGTCTTTATAGATGCCCATGGTTTCCCCTCAATCCCCGGTGTAATTCGATCCGCCGGCGCCGCGGCGGTTGTTCTGTTCGTATTGATGAGTCGGACCACCCTGAATCTGCCCACTCTCCAGGGCGATCACTCGGCGCTGAACCTTCTGCAGTAGAAGGCCGAGTTGGGTGACCAAAATTTCCAGAGGCAATGCCTCGCCGGTATCGGCAGCCACCCAACCTGAAGCGTTGCATTGGATGCAGGCTAATTCGTGGAAAACGCCCTTCACAACCGTCGCGCCTTTGCAGATCGGACACTGAGCCAGGTCGAGACGACCAACCTGAAAGGCGGGGCCGCGGGTCTTTTTGTCCATTTTTAAACCTCGCCTATGGTTGATGCGCAATTAGCATCGGAGGCCTTGCAGGCCGTGGCTTGTAGCGGATTACCTGAATCGCCGGATGTAGCCTCTGTGTAGCCGTGAATCAGGGCAAAACCCTTGCTGTCTAGATGGGCGTTCCACTGTTCGAGGGCTACACGCTTGCGGCTCATTACGTCCGACTGGATGTACACCTTCACGTTGTGGCCCATGGCATGGTTGATCAGCAGCTCGCCGATCAGATGGTCAATGCCCAGATCCGCCCAGCCGGTGCGCGCCAACTTGCGCAAGTCGTGACTGGTCCACTCACCCTTACCGATGCGGGCGAACACATCACTGGCCTGCCCTTCACTCAGCGCCTTGCCATTACGTGCCGGGAACAAGTACTGGCCGCTGTAGCCGCCGGCCTGCTGCAGGTCGCGGTACCGGGAAAGGATCTTGCAGACCTGGTCGGTCAGCGGCAGGTGATGCTCGACCCGGGTCTTGGCATTCTCGGCCGGGATAAACCACACCCGCTCGGCCAGGCTGATGTGCGACCAGCAGGCCTGTCGGGTTTCACCAATGCGCGAGCCGTGGCACAGCATCATCAGGGCCAGCACCGCATCAGCAGGCTTGGCGCTGAACTCCTGATGCAGGCAGGCCAGCAGATCCTCCAACTGAACTCCGCGCAGACGCGCCGGCTTGACCCGGACCTTCGCCTTGGAGAAGTCGCTGAACTTGATGCCATCCATCGGGTTCTTCGCGATCAGCCCAAGACGCAGGGCTTGGCGGAAGGCCAGGGCCAGCAGTTGGAACACCAAGCGCACGAAGTCGATGGTCAGCGTCTCCTGCATTGGCCACATCAGCAGCCGGTCCAGGGTCGACCGATCCAGCCCGGTCAGCGACAGCTCACCCAAGCGCGGGATCAGATGGCACTTGATGGCCGAGGCAGCGGTTTTCTTGCGCTTGTCCGAAAGGTTGCGGTCCTTGGCCATCCGCTCGCCGAACCACGTCAGCAGCTCGCCCACGGTCGACCACTCGGAAACCGCAGCCCCAGACTTGGCTGACACCCGCAGGCGCACATCCGGCAATGCCGCCGCCACTTGCTTGGTGTTCAGTCCTGGGTACTCACCAATCTTGTGCCACTTGCGGCTAACCAGCAGGTACCAGGAACCCCGGGCGCGATCAGTCGCAAAACGCAGGTACAGGCCACGGTTACCGAGGTCACGCAGGCTGTACACGTCAGCATTCGCGGCCTGCCGGTTGATTTCAGCGTCAGAGACCTTCACGGCCACGGTCTTGCTCATGCTGCCGCCCTCTTCAATTCTTTGATCTTTGCTCGGTAGTCGGCCTTCAGCTCTTTCAGGCCTTCAATGGTGTAACGCTGTGGCGCATGCGGGCCTTCCAACCACTCCACTCGCTCCCACCCAATTCGCCGCACCAACTCGATGCGGTAATTCACGATGTCCCCGGATTTGTGGTTGTTGCAGGGTGCGCACTGCCTCCACACATTCAACGGCTCGAACCGAAGTTCAGGGCTCGCTCCCACAGTGCGGTAGTGGCCTGCGTGCCATTGGCCTTCATGGAAACGCCCGCAGCTCACGCACGGCAGCGCCGCATCACGCAGGCGCACCCATGTGTTGAAAACCTGCTGGGCTTCTTTCATGTGCTGCGCCCGCGGCTTGAGCCGCTCCTTCGCTACTCGAATAGCCTTGCGCTCGACATCGGCCAGCGACTTACGTGCCTTTGCGTGGTTCACCTCCTTGATGGCCAGGCCGCACTTTGGGCTGCATACCGCCTGACCGAGACGTTGCGGTGGGAACGAGACGCCGCATGCGGGGTTCTTGCACTTCTTCGGCTTGGGCACCTTTGGGGCAATCCTCACAACGCCTTCCTCGCCGCCCGCTCGACTTCTTCCTTTCGGGCCCGACGCCGCTGTTCAAACTCCGCTAGTGAACGCTTGCGGCGCTGCTCGACGAAATACCCGGTGATCACCACGACCGCCAAGACGAGAAAAGCAACGATCCAAAACTGGTCTGCTGATGTCATACCTTCTCCCCGGTGACAATATCGACAACTTCAAACGTGTCAGGCCACATCCCGGCGCCGTAGCGGCGCGCCATGGCCACATCAAAGAACAGAGCCAGTGCGTGATCGGGCGCCGTGCCCAGGTCCCATTTGAAAGAGCAACAGTGCACGGCGTAGCGATAGGCCGATGGATCGACTGGGGCCAGATACGGGTCAGCCATGAGCCGCCACCTTTGCAAGCCCATCGATAGCCTGCTGCGACAAAAAGGCCCGACGCTCTTCAAATTCATCCTCAGCCTTCTTGCGAGCAGCAGCCTTCTGCTCGGCACTTGCTTTGCGGAATTCGAGCATGCTTTTTTTGACCTCCTTCAATTTTTCCCTCACGACTGGCGTAGCCCGGACAACGGCGCCAGTGAGCAGGCCTGCGATGGCTCGGCCGTCGTCGGTGACGGGCTCATGACTCAAGTCAGCCAGGTACATGCGGCCGCGCTCTTGCGGTATACGCTGCATCTGCACCGCGGCATTTACAGCGACCACTCGGCGCTGGGCGTCAAAACCGATAGATAGGTGCCAGTTGACCGGTTTGGTCTCCGCCCGGGCCTGAGTCACAAGCCGCTCATAGGCATTGTTGAACGCCATGCGAGCGCCGACCTTGTCCCCGAGATTAAGCACCGGACGTGCTGCGCCGAGAGCAATTTGGATTTCATCAGTCATCACCACGGTGTCGAATTCATCGTTCGATGCCAGGGCAATGGCCCACGCCTCATCCTTGCCCGGGCGACCATCGGCCGCCTCGATGCGAGACAGGATGTCGGACATGGTGAGTTTTCCACGCACCTCCTTGCGGCAGGCCTTCAACGACCGCTCGATCAACCCAAGGGGGTACTCACTCAGGTCAACGGCCATAATCGCGGCCGCGTTTGGGCTCAACGTCACGCCCATCGCCTCAGCAGTGCCACAGAGAAGGTCAATGGCGATTTCCAGCTCGTTTTGACTAAGCATTGCCATTACCACGCTTGCGCAGCATTGCCTTCGCCTGCTCGGCCGTCGACATGTTCGCCTGGGTGTTTTCCATCTGCTTCGCAGTTGTGCCGTTGACCTGCGTGTTGGTGGCCCACTGGGTGCGGTAGGCTTCGGCCTTGGCCAACAACGAGCCGATGTCGTGGCATGAGCGGATCAGGTAGGCGTCTTGGATCGAGACGTAGTAGGCCGCGACAAAGCGAGCTTCATCGGCACCAAGGCGTTTCAGCAGGTTGTTGATTTGGGTGTTCACCGTCGCGTTGCGAACGGGCTCGGTCTGATAGCGATCAAAGTAGGCCGCTGCGTAACTGGTCCAAATTCCCCGGCACGCTTCTTGGCGGTCGGCTTCAACTTTCGCCTTGGTGCGCTTCTCCTGCTCCGGATCGATGACCTCGCCAGCGCCCTGCCCGACCAGGGCTGGGAAAGAGGATGGCGGTTCTACTGACGGATCAATGGCGGTTCTATTACGGTTCTGGGTGCAACCACTGCGGGGGGGTGGCGCAGCATCTGCGGGGGTGGGGTGCGCCTCTTGCGGGGGAGTCCCCGCAGCATCTGCGGGGCGCATATCCTGCGGGGGTGCAAATGTCGCGGGGGTAATGGTGTACATGGTCGAGCGGCCCATTCGCTCGCGAACCGACAACACTCCGGCAGAGCAAAGCCACTTGATTGCGCTCTGTACTGTTCTCTCAGCAAGGCAGGTCCGCTGACCGATCTTTGCAATAGATGGCCAGCACACACCCTCATCGTTTGCATTGTCAGACAGGGAGATCAGCACGGACTTCTGAGCAGGGCTCATGCCCTGGAGCGGCCAGCAGGCGCTCATGATGATGGTGCTCACAACGAGGCTCCGATGTTCTTCTGGGCCAGATGAGTCAGGCCTTTGGGGGTGATGAGCGGCTGGAATGCGGCGCGGTCGGCGCCAGTCTCGGCGTCAGGGGCCAGGCTGGTGACCTTGTGAACCATAAAACCCCTGTTGATCTGAGGCTGGTAAGCGGTCCAGCGCTTCGAGCCTCCACGGTGAAAAATCCACTTGTGCGACTCAAGCCATTTGAAAAGCTTGGAAGGTGATACCTGCAGCTGTTTGGCGGCATCACTGATGCAGATCGCGCCGCCAGCCGAAGCCAGACGCTTGATGGCGGCAACCTTCGGCGCCTGGTCCAGGATCACCAGTCGAAGCGTTTGGTTTTCCTTGGCCTGATCGGCAGCTGCTTGCAGTGCCTCGGCATAGGTCGCCGGAATCTGGAACTGATCCGCCCTCGCCTCCAGCTCCTGCCAACGATCAATGATTCGGGCGCGCAGCTCGACGCTGTAACCCGAGACCACCACCAGGGTGTCGCGCTGGGAAAGCAAGAACTCTCGGTAAGCCTGCCCGTTCTGCGGATGGACATAGGGGGTGTCGTTTGAAGAAACGACACCCTTTGCGACCAGTGCGCGGACAGTTTTTAGAACGTTGTCATGCGTGCTGCCGGTGAGTTCGGCAATCTCGCGTGACGACATGGTGTGACATGACACGTTTGGAGAATTCGCAAAAGGTGTCATGACACGGGCGGTATTGCTTGGAGCGGTGTTCATGCTCATAATGACCCTCACATGTTGTTGCTGTTAAAGAAGCCGGTCTAGCCACCGGCTTTTTTTCGCCTACGTTTTTTTCACTGGATGTATCAACAGCTAAAGCAATTCACTTTCGGTTTACTTGGTCAGCGTTGATAATTGGCTCATCATCAGACGGTTAAACGGCTGGGAAACGGATTACGCTGCGGTGCGCTTGGCCTTTAGAACCTTCTTGTGAAGGGCCTCGATGGCCTTACCTACCTCGTATCGGGCACCCCCGCCTTTCGTGATTCTGAAAATGGTCGGCTGAGTCGTCCCGCACTGTTCGGCGATTCGAGCCTGGCTCCAGCCGTGCTGCGCCAGATTGGCCAGCATTTCTGTAATGGTCATAAGGGCCTGCCAATGCGATTTGTAATATCCTCGATAATACGCAACCGAATTACATCAAGCAATACACTTCGACCTCCTTTAATACGCCGGGTCGAACAAATGACGATCGCAGTGCGGCTGCGCACAAAAATGCTGGAAAAGGACTTATCGGAAAATGAGCTCGGGCGCCGATCCGGTGTTCCTCAGCCAACGATTCACCGAATTTTGAACGGGGACAGCAGCACGCCAAGAAAGGCTACATTGGAAAAGCTCGCGAGATCTCTAAGCGTCACACCGGAATGGCTGTTGTTTGGTCCAGGCCATGGGAATGTGCTATCTGTTGCGCAACCCTACAAGGAAGCCAAGGAGTATCCTTTGATTAGCTGGGTAGCTGCTGGTGTTTGGACGGAGTCTTTCGATAATGGACATCCGTATGAAAGGATCGCATCTGACGTAAATGCTGGGCCCAATGGCTACTGGCTTGAGGTTCAGGGTGACTCCATGACCCCTGTTCAAGGGAACGGATTTACTCCTGGGATGAGAGTTCTAATTAAGCCTGAAGACTTTGATTTGGTTAGCGGAAAATTCTACATCGCAAGGCTTAGAGGAGATGGAGAGAAAACCCTAAAGCAGTACGTCCGGGATGCCGGTGTCGGTTACCTGAAGCCGCTAAATCCTGATTACCAGATGTTGGTAATGGATGACTCTGTCGAAATCATCGGCCGGGTTGTTGATGTGAAGTACCCGAACTCGTTCCTGTAGCAGGCTCCTAACCCACAGACAGCCGCCACATACTCAATACGAAAATCCCGCCGTCGAGTGGGATTTTTTTCGCCCTAAGAAAAATCTATTCGCTTCCGTATTAAAAAATGTTGACCTAGTTAATCAGCAATCGTATTGTTCACCCATCGCCGGATAACTACCGGCCAGGACAAGGCAGCGATGAACCGGCCTCAACGGTTCAGAGGGTTGGCAACTGACCCGGGCGTGCAGCGTAAAGCGCCAAGACAAGTTATCCAGCGGGCAATGGCCGTGGCAGGACAAACAACTTGAAGAAATCGGTACCGCGCCAGTAGCGCCGAACGATCACGGACATTTTCACTTCTGCCCCTGGCTCGCCGGGTGCAGCGGGAAAACAACCGGGAGTCACGACGATGGAAACAACAATCGTAAACGGAGCATGGAAGGGCGAACTCGGCCGCGGCCTTGCACCTCGAGAGCTTCAGTTCCTGCTCTCGGTTGCTCAAGGATTGACGGCCAAGGAGATCGCAAAGGACTTTGGCATCACGCCAGGCACTGTGGTCAAGCGGCTTTCAAACGCCATGTTCAAGCTCGGCGTTCATCGCCAGGCAGCGATGGTCGCTGAAGCCATGAAGCGACAGATCATTTCACCAGTCTGCGTGGTACTCGCCGCTGTGATCGCCATCCACGCAATGATCGATGACCAGCCGATGCGTCAGAACCGCAGGGTTGGCGAGCGGCGTGTCGGAGAGCTTCGGCTGACTCGGCGCTCTGAGGTGGTTGAACTGCTGGGGTAATCATCACTGCTGCACCTTGGCGACAGGGTGCAGCGGGATGTAACCCAACTCAGAGGAATAACTATGTTAGGCAAATTGTTCGGCAAGAAAGCAGGCCAGGCCCGTGCCAGTGTCGCCAAGCTGGCCAATCGCGACTTGATGGAAGCGGTCGTGTACGGCGCGATCTACGTTGCTGCCGCTGATGGCGATCTGGAAGACAGCGAGTTGTCGAAGATCGAAACCATCCTCAGCAACAACCCGGCGCTCCAGGGCTTCGGCGCGGAGCTGTCCAACACCATCGATCGTGCAAAGACGGACTTCAAATCGGGCGCCCGCATCCTGCGTCAGAACGCCGAGAAAGAACTGGGTGACCTGGCGCACTCGCCTTCCGAAGCCCTGACGGTGCTCAACGTAATGCTGACCGTGGCCGAGGCCAATGGCGAGATCAAGGAAAGCGAGCTGAAAGCACTGGAGCGCAGCGCCAAGCTGCTCGGTCTGAACCTGAAAGACCACCTGTAATGCCCGGGTTCGGCGAGTTGGTGAGCCGGCTTCGGGCGTTGCTCATCATGGCGCTGCTCATCGGCGTGGTGCTGATCGACTCAGTATCCCGAGTCATCAGCATGTGCGCCGACGGGTTCCTTGTGGTGCTGATCCTGCTGCTGATCTGGCCGCTGATCAAACAACGCTGATCATCACTTCTGCCCATTCACTGAGTGGGCAGCGGGATGGCGAAGGCCTACGGAAATGGGCGAACTACACGTATGAACCCCATATAAAAGTAATGGAGACGTGGAAGTCCGGTGCAAGCCCGGGCCCGAGCACCTGGTACTCCCCAGCACCAGGCCGCATCGGAGTGTGATCTGAATGAAAACGCTGTGGCTGAGTGCACAAATTGCCGGTGTGGTGCCGGTAGCCGCAAACAGAAGCCAGCAGTAGTCACAGATCCCACCCCGATGCGGATGATTCTGCACCGCGCAATGCGGCCCCCCGCAGTCAACCAACTGCCGAGGAATGCTCGGTAGTTCAACTCAGCACGGAGGATTGGCAGCCATGTAACCGATCAATTAAAGCCCGCCCAATGGCGGCAATCAGCGCTCACGTAGGGAGGTCTTCGTGACGCAAACAAAAGCCCGGTTCCGATCGGGCTTTTTTACGCCTGCCTTTACCCGCCAGCACTCTCCCCTGCGCCCAACGGCAACCAGCAGGAGACCCGAGTGCTGACGAATACACGCAACCCCATCGAGGAATCGCCATGCATCCATCAATTCAACAGCGAGTCGACGGGGTTGCGGACCTGCGCCTTCGCTCAAGCATCGCCACTGCCGCGTTCTACGCCCTGATCGGCAAGGAGCAACCCGTGCCAGAGCTTCGCTACCAGGTAAAAACCAAGGGCAACGCCTACCACATCGTCGAGCGCTCCACCGGCAAGGTGAAGGGCTTCCGCTGGACGTGGAAAGAAGCCATCAACTTGGCCCAGGTGCTGGAGGCGCGCGCCGACGGCATCAAGGTGTCGCTGTCAGGTGAGCGGAAATGATCGGCGTGCCAATGCCAGACCCGCGGGACTCGATCATCGCGAACCTGAACCAGCAGCTGGATCAGTTCTTCGGCGCCGGCAAGACGGCTCAATTGATCCCGTCGGGCATCAGCGGCGAGACCAGCCTCTCCGGCGCCAGCGGCCACAGCGAACGCCTGCGCACCGAGCGCGACAAGCTCGCACCCATGCTCAAGGCCCTGGCCGAGACAGGCATCACTTCCAGCGCAGCCGCAACGCAAACCCGCATCCGCCAAAAGCGCATCGAGCTGATCGCCAGAGAGAACGGCTTCAAGTTCGCCTCGCCAGCATGAGGCGCATCAACAACCAGGTGCGCCAGCGCCTACGCCAGTCGCAATTCCACCTTCCCCCCAGCGGCCTGCAGGCCATCCCGGAGAAACAACCATGTCCACCCCTACCGATACCGCCGAATTTCTCGAAGAGCTCAACGGCGGAGCCTTTGCCAGCCAGATCGGCCACGCCCTTTCCGAAGTTGCTTCCGGTGTAGTTGACCACGGTAAGGCCGGCAAGCTGGTGATCACCCTGGACTTCAGCCAAATCGGCGAATCCAGCCAAGTGAAGATCAAGCACAAGCTCGACTACAAGGTGCCTACCAAGCGCGGCACCCGCAGCGAGAACACCAGCCTGGATACCCCGATGCACGTCGGGTCCGGCGGCAAGATCACCCTCTTCGCGGAAAAGCACGATCAGCTCTTCAGCCGCGAACAAGCCCCAATCACCCCTCGCACCTAACCGCTCGACCATCAAGGAATTGAACAATGTCTCTGACCAAAGAAGCGATCCAGCTCATCACCGACACCGCGCTCGAGGCGAGCGGCAAAGCACTGGCCACCCAGACGCCGACCATCGTCCTGCCGGAAGGCTGTCAGGTGGTCACCCTGGAGAAATGGCAGGCCGGTCGCAGCCGTTTCCGTGGCATCTACTCCACCCATTCCCTGGCTGACTTCAGCGCCTATGTGGCCGACCGGGCAATTTCCACCGCCAAGGGTTTCATCGACCAGGACGAAATGACCTGCACCCTGTTGTTTAACCTGGGCACCGATGTGCTCCCTGGGCACGCAGATGACCGCGCTGTGCTGAAGCTGAAAGCGTCGGCCGGCTACAAGGCTGCCCAGTCCATCGGTGGCCGGGCCATGTCTCAGAAAGATCTGAGCGACTGGATCGAAGACTGGCACCAGTACCTGACCCCGGTGGATGACGAAGGCAAAGCGATTCCTGTCGCCAAGGCCATCGCCGCTGTACGCACTATCACGGTCAAAGCAACCAGCGAATCTGAAACCACCGTCGGCGACACCAGCGCCAGCCGCAGCGCCATGGATCAGATCGAAGCGCGCAGCAAAGAAACGCTGCCGGCCGCCCTGTTGTTCAGCACCATCCCGTTCGAAGGCCTGACCGAGCAGCAGATCAACTTACGAATTTCGGTTATCACCAGTGGAGCCCAGCCAGCGCTGAAGCTGCGTTGGGTCGGGGAAGAAGTTCAGCGCGAGGACATTGCGCAGGAGTTCAAAACGGTGCTTCAGGAGAAGATCGGTACCAACGCATCGCTCTCCCTCGGCGCTTTCGATTCGAAGTAAGTCATCAGGCCGGGAAACCGGCCTGCCTCATCCTCACGCTGCTACTGACCCTTATCGACGGTCTCTCTCTGTTCGAGAAGCTATTTCCGGAACGCTATCAGATGGAGAAATGATTGTACCGATTTGCACCCTCTCATCGTCTTTGTAAAACTTTCTAGAAAGGCTGGCGATGGACTCTCCAGTGCGCTTGCTTTCTTGGATCATATTGTAAATATCATCGCCGCTTATTGAGCCTTGACTAGATGAAATCATTGTTGAGAAGCCAAAACCGGCTTGCTCCTCATCGTCAGAAACTGTTGCATGTTCAATGATTAGTTCTGGGTCAACCTGCATTGCGTCAGCCATTCCCGCGCCGTGCGTACCGAATCCAAAATTAAACCCTTCCTCGGCCCGGAGCCGAAATGCGAACAAATCCTGTCCATTGAACGGCAAGTGATAATCATTGAAATTTATAAATTGCCTACCATCAATTCTCATCTGAAAGTGGTAATGGGGAAAGTTAGAGTGGCTTCCACCGTGCCCAGCAAGATCGTTAGCTGAGCAATCAAAAGTCCACTCAATATTCTTCCAGCGGATCGTCGAGCTTAAAACCTTCCCTTCTGGCGCCTCCTCCACAAGATCGTTGATGTTGGCGAGAAGCCTCTCCTCGTTGGCACACCATCGTAAATAGGAAGCAATTTGGTGGTATCCAAACTTTTCAGCGACAAGTTTTATATCTTTAGGCTTGAATTTTCCCTGCCTAAGTAGCCAATGTATGTAGTGGTCTAATGATTCCGGACACCCATTTAGGCGAGAATGCTCGCCAGACTG
>NZ_JALBYU010000019.1 GCF_029963765.1 Pseudomonas sp. UYIF39
CGCCGGAAGTGGGCCGAATTATAGACTTCCAGAATCTGCCGTCAACACTTAATTATGCTTTTCTATCAAACACTTGCAGAAAGCCGGAAACAGCCGGCTTCCTCTCTATATAGGAGAGTAAAAACACTCCCCCCTAAATAGAAGAAATCCTCAGAGCACCCCAGCCTCTTTGAATGCCGCCACAGCACCAGCATCCAGACCCAACACCCGCTGCAGAACCTCCAGCGTATGCTCCCCTAATAGAGGAGGCGCATTGCGATACTCCACAGGTGTTTCGGACAGACGAATCGGACTCGCCACTTGCGGCACCATCCCGGCCAGCACATGGGGCAGCTCGATCGCCAACCCGCGCGCCTTAACCTGAGGATCCGCAAACATCTGAGCCAGATCATTGATCGGCCCGCACGGCACACCTGCTTGCTCCAGCTGCAGCACCCACTCCGCAGTCGTTTTGAACACCGTCGCCTGGCGGATAAGCGGAATCAACACCGCACGATTCGCCACCCGCAACTTATTGGTCGTAAAGCGCGGATCATCTGCCCACTGCGGCTGTCCAGCCACTTCAGCAAACTTGCGAAACTGCCCGTCATTACCCACGGTGAGGATGAAGTCTCCATCCGCCGTAGGAAAGTCCTGATAAGGCACGATATTCGGATGAGCATTACCCAGGCGCTTCGGAGCATTGCCCGTAGTCAGGTAATTCATTGCCTGGTTAGCCAGACAAGCCACCTGAACATCCAACAGCGCCATATCAATATGCTGACCGCCACCGTCATGATCCCGATGCGCAAGCGCTGCAAGGATCGCCACGGTCGAATAGAGACCGGTCAAAATGTCCGTCAGGGCCACGCCGACCTTCACCGGCCCGGCACCCTCATCCCCTTCGGGTCGCCCCGTCAGACTCATCAGGCCGCCCAGTCCCTGGATCATGAAGTCATAACCTGCGCGCTTGGCGTAAGGGCCCGTCTGGCCGAACCCCGTAATCGAGCAATAGATCAGATCCGGATTGATCGCCTTTAGAGACTCATAGTCCAAACCATATGCCGCCAGCCCACCGACCTTGAAGTTCTCGATCAGGATGTCCGACTTCGCTGCCAGATCACGTACCAGCTTCTGCCCTTCAGGCCGGGTGAAATCGATGGTGACCGATTGCTTGTTGCGATTGGCCGACAAGTAATAGGCGGCCTCGCTAGTGTTCTCGCCATAAGCGTCTTTAAGGAAGGGAGGCCCCCAGGCGCGCGTGTCATCGCCATTACCAGGGCGCTCGACCTTGATCACTTCGGCGCCGAGGTCAGCAAGAATCTGTCCGGCCCACGGCCCGGCCAGCACTCGCGATAAATCCAGTACCCGTAGATGCGAAAGCGCGCCCATGGCCGTTCTCCTATTAATAGAACGCCTGGATGCCAGTCTGTGCACGACCGAGGATCAGTGCATGGACGTCATGCGTACCTTCATAGGTATTCACCACTTCCAGGTTGACCAAGTGGCGAGCAACACCGAACTCATCGGAAATACCGTTACCACCCAACATGTCGCGCGCCATGCGAGCAATGTCCAGGGACTTGCCACAGGAGTTGCGCTTCATCATCGAAGTGATCTCGACCGCCGCAGTACCTTCATCCTTCATACGACCCAGACGCAAGCAGCCTTGCAGCGCCATGGTGATTTCTGTCTGCATGTCAGCCAGCTTCTTCTGGATCAGCTGAGTGGCGGCCAGTGGGCGGCCGAACTGCTGACGATCCAGGGTGTATTGGCGAGCGGTGTGCCAGCAAAACTCAGCCGCGCCCAGCGCACCCCAGGAAATGCCGTAACGTGCCGAGTTGAGGCAAGTAAAAGGGCCTTTCAAGCCACGGACATCCGGGAAGATGTTCTCTTCAGGGACAAACACGTTGTCCATAACGATCTCGCCGGTGATGGATGCACGCAGGCCAACCTTGCCATGAATCGCAGGAGCACTCAGGCCCTTCCAGCCTTTCTCCAGAACGAAACCGCGGATGTCGCCGGCGTCGTCCTTGCCCCAGACCACGAACACATCAGCGATCGGGCTGTTGGTGATCCACATTTTGTTGCCGGTCAGGCTGTAGCCGCCCTCCACTTTGCGCGCACGAGTAATCATCGCGCCCGGGTCGGAACCGTGGTTAGGTTCGGTCAGACCGAAGCAACCAATCCATTCGCCTGAAGCCAGTTTCGGCAGGTACTTCTGCTTCTGGGCTTCGGTACCGAATTCATTGATCGGCACCATGACCAGCGAGGACTGCACGCTCATCATCGAGCGGTAGCCGGAGTCGACGCGCTCGACTTCACGGGCAATCAGGCCGTAACTGACGTAGTTCAGGCCGCTGCCTCCATACTGCTCAGGGATAGTCGCGCCCAACAGACCTATTTCGCCCATCTCGCGGAAGATCGCCGGGTCGGTCTTTTCATGACGGAAAGCTTCGAGAACACGCGGCGCGAGCTTCTGCTGAGCGAATTGCTCAGCGGTGTCGCGGATCATGCGTTCTTCTTCGGTGAGCTGTTGATCCAGCAGCAGGGGATCGATCCAGTTGAAGCTAGCTTTACCGCCCATGAGTGTGTCCTCTCGAATCGGGTCAAATAACGTGGGCTGATCCTAGGCCGGGTTCGGCGTTACGGCAAACGAGGATTTTGCATACTGTTGTGCTAATTTCTCACTCCGACACATCGAAAATTAGCTTTTATGCGAAGTATTAGTGAGGTTGACGTACATGCGCAGGAAAATCCCCAGCACAACAGCCCTGATCAGCTTTGAAGCGGCAGCTCGCCACGAAAGTTTTACCAAGGCGGCTCAGGAGCTTTCGCTCACTCAAGGCGCCATTTGCCGACAGATCGCCAGCCTTGAGGAGTTCCTCAGCGTAGAACTGTTCCGACGCTCCCGACGCGGAGTCAAGCTGACGGAAGCAGGTCTTTCCTACAGCCGTCGGGTGGCCACCCAACTCGATGCCGTTGAACGGGACACCTTGTCGGTGATGGGCCAGCAAGGTGCCAACGTGATCGAGCTGGCGGTGGTTCCAACCTTCGGCACTCAATGGCTGTTGCCACGACTCAAGGATTTCCAGCAAAAACACCCGGAGGTGACGGTCAACCTCACCAACCGGACGCGGCCCTTCTTGTTTGCCGACACCGACTTCGATGCCGCGATCTATTTTGGCGACGCGGACTGGTCGGGGACCGAATCCCACAGGCTAATGGGCGAAAATCCGATGCCAGTGTGCAGCCCCAATCTCGTGGGGAAAAAGACAACCCTGTCTCCCGGCGACATCGCCGAATTACCCCTGTTGCAGCAGACCACCCGCCCTTATGCGTGGCGCCAGTGGTTCAACTCTCAAAACCTAAATATCCCGCGAGACATGACAGGGCCGCGCTACGAGCTATTCTCCATGCTTGCCCAAGCCGCCATGCACGATATGGGGATAGCGTTGATTCCACCGTTCCTGATTCAACGTGAACTGGCCGAGAAGCGCCTGGTCATTGCCAACGCCCAGGCGTTATCAAGCATCAAGGCGTATTACTTGATGATTCCCGAGCGGAAGGTCGAATCGGCCTCTTTAAGGGCGTTTCGCGATTGGCTGGTCAATCAGGCACAGAGCTACAGCCTAGAAGGATAAAGGCTCCACGTTATTAGCTGACCCCGTAGTCAGCAAAATCAAAGCACTACAGATATAAGTATTTGTCGCATATTCGAAGACTGTACCGACAAGCAGTACAAACGTCCCACAAGAGCCTGAAAACGTGGCCTTGAGCCTCTATTGCGGAGCAATAACAACTCATTCACCTGACCGATGCGCAAATTCTTCAATTTTTACAAGAATCCTTACAAGTCACGGCCTGCAAGGGATTGAACCGGTCAGTTGCGACATTCGGTCACGGGGTGACTTGTAGTTAATTTTCCGTCACCCGTCATAAACCCTTGAAGGGCACTAAGTTCGCCTGCAAAATGCCGCGCCCCGCCCTGATTTGGCGGGATCGTGCTGATCGGCCGCCCCAGCCGCACCATCCGAAGTGCCTGGGTTTACTCAATAAGATCACGCAGGAGATTTGACGTGCACATTGGTGTTCCTCTCGAAACCCAGACGGGTGAAACACGGGTTGCTGCAACCCCGGAAACCATCAAGAAGCTGATCGGCCAGGGTCATAAGGTCACTGTGCAAAGCGGCGCCGGTATTAACGCCAGCGTTGTCGACAGTGCCTATGAAACGGCAGGCGCGATTATTGGCAGCGCCAACGATGCGTTTGGTGCCGAGCTGATTCTCAAGGTGGTCGCCCCCAGCGACAGCGAACTGCCGCTGATAAAAAGCGGCACCGTTGTGGTGGGCATGCTCAACCCGTTCAGTAATGAAACCATTGCCAAGCTGGCTGAGTGCGGCATTACCGCTTTCGCACTGGAGGCCGCGCCGCGCACCTCCCGCGCTCAGAGCCTGGATGTGCTGTCCTCCCAAGCCAACATAGCCGGCTATAAAGCCGTGTTGCTGGCCGCTCACCACTATCCTCGCTTCATGCCGATGCTGATGACTGCTGCGGGTACCGTGAAAGCGGCGCGCGTGCTGATTCTCGGCGCTGGCGTGGCTGGTTTGCAGGCGATCGCTACGGCGAAACGTTTGGGTGCAGTGATCGAAGCGTCTGATGTACGTCCTGCGGTAAAAGAGCAGATCGAATCCCTCGGCGCCAAGTTCGTCGACGTACCTTACGAAACCGATGAAGAGCGCGAATGCGCCGTCGGTGTCGGCGGTTACGCGCGTCCAATGCCCGCCAGCTGGATGCAACGGCAGGCCCTGGCTGTGCACGAACGCGCCAAACAGGCTGACATTGTCATCACCACGGCACTGATCCCGGGCCGCAAGGCGCCGACGTTGTTGAGCGCGGAAACCGTTGCGCAGATGAAGCCGGGCTCGGTGGTCATCGACCTAGCCGCAGCCCAGGGCGGCAACTGCCCGCTGACCGTGGCTGACCAGGTCGTCGTCGAGAATGGCGTGACCATTTGCGGCCCGACCAACCTGGCCGGCGCAGTCGCGGCAGACGCCTCGGCGCTTTACGCGCGCAACCTGCTGGACTTCCTGAAGCTGGTCTTTAACAAAGAAGGCCAGTTCGAGATCAACCTCGAAGACGACATCGTCGCCGCGTGCCTGATGTGCCGCGACGGCCAAGTCATCCGCAAAAACGCCTAAGCAGGGATTCAGACGATGGAAGAGCTTATCTCCCCCGGTATCTACAACCTGATCATCTTCGTGCTGGCGATTTATGTCGGTTATCACGTGGTCTGGAACGTTACACCTGCACTGCACACGCCTTTGATGGCGGTGACCAACGCGATCTCGGCGATCGTGATCGTCGGCGCCATGCTGGCAGCGGCGCTGACCGTGACGCCACTGGGCAAAACCATGGGCACCCTGGCGGTAGCTCTGGCAGCGGTGAACGTATTTGGTGGCTTCCTGGTTACCCGCAGGATGCTTGAGATGTTCAAGAAAAAAGCCCCGAAAGCAGTAAAAGAAGAGGCGTCCAAGTAATGAGCATGAATCTCGTCACGACGCTCTACTTGATCGCGTCGATCTGCTTCATCCAGGCCCTCAAAGGCCTGTCGCACCCGACCACGTCGCGGCGCGGCAACGTATACGGCATGCTCGGCATGGCGCTGGCGATCCTCACCACCATAGGCCTCATCTATAAGCTCAGCGCGCTCTCTTTCGCGCAAGGCGGGGCCACCGCCGGTATCGGTTACGTCATCGTAGGTCTGTTGGTCGGCGGTACCGCCGGGTCGATCATGGCCAAGCGCGTTGAAATGACCAAAATGCCGGAACTGGTCGCCTTCATGCACAGCATGATCGGTATGGCCGCGGTGTTCATTGCCATCGCTGCTGTTGTTGAACCGCAATCGCTGGGCATCGTCAAGCAACTGGGTGACTCCATTCCTGCCGGTAACCGCCTGGAGCTGTTCCTCGGCGCGGCCATCGGTGCAATCACCTTCTCCGGCTCGGTAATCGCGTTCGGCAAGCTGTCGGGCAAGTACAAGTTCCGCCTGTTCCAGGGCGCACCCGTACAGTTCGGCGGCCAGCACAAGCTGAACCTGCTGCTGGGCTTGGCCACGCTCGGCCTGGGCATCACTTTCATGATGACTGGCAACCTCGGTACTTTCGCCGTCATGCTGGCCCTGGCTTTCGTGATGGGCGTGCTGATCATCATCCCGATCGGCGGCGCGGACATGCCGGTGGTGGTGTCGATGCTCAACAGCTACTCGGGCTGGGCGGCGGCAGGTATCGGCTTCTCGCTGAACAACTCGATGCTGATTATCGCCGGTTCGCTGGTGGGTTCGTCCGGTGCGATCCTCTCGTACATCATGTGCAAAGCGATGAACCGTTCGTTCTTCAACGTCCTGCTCGGCGGCTTCGGCAACACGGCGGATGCGGCTGGCCCGGCGGGCTCGAAAGAAGCTCGCCCGGTGAAATCCGGCTCGGCTGACGATGCGACCTTCCTGCTGACCAACGCCGACACCGTGATCATCGTTCCAGGTTATGGTCTGGCGGTGGCACGCGCACAACACTCACTGATGGAACTGGCGGAGAAGCTGACTCACCGGGGAGTCACCGTGAAGTTTGCGATCCACCCGGTCGCCGGTCGGATGCCTGGCCATATGAACGTCCTGCTGGCCGAGGCAGAAGTGCCTTACGAGCAGGTATTCGAGATGGATGACATCAACTCCGAGTTCGGTCAGACCGACGTGGTGCTGGTGCTCGGCGCCAACGACGTGGTCAACCCGGCAGCGAAGAACGATCCGAAATCGCCGATTGCCGGCATGCCGATCCTCGAGGCCTATAAAGCCAAGACTGTGATCGTCAACAAGCGCTCGATGGCCAGCGGCTATGCCGGCCTGGACAACGAGCTGTTCTACCTCGACAAAACCATGATGGTCTTCGGCGACGCCAAGAAAGTCATCGAAGACATGGTCAAAGCCGTCGAGTAAAACCTGCTCCAGCGCAATACCCAAAACCTCAGCCTTTAGTAGGCTGGGGTTTTTTATTGCCTGCCAAAACCCGACCAAAGGCTCTAAATCAGGGCTCTGCATTCGACCATGGTAGCGGGAGGATTTTTTCTGAAATCACTAAACTGCACACCTTGCTTTCGTTGCCCGAGATAACAATCCATGTACCGTGATCGTATTCGCTTGCCTTCGTTGTTGGATAAAGTGATGAGCGCCGCTGACGCTGCTGCTCTGATTGAGGACGGCATGACCGTCGGCATGAGCGGTTTCACCCGCGCCGGCGAAGCCAAAGCCGTGCCCCACGCATTGGCCGAACGCGCCAAAATCACCCCGCTGAAAATCACCCTGATGACCGGCGCCAGCCTGGGCAACGACCTCGATAAACAGCTAACCGAAGCCGGCGTATTGTCACGACGCATGCCCTTCCAAGTCGACAGCACCCTGCGCAAGGCAATTAATGCCGGCGAAGTGATGTTCATTGACCAGCACCTTTCGGAAACCGTGGAGCTACTGCGCAATCAGCAGCTCAAACTGCCGGACATCGCGGTGATTGAAGCCGTGGCGATCACCGAGCAGGGCCATATCGTGCCGACCACGTCGGTGGGTAACTCGGCCAGCTTCGCGATTTTCGCCAAACAGGTGATCGTCGAGATCAACCTGGCGCACAACCCGAATCTCGAAGGTCTGCACGACATCTATATCCCGACCTATCGGCCGACCCGCACGCCGATCCCGCTGGTAAAGGTCGACGATCGCATTGGCAGCACTGCCATCCCGATTCCGCCGGAAAAGATCGTCGCTATCGTGATCACCAATCAGTCCGACTCGCCGTCCACCGTATTGCCGCCGGACGTTGATACCCAGGCCATTGCCGACCACCTGATCGACTTCTTCAAGCAGGAAGTGGCAGCCGGGCGCATGACCAACAAGCTCGGCCCGCTGCAAGCCGGGATTGGCAACATCGCCAACTCGGTGATGTGCGGGCTGATCGACTCGCCGTTCGAAGACCTGACGATGTACTCCGAAGTGCTTCAGGACTCGACCTTCGACCTGATCGACGCCGGCAAGCTGAGCTTTGCTTCAGGCAGTTCAATCACCTTGTCGAGTCGGCGCAATACCGATGTTTTTGGCAACCTTGAGCGCTACAAGGACAAACTGGTCCTGCGCCCGCAAGAAATTTCCAACCACCCGGAAGTGGTGCGCCGGCTCGGCATCATCGGCATCAACACGGCGCTTGAGTTCGACTTGTACGGCAACGTCAACTCCACCCACATCTGCGGCACGCGGATGATGAACGGCATCGGCGGCTCGGGCGACTTTGCGCGCAACGCGCATTTGGCGATCTTCGTGACCAAGTCAATCGCCAAGGGCGGCGCGATCTCCAGCGTGGTGCCGATGGTCAGCCACGTTGATCACACTGAGCATGACGTCGACATCCTCGTCACCGAGATCGGTCTGGCGGACTTGCGCGGCCTGGCGCCGCGAGAACGCGCTCGAGTCATCATCGACAACTGCGTGCACCCGGACTATCGCCAAGCCCTGGATGACTACTTCACGGCCGCTTGTGCACTCGGCGGGCACACGCCACACATCCTGCGCGATGCCCTGAGCTGGCACATCAACCTGGAAGAAACCGGGCGGATGCTCGCGGAGTAATTGGTACAGATAGCAGCTGACGCAAACACAGTTTCGTCAGCTTGCTGTTGCCAGACCAAATCCTGAATAAAACTGTACTGCTGTACCGGTCTTTTCCTACCGTAATTGCCTACACTTCCGAGTCAATCAATCAAAAATGCACCATATCAGTGCGGACAGGTACAGTTGCCTCAATTTCGACCAGTACACCACCCTTTAACAGTTAACTGGTCCCTCACAATACAGGTGAACTGTATCTAGAGAGACTGGCCAAACGAGAGGATCATTGGCATCAGTTAAACCACTACCTAATCCCGCCATAAGCGGAAGGATGTCAACCATGGAACGTACACTCAGTTCCGAGCTGTTTTTCGAAGACAACGCTGTAAAAACTCAGGCTTCCACGCCTCTTCGCGTTCTCGCCAACCTGATGCTGTGGCAGCGCCGCATCTCCAGCCGCCATCAACTGGCTCGTCTGGATTCGCGTCTGCTGGCTGACGCAGGGATTAGCGAAGCACAACGCTACGAAGAGCTGAGCAAGCCGTTCTGGCGCTAAGTTAGCGTCGCTGGCTCTGACCCACCGGGTCCACCGCCAGCACTCCAAATTGAAAAAACAAAGCCCGTCGTGGGAAACCACGACGGGCTTTGTCGTTTTTGACCCTCTACATGGGTCATACAGTAAAGCCCTCGCTTAACAGGGACAGTTTTTATATTCCAACAAATGAACCAGTACAATTTAAGCGCAGTGTGTCTGTTGTGGAGGAGAGGACGGGATCACCATGAAATCCCGAACTGCCCGCAAAAGGACTGCGCCATGAATCACTTACTGGATGTTTCCGTTTCCACGTCTTAATCAACACCTCGCTCCCACTGGGTTCGTAGATTGCTGAGGGGCCTCGCCAATAGCCTGGAAAGGGCTCGAACCCGGCGTTTGTTGGGCCAACTCAATGACCGGCAGCTCTCAGACTTGAACATCAGCCACGCAGATCGTCTCAACGAATTGGATAAACCGTTCTGGCGCTAGCTGCCTGCTTGAACAGACGGGACTGTTCGAACCGACACTCATAGGCCTAATATCCGGATGAAACGTGGCGAACGCTGCATGATTGGCGTCTGACTCAACAGACACTGCGCCACCTCTCAATCAGTTTTCCCAAAGGAGTTTCACCATGTCCCGTCTTCGTCTGCTCAGCGCTGCAGCCCTGCTTGCCGTGGCCGCCAGTTCCCACGCCACCAGCTTTATCGTGACCACCGATGCCGTCGTCGGCGCGCTCAAGGCCACGTCCGATGCGACCTCCGATGTCACTTCTTCCTTTCGCGATGACAAAATCGTACGTGCCGCCCGCGACGACGCCGCCAGCTTCGTGGCCAGCGAAGGCGCCATTCGCGGCGTGAAACTGGAAAGTGCACTCGACCATATTCGCCACCAGGCACCTCAGCTGAACGCGACTGATGCACAACTGGCACAAGCCATACTGACTATCTAAGCGTCACCACTGACGTGGGGCACGCCCAGCGTGTCCCCATGTTTCGGCGCTGGCTCTAGACCGGGTGTTGCGCTAGCCTTGCGACTCGCCTTCAACTATCGAGTCTCATGCGTTTTCTTTCAAATCTGCTGATCTCTCCGCTTTTCATCGCAGCCAGCTGGGCGGGCTCGGCCCATGCCTTTGACGCCTTCAACCTGTCTACACAAGGCCTCGTGGCTACTGGCTACGCCACAAGCATGGTGACCTCCGCCCCCTTCGACCGTAAGCTGCTAATCGCGGCCCATGATGACGCTGCGGCGTTCATCGCCAGTGACGGCCAACTGCGAGGAGCACAACTGGAGTCTGCCCTGATTTATCTGCGCCGGACCCAGCCAAATCTTCATGCCAGCGACCTTGAACTGGCGCAAGCAATTCTCGTCCAATAGTTATCCTTGTTCTTGCGGAGTCGTTCCATGCGTAGCCCCCTGATTGCCGCCGCCCTTGGCCTGCTGTTATTAGCCGATGTAGCCCAGGCGCACACCCTGGTTGCCACCAGTAACATCCTCATCAACGCCACCCGGCGCACCCTTGATTTCACATCCGATACCACGACGTCCATCCGTGACTCGAAGATCGTTCGTGAAGCCCACGACGATGCCGCCAGTTTCGTTGCCAGCGATGGCGACATTCGTGGCGCGCACCTGGAAGCGGCCTTCAACACATTGCGCACCCGCGTGCCGGAAGCCCGCGACGCCAGTGATCAGGTTCTCGCCGAAGCCATCCTCGCACTGTGAGGTCGCCAGGCGCCTGGCTGTTGGCCGGGGTCATGTTGCTGCTCGGCAACACGGCCCAGGCTGACTTGCAATTAAGGCTTAAAACCGAAGGCCTCAGCCCCGCTCAACAGCAGGCCAGTCAGGCGCTGCTCGATGAAGCCATGCAGGCGCTGCCGCCGCGGTTCATCGAGCAGCTCGACCGACGCATCGACGTCGGCTGGACCGATGACATGCCAAGCAACGCTTACGGCCAGGCGTCGCTGGTGTCCGAGCTCGATCTGAACCGCAACCTGCTTGCCAGCCTCACTGACGGCAGCGCCGCGACCAAAAAGACTTATCGCCCCCATGGCACCGTGCGCCGCGAAATGCTTGCCACGGTGTTGCACGAACTCACCCACATCTATGACCGCTCGCGCCTGTGGCCAAACGCAGAGCGCACGCTGATTCAGCGCTGTACCCGGCGCAGCAGTAGCTCGGGACTGGTGGGTATCCCGGATCAATGCCGCGGGCAATCAGCCCGGCGCTTTACCCTCAGTGATGACCCGCGCCTGCTCGACCTCGCTGGCTGGCCGCAGTACGTTGGCCGCCGTGGCGAGCGCGAACAGCAAAATCGACAAATCGCTCGCAGCCCGGACATTTACGAGATAAGCAGCCCCAAGGAGTTCGTCGCGGTCAACATGGAATATTTCCTTCTCGACCCGGCCTACGCCTGTCGCCGTCCTGCGTTGTACCGCTACTACAAAGAACATTTCGGCTGGGCGCCCGCCGCTAAAGACACCTGCGGCAAAACCTTCTCCTTCCTCAATGCCGGCAACGATTTCGCCAAAACACCACTGGGCCAGGTCGATCCGGAACGGGTCTACGCCGTCGACTATCTGCTGGCAGAAGCCAACCAGAACTGGGTCAGCCGCTGGGGTCACAGCATGTTGCGTTTGGTGATCTGCGCACCCGGCCGCCCCCGCGGCCCGGATTGTCGGCTGGATCTGGATCAGCATCTGGTGTTGTCCTACCGCGCCTTCGTCGGTGACGTACAGCTGTCGAGTTGGGACGGACTGGTGGGCAAATACCCGTCGCGCCTGTTTGTCCTGCCGCTGGCGCAGGTGATCGACGAATACACCAAGACCGAACTGCGCAGCCTGGCTTCGGTGCCGCTGAACCTGTCGCGCAGCGAGATCGAAGACGTGGTGGAACACGCCGCCGAAATGCACTGGAGTTACGACGGCAACTACTTCTTCCTGTCCAATAACTGCGCTGTAGAGGGCCTGAAGTTATTGCGTAGTAGTACCAACAATACAAAACTGGTCGGGTTGGACAGCATCATGCCCAACGGTTTGCTGGAAGTGCTCAAGGGCCGCGGACTGGCGGACACCAGCGTGCTGGATGATCCCCGTGAAGCGCTGCGCCTGGGCTATCGATTCGACTCCTTCCGCGATCGTTATCAAGCGATGTTCGAAGTACTGAAGAAGCACTTGCCGATCAAGCAGGAAAAGGTCGAAGACTGGCTCTCCCTGAAAGCTGAAGAGCGCCGGCAATGGATCGACCAAGCCGATTTGCGCACCAGCGCAGCATTACTGTTACTGGAGCAGGCAGCCTTCCGCCAACAATTGGTGCTGGCCCAGGACGAAGTAAAGCAGCGCTATCTGGGCGCTCGGGAATTGAAGAACGGCGGCATGGACAAGGCCAACGCGACTTTGCAGCAAATTCTTGCCAACAGCGGCTTCCTCAGCCGTCCGGCGGAGCTGCTCGGCACCGGTGGTTATGGATTACCGCAGCCGAGTGAATGGCAGCGACTGGAATCGGAAAGCAGCTTGCGGCAGAAACAGCTTCAGGCGCTCACCGGCGATCTGGACAAAGAGGTGAGAGCGCTGCTCGAACCGAGCCGTGCAGCCGAGATGGCCGCCAATGAAGCCAACCTGAAGCAGATTGGCGAGCATCTGAGGAAGTTGCACAAGGCTGCGGGCGGGTTGGAGTTGCCGTAAACAAAAGGCTTCGCGGCTAAATCCGCGAAGCCTTCAACGCCTACCTGCTATTCAAAGCACCCCTTCGAGAATTTCATAAACGATCCCGGTTCCTACGGCGATCAACACAATGTCGCCGCCCGCACGGCGCCATTCGTACCCTGGGTAATACGGCAGCCGGCCCAACGCTCGGTTATCGAGGCGTTCGCCGTAATAGCCGTGAGGCAGCGGTCGGCCACGCACCAGATGAGTACCCGGAGGTGGCGGAGCACCGCGCACGAAATAGCCATGGTTATCGTGGATAGTCTGGCGCACCGGGCCGAAGTCCCGTGGCGGAGGGCCGCCGCGGTCGTGATCGTCGCGCTGATCAGCACTCGCATTCAGCAACGGGGTGGCACTTAGCATCAGCACACCCAGACTGGCAATCAGACGTTTTGGCATTTTCATCGGGTCTTTCCTCGCTGCACGTACAGCAAAAAGGGCTTCAGAACGTAGTCCTGAAGCCCTCGGTCTTGCTGTTTAGTCTGTACCGCGAGGCTCTAATTCCTCTGTATCAGGAACTTTACCTTCAGCTGACGCGGGCTTTACGCACGCCGTCTGCCAGCGCCGAGCAAAGGCTCAACACGCCATCAATGGCTTGATCCGGCGTCGAGGCATTTGCGATGTGATCGATCAACGCTGAACCCACCACCACGCCATCAGCCAGACGCGCGATGGACGCCGCTTGCTCCGGTGTACGAATACCGAAACCGATGCTGATCGGCAGATCGGTGTGGCGACGCAGACGGGCAACCGCTTCTTCAACATGCTCAAGCGTCGCCGCGCCCGCACCGGTCACACCGGCAACAGACACGTAATAGACGAAGCCGGAGCTGCCGTTCAGGACGGTCGGCAGGCGTACATCATCAGTCGTCGGGGTGGTCAGTCGGATAAAGTCCAGACCCGCTGCCTGGGCCGGGTCGCACAGCTCGCCGTTATGCTCGGGCGGCAGGTCGACCACGATCAGGCCATCAACACCCGCCTCTTTTGCATCCGCGATGAAACGCGGCACGCCATACATGTGGATCGGGTTGAAGTAACCCATCAGCACCAGCGGCGTCTCGGTATTGCCTTCACGGAACTCGCGAACCATTTGCAGGGTTTTCGCCAGGTTCTGCTTGGCGCCGAGGGCGCGGATATTGGCCAACTGAATTGCCGGGCCGTCGGCCATTGGATCAGTGAAGGGCATGCCCAACTCGATCACGTCGGCACCCGCGCCGGGCAAGCCTTTGAGGATCGCCAGCGAGGTGTCATAGCTCGGGTCGCCAGCGGTCACGAAGGTCACCAGGGCGGCACGATTCTGTTCCTTGAGTTCGGCAAAACGCGTTTGCAGGCGGCTCATCAGTGTTTCTCCTGCTTCGATTGTTCCATATGGTGCATCACGGTTTGCATGTCTTTGTCGCCACGACCGGACAGGTTGACCACCATCAGGTGATCTTTTGGCAGGGTCGGTGCGCGCTTGAACACTTCGGCCAAGGCATGAGCGCTTTCCAGTGCAGGAATAATCCCTTCCAGGCGGCAGCATTTGTGGAACGCGTCGAGGGCTTCGTCGTCGGTTACCGAGGTGTACTGGACGCGGCCGATATCATGCAACCAGGCGTGTTCCGGGCCAATGCCTGGATAGTCGAGGCCGGCAGAGATCGAGTGAGCGTCGATGATCTGGCCATCGTCGTCCTGCAGCAGGAAGGTCCGGTTGCCATGCAGTACGCCCGGTACGCCGCCGTTCAGGCTGGCTGCATGTTTACCGGTTTCGATGCCGTAGCCGGCCGCTTCAACGCCGATGATCTCGACGCTCTTGTCGTCGAGGAACGGGTGAAACAGGCCCATGGCGTTGGAGCCACCACCGATGCACGCCACCAGGCTGTCCGGCAGACGGCCTTCCTGGTCTTGCAGTTGAGTACGGGTTTCTTTGCCGATAACGGACTGGAAGTCGCGAACCATCGCAGGGTAGGGGTGCGGACCGGCCACAGTGCCGATCAGGTAGAAGGTGCTGTCGACGTTGGTCACCCAGTCACGCAGGGCTTCGTTCATCGCATCTTTCAGGGTGCCGGTACCGGCCACGACCGGGATCACTTCGGCGCCCAGCAGCTTCATGCGAAATACGTTGGCCTGCTGGCGTTCGATGTCAGTTGTGCCCATGTAGATGACGCAATCGAGGCCAAAACGTGCAGCCACGGTGGCGGTCGCCACGCCGTGCATGCCAGCACCGGTCTCGGCGATGATGCGTTTCTTGCCCATGCGCCGCGCCAGCAGGATCTGGCCGATGCAGTTGTTGATCTTGTGCGCGCCGGTGTGGTTCAGCTCTTCGCGCTTGAGGTAAATCTTCGCGCCGCCGCAGAACTCTGTCAGACGTTCGGCAAAGTACAGTGGGCTTGGACGACCTACGTAGTCGCGCTGGAAGTAGGCCAATTCTTCTTTGAATGCAGGATCATCCTTGGCCAATTCGTATTCACGGGCCAGATCGAGGATCAACGGCATCAGGGTTTCAGCGACGTAACGGCCGCCGAACGAGCCAAACAGGCCGTTGGCGTCGGGGCCGTTGCGCAGATTAGTCTGGGTCATGGGTCGCTCCAGTTGAATGGGTGGGATGATGCTTTTGAAGAGAGAGTGGGCTTAACTCTACCCCTGACGCCTCAGGCTGAAAACCGATAAGATCGCTGCAACCCGTCAGGAAAACTCACAGATCTCATGAGCCATGACCTTCCTCCGTTGAACGCCCTTCGGGCATTCGAAGCGACTGCCCGCCTGAACAGCGTCAGCAAGGCGGCCGAACAGCTGCATGTCACCCATGGCGCGGTCAGCCGACAGCTCAAGGCTTTGGAAGAACACCTCGGCGTGAGCCTGTTCATCAAGGATGGACGCGGCCTGAAACTCACAGATGCCGGCATTCGTTTGCGCGATGTCAGCGGCGAAGCGTTCGAGCGATTACGGACTGTTTGTGCAGAGCTGACCCAAAGCACCGCCGATGCACCGTTCGTACTGGGTTGCTCGGGCAGCTTGCTGGCACGCTGGTTTATTCCCAGGTTGGGACGATTGAATGCCGACCTGCCTGACCTGCGCCTGCACCTGTCGGCTGGCGAGGGTGATCTCGATCCACGTCGCCCGGGACTGGACGCCTTGCTGGTGTTTGCCGAGCCACCGTGGCCAGCGGACATGCAAGTCTACGAGTTGGCGAGTGAACGAATCGGCCCGGTCCTGAGCCCGAGATTCGCGGGCTACGAACGACTGCAAAACGCACCGCCCGCAGCGCTGCTGAGCGAGCCATTACTGCACACCACCTCACGCCCTCAGGCCTGGCCAAGCTGGGCACAGCAAAGCGACCTCGACGCCAAAGCGTTGAAGTACGGACAGGGTTTCGAGCATTTGTATTATCTGCTGGAGGCCGCAGTGGCCGGCCTGGGTGTGGCGATTGCGCCTGAGCCGCTGGTGGCCGAGGACTTGAAGGCCGGGCGCCTGGTTGCGCCATGGGGCTTCAGTGAAACCCCGGCGCAACTGGCGTTGTGGCTACCCAAGCGCGCCGCGGACGGCCGCGCTCGGCAACTGGCGCAGTGGCTCAAAAACGAGCTGCGCCAGACGGATTAGTCACCGCGTTTGCACAGCAGATAAGCCGCGAGCAGACCCAATGCACCGACAGCCACACCCGCTGTCGTCCAAGGGTGTTCCTGGGCGTAGTCCCGCGTGGCAATCCCGGTTTCACGGGTTTTGACTTTGACTTCTTCGTACGCATCGCTGAGCAGATGGCGCGAATGCTTCAGCGCGTTCTCGGCGTTGCTTTTCAAGGCTTTAAGGGTTTTACGCGACTCGTCCGAGGCGTCGTCCTTCAGGTTTTCCAAAGATTTCAGCAGACTCTCGATCTCGGCTTCCATGCTTTGCAATGAGGCTTTACGTAAAGAGGTGTTGGCCATGGTGGCTCTCCTGCATTGATTGAGTTGCGTGTGTTGGTTGGGACTTCAGGGGTTCGAGAAAGTGCAGTAAATCTGAACTTCCACTTCGCATTGACCGACAGAAGTAATACGAAAAATCACTGCTAGGCTGTATTTCACACCCTGAGGAGAACGCCATGACTGACCATCACACTTACAAGAAAGTCGAACTCGTCGGCTCGTCCACCAGCAGCATTGAAGACGCCATCAACAACGCACTGGCCGAGGCCAGCAAAAGCATCAAATATATGGAATGGTTTGAAGTGACCGAAACCCGCGGGCACATCAAGGACGGTAAGGCAGCGCACTTTCAGGTGACGCTCAAAGTCGGGTTCCGGATTGCCAGTAGCTGAGTTTGAGCTAGTCTTCTGAGCCTGCGCGCTGGCCGAGCGCCATAGGGAATGGCAAAGCGCTACATATTTACATCCGGCTGATTGCTGGGTGCCCCTATTGATCCGACCAGGGAATGCGACCGATGAAGAATTTTATTTTAGCGGTAGGTTTGTTGATTTTTGCGGGAACAGCCCTGGCTCAGGGCAAGTCGTGCGAAGAGCTGAAAGCCGAAATCGCAGCGAAACTTGATGCCAAGGGCATTTCTAATTATTCACTGGAAATCATCGATAAAGGCACTGCTGCCGGCGGGAAAGTCGTCGGCACCTGTGAAAAAGGTTCCAAGCAAATCGTCTACAAGCAGGGCTGAGCTCCCTCGAAATTGAAAAAGCCGACGCAATGACGTCGGCTTTTTTGTGCTCGCTATTTGTGCGTCAGTCCTTCATGACCTGGGCCAGCAGCTCGTAGGAGTGCACGCGATCGGCATGTTCGTACAGGTCGCAGGTAAAAATCAGCTCGTCCGCGTGGGTCTGCTCGATCAGCACTTCCAGTTTGGCGCGGATTTTCTGCGGACTGCCCACCATGGCCAGGCCAAGGAAATCGCCGACGGCTTCTTTTTCATGAGGCAGCCACAGGCCGTCCATGGTTTTTACCGGAGGACGTTGCACCAGGCTCTGGCCACGCATCAGGGCGAGAATCCGCTGATAGACCGAGGTCGCCAGATAATCGGCCTGCTCGTCGGTGTCAGCAGCCACCAAGGGCACACCGAGCATTACGTAGGGCTTATCCAATATTGCTGAAGGCTTGAAGTGGTTGCGATAGACGCGAATGGCCTCATGCATGAAGCGCGGTGCGAAATGTGAGGCGAAGGCGTAGGGCAAACCGCGTTCACCCGCCAGTTGTGCACTGAACAAGCTTGAGCCCAGCAGCCAGACCGGGACATTAGTGCCGGTGCCAGGCATTGCGATGATCCGTTGGTCCGGAGTACGTGGACCGAGGTAACGCATCAGTTCGGTAACATCTTCCGGGAAATCGTCGGCGCTGCCGGAGCGTTCACGACGCAAAGCGCGGGCGGTCATCTGGTCGGAACCGGGTGCACGGCCCAGGCCCAGGTCGATCCGGCCCGGGTACAGACTTTCGAGCGTGCCGAACTGCTCGGCGATCACCAGCGGCGCGTGGTTTGGCAGCATCACACCACCCGAGCCAACACGAATGGTCGAGGTGCCGCCAGCCAGGTAGCCAAGCAGTACCGAAGTCGCCGAACTCGCAATGCCATCCATGTTGTGGTGTTCGGCAACCCAGAAACGGTTGTAGCCGAATTTTTCGACGTGCTGCGCCAGGTCCAGGGAGTTGCGCAGCGACTGGGCCGCGCTGCCGTTCTCCCGCACGGGCACCAGATCGAGGGTCGAGAACTTGATATCGGACAATCGTTTCATAAGCCTGCTTCTCCAATTGAGGGCGCAGGTTTTTTCTTACAAACGAAAACCTGCCGAATCTATAAGCGTGATTCATGCAATGAGGGCATATACCCGAGTTTCAATGGCAGAGCCAAAATTCCTACGAAATAAGAGGACCGATCAGATCAGGTGAACTTTGCACCACGGTCTATCCTCAGAACCCTAGCAACCGAAAACACAAAGGCGCGACGCTTCGCGCCGGATCTTGAGGAGGCAGACATGGCTATTACAAAGAAAGCATCAGCTCATTGGGAAGGTGACCTGAAAACCGGCATCGGCTCGATTTCCACGGAAACCGGTGTCCTCAGAGAAGCGCCCTACGGCTTCAAGGCCCGTTTCGAAGGCGGCAAGGGCACCAATCCGGAAGAGTTGATCGGCGCAGCGCACGCGGGCTGCTTCTCCATGGCGTTTTCGATGATCCTCGGCGATGCCGGTCTCAAGGCTGACAGCATCGATACCAATGCCGAAGTCACCCTGGACCAGGTGGACGGCGGTTTCGCGATCACGGCAGTGAAATTGATCCTCAAAGCAAAGATTCCTGGGGCGACTCAGGCTCAATTTGAGGAATTGAGCAATAAAGCCAAAGAAGGCTGCCCGGTTTCCAAAGTGCTGAATGCGAAAATCAGTCTGGATGCAACATTGGTCAGCTGATAGCGGGTTATCGCTATCCCGATAAAAGATTGCAGCCTCAGCAGGCTGCGATCTTTTTTGCGCTGAAACAAAACCTGGCTAGCGAGATTGTGGTCGAATAAATGACAGCAGCTAAAACGCATCTTCGTGCGCGCTGCCTCAAAGGAGCTTCAACCATGAAACGTATTGCCTTGGCGGTTATCTGTTGCGCGCTGGCCTCATCGGCCCTGGCGGCAGCGAAATCCTGTGAAGAACTCAAGGTCGAAATTGAAGCCAAGATCCAGGCCAATAACGTCTCGTCCTACACACTGGAAATCGTCACCAACGACGAAGTACACGATCAGAATATGGTCGTTGGCACATGCGACGGCGGCACGAAGAAAATCATCTACCAGAAGAACGACCGCTGATTCACCTCACATGAGGCAATAGGACTCTCGATCTTCAGCGACGATTTCACGCTTGGCGTTGTAAAGCCGGGCGCCGGGAGTAAACGCTATCGACTGGCCTACCAGCACATAACGTTGGCCGGCTTCGAAATGATCGTAGTTGATGGTCAGGTAGCACAGCCGTTCCGAGGGACCGTCCATCACACCTAAGCCGCCACCACCGGGCACTTCGAAGTCGAATCGAACGATCAGCTCATGGCTACCGGGAGTGACCTGGAAAAAACGCCCATCGCGCAATCGCTGCTTGTCCAGTCGTTCAGCCATCAACAATTTGTCATTGGGGAATGGCGTAGAAAATTCGACCCACGCCATCTGCGGATTGACCGCCGGCAACGGGCTCTGGCAGCCAGCAACAACGCTTGCAGCCAGCAACAACATCAACCTGCGCATGATGAATGTCCCGAGGATTGGTCATTCAGCATAACGCCGATCAGGTGCGTTGGCAGCCTGCAGGTGTACCCTGGCCAATGACTTTACGCTGTTGATCGTAGAGTTTTGCCCACGGCCGAAAGCCGATATTTCCTGCTTTCAACTGATACCGCTCGCCAGCGTTGAAGTCGTTGAATTTCACGTTTAGGTGGCAGTCACGCCATAGTGGCTCGGCGTCTGGGCCGATGTTGGTTGGTGCGACCGGGAATTGGTAACGAACGGTGAGCTCATGTCTACCAGGCTGAACCTGGAAATAGCGCTTGTCGGTGGCGGCCTTGTCATCGACTTCCAGCGCTTGCAGCGCGGTGTCTTCTTGCTGTGATTCCAGGTCGATCCACGCTTGAGCCGGGTCGTGGCGGGGTAATCCGAATCCAGCACAACCTGCCAGCATCAGCAGGCTTCCTGTCAGCATCAACGTGCGCATAGCGGAGCTCCAGTCAGGCGGGATAGTCTTGCGGGCAGACTCTCCAGGGATGATTCATTTTGATCAGGCCGCTTCCAAGCCTTGGGTTACTTGATCGCGTTTTACGCATTTTGTTTCCGGGCGTGTTGTTTTTGTTGCTCAACGGCTGCGCCAGCATCAGCTATTACGGCCAATTGGCCAGTGGTCAGCTGCAATTGCTGCAGGCGCGAGAGCCGATTTCCTCCGTCATTGCCGATCCCGGTCGCGATCAACGATTGCGTGCGCACCTGACTCAATCGCAAAAGGCCCGCACGTTCGCCAGCCAACAACTCCAGCTGCCAGATAACCAGAGTTACCGTTTGTACGCCGACATTGGCCGGCCGTTTGTAGTCTGGAATGTGTTTGCCACGCCGGAATTTTCCCTGACACCACAGAACCATTGCTTCCCGATCGCCGGTTGCGTCGCCTATCGCGGTTATTACAGTCAGAGCGCGGCCCGCGGTGAAGCTGCTTTGCAACGATTGCAAGGTATGGACGTGTCGATCGGCGGCGTCGAGGCATATTCGACGCTCGGCTGGTTCAGCGACCCGATTATCAGCTCGATGATGGCCTGGGGTGACGAACGATTGGCCACGCTGATCTTCCATGAACTGGCGCATCAACGTTTTTATGTGAAGGACGACACCGAGTTCAATGAGTCTTTCGCCACCTTCGTCGAACAGGAAGGTACCCGCCAATGGCGTGCATTTCGCGGCCTGCCGCCAGACAGCGGCGCGCAGGTGCAGCAACGGGACCAGTTCATTCAATTGGTTCTGGATACCCGCACGCGACTCGAACGGCTGTACACCCTGCCCCTGCCCTCCGACCAGATGCGCCAGCGCAAAGCCGACGAGTTCGAACGATTGCGGGGTGAATACCGGCAACTGCGCGACAGCCAATGGGCCGGGGACAAACGCTATGACGCGTGGATCAATGCGCCAATGAACAATGCCCGGCTGTTGCCATTTGGGCTGTACGACCAATGGGTGCCGGCGTTTGCGGCGTTGTTCAAGCAGGTGGCTGGGGATTGGGTGAAATTTTATGCGGCAGTCGAGCAGCTCGGTGCGTTGTCGGTGGGTGAGCGCAAGGCGGCGTTGAAGGCTTTGGCGGGATCATAAAATTTCAGTGCCTGAACGGGCCTCATCGTCGGAACGCCGCCCGGAGCAAGCTCGCTCCCACAGTGGACCAGTGTTTACAAATCTAATGTGGGAGCGAGCTTGCTCGCGATGGCGGTTCAATTAGCGCTGCAAAAACGCCTGATGCATATCTTCCAGCGTCTCGAAGTGATAAACGGGCGCTTCAGCGCTCAATTCTTCCCGACTGCCAAACCCGTACCCCACCGCCGCCGCATCCAGACCGTTGCTGCGCGCACCGATCAAGTCGTGTTTACGGTCGCCGATCATCAGGGTGTTGGCCGGGTCCAGGCCTTCTTCAGCCATCAAGTGGGCAATCAGCTCGACTTTGTTGGTCCGGGTTCCATCCAGTTCGCTGCCATAGATCACTTTGAAGTGTTTGGCGAAGTCGAAGTGCCGGGCAATTTCCCGGGCAAAAACCCACGGTTTTGACGTCGCGATGTACAGCTGTCGCCCTTGCCCCCCGAGGGTTTCCAACAATGGTGTGACGCCGTCGAATACGCGGTTCTCGTACAGACCGGTGACCTTGAAGCGTTCGCGATAGAAGTTCACCGCTTCCCAGGCCTTGGGCTCGTCGAAGTCGTAGAACTGCATGAACGCCTGCAACAGTGGCGGGCCAATGAAGTGTTCAAGTTTGCTCAGGTCAGGTTCATCGATGCCCAGTTTGCTCAAGGCGAACTGGATCGAACGGGTGATGCCCTCGCGTGGATCGGTCAAGGTGCCATCGAGGTCGAATAATACGGTTTGGTAATGCATGTTGAATCCTGAATAAGGGCGCAGGGTCAGAGCTGGTCGTAGCCTTCGGCCAGATGCAAATTCTTGAGCTTCACGTAGTTCGCCGCGCTGTAGGTGAAAAATGCTTTTTCCTTCTCAGTCAGCGGCCGGACCTGTTTCACCGGGCTACCGACATAAAGAAAACCGCTTTCCAGGCGTTTGCCCGGGGGCACCAGGCTGCCAGCACCGATAATCACGTCGTCCTCGACCACCGCACCGTCCATCACGATGCTGCCCATGCCGATCAGAATCCGATTGCCCACGGTGCAGCCGTGGAGCATGACTTTATGCGCGATGGTCACATCGTCGCCAATCAGCAACGGAAAGCCATCGGGATTGAACGGCCCGGCGTGGGTGATGTGCAGCACACAGCCATCCTGCACGCTGGTGCGCGCGCCGATACGGATGCGGTGCATGTCGCCACGAATCACCGTCAGCGGCCAGACGGAGCTGTCTTCGCCGATTTCAACGTCGCCGATCACCACCGCCGAACCGTCGACAAAGGCGCCTTTGCCCAGTAGCGGCGTGTGGTTCTGATACTTGCGAAGGGTCACGATAGGCTCTCTCTCTTTTGCTGATAGCTGCGGTGAGCGTCGATTGTAATTAAGATGGCGCAATGTTTCTTCCAGCCAAGGTGCCAACCGTGAGCGTGAACAACCCTCTTTTGCAGTCCTACGACCTGCCGCCGTTCTCGGCGATCCGTGCCGAACACGTGCAACCGGCCATTGACCAGATCCTGGCTGACAACCGCGCCGCCATTATCGAGATCCTCAAAACCCAGAGCAAACAACCAACCTGGGCCGGCCTGGTGCTGGCGATGGACGAGCTCAATGATCGACTGGGCGCGGCCTGGAGCCCGGTCAGCCACCTGAATGCCGTGTGCAATAGCGCCGAATTGCGCGAAGCCTACGAGTCCTGCCTGCCGGCCTTGAGCGCCTACTCCACCGAATTGGGCCAGAACCGCGAGTTGTTCGAGGCGTTCGAAGCGCTGGCTAACAGTCCCGAAGCTGTCGGTTTCGAGGTGGCGCAGAAAACTATCCTGGAACACTCCCTGCGTGACTTCCGTTTGTCGGGTATCGACTTGCCTGCGCCTGAACAAAAGCGTTACGCCGAAGTGCAGAGCAAATTGTCGGAGCTGGGCAGCCGCTTCTCCAACCAACTGCTCGATGCCACTCAGGCCTGGACCAAGCACGTCACCGATGAAGCCACCCTCGCCGGCCTGACCGATTCGGCCAAGGCGCAAATGGCCGCGGCGGCACAGGCCAAAGGTCTGGAAGGCTTCCTGATCACCCTCGAATTCCCGAGCTACTACGCGGTGATGACCTACGCCCACGACCGCGCCCTGCGCGAAGAAGTCTACGCCGCCTACTGCACCCGTGCGTCGGACCAAGGCCCGAATGCCGGTCAGAACGATAACAGCCCGGTCATGGAAGAAATCCTCGACCTGCGTCAGGAGCTTGCAAAACTTTTGGGCTTCACCAGCTTCTCGGAGCTGAGCCTGGCCACCAAAATGGCCGAATCCAGCGATCAGGTGCTGAGTTTCCTGCGCGATTTGGCCAAACGCAGCAAGCCGTTCGCCGCCCAGGATCTGGAACAGCTCAAGGCGTACGCCGCCGAACAAGGCTGCCCGGACCTGCAAAGCTGGGACAGCGGTTTCTACGGTGAAAAGCTTCGCGAACAGCGCTACAGCGTCGCCCAGGAAGCCCTTCGCGCTTACTTCCCGATCGACAAAGTGCTGGGCGGTCTGTTCGCTATCGTTCAGCGTCTGTACGGCATCGAAATCGCCGAACTGAAAGGCTTCGACACCTGGCACCCGGATGTTCGCCTGTTCGAAATCAAGGAAAACGGCCAGCACATCGGCCGCTTCTTCTTCGACCTCTACGCCCGCGCCAACAAACGCGGCGGTGCCTGGATGGACGGCGCCCGTGACCGTCGCCGCACGATCAGCGGCGTATTGCAGAGCCCGGTGGCGAACCTGGTGTGCAACTTCACCCCGGCCGACAGCGGCAAGCCAGCCCTGCTGACCCACGATGAAGTGACCACCCTGTTCCACGAATTCGGTCACGGCCTGCATCACCTGTTGACCCGCGTTGAACACGCCGGCGTATCCGGCATCAATGGCGTGGCCTGGGATGCGGTCGAGCTGCCAAGCCAGTTCATGGAGAACTGGTGCTGGGAGCCGGAAGGTCTGGCGCTGATCTCCGGTCACTACGAAACCGGCGAACCGCTGCCTCAGGACCTGCTGGAGAAAATGCTCGCGGCGAAGAACTTCCAGTCCGGCCTGATGATGGTCCGCCAACTGGAGTTCTCGCTGTTCGACTTCGACCTGCACGCCACCCACGGTGACGGCCGTAGCGTGGCGCAGGTACTTGAAGGTGTGCGCGACGAGGTCTCGGTGATGCGTCCTCCGGCCTACAACCGTTTCCCGAATAGCTTTGCGCACATCTTCGCCGGCGGTTATGCGGCGGGCTACTACAGCTACAAATGGGCTGAAGTGCTGTCGGCCGATGCCTTCTCGAAATTCGAAGAAGACGGCGTGCTCAACGCCGAGACCGGTCGTGCGTTCCGCGAAGCGATCCTGGCTCGCGGTGGCTCCCAGGAACCGATGGTGCTGTTCGTCGACTTCCGCGGACGTCCGCCGTCGATTGACGCACTCTTGCGCCACAGCGGCCTGAGTGAGGTCGCGGCAGCATGAGTGAGGGTCCTGTGATCACGAAAAAGCGCTTTATCGCCGGGGCAGTCTGCCCGGCCTGCAGCGAGCCGGACAAGTTGATGATGTGGAACGAAGACGAAGTCCCGCATCGTGAGTGCGTGGCCTGCGGTTACTCGGACACGCTGAATGAACAAGGGCTGTCCGTGCCCAAGGAATTGGGCACGCGGGTCAATACCTCGGCGCTGAAGGTGCCGGACGCCAAGGTTCAGGCCGTGCAGTTCTTCCCGAACCCGAAGCTGAAGAAAAAGCCTGACGAGCAACCCTGAGTCACTGCCACCTCCACACCTGACGGTGTGGAGGTGGTAACTATCTACCACCTTTCCCCTGCGCTTCCTTTATAGGCTGACCGAATTCAGCCTCTACTCAAGGAAGCCGTCATGCCCGACACCAATCCGCTTTTACAGGCCTGGAACCTGCCGCCCTGGTCGGAGGTCCGCACCGAACACCTCGTGCCGGCAATCACAGCCATCATTACCGACAACCGGCAGGTCATTGCCGAAACCATCACCAGCCAATCCGTATTCCCCAATTGGGATGACCTGGTTCTGGCCATCGATGAAATCGATGCGCGCCTGGACGAGGCTTTGGGCATCATCCAGATCCTGTCGATGACGAAACACAACGATACCGCCTGGAACACGGCAGCTGCTGTATGCAGCGATGCTGGGGCGCAGTACCGATCCGAAAGAATGAGCAATCGTCCGTTGTTTGATGCATACCGGCGGTTGGCGAACAGTTCGATCGCCCTCAACTTCGATAAACCGCGCAAGGCAGCGCTAGCCAAAATTCTGCGCAAGTTTCAATTGTCGGGAATCGACTTGCCCCAGACGCAACGGGAAAAGCGGGCCCGATTGAACCTCGACATCGATCGGCTCGAAGAGCTGTTTCTCATCCATCTGAACAGCGCCAACGCGGCATGGACCAAGCACGTCGATGACGTTGCGGTACTGGAAGGTTTATACCCCACCGTAAAAAATCGTCTGAGACACCTGGCCAAAGTATCAGGACATGAAGGCTGGCTGATTCCCCTGGATGAAAACACCTACCAGCAAATCATGAGGTACGCCGAGAATCGGGCATTGCGAGAAGAATATTTCGTGGCGTACTCCACGCGCGCGTCCGATCAAGGCCCGCATGCCGACGAGTTCGATAATGAGCCTGTACTGACGTTACTGCTTTCGCTGCGTCACCAGAAAGCCCAACTGCTCGGGTTCGATAATTTCGCGCAACTGCGTCTGGCCACCGCGGCGGCCGAGTCCACCGATCAAGTTCGTAGTTTCCTGCGGCGGCAAGTGACATTGAACGCACCGCCCCTTGCACGGGACTCAAAGGAGCTACAAGAGTTTGCGCTCGAACGGGGCATCTCTGAAGTACACGCCTGGGACCACGAATTTCTCGCTGAACAACTGCGCCACCATCGTTTCCCTGAAGCCCTGAAGAATCTGCGCGACTATTTTCCCCTGGACGGCACCTTGCGACGACTCTGCCTGTTCTGCGAACGCCTGTTCGGGATCCGGATCCTCGAGCAGGCTGAATTCAGTCGCTGGCATAACGACGTGCGCCTGTTTGAAATCAGCGAGCATGGTCAGACCATCGGGCATATTTATCTTGACCCGTATCACCGCAAAGAAGCTCCGGATTACGCCTGGACCGGCACACTGCGAAACCGACGAATAAACGCCGAAGGCCGCGTAGCGCTACTGATTGCCGATCTTCACTGCAACTTAACGCCTGGGGTCGACGGCCATCCGTGCCTGCTTGAGCACAAGGATCTGCGGATGCTTTTTCATGAATTCGGTCATTGTCTGCAACACGTGCTGACGAGTTCGCCGCATCACAACCTTTCCGGCATTTCCCAACTGGGGCGCGATACGGTGGAGTTCGCAGGGCAAGTATTCGAGCAGTGGTGCCTGTCACGGGAGTTTCTATTATGGCTGGGTGCCCACCACCAAAGCGGTGAACGCTTGACCGAGGCGCGGGTAGACGCGGCACTGGCAGCCCTCGAAACCCAGGTCAGCCGACAAGCCGCACTCATGCTGACCGGTGCAATGTTCGATTTCGAAGTGCACCTCAGCCAAGGCGATGGTCGTAGCATCCAGCAAGTATTCGAAGACGTTCAGCGGGAGGTTCCCCATGTGCAACTGCCGTCTTATTGCCGATTTGCAAACAGCTTTGACTATATGGTGACCGGTTACGCAGCCTCCGTTTACGCCTACACGTGGTCAGGCGTACTGGCCATCGAAGCCTTCAAGCGATTCCGTCAGGATTGGGTCTTCAATGCACAAACAGGACGAGCCTTTCGCGAGGCGTTTTTTTCTCCGGGCGATTCGCGCTCCTTGCTGACCGCCCTGGAAGCGTTTCTTGAACGGCCGATCGCCGAAGATTTTTTCGCGTTTTCGTCAGAGGCCGTTGCCAGCTGACGTAACGCTTTACTCGACGTGGGCCGATTTGAACCAGCTCTTCATCGAACAACTGGCGAACGGACTCGTGCTGCAATCGCCGTTGGCCAACGCGGTGCGGAGCTTGTCGACATCGGCCTGCATCATGTAACGGACGCCGTCCTTGAAATGAGTGCTGTCACCAAAGCCGCCCTGGGTCATTTCGCTCAGGGCATCTTCCTTGCTCCAGCCCTGTATCACGACCCGGTACATGGCCGCCATCAGGCCAGTGCGGTCCGAACCATGCTTGCAGTGCATCAGCACCGGGCCCTTGGCTTCGGCAGTCTGGATCGCGCGAAGGGCTTTGAGTACATCCGCATCATCCACATGGTTGGTGCGATAGGGCAGCTGTACCTGTGCGATACCTGGGGTCGACAACCAGCTTGAATCCGACTCGGGCAGGAAATTGATAACGGTCCCGACCTTGAGTTTTTCCAGTAACGGCACGGCGCCTCTATCGGGCAATGCACTGCGATAGAGCGTCGGGGACATTTTGAAGAGGTTGTATTGCACCTCGACCGATTGAGCCCACTCCGCAGGTCGGGGCAACGCACTGTCGTCGGCAAGGGCCAGCGTCAGGTTCAAAAGTGCGGCCAGCGACAGGCAGATCGCTGGGATGCAACGCGATAGAGACATGTTCGGGTGACCGTTCAGGAGAGTCGGGAAGATGACGCTCAGCTTCACCCCCGAGCGGTCAAAGGCCTGTGAGCCGTCTGTCAAAGAATCGTGAATCAGCCAATCACTTTCGTCGCAAAACCGAGGTTTTTTAGCTGAATCGATTCATCTTTATGCTTAGCCTGCTACCATTTGTTTCTCCATATTACCGATGCGCCCTATTGCTCCCCGCTTGCTGGCGTTCTGCATCGGTGTCAAAACGAAAAGTCGTCCTGCGAGACGGCTGAAAAATCGCCACTGCCTGATGAGGTGCCCTCCTATGTCCGATCAAGATCGAGACAACCCGCGGCGTGAGTTTTTGCGCAAATCCCTGACCTTGATTCCGGTGGTCACCGTTGCCAGCACCGGTCTGGGCAGCACGGTCCTGATGGCCGCGCCCGAAGCAGCACCGGCCCGTTCCGGCAAAGCGCCGGTCAGCACCAGCACCTATGAACCAAGCTACTTCACCGCCGAAGAATGGACGTTCATCAAGGCGGCTGTCGCCCAGCTGATTCCCAACGATGCCCAAGGGCCAGGCGCCCTGGAAGCCGGCGTGCCCGTGTACATCGACCGCCAGATGAACACGCCTTACGCGGCCGGCGCGCTGTGGTTCATGCAGGGACCGTTCAACGCAGACGCCGCTCCAGAAATGGGCTGGCAGAGCAAACTGGTACCCAAAGAGATTTATCGCTTGGGCATCGCCGCGACGGATGCTTGGTCGAAAACGTTCAACGGTAAAGTATTTGCTGAACAAGACAGCGCTACCCGAGACGATTTGCTCAAGCAACTCGAGGCCGGAAAACCTCAGTTCGACAGCGTTCCAGCGAAGATTTTCTTCAACCTGCTGCTGCAAAACACCAAAGAAGGGTTCTTCTGCGACCCGATTCATGGCGGCAATAAAGGCATGGTCGGCTGGACCATGATCGGCTTCCCCGGCGCCCGCGCCGATTTCATGGATTGGGTGGAACGCAACGAGCAATACCCCTTCCCGGCAGTTTCGATTCGCGGCGAGAGGGCGTAAGCATGGCAACGGTAATGAAGAAGGTCGACGCAGTGATCGTCGGTTTTGGCTGGACGGGCGCGATCATGGCCAAGGAGCTGACAGAAGCCGGCCTGAATGTGCTGGCGCTGGAGCGCGGGCCGATGCAGGACACTTACCCCGACGGCAACTACCCACAGGTGATCGACGAACTCACCTACAGCGTGCGTAAAAAACTCTTCCAGGACATTTCCAAAGAGACCGTAACCATTCGCCATAGCGTGAATGACATCGCGCTGCCGAACCGCCAACTGGGCGCCTTCCTGCCCGGCAATGGTGTCGGCGGCGCGGGTTTGCACTGGTCCGGCGTGCACTTTCGGGTCGCCCCGATCGAGTTGCGCATGCGCAGCCACTACGAAGAACGCTACGGCAAAAGCTTCATCCCCAAGCACATGACCATCCAGGACTTCGGCGTCAGCTATGAAGAGCTGGAGCCGTTTTTCGATTATGCCGAGAAGGTCTTCGGTACGTCGGGTCAAGCCTGGACGGTGAAGGGTCAGTTGGTCGGCGAAGGCAAGGGCGGCAACCCGTACGCGCCGGATCGTTCGAATCATTTCCCGCTGGAATCGCAGAAGAACACTGTTTCCGCACAGCTGTTTCAGAAAGCGGCCACCGCAGTGGGTTACAAACCCTACAACCTGCCCTCTGCCAATACGTCAGGCCCCTACACCAACCCCTACGGCGCACAGATGGGCCCGTGCAACTTCTGCGGTTTTTGCAGCGGCTATGTCTGCTACATGTATTCCAAGGCATCGCCGAACGTAAACATTCTGCCGGCGCTCAAACCGCTGCCCAATTTCGAGCTGCGGCCCAACTCCCACGTACTGCGGGTCAATCTCGACAGCACCAAGAGCAAGGCGACAGGCGTGACCTACATCGACGGTCAGGGCCGGGAAATCGAGCAGCCGGCAGATCTGGTGATCCTCGGTGCCTTCCAGTTCCACAACGTTCGGCTGATGTTGCTTTCGGGTATCGGCAAGCCGTATGACCCGATCAGCGGCGAAGGCGTGGTCGGCAAGAACTTCGCGTACCAGAACATGGCCACCATCAAGGCCTACTTCGACAAAGACACCCACACCAATAACTTTATTGGTGCCGGCGGAAACGGCGTGGCGGTGGACGACTTCAACGCCGACAACTTCGATCACGGGCCCCATGGCTTCGTCGGCGGCTCGCCGATGTGGGTCAACCAGGCTGGCAGCCGACCGATCGCAGGCACATCCAACCCGCCGGGTACCCCGGCCTGGGGCAGTGCCTGGAAACGTGCCACCGCCGATTACTACACCCATCAAGTGTCGATGGATGCCCACGGCGCGCATCAATCCTACCGTGGCAATTACCTCGATCTAGACCCGGAGTACCGCGATGCCTACGGCTTGCCGCTATTGCGGATGACCTTCGACTGGCAGGAAAACGACATCAAGATGAACCGCTTCATGGTCGAGAAAATGGGCAAGATCGCCGAAGCGATGAGCCCCAAGGCCATCGCCGTGCTGGGCAAGAAGGTTGGCGATCACTTCAACACCGCGTCTTACCAGACCACCCACCTCAACGGTGGCGCGATCATGGGCACCGATCCGAAAACCAGCGCCCTGAACCGTTACTTGCAGAGCTGGGATGTGCATAACGTTTTCGTCCCTGGTGCATCAGCTTTCCCACAAGGCCTGGGCTACAACCCTACCGGCCTGGTGGCAGCCTTGACCTACTGGTCGGCCCGGGCGATCCGCGAACAGTACCTGAAAAACCCCGGCCCGCTGGTTCAGGCTTAAGGAGCGATGACCATGAAAGCACTTGTTATCGCGACCCTGGCGCTGCTCGGTTGTGGTTCGATCAACGCCGCAGAAATTGATCAAAACCTGATCAAACAAGGCGAGTACCTCGCCCGCGCGGGTGACTGCGTGGCTTGCCATACCGCCAAGGACGGCAAGCCGTTCGCCGGTGGCCTGCCGATGGAAACGCCGATCGGGACGATCTATTCCACCAATATCACGCCGGATAAAACCGGCCTGGGCGACTACAACTTCGAGGACTTCGACAAAGCCGTCCGACATGGTGTCGCCAAGAACGGTAGTACCTTGTACCCGGCGATGCCTTATCCGTCCTACGCCAGCGTCAACGAAACCGACATGAAAGCCCTGTACGCCTACTTCATGCATGGTGTCGCGTCTGTCACTCAGGAGAACAAGCCCAGCGATATTCCTTGGCCTTTGAGCATGCGCTGGCCGCTTGCGGGCTGGCGCTGGATGTTTGCCCCGGCTGTGGCGGACTACAAAGCGGCACCCGGCGAAGATGCCGTGGTCAGTCGTGGGGCTTATCTGGTGGAAGGCCTCGGACATTGCGGCGCGTGCCATACGCCGCGTGCCCTGACCATGCAGGAAAAAGCCCTGAATGCAGGCGAAGGCAGCGCATTTCTGTCAGGCAGTGCGCCGCTTGAAGGCTGGATCGCGAAAAGTCTGCGCGGCGATCACAAAGACGGCCTCGGCAGCTGGAGCGAAGAACAACTGGTGCAGTTCCTCAAGACCGGTCGCAGTGATCGCAGCGCAGTGTTTGGTGGCATGAGTGATGTGGTGACACACAGCATGCAGTACATGACCGACAACGATCTGACCGCGATTGCCCGTTACCTCAAGTCCTTGCCGGCGAATGATCCCGACGACCAGCCGCACCAGTACGACAAACAAGTCGCACAGGCGCTGTGGAACGGGGACGACAGCAAGCCTGGCGCTTCGGTGTACATCGACAACTGCGCGGCCTGTCACCGTACCGATGGCCATGGCTACACCAAAGTATTCCCGGCGCTGGCAGGCAACCCAGTGTTGCAGTCGGAGGATCCGACGTCGCTGATTCACTTCGTGCTCAAGGGCGGTACGCTGCCGGCGACTCACACGGCGCCTTCGACCTTTACCATGCCGGGATTCGCCTGGCGCCTGTCGGATCAGGAAGTGGCGGATGTGGTGAGTTTCATCCGCAGCAGCTGGGGCAACGGCGGCTCGTCGGTCAAGGCGAGCGACGTGGCGAACCTGCGCACGGATGATATGAAGACCACGTCGGGCGACGATCTGGGGCAAGTCACCCAGAAGAACTGACTGCCCAGCGGCACTAGCCAGATGAATAACGCCTCTATACTGTATATAAAAACAGTACAGAGGCGTTTTCATGTCCACCCCTCTTCCCCCGCGCGGCCGCGGCACCGCAACCAACCCGCACAACCGCTTCGCGCCGAATCGCTCGGTGGCCGAGGATGACGGCTGGTATCAGGAAGCGCCGATCACCCAAGGCACCGAGGTGCGCATCGAAACGGCGAAAACCATCATCACCCGCAACAACTCGCCGGACTTGCCCTTCGATCGTTCGATCAATCCCTATCGCGGCTGCGAGCACGGCTGCATCTATTGCTACGCGCGGCCCAGCCACGCTTATTGGGACATGTCGCCAGGGCTGGATTTCGAAACCAAACTGATCGCCAAGACCAACGCCGCCGATGTGCTGGAAGAACAACTGTCCAAGCGCGGCTATCAATGCGCGCCGATCAATCTGGGCTCCAACACGGACCCTTATCAGCCGATTGAACGCGAACACAAAATCACCCGCAAAACCCTCCAAGTCCTGCTGCGTTATCGTCACCCGGTGACCATCATTACCAAGGGCTCGCTGATTCTTCGGGATTTGGACCTGCTGGCCGAACTCGCCGAGCAAAGGCTGGTGGCGGTGATGATCAGCCTCACCACCCTGGACGACGAGCTCAAACGCATCCTCGAGCCGCGCGCCGCTGCACCCAAGGCTCGGTTGCGGGCGATCCGCGTGATGCGTGAAGCGGGAATTCCGGTGGGCGTTCTGTGCTCGCCGATGATTCCGATGATCAACGACAGCGAACTCGAAAGCCTGCTCGCCGAGGCACATGCCGCAGGGGCGCAAAGTGCGGCCTACATGATGCTGCGCCTGCCACTGGAAGTTGCACCGCTGTTCGAAGAATGGCTGGCGGCCCACTATCCTCAGCGTGCCGCTCATGTGTTGAGCCTGATTCGTCAGAGCCGTGGTGGCGAACTCTACGACAGTCGCTTCGGTGCCAGGATGCGTGGCGAAGGGCCGTTTGCCGATCTGCTGGCGCAACGCTTTGCCAAAACCATCAAACGTCTGGGGCTCAATCGTCGGGAAGGTTTTAATCTGGACTGCGAAGCCTTCTGTCCGCCGGGTCGCCAGATGTCGTTGATTTGAGGACAATTGGCCTATGGTTGAGTAAGGTGAAATACACTTTGCCACTACGCCGGTCACGTTTTCTGTGACCTGGAACACACGTTCTAGAGCGTTTTATTCAGTTTGAGTTAAGTTTCGGCCGCTACCTTGTTCATCGAGTGACTGACGGGTCGAGATTCTTGACCTGGATGTTTTTTAAACAGCCACTGGCTTCACACCGGACAAAACGGGAAAATCCCCTGACTCCGCCAAAGAGGATGAATCATGAGTGACAAGGATAAACAGCCGTTGGCTGCGTCGGCTTCAGCCCAACCGGAGGCGGAAACCGCCGATGCAGCGCTGCAGCATATCGTTGACGGTTTTTTGCATTTTCATCACGAGGTTTTTCCACAGCAGGAAGAACTCTTCAAAAAACTCGCCACGGCCCAGAGCCCCAGAGCGATGTTCATCGCCTGCGCTGATTCGCGCATCGTTCCTGAGCTGATCACCCAAAGCTCCCCTGGCGACCTGTTCGTAACCCGTAACGTCGGCAACGTTGTGCCGCCTTATGGGCAAATGAACGGCGGTGTTTCCACGGCAATTGAATACGCTGTACTGGCCCTCGGCGTGCAGCACATCATCATTTGCGGGCACTCCGACTGTGGCGCAATGCGCGCGGTACTCAACCCGCAAAGCCTGGAAAAAATGCCGACGGTCAAAGCCTGGTTGCGTCATGCCGAAGTGGCAAAAACCATGGTCCAGGAAAACTGCCATTGCGCTGACGAAAACGAAAGCATGCACGTCCTCACCGAGGAAAATGTGATCGCTCAGCTGCAACATTTGCGCACGCACCCGTCGGTAGCCTCGCGCATGGCCAATGGTCAGCTGTTTATCCATGGTTGGATCTACAACATCGAAACCAGCGAAATCAGAGCTTACGACGCGGACAAGGGTTGTTTCCTGCCGCTCGATGGCAGCCATCCGATTCCGGTGGCGACGCCTAAAGCGCGCTTCTAAATCCTCCTAAATCATTGTGTGGTTTTAGCCGAGGCTGCCGATCAGGCAGCCTGGCTTTGCCATGCCTGAAGAAAACTTCGGGAGAGTCACCATGCGTGCTGCTCAACTTAAAGCTGTTCTGCCACGGGAGCTGCTGGCGTCCGTGGTTGTGTTTCTCGTCGCCCTGCCCTTGTGCATGGGCATCGCCATCGCCTCGGGGCTGCCGCCGTCCAAAGGCTTGATCACCGGGATCATCGGTGGCCTGGTGGTGGGCTGGATTGCCGGTTCGCCACTGCAAGTCAGCGGCCCGGCGGCTGGCTTGGCGGTTCTGGTGTTCGAACTGGTGCGCCAGCACGGTATCGCCATGCTCGGACCTATCCTGCTGCTGGCCGGTTTTCTACAACTGGTGGCTGGGCGTTTGAAACTCGGCTGTTGGTTTCGGGTGACGGCTCCGGCCGTGGTCTACGGCATGCTCGCCGGGATTGGTGTATTGATCGTGTTGTCCCAAGTGCATGTGATGCTCGATGCCGTGCCCAAGCCTTCCGGGCTGGATAACCTGGCAGCCTTCCCGGCTGCCGTCGTCCAGGCCTTGCCGTCCTTGGGTTGGCAAGCCGGGTTGCTCGGGCTGTCGACGATTGCGGTGATGTGGTTGTGGGAGAAATTCCGCCCCCATTCTCTGCGCTTCATTCCCGGCGCGCTGCTGGGTGTAGGCCTGGCGACCATCGCCCGCCTGGTGCTCGCCTTGCAGGTCAAACGAGTGGAAGTCCCGGCCAACCTGGCGGAAGCCATCGAGTGGCTGAAACCCGCAGATTTACTCAACCTGGCTGATCCGACACTGCTCATTGCCGCCTTTACCGTGGCGTTTATCGCCAGCGCCGAAACCCTGCTCTCGGCCGCCGCGGTGGACCGCATGCACAGCGGCCAGCGCTCAGACTTCGACCGGGAATTGTCGGCTCAAGGCATAGGCAACATGCTTTGCGGTTTACTTGGCGCGCTACCGATGACCGGCGTGATCGTGCGCAGTTCGGCCAACGTCCAGGCCGGCGCCACTACGCGACTGTCGGCGATCTTCCATGGTCTGTGGTTGCTGGCTTTCGTGTTGCTGCTGTCCAGCGTGCTGCAAAGCATCCCGGTGGCGAGCCTGGCGGGCGTGCTGGTTTACACCGGTTTCAAACTAGTCGACCTCAAAGCCTTTCGCGGTCTGGGCCGTTATGGGCGGATGCCGATGTTCACCTACGCGGCAACCGCCCTGGCGATCATCTTCACCGACCTGCTGACCGGCGTGCTGATCGGCTTCGGCCTGACCTTGGCCAAACTGGCCTGGAAGGCTTCGCGGCTGAAAATCAGCCTGATCGATTTACCCAAGGACGGCGAAATGGAGCTGCGATTGATAGGCGCAGCGACTTTTCTCAAGGTGCCGGCGCTGACCCATTTGCTGGGGACCATTCCAGCAGGCGCGACAGTGCATGTGCCGCTCAATAACTTGAGCTACATCGATCACTCGTGTCTGGAGTTGCTGGAGGAATGGGGTCGGGCCAATGCGGCCAAGGGATCCAAACTGTTGATTGAAGCGCGGGGGTTGAAACGCAGGTTGGAGGGGCGTTTACGAACCACATCCGGAGTCGGTTCTACGGCATAGAGGTAAACAATGTGGGAGCGAGCTTGCTCGCGATGGCGATTAACCAGCCAACTCATTCATGCGCTGCAACACGGCATTGAGGCCATTACTGCGCGACGGAGATAACTGTCTGCTCAGTCCAAGCTGGTTAAACCACTCCGGCAAGTCCACCTGCTGCAACTCAACCGCCGACAACCCGTTAACCCGCGCCAGCAGCAACGCCACCAACCCGCGAATCAACCGCGCATCGCTGCTCGCGGCAAACTGCCAGTGACCATCCTGCAACTCGCCCACCAGCCACACCTGGCTTTCACAGCCATGCACACGGTTGGCGTCACTCTTATCCTCATCGCTCAACCCAGGCAGACGGTCGCCCCACTGCATCAACAGCCGCGCCCGTTGTTCCCAGCCGGCAGCATTCTGAAAAGTCTCCAGCGCCGTAGCCGCATCGGCAGGCAAGTTCATCGCAACAGCTCCAGCGCCTGATCCAGCGCTTCAAAGAACCGCTCCAGGTCTTCGGAATCGTTGTACAGCGCCAAGGACACCCGAATCGCTCCGGCCAATTCAAAGCTTTTCAGCAACGGCATGGCGCAATGATGACCGGCGCGCACCGCGATCCCCTGTTCGGTCAGCAAATGCGCCAAATCAGAGTTATGCACACCCTCGACGACAAAACTGGCCAGCGCCAGTTGCGGCTTGCCCAACAACCGAATGCCATTCCGTGCTTCAAGGCCTTTGAGCAAATAGTCATGCAGCGCTGCTTCGTGGGCGGACACGGCGTCCTGATCAAGCCCGGCCAGATAATCCAGCGTCGCCCCCAAACCAATCACACCGGCAATCGGCGGCGTACCAGCCTCAAAACCCAGTGGCGCCGGGCGGAACCGTGCGCTGTGGTAATCCGCATCCAGCACCATTTCTCCGCCGAATTGCCAGTGGCGCAATTGCTTGAGCGCTTCGTTGCGCCCGAACAGCACGCCCAAGCCATCGGGGCCATACAGTTTGTGGCTGGAAAACACATAGAAGTCGCAACCCAGCGCCTGCACGTCGTGCCGGCCATGAACCACGCCTTGGGCGCCATCGACCACGGTCAGCGCGTTATGCGCCTTGGCCATCGTCAAGAGGGCGGGCAACGGCTGCCAGGCGCCGAGAACGTTGGACAGCTGACTGACCGCCAGCAAGCGGGTTCGCGGACCGATCAACTGCGCGGCGGCATCAAGGTCGATCAAACCGTCGGCGTCCAGTGGCAGGATCACCAACTTCAGGTCGCGACGGTGGGCCAGTTGCTGCCACGGCAACAGATTGGCGTGATGCTCCAGGGCGCTGATGACAACTTCATCGCCCGGATTGAAAAGATGTTCCAGGCCGTAAGCCAGGAGGTTCAGCGCAGACGTTGCGCCGTGGGTAAAGATGATCTGCCCGCAATCGCCGGCATTGAGCCAGTGGGCGACTTTGCTGCGGCTGGCCTCGAACGCCTGGGTGGCGTGGGCGCCGGGCAGGTGTTGCGCCCGATGCACGTTGGCCGCGCCGTTGACATAGTAATGCGTCAGCGCATCCAGCAGGGCTTGAGGTTTTTGCGTGGTGGCGGCGTTGTCCAGATACGTCTGGTCTTGCCGTTGCAATGCGGCGATGGCCGGAAAATCGGCGCGCCAGGGAGAGGGCACAAGCATGGTGGTCAAGACTCGTTTGAGCAGGCCGGGCGCTGATGATACGCGCCTGGCCGCTCTACTAACATCGAGTCGCTGCTTAGTTGTGAGCGTGCAGCGCTTCGTTCAGTTCGATAGCCGATTTGTGGGTTTTGCATTCCACGGCACCGGTCTCCGAATTGCGACGGAACAGCAGGTCAGGTTGACCGGCCAGTTCGCGCGCCTTCACGACTTTGACCAGTTTGTTGTTTTCGTCCAGCAGCGCCACTTTAGTACCAGCGGTTACGTACAGGCCCGACTCAACGGTGTTGCGATCGCCCAATGGAATGCCGATACCGGCATTCGCGCCGATCAGGCAGCCTTCGCCAACCTTGATCACGATGTTACCGCCGCCCGACAGGGTGCCCATGGTCGAGCAACCGCCGCCCAGGTCCGAACCCTTGCCGACGAATACGCCAGCGGAAACGCGGCCTTCGATCATGCCCGGGCCTTCGGTGCCGGCGTTGAAGTTGACGAAACCTTCGTGCATCACGGTGGTGCCTTCGCCGACATAGGCGCCCAGACGAATACGTGCCGCGTCAGCGATACGCACGCCGGCCGGAACCACGTAGTCGGTCATTTTCGGGAATTTGTCCACCGAGAACACTTCCAGCAACTCGCCACGCAGACGGGCTTCCAGTTGATGCTCGGCCAGTTCGGTCAGGTCGATCGCGCCCTGGCTGGTCCATGCCACGTTCGGCAGCAGCGGGAACACACCGGCCAGGTTCAGGCCGTGCGGCTTGACCAGGCGATGGGACAGCAGGTGCAGCTTGAGGTAAGCCTCAGGGGTGGAGGTCAATTGAGCGTCTTCGGCCAGAATGGTCGCGACCAGCGGCTTGTGACTCTCGGCCAGACGGGTCAGCAAGGCAGCCTGGGCAGCGTCAACGCTTTTCAGGGCTTCAGCCAGTTGCGACGCCTGAGCGGTGGTGAAGGCGATGGCCTGGTTGCCTTCGGTGTAGCCCAGAACAGGCGCGATGGCCGCGATCAGTTCGGCCGACGGGTTGAGCAGTGGCTGCGCGTAAAACACTTCCAGCCATGCGCCTTGACGATTTTGAGTGCCGACACCAAAGGCCAGGCTGAACAGGGTAGTGGACATGTTGATACCTCTAACAAAATGGAACGGGCTGCTTTACTTGAGCGCTGCCGCGTAGATATCTGGCTTGAAGCCAATCAGGGTTCGGTCACCGAGATCGAGCACCGGGCGCTTGATCATCGAGGGTTGTGCGAGCATCAGTTCGATGGCTTTCGGCTGATCGAGATCGGCTTTGCGTTCGTCGTCGAGCTTGCGAAAGGTCGTGCCTGCACGGTTCAACACCACTTGCCAGCCGTGCTCGTCGCACCATTGGGTCAGGTGTTCACGGTCGATGCCGACCGTCTTGTAATCATGAAAGTCATAGCTGACAGCGTGTTCATCGAGCCAGGTGCGCGCCTTTTTCATGGTGTCGCAGGCTTTGATGCCGAAAAGGTGCAACGTTTTGCTTGAAACGGTCAAGGAATTGCCCCCTTTGCAGGTGCTGCAAATAAAAGGTGACGGATTATGCCATGACCGGACGGTTTCGCGTCGGTCGTGGTCGGGTTTGTCTTTTTGTCTTGGTTATCAGCGGTCCTGTGCGACATTGGTGCAACGGTCAGTCGGTAGTTTAAGCGGCTAATATGGCACTTCAATGCTGTCGATTGTCTGGGAACCTGGCCGCCGAACTCAAGGCAAGGATCATGTCCGAGTATCTTCATCAACTGGAAGTGTTCAACGATTCGGCGCAAGCCCAGGCGCTGGCGTTTCAGATGGACTTGCTGGAGCGGCGTCTGCGGTTGAAGACGCTGCGAGCGCAGCGCCTGTAGTTGTATAAGCTCAGCCGTCATCACCAGATTGGTGATGACGTGTTACGAGAAGTGTTGGGTGCGCTGGACTTGAGTGAGGCCAATCTTGGGCTAGTTAAATAGTCTAACCGTGCGCACTCGAATCTATGGATAGCTTGATTGCTAACGTTTGGGATAAAGCAACTTCATCAGTTTTTTATCTTTTTTACTTATCTTTCGGTTGATAGGGATTTCCCAATTGCCCAGTGTCAGCGTGTTAGCGACCGGGTGGTGCATAATGGATTTTCTGTCGTACGGCGTATAAATCGCTTCAAGTGTATTGAAGGGCTCAAAGAGATTTCTATCGATTTGCTCTTTGGTCAATGGATTCATCTCTCTATTCTGGTAGAGCTCATACACCTTCGGTTTATCCCAGGGAATATTGGCTTCGGGGTGTTGATGTTCGTGCATTGCTCCCAAGGCGTGACCAAATTCGTGAGTCACAATCACCTCGAAGTCTTCATGCTCGGGTTTGACCCCCAGGTTCATGGTCGGCCAGTCGGGATGAATCAACAACGCGTCGGTACCCAGCATTGAACTGTTGTCATTGTTCCTGGTGGCGATCCGGATCTCGCCCTGCAAATCATCGACGAACTCAAACTTGAGATTGATATACGGCAGCCATTGGCTGGCGGCGTCGATAATCTTCTGTTTGTGCTCCGCGTCGGGGCCATCGATAAAAGCGATTTTGAGCGTGCGTCCGTTTGCCCAGAGTTTCGAATAATTGATCAGCGAGCGCTTGCGCCGAGTACCGGTTGCGGAACCTGCGTTATCAGGATGCTCGTTTACAGCAGCGTCGTAGGATTGTTGATCATCGGGCCATTGGATGAGGTTGCAGTCTTCAATACTGTTCATTGGCTACTTCTTCCATGAAGTTCGGTAAAAATTGTGTGGGTGCGCACAGTAATGCGCTACATGAGAGTAAGAGGGCTCTGCAGTTCAGTGAACTTTAATTTTTGCTGAAGTGTAACTGGCTGTATGGGAGGCCCGCACTGCGTTGCACAGTGCGGGCCGGGATACTTAATTATTACGAGTAATAAAGTCGCGAATTCTCTTCGCCGCTTCTACGCATTCGGCCAACGGAGCGACTAGCGCCATGCGCACGCGACCAGCTCCCGGATTAGCGCCGTCAACTTCACGGGACAGATAAGAACCCGGCACCACCGTCACATGCTCTTCAGTAAAAAGATCACGGCAGAACGCTTCATCATCACCGTCAACGCTTGGCCATAAGTAGAAACCGCCATCCGGACGCTGCACGTCCATCACAGGGCTGAGGATTTCCAGCACCGCATCGTACTTCTCGCGGTACAGCGCACGGTTGGCGCGCACGTGTACTTCGTCATTCCACGCCGCAACGCTGGCCAATTGGGTCTGAACCGGCATCGCGCAGCCGTGGTAGGTGCGATACAGCAGGAAGCCTTTGAGAATATCGGCATCGCCGGCCACGAAGCCCGAACGCAGGCCCGGCAGGTTGGAACGCTTGGACAAGCTGTGGAACACCACGCAACGCTTGAAGTCCTTGCGGCCCAGTTCCACGCAGGCGCTGAGCAGCCCGGCCGGCGGGGTTTGTTCGTCGAAATACAGTTCGCTGTAGCACTCGTCGGCGGCGATCACGAAGTCGTATTCGTCGGCCAGGGCAATCAGCTTCTTCAGGGTTTCAACCGGGATCAGGGCGCCGGTCGGGTTACCCGGCGAGCACAGGAACAGGATCTGGCAGCGTTTCCAGATATCCGGTGAAACAGCGTCGAAATCCGGGTTGAAGCCGTTTTCATCCAGGCAGGGCAGGTAATGCGGCTTGGCCCCGGCCAGGAACGCTGCACCTTCGTAGATCTGATAGAACGGGTTAGGGCTGACCACCAGCGCATCGTCGCCACGGTTGACCACAGTCTGGGTAAAGGCGAACAGCGCTTCACGAGTGCCGTTGACCGGCAGCACATTGCGCGCCGGGTCGAGCCAGCCGTTCGGAACGTTGAAACGACGTTCGCACCACGCGGCGATGGCTTCACGCAGGGCCGGAATGCCGAGAGTGGTCGGGTACACGGCCATCTGATCCAGATTACTTGCCAGCGCTTCGGCGACAAAGCTTGGCGAACGGTGCTTCGGCTCGCCAATGGACAGCGCTATGGCACGCTTGTCCGGATTTGGTGTGACGCTGCCGAGCAGGGCGCGGAGCTTCTCGAACGGGTAGGGCTGCAACTGGTTCAGAGCGTTGTTCATCGGTACGGGGTCTCGTTCAAAGCGGCTGAATCCTGACGCGCAATCAGATGCTGATGCGCGACAGTTTGATATCGGGTTCGTTACTGACGCTCAGCTGTTCGACGATTGCATCCTGCAAGCGGCTGCACAGCAATGGGTCGGACAACGGCTGGTTGTTCGCGTCGGTGATGAAGAACACGTCTTCCACGCGCTCGCCGAGGGTCGCAATCTTGGCGTTCTGCAGCGACAGGTCGAACTCCAGGAAGATCGTGCCGATGCGTGCGAGAAGGCCCGGGCGATCGGGGGCGCTGAGTTCCAGTACCGTCACTGGACGCTGGGCGTCGTTGTGGATCGTCACCTGTGGCGCAAACGCGAAATGCTTGAGCTGGCGCGGCACCCGACGCTGAATGATCGTCGGGTAATCGTCCGGGTTGCGCAGGGCCTCGGTCAGGCCTTCACGAATCTGTTTGACCCGCGCCGGGTTATCGCCGATCGAGTCGCCGTCGGCGTCGAGCACGATGTAGGTGTCGAGGGTGAACTGGCTGCTGGAGGTGATGACCCGGGCGTCATGAATGTTCAGGTTGAGCTGGTCCATTGCAGCCACGGTCACGGCAAAGAAGTCGTGTTGATCCGGCGCATAGATAAAGATCTGCGTGCCGCCTTCGAACTCTCGCTGGGTGGTTTCCTTGATCAGCACCAGCGGCCCGCCGTCGGCCGGCTGCTGGAGGATCGCGTCGCTGTGCCAAGCCACGTCGCCAGCGGTGTGGCGCAGGAAGTAGTCATCGCCCAATTGCGCCCACAGCTGCTCGACGTCGTCCGGATCGGTGCCGCCGCGCACCAGAATGTCCAGTGCTGCGCTCTGGGTCTGGCGGATCTGTTCTTCGCGATCGACCGGGTTCTCCAGGCCACGGCGCAAGGCACGCTTGGTCTCGGTGTAGAGCTGACGCAGCAGGCTGGCGCGCCAGGAATTCCACAGCGTCGGGTTGGTGGCGTTGATGTCGGCAACGGTCAGCACGTACAGATAATCGAGGTGGGTTTCGTCGCCGACGATCTGCGCGAAATCGTGGATGACTTGTGGGTCGGACAAGTCCTTGCGCTGGGCGGTGGTCGACATCACCAAATGGTTCTGCACCAGCCAGACGATCAGGCGGCTGTCCCATACCGGCAACTGGTGGCGCTGGCAAAAGGCTTCGGCATCCACGGCGCCGATTTCCGAGTGGTCGCCCTGTCGGCCCTTGCCGATGTCGTGGTACAGGCCAGCCAGGTAGATCAGCTCCGGTTTTGGCAGTTTGCCCATGAGCTTGCTGGCCAGCGGGAATTTTTCCGACACCTGGGTGTACTGCAACTTACGCAGATGTTTGATCAGGTTCAGGGTGTGAGCGTCGACCGTGTAAATGTGAAACAGGTCGTGCTGCATCTGCCCGACAATAAAGCCGAACTCCGGCAAGTAACGCCCGAGGATGCCGTAGCGGTTCATCCGTCGCAGGTTGCGGTGGATGCCGATCTTGCACTTGAACAGCTCGATAAACAGGCTGGTGTTGCGGATGTCGTTGCGGAAATCATCGTCGATCAGGTGACGGTTTTCTCGCAGCAAACGAATGGTGTCGGCGCGCACGCCTTTGATTTCCGGCTGCTGGGCCATTAGTACGAAGATTTCCAGCATGGCGAACGGTGTACGGCGGAATACGTTGTCGTTCCGCGCCTCGATGTAACCGTCGTGCAGCTGGAATCGCGAGTTGATCGGCTGCGGCGGCGCTTCGTCTTCCGGCGCGAGGATGACTTCCTCGAAGTGCTGGATGATCAGGTCGCTGAGCTGGGCAATGCTCATGACCACGCGGTAATACTGCTGCATGAAGTTTTCGATGGCTTGCTTGGCGTCATCGCCTTTGAAGCCCAGCAGCCCGGCGATGGTGCGCTGGTGATCAAACAGCAAGCGGTCTTCGGAACGGCCGGCGAGCATGTGCAGGGCGTAACGAACCTTCCACAGGAATTCCTGGGAGGAGGCGAGCAGGGCGTTTTCGCTCTCGACCAGGAAACCTTCGCCGGCCAGGGCTCGCAGGTTCAAGGTGCCGTACTCGCGACGAGCCACCCAGAGAATCGTCTGAATATCCCGTAGGCCGCCGGGCGAGCCTTTGACGTTGGGTTCCAGGTTGTATTCGGTATCGTTGTACTTGTGGTGACGGGCTTTCTGCTCGGCGCGTTTGGCCAGGAAGAAGTCCTTGCTCGGCCACATGTGCGCGGTGCTGGTGACGTCCAGCATGCGCTGGCGCAAGCGCTCGGGGCCGCAGATGGTGCGGCTTTCCATCAGGTTGGTGACGACCGTCAGGTCAGCGCGGGCCTCCTGGACGCACTCGTCCACCGAGCGAACGCTCTGGCCCACTTCAAGGCCGATGTCCCACAACAGCGTCAGAAAACGCTCGATGGAATCTCGGAAAACTTCGTGATCGGCGCTGTCCAGCAAGATCAGCAAATCGATGTCGGAATAAGGGTGCAACTCGCCGCGACCGTAGCCGCCGACCGCGACCAGCGCGATGTCGGCGTCTTCGCTCCAATTGAACTGCTCCCAGGCCTTTTGCAGGATGTTATCGACGAACCAGGCGCGATCCTCGATCAACCGGCGAATGTCGCGGCCGCTGCGAAAGCGCCCGTCGAGCACCTCGCGGGCCTGGCGAATCGCCTTCTTGAAGGCCGCGATCGGGCTTGCCTTCAGGGCCAGTTCAGCCTGGAACTGGCCACGGTCGAAGAGTTCGGGATCCACCTGCGGCATCGATTGGCTTTCCTGTCTATAAGGCTGAGGAGCTGCGCGCCCGGATCAGGCCGAAACGCGCGGGATGGTGTCGTCGGCGCGCAGGGTGAAGATCTCGTAACCGGTCTCGGTTACCAGCAGGGTGTGTTCCCACTGTGCCGACAGCTTGCGGTCCTTGGTTATCGCGGTCCAGCCGTCGCCCAATACCTTGGTATCGGCTTTGCCCTGGTTGATCATCGGCTCGATGGTGAACGTCATGCCGGCTTTCAGTTCCATGCCGGTGCCGGCGCGGCCGTAGTGCAAGATCTGCGGCTCTTCGTGGAACACCTTGCCGATGCCGTGACCACAGAATTCGCGAACCACGGAAAAACCGTTCTTTTCAGCGTGCTTCTGAATCACTTCACCGATGTCGCCCAGGCGGCAGCCGGGTTTGACGATTTCGATGGCCTTGTACATGCATTCCTGGGTGATTTGCGACAAGCGCTCGGCCCAGACTGGCACGGTGCCGACGTGGAACATGCGGCTGGTGTCGCCGTGGTAGCCGTCCTTGATGACGGTGACGTCGATGTTCAGCGTATCGCCATCCTTCAAGGCCTTCTCGTTCGGAATGCCGTGGCAGACCACGTGATTGATCGAGGTGCAGATCGACTTCGGGAAGCCTTTGTAGTTGAGCGGGGCAGGGATGGCTTTCTGCTCGTTGACGATGAAGTCGTGGCAGATGCGGTCCAGTTCTTCAGTGGTAATGCCCGGCTTGACATGTTCGGCAATCATTTCCAGCACATCGGCGGCCAGTTTGCCGGCGACGCGCATTTTTGCGATGTCCTCTGGGGTTTTGAGGGTGACGGTCATACAGGCTCTCTCTGCGCTCGATGGCGCCTTCTAAAACGAAATGGGCGTTGCGCGATCGATCTTCGCGGCCCTTAAAAACGCGATTCTAACAGACGAGCAGCGCAAATCTGAGCCTCTGTGCATCGCTTCTCCTTATAGAATGGCGCATTCTTGGAGGATTCCAAGGGGCGGAACCAAGGCGCGCGCCAGGATTTAACAATCCGGGTTCCGTTTTTTTCAGCCTTGTGATATAAAATGCGCCGCTTTCCGGGGATCCCCTGAGAAGCCTAAATCCACACACGTGTCGACACGATGACCTGGGTGCCTTCAGCTGATGCTGCTGGTTGGTCATTGGGATACGTGGAGGCCAAACCCGACTTATTAAGGAACTATCATGTCCCAAGTCAACATGCGCGATATGCTGAAGGCCGGTGTGCACTTCGGTCACCAGACCCGTTACTGGAACCCGAAAATGGGTAAATACATTTTCGGCGCACGTAACAAGATCCACATCATCAACCTTGAAAAAACCCTGCCAATGTTCAACGAAGCTCTGACTTTCGTAGAGCGTCTGGCCCAGGGCAAAAACAAGATTCTGTTCGTCGGCACCAAGCGTTCCGCTGGCAAGATCGTTGCTGAAGAAGCAGCACGTTGCGGTTCGCCGTACGTCGATCACCGCTGGTTGGGCGGCATGCTGACCAACTTCAAAACCATCCGTGCTTCCATCAAGCGTCTGCGTGACCTTGAAGTGCAAGCCGAAGACGGTACTTTCGCCAAGCTGACCAAGAAAGAAGCGCTGATGCGCACTCGCGATCTTGAGAAGCTCGATCGTTCCCTGGGTGGTATCAAGGACATGGGCGGTCTGCCAGACGCTCTGTTCGTTATCGACGTTGATCACGAGCGCATCGCGATCACCGAAGCCAACAAGCTGGGCATCCCGGTTATCGGCGTAGTCGATACCAACAGCAGCCCGGAAGGCGTTGACTACATCATCCCAGGCAACGATGACGCAATCCGCGCTATCCAGCTGTACATGGGTTCGATGGCTGACGCTGTAATCCGCGGTCGCAACCACGTTGCTGGCGGCACCGAGCAGTTCGTTGAAGAAGCTCCGGTAGCAGCAGCTGAGTAATTGACGCCTTGGCGTTGACTCAGTAAGCAAAAAGGGGGCTTGGCCCCCTTTTTGCCACCTCGAAAACCGTTTGTCGGTAGCGCAGTTGCATTGTCTGTAGCATGCAGCGACCCGCATCGGTGGTTCGGGAAGAATTGATCGCCCGTTCGATCGGGTGGAATGGTTGAAAACCTATCCAAGAGGAATTTAGAAATGGCAGAGATTACTGCAGCGTTGGTCAAAGAACTGCGTGAGCGTACTGGCGAAGGCATGATGGATTGCAAAAAGGCCTTGACCAAGGCCGGCGGCGACATCGAAAAAGCCATTGATGACATGCGTGCTTCCGGCGCCATCAAAGCTGCCAAGAAAGCTGGCAACGTTGCCGCTGAAGGCGCGATCGCTCTGAAGGAAGACGGTAAATCCGCCGTTCTTCTGGAAGTGAACTCGCAGACCGACTTCCTGGCTCTGCAGGACGACTTCAAGGCATTTGTCGCTTCCAGCGTTGAAAAAGCGTTCGCTGACAAACTGACTGACGTTGCTCCGCTGATCGCAGCTCAAGAAGCCGATCGCCTGGTTCTGGTCGGCAAGGTTGGCGAAAACGTCAACATCCGTCGCCTGGCTCGCGTTGAAGGTGACGTTGTTGGTGGTTACCTGCACGGCAACAAGATCGGTGTTGTGGTTGCCCTTAAAGGCGGCAGCGTTGAGCTGGCCAAGGACATCGCCATGCACGTAGCGGCGACCAACCCTGAATTCCTGCTGCCATCGGAAGTTTCCGCTGAAGCGGTCGAGCGTGAGAAAGGCGTGTTCCTGACCCTCAACGCTGACAAGATCGCCGGCAAGCCGGAAAACATCGTTGAAAACATGGTCAAAGGTCGTATCAGCAAGTTCCTGGCTGAAGCGAGCCTGGTTGAGCAGGCGTTCGTCAAGAACCCTGAAATCAAGGTTGGCGAACTGGCCAAGAAAGCCGGCGCTGAAATCGTTTCCTTCACCTACTTCAAAGTAGGCGACGGCATCGAGAAGCCGGTCGACAACTTCGCGGAAGAAGTTGCTGCCCAGCTGGCTGCCGCCAAGCAATAAGACGGTTTTTAACTGTCGCCCTGAAGAGGCTGCCCGCTCACGCGCGCAGCCTCTTTTCAGATGGGGCACCAATTTTTAATTGGTTTCCTTTTGGAACTGGCTTACAAAGCCATGTTCCGATGGCGCTGAAGCAGCGCCAAGTTAGAGTGAACGCCAGCTGTAAACAGCTCGCAAAGAATTTTTAAAATACGCCGCAGGAGAGATTCGCAATGGCTCAGCAGGGCAGTGGTTATCAGGCTCGCTATAAACGCATTCTACTCAAGCTTAGCGGCGAGGCCCTGATGGGCTCGGAAGAGTTCGGGATCGATCCGAAAGTTCTGGATCGCATGGCGCTGGAAGTCGGCCAACTGGTCGGCATCGGTGTTCAGGTCGGTTTGGTGATCGGTGGCGGTAACCTGTTCCGCGGTGCAGCGCTTAGCGCGGCCGGTATGGATCGGGTCACTGGCGACCACATGGGCATGCTGGCCACTGTGATGAACGCCCTGGCCATGCGCGATGCGCTGGAACGTGCCAATATCTCGGCCATCGTGATGTCGGCCATTTCCATGGTTGGCGTAACCGATCACTATGATCGCCGCAAAGCCATGCGCCACTTGAACGCCAAGGAAGTCGTGATTTTCGCGGCCGGTACCGGCAATCCGTTCTTCACCACGGATTCGGCAGCGTGCTTGCGTGCAATCGAAATCGATGCCGATGTCGTGCTCAAGGCGACCAAGGTCGATGGCGTCTACACCGCTGACCCATTCAAAGACCCGCATGCCGAGAAGTTCGATCATCTGACTTACGATGAAGTGCTGGATCGCAAGCTGGGCGTGATGGATCTGACCGCCATTTGCCTGTGCCGCGACCACAAGATGCCGTTGCGCGTATTTAACATGAACAAGCCCGGCGCCCTGCTGAACATCGTGCATGGCGGCGCTGAAGGGACCCTGATCGAGGAAGGCCAACAATGATCAACGAAATCAAGAAAGACGCTAAAGAGCGTATGCAGAAATCCGTCGAATCGCTGATGCACAACTTCGGCCGTATTCGTACGGGCCAGGCGCACCCAAGCATTCTTGAAGGCGTGATGGTGCCGTATTACGGTTCCGACACTCCGATCAAGCAGGTGGCGAACATCACCGTCAAAGACGCCCGTACCCTGCAAGTGGTCGCCTTTGAGCGCAACATGCTGGGCGCGGTCGACAAAGCCATCGGTAGCGCGGGTCTGAACCTCAACCCGACCAACCTGGGTGAATTGCTGCTGATCTCCATGCCGGCCCTGACCGAAGAAACCCGTAAGGGCTTCACCAAGCAGGCTCGCGATGTCGCTGAAGATGCTCGTGTCGCGGTGCGCAACATCCGTCGTGATGCGAACAGCCAGCTCAAGGACCTGGTCAAGGAAAAAGAAATCAGCGAAGACGAAGAGCGCCGCGCTACTGGCGAGATCGATGATTTGACCAAAAAGTTCGTGGCTGAAATCGACGCGAATTTGGCGCAGAAAGAAAAAGACCTGATGGCCGTATAAGGGTCGCGTTTTCATGGAAAAGACCAAGCAGACTGCGCCGTCCGCGGTGCCGCGCCATGTCGCGATCATCATGGATGGTAATAATCGCTGGGCGAAAAAGCGCTTTATGCCGGGTGTCGCCGGTCATAAAGCGGGCGTGGATGCAGTTCGTGCGGTGATCGAGGTGTGCGCCGAGGCCGGGGTCGAAGTATTGACCCTGTTCGCCTTCTCCAGCGAGAACTGGCAGCGCCCGGCCGACGAGGTCAGCGCCTTGATGGATCTGTTCTTCAAGGCATTGCGTCGCGAGGCCAAGCGCCTGAACGAAAACAACATCAGTTTGCGCATCATTGGCGACCGTTCGCGTTTTCATCCAGAGCTTCAAGCTGCCATGCGTGAAGCTGAAGCAATGACGGCGGGCGCCAATCGCTTCGTTCTGCAGATCGCAGCCAACTACGGCGGTCAGTGGGACATCGCGCAAGCCGCACAGCGTCTGGCGCGAGAAGTTCAGGCCGGGCACCTGCGCCCGGAAGACATTACCCCGGAACTGTTGCAAACCTGTCTGGCTACCGGCGATTTGCCGCTGCCGGACTTGTGCATCCGTACCGGTGGCGAGCACCGCATCAGTAACTTCCTGCTGTGGCAACTGGCTTACGCCGAGTTGTACTTCTCCGACCTGTTCTGGCCGGACTTCAAACACGATGCCATGCGTACCGCGCTGGCCGATTTTGCTTCTCGGCAGCGTCGCTTCGGTAAAACGAGCGAGCAGGTCGAGGCTGGAGCCCGGTTTTAATGCTTAAACAACGAATCATCACCGCGCTGATCCTGCTGCCGATTGCCCTGTGCGGGTTTTTCCTGCTCGAAGGTACCGGTTTTGCGCTGTTCATCGGGCTGGTTGTGACCCTGGGTGCATGGGAGTGGGCTCGCCTGGCAGGCTTCACTGAGCAGCCGATCCGCGCTGCTTATGCAGCTGTGGTCGCGTTTATGCTGTTTATCATGCATATCGTGCCAGGGCTCGCGCCTTGGGTGTTGGGCGCTTCCGTGCTCTGGTGGGGCGTTGCTACCTATCTGGTACTGACTTATCCGCGCTCCAGCGAACTTTGGTCTAGCGCTGCTTGCAAGCTGGTGATCGGTCTGCTGATCCTGTTGCCCGCCTGGCAAGGTCTGATTCAGATCAAACAGGAGTCTTTGGGCAACTGGCTGATCATGGCGGTGATGGTGCTGGTCTGGGGTGCTGATATCGGTGCTTACTTCTCCGGCCGGGCCTTTGGCAAGCGCAAGCTGGCGCCACAGGTCAGTCCCGGCAAAAGCTGGGAGGGCGTCTACGGCGGCCTCGCGGTGAGTCTGGTCATTACTGTCATTGTCAGTCTGGTTCGAGACTGGACGGTGGCCCAGCTGTTCAAAGGTCTGATTGGTGCAGCCATCATCGTGTTCATCTCGGTGGTAGGTGACCTCACCGAAAGCATGTTCAAGCGTCAGACCGGGATCAAGGACAGCAGCAATCTGTTGCCAGGTCACGGCGGCGTGCTGGACCGTATCGACAGCCTGACTGCAGCGATTCCAGTGTTTGCCGTGCTGCTGTGGATGGCCGCACCGTGAGTCGCCCACAGCAAATTACCGTCCTGGGGGCAACCGGCTCGATTGGTTTGAGCACGCTTGACGTCATCGCTCGCCATCCCGAGCGCTATCAGGCTTTCGCCTTGAGCGGTTTCACCCGTCTGAGCGAGCTGTTGGCGCTGTGTGTTCGTCATGCGCCGCGGTTCGCCGTGGTGCCTGAGGCGGGTGCTGCCCGAGGCTTGCAGGACGACTTGCGCGCTGCCGGTCTGCCGACGCGCGTGCTGGTCGGCGAGGAGGGCCTGTGTCAGGTTGCTTCCGATCCTGAGGTCGATGCGGTCATGGCTGCCATTGTTGGCGCGGCGGGCTTGCGACCGACACTGGCGGCGGTCGAAGCCGGCAAGAAAATCCTCCTGGCCAACAAAGAAGCACTGGTGATGTCCGGTGCGCTGTTCATGCAGGCGGTGCGCAAGAGTGGCTCGGTGTTACTGCCGATCGACAGCGAGCACAACGCAATTTTCCAGTGCATGCCACGGGATTTCGCGCGTGGGCTGGGAGCCGTCGGGGTGCGTCGGATTTTACTCACGGCCTCTGGCGGCCCGTTCCGACAGACACCTATGGCTGAACTGGTGCATGTTTCCCCTGAGCAAGCGTGTGCCCACCCGAACTGGTCCATGGGGCGCAAGATTTCGGTGGATTCGGCCAGCATGATGAACAAGGGGCTGGAGTTGATCGAAGCCTGCTGGCTGTTTGATGCCAAGCCGTCCCAGGTCGAAGTGGTGATTCATCCTCAAAGCGTGATTCATTCGCTGGTCGATTACATCGACGGTTCGGTATTGGCCCAGTTAGGTAACCCTGATATGCGCACGCCGATCGCCAACGCGCTGGCCTGGCCGGAGCGAATCGACTCGGGTGTTGCGCCGCTGGACCTGTTTGCAATAGCGCGACTGGACTTCCAGGCGCCTGATGAAGAGCGATTCCCGTGTCTGCGCCTTGCGCGTCAGGCGGCTGAATCCGGCAATAGCGCGCCGGCCATGCTGAATGCGGCGAATGAAGTGGCGGTCGCGGCCTTTCTCGACGGGCGGGTTCGCTACCCGGAAATCGCGAGTATCATCGAAGAAGTATTGAATCTCGAGCCCGTGGTTGCGGTTGATGATCTCGAGGCAGTGTTCACGGCCGACGCAAAAGCGCGAGTACTGGCCGAACAATGGTTGAGTCGTCACGGGCGGTAAGTGCTGCAATACGTTGACCCATGCGGCACTGGACAGGATTGCGGAGAAAGTAGATGAGCGCGCTCTATATGATTGTCGGCACCCTGGTGGCTTTGGGTGTGCTGGTCACCTTCCACGAATTTGGCCATTTTTGGGTCGCACGTCGCTGTGGGGTCAAAGTGCTGCGTTTCTCCGTGGGCTTCGGTATGCCGTTGCTGCGCTGGCACGACAAGAAAGGCACTGAGTTCGTCGTCGCCGCGATCCCGCTGGGCGGTTACGTGAAAATGCTCGACGAGCGCGAAGGCGAAGTGCCGGCCGATCAGCTCGACCAATCCTTCAATCGCAAATCCGTCCGCCAGCGTATCGCTATCGTATCGGCGGGTCCGATTGCCAACTTTTTACTGGCGATGATTTTTTTCTGGGTGCTCGCCATACTCGGCAGCGAGCAAGTGCGCCCGGTCATTGGTGCAGTCGAGTCCGGCAGTATCGCCGCCAAGGCTGGTTTGAGCGCGGGCCAGGAAATCATTGCCATCGATGGCGAGCCAACTTCCGGCTGGGCCGCGGTGAACCTGCAGTTGGTCCGTCGTCTTGGGGAGAGCGGTTCCCTGCAGTTGCTGGTCCGTGATCAGGGTTCCACAGTGGATTCGCCCCGTGAGCTGATGCTGGATAAATGGCTCAAGGGTGCCGATGAGCCGGACCCGATTCGTTCGCTGGGTTTACGCCCTTGGCGTCCTGCGCTGCCACCGGTTCTGGCTGAACTTGACCCGAAAGGCCCGGCACAGGCTGCTGGCCTGAAGACCGGTGACCGACTGTTGGCTCTGGACGGCAAGTCGCTTGATGACTGGCAGCAGGTGGTGGACACGGTCCGTATGCACCCTGATACCAAAATCATGCTGCGCGTCGAGCGTGATGGTGCTCAAATCGACGTCCCTGTGACGCTGGCCGCTCGCGGCGAGAAGAAGGCACCCAGTGGTTATCTGGGGGCTGGGGTGAAGGCAGTTGATTGGCCGCCAGAGATGATTCGCGAAGTTAGTTATGGTCCTGTGGCAGCGATTGGGGAGGGTGCTCGACGCACCTGGACCATGAGCGTACTGACCCTCGATTCGCTCAAGAAAATGTTGTTCGGTGAGCTCTCGGTAAAAAACTTGAGTGGACCGATAACCATTGCTAAAGTGGCGGGCGCTTCTGCCCAGTCGGGTGTTGCTGATTTCCTGAATTTCCTTGCTTATCTGAGTATTAGCTTGGGGGTTCTGAATTTGTTGCCCATTCCTGTACTGGATGGGGGGCATTTGTTGTTTTATCTGATCGAGTGGGCGCGTGGTCGCCCCTTGTCGGATCGGGTGCAGGGTTGGGGGATACAGATCGGTATCAGTTTGGTGATCGGGGTGATGTTGCTTGCTCTTGTCAATGATCTGGGTCGACTGTAACGCTTCGCTGAATTGCGAATCTGCCGCATTTTGCGGCAGTTTGTTTATTGCCAGTTGGAATAAGAAAGGACTTCATGAAACGTCTGCTGCTAACTGCGGTTCTCACCGTATTGATGATCGCCGAAGTTCACGCCGAGTCCTTCACTATCTCTGATATTCGCGTCAATGGCCTCCAGCGGGTCTCCGCGGGTAGCGTCTTTGGTGCTTTGCCGTTGAACGTCGGTGAACAGGCGGATGATCGTCGCCTGGTGGAATCCACTCGTGCGTTGTTCAAAACCGGTTTCTTTCAAGATATCCAGCTGGGCAGAGATGGTAACGTCCTTGTCATCACTGTAGTCGAGCGTCCGTCGGTCGCCAGTATCGAGATCGAGGGTAACAAGGCGATCTCCACTGAAGACCTGATGAAAGGCCTCAAACAATCCGGTCTGGCCGAAGGCGAGATCTTCCAGCGCGCCACCCTCGAAGGTGTGCGTAACGAGCTGCAGCGCCAATACGTCGCTCAGGGTCGCTACTCGGCTACCGTCGACACTGAAGTGGTGCCGCAGCCGCGTAACCGCGTTGCGTTGAAGGTCAATATCAACGAAGGCACCGTTGCTGCTATCCAGCACATCAACGTGGTAGGTAACACCGTCTTCCCTGATGAAGACCTGATCGACCTGTTTGAACTCAAGACCACCAACTGGCTGTCGTTCTTCAAGAACGATGACAAGTATGCTCGTGAAAAACTTTCCGGTGACCTGGAGCGTCTGCGTTCCTACTACCTGGACCGTGGCTATATCAACATGGATATCGCTTCGACCCAGGTGTCCATCACTCCGGACAAGAAGCACGTCTATATCACCGTCAACGTCAATGAAGGCGAGAAGTACACCGTCCGTGATGTCAAACTGAGCGGCGACCTGAAAGTCCCTGAAGACCAGGTCAAGTCTCTGCTGCTGGTCCAGAAAGGCCAGGTGTTCTCGCGCAAGCTGATGACCACCACGTCCGAACTGATCACCCGCCGTCTGGGTAACGAGGGTTACACCTTCGCCAACGTCAATGGCGTGCCTCAGCCTCACGATGAAGACCACACCGTCGACATCACGTTCGCCGTCGATCCGGGCAAGCGTGCTTACGTGAACCGCATCAACTTCCGTGGCAACACCAAGTCCGAAGACGAAGTGCTGCGCCGTGAAATGCGTCAGATGGAAGGCGGCTGGGCTTCGACCTACCTGATCGACCAATCCAAGACTCGTCTTGAACGTCTGGGCTTCTTCAAGGAAGTCAACGTCGAAACGCCGGCCGTGCCGGGTGTCGACGACCAGGTGGATGTGAACTACAGCGTTGAAGAGCAAGCCTCCGGTTCGATTACCGCCAGCGTCGGTTTTGCCCAGAGCGCCGGTCTGATCCTCGGTGGTTCGATCACCCAGAACAACTTCCTGGGTACAGGTAACAAAGTCAGCATCGGCTTGACCCGCAGTCAATACCAGAGTCGCTATAACTTCGGTTATGTCGACCCGTACTGGACTGCTGATGGCGTGAGCCTGGGTTACAACGCGTTTTACCGCACCACTGACTACAAAGACCTCGATGTCAACGTAGCCAGCTACGCCGTAGACAGCCTGGGTGCGGGTGTCAGCGTCGGTTACCCGATCAGCGAGACTTCGCGTCTGACGTTTGGTTTGTCTGCGCAACAAGACAAGATCAAGACGGGGCAGTACACCGTCGACGAAATCTTCGACTTTGTTAACCAGGAAGGTGATCAGTACCTGAACTTCAAGGCATCGGCCGGTTGGTCTGAATCCACCTTGAACAAAGGTGTACTGGCAACCCGTGGTCACTCCCAGAGCCTTACCGCGGAAGCCACGACGCCTGGTAGCGACTTGTCGTTCTTCAAGCTCGATTACCGCGGTCAATTGTTCCAGCCGCTGTCTGAAAATTACACCATGCGCCTCCACACCGAGCTGGGTTATGGCGATGGTTATGGTTCGACCGATGGCTTGCCGTTCTATGAAAACTACTATGCTGGTGGTTTCAACTCGGTACGTGGCTTCAAGGACAGCACCCTGGGGCCTCGTAGTACTCCGAGCCGTGGCGTGAACCCTGGGACCACAGCTGACCCGGATCAGGATCCACTACCGTTTGGTGGTAACGTCCTGATTCAGGGTGGTGTAGAAGTTCTGTTCCCTCTGCCGTTCGTGAAAGATCAGCGTTCCTTGCGCACTTCAGTATTCTGGGACGTGGGTAATGTGTTCGATTCGACTTGCAAGCAGAGCACTAACGCCGATGGTTCGAAGTCCAACACTCAGTGTAACGATGTCAGCCTGAGCAATATGGCCAGTTCGGTAGGTGTCGGTGTGACATGGGTTACCGCCCTTGGCCCGTTGAGTTTCGCCTTGGCGATGCCGGTCAAAAAACCGGACAGCAATGCCGAGACCCAAGTGTTCCAATTCTCCCTCGGCCAGACGTTCTAAGCGTCTGACCCAAGATAACGACAATGGATTTTGTAGGAGTGCATCGTGCGTAAGTTGACTCAATTGGTTCTCCTGGCGACCTTACTGGTAGCAGGTCCGGCTTTTGCCGACATGAAAATCGCCGTTCTGAACTATCAGATGGCTCTGCTGGAATCCGACGCGGCCAAGAAGTATGCCGTTGATGCCGAGAAGAAGTTCGGCCCGCAGCTGACCAAGCTCAAGACTCTGGAAAGCAGTGCCAAAGGTATCCAGGACCGTCTGATGGCCGGCGGCGACAAGATGCAGCAAGGTGAGCGTGAACGCCTGGAACTCGAGTTCAAGCAAAAGGCCCGTGACTTCCAGTTCCAGTCCAAGGAGCTGAACGAAGCCAAAGCCGTTGCCGACCGTGAAATGCTGAAACAGCTCAAGCCGAAACTGGACAGCGCTGTGGAAGAAGTCATCAAGAAAGGTGCTTTTGACCTGGTCTTCGAGCGTGGTGCAGTGATTGATGTCAAACCTCAGTACGACATCACTCGCCAGGTTATCGAGCGCATGAATCAGCTGAAGTAACCATGACAGCGACTATAAAGCTCGGCCAATTGGCCGAGTTCCTCGGCGCCACACTGCGTGGCGACCCGGAGAAAGAAATTACTGGGCTAGCCACTTTGCAAGAGGCTGGCCCAGCTCAGTTGAGCTTTCTCGCAAATCCTCAATACCGTAAATACCTGGCTGACAGCCGGGCCGCAGCCCTGTTGCTGAAGGCCGCTGACGCTGAAGGTTTTACAGGTAATGCGCTGGTGGTGCCTGATCCGTATCTGGCCTACGCGCGGATTTCCCATCTGTTCGATCCCAAGCCAAAGGCCGCTGTCGGTGTTCATCCGACAGCCGTTGTGGCAGCGGATGCAGTGATCGATCCAGCGGCGAGCATTGGTGCTTTTGCGGTGATCGAAAGCTGCGCACGTATTGCTGCGGGTGTGACCGTTGGCGCGCACTGCTTCATTGGTGCCCGCTGCGAGATTGGCGAGGGCGGCTGGCTGGCCCCGCGAGTCACGCTGTACCACGATGTTCGCATCGGTAAACGGGTGGTGATTCAATCCGGTGCCGTACTCGGTGGCGAAGGTTTCGGTTTTGCCAACGAGAAAGGTGTCTGGCAGAAGATCGCTCAGATCGGTGGTGTGCTGGTCGGCGACGACGTGGAGATTGGCGTGAACACCGCTATCGATCGCGGTGCACTGGCCGATACCGTTCTGGGTAACGGTGTGAAACTCGACAACCAGATTCAGATCGCCCACAACGTCCAGGTCGGTGATCACACCGCCATGGCCGCGTGCGTGGGGATCTCCGGCAGCACCAAAATCGGCAAGCATTGCATGCTCGCCGGTGGCGTAGGGCTGGTGGGGCATATCGAAATTTGCGACAACGTTTTTATCACCGGGATGACCATGGTGACCCACTCGATTACCGAAAAGGGTTCCTATTCTTCCGGCACGGCCATGCAACCGGCGGCCGAATGGCGCAAAAGCGCGGCCCGTATCCGTCAGCTCGATGACATCGCGCGGCGTCTGCGACAGCTGGAAAAGCGTGTAGGGGAAGTGACCCCTGACGGTAATGCTTCATCAGATGGCTGATACCATTTCCATATCAAGTGTGCACAGCCGCTAGACTGCCTCCTTGATTTGCTAGAGGGGTGCGCGTCAGTCGCGCCTCCCAATCTTTACATAGGCTTCCCCCCGAAATGATGGACATCAACGAGATTCGCGAATACCTGCCTCACCGTTACCCGTTCCTGCTGGTGGACCGGGTCGTGGATCTGGATGTGGAAGGCAAGCGCATTCGCGCCTACAAGAATGTCAGCATCAACGAACCCTTCTTCAATGGTCACTTCCCCGCGCATCCAATCATGCCGGGCGTATTGATCATCGAAGCGATGGCTCAGGCTGCCGGCATCCTTGGCTTCAAAATGCTTGACGTGAAGCCTGCCGACGGCACGCTCTACTACTTCGTCGGCTCCGACAAGCTGCGTTTTCGCCAGCCTGTCACTCCAGGCGATCAATTGATCCTCGAAGCCCGCTTCATTAGCTGCAAGCGCCAGATCTGGAAGTTCGAGTGCCAGGCTTCGGTCGATGGCAAGCCAGTCTGCTCTGCTGAAATCATCTGCGCGGAACGCAAACTATGAGTTTGATTGACCCTCGCGCAATCATCGATCCGACGGCTATCCTGGCCGACGGCGTCGAGGTCGGCCCTTGGTCGATCATCGGTGCAGGTGTGGAAATCGGCGAGGGGACAGTGATCGGGCCGCATGTGATTCTCAAAGGCCCGACCCGAATCGGAAAGCACAATCGCATCTACCAGTTTTCTTCGGTCGGCGAGGACACGCCCGATCTGAAATACAAGGGTGAAGAAACCCGGCTGGTCATCGGTGACCACAACGTCATCCGTGAAGGCGTGACGATTCACCGTGGGACCGTTCAGGACCGTTCTGAAACAACCCTGGGTGATCACAATCTGATCATGGCCTATGCCCACATCGGCCACGACAGCGTCATCGGCAATCACTGCATCCTGGTCAACAACACCGCGTTGGCGGGCCATGTGCACGTTGAAGACTGGGCAATCCTGTCCGGTTTTACCCTGGTTCATCAGTATTGCCATATCGGCGCCCACAGCTTTTCCGGTATGGGCACGGCTATCGGCAAGGACGTCCCGGCGTACGTTACGGTGTTCGGCAACCCGGCCGAAGCCCGCAGCATGAACTTCGAAGGCATGCGTCGTCGCGGTTTCAGCGAAGATGCGATCCACGCGCTGCGTCGTGCCTACAAGGTGGTTTACCGCCAGGGGCTGACGGTCGAACAGGCGCTCGCCGAGCTGGCTGAACCGTCTGCCCAGTTTCCGGAAGTCGCGGTGTTCCGTGATTCCATCCAGTCTTCGACCCGCGGCATCACTCGTTAATCATGGCTAATCTGCGTATTGCGCTGGTGGCGGGTGAGGCTTCCGGCGACATTCTTGGTGCGGGTCTCATGCGTGCACTCAAGGCACAGCACCCGGCAGTCGAGTTCATCGGTGTCGGCGGTCCGCTGATGCAGGCCGAAGGCCTGACCTCGTACTTTCCGATGGAGCGTCTTTCGGTCATGGGCCTGGTGGAAGTGCTGGGCCGATTGCGTGAGTTGCTGGCACGCCGCAAGAAGCTGGTTGCCGACCTGATCGCCGAGAAGCCGGACGTGTTCATCGGTATCGATGCCCCGGACTTCAACCTCAATATCGAACTCAAGCTGCGTCAGGCCGGGATCAAGACCGTGCATTACGTTAGCCCGTCGGTTTGGGCGTGGCGGCAGAAGCGGGTGCTGAAGATTCGCGAAGGCTGCGATCTGATGTTGACGCTGTTCCCGTTCGAAGCGAAATTCTATGAAGAGAAGGGCGTGCCGGTGCGGTTTGTCGGGCACTCACTGGCCGATGCGATCCCGCTTGAAGCGGATCGCGCCGCCGCGCGGGCTGAACTCGGCTTGCCTGACGGGCCGCTGGTTGCGCTGATGCCGGGCAGCCGCGGCGGCGAAGTCGGCCGTCTCGGTGCGTTGTTCCTCGATACTGCCCAACGCCTGCGGGCGTTGCGCCCCGGCGTACGGTTCGTTATGCCTTGCGCCAGCCCGCAGCGTCGCCAGCAGCTTGAAGAATTGCTGGCTGGCCGCGATCTGCCGCTGACCCTGCTTGACGGCAAATCCCATCTGGCCCTGGCGGCCTGCGACGCCGTGTTGATTGCCTCCGGGACGGCGACCCTGGAAGCGTTGTTGTACAAACGGCCGATGGTGGTCGCATACCGCTTGGCACCGCTGACGTTCTGGATTCTCAAGCGCATGGTGAAAAGTCCCTACATTTCCTTGCCGAACCTGCTTGCCCAGCGTCTGTTGGTGCCCGAATTGTTGCAGGACGATGCTACGGTTGAAGCCTTGGCCCAAACGCTGTCGCCACTGATCGAAGGCGGTGAAGAACAAACCCGCGGCTTCGATGAAATTCACCGTACCTTACGTCTGGACGCCTCCAATCAGGCGGCGGACGCGGTACTGAACCTGATCGGCAAAACACAATGAGCAAAGCAAGCATTCAGATGGGCCTGGATTTCACCCTGGTCGCCGAAGTTGAAGATCTGGTCGCCGGCGTTGACGAAGTGGGTCGCGGCCCGCTTTGTGGTGCAGTGGTGACAGCCGCGGTGATCCTCGATCCGAACCGTCCGATTCTGGGCCTGAATGATTCGAAGAAGCTCACCGAAGCACGCCGCGAAAAACTCTACGACGAGATCTGCGAAAAAGCCCTGAGCTGGTGTATTGCTCGCGCCGAAGTCGAAGAAATCGACGAGCTGAACATTCTCCACGCCACCATGTTGGCCATGCAGCGCGCCGTCGAAGGTCTGCACATCACGCCGAAACTGGCGATGATCGACGGCAACCGTTGCCCGAAACTGTCCATGCGTGCCGAAGCGGTGGTGCAGGGCGACGGCAAGGTACCGGCCATCGCAGCCGCGTCGATTCTGGCCAAGGTCAGCCGCGACCGCGAGATGGCAGCGTTCGAATTGATTTACCCGGGGTACGGCATCGGTGGCCACAAAGGCTACCCGACGCCCGTTCACCTTGAGGCGCTGGCCCGCTTGGGGCCAACGCCGATTCACCGCCGCTCGTTCGCCCCGGTACGCCTGGCTTACGAGGCGCGGGAAAACCTGATCGAGAGTTAGTCGCAAGGCTGATGTTTTTGCCAAGGCCCGGTACAATCCGGGCCTTGTTGTCTTCACGTTTCTAGTTTCTAGACAGGATCACTATGCCGGCTTCATTCGTTCATCTACGCCTGCACACTGAGTATTCCCTGGTCGACGGTCTGGTGCGGATCAAACCGCTGGTCAAGACCCTGGTCGGCATGAACATGCCTGCCGTAGGGGTCACCGATCAGAACAACATGTGCTCCCTGGTCAAGTTCTATAAAGCCGCCATGGGCGCCGGGATCAAGCCGATCTGTGGCGCCGACCTGTGGCTGTCGAACAAGGATCCGGATAACGCACTGAGCCGGATCAGCCTGTTGGCGATGAACGCCGTGGGTTATCGCAACCTCACCGAACTGATCTCTCGCGGCTTCATCGACGGCCAGCGTAATGGCTCGGTCATCATCGAACGCGAGTGGGTGGCCGAAGCCAGCGAAGGCTTGATCATGCTGTCGGCGGCAAAAGAAGGTGAGATCGGTCTGGCGATGCTCAGTGGCAACCCGGCCGAAGCGGAAACCCTGGCACGTGAATGGATGGCCGTGTTCCCGGATCGCTTCTACCTGGAAATCCAGCGCACCAACCGCCCCAACGACGAAGAACAGTTGCACGGTGCCGTGGCCCTGGCTGAAAAAATCGGTGCGCCGCTGGTCGCGACCAACGACGTGCGCTTCATCAAGCAGGAAGACTTCGCCGCTCACGAAACTCGCGTTTGCATCGGTGAGGGCCGTGCTCTCGACGATCCGCGGCGTTCGAAAAATTACAGCGACCAGCAATACCTCAAAAGCGCCGAGGAAATGGCCGAGCTGTTCAGCGACATTCCCGAAGCGCTGGAAAACACCGTCGAGATCGCCAAGCGCTGCAACATCGAAGTGAAGCTGGGCACCCACTTCCTGCCCAACTTCCCGATCCCCGATGGCATGACCATCGACGAGTATTTCCGCAAGGTTTCCTTCGATGGCCTGGAAGATCGCCTCAGTGTTCTGCTGCCCAAGGACACCACCGAAGACTACGAAACCAAGCGTCAGGTCTACGTCGACCGGCTGAATTTCGAGCTGGATATCATCATCCAGATGGGTTTTCCCGGTTACTTCCTGATCGTTATGGACTTTATCCAGTGGGCCAAGAGCAACGGCGTGCCGGTAGGTCCAGGCCGTGGATCGGGTGCCGGGTCGCTGGTGGCCTACGTGCAGAAGATCACCGACCTCGATCCGCTGGAATATGACCTGCTGTTCGAACGTTTCCTTAACCCGGAACGGGTATCCATGCCCGACTTCGACGTCGACTTCTGCATGGACGGTCGTGACCGCGTGATCGATTACGTGGCCGAGAAATACGGCCGCAACGCGGTAAGCCAGATCATCACGTTCGGTTCCATGGCGGCCAAGGCTGTGGTCCGTGACGTGGCGCGGGTGCAGGGCAAGTCCTACGGTTTGGCGGATCGTCTGTCGAAGATGATTCCGTTCGAAGTCGGCATGACCCTGGAAAAGGCCTACGAGCAGGAAGAAATCCTGCGTGACTTCATCAAGGTCGATGAAGAGGCCGCAGAAATCTGGGAAATGGCCCGCAAGCTTGAAGGCGTTGTGCGTAACGTCGGTAAGCACGCCGGTGGTGTTGTTATTGCCCCGACCAAGCTGACTGACTTTTCGCCGATTTATTGCGATGAGGCCGGTGATGGTCTGGTCACCCAGTTCGACAAGGATGACGTTGAGGCGGCGGGCCTGGTGAAGTTCGACTTCCTCGGTCTGCGGACCCTGACGGTCATCGACTGGGCGCTGAAAACCATCAACCGCGACCGCGCCAAGGTCGATGAGCCGCCGCTGGATATCGCGTTCATCCCGCTGGATGACAAACCGACTTACCAGTTGCTGCAAAAAGCCGAAACCACCGCAGTGTTCCAGCTTGAGTCGCGCGGCATGAAAGAGCTGATCAAAAAGCTCAAGCCCGACTGCCTGGAAGACTTGATCGCACTGGTGGCCCTGTTCCGTCCGGGTCCGTTGCAATCGGGCATGGTGGACGACTTTATCAACCGTAAGCATGGTCGCGCCGAACTCGCGTACCCGCACTCGGACTACCAGTACGAAGGCCTCAAACCGGTTCTGGCACCGACTTACGGCATCATCCTGTATCAGGAACAGGTGATGCAGATTGCCCAGGTCATGGCCGGTTACACCCTCGGCGGCGCGGACATGCTGCGTCGAGCCATGGGTAAGAAGAAACCCGAAGAAATGGCCAAGCAGCGCGGCGGTTTCATTGACGGTTGCAAGACCAACAATATCGACGCCGACCTGGCCGGTAACATTTTCGACCTGGTAGAAAAGTTTGCCGGTTACGGCTTCAACAAATCCCACTCCGCCGCTTATGGCCTGGTGTCATACCAGACCGCCTGGCTGAAAACGCACTACCCGGCGCCATTCATGGCCGCGGTACTGTCGGCGGATATGCACAACACCGACAAGGTCGTGACCTTGATCGAAGAAATTCGCACCATGAAGCTGCGTCTCGACGCGCCGGATGTGAATACTTCGGAGTTCAAGTTCACGGTGAATGACGAAGGCCGGATTATTTACGGCCTCGGTGCGATCAAAGGTGTGGGCGAAGGCCCGGTGGAAGCCATCACCGAGGCGCGCCAGGAAGGTCCGTTCAAGGATCTGTTCGATTTCTGCGCCCGTGTCGACCTCAAACGTATCAACAAACGCACCCTGGACGGTTTGATCCGCAGCGGTGCGCTGGATCGTCTGGGGCCTTACTTCCATGACGAACAGAAAGCCTATCAGGCCAATATCGACCGCAACCGGGCGGTCTTGCTGAACGCCATGGAAGGGGCGATCAAGGCGGCCGAACAAACCGCGCGTACCCACGACAGCGGTCATGTCGACCTGTTTGGCGGTCTGTTCGTCGAAGAAGACGCCGATGTTTACGCCAATCACCGCAAGGCCAAGGAACTAACCCTCAAGGAACGCCTGAAAGGGGAGAAAGACACCCTGGGCCTGTACCTGACCGGTCACCCGATCGACGAATACGAAGGTGAGATCCGCCGTTTCGCCCGTCAGCGCATCATCGACCTGAAACCGGCCCGTGATACCCAGACCGTCGCGGGCATGATCATCGCCTTGCGGGTCATGAAGAACAAAAAGGGCGACAAGATGGGTTTCATCACCCTCGACGACCGCTCCGGACGGATCGAAGCGTCGCTGTTCGCCGAAGCATTCCATTCGGCGCAATCGTTGTTGCAGACCGACGCGATGGTGGTGGTCGAAGGCGAAGTCAGCAACGACGATTTCTCCGGTGGCTTGCGGCTGCGGGTCAAGCGGGTGATGAGCATGGAAGATGCGCGTACCAACCTGGCCGAAAGCCTGCGCTTGAAGCTGCAGACCCAGGATTTGAAAGGCGATCAGCTACGCTGGCTGGGTGAGTTGTTCAAGCGTCACCGCGGGGCGTGTCCGATCACCATGGAGTACACCAGTCCCGATGCGAAGGCCTTGCTGCAGTTTGGCGAGACCTGGCGAATCGATCCGGCGGATGCGTTGATTCAAGCCCTGCGTGACCAGTTCGGGCGAGACAACGTCTTCCTCCAATACCGTTGACGGTCAGGTGCCTTCTGAACTCCCTGATCTCGACCTGAATTTTTAATCTCGACCTGAACGCGCCTCTCCCTTAAGGTAGGGCGCGAATAGACAACCGGCCGGCCCAAGCTCTCTTGGAGGTCGACCCAAGACGGACGCCTATGAACCCGAATTTTCTAGATTTCGAACAGCCGATCGCCGACCTGCAAGCCAAGATCGAAGAGTTGCGCTTGGTCGGTAATGACAATTCGCTGAATATCGGCGATGAGATCTCCCGCCTGCAGGACAAAAGCAGCACGCTGACCGAAGACATCTTCGGCAAGCTGACCAGCTGGCAGATCGCACGTCTGGCGCGTCACCCGAAACGTCCTTATACCCTGGACTACATCGAACACATCTTCACCGAGTTCGACGAGCTGCACGGTGACCGTCACTTCTCCGATGACGCTGCCATCGTGGGTGGTATCGCCCGTCTGGACGACCAGCCGGTGATGATCATCGGTCACCAGAAAGGCCGTGAAGTGCGCGAGAAAGTTCGCCGCAACTTCGGCATGCCGCGTCCGGAAGGCTACCGCAAGGCGTGCCGTTTGATGGAAATGGCCGAACGCTTCAAGATGCCGATCCTGACCTTCATCGACACCCCGGGCGCCTACCCTGGTATCGACGCTGAAGAGCGTAACCAGAGCGAAGCGATCGCCTGGAATCTGCGTGTCATGTCGCGTCTGAAAACCCCAATCATCGCCACCGTGATCGGTGAAGGTGGTTCCGGTGGTGCTCTGGCGATCGGCGTTTGCGATCAACTGAACATGCTGCAGTACTCGACTTACGCGGTGATTTCGCCGGAAGGTTGCGCCTCGATTCTGTGGAAGACCGCCGAGAAAGCGCCGGACGCTGCAGAAGCCATGGGCATCACTGCCGAGCGCCTGAAAGGCTTGGGCATTGTGGATAAAGTAATCAGCGAGCCTTTGGGCGGCGCGCACCGTAATCCGGCCGCTGCGGCTGCATCGATCCGTGCCGAGCTGAGCTCGCAACTGGCGATGTTGAAGAAGTTCGATAACGAAGCGCTGTTGGCTCGCCGTTACGAGCGTCTGATGAGCTACGGTCTCTGATCTGACCTCGCTATACCCATGTGGGAGCGAGCCTGCTCGCGATGGCGGCTTAACATTCAACAAATAAGTTGGCTGTTACACCGCAATCGCGAGCAGGCTCGCTCCCACATTTGATTTGGGCGAAGTGAACACTATGAGCTCATCCAAGATTGATCTGCATTCCAGGCTTCTACTGAATCTAGCCCCTTGGCGCAACGCCGCAACCTGGCGCATCGCCTTCTCCGGTGGTCTCGACTCCACCGTTCTGCTGCACCTTCTCGTACACCTCGCAAAAACCGAATCCCTGCCGGCGCTAAGCGCCATCCATGTTCATCACGGCCTTCAGGCTGTGGCTGATGGGTGGCCGGACCATTGTCAGTCGGTCTGTGATGCGCTGGGTGTGCCGCTGCAGGTTGTTCGTGTGCAGGTTCAACCCGGCGCCAGTATTGAGCGCGCAGCCCGGGATGCGCGATATGCCGCGTTCACCCAGGCGACTCAGGCCAATGAAGTATTGATGACCGCCCAGCACCGTGACGATCAGGCGGAAACGTTGTTATTCCGGCTGTTGCGTGGGGCAGGGGTGAGGGGATTGTCGGGGATGCCACGACAGCGCCCGCTTGGTAAAGGGCAGCTGCTGCGGCCATTGCTCGATGTCACGCGGGCTGAACTTGAAGCCTATGCGGCGGAGCATCGGCTGAGCTGGATCGAAGACCCATCGAACCAGGATCGGCAATTCTCGCGAAACTACCTGCGCCATCAGGTGTTCCCGGTATTGACCGAGCGCTGGCCGCAAGCAGTAACAACCATGGCCCGCAGCGCTGCACATCTGAGTGAAGCGCAGGAATTGCTCGATGAGCTTGCGCAAATCGACCTGGCCGGCGCCAGGACTGCCAATGATTTTGATTGGCTGGGATTGCCGTCCCTGGAACTGGGGGCATTGGAAACGCTGTCCGCTGCTCGTCAGCGAAATGCCTTAAGTCATTGGCTCGAACCGCTGACGCGACTGCCGGACAGTGACCATTGGTCGGGTTGGGAGAATTTACGTGATGCCACCGGCGATGCCTGCCCGATCTGGCGGCTGGCGGATGGTGAACTGCATCGCGCGGGTGGACGCATCTGGTGGTTATCCGGTAGCTGGTTGCGCCCGCCGCTCGCCGTCGCAAACTGGCCCGACCCCTCGCTTTTGCTGGTGTTGCCGGACAACGGCGTGCTCACACTCGCCGGCCAAATCCCCGATGGCCTGCTGCATATCCGCTATCGTGAGGGAGGTGAGGTGATGAATCTGCCCGTTCGCGGCCATCGCGATCTGAAGCGATTGCTCAATGAAAGCGGTGTGCCGGCGTTCGTCCGTGGCAGATTGCCGCTGCTCTACCGAGACGAGCAATTGCTGGCGGTGGCCAACCTGCGGGGCTTGGACGGCAGTGCAAAGGATCGTTGGAATTTGCATTGGCAGCCACCGAGCGAAGATCAAGGTTTGAGCTGAAAGGGGCTTTCCGGTAGACTACGCTCCCTTCTTGATACAACTTCTGTGGATTCGCCTGAATTGCAGGAGTTGCCGATTACCAAGCAGTCTTTGCTGGGCGATTCCAAAAAATGTGTAGCGAGCAACGTACCGGTGTTTCATCTTCCGGTCTGTCCCAACGCGGCGGTTTTTTTGAAAGGTGCACTGTGATTAATGCAGGTGATCGGGGGCTTCGGCCTTTCTTCGCTTTCCCCGGCGGCTCGGACCGCTTTAACGCAGACTTCTAGGGTTTTTCATGACGCGCTACATATTCGTCACGGGCGGTGTTGTTTCTTCATTGGGGAAAGGCATCGCATCGGCTTCATTGGCGGCCATCCTGGAGGCGCGGGGACTTAAGGTCACCATGCTGAAGCTGGACCCGTACATCAACGTTGACCCGGGCACCATGAGCCCGTTCCAGCACGGTGAAGTGTTCGTCACCCACGACGGCGCCGAGACCGACCTGGACCTGGGCCACTACGAGCGGTTCATCCGCACGACCATGACTCAGAACAACAACTTCACCACCGGTCGTGTCTACGAACACGTCCTGCGCAAAGAGCGCCGTGGTGATTACCTGGGCGCCACCATTCAGGTGATCCCGCACATCACCGACGAAATCAAGCGCCGGATCATCAAGGGCGCTGGCGATGCTGACGTGGCCATGGTCGAGATCGGTGGCACCGTGGGTGACATCGAGTCCCAGCCGTTCCTCGAAGCGATCCGCCAATTGCGTTTCGAAGTCGGCGCCAAGCGCGCGATGCTGATGCACCTGACGCTGGTGCCGTACATCGCCACTGCCGGCGAAACCAAAACCAAGCCTACCCAGCACTCGGTCAAGGAACTGCGTTCCATCGGCCTGCAACCAGACGTGCTGGTCTGCCGCTCCGATCACCCGATCGACATCTCCTCGCGTCGCAAGATCGCTCAGTTCACCAACGTTGAAGAGCGTGCGGTAATTGCGCTGGAAGACGCCGACACCATCTACAAGATCCCGGGCATTCTGCATTCCCAGGGCCTGGATGATTTCGTTGTCGAGCGTTTCGGCCTGCAATGTGGCGGTGCCGATCTGTCCGAGTGGGAAGCCGTGGTCGACGCCAAGCTCAACCCTGAGCATGAAGTCACCATCGCGATGGTCGGCAAGTACATGGAATTGCTGGACGCCTACAAGTCGCTGATCGAAGCGATGAGTCACGCCGGCATCAGCAACCGCACCAAGGTCAACCTGCGCTACATCGACTCCGAAGACATCGAAAACCAGGGCACTGCGCTGCTCGAAGGTGTCGACGCGATTCTGGTACCTGGCGGCTTCGGTCTGCGTGGCGTGGAAGGCAAGATCACTGCCGTTCAATACGCTCGCGAAAACAAGGTTCCGTACCTGGGCATCTGCCTGGGCATGCAAGTGGCCGTGATCGAGTTCGCTCGTAACGTGCTGGGCTGGAAAGACGCCAACTCCACCGAGTTCGATCGTGCCAGCGGTCATCCGGTCGTGGGTCTGATCACCGAGTGGGAAGATGCCACCGGCGCCGTCGAAACCCGTACCGAAGCGTCCGATCTGGGCGGCACCATGCGTCTTGGCGCTCAGGATTGCCTGCTGGAGCCAGGTTCCCTGGTGCACGATTGCTACGCCAAGGACGTGATCGTCGAGCGTCACCGTCACCGCTACGAAGTGAACAACAACCTGCTGCCGCAAATCATGGAAGCCGGTCTGAAAATCACCGGTCGTTCCGGTGATGGCGCCCTGGTAGAAGTGATTGAAGCCCCGGATCATCCATGGTTCGTCGCTTGCCAGTTCCACCCTGAGTTCACCTCGACACCACGCGACGGTCACCCGTTGTTCAGCGGTTTCGTTAAAGCAGCATTGATTCAACACCAGAAGAAGGCATAAATCTGATGGCACAGAAGATCATCCGCGTAGGCGATATCGAGATTGCCAACGACAAGCCAATGGTGCTTTTCGGTGGCATGAACGTGCTGGAAAGCCGCGACATGGCGATGCAGGTCTGCGAAGAGTACATGAAGGTCACCGAGAAACTCGGTATCCCTTACGTGTTCAAGGCCAGCTTCGACAAGGCCAACCGTTCCTCCGTGACCTCTTACCGTGGCCCCGGCCTGGAAGAGGGCATGCGGATTTTCCAGGACATCAAGCAAGCGTTCGGTGTGCCGATCATCACCGACGTCCACGAGCCTGATCAGGCCGCGGTCGTCGCTGAAGTCTGCGATATCATCCAGCTGCCAGCCTTCTTGTCGCGCCAGACCGACCTTGTGGTCGCGATGGCCAAGACCGGTGCGGTGATCAACATCAAGAAAGCCCAGTTCCTCGCACCTCAGGAAATGAAACATATCCTGAGCAAATGCGTGGAAGCGGGTAACGATCAGTTGATCCTCTGCGAACGCGGTTCGAGCTTCGGCTACAACAACCTGGTCGTCGACATGCTCGGCTTCGGCATCATGAAGCAGTTCGAATACCCGGTGTTCTTCGACGTGACCCACGCGCTGCAAATGCCTGGCGGTCGCTCCGATTCCGCCGGCGGTCGCCGCGGTCAGGTCACCGACCTGGCGAAAGCCGGTATGAGCCAGTCTTTGGCCGGCCTGTTCCTTGAGGCCCACCCGGACCCGGACAACGCCAAATGCGACGGCCCTTGCGCCTTGCGTCTGGACAAACTGGAGCCATTCCTGGCCCAGCTCAAAGCTTTGGACGAACTGGTGAAGAGTTTTCCGACGGTAGAAACCGCGTAATCCTCATTTCTCCGGTAAAGTACCGCACGAATTAATGCTCAGGCCCTAGGGTCTGAGCCTTATCGTCCGCAAGTCTGCCCGCTGCACATCACTTGCCGCCGATACAAGATTTCCTTCAGCTGCGTCGTCTTCGTCAACTTTGGAGTGTTTACAACAATGGCAAAAATCGTCGACATCAAAGGTCGTGAAGTTCTCGACTCCCGTGGCAACCCCACCGTGGAAGCGGATGTGCTTCTCGATAACGGCATCATCGGCAGTGCTTGCGCGCCGTCCGGTGCTTCCACTGGCTCGCGTGAAGCGCTCGAGCTGCGTGATGGCGACAAGAGCCGTTACCTGGGCAAAGGCGTTCTCAAAGCCGTCGCCAACATCAACGGTCCGATCCGCGACCTTTTAAAAGGTGCAGACCCAAGCGACCAGAAAGCGCTGGATCACGCGATGATCAAGCTCGACGGCACTGAAAACAAAGGGTCCCTGGGCGCCAACGCGATCCTCGCCGTTTCCCTGGCAGCCGCCAAGGCCGCAGCACAGGACCAGGACCTGCCGCTGTATGCTCACATCGCCAACCTGAACGGCACCCCGGGTGTTTACTCGATGCCGGTTCCGATGATGAACATCATCAACGGTGGCGAACACGCCGATAACAACGTCGACATCCAGGAGTTCATGGTTCAGCCAGTAGGCGCCAAGTCTTTCTCGGAAGGTCTGCGCATGGGCACCGAGATTTTCCATCACCTGAAAGCTGTTCTGAAGGCCCGTGGCCTGAGCACTGCAGTGGGTGACGAAGGTGGTTTCGCACCGAACCTGGCTTCTAACGAAGACGCTTTGAAAGTGATCTCTGAAGCCGTGGCCAACGCCGGTTACAAGCTGGGCACCGACGTGACCCTGGCGCTGGACTGCGCTGCCAGCGAATTCTACGAAGACGGTAAATACAACCTGTCCGGCGAAGGCCAGGTGTTCACCGCTGAAGGTTTCGCTGACTACCTGAAAGGCTTGACCGAGCGTTATCCGATCATCTCGATCGAAGACGGTCTGGACGAGTCCGACTGGGCTGGCTGGAAAATCCTCACCGACAAGATCGGCGAGAAAATTCAGCTGGTGGGCGACGACCTGTTCGTGACCAACACCAAGATCCTGAAAGAAGGCATCGATAAAAAGATCGCCAACTCGATCCTGATCAAGTTCAACCAGATCGGTACCCTGACCGAAACCCTGGAAGCTATCCAGATGGCCAAGGCCGCTGGTTACACTGCTGTGATCTCGCACCGCTCCGGCGAAACCGAAGATTCGACCATTGCCGACCTGGCTGTGGGCACCGCGGCTGGCCAGATCAAGACCGGCTCCCTGTGCCGTTCGGACCGTGTTTCCAAGTACAACCAACTGCTGCGTATCGAAGAGCAGTTGAATGGCAAAGCCAAGTACAACGGTCGCAGCGAATTTCGCGGTTAATCGTTAATTGGTAAAAAGACACCGGATTGTGTCGGAAAGATCGCTACAGCGATGGATTTGCCACTAATCTGATGCCTTATAAGCACAAGCCTGGGTCTTCCAGGCTTCGTGCTATCAGTAGCTTCAAAGTTTTGGCATGGCTGTCTTTTTTCACTGGATACCTGATATTCGATGCGCAGTCCCAATTGGTTGTTCCTCGTCTTGCTCCTGCTGCTGGCTGGCCTGCAATACCGCCTGTGGGTGGGTAATGGCAGTCTGGCGCAAGTGGCCGAACTGACTCAGCAGATCGCAGATCAACACGCTGAGAACGAGGGGCTGCTTGAGCGCAATCGGGTGATGGACGCTGAAGTCAGTGAATTGAAAAAGGGCATGGAGACCGTTGAAGAGCGGGCTCGTCATGAGTTGGGCATGGTCAAGGACGGTGAAACCCTTTACCAGTTGGCTCAATGAATCCCTCGTTACCGGCCTTCTGGGCTGTAATTCCTGCCGCGGGCGTCGGTGCCCGTATGGCCGCGGACCGTCCCAAGCAATACTTGCAACTGGGCGGGCGCACTATTCTCGAACACAGCCTCGGCTGTTTCCTTGATCATCCTTCCCTGAAGGGGTTGGTGGTCAGTCTTGCCGTTGATGATCCTTATTGGCCGAACCTGGCATGTGCTTGCGATCCGCGAATCCAGCGGGTTGAAGGTGGTTCCGAGCGTTCCGGGTCGGTGCTCAATGCGTTGCTGCATTTGCATGCACAAGGCGCTGACGATGAGGATTGGGTATTGGTTCACGATGCCGCGCGGCCGAATCTGAGTCGTGATGATCTGGACAAGTTGCTGGGTGAACTCGCAGATGATCCGGTTGGCGGACTGCTGGCGGTTCCGGCACGCGATACCCTCAAACGGGTCGACAAGCACGGTCGCGTGGTCGAAACCGTGGATCGTAGTGTGATCTGGCAAGCCTATACGCCGCAGATGTTTCGCCTTGGTGCATTGCATCGGGCGTTGGCCGACAGTCTGGTGGCGGATGTTGTGATTACCGATGAAGCTTCGGCCATGGAATGGTCCGGTCAGTCGCCGCGCTTGATCGAAGGTCGATCCGACAACCTCAAAGTAACTCGTCCCGAAGACCTCGAGTGGCTACGTCAGCGTTGGGTGAACCGCCGATAAAAGATCGCAGCCTCGTTTCACTCGACAGCTCCTACGAGATATTGCGGTGAACGCAGGCAATGTAGGAGCTGTCGAGTGCAACGAGGCTGCGATCTTTTGATCTTCAAACGCTGTACTCCGGCCTTAATGCCAACCCCTCCTTCAAATAATCCACCAACTTGCGCACCTTGGGTGACAGATGCCGTTGCTGTGGATAAAGCGCCCACACGGCAGTGTTCGGCGGTTGGTGGGCTTCCAGCAGCGAAATCAATTCGCCGTTTTTCAGATGCTCCAGCACGTAGTAATCCGGCAGTTGGCACAATCCAACCCCTTGTAGCGCAGCATCCAGCACTGCTTGCCCACTGTTGCAGCGCCAGTTTCCCTGTACCCGCTGCGAAAATTCCCGCCCGTTCTGTTCCAGTTGCCACACGTCCGAGCTGCCGATGAGACAGTTGTGGCGGCTGAGTTCCGACAAGCTATGTGGGCGACCATACCGTTCCAGGTAGGACGGTGATGCGCACAGATACATGCGGCGTGGTGCCAGGCGTGTCGCTACCAGCCGCGAGTCCTGCAGGCGACCGAGACGGATCGCCAGGTCCAGCCCTTCGTGCACGAGGTCGAGTTGACGATTGCTCAGTTCGATGTCGATTCGCAGTTGTGGATAGAGCCCCATGAAACGGGTTACCAGCGGCACGATGAATCGTTCACCGTACGCCACGGCGCAGGTCATGCGCAGCATACCTTTGGGTTCACTGGTCAGGTCACCGACCGCGCGCAAGGCTTCTTCGCGGCCGTCCTGCAAGCGCTGGCAATGTTGCAGAAATGTTTGCCCGGCTTCGGTCAGGGTGACCCGGCGGGTGCTGCGGTAAAGCAGGCGGGTTTGCAGGCGCTCTTCGAGGCGTACTATTTGTCGACTGATGTGGGAGGACGAAACGCCGAGGCGTTCCGCGGCAGCCGTGAACTGGCTGCACTCGGCCACGGCGACGAACTCGTCGATACCTTCCCAGCGGTTTTCGGACATCAAGGATTATCCCTGTATGGCAATAATGTTTTGCTTTTGTCCGGATTATTCACCGTCAGGCGGTGTATTACACTCCCTGTCTCGTTTTTATTCACTGGAGAATCCACATGATCAAGTCGCGCGCTGCCGTTGCCTTCGAGGCCAAGAAACCCCTCGAGATCGTTGAAGTCGATGTCGCCATGCCCAAGGCCGGTGAAGTCCTGCTGCGTGTGGTTGCCTCCGGTGTCTGCCATACCGACGCCTACACGCTGTCGGGCGCGGACCCGGAAGGTATCTTCCCGTCGATCCTCGGTCACGAAGGTGGCGCGGTGGTTGAGGCGATTGGTGAAGGCGTGACCTCCGTCGCAGTCGGCGATCATGTGATCCCGCTGTACACCCCGGAATGCCGCCAGTGCAAATTCTGTCTGTCGGGCAAAACCAACCTGTGCCAGGCGATTCGTGCGACTCAGGGTAAAGGCCTGATGCCGGATGGCACTTCGCGCTTTTCCTACAAAGGCCAGCCAATTTTCCACTACATGGGGACGTCGACGTTCTCCGAGTACACCGTGCTGCCGGAAATCTCCGTCGCCAAAATTCCAAAAGAAGCGCCACTGGAAAAAGTCTGCCTGCTGGGCTGCGGTGTCACCACCGGCATCGGTGCAGTCCTCAATACCGCCAAGGTAAAACCAGGTGATACCGTCGCCATTTTCGGCCTCGGCGGCATCGGTCTGTCGGCGGTGATCGGCGCCGTCAAAGCCAAGGCTGCGCGGATCATCGCCATCGACATCAACCCGGCCAAATTCGAGATCGCCAAACAGTTGGGTGCAACCGATTGTGTGAACCCGAAAGATTTCGACCGTCCGATCCAGGAAGTCATCGTCGACATGACCGACGGCGGCGTCGACTTTTCCTTCGAATGCATCGGCAACGTGCAATTGATGCGCGCCGCACTTGAGTGCTGTCACAAGGGCTGGGGCGAGTCGGTCATCATCGGTGTGGCCGGTGCCGGCCAGGAAATCTCCACCCGTCCATTCCAATTGGTCACCGGTCGCGTCTGGCGCGGTTCGGCGTTCGGTGGCGTGCGTGGCCGTACCGAGTTGCCAAGCTACGTCGAAATGGCCGAGACCGGCGAAATCCCACTGGATACTTTCATCACCCACACCATGGGCCTGGAAGATATCAACAAGGCGTTCGACCTGATGCATGAAGGCAAGAGCATCCGTTCCGTCATCCATTTCTGAGGTCGGTCATGAGCCTGGAAAATATCTCCTGCCAGAAAAGCTTCGGCGGCTGGCACAAACGCTATCGGCACCGCTCCGATGTGCTTGGCTGCGACATGGTGTTTGCCGTGTACCTGCCGCCGCAAGCGGAGCAGGGCGGCAAGTTGCCGGTGCTGTACTGGTTGTCCGGCCTGACCTGCACCGACGAAAACTTCATGCAAAAGGCTGGCGCCATGCGCATGGCTGCCGAGCTTGGGCTGATCATCGTTGCACCGGACACCAGTCCTCGCGGTCCCGATGTGCCGGGTGATCCGGATGGCGCCTGGGACTTCGGTCTCGGCGCCGGGTTCTATCTGAACGCCACGCAGGAACCCTGGTCCCGGCATTATCGGATGCATGACTATGTCGTGCAGGAATTGCCCGCATTGGTCGAAGCCCATTTCCCGGCGTCGGACAAACGCGGCATCAGCGGTCATTCCATGGGCGGCCACGGCGCGCTGGTCTGCGCGTTGCGTAATCCGGGACGCTATCAGTCGGTGTCGGCGTTCTCGCCGATCAACAATCCGATGGACTGTCCTTGGGGGCAGAAGGCCTTTTCCCGCTACCTGGGGGAAGACCGATCGAAATGGCGCGAGTGGGATGCCTGCGCCCTGATTGCCGAGGCGGACGAGAAGTTGCCGCTGTTGGTCGACCAAGGTGATCGCGACGATTTCCTGGCCACCCAGCTCAAGCCTGAAGCCTTGCAACAGGCCGCCAAACTGGCCGGTCATCCGCTGACATTGCGCTTGCAACCCGGCTACGATCACAGCTATTTCTTCATCGCCAGCTTCATCGCCGACCACCTGCAACATCATGGGCGCGCTCTAAGCGCCTAATGTCCGACAAAGCAGGTAGAATCACGCCCTGACAAAAATCGGGGCGTTTTTTATGCGTATTGGCCACGGCTATGATGTGCACCGTTTCGCTGAAGGCGATTTCATTACTCTGGGCGGCGTGCGCATTGCACACGGCTTTGGGCTGCTCGCTCACTCCGACGGTGACGTCCTGCTGCACGCCTTGAGCGATGCCTTGCTCGGCGCCGCTGCGCTGGGTGATATCGGCAAGCACTTCCCGGACACCGACCCGACATTCAAGGGCGCCGACAGCCGAGTGCTGTTGCGTCACGTCGTCACACTGATCCATGCCAAGGGCTGGAAAGTCGGCAACGTCGATAACACCATCGTCGCCCAGGCGCCGAAAATGGCCCCGCATATCGAATCGATGCGCGCGCTGATTGCCGCGGATCTTCAAGTTGAGTTGGATCAAGTGAACGTGAAAGCTACCACCACCGAAAAGCTCGGCTTTGTCGGTCGCGAAGAAGGTATTGCCGTGCACTCCGTTGCCTTGTTGCTGCGCGCATGAACGAACTGCAATTGCTCGGCCCGCGTGCCTATGGCGAAGCCCTCGGCACCGCAGTATTGAAAGCCACGGCGGAAGATTTTCAGGTCGATGAAGTCCTCAATATCCCCCTCAGTGGCGACGGCGAACACTTGTGGATCTGGGTGGAAAAGCGCGGTCTGAATACCGAAGAAGCAGCACGGCGGATCGCCAAGGCGGCGGGCGTGCCGTTGCGCACCGTCAGTTACGCGGGCCTCAAGGATCGTCAGGCGCTGACTCGCCAGTGGTTCAGTGTGCAGCTGCCGGGCAAGGCTGATCCTGATCTGTCGGCGGCCGAAAACGACACCCTGAAAATCCTCAAGACTGGCCGGCACAAGCGCAAGCTGCAACGCGGCGCTCACTCGGCCAATGGCTTCACGTTGCGACTGACACAATTCGCTGGCGACAAAGCGGCGATCGAGGAGCGTCTGCAACTGATTGCCAAGCAAGGTATTCCCAACTATTTCGGCGCCCAGCGTTTTGGGTTTGACGGCGGTAACGTGGTCGATGCCCGTGCCTGGGCTGCGCGTAAAGCGTTGCCGGAGCAGCGCAACGTGCGTTCGCGTCTGCTCTCTACGGCGCGCAGTTTTCTGTTTAATCAGGTGTTGGCGGCGCGTGTTGCCGATGGCAGCTGGCAGCGTGCTCAGGTCGGCGATCTGCTGGCCTTCACCGATAGCCGCAGCTTTTTCCCCGCCGGTGAAGCGGAATGCAGCGACCCGCGTCTGGCGATTCTCGATCTGCACCCGACCGGTCCGCAGTGGGGCGAAGGTGACTCGCCGGCCACTGGCGCTGTCCATGAACTGGAGCAGGCAATTGCCACTCGCGAAGCGGACTTGCGTGATTGGTTGATTAACGCCGGTATGAGCCACGAACGTCGCATCCTGCGGCTGCCCATTGGTGGGTTGACGTGGCATTATCCCGAACCTGACATTCTGCAACTGGAATTCGTCCTCCCGGCCGGATGCTTCGCCACCGTATTGGTGCGCGAGCTCGTTGATCTGGTGCCGGTGGGGCAGACGGACAGCCCATGCGTATTCTGATTTCTAACGACGATGGGGTAACCGCACCCGGTCTCGCCGCGCTTTATGCTGCGCTGGCGGATTACACCGAATGCGTGGTTATCGCCCCGGACCAAGACAAAAGCGGCGCCAGCAGCTCGCTGACACTCGACCGTCCGTTACACCCGCAAACCCTGCCCAACGGCTTTATCAGCCTCAATGGCACACCGACCGATTGCGTGCACCTGGGCCTCAATGGCTTGCTGGAGCGCGAGCCGGACATGGTGGTTTCGGGCATCAACCTGGGCGCAAACCTTGGGGATGACGTTTTGTATTCCGGCACCGTGGCGGCGGCCCTTGAGGGACGTTTCCTGGCGCATCCTTCGTTTGCCTTTTCGTTGGTCTCACGGCAAGTGGAGAACCTTCCCACAGCCGCGTACTTTGCGCGCAAACTGGTAGAGGCTCACGCGGACCTTGAACTGCCGCCGCGCACGGTACTGAACGTGAACATTCCCAATTTGCCGCTGGACCACATCCGCGGTATCCAGCTGACCCGCCTCGGACATCGCGCACGTGCTGCAGCGCCGATGAAAGTGGTCGATCCGCGCGGTAAATCCGGTTACTGGATTGCGGCGGCGGGGGATGCCGAAGACGGCGGCCCGGGCACCGATTTTCATGCGGTGATGCAAGGCTATGTTTCAATCACTCCACTGCAACTGGATCGCACCTTTAATGATGCCTTCAGAAGTCTCGATGGCTGGCTGGAGGGGCTGAACTAATGGCTCGTGAACAAGACGATATTCTGCGTCGTGGCATCGGGATGACCTCACAACGGACCCGTGAGCGCCTTATTCAGCGCCTGTATGAAGAGGGAATTTCCAACGCCAAGGTGCTGGAAGTCATTCGCCGTACACCGCGTCACCTGTTTGTCGACGAGGCGCTGGCTCACCGTGCCTACGAAGACACGGCGCTGCCGATCGGCAATAACCAGACCATCTCGCAGCCATATATGGTGGCTCGCATGAGCGAGTTGCTGCTGGAGGCAGGTCCTCTCGACAAGGTGATGGAAATCGGCACCGGGTCGGGCTATCAGACGGCGGTACTGTCGCAACTGGTCGAACGGGTATTTTCCGTCGAGCGCATCAAGGTTCTGCAGGACCGGGCCAAGGAACGCCTGGTGGAACTGAACCTGCGCAACGTGGTGTTCCGCTGGGGCGATGGTTGGGAAGGCTGGCCGGCGCTGGCACCTTACAACGGCATTATCGTGACTGCGGTCGCGACCGATGTACCTCAGGCGCTGCTTGATCAATTAGCGCCAGGAGGGCGGCTGGTGATCCCGGTCGGATCGGGTGAGGTTCAACAATTGATGCTGATCATCCGGGAAGAGCAGGGCTTTTCCAGGCGTGTTCTGGGGGCTGTTCGCTTCGTCCCGTTACTCAATGGGCCGCTCGCCTGAGCATTTGTTTCAGCGCGCTGAATTCTCTTCGATTGCTCCTGTCTTACAGCGGCATCGATCAGTTAAACGGGATTCATCGTCAGGCAGCAAACGTGTGCGCGAAGCCATTTCGCTTCATTAAAGGTAAAGCCTGCACGGCCCGTTATACTTGCGACATTTCATGCCGGAACACGGCAATCCACATTTTCAGCCACCACAAAGGGAGCGGCGGGTGAGTCTCACAGTCATTGCGCAGCGAATGGGTAAAACGAGCTTTCAGCGCCTGGTGACTGGCCTTGTCTTGAGCACCTTGCTGGTAGGTTGCTCCAGCAACAAGTCGAGCGATGTACGCGTTGTCGATCGCAACAACGCCGTCCCCCAGCGTCCGGCGGTGACCACGGGTCAATACGTCGTCCGACCTAAAGACACCTTGTTCTCCATCGCCTTTCGCTACGGTTGGGACTACAAGGCCCTCGCGGCACGTAACAACATTCCTGCGCCTTACACGATCCATCCGGGTCAGACGATTCGCTTTGATGGTCGCACCGGATCAACGCCGACGCCGGTGGTCAGCGCCACCGATTCAACGCCTTCTTCGTCGCTGAAAACCACGGTAATCCGGCGCCAGGCGAATGGCGCAACCACGAGCACAGTAGTGGTTGCACCGTCCGTCGCCAGCAAGCCAACCCCTGCTCCGATGCCTCCTGCCGGTCCGGCCCCGACCGGCTGGGGGTGGCCATCTAATGGCATTCTTATTGGAAAATTCTCTTCAAACGGCAGTTTGAATAAAGGAATTGATATCGCTGGGGATTTGGGACAGCCTGTTTTAGCTGCGTCTGATGGGACGGTGGTATACGCCGGGAGTGGCTTAAGGGGCTACGGCGAATTAGTCATCATCAAACACAGCGACACCTACGTCAGTGCCTACGGACATAACCGCAGGCTGTTGGTTCGGGAGGGGCAGCAGGTCAAAGTCGGACAGACAATTGCCGAAATGGGGTCAACGGGTACAGACCGGGTGAAGCTGCATTTTGAGATTCGCCGACAAGGTAAACCTGTAGATCCGCTGCAATTCCTGCCACGTCGTTGATCGCTTTCCAGCCTGTTCCGTCACGTAGAGGGAACAGGCTCCAGCGTTGCCAGGGATAAAGGCGCCGCTTGAGCCTGAGGTCGAACTCACCAAAGGACTATAACAATGGCTCTCAGTAAAGAAGTGCCGGAGTTTGACATCGACGATGAGGTTCTCCTGATGGAGACCGGCATCGGTACGGATTCGATGTCGAATGATGAAGGGGCTGCTCCACCTTCCGTTCGTGCCAAATCCAAACACTCCGCCTCGTTAAAGCAACACAAGTACATTGACTACACGCGTGCACTCGATGCCACGCAGCTGTACCTCAATGAGATTGGCTTTTCCCCTCTGCTGTCCCCCGAAGAAGAAGTTCATTTTGCGCGGTTGTCGCAAAGTGGAGATCCGGCTGGGCGCAAACGCATGATTGAAAGTAACCTGCGGCTGGTGGTGAAAATCGCCCGGCGTTACGTCAATCGTGGTCTGTCGCTGCTGGACCTGATCGAAGAGGGCAACCTCGGTCTTATCCGGGCGGTAGAGAAGTTCGACCCCGAACGCGGCTTCCGCTTTTCGACCTACGCAACCTGGTGGATTCGTCAGACCATCGAGCGCGCGATCATGAATCAGACCCGGACTATCCGGTTGCCGATTCATGTGGTCAAAGAGCTCAACGTGTACCTGCGGGCTGCACGGGAGCTGACGCAAAAACTCGATCACGAACCCTCACCCGAAGAAATTGCCAACCTGCTGGAAAAACCAGTGGGAGAGGTCAAGCGCATGCTCGGCCTGAACGAGCGGGTTTCTTCGGTCGACGTCTCGCTGGGTCCGGATTCGGATAAAACCCTGCTGGACACCCTTACCGATGACCGTCCAACCGATCCATGTGAACTGTTGCAGGATGACGACCTGTCGCAGAGCATTGATCAATGGCTCTCGGAGCTGACCGACAAGCAACGCGAAGTGGTGATACGCCGCTTTGGCCTGCGTGGTCACGAGAGCAGCACGCTTGAAGATGTAGGCCTGGAGATTGGCCTGACCCGGGAGCGGGTCAGACAGATTCAGGTTGAAGGCCTGAAGCGTCTTCGGGAGATTCTCGAGAAGAATGGCCTGTCGAGCGAGTCGCTGTTTCAATAAGTAATTTGCTGACTGGCATTAAGAAGCCCCGACCGGTTCGGGGTTTTTTATTGCCCGGGAGACAGGCTGGGAGTTTCCTTCGTCATCATCTCTGGTTTGTAGTCTCTCGCTGTAAGTGTTTGCTTACTCTTTCGTAAGTGTTCGCTATTTTCATGGGTAGCAGCAGTACATATTCCTACGTGAGATAAGATTAACTAATTGATTTATATGCTTATTTTTTTATATTAATAGCTTGTGACAAGCAGTTTCAGCTATCGGGGGAGATTGCTCTTGGTAGGGAACTCTCTAGTATCTGAACTGTGTCGACGGACAGACACGCCCTTCAAGGACGAGGGGAAAGGACATCGCAGGAAGCGATTCATCAGGACGATGAAAAGGAACACAGGGAATAGGGAAAAAATGTGGGCGGGTCAAACCGCCCCTTTTTTTGCCTGCAGAAAAGCAAAAAGGCCCGCGAGGGGCCTTTTCGAGAGCGCGGAAATAATCAGCGTTCGAGGTCTTTGATCTTGCCTTTGACGCCATCCCACTCTTCGGCGTCGGGCAACGATTCTTTCTTCTCGGTGATGTTGGGCCAGATTTCCGCCAGCTCAACGTTCAGCTGAATGAATTGCTGCATGTCTTCCGGGACTTCATCTTCGGAGAAGATGGCCACGGCAGGGCATTCTGGTTCGCACAATGCGCAGTCAATGCACTCATCCGGGTGAATCACCAGGAAGTTCGGGCCTTCGTAAAAGCAGTCCACCGGACAGACTTCTACGCAGTCGGTGTACTTGCACTTGATGCAGTTGTCGGTGACGACGAAGGTCATTTCTAATTTTCTCCTCAGGCGGCGGCAGCGGAGCCCCTTCACGTTGGGGTCGCCAGGTTTGGGAGCGATAGTCTGCTGGTCAGGCTATAAGCCAGCAGCATCCCAAACCGCGCGAGATTCTAACAGCTTGCAGGCAAGTGCGTTAGATCCGTGTCTTTAGTGTATAGAGCATTTCGAGCGCGCGACGCGGTGTCATGTCGTCCAGATCAAGTTTGGCCAGATCATCCAGCACCGGATGCGGCAGGCTGGCGAACATGTCGCTCTGCTGCGGCGCGGCCGGTTTGCCTTTGGCAGTCTTGGGAACTTCATGAGGCAGGGCGGTCGCTTCCAGCCGGCCCAGGTGTTCGCGAGCGCGCACGATCACTTCGCTCGGCACACCGGCCAACTGTGCAACCGCGAGGCCGTAGCTCTGGCTGGCAGGCCCTGGCAGCACGTGGTGCAGGAACACGATGCGTTCGTTGTGCTCGGTGGCATTAAGGTGAACGTTGGCCACCAGCGGTTGCGCCTCCGGTAGCACCGTCAGCTCGAAGTAGTGGGTGGCGAACAGCGTGTAAGCTCGCAGATGCGCCAGGCGCTCGGCGGCAGCCCACGCCAGGGACAAACCGTCAAAGGTGCTGGTGCCGCGACCGACTTCGTCCATCAGCACCAGGCTGCGCTCGGTGGCGTTGTGCAGAATGTTCGCGGTTTCGCTCATTTCGACCATGAAGGTCGAGCGCCCGCCGGCCAGGTCATCGCTGGAACCGATCCGGGTAAAGATCCGGTCCACCAGAGACAACTCGCAACTGGCCGCTGGCACGAAGCTGCCGATGTGTGCCAGCAGCACGATCAGAGCGGTCTGGCGCATGTAGGTGGATTTACCGCCCATATTCGGACCGGTGATCACCAGCATTCGGGTGTTGTCGTCGAGGCTCAGGTCGTTGGCCACGAACGGCGTGGTGAGCACTTGCTCGACCACCGGGTGACGACCCTGACTGATGCGCATGCACGGCTCACTGACGAAGCGCGGGCAGTTCAGATCGAGGTTCAGCGCACGTTCGGCAAGGTTGCTCAGCACGTCCAGCTCGGCCAGTGCCGCGGCCGTGTCCTGCAACGGTGGCAACTGGGCGATCAAATCTTCGAGCAGTGCTTCGTAAAGCATCTTCTCACGCGCCAGGGCGCGGCTCTTCGCTGACAACGCCTTGTCTTCGAACGCCTTCAGCTCCGGCGTAATGAAGCGCTCGGCACCTTTCAACGTCTGGCGACGGATATAGTCTGCCGGCGCCGACTCAGCCTGCTTGCTTGGCAACTCAATGAAGTAGCCATGAATGCGGTTGTAACCGACTTTCAGGTGCGACAGACCGGTACGGGCCTTCTCGCGGGCTTCGAGGTCGATCAGGAATTGCCCGGCGTTTTCGCTGAGCGATTGCAAATCGTCCAACTCGGCGTCGTAACCGGTTTTCAACACGCCGCCGTCACGGATGACGGCCGGTGGGTTGTCGATGATGGCTTTTTCCAGCAGGGCCGCCAGCTCCGGGTAGGTGCTGGTGATCTTCGCCAGTTGGATGATGTGCGGGGCTTCCAGCTCAGTCATCGCCACTTGCAACTCAGGCAATGCACCGAGCGCATCGCGCAGGCGAGCCAGGTCGCGAGGGCGGGCATTGCGCAGGCCGATCCGCGCCAGGATTCGCTCGATATCGCCGATTTCCTTGAGCTGCGGTTGCAGTTTCTCGAAGCGGTAACCGTCGAGCAGGCAGGTGATCGAGGTCTGGCGCGCCAGCAATACGGTCAGATCCCGCAGCGGACGGTTCAGCCAGCGGGTCAGCAGGCGGCTGCCCATGGCGGTCTGGCAGCGGTCGACCACCGATTGCAACGTGTTGTCGCGACCGCCGGACAGGTTGGTGTCCAGTTCCAGGTTGCGACGACTCGCGCCGTCCAGCACCACGGTGTCGTCCAGGCGTTCATGGCGCAGGCTGCGCAAATGGGGCAGGGCAGTGCGCTGGGTTTCCTTGGCGTAGCTGAGCAGGCAACCGGCGGCGCCGATGGCCAGGGTCAGGTTCTCGCAACCGAAGCCTTTCAGGTCTTGGGTAGAAAATTGCTGGCAAAGACTTTTCAGTGCCGAGTCACGCTCGAAATCCCACGGCGCACGGCGACGAACCCCACGACGTTTCTCCGCCGGCAGATCCTTCGGCCAATCATCCGGGATCATCAGCTCTACCGGATTGACGCGTTCCAGTTCCGCCAGCAGGTTTTCCCAGCCCTTGATCTCCAGCACGCTGAAGTTGCCACTTGTGATATCCAGCACCGCCAGACCGAACAGACGCTCATCACCCAGCACTGCCGCGATCAGGTTGTCCCGACGCTCATCCAGCAACGCTTCATCACTGACCGTACCCGGCGTAATGATGCGCACCACCTGACGGTCCACCGGCCCTTTGCTGGTCGCCGGGTCGCCGACCTGCTCACAGATCACCACCGACTCGCCGAGCTTGACCAGTTTCGCCAGGTAACCTTCCGCGGCGTGGTAAGGAATCCCACACATCGGAATCGCCTGACCGGCCGACTGCCCACGGGCGGTCAGGGTGATGTCCAGCAATTTGGCGGCCTTCTTCGCGTCTTCATAGAAGATCTCGTAGAAGTCGCCCATGCGGTAGAACATCAGCTGGTCAGGGTGCTGGTTTTTCAGGCGCCAGTACTGCTGCATCATTGGCGTGTGGCTGGATAAATCTGAAATTGCTTTATTCATCAGTAGTTTAGGAGTGAGCGTTCGAAAGTGTGGGGCAAAAATGGGGCTTCGTGGGTTGCGTTATTTGCCGGTCGACTGTTTTTTGAGTCAGTTAACAAGCTTGCGCGATGAAGTCCTCACTGCCTATGGGCATTGTAGTGAGTGCAAGGTTACCACGGGTGGTCGTATGCCAGCAGGGCAAGGTTTTTACAGCTGGGGGACCTGTTTGTAACTGATGTGAGCGGTAAGTCATTTTCATACACAGCTATACGTTAGCTATACGTCGTGGTATATTGATTTGTGGGTGCCATGCGAGCACCTAACCAAGATGCGTGGCCCTATACGAGGGCCCGAGATGCGAGGAATACAAAATGCTGAAAAATTATCGCAGTGTCCGTGGGCGAAGATCCCAGTAAGGAGGTAGATCAGAGGCAGAAATAGACAATGCAAGAACTGGGGTAAAAGTAATGAACGCTCAAGTAATGAACGCTCAAGTAATAGAACGCGAGAAGCCCGTACCTATAAATATGCGGGTTGATACAAAAAAACGAAGCCTGATCGATGCGGCAGTGGAGTTGTTGGGAACAGATCGAACCAGCTTTATTTTGGATGCTGCTTGCAAACGGGCCGAAGATGTAATCATGGAACGGCAGTTGTTCATTCTCAGTGACGAAGCATTTGACCGCTTTGAGCAGGCACTCGATGCCAACTCAATAAGGAATAACAAGTGCCTACAGAAATTGATGTCCAGACCCGACCGGTGGAGCTGAGCAAGCCCGAAAAGCTTACCAAGTTCCATGATTTCACTGAGTTTGACTGTGGAGAGTCGTCTATCAATGACTACCTTCATAAGGACGCTCGGAAAGCGCAAGACCGCAAGCAAGCGGTCGTTTATGTAAGCTGCTTCGCGGGAACCAATCGCGTTGCTGGTTACTACACATTGTCAAATGGATCGATTGCTCGGCAACACGTTACGCCCAAAAGCTATCAGCGGAATTCGCCTAGCGCGCACCCAGCTACTATCCTTGGACGTATGGGGGTGACCATGATTGCGCAGGGGCACGGTTTCGCCGTAGACCTCCTGAAGAACGCAATCAGTCGGTGCATGATCGCATCAGATTCGGTCGGTACTTCGGCTGTGCTGGTTCATCCACTTGACGATAAACTCGCGGAATTCTATGCGAAACATGCGGGTTTTCAACGCTGCCCAGATTTATCCCCGCTGACAATGATGCTTTCCTTGCGATAGCAGACCCTAACCGCCGGTTCGCCGGCGGGGGTTTTATTTCCCTTCCTATTCTGAACAGCGGCCTACTTGTGTGCTGTTTTTAGACCTGCTTTTTGAATGCCTCGCCAGATGTGAACTAGCTCGCTTGGCGACTCGTCATCCATCCACTTGGCGTATACCTCGACCAGCATGGTGAAGTCCTTATGGCCCATTTGCTTTGCAATGAATGCAAGGTTGCCACGGGCAGTCAGGCACCAGCAGGCGTAGGTGTGCCGAGTCTGGTACGGTCGGCGCGGGCGAATCCCTGAACGCTTTTGTATGGCTGCCCACTTTGTGTTCCACGACGTGGGGATAAACCAGTGGTTGATGATTTTCTTCCGGGCTTGCGTTGTTGGGGACAGCAGCGGGGTGACTGATTCGACGCGGCTTTCGTGTCGGTTCATGTACACCTCGATCTCACGCGGTGCGTGGTCGGCCACCAATCCCATCAGAATTTTGCAGGCGTCCACAGCTGGCGGCATCAGCAGTACGGCTCGAGGCTTTCCAGTCTTGGGGACTTTGAATGTGCCATCTGCTGTGATTGCCCGGGTGATGTTTATCTGTCCCGCGACCAGGTCGATGTCTTCGATAGCCAGCGCGCACATCTCGCCAGGGCGAAGCCCTGTGTAAACCGCGAGGGTGATCGCCGCTGAGTCCTGCAGGTGCAGGCATCCTTTGGTGAGCAGTTGTTCGAACTCACCCTTTGTAAGCGGATCCGGTTCGCGGCCGATCATCGCGAATCGAATGCAGGCGTTGGATAGGCCTTTGCGGCAGTAGCTGTTGTTCTCGCACCAGGCCAGGAAGCCGGAGAAAGTAGCCAGATAGTGATTTGCAGTTGAAGGTGCCCGGGTCGCGATCAATTGCGTTCTGAGCAGTTGGATGTCTTCGGGTAAAAGAATGCCTGCCAATCGGTCTGGCCCCAAGAGTTCGGTGCAGATATCCAGTGCGTAACCGTATTTCTCTTCGGTCATCGGGGTGATATCGACGGCCTTCAGTGGTTTGTAGCGAGCCATCAGCGCGGCCAGGCGTTCGTCCTTTACGTTGCTGTAGTTGATCGCGTTCTTCGAGTTGGGAAAGTGGCGTGTGTAATCGAAGTGCCCGGTTTTGATCTCATGAATGATTGCCGCCCTGAGTAGGGCTGCATGTTTGATGTTGGCTTTGGTTACCGGCAGGCCGAGGGATTCGCGGCAGCGCACTCGGCGCCACATGAACACGACGCGAATGTTGCCGCCGTGTACCTCAATCCCTTTGTGTTTGGCCAGCTCGGCTTCTAGGCCGCTTCCTGCGGTGCGCTCTCGGCCCACTTGTCGTACTCCGTCATGTTGATTGCGATGCGGCCGTCTGGTGTTTTTCGCCAGATGCGGCCCTGTGCCCATGTCCCGTTCTTCACTTTGTGGCGTATGGCGTCTTCGCTGTAGCCAGTCAGTTCGGATGCGCGATTGATCATTACCCAGCGTGGAAGGCTCATTGCTGTTGCTCCCGTGCACGACGCGCGATGCCTTCGGCTTGGCGCTGCTTGCTGCATTTATCGTGGTTGCCATGTGCCCGCGACTTGGCGCATTTCTCGCAGATGGTGTTCAGGTCGAGGGCCGCCATTTGCCCGTGGCGTAGCCGGACTGTTCGGCGAAGGGTTGTCATGCCGCCACCTCCAGCAATTCGTCTTCATCCCGATCTGCGTTAGCGCTGATCAGGGCCATCATCGGCCAGGGGGACACCGAGTTGCCGACCATCAGCACCTGGTCCTTCTTGTTGAACTTGGCGCCGTCGTGGCCGTAATCGATGACGTAGTTGTCGGGGAAGCCTTGGGCGCGGTATAGCTCACGAGGTGTCAGCATGCGCATGCCGATGTCGACGATCACATACGGCGTACCCTTGATCACCACGGTGACCAGGGCCAGCCGATCCCGCGTTGTAATGGTGGCGGCTGGGTCGCGCAGGTCGTAGATGTTGTCGGAGCCGTAGTAGCCCATCAGGAACGCGGCCACGCGCAGTGCGCCTTCCTCGGCCTCGGGTGCCAGTGCGTACTCGATTAGCGCATGGTGCTCGGCGCCGGCACAGATGGTTGATACCGGCTCGTCCATCGCGCTGCCCACACAGTTTTTGCGCAGGGTGAGTAGATTGGCGGTCACCAACTGTTGCTGGCTGCCGGTTGTGGTAATGGCTGTCAGAGGCTGTTTTGGGTGATGGCCAGGTGTTTCGTTGAAGCCTCCGTTGTGCTGCGCGATGTAGGCCACGGCCACGGCGAAATGCCCGCCCTTGACCTGGGCGCAGATAGTGCCCAACGGAGCGTCGGCGGACATGGTGCGCTGGGTGGTCGCGTTGGCGTGTTCGGTGAGGAAGGGCGCCAGTTGCGGTGTTACCAGTGCGAAGCCGTGCGCGCCTGTGATGGTCTTGGTTGGATCCTGCACGGATTGGCAGCGAGCCAGGTCATTGCCTGAGTGGTTGACGCTGACGATGAAGGGGTCTGCATGTTCGACCACGTAGCGGCGCGCTCCCTTGCGGACACGTTCCATGGTTTTGTTCACCAGAGGGCGTCGGACGCCTGCAGCGCGGCCTTCTTCTTTGCTGAGGAAAATGCTTGGACAGGGGATCGACCAGTCGATGCAACTGGCGGCGGTTTGCCATCCCTTTTGGCCTTTCGCTGGGTTCTTAAAGTGGGTCGGTTCCGGCCAGCGCAGTGGCTTGCCGTCGCATCGAGCGATCATGTAAAGCCGTTCGCGGGTGGTTGCGGCGCCGAAGTCGCAGGCCTTGAGTTTCCCGTGCATCAGGTCGTAGCCCAAGCCTTTAAGGATCTGCACGAAACGGCGCCAGGTCCGGCCCTTGCGCTTCGGATCAGGCACCAGGTACTGATCCTGCACGGGAACGCGCTCGCCTGGAGCTGCCACGCTGCCATCACGGCGGACCACCCGGCCAGTCACTTTGCAGCGTTTGGCAATCAGCGGTCCCCACTGCAGGATCTGCCAGACGTTTTCCATGGTGATCATGCGCGGCTTGACCTGGCCCGCCCATTTGATGATGACCCACGACAACGAGCGGCTGGTGCTGCTGCGTGCCTGGCCCCCGGCCGCAAGGCTGTGGTGGGTGCATTCGGGGCTGGCATGCAGATGCGCGACCGGGCGGTTGCGCGTGGCCTTGCGCGGGCAGACCTCGTAGACATCAGTGATGTAGTGCTCGGCGCCTGGGTGGTTGCGCTTGTGCATACTGATAGCTTTGGGATTGTGGTTGATCGCGATATCAACGGCCTTACCCGTTGCCATTTCCTGGCCCATGGTCGCGCCGCCACCGCCTGCGAACAGGTCGACGCGAATCTCGCCGGCGAGGTCCAGTCCGAACTGGGTGATAACGGCGGTGTGGATTGGCGTTTGATTGAAGGCGGTCATGCCGAAGCCTCCTGCGCGCAGGCGGGCATCCCAATCGCCCGGCCATCCTGTGTCACAGGCAGTGCGTTCGCGCCACTCGAAGGGTGCGTATACCCCAAGACAGGCTGCGCGGGCGGGCGATCCTGAGCGATTAGCGTTGCATCAGGTGTGGCTGCCTCGCGCAGCTTTTCGTGGGGTATAAGCTCCTCGGCGGTGGCTCTGACAGAAGCAGTAATGCCTACTGCTACGCAGCAGAGACTGTTTTTTACGGGCGTGTCGATCCTGCTGTCGTTGCGGAGCAAAGCGGCCTGCACCTGCATGTTGTCCTGTGATTGCTTCATGCCGCTTTCCTCCGGTGTTCGATAGCCAGTTGATCCATCAGGCGCTGGTGGTAGGTGAGCCGGGCTTCGGTGGCCGACCATGGGCGGATGATTTCAACCATGGGTTCAATGCCGACCAAGCAATCCCAGATGGCCGGATCGGTTGGCATGAGGTCACGTCGCTCGGTGGCGAGCGCTATCAGGTCGGCATGGCGCACGTCTGCGGGCAGTTCGGTGTCGAGGCCGAAGCGTGCGCAGACGCATGTCCAGAGCCAGTCTTCTACGTCCTGATAGGCATGCATCCACTGCTTGAGTGGCCGCACCATGTCGCCGATGTAGGCCTCGGTCGCGTCATGGAGCAAGGCGGCGAGCTTGTGTTCTTCGGGCACCAGTTCGGCGACGAGAACACTGTGTTGGGCCACGCTGTAGAATTCGCGGGTGTGGCCATTGAAGCGGCACAGATGTGCCAGCGCATGGGAAATATCCCTAGGGTCGATGCGATCTGGGTCGGGCTGGTAGAGGTCGAAGCTTTTGCCGGTTGCGGTTAGGATCTGGCTCATCACGCAGCCTCCTTGACCAGGTCAACCAGCAGCAAAGCGTTGCCAGTGCCATTGTGCAGTTTGCGCAAGGCCTCGTAGCCGATCAGTTTCTTTAGCTGGCGGTCGAACTCTTTGCGATAGCGAGTCATCTCGCTCAGTTCTGTGGTGGCTTTGGTGCATTGGCGGTGCAGCTCGCCGGCAGCCTGTGGGGTCAGGCGAAGCATGGGAGTGATCCGACTCATGCCGCATCCTCCAGCGCTACCGGCTTTAAAAGGTCCGCGATGGTGAGCGCTCGATCGCGGAGAGCGAGTGAATCACGTTCGAGTTTTTTGCCGGTACGGAATGCGCTGAATGTCTCAGCGGCGATTCGTAGTTTTTCCGCGATTTCCAGTAGGGTTTGGCGTGCTGGTTCCCCCAGTTTTGAGGCGGCCAATGCGCGCTCGTAGTGGGAATACAGTTGTTTTCGGTGGGCTTGGGCCTGATCAAGCGATTGCTTCAGGTCCTGGATAGTCCCTGAATTATCTGATTGCTGAATGGCCTTGCCTTCGTCGATACCTTCAATGCGGCCATCGATCAGGCCGCCTCGATAGCCCGCCCAATAGGTGAGGCTGACGAGCAAAGTGAGGACAATCAGTGCGCAGATTTGAATAGCAGTCATGTGGTGTGCTCCGTTGATTTGTTTGGCTGGTGGTGGCAGCCGTTTGGTGGTTGTTTATTCGTCGTCAGGATCGGGTGGATCGGCTAACCCGCACATCAGTTTCGCCTGGTAGGGCATGCGCCCTTCTTCCCGCAAGTCGTCGTAACGGCGATAGTCGACGGCCAGGTAGCAACACTCGTCGCACAGTCGGTTGGGTGTTTCTTCGGCTGATAGAGGTGTCTGGCAATTCCTGCATTCATTGCGAAGTGACATTTCGCTGGGCCTTGCTGTCGGTTGGTGGTCGTGGCATGTCTTCGTCTGCCTGATAGGCGCGGATGTCGATCAATGCGGCTACATGCCTGATATGGGCATACCTCAACGCCTTCACGCTGTGGTCAATCGTGGTCACCGGGAGTTGAATCCGTCCGCTGTTGATCGCTTCCGAGAACGTCTTCTCGCTGAGGTTTCTGAAGTAACGCTCGCGCAGCTCCTCAAGGGGGATAAGCACGTCGCCAAAAATTTGGTGAAGCATCTCGACGGTGGCCGAATCCGGGGCCGGTTGAAGTCGCAGTGGTGGTTGGCTCGAGCTACTCATTGGCTTGCAGGGCCTCCTTGCTCTTTGATCTTGAGGGATGGTTCCAGGCGTTCAGGCAGTGACGTTTGGTCAGTTCCCGCAGATGCTCGGGCACTTCGAGAAGCGCGGCGTTGCGCACCTCTCGTGTCCGCATAGCGATGATCTGGCGGGCGTATTGCCTAGGCCACGTCACGGTGGTCTGCCGGGATGGCAGGAAGGTCCAGACCAAGCTGATCGGCTAGCCAGCGGATGCCGGCCTGACGAACCCGTGTTGACTGGCTGTACTGCATGCCCAACTCGCCGTGGTACCAGCTACTGTCTTTGACGCGTAGATACTCGCGGTCGCGAACCGGGAATGCGGGCAGGTTGCCGACGAGCAGGCCTTTGTCACGCATCAACTTGATCAGAGCAGGGCGGGTGATGCCGAAATATTTGGCGGTTTTTTCGAGGTTGCGCTCCATGTCTGCCTCCTTATGCTGCGTGCGCGGCGGGTGTCGCCAACGCAGCCAGGTGGGTGATGGACTCGCAGACCTCTCCGTACATCTCAGTGTCTGTGCCGCACACGGTGAAGCACTTGGTGCGTGGACTCTTGACGCCGATGCTCATGACGACAGTGACGCCTGTGCGGGTCCGAGTGCGGTGCACTGCTAGGCGGATGGGCAGCTCGAAACCCAGGTCCAGGTCGAGAAAGCCGCCAAGACAAACCAGACCGAAAACCTGCTCTCGCTGCTGGGTGCTGAAAACGCCGTATTGGCGTTCGGCATGCAGTTGCGGGAGCAGTTCGGCTGTCGGGTCGATTGGGCCGTTGGCGATCTCTTCGATGAAGTCGGCCAGCTTGAGGTGGGTTTTCTTGCCGTGGGGTAGGGTCAGCGTGTGGCGTTCGCTACTCAGCTCAACGGTGAATGTGCTGTCCGTCTGGTTACGCTCAACCTTCAACCGGAATGGCAGCGCCACGCGTTGTGGCGTCGAGCGCAGGGTGTGGTTGAAGGTTTCGCTCAGGTTCACCTGGGCGCTGAGCAAGGTCAGGGTGCGGTTGTCGAGTTTGAACTTGCTCATGCTGCCCGGCCCCCGTCGTTTGGATCGAAGGGGATGGGGATGGTGCGGGCTTTCGGCTTGGGTTTGCTGGGGAAGAAGACGCAGCCGAAGTCGCGGGCCAATTGCCGCACCTCGAAGACGCGGTTCAGGTCAGCGACGGTCGGGTGGACGTGCAGGGATGCTGTGGTGTGCATGGTGTTGCCTCGCTCTGTGGTGGGAGAGTGAGGCAAATATCAACTACTGGTTGATTTGTGTCAACTGTCGATTGATTTACCGGGTTTGCGGGCTTATGGGGGGCGCGCTTTTATTCCGGCATGAACGCTCCTACGACTTTTCCGCAAATGTGAGTTTCTTCTGTTATGTCTATGATCGGATATTGCGGATTGATCGGTCTCAAATATTGGCGGCCCGCGTCGGCCACCAAGACCTTAAATGTTACCTCGTTCGTTCTAGGGACCCGGGCGATAACTCTGTCTCCAGTATGAGTTTCGACTTCGGGATCGACAAAAATAATGCAGCCCGCAGGGTAGCTTCGCCCAGGGCCTGGATTTGTCATTGAGTCGCCTAAAACCTTCAACGCATAGCCGTGATCACTTATGGGCACTGGGCAGGATAGCCAGCTGTCCGCATGATACGGCTCAAAATTTGAGATGGCCTCGTTCCAAGCCCCTGCTTGCACCCATGAAATCAATGGCACCTTCCCGAAGCGCTCAAGCATTCCACTGACATTACTCTGATCCCCTACCCGAAGCTGGTGTACGTTGCCTGTACCTTCTTGTTCCTTGGGGAGTACGCCATATTCCAACCATTCGCGGCGCACTTTCAGCCATGAGCAAAGCGCGGTCATGCTATCGGCTTCAGCAATAGCTTCGCCGTTCAGCCATTTGCTTATGGCTTGGGTCGTTTTGACGACGCCGACAAACTTCAATTGTTTGTGGATGTCCACGCCACGGCCTCGGCTGCGAACGCCGGCGTCGTCGAGAGCTTCATGTAAGCGCTTGCTGAAAGCTGCGCGCAATTCGTTTTTATCAACCATGGGTTGAGAGTTACACGGTTCTTGCGCAAAAGTCAGTTGATCTATAATATCAACTCCGAGTTGATAAATGGAGGTTGCCATGTTGCAGCCCGCTGATTTTCCGAACGCTATTGCGTTCGCTTTCGAAGCTGTTGGAGGTATCGGTGCTGCTGCAAAGGCTTGTGGAAGAAGCTATCAAGCATTGAACAAATGGCGCTTAGCTGGGTGTTTGCCTCGTACGGACTACACCGGTGAAACCAACTACGCACAGCGTCTAGCTATGGCAGCAGGGCAGAACGGAAACCCGTTCAAATCGTCTTGGTTGCTAGAGGCGGCAGCACCACATAAACCAAAACTCATTTAGAAAAAAGGCGACCCAAGGGCCGCCCAGTTCCTCCCGGCACACACCACCACAGTGCTGTCGGGTCGCGATATAGGTAGGCGGGCACACCACATGCTAAACCGCCTCCCTTTACCGCGCTGCCAAGGCACGGATGCCTTGGGTTGCTGCCTTCTCCACCACAGATAGAGCAGCTGTTGCGCCAGAGGTAAACGACGGATCATTTGCCTCGGCACGGTGCCGGTTTCGATCTTGAGGATCTAGCCGGCGTTTGGGCCCTTTCAAGCCACGCGGCAAATGTATCACCACTGCATGTCGCGCGGCACTGGCAACTTATAAGGATTAATGCCATGAGCCGAATCGCTCTGAGTTGCGTTGATCGAGCAAAGCGGGAAATCCTGCCGCTCGATTTGGCGCTCTACCACGCTGCTCGGGATTATCCCGGTGGCGCCGCTGCAATCGCCGCCACCACAGGCCGCAACCCCACCACGCTGCAGCACAAGTTGTCACCCACGCACCCCAGCCACTCCGTGAACATTCAGGAGTTTGGCGAAATCCTCGAGCTGACCAAGGATCGCCGCATTCTCGATGCGGTGCATGCGCTGGTTGGGGATACGACTTGGCAGGAACTTGCTGAGGCATACACCAACGACATGCCTGAAACGTTGACCACCGGCATTGCTGAGTATTTTCGGCAGGTCGCTGATTTGGCGGATACCTGGGCCAAGAGCATTGGCGATGGGGTGGTGAATGATCGCGAATTGGCCGAGATCCGCCTGCAGGTGTTTCGCGGTATTCAAGGGCTGCTGGGTATGTTCAACCGCGCCGTGTACGTCAACCAGACAACGCGGAGCACAGACCATGGTTGATATCGCCGATTTTGCGAATGGCTTGGTGCAGGAGCATCTGGATCAGGCTCTTGCTGTGCGTAGCGCCGTCAAACCAGCCTTGGCGGCGCATTCATTTCTGTTTTGCGAAGCCTGTGACGAAGCAATCCCAGAAGCTCGTCGACTCGCCGAACTGGGGTGCACCCAGTGTGTGAATTGCCAGTCCATCACTGAAGCAAGGAGAGCCCGTTATGCTCGATGAGGTCATCAATCAGTTCTCCGATTACGGCCTGGAACCGGATCAGCCTTTGGTATTCGGCAAACTGACTCGGTGCAAAACCGTTCAAGACAAGGGCAAGGAAAAAAACGGTTGGTATGTCGTCCACGAGCATCGGACCGAGAAGAACGAAACGCTGATATTCGGTAGCTTCGGTGATTGGCGTTCCGGTGAGACGCAGAAGATCAAGGTCAAGGCCGGCAGGATGAGTCCTGAAGAGCGTGAGGTTATGCGCGCTCGACAGGAAGACGCCAAGCGTCGAGCGGCTGAAGTCGCTGCCAATGCATCTCGTCGAGCGGCCAAGCGCGCAGAAGGGATGTTCAGCCGTATGCCCGATAAGGGGCGTAGCGCTTACCTGGATCGAAAGCAGATCGTCGGCTTTGGTGTTCGCTATGCGCCGCGCTCGGGCGCGGTTTTGGTACCTATGATTAATGCTCGCCGACAGATTGTCGGCTTGCAGGTGATCTTCCCAGAGAAGCAACAGGATACTGGTCGGGACAAGTCCTACTGGCCCTACGGTATGTCGAAGGAAGGCGCCTTTCACCTGATCGGTGGACACCCTGAACCCGGTGAGCCAGTGCTGGTGTGTGAGGGGTACGCCACCGGCGCTAGCTTGCACATGGCGACGTCCATGGCGGTCGCTGTGGCTTTCGATGCCGGCAACCTAATGGCTGTTTCTAAGGCTATGCGTGACGAGTTCCCAGGGCGCCCAATCATCATCTGTCGGGACGATGACTGGATGACCAAGCGCCCGAATGGTGACGCCTGGAACCCAGGTGAAGAGAAGGCCGCCAACGCGGCTACGGTGGTCGGTGGCCAGGTGGTTGCGCCGGTGTTCACTGTCGAACGAGAGGACAAGTGGACCGACTTCAATGACCTGCATTGCGCTGAGGGGTTGGACGCTGTCCGTCGCCAAGTGCTGGCCGTGGTCAAGCCACCAGCAGCGGGTGGCTGGAAGGATATGTTCGCCCGCACCGAAAACGGCATGTTGATCGCACACATGCAAAACGTAGAGCTGATCTTGGGCAACGACGAGCGTTGGGCCGGTGTGATTGGCTTCAGCTCCTTCAGCTCCAAGATCGTAAAGCTGCGTGTCCCTCCATACGGCGGGAGCCTGGGTGAGTGGGCTGACATTGATGACATGCGGGTGATGAAGTGGCTTGCGCAGCAATACAACCTGCGGGTCAAGACGTCTCATGTGATCGAGGCTGTCAGCGTCGTAGCCCATGACAACTCCTTTCATCCAGTGTGTAAGTATCTGGAGGCGCTGGAGTGGGATCGTGTGTCGCGCCTCGATACCTGGTTGACAGACATACTGGGTGTAGAACTAACCGACTACAGCCGCAAGGTTGGTAAACGCTGGATGGTGTCGGCGGTAGGGCGGGTGATGCAGCCTGGCTGCAAAGCGGACTCAGTGATGATCCTGGAAGGCGCGCAAGGCGCCGGTAAATCCACGGCACTGGGTATTCTGGGCGGCGAATGGTTTATGGATACGCCTTTCACCCTGGGTGACAAGGAGGCGTTTCAGGCCATTCGCGGCAAGTGGATTATTGAGCTGGGGGAGCTGGATAGCTTCAACAAGGCCGAGTCGACCAAGGCCAAACAGTTTTTCTCGGCCTCGACCGACACCTACCGCGAAAGCTATGGCCGCAGATCGATGGACGTGCCACGCCAGTGTGTGTTCGCCGGTACCACGAACCAGGACGAATACCTAAAGGATGCCACCGGCAACCGTCGCTATTGGCCGGTGGCGTGTACCAAGGTGGATCTGGAGCAACTTCGAGAGATCCGCGACCAGCTCTGGGCTGAGGCGATGTTCTGCTATGAGGCTGGTGATATTTGGTGGGTCATCCGCGAGGAGGCGCCGCTATTTGCCCAAGCTCAAGAAGAGCGCTTTGTAGTCGATGAGTGGGAAGGTCCAATCCTGACTTGGTTGGAGGAGTCGCAGATCGGCGAGACCGCCACGGGCAGCGAGATCCTCTCTGGTGCGTTGAAGTTGGACTTCGGCCATTGGGGCAAGCCTGAGCAGATGCGGGTCGGAGCCATCATGCACCGGCTGGAGTGGCGCAAGGTCCGGCAACCGGCACTGCCCAAAAGCGGTGTGCGGCCTTGGGCATACAAGAAACCCGATGGTTGGGGAAGGGCTGCGCCCCTTGTACAGGAGCAGTTCGAGGAGCCTTGCTTTGATTAAGCGAATTGATGAGATGCTCAAGCTCTGGGCTCAGGATCTGCATTCTCCGATGAACCCCGACTGCGCCGGATCTGGTGGCGGTAACATGATTGCCATGTTGATGGAGTGCAAAGGTGAGCTGATACGTGGAACTCGAGGCAGTCGGGTGCTGCTGGATGAATCGGTCGATATCGAGCTGATCGTCAATAAGCACCTGGCGCCTGAACTCGCCCTAGTGGTGATGGAGCACTACTGCAATCACGAAAGCTTTCTCTCGCAGAAGATGTTGCACTGCGGGTGCAGCGCGCCAACTTATTACCGTCGCCTGCACGACGCGCATGTGAGCATCGGCGGTTTGTTGATGGGGAAGGCTGCGTGACCCCAGGTATTACTCCCAGCGCCGCTGTCCTACTGTCCGCCCCTGTCCAACTGCCATTTAATGCAGTTGGACAGGTGGAGGCCGCGCTGTTGCTGGGCTGTCCTACTGTCCAACCTTTGCCCGCCACATGCACACGTAAGCGTAGCGGGTACGTAGTCGCGCCATGGCGCGCACGCGTGCTTTTAGCTTTATCTCTATACACAAGAAAAGAATAAATAAAGTAGGACAGTAGGGCAGAGCCCCGATTCTAGGCGCTTGTAGCTGTCCTACTTCGACGATGGATAGTAGGACAGGTAGGACGAGGCAGCAGAAGCGATAGCCGATTGAATGCATTGCACCCACGTTGCACCTGCGTCACACCCACGTTGTACCCATATTGCTCCATGGCATTAAAACTAGCTTGCTGCCATGATAATCCACCTGTAAAAAGTACCCATCTTCGATACGTGCGACCGCAGAGAGCGGCAGGCACTACACACCAAACCCGGCCATTGCGCCGGGTTTTTGCGTTTATGGGGTAGGGCGATGACGAACGAACAGCAAGCGCTGGCAGAGATGCCAATTTGGTTAGTGATCGTCCTGGCTCTGGTCGGCGGTGTATCCGGCGAGATGTGGCGAGCCGACAAGGACGGGGCGCGGGGCTGGGCATTGTTGCGGCGATTGGCGCTTCGGTCCGGTGCCTGCATTGTCTGCGGCGTGTCGGCGATGATGTTGATGATAGGCGCGGGCATGACGATCTGGACGGCGGGCAGCTTGGGCTGCCTCACCGCAATGGCCGGTGCCGATGTTGCCATCGGGTTGTACGAACGCTGGGCCGCCAAGCGGCTGGGCGTCTGCGAAGTGCCACCCGCAGGCGGGGAGCAGGGGTGATGCACCGGTTTGGGGCGCCGAAAACTGCCGGGGACCCTGGGGGTATTCGGAGGGTACGGGGTCGGAAACCCGCGGGAAAGTGTTAGCGGACAGTTCACCAGCTTAGTGAACTGGGGCGAACAGGTGAACCCCCCTGTATTCATTAGGTGAACAGGACATTCCATCATGACTGTAATCAGCAAAACGGAGTTTGCGGCACGGCGAGGCTGGGCTAAATCGTATGTTTCCAAGTTGGCCAATCAGGATCGGTTGGTACTGACTGACGATGGCAAGGTCGAGTTGGAAGCCACCGAAGCGTTACTGGCTGAGTCCGCCGACCCCAGCAAAGCCGCCGTCGCGAACCGCCACGAACGGCTTCGCCTTCAAAGGGAGGCTGAAATCGCCGTCGAAGAACCTGCGGTGCCGCAAGTAGGGCAGGCGGTGGACTTTCAAAAGTCTCGGGCTCTGCGCGAGCACTACCTGGCTCTGCAAGAGCAAGCCAACTTTCACAAACAGCAGGGCACCTTGGTCGAGCGTATCGCGGTGGAAACCGGCGCCTTCAACGCAGGTCGCCTGTTGCGGGACCAACTGCTGGGCATGCCCCCGCAACTGGCACCGGAACTGGCCGTCATGACCGACCCCTGGCAAATCGAAAAGCACCTGACGGCGGCTATCCGTCGCTCGCTTGAGGATGCAGAACGCTTGTCCTCAGCGGATCTTGAACACGCCCTGACCACGAGTTAAACCCATGCCCACGGAAATCCCTGACGGTGCTGAGGTGTACCGGGAGGCGTATTTTCGTGGGCTGCATCCTGACCCAGATGTCTGGGTCGATGAGTGGGCTGACGAGTACATGCGTATCCCGCGTGACACCGGTGCCGCTGAGCCGGGCCAGTACCGCACGTCCCGCACGCCCTATGCCCGCGAGCCGATGCGCTGCCTGTCGCCGGCTCACCCCTGCAAACGCGTGATCACCATGGTCGCGTCGCAGTTGATGAAAACCCAGATCGCCTTGAACTGGATCGGCGGTCTGATTCACATGGCGCCGTCGAACATCCTGACCCTGCTACCGAGCCTCGGCCTGGCCAAACGGGTGTCATCTCGGATCGGCAAAACCATTAAGGCGACCCCGGTTCTGCGTGAACGGGTGGCGTCTAGCCGTTCACGAGACTCACGCAACACCATGGACACCAAGGAGTTCGAGGGTGGTTCTCTGTACGTCACCACCGCCGGTTCTGCGGCCAACCTTTCGGAGCTGTCGGCACGCTACGTTTACGGTGATGAAATCGACCGCTGGGAAGTGGACATCGGTGAGGAGGGCGACCCTATCGAGCTGGCGGAAACCCGAGGCAGTACCTTCGGCCGCAACGCCAAGTTCTACTTCTCCAGCTCACCGACCATCAAGGGCGCCTCGCGGATCTCCGACCTGTTCGAGGGCAGCGACCAGCGTTATTACTACGTACCATGCCCGACCTGTGGGCACATGCAGACCCTGGAATGGGAACGCCTTCACTACTCGAAGGACTACAGCGTGGTGCACTACCAGTGCGCTGGGCCTGAGTGTGACGTGCTGATCGAGGAGTACCACAAGGGCGAAATGCTCGCCAACGGCGAGTGGCGTGCCCATGCCGAAGGCGACGGCGAGACCGTTGGCTTCCACCTCAACGCGTTGTATTCGCCGCTTGGTTGGATGGACTGGAAGTCGCTGGCCAAGCAATTCGAGAAGGCCAAAAAGGCCCAGGCTAAAGGCGATCTAGAGCCCATGCAGGTGTTCTACAACACCCGCCTGGCGAAGGTCTGGGACGCAGCCCAAGAGCAAACCAAAGCCGATGTGCTGAGAAAACGGGCGCGGCTGGAAGGCTTCACCCTCGGCTCACTGCCGGCGGCGGTGCTGATGATTACCGGCTCCGTCGACGTCCAGGCGAACCGCTTGGAGTTCATGGCGATGGGGTGGGGCGCCGGCATGGAGCGCTGGGTCGTCGACTACCAGGTGGTCTCGGGTGATCCCGCAGATGAGCGCACCTGGGCGGCCTTGGACGAATTGCTCAAGGCCAAATATCGCCATCCGTGCGGTGTCGGCCTCGGCATTCTCGCGGTGGCCGTCGACTCCGGCGGTCACCACACCGATGAGGTCTATCAGTTCTGCCGCGTACGCCGCTGGCGGAACGTGTTCGCCATCAAGGGGGCGAGCAAGCCCGGCAAGCCGGTCATTGCTCAACGCCCGTCGATGGTCGACGTGACATGGAAAGGTCAGACCGAACGCAACGGCGCCGAGCTGTGGTTCGTCGGTACCGACACGGCCAAGGACTGGATCTACAACCGCTACCCGTTCGAATCTGGACCGGGTGCACTGCACTTTGCCAATGACCTGCCGGACGATTTCTTCGACCAGTGCGTCGCGGAGCGCAAGGTTGCGCGCTACATACGCGGACACAAGCGCATTGAGTGGGTCAAGGGTAAGGCCGAGCGTAACGAAGCACTCGACTTGATGGTGTATTGCCTGGCCATGGCGCACTACCTGGGTCTCAACCGTTACAAGGAACACGACTGGGAGCGAGTGCGTCAGTCCCTGGCGCAGTCTGGTCTGTTCGACGACGCATTGGGCATCAAGCCTGTTCAAGGCGAACGTGTCACCGGCCCAGCAACACCGGTTGCTGCACTGCAATCGGCTCCACAACCTACTGCTCCGGTCGTGCCATTGCGACCGGCAGCACCGCCACCTCAACGCCGCAGCTCCACCAGCGGTTATCTGAAGAGACGCTGATATGTCCTTTACCCAAAAGCACCTCGACGCGGTTGAGGCGGCCATCGCACGTGGTGAAAAAGTCGTGCGCTACACCGACCGCACCGTGGAATACCGCACCATCGATGAACTGCTCAAGGCGCGCGATCAGATCCGCACTTCGCTGGTCAACTCAGCTGGCCCGCGCTCGCGCGTGGTCAGGCTGTACCACGGAGGCAAAGGAGTCTAATGGCCCGTCACTATCCGACGCTGACCCGTAATGGATTCGTGCTGCCATCGAACATCAAGGCCAGTTACGAAGGCGCCGGCGAAGGGCGCCGTTCCACTGGCTGGGATGCTCCCGACAATGGAATCAACAGCATCAACACCCCGGCATTGCGCAACCTGCGCTCGCGTTCGCGGGCAGCGGTTCGTAATGATCCGTATGCCTTCAATGTGATCGACAAGCGCGTCAGCAACCTGATCGGCACGGGCATCACCCCTCGGCCGACGACCGACGATGACGCGTTACGCAAGTTGCTGCAGGAGCTGTGGGGGGATTGGGTCGATGAATCGGATGCGGATGATCGCACTGACTTCTACGGCCAGCAGGCTCTGGTGGCGCGCACGGTTGAAACCTCGGGCGAGTGTTTTGTACGGCTGCGACCGCGCAGCCTGGACGAGGGTTTGGCGGTTCCGCTGCAGTTACAGATTCTGGCCCCGGAGTTTGTCCCGCACGACAAGTACGAGAGCACCAAAAGCGGTAACACCATCCGCGCCGGGATCGAGTTCAACCCGGGGGGCAAGCGGGTGGCGTACTGGATGTACCTGTCGCATCCACGCGATGCGGCCTCGCTGAACGCCGGCTACAACCAGTTGGTCCGCGTGCCGGCCGCCCAGGTACTACACATCTTCGAGCCCGTAGAACCCGGTCAACTGCGCGGGGTGCCGCGATTGTCACCGGTGCTCAAGCGTCTGCGCAGTCTCGACAACTACGATGACGCGGTGTTGTTTCGCCAGGAGGTGGCCAACCTGTTTGCCGGCTTTATCAAGCGGCCGACACCGGAGTCGGGACCGGTTCCCAGAGATCCGGTGACCGGGGCGCCGCTGAGCCTGGATCGCGATGGTTTCACGCCGATGGTCGCGCTGGAGCCGGGCACCATGCAGGAGCTGGGGCCAGGTGAAGAGGTGGAATTCTCCAAACCACCGGACGCGGGCAACAACTATCCGGACTTCATGCGGCAACAACTGATGGCTGCAGCAGCCGGTTCCGGCACGCCTTACGAGATCCTCACCGGCGACATGCGCGGGATCAACGACCGAGCGCTGCGGGTGGTGCTCAACGAGTTTCGGCGCCGTCTGGAACAACTGCAATTCGGCGTTTACGTCCACCAGCTTTGCCGCCCAGTGCGGGCCGCCTGGATGGACATGGCCGTGTTGTCCGGTGTCCTGGTGCTGGGCGATTACGCGCAAAAGCGCCGTGACTACCTGCGTACCCGTTGGGTGCCGCAAGGTTGGGCCTACATCCAGCCGGTGCAGGACGTTCAGGCTCGTCGGATGGAAGTGCAGGCCGGTTTTGCCTCACGCAGCGAGATGGTCCTGCGCACCGGCTACGACGCCGAAACGGTCGACTTGGAAAACGCCGCCGATCTGGCGCGGGCCACGGCGTTGGGCCTCAACTACAACACCCTGGATGCCGTCGATACAACCGACGACAAGGAGCAACCATGAGCAAAAAAGCGCGACCGCGCGTTTACAACCGGGCAGGCAAGCGGGTGCAGGTTCAGGACAAGACCTGGTATGCGTTGCAGGCCAGCGGTGAGGCCGTCGAGCGGGTAATCGAAGTCTTTGTCTACGGCGAGATCGGTACCTGGGGCATTACCGCCAATCAATTTGTTCAAGACCTGCGCGCCATGGACGACGGCGTCTCCCCGGTGATCGCGGCATTCAACAGCATCGGCGGGGATTTGTTTGACGGGCTGGCGATGCATAACGCGCTGTCGCGTCTGGGCGAGCGTTGCACCGGCCGGATTGATGCCTTGGCTGCCAGTGCCGCCAGCGTGGCGGTGTGCGGTGCGCATCGAGTGGTGATTGCGGCCAACGCCATGCTGATGATCCACAACCCCTACACCTATGCTGGTGGGGATGCAGAGGACTTCCGCCGAGTTGCTGATGTGCTGGATCAGACCCTGGAGGCGATCATTGCGGCCTACAAGGCCAAGGCGCCCGACATCGATGACGCCGAGCTGCGGCGTATGGTCAGCGCCGAAACCTGGCTGACGGCGAATGAAGCCGTGGCCCTGGGTTTGGCTGACGAAGTCGGCGACGGCATCACGGTCAAGGCCTGCCTCGGCCAAGGCGCAGTGTTGCAGCGTTACCAGCACGCGCCCGCTGACTTGCTGGCTCAGCTCGACGAACCACCCGAAGAGGATCCGGAGCTGGAGCCTATCGATCCGCCGTTGGTGCCAGTGGTGGTCGACTCGGCCAAGTTGGCACTGATGATCACCCAGCGCTGTACGGCGGCGGGCATCAGTAACCTGGTCGAGCCGCTGCTTAGCTCGACCCAGCTCGAAAGCGAAGAGATCGTCCTGGCCGGCCTGACTCGGGCCAAGGCGGTGAATGACCTCTGCGTGGCTGCCCGCTTGCCGGAGTTCAGCGCCGAGTACGTTGCGGCGGGGCTGGATGCTGCGGCGGTCCGGGCTCGTCTGTTCGACAAGATTGTCACCAGCGGCAAGGGCTTTGAAATCGACAACAGTCTGCCGCTGGACGACGACCCAGTGCCTACGGTGCTGGCCAAACAACCTGATCCCACCTCGATCTGGGCCTCGCGACAAGCGGCTCAATCTGGCACTGCGCGCGGCGCGAAAGGAGCAAGAGCATGACCATCAAAAAAGAGCCGATCCACACGGGCGAGTTTCTCCTGTCCGAAGGCGCCGGGAACATTTCGCGGGAAACGATCAACGTCGCCGCTGGCCCCGCGCTGAACTCGGGCCAGGTACTCGGCCTGGTCACGGCTTCGCGGGAATTCGCGCCGTATGACCCGAACGCCGAAGACGGGACTCAGGCTGCCGTGGCGATTCTCTACGGGCCGCTGGGCGAGTCGGACATTGTGCGCCGTGGTCGCGCGGTGGTGCGGCTGGCGGAAGTCAGCGAAGTGCATCTGACCGGGCTGGACCCAGAGGCCGAAAAGGATCTGGCCACCCATTTCCTGATCGTTCGTTAAGACCCTCAGTCACGTTTCCCCAGCCCGCCTTGAGCGGGCTTTTCAATTTCTGGAGAGTACCCATGGCCGACATCGCCATTTTTGACGACGAAGCGTTTACCGTTACCGCGTTGACCGCTGCACTCAACGATCAACCTTACCTGCCGGGCCGCATCAGCAACCTGGGCCTGTTTCGCGAGGAAGGCATCACCACCCTGACCGTTCAGATCGAAAAGGACGGCGACACCCTGGCGCTGGTGCCGGCTGGTGAGCGGGGCGGTTCTGGTCTGGTGGTCGCAGCCAGCAAGCGCAACCTAATCCCGTTCAACACCGTGCACCTGCCTGAACGCTTCACCATCAAGGCGGATGAGATTCAGGGCATTCGTGCCTTCGGTACCCGCACCGAGCTGCAGGCGGTGCAAGACGTGGTCAATACCCGTCTGGCCAAAGCGCGCCGTCAATTGGATGCAACCCACGAGTTCCAGCGCATGGGCGCACTCAACGGCCTGATCCTGGATGCCGATGGTTCTACGGTGCTGCTGAACCTGTATGACCGCTTCGGTGTGGAACGACAGGAACTGTCCATGGGCTTGGCCGACCCGAGCACGGAGCTGCGGGTCAAATGCGGCGAAGCGTTGGATATGCAAGAAGACGCGCTTGGCAGCGTGACCAGCACCAGTTCCCGCACCTTCTGCGGCAAGAACTTCTGGAACAAGCTGATCGTTCACAAATCGGTCAAGGAGACCTACCTCAACAGCCAACAGGCGGCGGCTCTGCGGGGTGACGCCCGGGAGAGCTTCGAGTTCGGTGGAATCATCTGGGAGCGCTACCGTGGCAAAGTGGCCGGTGTGTCTTTCGTCCACGACGATAAGGCGCTGCTGGTCCCTGAAGGTGTGCCGGATCTGTACATCTCGGTGTTCGCGCCGGCCGACTACATGGAGACGGTCAACACACAGGGCCTTCCGTACTACAGCATGATCGAGCCGCTGCCTTTCAATAAAGGCATGGCTGGCGAAGCTCAGTCCAACCCGCTGCATTTGTGCACTCGACCTCGCGCCCAGATCCTGCTGGAACTCTGACCGTGGGCTTTCGTGACCTGGTCGCCGAGGTCGACGCGGTGGTGTTCGAAACGCTGGGCGATACCGCACGGATCGAGGGTCGCGAAGAGCCGGTGTTCGGCATGTTTGCCGCGCCCTGGTTGCAGCCGAAACTCGGCAAGCTGAACACCGGCTTACGTGAGCCTCGGTTCGAGATCCGTGTCAGCGATTCGCAGGGCCTTGTTCGTGGGCTGTTGGTCAGCATCGATTTGCCTGCCTTGGATGGCGGCGGCGATTACGATCTGCTGCAGCTGGAGCCGAGCGGCGACGGTCTGGTCGCCTTGATCCTGAGGTTACGCCCATGAGCGTCGGTAGCCATTTCAAACCCTCGGCCGGCGGCGGGATGATCTCCATCCAGTCTTCGGCCGCAGACCTTCAGGCGTTTCAGGACTTTGCCAAGTTGGTGCCCAAGGCTGCAGCCACTGCGCACCGACGTGCGATCAACAAAACGTTGGGGTGGTTGCGCACGCACATCGCCCGGGCTGTCAGTCGACAGGAGCGCATCGCCGTCGCGGCGGTGCGTCAACGCTTGCGCAGTTACCCGGTGTCCGGCGGGGCAGCGAGCGGCAAGCTCTGGTTTGGTTTGAATGCCATCGAGTCCAGCCGGATCGGTCGCGCACGGCAGACCGGCAGCGGCGTATCGGTGGCGGGGCGGCGTTACCAGGGCGCGTTCCTGAAGAAGGTATACGGCAACAAGCCGGACATCTGGATTCGCACCGCGAGCAAGCATTTCAACGCGGACGATTACCCCGATAGCACGGTGTCACCCGGTCACGGGCCGAGTTCGGGGTGGGTCGCGGAAAACGGCAGTCGCTTTCCGTTGGCCAAGGCCAAAGTGTCTCTGGAGCAAGCCCGTCCGCACTTTGAAAGCTGGGTACAAAAGGCCGATGAACGCTTGCTGGAGATCCTGAAACAGGAGCTCAACTTTGAGCTGCAGAAGTACCTCAAGAGGATCGCTTAATGGCTGATCAACCTTTTAGCCTGGACCAGCTTTACTTGGCGGTCGAGCAGCACCTGGCGACTCATCTGCCGGGGGTTCAGACCGTGAGTGCCTGGCCGAACATCCAAGACCGCATTGCGTTGCCGGCGGTGTTTCTGGAACTGGCCGAGATTGAACCGGGCACCGACATCGGCACGGGCGAAACGACACTGGTGTGCAAGTTCGAGGCGCGCATCATCGTTGACCCGATCCAGCTTCTTCATCAGCAGCAGGCCGTGCAGTTGGCCACCCAGCTCGCCGTGATACTGCGGGCACAGACCTGGGGGCTGGAGGTCGAGCCGGCGGAGTTCGTTCAGGCCCTGCAGGATTGGACCCAGCCGGCATTGGATGGCTACACCGTCTGGCTGGTGGAATGGACTCAGCAGGTTTACCTCGGTGTTGAGGAGTGGCCTTGGCCTGATCAGCCGCCGGGCTCGCTGTGGGTTGGCTTCAACGACGACCCCAAAGAGGACTTTGTCCAGGTGGCGGAATTGTGAGCGGCTACGCGAGCGCCCAGCATGACCGCATGATCGCGGGAGTGGTCAAGGCTTGTTATGTGGTCGGTCTGGACTTGGCCGCCTCCCCGCCGGCGTGTCGCGTCTCGGATGGAGAGTGGACCAGCGCCTGGGTGCGCTGGCACAGCATCGCCGCTGGCAAGGCCAGGCACTGGCGGGCGCCGTCGATGGGCGAGCAGGGGACGTTGGTCAGTGCCAGCGGTGACGTGTCGCAAGGCACCTTCATCCCGGGCTTGTACGGTAATGCCGGCGCACCACCAGATAACCGCGACCACGTCGAAGTCTGGCGCTTTGATGATGGCGGCTCGCTGATCTACGACTGGCAGGCGAAGAGCTACAGCATCACTCTGCCGAGCGGCACGGTGACCATCAAAGTTGCCAGCACGGAGGTGGTCGTAACGGACAGCGCCGTCAACGTGACCACCGGCAACATCAACCTGAAAGCGGCAGTCACTATCGACGGTGCGTTACACGTCACGAAGGGCATCACCAGTGCCGGCGCAATCATTGATGCCGGCGGCAACAGCAACCATCACACGCATTAATTTCAATCCTCGACAGCCCGCCCAGTGCGGGCTTTTTCATGCCTGGAGAAAACATGGCCAAACTCGAAAATCCTACCGCCGAGGTGCCGGCGGTCGCTGAACCCGTGCCGGATCGGCAACTGACTTTCAGCGACCAGGTGTACACCTCGCGCACCCTGATCATTCCCGAAAATGGCCGAACGTTGTCGGTGGCCAAGGGCGTTGTACAGGTCCTGTCCTCCGATACCCAAGCCGTCAGCTTTCTGCGGGCCAACCCAGAGTTCCAACCGCTGAGGGAGTGATTTAGATGATTGGAATGGACCGCCATACAGGCCTGCTCATTTCCGGCGTCGAGCATCTGCGGCAGTCCATTGCGGACATCTTGGGCACGCCGCTGGGAAGTCGCCGATACCGGCCGGAGTACGGCAGCACGATCCGCCGCTTTGTGGACATGCCGGTTAACGAAGGTTGGAAAAGTGCGGTGCAGGCCGAGGTAGCGAGGGCGTTGGGGCGCTGGGAGCCGCGCTTACGGCTGGAGCGCGTGCGCGTGCTGTCCGTTCTGAATGGGGCAATCAATATTCAAATTAGCGGCGAATACCTCGGTGAAGGTGTCTTGCTGGAGGTGAGTGTATGAGCGTCGTCAACCTGTCGGCGCTGCCGGCGCCGGATGTGCTGGAGCCGCTGGATTTTGAAGACATCTATCAGGAAGTGCTGGCCGATTTCCGGTTTCAGATGGGCGATAACTGGACGGCGTTGCTGGAGTCCGACCCGGTTGTAAAGCTGCTGGAAGTCGCGGCCTATCAGAAACTGATGAGCCGGGCGCGCATCAACGATGCGGCGAAGTCCAGTTTGTTGGCCTATGCGCGGGGCACGGATCTGGACAATCGCGCAGCTGACTACGGTGTCGAGCGCTTAACGATCACCGAAGCGGACCCTGATGCATTCCCGCCGATTCCGAAGCTGATGGAAAAAGACGATGCGCTGTTGTACCGCACTCAGCTTTCATTGGAAGGCCTCTCGGTAGCGGGCAGTCGCGGGGCGTATGAGTTTCACGGCCTGAGCGCGTCGGCCAACGTGGCCAATATCTCGGTGGACTCCCCGACGTTCAAGGCGGCGGAGATCAGTCAGGCGCTGCGCGATCAGTTGCCTCTCGGGGCGATTGTCCTGGTGTGTGATTACGCGGCCGGCCTCAGCAATCCATTGCCGGGCGATGTGTCGTTGGCGGTGCTGCCGACATTTGAAAGCACCGTCGAGCCGGCGGCCCTGGTGGCCACGGTGCAAACGGCGCTCTCGGCCGAAGATGTGCGCCCAATCACGGACCGGCCGCGCAGCCAGCTTGGGCAGCCGACGAACTTCAGCATCGTCGCCGCTCTGGAGCTGTTAGACGGTCCGTCTTCGGTGGTGGTGCTGGCGGCGGCCAATGCCGCCCTGGCGACGGCGGTGAAGGCGGCGCGGGAATTAGAGGGCGAAATGTCGCTGTCGGCGATCTATGCCGCCTTGCACGTTTCGGGCGTGCGCCGGGTGTTGCTGACGCAGCCCACGGCGGATGTGATTTGCGATAAGCGGCATTACCCGAACTGCACCTCGATCAAGGTCACTGGAGCGGTCGTCTCATGAGCCGGCTGTTACCGCTGAACAGCACGCCGCTGGAACGAGCGCTGGCCACGGCTTGTGACTTGGGAATCGACCCGGAAGTTATCCGTGGCGTGGCCGACTCGGCGCGCTGTCCGGTGGATTTCTTGCCGTGGTTGGCCTGGGCCATGTCGGTCGAAGGCTGGGAGGCCGCCGATACCGAAGAGCAGCAGCGCGCGCTGATTCGTGAGTCGATTCCGGTGCACAAGCGCAAGGGCACGGTCGGTGCGGTGCGCCGCGTGCTGAAGGCGGTCGGGGTGAAAGCCGAGTTCAAGGAGTGGACGCAAATCCCCGGCGCGGTGCCTTACACCTTCCAGTTGATCGCCTGGGCCAACGACAACCGGGGCGGCGAAGGGTCGATTCTGTCCCCGCAACTGTTCGAACGACTGCGCGCTCTGGTCGATGCCACGAAGAACGAACGCAGCCACTACACGCTCAAGGTCGGCGCACGGTTTGACGGGGGGTTGCGGTTGGCCAATGCCAGCCAGACCCGGCAACTGGACCGCCGGACGCTGGAAGCCCAAGGCGTGCCGATGGATACCGCCGAGTCAGCCCTGGGGTTGGCCAACGCGTCCAGCGTCCGCTGTGTGATTCATCTAAGCGCCGAGCTGTTAGGCGTTCCCATCCATGCAGAGCAGGGTTTTGCGGTCGCTAACGCGCACCGCACCCGTATCGTTGTTCGCGCCACTATGGAGGCCGTTCTCGTATGAGTACCCCGTTACAACCCCTGATCACCAAGGCCGGGTTGGCCGCCATCTGGCGCGCCGACAACACCGGTGTGGCGGCCGAAATCACCCATATCGTGGTGGGCACCACGGGCTATAGCCCGGTCAACACGCAGACCGCTTTGCGCGCCCAGGTGGCGAAATACGCCATTTCCGATGGTCAGCGCCTGAGTGACACCCTGATTCACGTCACGGCGGTGGCCGACGATGCCAAGGCCTATTGGGCGCGTGAGGTGGGCTTTCTGCTGTCGGACGGCACGCTGTTGGCGGTCTGGTCGCACCCCACCGAGGCGCTGACCTACAAGTCGGCCAACGCCGAGTTGCTACTGGCCTACGACTTGTCGCTGACGGCGTTGCCAGCCAATAGCGTCACCATCACCTCGACCGGCGCGGGCTTGAACCTGACGCTGTCGGCCGAGCTGGCCGCGCTGGCTACGGCGCAGATTGCCGGAATGCTGCGCAGCGTTAAACAGCAAGACGCGCTCGACAGCCAGGACAAGCTGCACCAGTTGGAAGGCCAACAGATCCTCAACCTGATGGACCGCATGCGGGCCGCCGAGCAGCGCCAGGACACTGACCGCGACAGCCTGTTGACGGCCATCGCGGCCAATGCCACGGGGTTAATCACCCTGCAAAACCTTTTCGCCAAAACAACCTTAGGAGCTTGACCCTATGAGCCTCGAATCTGTAATTGCTGATCTAACCAAGGCTGCATCCGACCTTATTGCCACGTTCAACGGCAAGAAAAACGAAATCACGGCGGCGGTTAACGCGGCGATTGCCGCCGCCCCTGAAACGTCCCGCGCCTGGTGGGTGGACCCGGTCAACGGCCTTGACACCAATGCCGGCACCACTGTCGCCGCACCATTTAAGACCATCGGCAAGGCGATGTCTTCGACGCCGTCGAGCGGTCAGTGCACGGTTTTCTTGATGAATGACTACCCGATGGCCGCGAACATCCCGGTCATGTGCGCCTATCTGTTGATTTACGGTATCTATGCGGTGTCGTCGGGCATCACGCCAAAATTCCGACCGCAGTATTACCAAGGCACGGATGGGGCTACACAGCTCGCGGGCTTTATCTGTTACAGCCAGGCCAACAATGTCGAGTTTCGTAACATCGACATTGTGTTGCCATCGGTGGCGGGTGTGTTGCCGGTTCCGACCCTGACCCGCATCAACAGCTTTATCAAGACCAACTCGTCCTCCTCCTTGCCGCCGGCGGTGGGGGTTATGTTGCAGACGGTAGTGGTGACCAAGGCGGCGGACTTTTACGGCGCGCTGGTTGGTCTGTCGGTTTCTTCTCTGGCGCTTGGCTGCTTTCAGGTGACATTCCCGAGCGATATGGCGGGTAAATATGTCAGCACCGTGGGCTCGCCGGGTGGCACTGCCACCAACACGCTGACGCAAATCACCACCAATCTGGTCACCATTTAACCCCGCTGATACGGAGCGCACTTTATGCAATTGCAAAACATCAACGTCGTACATGGCGGCCAAAGCTATGTGGGCTTTTCCTTTTTGGCCTTGCCGTTGGCGGCTGCGCTGATTGTTGCAGCGCAGCAAATTGACCAGGCGGCCGACGTGGCTCGTCGTGCGGTGCTGGGCGACTCGCTGCGCGCCCTGGAGTATGAGCGCGCCGCTGCCGAGGCCAAGGCCTTTGCCGCTGCCGGTTATGCCGGCGCCATGCCGCCCTCGGTGCAGGCCTGGGCCGATGCGGCCGAGCTGGAGCCGCAAGCCGCGACCGACAGCATCATTGCCGAGGCTGATGCCTGGCAGTCGGCGCTGTATGCGATCCGCGCGGCCCGCCTGAAGGGCAAGCAAAGGGTGCTCAAGGCCACCAGTCACGACGCTGCTGAGGCGCTGACTGACGCTGCTATCGCAGAGATCCGCGAAAGCATCGCCGGGGTCGGCAACGCTGCCTAACCCCTGATTCAACCGCCTTGAGCGCCCCGCATTGTCGGGGCGTTTTTGTTTGTGCAGACAACCGCGCCGGACGCGGTTGTTTGCTTTTTGGAGATTGGCCTTATGAGTTTTTTTCACGGCGTCACAACCACCGATATCAAAACCGGGGCGCGCACCATTTCCTTGCCGTCGTCTTCCATTATCGGCCTGTGCGACACCTTCACCCCGGGCATCCTCGGCGGCGGTACGGCACTGGCCGGCGAGCTGAAGTTGATCACCACCGAGCGCGAAGCCATTGCCGCCTTCGGTCCCGATTCGGCGATCACCAAGGCCTGTCAGGCGATCTACACCAAGGCCAAGGCAGTGATCGTCGCCATCGGTGTGCCGAAGCTGGAAGACGCGGCGCTGCAAACCTCGGCGATCATTGGCGGGGTTCTGGCTTCCGGTAAGCGCACTGGCCTACAGGCCTTGCTCGATGGCAAAAGCCTGTTTAACGCCCAGCCGCGACTGTTGATCGCGCCGGGGCATACGGCCACTCAGGCGGTGGCCACGGCGCTCGATGGCTTGGCGCAGAAGCTGCGCGCGATCGGCATTATCGATGGGCCTGGCACCACGGATGAGGCCGCCATGGCCTACGCCGACAACTTCGGCAGTCGCAACCTGTTCATGGTTGACCCAGGCGTGCAGTACTGGGACACCGGCCTGAGCCAGACGGTCGATGCCCCGGGCTCGGCCTGGGCGGCGGGCTTGTTTGCCTGGACCGATGCGGAGTACGGCTTCTGGGCGTCGCCGTCGAACAAGGAGTTCGTGGGCATCACCGGCACGACCCGGTCCGTCGAGTACTTGGACGGCGACGAGACGTGCCGGGCGAACCTGCTGAACAACGCCAATATCTCGACGATCATCCGCGACGACGGCTATCGCCTGTGGGGCAACCGCACGCTGTCGAGCGATCCGAAATGGGCGTTCGTCACCCGCGTTCGCACGCTGTTCATCCTCATGGATGCCGTGCAGGCCGGCCACAAATGGGCCGTTGACCGCTCGATCACCAAGACCTACGTCAAGGACGTGACCGACGGCCTGGAAGCTTTCATGCGCGACCTGAAAGCTCAGGGCGCAATCATCAACTTCGAGGTGTACCCGGACACCGAGTTGAACACGGCCAGCCAAATCGCCCAGGGCAAAGTCTATTGGCGCATTCGCTTCACCGACGTACCGCCGGCTGAAAACCCGAATTTCCTTTTCGAGGTCACCGATCAGTGGATGACCGAAATTCTTGAAGCAGCCTAAGGGGCCTAGTCAATGATTCCTCAAACTTTGTTTAACACGAACCTGTTTGTTGACGGCGTGAGCTTTTCCGGCGACGTGCCGAACCTGACCCTGCCCAAGCTGACCACCAAGACCGACGAGTATCGCGGTGGCGGCATGGCCGGTGCCATCGAAATGGATCAGGGGCTGGAAAAAATGGAGGCGTCCTTTGTCACCAAGGGCGTGCGCCGTGAGTCGCTGAAGTACTTCGGTCTGGCCGATGGTACGGCCTTCAATGCGACTTTCCGTGGTGCCTTCAAGGGGCAAAAGGGCGCAGTGACGGCGGTGGTCGCCACCCTGCGCGGCCGGCTCAAAGAGGTCGACCTGGGCGACTGGAAAGCCGGCGACCCGGCCGAGATCAAGCACGCCATTGCGGTCAGTTACTACAAGCTCGAAATCGACGGACGCCTGATGTACGAAATAGACATGGTCGCCGGTATTCAGGTGATCGACGGCAAAGACCAGCTCGCCGAAGTGCGCACCGCGCTCGGCATGTAAGGGAATAGATCCAGATGAAAGCTACTGATAAAGAACTGCCAGCGTGGCTGGCGGTCACCGCTGAGAGCGCCGTCGTGACCCTCTCGCGTCCCAGCGATGCCAACGGGGTCAAGGTCGAGACGTTGACCTTGCGAGCCCCGGCTGTGCGCGAAGTGCGGGCGGCCGACCGTGCCTCTAATGGCGATGACGAGCAGCGCGAGCTGATGTTGTTCGCAGGCTTGGCCGAGGTCGGCCTCAAGGATCTGGAAGGCCTCAAGCTGGTGGACTATCGCCGTGTACAGGCGGCCTATTCGCGCCTGGCACCCGATACCGATTACTCGACGTCGATGCCGTCGTGGTTGTCGGTCAACACCGATAACGTGCTGGTCACGCTGTCGTGCCCGAGCGAAATCAACGGCGTCACGGTCGATAAGTTGGCCTTGCGTTCCCCGACCGTGCGCGACGTGCGTTCGGCGAATCGTGAGGCGGGCGGCGATGACGAGCAGCGCGAGCTGGTGTTGTTTGCCGAGTTGGCCGGTGCGCCTGTCGCGGATCTGGAGGGCCTGAAGCTGGTGGATTTTAACCGCCTGCAGGCCGGCTATTTTCGTATGGACCAAGACAACGGGGTTTGACCCTGGCGTCATAAAGATGGCCGCGAAACGTCTGGCGGCGGAAACCGGATTTTCCGCCGCAGAGATTCTGTCGATGCCGTTTGCTGAGATGGTGTGGTGGCTCACGGATTGAGCCGCCTTCGGTAAGGCTGTGCAAATGGGGGCCATAACATGGCGAACAAGATCGCCCTCGGGCTGGTCATCGGCGGCGCCGTCAGTTCTACGGTCGGTGCTGCGTTCAAAGACGTGACGGGGCGTATCAAGCGCCTCGAGGCAGAAGGCAACAAGGCGCGTGTGCTGCAGCGCACGATTGGAGACACCATTCGCCTGCGCGATGAATGGAAAAAGGCCCACGACAGCGGCGCCGCCGGTGCCTCCAAGTTGTTGAGTCGGCTGAACTTCAACCTCGATAGCTTGAAAAAGCAGGGCGTCGAAGTCGGGCGTCTGGAGAAGTCCTATCGGGCCATGGGGCAGGCGGCCAATAAATCCGAGCTGAAGGCGAAGGGGCATCAACAGCTGGATGCCGGAAAGTCCGGCGTGAAAAAAGCGGTCGGCGCCGCTGTCGTCGGTGTGGGCTCTATGGCGGTGCCGACGAAAGTCAGCGCGGACTTCGGCGCCATTGTGCGGGACATCGCGATCAAGGCCGGCATTGCCAACAAGCCGCAAGAACAGGAGATGTCGCGCAAGATCATTGATACCTCGCGTGACACCGGCATGGCGCGCAACGACGTGGCCGACGTGGTCAACCAGCTGGTTGGCGCCGGTATGGAGTTGAGCAAGGCGCTGGAATATGCGCCGGTCGCGGCCAAGTTTGTTGTGGGGCAGGGGTCCAACGGTGTCGACACGGCGAAGATGATCAACGCCCTGGGGCAAAACGCCAAGATCACCGACCCGAAACAGATGCAGCAGGCGCTGGAAGCGATTGCCTATCAAGGGCAGGCGGGCAGCTTTGAAGCGGCCGACATGGCTAAATGGTTCCCTGAGCTGTTGGCCAACATGGGCAGCCTGGGCATCACCGGCATGGATGCGGTGACGCAGTTGGGCGCCATGCTGCAAGTGCAGATGAAGTCGGCTGGCGGCGCCGATGAGGCGGCCAACAACCTCAAGAACTGGATGGGCAAAATCGGCTCCGGCGACACCGTCAAGGCGTATGAAAAGGCCGGTATCGACTACAAGGGTTCGATGCAGACCGGTTTGCAAAACGGTATGTCCACGCTGGAAACCAGCATGGCGTTGGCGCAGAAGTACATTCAAGCCACCGATCCGAAGCGCGCGGCGGCGATGGCCAAAGCGACCTCCGAAATCAGCCAGCAAGCCGACCCGGAGAAAGCCAAGGCCATGATGGCCTCTCTGGAAGAGTCGCTGCGCACTGGCGACCTGTTCGCTGACATGCAGGTCAAGGCCGCGCTGTCGGCGTTCATGCAGAACAAGGCGCTGTACAGCCAGCTTAAAAACGATTCGCGCGATGCAACAGGCATCCTCGACAAAAACCTCAGCGAGCGGCGTGAGGCGTCGTCGCAGAAGTGGGCCGAAATGGCTCAGTCGATGGATGACGCCATGCGTAGCGTGGGGGATGCCTTGCGCCCGGTCACGGACACGGTGGCCGAGGCGCTGACCAAGGTCACCAAAAGCATTACCTCAATGTCTGACAGCGCGCCCGGGGTGGTGACGGGGATGGCGTTGGTCGGTGGTGGATTGGTCACGCTCACGGGCCTGTTCAGTTCGTTCAAGATGGGTAAAGGGCTGTTCAACCTGGCGCGCGGATCGCTGGGTGGCGGCAAGGCCGGTGCGGTGCAAAAGGTCTTTGTCACCAACGCCGAGGACGGCGGTGATGGCGAAGGCGCGGGGGCCAAGGGCAAGACCGGCAAAGCGCTGTCTCTGGTGGAAACCGGGCTCAAGGCGGTGGCGGCTTTCACGGGCAAGGGGGCCGAGGGCGCCGATGATGAAACGGGCGACAAGGACGACAAAAAGCCCGGCAAATTCGATGTGATCGCGACCGGCCTAAAAGTGGTTTCGATGGCGAAAGACGTCGCCTCAGGCGACGGCGAGGGCGGTGAGTCGGGATCTGCTGACGACGGGGTCAAGAAGGTTTTCGTGGTCAACGCGGGCGCCCTGGGCGGCGGCGCTGAAGGCCCTGGGGAAACGCGCCGGCGTGGACGCGGGTCAAGGCGCAATGCTTCGCGCCGGCGGCCGTTGCCTCGGCCGGGTAGTTCTTCGCGCTCGCCTATTCCGGGGACGCGGCCGCCGGTGCCAGTGCCGCGTCCGTCGATTCCACCGGTACCGGTTCCGGCCGGTTCGCTGGCCCGACTGGGCGGGGTGGTGCAGGCGGTCGGCAAGATCGGCAAAGCCGCCAAGATGATTCCCGGCGGCGCGCTGATGGATGCCGGCGCCATGGCCTTCGAAACCTATGAGAATGCCAAGACCCAGGGCGAACAGGCCGAGGGTTATGGCGCGGCTGCCGGCAATCTGGCGGGCACCATGGCGGGCGCGGCGGCCGGCGCGGCCATTGGCTCGGTGGTGCCGATTATCGGGACCGCCATTGGGGGCTTGATTGGTGCCTACCTCGGCAGTCAGGGCGGCCAGATGTTGGGCGGCGCCGTGGGCAAGTCGGTGTTTGGTGGCGAAGATGAAAAGCCCGAGGCAAAACCGGAAGCCAGGCCGGCGCCGCTGCTGATGGCGCCTCGCCCTGGTCCGGCGGTTCCTAGCTTGGCCACCCTGACTCAGCCGCTCAATGGGGCGACCGATCCGGGCAATAAGGCGAACGGTTCCGGCGCGTTGCTGATGGCTCAGGCGCCGGCCCCGCAAGGGCCAGTGCTGGGCGACGTCGCTCGCGCCATGGCCGTACAGGCGCCGACTAAGCCGGCGGCCGTGGCCATTCAGCCCAAGGAGCCGGAGAAGCCGGCACCGACCAAAGTGGATCAGCAGTTTCAGTACTCGCTGAGCATGCCGGTCACGGTGCAAGGGGATGTCAAAGACCCGCAACGCTTGGCTCAGGACTTGATGCCGCACATGCAGCGGATGATGGCGGACGCAGCGAAACAGAACGCTACCAAGCTGTACGACGAACCCCACGTGTAAGGAGGCCGCATGGCGTATATGGAACAGTTGCAAGCGGGGCTCAAGTACTTGGTCGAGGCCGGGGAGGCGGGGCGGCGCAGTGCGGACGGCATGCTCGGCCCGGTCAACGGCGCGATCAGTGAAATCACTGGCGCGGCGTCCGAGCTGGAAAACATCCCGTTCGTGGGGCCGGCGATCGGCGCCAAGCTTCAGCGGGTGATGCGCGGCGTCGACGCGGCCCAGGCCAAGGTCGGGCAGGTGGTGGCGGTGTACGGCCGGGCGACCCGGGCGGCCGCCGAAGTACAGGAACGGATGGGGACGCTGAAGGAACAGGCGGGCAAGGCGTCGACGGCGATCAACAACATCGCCGGCAAGGTCAGTCCGTCGTTGGCCAACATCGTGCCCACCAGTTCCTTTGCCGTGGATGCCACGCCAGCGCCGGAGGCGGTGAAGCCGTTCCCGCACTTGCTGATCATCCAGCCGCGCGACCCCAAGGAGCAACCCTACTATTTCAACCTGGACACGGCGGCTTTCGACGAGCTGAGTCGTTCGACCGAATTCCGCTGGGCTTCCCAGGAACGCTTGTCGCGCCGACCGGCGCAGCAGGCCATCGGGATGGGAGAGGAAAAGCTCACGCTCAAAGGCACGATCTACCCGGGCTTCAAGGGTGGGCTCAAGCAGCTCGATACGTTGCGCACCATTGGGGCCAGGCTTCAGCCACTGACCCTGACCACGGGCTATGGCGAGGTGATTGGGACGTGGTGCCTAAAGAACATCGCCGAGGAACAGGGCGTACTGATGCACGGCGGGATTCCGCGTAAACAAGGGTTCACTCTGGAGTTTGTGCGCTATGGCGACGACATGCAGAACGTCTGATGGGGACATGCTCGATGTCATTTGCCATAACGTTTATGGCCATTTGCTGGGCAGCGTCGAAGCGGTGCTGGATGCCAATCAGGGGTTGGCGGATGAGCCCCAGCCCTACCGCACCGGCGTGGTGATCTATCTGCCGGATCTGCCCAGCCCGACCGGGGAGGGGGTCAGCTTGTGGGATTGACCTCGGGCGCTACCGCCGCCGGCGGCCCGTTGCGTTACGCGTAACGGCCCTTTGTTTTTTGCCCCGCCATGTGCGGGCTTTTTTTTGGATTAAATCCATGACCCCCATGTTTCGAATCGTGGCCGATGGCGCCGATGTGACGGCCAAGATCAATGATCGGTTGTTGTTGCTGCGCACCTCTGACAAGCCCGGGATGGAGTCCGACGAGTTTGAGTTGCGCATTGATGACCGAGACGGCCAGGTGGTGCTGCCTCGGCGTGGCAGCTCTATCGAGATCTACCTGGGCTATGCCGAAACATCCTTGGCGCGCCTGGGGCGTTACGCGGTGGACACGGTCGAGGTGTCGGGTCCGCCGGACACGATCGTGATCAAGGGCAAGGCCAGTGACATGCGCGGCAGTGGCAAGACCATCCGCAGCGGCAGCTGGGAAGACGTGCCGCTGTCGACGATCGTGGCCGATATCGCCGCGCGCAATGGCTGGCAGCCGGTGTGTCCGGTGACGACGAAAGTCGCCCGGGTGGATCAGCTCAACGAGTCCGATTTTAATTTCATCACGCGCTTGGCCAAACAGTACGACTGCACGGCCAAGGTGGCCGACGGCAAGCTGTTGGTGATGCCGCGTCAAGCGGGCCAGACGGCCAGCGGCAAGGCGTTCGGCGCGATCACCCTGACGCGTAGCGACCTCAGCCGCTGGCAGTTCAGCCTGGGCGATCGCAACTCGCACAAGGCCGTGGCGACCAAGCACCAAGACAAGAAGACCGGCAAGCTCGCCACCGTCTCGGTGGATAACGACGACGCCCCGGATGGCTTGCCGGCGGTGCATACCGATCGGCATATCTACCCGAACAAGACCGCCGCCGAGTCGGCCGCCAAGGCACGTTTGGCTGCGTTCAATCGTTCGACCGCTGACGTGCGTTTCGAGATGCCCGGCCGGACTGACATCTTTGCCGAGCGATTGATCAACGCCCAAGGTTTCAAGGTCGGCCTTGATGGCGAGTACTTGGCGGATTCGGTGGAGCAGGTGTTTACCCAATCCGGCTGGTCGACCACCGTCGAGTGCAATGCCGGCAAAAACGGTAAATCCAAGGGTAAGAAAAAGAAGACAGCGGCGCCGCTCAAGGTTGTGAGCGTCGAGAAGCAATAGCGCATCCCATCGCCGCCTGAGTGCGGTTTTTTTATGTCAGGAGTGTGTATGTCCATTACGGAGCAACAGCTACAACGCATCATGCCCAACGCCCGCCGCCAAGCGGGCGTTTTTGTATCCGCCCTAAACGCGGCCATGGCGCATCGGCAAATCAATACGTCGAAACGTCAGGCGGCGTTCCTGGCCCAAGTTGGTCATGAGTCGGGCCAGCTGCAGTACGTCCGTGAGTTGGGTGGCGATCAGTACCTGAGTAAATACGACACCGGCAATCTGGCCGCGAAACTGGGCAACACTCCTGAAACTGACGGAGATGGCCAGCGCTATCGCGGTCGCGGCCTGATCCAGATTACCGGCCATAGCAACTACCTGCGCTGCAGCCTGGCGTTGTTCGGTGACGAACGTTTGCTGCGGACCCCTGAGTTGCTTGAGCTGCCGCAGTGGGCTGCCGAGTCGGCCGCGTGGTTCTGGTGGGTGCGCGAGCTAAATGCCCTGGCAGATCGGGGCGAGTTCGAGGCGATCACCCGCAAGATCAACGGCGGCCTCAACGGCTTGGCGGATCGACTGGAGTTGTGGGGGCGGGCGAGGGCGGTGCTATGCGTCTCGTCGACCTGATCCCCGCGCCGTACCGTCTATTAGCCGTTGGCGTGCTGGTGACCGCATTGGTCGGCGGATCCGCCGCGTCGGCCTGGAAGGTTCAAGACTGGCGCTACGGCAAACAACTCGCCGAACAGGCCGGCCTGCACAAGGACGATCTGATCGCCATCAGCAACGCCGCCGTTGACCAGATGCGCACGGCACAGGACAAACGCCTGGCCCTTGAGCAGCGGCTGTCGACCAGTGAACAAACTCACTACAAGGAACTGAGTGATGCTCAACGCAACCAGACTCGCCTGCGTGATCGCCTTGCCACTGCTGATCTGCGCCTGTCAATCCTACTCGACGCCACCGATACAGCCAGTGGCGACACAGTGTCAGCCTCCACTCCAACCGGCGGCGTGGTTCATGGCGGAACACGAGCCCAACTTGACCCAGCGCATGCTCAACGAATTATCGACATCACCGATGCCGGCGACCAAGGACTGATCGCCCTGGCTGCCTGTCAGGCCTACGCCAAAGAAGTCTCAACAGCGAAGTGAAAAAGAGCGACCGGGGTGGATGCGTCAACATCCAACCCGGTCGCCGTCCCCGCAGATTGCCCCTGCAAGTCCAGCCAAGGCTCTTACTCCGTGCACGAAGCGCGGCGAGCCTATCACCTGTTTATCCATACAGTAAAGGTCTTGCTCTCATGTCTTCACCCATCATCCCTTGGATGGGCGGCAAACGCCGCCTGGCCGACCGCCTCATCCCGCTTTTTCCGCCTCACGAATGCTACGTCGAAGTCTTTGCCGGCGGTGCCGCGCTTTACTTCATGCGACCCCAGGCCGCGCCCGTTGAAGTCCTCAACGACATCAACGGCGACCTGGTCACGCTATACCGCGTCGTGCAGAACCACCTGGAAGAATTCGTGCGCCAATTCAAATGGGCGCTCAGCTCGCGCCAGGTGTTCGAGTGGCAGAAGATGACCCGCCCCGAAACCCTTACCGACATCCAGCGCGCCGCCCGATTCTTCTACCTGCAGCACCATGCCTTCGCCGGCAAGGTCACCGGGCAGACGTTTGGTACCGCGACCACCGGCCCGGCCATCAACCTGTTGCGGATCGAGGAAAACCTCTCGGCCGCCTGGCAGCGTTTGTCCGGCACTTACGTCGAAAACCTCCCCTGGCTTGAATGCGCTGAACGTTACGACCGTGCCCATACTTTCCATTACATGGACCCGCCTTACTGGCAGACCGTTGGTTATGGCGTCGATTTTCCGTTTGAGAATTACGAGCGGATGGCCGACTTTATGCGGCGCTGCAAAGGAAAGGTGATGGTCAGTATCAACGACCATCCTGATATCCGCCGGGTATTTGAGGGCTTTAACTTTGAGACGTTAGACATTCGTTACTGCAACACCAATCAGCGGCAGGGCAAGGCTGATGTGAGCGGCGAGCTAGTAATTATGAATTGGGAGCTGGCTGAGCTAGGCGGTTTATTTTAAATTAAGAGGTCCCTGGTGGGTGGTGTTTGCTAAAGTTGTGAAAGCCTCACTCCCCCCCCCCTTTATGCCTCTGTGAGATTGATATGGATTTTTTTACTCCAATAGTTGAAGAGCCAAAGCAGAATAAAAATTTCAAGGCTGTATTGGCTGGATTTAGAGCTGCCGAGCGAGCCCTTTTTACGGCATGGGCGGAGGGGTTCGAGGATAGAGATGGGAAGATAGTGAAGGAGTTTCAAACGACTTTTAACTCTACTTTTTGGGAAGTGTATTTGCACGCGTGTTTTCGAGAGTATGGCTTTCATCAAAACTGGGCGAGTGCAACACCTGATTTTGTACTCTCTGCAAACGGGTATGAGTTTATAGTCGAGGCCACAACTGGTAATGCTGCTCAAGGTAAGCCTAGCGAGTGGGACAAAACTTACAGTGCTGAGGAATTACAGTCGGTTCGTCGTTTCAGAGACTTGAATAAAGAAGCGGTAATACGTTTGTCCAACGCGATTGTTGGAAAAGCAAGAAAATATGAAAAATTTTATAAGACGTTGAGTCATGTTCACGGCAAGCCGTTTGTTATTGCTGTGGCACCTTTCGAGCAGCCTCATTTTAACTTGCAGTATGATAGGCCAATTAGGGCGTTGCTTTATGATTACTATGTTGATGAAGACGCATTTTTAGATAATCCAGCGCTTTACCCCAATGGCCCTCCCGCCATTAGTCTTGGTTACGTTGAAAAAGATAATGGGTCGGAGGTGCCGCTAGGTTTGTTTAACAACTCCGAAATGGCAGAGGTTAGTGCAATAGTATTTAGTTGCGCTGCTACATGGGGGAAGCTGAGCTCGATGTCTACAAACACAGAAACCGTCACGCAAGTTTTTTCAGTTTGGGCTACTCCGCCTGATGGAGTTCCGGAGAAAAGAATGGGTCCCCCGTCGGAATGTGGTGAGACAATACTGGACGGACTACAGGTGTTTCATAATCCAAATGCTAAATTCCCATTGTCTCCGGATGTCTTCAGAGGTAATAGAGTTGTGCAGCACTTTTTTGATAAGAGTATGGGTGAGTGGGTATATGAAGGCAGGTTGGACTCACTCCAGTTTCGTCAGGTGCATGCAACTGGCAAGCATCGTATAAGGAATACATAGTTACTTGTATGCGTCAGGCGTCGACGAGAGGCTCAATTAGTTCTTTCGTTTTGTTTTTAACATTTCCCACCGCTTTATCCACTCGGAACCACTCGAACACCTCTGTCGGCTCGCCCTGCAGTAGTATCAATTGTTCGGCTCGCTCCTTGGGCGTGGCCGGATCCAGCCATTCCCGAGCTAACACAGACGACAAGGTCACCGGACGCCGATCGTGTATGTCCACCATGCCGCCGGCGCTGTCGGCGGTGATGATAACGAAACCGTCATGCTCGCCCGGCTCATGTTCTCCGATGGGATACTGACCAATCGCAGCACAGAGGATTGGCGTCTGGTCACGATGGCGGATTAGGTAGGGCTGCTTCTTCGGCCCGCCTTCATAAACCCACTCAAACCAGTTGTCGATCGCGATGATTGCTCGGTGGGGCCAGATGACTTTGAAGAACGGTCCATGGGCGACCTTCTCAACGCGAGCATTTATCGGCGCGGCGCGGTCTTTGGCCCAGTGCGGGCGCCAGCCCCAACGAACCATGTCTGCGCGCAGGTATTCACCATCCCGGTGAAAGAGGGCGAGCTGAGTGGTCGGAGCAGCGTTATAGCGCTCGAAAGGCTGATCGCCGGCATAGTTGAGTAAGGCATTGGGGATGCTGAGTGCCGCGACGAAGTCGTGAATGCCCCGGTATTGGGAAAGGCGTCCGCACATGTTTGCACCCTCCGGCTGTGTATTCAGGGTAGACCAGCGACAAAAGGCTTCGTTACAAACCCTCGGCCAGCGCAGGTCAGGCAGTCTTCAGAGCGGTCAAAACGATCAAGGCAAGTCGGGCAGATGCAGTACCTGGCCAGGTCGAGAAGCGGCCGCACTCTTTCGAAAGCGTGCAGGTCGCGGCATTCCAGGGCAACCTGGGAGGCGTCCACCAGCGCACGGTAGAGGTACGGATCCTCGATCGGCTCGTAGGTGACGCCCTCGACTGTTCTTCCAGTTTCTATGAGGTCGTACTGCTTTCCATCCGGCAGCGTCAATATAAGCCCGGCAATCCTCGCGTTAACTCCGGACGGGCTGAAAACAAGGTTCGCTCCAGTGGTACCGCTGTAAATTTTCCCGTCGTACGAGGATCGTGCGTTGTCGGCAAGCGTGCTTGCGGAATAGAAAATTGACTGTCCAATGCGACCAAATAGCTCGCCATTGCCACGCTGCAAAACGTCGTAGGCAGAAGCCCCACAGTAGCGGGCTGGCGAGGTTTGAAGTTCTTCCACTGCGTGCCAGTAGGCGGCGTTCGCCATCTCGTTCATGTCGAACTGCTGGAGTTCATCGATCAACCCCTCGGCAGCCAAAGTCGCGCTCATGGCGTTAAGGGTCTGGCGGTGGGCCTCGGGGTTCTGCATTCGAAAGTCGTGGTCGTCGAGGGTCGAGCGCCACTGCTGAAGTCTCAGCGCTTTAGCCTGGTCGAAATTCATAGAAACGGATTCGCTGTACATGTGCTGGGTTTATGTACAGTAATAGGGGGGGGCACAATGGGCGAGGACGAAGCGACGAGCTGTAGTTGTCGAGGTGTTGGCCACCCTAAATCTTCAGGAATTGCCCAGGGGGGCCGCTGAGCGCTGATGACTATCCCAGGCAGACCTGCCAGCCCCTTCAAAACTCGCGGCTTGTTCGTCGGCTTCCGAAGCCTGCCACCTCCAGCTTGAAAGTGCCCGTTATATCTGTGATAACACTGGAAAGTGGCGTTGTGCTATGTCGCCGCATTTTCGCTGCAAGCCAGAAAAAGGGTAAGCGCGAGCCAAACGAATACTATCAGGGTCGGTAGCGAAAAATGGAGTTTGATGCATGAACGACAAGCTTGAAGCGTGTGTAGATCTTCCAAACGGTTCACGATTCTATCGCGGGGATCTTCATATTCACTCCTACATAGCATCCCATGATGTCAAAGATGAAGGAATGACTCCCGAAGCGATTGTGGCGACAGCGGTTGCAGAGGACTTGCAGATAATTGCCGTTGCGGACCATAACGAAATTGGGAATGTGCAGCGTGCCGTTGAGGCGGGAGTCGCAGCAGGGGTTTTAGTGATACCCGCTGTAGAACTATCTACACCTGAAGGACATCTGTTGTGCTATTTACCTGATGTCTCGTCATTGCAACAATTTCATGGACGGCTTGATGTTGTTGATCGGGGGCTCGATAAAAGCCGCTGTAGAAATGCAATGCATTCCTGCTTAGATATCGCTGTTGATTTGGGTGGCTTTTGTGTTCTAGCCCATGTCGACGGTGGCAATGGACTTGAGACGAACTACCCAGGAGGATCTCCTCATAAGGTTGACATCTTATGCCACCCGGGACTACTAGGGATTGAGCTGAAAAGCCCTGACTCACTAGTGTCTTATTCCGGAGATGATGTCGACGCCGTTCGCGCGCAAATAGGAAGGTCCAGAATAGAGCGTCTTGGCCTTGGGGCGAAACAATATTTGGCACGTGTCTTGAATTCAGATTCACACACGTTAAACGCACTTGGACGAAACGCGGCACAGGACAGAAAGTTAACTAGATATAAAATGGCAGTACCTACATTTGCCGGGCTTGTGCTAGCTCTACGTGAAAATGACTCACGTATACGGCTTGAAAACGAAATACCTGCTACTACGCCTTATATATTGGGCGTGTGCCTAGAGGGTGGGTATCTGTCGAAGCAGGCTATCCATTTTAGCAGAAATTTAAACTGTATAATTGGTGGTAGAGGGTCAGGTAAGTCTACGACGTTTGAGGCAGTGAGATGTTTGACTGGTAGTGACTCTGGTGCTGAAGTAGTCGACTCTGAAGTTTGGCCGCAGCAACTAAACTTGTTCTGGCAAGATGAAGCAGGGCAGAGGCATTCTCTGTCAAGATGCATTAATGGGTCTCTTGAGAATCTTGATAATGTTCAGAGCGGTCCGGTAAGTTTTGATATTGATTGTTTCGGCCAGGGTGAGGCATCTAAAGTTCGTGAGCAAGCGAAAAGTGATCCACTTGCCCTATTGAAGTATTTGGACACCTTTACAGCGGTTCAGGATGCAATCAAAAGTGAGCACGAAGCAATATCTGCGTTGTCCGCCATTCGTGAAAAGGTTATAGAGGCTGAGCGAAATGTTGCGCAGATACCGGAGATTCAAAGGTCGTTGAATGTGGTGCAGCAGCAGCTAACTGCATTCGAAGCAGCTCAGGGTTCCGAGCTGGTTAAGTTGCAGCGTAGTATGGCTGTCGAAAAAGAAATCCGAGCCGGGTTAGACAGAACGATCTGCGAAATCGATGGGCTTATCGATTCCTCTGGCGTGAATGACTTACTGAAAGATATACAGAATTCAGTGCGCGGGAAGGACGTGTCTGTAGGGGCTGAGGAGGTGGCGTTAATTGAAGAGGCTGTTGAGTTGTTTGCCAATAAGGTAGAAGATTTTTACGGTATTTTGAATAGTGCCTTCATCGAGTTTCAGGCCAATACTCAGGCGATTTCAAAGCAATGGGAGGCAAAAGAACAGCCACTTCGAGCCGACATTGAGGCTAAGCGCAGTGCTTTAGAAGCCAAAAATGTGAAGCTGGATATGGGGCATATCACGAAGCTAACTCAGCAAGAAGGCCAGTATAAAGTCAGCTTAGAAAGCTTGAAAACGTGGACTCCGCATCTTCAGCTTTTGAAAACTCAGTACGCCACTGCTTTGAAGGCGCGGTGGGTGGCCCGAACTAAAGTAGCCAATGATCGCCAGAGATACGCAATCAAAGCCTCTAAGTCTCTTGCGGAAGTCCTCGATGATCTCCAAGTAAAGCTAGTTTACTCCGAAAGCGCTTATTCCTCCGAAGCAGTGTCTATAATCGTGAACGCGATGAAATGGAGGACCACGAGCCAGGGCAAGGCCAAAGCTATAGTCGAGCAACTGAAGGTGCCGGGATTGCTCAACGCTATTGATAAAGGTAACTCGAACGCTCTGTTAGAAGTGGCTGCATCTGAGGGAGTTAAAATGTTCTCCGCCGCAGATGCTAAAGAAATAATCGATTTACTTAGCGAGCCTTCGGTTAAGTTTAGCCTTGAAAGATGTCAGGTTGACGATCTTCCAAGATTGACAGTGACGAAGAGGTCAGATGATCCTGCCGTGTTGAGGTACATGCATAAGGACTTTTCGCAGCTTTCCTTAGGGCAACAGCAATCAGTGTTACTAGCGCTCATACTCTCGTCTGATAGTAAAAAGCCGCTAATTATTGATCAGCCTGAAGATAATTTGGATAGTGAGTTCATTGTTCATACATTCGTTCCGGTGTTACGTAGGGCTAAGGAGCGTCGCCAAGTTATAATTGTGACTCACAATGCTAACATAGCGGTGCTGGGAGACGCGGAGCAGCTAATTGTTCTAAAAAGCACCAGTGAGAAAAGCATGATCGTAGCTCGCGGGTCTATCGACGATGAGAATGCGCGAGTGGCTGCATGCAAAATTTTGGAGGGGGCTCGCGAAGCTTTCTTGCGTAGAGCCAAAATATACGTGTAGTGGTCTAATGATTCCGGACACCCATTTAGGCGAGAATGCTCGCCAGAC
>NZ_JALBYU010000001.1 GCF_029963765.1 Pseudomonas sp. UYIF39
CAGCTCGGGCCGAAGAAAAATTTAACGTCGTGTCCGGGATTAGTTGACCACTACAAAGTACGTCATAAAATCCTGCCCTTGAGCAAAGGCTTTTTCGATTTTCGCGCTTTGCTCTTTAAGCGCTGGGCTTGGCTTGGCCCATTGTTCAGACGGTAGAGGTTTGGACCACTCAGCAATGGAATCAGGTAGAGATTTCATGCTGAAACGATGGTCCCATTCAGCAATCCAGTACGGGAAGCGCCACCAGGTGATCAGGTGTGTCAGGTACCACCAGCCAACCCCGAAAGCGGAACGTTCGTTGTGTTGGTGCTCCTCATGCATGTCTTGTCGTTCTTTATCGAAGGTGCCACGGCCTTCGTATGGTGCTTTGCCAGGGCAGAACTCTGGACCTTTTTCCATATAGACACGTATGGCTTCCCACTTACCCAAGCCATGAGCAGGAGTCATCACGCCTTGTCTCACAAAATGCACTACGTCAGCTTTGGAATCGTCGAACGCCATACCAAAGGTATAGGCGCTTGTTACTCCTACTCCAATAACACCTGTACTGATTGAAAGCCAAGATACTGTCTCTTCCCATGGTTGAATGACGGGGACGTCAGAACCTTCGGGAAAGAAACAGACTTCACGACGTTGGCGGTTGAATCGAATAGGACGGGTGCGCGACTTTGCTCTGGTAGTGCTCAAGATAACGTAAGTACCCAGGAGCGCAGCTATTCCTCCTCCCCAAATACTAAAGGTCACACCGAAATTGAGCATGCCTCCCGCTCTGTCCCAAAAGGACTCGGAAAAAGGATTTCCCCAGGTAGTAGTTCCTGCAAGCAAAGGCAGAACAATCAGGCATGAAAAAATGAACATCATACCGAGCCCAATCATTGCCCTGGATTGGAAAGCCTCGCCGAAATTACTACTGCCTACGTCAAGGAATGTGTCATTAACCTCAACAAAGCTTCCGCCAAAATCCATGGGGATTTGCCCGGTGGGCACCGGCAGTGGCGACAAAAATAGAGCCTCTCCAGTGGCAAAACGACGAGTTTCACCAACGATAGGTCATTGCTTTTGTATATCGAACTCGTCGTACTGCGGAGAGGTAGGTGTCACGCAGAAAGCCATAAAGTTTGTTCAGTTCTATTCAATTATTTGTTGATTCTTCTGCCTTGGTTTCGTTTAGGTTGGCCTTAAAGTACGCCATGAAATCCTGTCCTTGAGTAAAGGCCTTTTCGATCTTCATGGTTTGCTCTTTCAGAGCGGCGCTTGGTTTGGCCCATTGTTCAGAAGGCAAAGGTTTGGACCATTCGGCAATGGATGCAGGTAGAGATTTCATGCTGAAACGATGATCCCATTCTGCTACCCAGTACGGAAAGCGCCACAAAGTGATTGCATGAGAAAAATACCACCAGCCAACGCTCAGAGCGGAACGCTCGTTGTGTTGGTACTCCTCGTGCATATTTGCACGTTGTTGATCGAAAGTATGGCGACCCTCGTAAGGTGCTTTATTCGGGCAGTATTGCGGTCCCTTTTCCATGTAGAGGCGGATCGCTTCCCACTTGCCCAAACCATGAGTTGGGGTCATTACACCTTGGTTTACAAAATGCACGGTATCGGCTTTAAGATCGTCGAAAGCCATGCCGAATGTATAAGTGCTCATGACGCCTACACCGGTAACACCAGTGCTGACCGAGAGCCAGGACACCATCCCTTCCCATGGCTGAATCACAGGCTCATCAGACCCGTCCGCGAAAAAACAGACCTCACGGCGTTGCCTGTTGAAGCGTATAGGGCGGGCTTGAGATTTTTTTCTTGTCGTGCTTATGACGACGTACAAACCAAGGGCCGCGAACGCTGTTCCTCCCCATCCTGAAATATATAAACCCGACTCAAAGAACTCGCTGAAATACCAAGAGAAATCACGGCCAAATGGATTGTTGAAGGTCGAAAAGCCCATGATCGTCGGTAAAACTAATAGACAGGCAATTATAAAACCCATACAAAGGCCGATCATCGCTCTTGCCTGAAATGCCTTGCCAAAGTTGGTGCTACCTACATCGAGATAGGTCTCATTGACCTCGATGAAGCTACCCCCCAGATCCATTGGAGTGCTACCCGTAGGTACGGGAAGTGGAGAAAAGAAAACAGCCTCTCCAGTCGCAAAACTACGAGTTTCACCGGATGCAGGTCTTTTTTTGTTCAGTCCAAGCATATCGTCGAGAGGTGATTGGTTCTGTAAAGGCATCAAATTTTACCGAGGCGTTGGGTGGAGCCAGGCACGTTGAGAAGATCAGTAGTCACGAGCAATGATGGCGCACTGGCATTGCGGACGCGTAGCGCGGGAATAGAAGGAATCGTTTTTTCTTTCCCTGCATTAAGTGTCATGGTCTGAAAGTATTTCTCTCGGATTGCGCTATTTCCAGCGAGAGGATGATAGCGCAGTTTAATAGCTAACCCGTGCATCGCATTAGCTTCGTGTTGAAAAATCTCAAGACCCATTTTAAGTGATGCGTCGGGAGTGCTGAGAAGATTTAGTTGATATGCCATCGGCTCGGTCCATGGTTCCCAATTGTAATGGGGTGAGTTATTGAGCCAGTATGCCTCTAGTTCGAAACTTACATGGTCTAACTCACTAGTCGTGATGCCCGGAATACTAATCACAGCCATTGGTTGGCCATTAATATTTTTTAAGCCTACTTGAGGTGCCGCAGTAATGTCTGCCAATTGCAGGCGATCCTCTTCCAGTGGGCGCTGCAGACTTTTTTTACCCCATGCACCTTGCTGTAACCATTTGTCCAATTCTGACTTGTTGTAATGGTTGTAGATCCACTCACCGCCGAGCTGCAAAATAGTGAGTCCAAGTCCGATCAAATTTGCGCGAGCTGCCACGCTTAGGACTCTGCCACCTGCTGTTGCCCACGCAACTGCTCTCGCTTCGCTGACTTTTGAAGCGGCCTCGTACATGTATTGGCCGGTACGAACCGTTGCCCAGCCATTAACTGCAAGTTGTCCAGAATCTCCAACAAGTGTCATAGAAGCACCAGCCAGTTTGCCTCCGTCACCTGATCTTAACGCTTCTGTCCATTTGACAACTGAACCTTTCTCTCCATACAAGCTAGTTGCTGCGGCTGACGCTCCAAATCCATACGCGGCTAACCCCAATCCACCTGTGAGTCTGCCAAAACGCGCCGCCAATTTGATTTTTCCGGCCGCACTTGAGTAATTACGTTGCGCTGCTGTTAAGGTCGTTATCGATATCCCTTGAGCCGCAGCAAATATCCCGCCTAGCATCGAGAAAAATGAGTTGGTTACTGCTAGCTTGTCAGAAAAATCAGCATCTTTTTTTCGAGAGAACTCCGACTGTACAGTTAGAAAGCTCATGATTTGAACTACCATAACCGCAGACGCAAAAATATCTCCACCTGCCGATTTGAATATATCTTTTCCAAGACCTTTCAATTTGTCTGGGCGGTTCAATCGATAGTCTTCTGCCATACGATGGAACTCGACCTCTTGTGCGCTGGTCAGGCCCTTAATCTTTAATCCGACTTTGCTGGGCCCTTCACCAACGAGCCTCATAGCGGAAGCAATGCTTGCTTCCAGAGGAGGTAGCATCTGCTGAATGGATTTACGTTGTGCAATCAATGCACGATGACTGCCTTTAGGTGCTTTACCTTTACGCTCATTCGCCAGCATCTGCCTGATTTCGTTTTTTAGCGAAGCCATTTTCTTACGAATCTCGCCGGCTTTTTCTGAATCGGCTTTGTACGCTCGAGCTTGTTCCGCCGACGCGAACTCCAAGGTCATCCCTTCTTTGCCGAAGGTTCTTAATACGTCAATCCACGCGGCTCCGGGAATATGGCGTAGAACTTTCGCTGGATCAATGGGCTGGCCACTGCGCACGCTTTGCATGGCCTCTTCAAGGGCGTTCGCTAATCGAAGTTGTTTGGCAGGTTCGTATACAGTACTTCTTGTTTGGTCGAAAGTTATGCCATCTTCGCTGAGGTTCATTGCTGCAGGAAGGTCTTGATTCAATAGTTTTTTGAACTCGACACTAAGATCCTTTATTCCCTTGTAGTCACCAGTGGAAAGAGGGATGTCGCGTACGGTTTTTACAATCGAACTCATCTTCGCGTAAAAATCTTTTTGATCTGTAAGGCTCAGAGTGAAGAATGTAGGTACTGTAAAGCCGGGTTGTTTTTCGATTAGCTCTGCGATCGCGTCAGTCGCCTTGTCTGTTCGGCAAATATCTTTCAAGCATGCATATTCAGTGGCTAGAGATGTTTCTATCTGATTAGATAGCTTAGAGTCGAAATACCAGGCGGAGCGATGGAAGCGTTTTTCGCTTGCTAATTTGACTCGGTCATCTGTGATCAAGTCCAACCGCCTGTTCCAGCGGCTGAGTTGAGTTCGTTGCTGTTTCAGGAAGGCTTCCATAGCGGGACGATCAATTAGGTCATTGATACCGTCTTGCCCCATTTTTGCGCCATCTAACGCGTCATCTGCATTGTTGTCAATGGAATCGATCAAGTCTTCGTACTTAGCGTACAAAGCCCCAAGGCTTGTGCGCATACGTAACTTTGAAGCTGCGACAGCACCACGCTGTGTGCCCGCACCTGAATAATGAGTCTGGTTTTTGATGTTGACGTAATCGACGATGGATTGTCGCTGTTCTTCGGTGGTTTCGTCCTTGAGTTCGGCAAAACGCGGATCGCCTTGAGCGGCTTTAAGGATCGAATCGCCGGTTACCCTATATAGCGACTCGATATAACAGCCAAACACATACTTCTTTTGATTCGCCTCAGCGTCACTCCAGTCACTGATCCACCCAGTGACCAAATCCTGATGCTCGGCGAGATCGCGCAGCACGCCCAAGTCATCCTGTAAGACCAAGTAAAGATGGTCACGCTCATTTTCTGCCTTGACTTGCTTTTTGAGCGCGCCCAACTGAGTTTTCTTAAAGTGCGTCGCTTGCTCCCAGAGATAGTCCTGGCTTTCCTCAGGCTTGGCACCCGTAACCGCCCGCTCTTTACTCGGCTGCTCCGCAACTTCCGCAATCCATTTTTCCGCCTGACTTGGCGTCAACAGATTAGCCGCGCCTTTCTCCGGATCAGTCTTGGTCAGGTCCACTGCCTGCATGAAGTATTCACGCTCGGATTTGTGCTTGATGACCTGCGCGCATTTGGCGGCGGTCCATTGCACTTCGGAGTAGTTGACGTAGAGCTTGCTCAAACGCGGGAAGACCAGCACGGCTTCGCCCACGTTGCTTTCGCGTTTGTTGGCGGTGATTTCGCCTTTTTCCCACAGCAGTTGGGTCACGATGCCGTTCTGGATTCGGTATTCGTGCATGACGGCTTGAGGTTTCTTGTCGACGATGACGTAGAGCCAGCCATCGCGGATCAAGCGAATTCCCAGAGGACGTGAGGTGGTTTTGTACGGCATGGCCAGTGCACTGGATGGGTCGAGTCTTTCGACCAGGCCGTAACGGAGAGGGATGAGCTGGATTTTGGCCTTCATCAGCGAGCAGCCGCCTAGGGCACACTTGCCGTCGTCCCGGCTTTTTGCAACGTTGTTCGGGCTTTTGCCGGTCGATGTGGGCGTTGTCATCCTTGGCTCCTCAGCAGAGTTTCAGCCCGTTCCTGGGCAATATCAGCGACCCGTTCGAGTCGCTGAGCGGGCGTTTGTTCCGACGGGGTCTTGAGTATCGCATCCAGGTCCGGATGCTCCTCCAGCGCCCGCTCACCGAGAAACCCGTGAATGTTGGCATAGAGGGTGATGTCGAGCTCGGTGTTGAAGCCTCGATCATATGAAGTCGAAGCCAATGCATGCAGGTGTTCCCAGCGCTGCAGAGGCGTCGCTTGTGCTTGATAGGACGGAAAGTATTCGTGCATGTGTTCGTCGAGGCGCAGGACGATGCTGCGAAAATTCACTTCATCCAGTTGGCTGAGTTGCTCGTCGCTCAAGCGGTAGCGTTTGCTGTGGTTCGGCTCGGGGGCTTTGCCGGGGCGCTGGTTGATGTGCCAGCAGCCCAGTGCCGCATCGGCGCCGACGACCTGCGAGCAAGGGCCGAATAGGGTAGGGTCCTTGATGCTCTCGCCGTAGTCGAGCAGCGCATGGGCCACGGCCGGATCAGCGACGCGCAGCAGCACTTCCTCACCCTGTGGGTGCATGACGCTGGTCAGCCAGCGAAAGTGGTCGACCATGTTTTCCCAGGGTTGATCGCTGAACACGAGGTAGCCCCATTCTTGGCGAGACTCAGCTAGAAACTTTGCCAGGATGGGATTGTTCTGCGCTTTTATCTGAACCAGACACGGCGAAACGTCCCCCAATTCAGCCCACGGGGTACCGAGGTAGAGTGGCTCGAAAACAGGATTATCCGACCATTGATAAAGGTGTTGAGGCAGTTTCTCGACGCTGACGCCATCCAGTAGCAAACCGACGGTGCCATTCCACGGCAGGCCTTGAGGCAACCCATTTTCCAGCGGCCACTCGGACTTAAGCATTTTGCGCCTCCAGTTTGGCCTTCTCGCAAATCGCGCAGATTGGCTTCTTCTGCATCAACGCTTGCCGCTGTGCGGGCACCAATAGTTGCCCAGCCTTATCCGCATCTGCCTGCTTCAACGGCCCCGGCAACAATGGCGCCGCCCCCGTCCCATTCCCCGGACTCCCCCCGGAATTCATGTTGATCACCGGGCCGCTCAGGGTGACGCCGCCGGCGTCGATCTTGATGAAGCTCCCACCACCAATCAGCGTCAGTTCACTGCCCGCTTCGAGCACGACTTTCATGCCGCTGCTCAGGTGAATCTCCTGGCCGGCTTCAATGAATTGACCAGTGCCAACCTTGATATGTTGGTTGACGCCCACGGTCAGGTGGTCATTGGCGCGGGTTTCGACTTTGCGGTCGGCGTAGACGGTGTGGTGTTCTTCGGCCTTGAATTCGCTGTAGCTGTTTTGCTCGACGGTGTCGTGGCGTTCGTTGCCGACGCGGATTTTCTGGTCGTGCTCGACGTTTTCGTCCCAGTCGCGCTGGGCGTGCAGGAAGATTTGTTCCTGGCCCTTTTTGTCTTCGATGCGCAGTTCGTTGTAGCCGCCGCCACCGGGGGAGCTCAGGGTTTTGAAGGTGCTGCGAGTTTTGTTCGCCGGCAGGGCGTACGGGACGACGTTTTCCTTGTGGTACAGGCAGCCGCTGATCAGCGGTTGGTCGGGGTCGCCTTGGAGGAAGCTGACGAGCACTTCCATGCCGATGCGCGGGATGGCGATGCCGCCGTAGTGGGCGCCGGCCCAGGCGGAGGAGACGCGCAGCCAGCAGCTGGTCTTGTCGTCGGCCTGGCCTTCGCGGTCCCAGTGAAATTGCACTTTGACGCGACCGTATTGGTCGCAGTGGATTTCTTCACCTTTTGGCCCGGTGACCACGGCACTTTGGCTGCCGAGGATGCGCGGTTTCTTTTGCGTCAGCGGCGGGCGGTTCGGCACGTCCCACGGGGTGGCCTGGAAGCGGTTGCGGTAGCCCTGGTGGAAATCGTCTTTCAGGTTAGTGGTGCTGCTGGTGACCGACTCTTCCAGCACTTGCGGCTGTTTGCCTTCGTGGAGGACTTCGGTCAGCAGCCACAGGTCGTTCCATTTAGGTTTAGGGTGTTGGGTCAGCGCCAGGAAGTGGCCACTGACCAGCAACGGCTGATCGCTTCTGCCTTCGGCGAGCTGGAAGTCGCTGCGGTGGCGTTCGAGGGCGCGTTTGGCCAGGTGCTTGCCGCGTTCGCGGTCGATGAAGCGACCGGGATAGTCGTAGTCTTCGAGGTCGGGCAGGGCGTCGCCACGGTTTTCGCTTTCCAGCGTCAGGCGCGGTTTTTCGAAGTCGTAGTCGCGGCGGGTGGTGCGGCTGGTGCGGGTTTCCAGGCGCAGGTCGAAGCGCTTGATCACCGGGTCGTTGGCGACCATGCCGGAGTCTTGCTGGTAGGCCACGGGCGCGAGTTTCGGGAACACCGTTTGGTCATCGCCGAACACCAGTTTGTGGGCCGTGGCGCTGTGCTGGAAGTGGTAGTGAATACCTTCTTCCTCGCACAGGCGCTGGATAAATTGCAGGTCCGATTCATCGTATTGAACGCAGTAAATACGCTCGGGATAAACAGCCCCGACTTTGAATTCGTAGGCATTGCTTTGAATGCCGTGCTCTTCGAGGATGCAGCCGATGATTTTCGGCACGTTAAGGTTCTGGAAGATGCGTTGGTTGGTGCGGTGCGCCAGGTAAGACAAGTGCGGGCGCAGGGTCACCGCGTAGCGGGTCAGGCGTTTGCCGGAATCACCCTGGGCGGCGCGATAGATCTGGCCATGGATGCCGCTGCCGTCAGGCGAGAGCTGCAAAAAGGCCGGTTTGTGCAGCAGGGTCTCGAGGTCCAGGGACGGCTGTTCACTGACCAGCTCCACCTCAAACACAAAAGGCTGGCTGATGGCTTCCCGACCTTGCAGGGAAAGAACCTGGAAGTCACTGGAAAGACCTTCGATGGTCAGGGCAAAGTGAGTTTGATTGGCCGGCGCGAACATCCCTTGTTCCTTGTGCAGTGCTTACTGCGCTCGTCGACACCCGGAAACCGGGTCAACGGACGCGAAATTCTGGAGGCGCGTAAACAACATCGACCAGCAGAGCTGGCCGATGCGTGAAGCGGTCAGCCGCGATTAAGCGACTGGCTGACGCCAGTCATCGGAACCCGAAGTACCGGATACTTCGTGGGTCCAGGTGATTTTGCGGTAGGTGAACTGCACTTCTTCCAGGTGCGTGAAGTGGGAGTTCGACGGGTCCTGGCAGTTGTGCATTTTGTTGTTGATGGCGACGATGATCGCGTCTTCCAGTTTGGTGGTGTAGTAGTGCTCTTGGGTACCTTGAGCCGAAGTGCGGTACCACTGGATAACGATTTCGCTCATGCGCTCGCCGGAGGTCAGAGCGGCTTGCAGCAGTGGCGAAGCCTTGTCGTAGACCTTGGTGATCACGACTGGCTTGTGAACGCGCTGACCGGTCGGTTGGCCGGACTGCGGGTCACGCGGGATGATCACGTCGTGGCTGAAAGCCTGAACCATGACCTGGTCTTCGTGACCTTCCTGGTAGGTGTTGCCAACCGAGTCGGCGGTGAATGCGCCGGCAGTGATCAGACCTTGTTTCTCGCCAGTGACGGACATGTACGCTGGTGTAGCCATGGATGTGCTCCTTGCTAAAAGTTAGGGTGCCCGGGAGGCGGTATCGCCCGGTGGGTGCCTGACTGTTATCAAGGTCCGTGCCAGAAACGGTTAAGGCTATATAAATCAAGAGGTTGAGATGGTTTTCAGCGCTCGCGAAGGATGTTCGGCAGCGATCGCCAGTGGATGTGCGCAAGAAGTTGCGCAGTACTGCGCAACTTCTTGCGCACTTGGCTGGGGCGCCTGACAGGCCGGGCGATCAGCGAGCCGGGAAGGGCTTTCGCAGCGTTGAGTGCGCAACTTCTTGCGCATCAAGGCGGTTGGCCATCATTCGGTGACCCATCGTCTGATTTGCCGAAAACCGGTAGCAGAACCGCTAGGGTGACAGGTGCAACGAATGCTGCAGCTTGGAGGTCAAACTCAGCGCCGAGATGAATGAACATCTGCGAACTCAAGGAGAACGACATGAAAATCCTGATGGTTCTAACGTCACACGATCAATTGGGTAACACGGGTAAGAAAACCGGCTTCTGGCTGGAAGAATTCGCCGCGCCGTATTTCGCCTTCAAGGACGCCGGCGCTCAGTTGACCCTGGCCTCGCCCAAGGGCGGCCAACCGCCGCTGGACCCAAAAAGCGACGAGCCGGACGCGCAAACCGCGGCCACCGAGCGCTTTCGCAAAGACTCCGCGGCCCAGTCCGCATTGGCGTCTACCGCTCTGCTGAGCAGCACGAGAGCTGAAGATTACGACGCGATTTTCTATCCGGGCGGCCATGGCCCTCTGTGGGATTTGGCCGAAGACAAAATTTCGATCGCGCTGATCGAGGCGTTTTACCAGGCGGGCAAACCGGTCGCGGCCGTCTGCCACGCACCGGGTGTGTTGCGTCACGTCAAGGGCGCGGACGGCCAGGCGCTGGTCAAAGGCAAGCGCGTCACGGGCTTCACCAATTCTGAGGAAGAGGCTGTGCAACTGACGAAGGTTGTGCCGTTTTTGGTGGAGGACATGCTTAAGGAGAAGGGTGGTGTCTATTCCAAGGGGGCTGACTGGGCCAGTTATGTGCTTACTGATGGATTGCTGATCACCGGTCAGAATCCGGCGTCGTCCGAAGCTGCTGCTGAGGCGTTGTTGGCGAAGCTGAAATAGGATCAAAAGATCGTCCGCACGCGGCCCGAGCCTGCGGACGATCTTTTCAACGTGTCATCGCGTAATAGCGGCGAAACATTCCTCGATCGAGCGCCGCTGCGTCTCGGCATACAACGCCAGTTCATCAATCGTCGGCCGCCCCAGCGCCTTCTCGAACACCTGCCGGTTCGATTGCACGCCATAGTGGGTTTGCGCTGCATCGCCCAGGTTCGACTGAAAAATCCCCGCGGCGCTAACCGGCAGGAAATCTTCGTACACCAACGGTTCAATCCGCAAATACCCGCCGCTGAGCAGATCCTCTAGCGACAATGATTTCAGCTCATCGGCCCCCAAGCCTTTTTCCGTGACGAAGTAGCGAAAGTACGCCAGTTCCTGTTGGCGCATGCCCTCAACGGTGTCAGGGAATTCTGCAAAGTGCTGCACCATCAGCGCGTTGTAACGAGCGGCGTTGGCTTCATTGGGGAAGTCTTTCAATTCATCACGTGCAGCGTTGAGCAAACGGTCGTAAAGCGCCCGGCCTTTGGGGGTTAGCGCGGCGCCGCGTTGCTCGATTTCGCCGAAACGTGCGCTGTGGCTGCCACGATTCTCGGTTTGATCGGTGAAGGCGACAGGCTCGTCCAGGGCCTTGAAGCTGGTCTGGCGCAGCAGGATCGGGCACTGACGGCGGGGCGGGCCTTCGATCACCGCTTTGGGAGTGATGCCGTGGGCAGGCATTTGCGCCTGGACGATGTCGATGTCCAGGGTGCGCGGCGTCAGGTGGTTGATATGCGGGCCGGTGAACGCCACCACGTCGGCGATCAGGCGATGCTGGGCGCTGAGTTCGCGGTACTGCTCGGCGGTCACGGTGGCGGTGTGATGCCAGCGGAACGTTTCCAACGCCTGTTCGACGAAGTCCTGGGCCTCCTGTTCGGTGAGGCCGCCCTGGGTTTCGGCACGATCGATGAGGGTCAGCGCAGTGGGCGTGAAAATCGAACGCTTATCCAGCACCGATTGGGCGAACGCTCGCAGTTCCAGGTCTTCGATCAGTTCCAGGCGCAGCAGGGAAGTGAATACCCGGAACGGACTGACCTGCAACGCCGCTTCATGCACCGCGCGAAAAGCCGTGGAGTGCACCGGCACGCCGGCCGGGGTCAGGTCGTAATAACCCACCGGCTGCATGCCCATCACCGCAAACAGCCGGGCGAGGGTGGCCAGTTCATCGGCGGTGCCAACACGGATCGCGCCATGCCGCTCCAGGTCCAGGCGCTGGATTTCACCGGTGCTGTACAACTGTCGGGCGATCTGTGGATCGCTGTCCAGCACGTGACGGTTGGTCTGTTCCACCAGTTCCATCAGCGCGCCGTACAGCGGCACTTCTTCGCGGTACATGTCGGACATCGCTTTGGAGAAGCGTTGGCGGATCAGGTCAGGGCTGACGAAGTTCGGGTGACTCATGAAAGAATTCCTGGCGCGGTGACGTAAAGGATGCGGGAAAAGATCGCAGCCTTGCGCGGCGCTGACAAACGAAGAATCTTACGAACTTCATTCTGCAAAGGACTGCTTGTTGTAGCAGCTGCCGAGCCTGCGAGGCTGCGTTCGGCTGCGAAGCAGTCGTGAAATCAGCCACTGTGGTGTGTCAGAAGGAACGTGCATACAGGGTTTGCGACTGCTGCGCAGCCGAACGCAGCCTCGCAGGCTCGGCAGCTGCTACACCGGAAGTTCGGAGCGCAGCGATGCCAAAAACTCCCGATACAACCGCGCCGCGCTCGTCGGATGTTCCACCATCGGCATATGGCCGGTGTGGTCCCAGACTTCCACTCGCAGATCGGCGATGCCTTTGCTCCAGATCGCCACGCTGCTGACATCGATCAAGCGGTCCTTGCGTCCCCACAGCAACAGCGCCTGGCACTTGATGTCGGGCAGTTTCGGCTCCATCGGCGGGCTGGCACGGAAGTCGTTGAAGATTTCTTCCAGCTCATCGCGACTCTGTTCATAGCGTTGTGCGATGGCGTCCAGCACCACCTTGGGTACCCACGGCGATTCGGCCATGGTCATGGCGTATAAGCGCTGGAATTCTTCCCGTGAATGAATCAGGAACGGGTTGTGGCCCTTGGCCAAATGCCGCTCCAGGTCGCTGGTTTCGGGGGCGGTGACACCTGCCGGGTCGATCAGGGCCACCGAAACAATGCGATCCGGGTACGTGGCCGCCAGCCACGCTGCCATGTAGCCGCCCATCGAGTTGCCGATCACATGGACTTTCTCGACGCCGCAGACATCGAGCAACTGGATCATCCGCTTGGCCTGCAAGGGAATGTCGTAGCCGCCGCCCGCCTTGAAGCCGGTTTCGCCATGGCCGGCGATGTCGGGGATGATCACCCGATAGTTGCCGACAAAGTGCCGGGCAAAACGCAGCCAGATGTTCTTGTCGGCGCTGTAGCCGTGGAGCATCAGCACACTGCTGGACGCTTCGTACGGCCCGCCTTGCCAGGTCGAGACAGTCATTTCGGCGATCGGCACGACAATTTTGTGCAGTCGATACAGCTTGGCCTCTATCGACATGTCCAAGTCATAGAGCCAATAACCGATAGCCGGGTAACTCAACCAGCTCCAGGCCGCGAAAACTGCGATTGCGACAACCAACAAAAGCATCAGGCATCTTCCTTTTACGTGATCAGGACAGAATGTGATCGGCGGGTTTCAGCGCCCTGGTCAACCGGTGATAGCTGAAACTGAAGCCCGGAAACATCGCAATCACATGACCGCTCTTGCTTTGATACCAACTGTGGCAGCCCCCGGACTTCCAGACGGTGCGTTCCATCTCCCGGTGGATCATTTCAGTGTAGGTACGTTCTGCTTCGGGGCGTACTTCGATGCTGCGCAAACCGTGTTCTTTTAACGTGCGGATGCAATCGAGAATGTAATTCATCTGGGACTCGATGATGAACAGCGCCGAGGTGTGGCCAATGCCCGTGTTGGGGCCGGTGACGATAAACAGGTTGGGGAAGTCCGGCAGGCTGGTGCCGAGATAGGCCCGCGGATACTGGGCCCAGAAATCTTTGAGTTGTGTGCCGTTTTTGCCGGTGACCGGGTAGGAAATCACCCCGTCGGTGGCGTCGTAACCGGTGGACCAGACGATCAGGTCCAGGTCGATGTGTTGGCCGTCCTGGGTGACGATGCCGGTTTCATCGATGGCGGCGATGCCTTGCTCGCGGCTGTGCAGGCTCACGTTGCTGCGACCCAGCGCCGGGTACAGGGTGCTTGAGATGATCACCCGTTTGCAGCCGATGACGTAGTCGGGTGTCAGTTTTTGCCGTAATTGGGGGTCGGGCACTTGCCGTTTGAGGAAGCGCAGGGCGTGTTGCTGGACCAAGCGGATCGCTGGTTTCGAATACTTGAAGGCAATCACCCGGGTTTCGAACAGCCAGTAGATCATCCAGCGCAACAGTTTGTAGGCCGGTTTGAGCCCCAGTAACCAACGCTGGAATGGCCCAAAGGCACGGTCGGCCCGAGGCAATACCCAGTGAGGCGTGCGCTGGAACACATGCAGATGCTCGACGTCCGGGGCAATCGTCGGAATCACCTGGGCCGCGCTGGCGCCGCTGCCAACGATGGCCACGCGTTTTTGCCGGTAATCGTAGGTGTGATCCCAGTTGTTGGTGTGAAAAGTCTTGCCCTGAAACCGCTCCTGGCCCTCGAAGTGTGGAATCACGGGTTGGCTCAACGGCCCGGTGGCGTTGATCAGGAACTGCGCATGGAACGTGCCTTTGCTGGCGGTGTGCACCGCCCAGCGTTTGCCGTCATCGTCCCATTCGATGCGCTCGACATTGGCCTGCAGTTCCACCTTGTCTCGCAGGCCGAAGTGCTCCACCACGTACTGGGTGTAGTGGTGCAGTTCGGCCTGCTCGGCGAACATTTGCGTCCAGCGGTAAGGCGCGAAGGACAGCGAATAGAGCGGCGAGGGCACGTCGACCGCGGCACCGGGGTAGGTGTTTTGGCACCAGGTGCCGCCGAAAAAGTCCCGTCGTTCCAGCAGGCGGAAATCGCTGATGCCTGCCTTGAGCAAATTGATCGCCGCGCACTGGCCGCCAAAACCGCTGCCGATGATCAGCACTTGAAAGGTCTGCATGGGCCTCCTTTTTTATCGTTATTGATCGAACCCTCCTTTCATGTATAGCCAAACATTGGACGCTCGCCTCATGGCTATGCCTGGGTATTCAGACCGCCAGCCGGTGATGGCTATTTGACGTTACCCTGATAGACTCTCACCACACTTGAAACCCTAGTGTTTTCAGGTTCCGTTCTGTGGCGCAGAGGCTCCTATGGGAAAAACGGGAGGAAAAGGACTTTCACTGGCCAGGAGGCTTTATACATCGCGAATCCTGGGATTAGCTTTGGGGCTGTTGCTCGTGAGCGCGGCGATGTATCCACTCAACCCTGCACCGTGGGTCTGGGTGGCGATGCTGCTCAACGCCGTACTCTGGCCGCACCTGGCTTATCAATGGGCGCGCCGCGCGCAAGTGCCTTATCACGCTGAACACCGCAACCTGCTGGTGGACGCCTTTCTCGGCGGCTTTTGGGTCGCTGCCATGCAGTTCAATCCGCTGCCCGGCGCGACGACCCTGTCCATGATGGCGATGAACAATGTGGCCATTGGCGGTTTGCGTTTCCTGTTGGCGGGAACCGTGGCGCAGATTCTCGGGATAGGCGTCGGACTGCTGATTTTCTCCCCCGCCTTCATCCCGCAAACCAGCCAAGTGCAGATGTATGCCTGTTTGCCCTTGATGTGTTTGTATCCGCTGGCATTGGGCTGGATCTGCTTCCGCCAGGCCCACACCCTCGGCCGACAAAAGCGTGAATTGCTGGCCCTGAGCCGCACCGACAGCCTCACCGGCCTGCTGAACCACGGCGCCTGGAAGGATCAACTGGAAGTCGAACTCCAGCGTTGCAAACGTCAGCAGCAGGGCGGGGCGATTGCGCTGATCGACATCGATCATTTCAAATCCATAAACGACACCTACGGCCACGTTGCCGGGGACATCGTCCTGCGTCAGTTGAGCAAAATGCTCAAGCAGAACTTGCGCGCGGCGGATGTTGCCGGGCGCTACGGTGGCGACGAGTTCTGCGTGATCCTCCCGGACCTTCCGCTCACGAGCGCTGTGGCCGCCATGGATGCCTTGCGTGATCGTTTCGCGACCTTGGGCTACGAGCAGAGCCCGGCGCTGAAAGTCAGCCTGAGCATCGGCCTGGCCGCCTTCAACCCGGCCCACACCGACGCAACCCTCTGGCTCAACGACGCCGACCAGGCGCTCTACGAAGCCAAGGCCACCGGTCGCAACCGCGTCATCTGTTGCGGCGATGGCGAACCGCATCACGAATTACTTGATTCGGTGTGAAACGTGATCGTTCCCACGCTCCTGCGTGGTTGCAAGTGTCGCATTCGGTCTAGAGCCTTGCGCCGTCGTCGGGTAGGGTGTTTTTCACCCCCGACACGAAACAAGGATCGATTCATGACGTTCAATCTTCCTCGCTCCCTGCTGGCCACCAGCCTTGGCCTGACCCTCGCCCTCGGCGCTTTCGCTCCCGCTGCCTTCGCCGAACCGCACAAACAAGTCCTCGCCGATTCCGAACAGTACAAAGGCGAAGCCCTGAAGTTACTCGAACGCTTGGTGAACATCGACTCCGGTTCCGGCTATGAACCGGGCCTGACGAAAGTCAGCGACATCGCCATCGACGAACTGAAAAAACTCGGCGCGACCATCGAGCTTGTGCCCAATACCCCGGACAAAAGCAGCCATGTGATCGCGACCCTGAAAGGCACCGGCAAGGCGAAAATCCTGCTGATGGCGCACATGGACACCGTCTTCAAGGAAGGCTCGGCCGCCGAGCGTCCGTTCCACATCAAGGACGGCCGCGCCTACGGGCCGGGCGTGATGGATGACAAGGGCGGCATCGTTGCCGGGATCTATGCGCTGAAAGTCCTGAAAAACCTCGACTTCAAGGACTACGCGCAAATCACCTTCCTGCTCGATGCCAGCGAAGAAACCGGCTCGGACATCGCCACCGACCTGATCAAGAAAACCGCCAAGGCCCACGACGTCACCCTCAACCTCGAACCTGGCCGCCCGGCGGATGGCCTGGTGGTGTGGCGCAAAGGCAGTGCCACCGCCGTGGTCGAGGTCAAGGGCAAGGCGGCTCATGCCGGTGTCGCACCGGAGCTGGGACGCAACGCTGCCATGGAAGCGGCGCACCAGATATTGCAGCTTGGCAAACTGGGCGACGCGGAGAAGAAAACCACCATCAACTTCACCGTGCTCAAGGCTGGCGACCGCACCAACGTCATTCCGGATCAAGCCACCGCCAAGGCTGACGTGCGGGCGGCGGTGCCGGAAGAGTTTGACCGGATCGAGAAGGACCTGGCGCGGGTTTCCAAGGACAAGCTGATTCCGGAGACGGAAGTCACCACCACACTTCAGCGCGGATTGCCGCCGATGCCGCAAACGCCGGAATCGGATCGGTTGATGGCGATGGCTCAGGGGATTTACGGGGAGATTGGCCGTAAGTTGACCGAAGAGGGAAGTGGTGGGGCGGCGGATGCCAGCCTGTCAGCGGGTGTGGGTACACCGACGCTGGATGGGTTCGGGATTGTTGGCGGGAATATTCATACGCCGGAGGAATACGCGGAGGTTGAGAGCGTGGCGCCGCGGATTTACCTGTTGTCGCGAATGATTATGGAGTTGGCGAAGCACTAATCTCACCGCTGATCGTTCCCACGTGCGTGGGAACGATCAAGCGATCAAGATCGCAGCCTTCGGTGGTATCTGTTACTCCTTGACGCTCATGAACTCTTCCGCCCAACGGATGTATTCCTCAGGCTGCGTATAGGTATGAGTCAACTCGGTAGCGCTCAGGTCCGACGCCTGAGTAAAGATCTGCCGTTGTTCCCGCAGGCTGTCATACGTGGCCTTGATCGCGGCGAAGTAGGCGCCGTGACCATCGATGGTGACCCGCACGCCCAGTTCGGCCAGGCGTTTATCGTCGCGCAGCAACGGGTTGCCGTAGGTGACCAGCATCAGCGGCACGCTCAGGTGCTCGGAGATTTGTTCGAGGTGGTCGAAGTCCCGCACGCCCACCATGCAAATCCCGTCCGCACCGGCCTGCTGGTAATGACAGGTACGGCTGATGACTTCCTGCACCGGCAGGATCCCGGCGTTGGTGCGGGCGATGATCGCCATCTCCGAGTCGACCCGGGCTTCCAGTGCCGCACGAATCTTGCCGACGCCTTCCGCCACCCCGATCAGGTCGGTGGACTTGCGGCCGAACTGGGCGGGCAGCAGCGTATCTTCGATGGTCAGGGCGGCGATGCCGGCGCGCTCAAGTTCGACGATGGTACGCATGACGTTCAGCGCGTTGCCGTAGCCATGGTCGGCATCGGCGATCACCGGCAATTGGGCGACACGGCCAATGCGAGTGGCCTGCTCGGCAAACTCGCTGAGGGTGATCAAGGCAAAATCGGGGGCGCCCAGTACCTGCAACGATGCGACTGAACCGCCCAGGATTCCCACTTCAAAACCCAGGTCAGCGGCAATGCGGGCCGACATCGGGTCGAAGACCGACGCCGTGTGATAGCAGGCGCTGGAAGCGAACAGCTCGCGAAAGTTACGGCGTAAATCTTGATGAGAAAGCCTGGACATATGAGTTCCACCACTGCAATGGGAATGGAAGGGCTTGAGCAAAAGTGTCAACGCCGAAGGAACAAAAGGCTATCACGCGAGCGGAGGAAGGATGATGACGATTTTGTAGAGACGGATGGACCACCGTCGGTCACGCCGCCACCGACTGCTGTTGTTGATTGAGCAGCAGCACGGCGCGTACCGAGTTGCCGGGTTGCAGTTGCAGGCGTTTGGCGGTGAGGCGGTCGACGATCAGGCTGTTGCCCACCTGCCTGGCCTGGGCGGCGGTGATGCGGCAGTTTTCCAGGCGACGATTGTGGATCAGCCACACCGGGGCCTGCTCGTCGGGTGTGCCGATGGCCAGCAGCAGCGGTTGGCTGTCGCGCACGGTGCGGATGTTCGAGATCGGGGCTTCGATCACCGGACCGGCGTCAAAGATGTCGATGTAACCCTTATGGGCAAACCCTTCGGCGGTGAGGATTTTCAGCGCCGGTTCGGTGTTCGGGTGCGCCTTGCCGATCACGGCCTGGGCCTGTTCGGTGAGCAGGCAGGTGTAGAGCGGTTGACGTGGCATCAGTTCAGCGATGAACGACTTGCTGCCCAGGCCCGACAGGTGATCGGCATGACTGAAATCCATCTTGAAGAAGTGCCGGCCCAGGCTGTCCCAGAATGGTGAACAGCCTTGTTCGTCGGCGCTGCCACGCAGTTCGGCGATGAGTTTTTCGCCGAACAGGTGTGGAAACTCGGCAACAAACAACAAACGCCCCAACGACAGCAATCGACCGTTACTGCCCTGGCGTTGATCGGGTCGCAGAAACAACGAGCAAATCTCCGATTGGCCGGTCATTTCATTGTTCAGGAACAACGTCGGAATCTGCCGTTGAATACCCAGGTCCGGTGACGAACTGACCGTGAGCCCGACCCGGTAGTTGTACCAGGGTTCGCGCAGGCCCACGGCGCCCACCAGGGCACTGACGCCCACCAGTTGCTGATCGTCGTCTTCGAGTACGAAGAGGTAATCGGCATCGGCGCGTTCGACCTGTTCGGCGAAGGTTCGTTGGGCCCAGCGTACCCGGTGGGCCAGGCGTTCCTCGTTGGCCGGCAGGGTGGTGAAGCCGGGGCCGGCCTGGTGCACCAGGTTCAGCAAGGCGGGCAGGTCGGTGACGTGAACCGGGCGGACAATCATGATGCAACTCCTTCTGCACGCCCGCTCGGGCGCTGTCGTTGGGCGCGGGGCCGGGTGATGCTCACAGGGCGATCAGCCGGATCGGGCTGCCTTCGGTGACGTTCAGGGCGGCGCACATTTCGGCGCTCAACCTCACAGGTTGCCCGGCCTGGTAATCCAGATCGGCGACGATGGCGCGATAGTCCTTCAGCGAATCGTTGCTCACCAGATAGCTGCCGCGTGCGTCGATGGGCGAACCCAGCCGAGCCGTGCCGGTCTGGCTCTTGGCGATGGAGCGGATGCCGGGAGTGCGCGCATACAACGTTGGACCGCCATCGAACAGGTCGATGTAGCTGTTGGTCTCGAACCCTTCGCGTTCGAGGATATCGAAGGCCTCCTGGCCATCGGGGTGGATGCGGCCGATGCATTCCTGGGCAGCCTGGGGCAGCATTGGTACGTAGATTGGGTATTGCGGCATCAGTTCAGCGAGGAAGGTTCGGCTTTCCAGGCCGCAAAGCCGCTCGGCCTCGACGTAGGGCAGGTCGAAAAAATGCTTGCCCACCGCATCCCAGAACGGCGATTGCCCTTCATCGCTGCTGAAACCGACGATTTCGGTGATGACGGCTTCGGCAAAGCGCTGCGAGTGGGCGGCGATGAACAACAGCCGTGCCCGTGACAGCAACTCCGAAAACGGTGTTCGCACCAGCGCGGCATCAATATGAAAACCTCGCAGTAAGGTATGGCCGCTGAGGTCGTGGCACAACGACAGCGCGGGCACGCCATGCTCGATGTTCAACTCCCGCGAGGCACTGGTGAAATGCCGGTTGCGCAGGCTGTAGAACGGCTCGCTGAAACCAGCGGTGGCAAGGATCTCCGAGCAACCCACCAAACGCTCTCGGGTCAGATCTTCCAGCACGAAGAAGTAGTTCTCCGGGCCATGACCCTCAACGTCTTTTTCGAATGAGGCGCAGGAGTCGAGAATCTTCTCGCTCAGGCATTCGGTGTCGTCCGGCAAAGACGTGACGCCTACCAGACTGTCGCGCGCCAGTTGTTGCAACTGGCGCAGGTCGGTTAACTCGACTGGGCGTAAGACCAGCATGGATGCACTCCTGTATCACAGGGTTCGGCGGTTGGCACCGAACCTGACTATCACTGTCGGTTTCCACGCGTTAAATCGGCGGTCGCCTGATTTTTTGTCAGACGCCGCTCTTTTTCTTGTCAGCCGTTGCTTGGGTCGGGCAGTACCGTGCGGATGCCCACCTTGTTGAGCACAAACAGGTAGACCAGGCCCAGGGCAATCCAGATCAGGCCGAGCTTCTGTGCATCGACGCCCATGTTGTACATGATTGCCGCGACGATGATGAAGCCGATCACCGGGCAGATCAGGTGACGGATCACCTGTCCGGATTTCTGCCGACGCCAGTAGTAGTTGATGACTGTCAGGTGCAACAACATGAAACCGCTCAGTGCGCCGAAGTTCACCAGTGAGGTGAGGGTGTCCACCGAGTTGATGAACAGGTAGCAGATCACCAGCGACAGCACGGCCACAAGATAGATGCTCACGTACGGCGTGTTGTGTTTGGGGTGAACCTTGGCCAGTACCTTTGGCAGCTTGCCGTCTCGGGCCATGCCGAACAGCAGACGGGACACCGCTGCTTGAGAGGTGATTGCCACCGCAACGCCCCAGGCCAGCGCCGTCGCCACGGCGGTCAGGGTTGCCAGCCAGCTGCCGGCTGCGAGTTCAGCGATTTCATAAAACGCCGTGTCAGCCGATTTGAAACCCATGCCGGCCGCCAGATCCGTCGCAATCCAGGTCTGCACGACGAAGATCACGCCCATGACCACCAGGGTGATCAACGCGGCCTTGCCGACGCTGCGGCCCGGGTCACCCTTGATCTCTTCGGCGAGGGTGGAAATCGCATCGAAACCGAGGAACGACAGCACCGCAATCGACACCGCTTGCATCAGCAGGGCGAAGTTGAACGTTTCGGGGTTGTATAACGGCGCCAGTGTCAGCTGACCGTTACCGCCGCCACTGTGCAGCGCGTTCCAGGCGTAGAACAGGAAGATCCCCAGCACCACCAGTTGCGCCAGCAGAAAGATGATGTTCATTCGAGCGGTGAAGGTGATGCCCCGCAAATTGACGAACGTCGCGCTGACCAGGAAGGCCAGGATGAAACCGACCTTCGGAATGTCGGGGTACAAATGATTCAGGGCCATGGCCGCGTACACATACAGCAGCGGTGGAATCAGCAGGTAATCGAGGAGCATCAGCCAACCGGCGATAAACCCTACGTGCTGGTTCAGGCCCCGTTGCGCGTAGGAATAAACCGAACCGGCAATCGGAAAGGCCCGAGCCATGCTGCCGTAACTCAGGGCAGTGAAGAGCATCGCCACCATACCGATGATGTAGGCCAGCGGTACCAGCCCCGGCGCCTCGGCGTTGACGTAGCCATAAACACCAAACGGTGCGATGGGGATCATGAAGATCATCCCGTACACCACCAGGTCGGTCAGTGACAGGCTGCGTTTCAACTCTTGCTTGTAGCCGAATTCTTCTATTTCCATGAAGCCGTTCTCCTTGATATGAACGCAGCTACACGCTGCGAGTTTGAAGCGATTTCTTTACAACAGTGGTGCCAGGTATTCGGTAAAGCGACGGACGTCTTCAGGCGTGCGCAGCAGGTCGTTGCGCACTTCGATCAACACCGACTCCAGGCCGCGAGCATCGCCGTGGACCGGCACGGTCATGTCGCCCAGCGGGTTGATTTTGTACGGCTCATTACCGGCAACTTTCAATGGATGCTGGCTCAAGCCATCGATCAAGCGCTGGGCATATTCCCTGGCCTGGGCAAACAACACGCCGACTTCCAGCGCGCGGGGCTGGCCGTGATAGACCGGCGTGAAACTGTGAACCCCCACCACCCGTACCGGTCGCCCTTGAGCGACACGTTCGTCAATCAAGGTGTGCAGTCGAGCATGAAACGGCTCGAACAGGGTTTGCCGACGGTACTCGCGGGTGGCTTCGTCCAGGTCCCGGTTGCCCGGCACCTGATAAATTTCGCTCTGCGCCGGAATGCTGTCCGGGGCCTGGCGCGGTCGGTTGAGATCGACCAACAGTCGCGAATAATTGGCCGCCAACAGGGTTGCGTCCAGTGCCTGGGACAAGCCCTCGGCCAGCGCCAAGGCACCGATGTCCCAGGCAATGTGCTCGCGGGCCGCCTCGTGACTCAGGCCCAGGTCATTTAACCCGGCCGGAATAAAACGGCTGGCGTGCTCGCACACCAGAATCAACGGGTGACTAGCGTCTTCCCGGCTCAGGGTGTACGCAGGCTCGGTGTAAAGACCGAGCTCAGCAAATTCAGTACAGGCGCGCATAGTGCTCACAGCGTTCGGCGGGCGACAGCTGTTCCGTCAGCGTCAGTTCCTCGTTTTTAAGGGCGAAGTAGGTGTCCAGCAACGCGCTCGGCAGGGCCTCGATCAGTGCTTCGCTGTTGCGCAGGCAATCCAGGGCCTGGGCAAGGGACGCGGGCAGGGCGACGATGCCGCGCGCCTGGCGTTGTTCTTCGTGCAGGGCATCGGGGACTTCATCGGTGATCGCGTTCAAGGCCAGGCGTTGCTCGATGCCCAGCCGACCGGCGATCAGCAGTGCGGCCATGGCCAGGTGCGGTGAGGACGTGGCGTCCATGGCGCGAAATTCCAGGTTGTATTGCGACGCCACCGATTTACCGCCCAGGCTTGTCGTCGGGCAGATTCGCAGCGCCGCTTCGCGGTTGCGTTGCCCGAGGCACGCATAGGACGCGCTCCAGTGATGAGGCTGCAAACGCTCGTAAGACACCGGCGTCGGCGCGGTAAACGCACAGAGCGCGGGCAGGTGATGCAGGATGCCGGCGGCCCAGTGCTGGCCGAGGGTCGACAAGCCATTGGTGGTGCCGGCGTCGTACATCACCGGTTGGCCAGCCAGGTCCAGCAGGCTGACGTGCAGGTGCACGCCGTTGCACACCGCATGCTCCGAGGTCTTGGGCGCGAAGCTCAACTCCAGGCCCATTTGCCGGGCGATCTCGCGAGTGATTTCACGAACGTTCACCGCGCGATCGGCAGCGGCCACACCCAGGGTCGGGCGACAGGTGATTTCGTATTGATGCTTGCCGTACTCGGGCAGGAACATTTCCGGCTCGACGCCACCGGCACGCAGGGCGCTGAGCAGCCACCCGCCAAACTCGGCACCCTGACGCTGGGCTTGCAGCGAAAACGCCAGGTACTCAACGTCGCCGGTGTTCAAGTTGAATTCATGCTCGAACGCCGCATTGACCTGCAAGCCCAACTCGGCGCGATAACGCTCTACCTCGTCGCGCAACACCGTACGCGGGCAGGCACCCCATGGGCGGCCATCGGTTTCGCGAATGTCACTGTGAATAAAATCCAGCGCCGGAGCGTTGGCATCCGGGCCGTTACTGACCGTCACTCGGCTGGGCAGATCGGGCATCAGCCGCAAATCGCCATAAGCGCCCCACGGGTTGGCGTAGGCGATGATGTCTTGCGGGGTCAGCGCACTGTTGGCCGGCACCCAGCCACACCCCGTCCTTTGATAGTGCTCGAGTTCGTCCGTGGGAAAGGAGCGCCCGCGTGTCACGCCGATCAGGTCGGTGGTGACGAGGGTGGTCATGGGCAGTGGCAACAGGCGTTCGCTCATGGCCGCATCTCCTGCAACCGGCCGAGTACGGTCTGGGTGTCGGTGATCCAGCAGTAACCCTTGATTGCATCCAGGCAGGCCTGATGCCGCGCGGGCGTGTAAGTCGCGCAGGCATCTTCCACAAGCGTCACCAGATAACCGCGGTCGGCGGCATCACGCACGGCCATGTCCACGCACTGGTCGGTGACGATGCCGGCGATGATCAAGTGCCGCGTCCCGAGGTTGCGCAGCACGTAGTCGATGTTGGTTGAGTTGAAGACCCCGGACGAGGTCTTGGGCAGCACGATTTCGTTTTCTGCCGGGGTCAGGTCGTCGATGATCCGCGCTTGCGGGCTGCCCTTGGGCAAGTGCATGTCCGAGAGCTTGTGGTCCAGCGAGCGGTCGCGGCCGTCGGCGGTGAGGCTTTCGATGATCGTGTGCAGCACGTTTTGCCGGGCGCTGCGAAAGGCGCTGAGCAGCCGGCGTTGATTGGGCACCACCTGCATGTGGGTGCGGGTCAGGAAGTATTCGGCGTCTGGCCCGTTGAGGTGCGGGTCGAACTGCGGCTCAAGCCAGGCGCGTTGCATGTCCACCAGCAGCAGCGCTGTGTGATCGGTGACGAATGGCAAATCCCGAGGCGAGTGGTGGGGGAGCGTGAACATCCTTATTTATCCTCCAGCAGGTGGGTGTCGAAGTCGGTCCGCAGGGCGTCGATGCCTTCCAGGCGATCGGCCAGATCCGGACTGCGCAGGGTCAGGCAGGCGATCAGCGCCTCGACCTGGGCCAGCGCCGGAACCAGGGTGTCGAAGGCCGACACCGATTCCACCGGCGCACTGATAATCAGGTCGGCCATTTCGCGCAACGGTGAAGCATAGATGTCGGTGAACAACACCACGCGTGCATATCGACTTTTCGCCGCATTGGCCACGCGCAGGGCCTGTGACTGGTAGCGGCGATAGTCGAACACCAGCACCACGTCCTGACGTTGCACGTCGAACAATCGGTCAGGCAGTTGCGCGTTGTCTTCCAGGGCGAAACAGCCTGGACGCAGCAGGCGCAGGTGGTTGAGCAAGTAATTGGCGAGGAAACTGCTGAAGCGCCCCCCGAAGCAATGCACCTGATGGCGGGCGTCGAGCAGCCATTCCACCAGAATCCGCACATCTTCGGGTTGGGTCAGCGCATGGGTGTCCGCGAGCGCTCGATGGCTGTCCGCCAGATAATGGCTCCAGGCGTCGCCTTTCTGAAGATGAGCACGAGGCTGCAACAGGGCGCTGGGGGAACGGAGGCGGTGGTCCATGTCGCTGAGCAGGGCATCCTGGAAATCGGCATAACCACTGAAACCCAGTTTTTTGACCAGTCGCACGATGGTGGGATCGCTGACACCGGCATGTTCGGCCAAACGTGACATTGGGCCCAGTCCGTTACGTGGGTACTGGTCCAGCAAGGCACGGATGACTTTGCGTTCCGACGGCGTAAGTTCCAGGTCGGGATCGGTGATCAGATCTCTGAGAGAAGGCATCCGGGCTCCTGCTGGATGGATATGTCGGTTTCATTTCATAAATTGCTAAAACAGTATTTATGTAGCGGACTCAACATGTCTAGTGAATTTTTTCATGGTTATTTAGAGCCCAAAAATAGGGCGAAAAGCCCGTGGGCCTTGGGCTACATGGAAGTCGACTGAGCTTGTAGGCCATCGCCCTTAGTGGTGTCGGATATCGCCGATTTTTTCAGGTGTATCAAGTTTTCGAACCTGGATGGCCGGATCAAACGAAACGCCCTGGATCGCGCTTCTTGCGGCACAATTGGGCAATTATTCGCGGCGTGACGCCGTTTTCAATTTCCATCGACAGAGTGATCCTTCGTGCAGGCAACCCGTTTGACCTTGATGTGCCACGCTCGAACCGTCGCACAAAAATTGGCGTGTTTTCCTACGAATGAGCCACTAGAGATGGATTGGCAATCGGCAAAGGGATCGCGTCGCACTCAGTTCAAAGGGACGCCGCGACTGGTGTGTGGACCTGAACTGCGAACCCGGCAAACCGCCGAGCTGTTCGGCAGCGACGTGGAGATTGTCGAGGCATTGAGGGATTGCGATTTCGGGTACTGGAAAGGCGCGCGGATCGATGATCTGCAAAAAACCGCAGCGCAAACGCTGCAGATCTGGCTCGATGACCCGAATTCGGCGCCCCATGGTGGCGAGTCGGTGGTGCAACTCAGCGAGCGGGTGGCCGCGTGGCTGAAAACGCTGGAGGCCGCACCGGGGCACATCGTCGCCATCACCCATCCGTTTGTCATGCGCGCCGCGCTGACGCAGGTGCTGCAAGGCGCAGCGTTCAACCTGATCGACGTTGAACCGCTGTCGGCCATCGAGTTGCGGTTCAACGGCCGCTGGCGCTTACGCTTGCTGGGCACTGACCCTGAGGGAGCACATTGATGAAAAAACTTCTGGTCATCGGCATCGGCGCCGGCAATCCCGACTACATCACGATGCAAGCCGTGAAAGCGCTGAACCTAGTCGACGTGTTTTTCCTCATGGACAAGGGCCAGAGCAAAGACAAACTGATCGACCTGCGCCGCGAGATCTGCGAGCGCTACATCACCGATCGCGACTACCGCTTTGTCGAAGCCCACAGCCCGGAGCGCGAACGCGGTGATGTGGACTACAAGGCCAGCGTGGAAGACCTGAACCTGGCCAAGCAGCAGACCTTCGAGCGGTTGATCAGCGAGGAAATGACTGACGACCAGTGCGCCGGTTTTCTGGTGTGGGGCGATCCGGCGTTGTACGACAGCACGATCCGGATCTTGCAGGCGATTCTGACCTCGGGCCGGTGCGTCTTCGAGTTCGATGTGATCCCCGGCATCACCAGTGTCCAGGCGCTGGCGGCGCAGCACAGGGTGCCGCTGAACCGCATTGGCCGCTCGATTGAAATCACCACTGGCCGACGTCTGGCGGCGGGGCAGGTGAGCGATGCCGACAGCCTGGTGGTGATGTTGGATGCAGAAGATTCCTACCACCGGGTGGCGGATCAGGAGACAGAGATTTATTGGGGGGCCTACCTGGGGACGCCGGATGAAATCCTGATCAGCGGCAAGCTCAAGGATGTGGCGGATGAGATCGAACGGGTGCGCAAGGCCGCTCGGTTGGAGAATGGGTGGATTATGGATACCTATCTGTTGCGCAAGCCTTGAGAAAATGGGTGTCTGGGCTGGCCTCATCGCGAGCAAGCTCGCTCCCACATAGACCGCGACCGTCCAGACAACTCGGTCAATTGTGGGAGCGAGCTTGCTCGCGATGGGGTCTAAAGAACACCTCAAAAAATCGCCTTTGACTCCCGACCAAACCGCTCCCGATACACCGACGGCGGCACCCCTACCACGCCGCGAAACGCCACCCGAAAACTCTCCACCGAGCGATAACCGCAGTGTTGGGCAATCTGGTCGGTGTTCTGGTTCGTGCTCTCAAGCAGCTCGCGGGCCCGGCCCAGGCGTTCGTGCTGTAACCAGGCTTTGGGCGGCATGCCGGTGGCTTCAGTGAAGCGGCGCAGAAACGTCCGTTCACTCATGGCCGCCTCACTCGCCAGCTCGCGAACCTCCAGCGGTTCATGCAAACGCTCGCGTGCCCACTGCATGACGCGGGACAAATCGCTACGAGGCGTAGGACTGACCGGTGTCGGAATGAACTGCGCCTGGCCGCCGGTGCGTTGTGGCGACATCACCAGCCGTCGCGCCACCGAATTGGCCACCTGCGTGCCGAAGTCCCGCGCCACCAAGTGCAGGCAGGCATCGATACCGGCAGCGCTGCCGGCCGAGGTGATCAGTTGACCTGAATCGACATAGAGCACGTCCGGATCGACCAGAATGTTCGGAAAACGCTCGGCCAACTCAGCGGTGTAGCGCCAGTGCGTGGTGGCGCCGCGACCGTCGAGCAAACCGGTGGCCGCCAGCACGAACACACCCGAGCAGATCGACAGCAGCCGCGCACCCCGCTCATGGGCCTAGCGCAGGGCCGCGATCAATGCCTCAGGCACTGGGGCGCTGCGATCACGCCAGCCGGGAATGATGATGGTCCGGGCGTCCTCGAGCAGCTCCATGCCGCCATCGGCCAGTACCTGAATGCCGCCCATGGCGCGCATCGGGCCCTGATCAACGGCGGCGATCCGGTGCTCGTACCAAGGGAAGTCGAACTCCGGACGGGCCAGGCCGAAGATCTCCACAGCGATGCCGAACTCGAATGTACAAAGGCCGTCATAGGCCAGAATCGCGACCAATCCAGGGGTAGGCTGCATTTGGCGGAAAGTTCCCGGTGAGTGTCTTGTGCGCCACTGTAGCCGCAAGCGTCGGGCGGATAAAGTCTTCCCACACCCACACAGACTTTGGAGTACAGCCCATGACCAGCCTCGTCCGCGAGATTCCCGCCGCCCCATCGGCCATCGCCCTGATGCATTTCAGCAACCGCCTGACCTTCGAAACCGACTGTTCCGACGTCCACGGCAGCCAACAGGCCGGCGAAGTGGATTTTGTCCTGGTGGACGTGCGCGGCCCGCTCGCGTTCGAGCGTGGTCATGTGCCGGGAGCGATCAACATTCCGGGGCGACTACTGACCGCTGAAGGCCTGGCGGCCTACCCGAAAACCAGCGTGTTCGTGGTGTATTGCGCAGGGCCCCACTGCAACGGTGCCAACAAGGCGGCGGTGAAACTGGCGGCGCTGGGTTACCCGGTCAAGGAAATGATCGGCGGAGTGACCGGTTGGCTGGATGAAGGGTTTGAGTTGAGTGTGTGGGTGCAACCGTTCAACACCACCGCCATTGGTTGCGAATGTTGATATAGCCGAAAAGATCGCAGCCTCGTTTCACTCGACAGCTCCTACAGGTCTACGCGATCCCCTGTAGGAGCTGTCGAGTGAAACGAGGCTGCGATCTGTTGATCTTGCTTCTAAACGGATGCCCACCACCCATCAAGCGTCGCCTGCAACCACTCAAACACGGTTGCGTAGGCGGCGCTGTCCTGTTGACCCCGGGGCAGCGGTGACTCGTCGCCAAAGTGTTCATTGAGCGTGGCCACCGATTCAGCCGTCCACTCCGGATGAAACTGCAAACCCACCCGCGTCGACCCGACGCGATACATCTGCTGCTCGCACTGATCACTGCTGGCCAGCAACTGCGCGTTGGGCGGCAGGTCGATGGCGTCTTCGTGCCATTCCAGCACCTGCAATGTCTGGCCATCGACAAAGGTCACGGGCGTCCATCCGGTTTCCGTGCGATCCATCCGCCGCACATTCCCGCCCAGGCTCAGCGCCAGCAACTGCGCCCCCAGACAAATCGCAAACACCGCCGCGCCTTGATCCAGACTGCCCGCCAACCACTGACGTTCGGCTTCCAGCCACGCTGGCCCGGCGTTGGACTCATAAGGCCCGCCCAACAGGATCACGGGGGCTGCACTCGACGGCGGCAACTGGCCGAGGTCAGCGCGAAACACATTCAGCGTCAAACCTCGGGACGCAGCCCAAGTGGCAATGGCGCCGGGACCTTCGGCAGGGTGGTGCTGGATCAGGTTCAACGTAGGCATAAGGGCTCTCTTGTAGTTTTTGCTTGTAGGTTTTGTCTGAAAAAAGGGCTTGTCCTACAGTCTTTGCACTGGCTTGGCGCACGCTTCAAGGGGCTCGAATCCGTCGGCCACTTTTCTATAAGTATTTGTCGCCTAAACACAATTTACCCTCATGAAGCCGCTCTAGGCTGCCGGCCACTTCGGTGCTCTCCAATCGGAAGCCGCTACCGAAAGCCAATCGAAAGCTGCCAATAAAAACCTCCGCACACAGGAGTTATAAATGAAGAAGCTAGTGATGTTCGGTGCCCTGGCACTGTCGATGTTGTCCCTGACGGCTGTGGCCGAAGACGCCAAGCCGATCCGCCTCGGTATCGAAGCCGGTTACCCGCCATTCTCGATGAAAACCCCTGACGGCAAACTCACCGGCTTCGACGTGGACATCGGCGACGCGCTGTGCGAGCAGATGAAAGTGAAGTGCACCTGGGTCGAGCAAGAGTTCGACGGCCTGATCCCGGCCCTGAAGGTCAAGAAAATCGACGCGATCCTGTCGTCCATGACCATCACCGACGATCGCAAAAAGAACGTCGACTTCACCATCAAGTACTACCACACCCCGGCGCGCTTCGTGATGAAGGAAGGCACCGACATCAAAGACCCGCTGACCGAACTCAAAGGCAAGAAAGTCGGTGTGCTGCGCGCCAGTACCCACGACCGCTTCGCCACTGAAGTGCTGGTGCCGGCCGGTATCAATCTGGTTCGTTACGGCTCGCAGCAGGAAGCCAACCTGGACATGGTCGCCGGTCGTCTCGACGCGATGCTGGCCGACTCGGTCAACCTGGACGACGGTTTCCTGAAAACCGACGCCGGTAAAGGCTTCGCTTTCGTTGGCCCAACCTACGAAGACGCCAAGTACTTCGGCGGCGGCGCCGGTATTGCTGTGCGCAAGGGCGATACCGCCCTGGCAGAAAAATTCAACACCGCCATCACCGACATCCGCGCCAACGGCAAGTACAAGCAAGTGCAAGACAAGTACTTCAACTTTGACGTTTACGGCCAGTAATCACGCCGTTCAAAAAAGTGGCAACCGTTGACGCGGTTGCCACTTTTTTTATGCCTTGATGATTTATTCTGCGTAGCACGCGAACACAGGAGCACCCCATGCAACGCATCGACCATTCACTGCCCTGGAGCCACCTGGGCACCGAACGCACCCTCAGCGTGTTTCGTTATGGCGCGGGCACTCGCAAGGTCTACATCCAGGCCAGCCTGCACGCTGATGAACTGCCGGGCATGCGCACGGCCTGGGAGCTGAAAAAGCGTCTGACCGAACTCGAAGCCCAGGGTCAGTTGCAGGGCGTGATCGAACTGGTTCCGGTGGCCAACCCCATTGGCCTCGATCAGCACCTGCAAGGCAGCCACATGGGCCGCTTCGAGCTGGGCAGCGGCAAGAACTTCAACCGCTCCTTCGTCGAACTCAGCGCACCGTTGGCCAAGTTGATTGGTGATCGCTTGGGCAGTGACGCGGCTGCCAACATTGCGCTGATTCGCCAGACTATGGGCCACGTACTCGACGGCTTGCCGGCACCGACCTCGCAGCTCGAAGCCATGCACCGCTTGCTGCTGCGCCACGCCTGTGATGCCGATATCACCCTCGACCTGCATTGTGATTTCGACGCGGCGATTCATCTGTATGCCTTGCCGCAACACTGGCCGCAGTGGCAATCCCTGGCGGCGCGTTTGAAGGCCGGGGTGGCGTTGCTCTGTGAAGAATCCGGCGGCAGCTCATTCGATGAGTCGTGTTCAACGCCGTGGTTGCGCCTGGCAAGGGCTTTCCCTGAGGCCGCGATCCCGCCGGCCAACCTGGCGACGACGCTGGAGCTGGGCAGCATGGGTGATACGCGAGTCGATCAGGCTCAAGCCAATTGCGAGGCGATTCTCGGCTTCCTCGCCGAGCAAGGTTTCATCAAAGGCACTTGGCCTGCGGCACCGAGCGAATGCTGTGAAGGCATGCCGTTCGAAGGCACCCAATACCTGTTCGCGCCGCATCATGGGGTCGTCAGTTTCTTGCGCGAATCCGGTGAGTGGGTGGAGAAGGGGGATGCGCTGTTTGAAGTGGTCGATCCGCTGAATGATCGGGTCACCACAGTTTGCGCCGGAACCAGTGGCGTATTGTTTGCCATCGATCGTGGGCGCTACACCCAACCGGGTACATGGCAGGCGAAAGTGGCGGGGCGTGAGCCGATTCGGGTTGGGAAACTCATCAACGACTAAGAATTTTCGTTGTTTTTCAGGGCCTCATCGCGGGCAAGCCCGCTCCCACATTTGGAATGCATTGTAAGCCATGCCCCGGGGGGGGGGGGCTTGCCCGCGATGGCGGCTTTAGCAACACCGAATATGCCCTGTCAGCTTCACAGTGTTAGGCTCTGCGCCGAATCCTGCACTTGTGAAGGAAGGTTTATGTTGAAGTTTCTCGCTCTGCTGACACTCCTGGCGTCCACCGCCGTCCACGCTCAAATCCCGCTGCAAACCGATCTGCCGCTCAAGTATCTGGAGCAGGCCAATATCGAATCGCGCGATCAGCCCTTGGTGATTTTCCTCCACGGTTACGGCAGTAACGAGCAGGATTTGTTCGACATCAAGGATGAGTTGCCCGCGTCCTACAACTTCCTGTCGGTGCGGGCGCCGATGGTGATGGAGGAGGGCAGTTACAAGTGGTTTCGCCAGAAGGGCAACGGTGCCTACAACGGTGAGACCGATGATCTGAAAAACAGCGGCAAGGTCTTGCTGGATTTCGTCGCACAGGCGGCGAAGAAATATCACACCGAACCGAACAAGGTGTTCCTGGTCGGTTTCAGCCAGGGCGCGATCATGTCCTACGAGGTGGCGTTGCGTCATCCTGCGGCGGTCGGCGGGATCGCGGCATTGAGCGGGCGGATTCTGCCGGTGCTCCAGTCCGAACTGAAACCCGATGAAAACCGCCAGAAGCTGGCGATTTTCATTGGTCATGGCACCGCGGACAAACGCCTTCCGTACATCGATGGTACGGAGGCCGACAGCCTGTTGCAGAGCCTGTCACTCAAGCCTGAATTTCATGCCTACCCTGGCGTCGGTCACACCATCAGTGCGGCCGAAATGCAGGACTTGAGCGCGTGGTTGCAGCGCCTCAATCCCTGATGCTTACTTGCCGGAGACGATCTGTTTGACCAGCGTCTCGTGGCCAGCATTGTCACTGAGGCGGGAAATCACCTGAACGATCGCCATGCGCGTGTTAGACGCGGCCATCACTGTGGTGTCGAGGGTTTTGCCGCCGCCCTGGGTGGCGGTGCTGTCGATCTGCCGCAGCCCCAGGCCAGTGCCTTTCTGGGTCAGGCTTTTTTCGCTGAGCTTGGTGAAGTCCGGCAGCGCCGTGGCTTGTTCGGTGGCGAAGTCAGACGCCGCGGAGTCGAGGAACTGACCGTCGTTGTCTTTGACGTTGAGGCCGCCGGGGATAGTGTTTTCAGCCGCGATCACTACGGTTTTAGTGGCCTGATTGGTGTACATGGTGCCCGTTGCCCCAGCGGTGCCGGTGGACGCGTCGCCGGCAGGCAGCGGGTTGGCGATGAAACCTTTGGGCAGGGTGAACTTGAACTTGCCGCCGAGCATCGAGACGGTCTGTGCGGGCGCGGTATCGCTGGCAGTGGCCTTGGCGGCCTGCGCATTCAGCGCTCCCAGACTGGCAGCCGCCGTCAACAAAAGGGCAACGGCTTTTTTACTCAACAATGACATTCAGAAACTCCAGGGATGGTCGGTCTCGCGGTGGGGGGCGATCATCCCATGGAGGTTGCGGCGCATTCCAGCGCGGTCTAACGGACGGTCACGTTCTTATGGCTACTTATGGGCCCGCTCCAACCAACCACTGCTGAGCGTCATCGGCCTGGAACGGCCACTCACCGCACGCATCGACGGCGCCACCACCGTCTTCAATTCCTACGGCACCGGCCTGCGTCTATGGGGCAACCGCACCGCGGCCTGGCCCAATGTCACCCACATGCGCAACTTCGAAAACGTGCGCCGCACTGATCTCCGATTCTTGCCGGTGCTCGCTGGTATTTGGTCGATTTCTGTCGGTCGCTACCGGCAGAAATCGGCCAAAAGCAGTCTATCGACAACAACAATGCTGCCTGATTATTTGCGGATACCAAAGTTCAGGGCGTGCCCCTGAACAATTGATGCCTTCCAGGGATACTGTTGTTGCATGATAAATACCAAAATTTTCACTCACTTTTCCTACTGCAATTGCAGCCAAGCCGAAAAAGCCATAGGAGAGCCTTCGCTAGCTATGGCTGCTTGTCGCCTGATGACCTGCACCGTATCCAGGGTGCAGACAATGCCAAGTGGAACCCGACTTCTGAATCAGCACTTCGTCAGTGTTACTGCCTATGCGATTTATCGCGTTTCAAGTAGCCAATTGCTGCATTGCTGCATTGCGCACCGGCGTTCTAGGCAATTTGACGAGCGCGGTTCTCCCAGAACGGCTTGCGCAGTTCGGTTTTCAACACCTTCCCGACACTGGACAATGGCAACGAGTCCCGGAACTCGACACTACGCGGAACCTTGTACCCGGCAATGGATTCGCGGCAGTGGGCGATAACCTGTTGCTCGGAGATGCATGCTCCAGGATTGCAGACGATCACTGCGTGAACAGTTTCGCCCCACTTTTCGCTGGGAATGCCTATTACTGCAACCTGGGTAACGGCCGGAAGTCTGACGATAATGTTTTCGACCTCGGCGGTAAAGATGTTCTCGCCGCCACTCACAATCATGTCCTTCAGCCGGTCGCAGATATAGACGAAGCCATCTTCGTCCATGTAGCCGCCATCGCCAGTGTGCATCCAGCCGTTTCGCAGCGCTTCGGCAGTGGCTTGCACGTTGTTCCAGTAACCGAGCATGACATTCGGCCCGCGTGCGACGATCTCCCCCACGGTGCCACGTGGCACCTCCCGATCTTCGGCATCAACGATACGGATTTCAACGCAGTTGACCGGCATCCCCGCCGAGTACATCTTACCGCTGCGCTGATGCTCCTCGCAGTGATACTCGGCATTGAGGATGCATGCAAAGGGAGACAGTTCGGTCATGCCGTAGCCTTGGATGAAGTCGGCTGCCGAAAAGGACTGGCGGGCTTGGTCGAGCAGTGCCGGGGAGATTGCCGAAGCGCCATAAGTGATTTTCCTTAGCGAGCTCAGATCAAGTTGGGCCGCAGCGGGATTGACTTCGCGCCAATCGAGGAGTATCTGCAGCATGGTCGGCGCCAGCCTGGTATTGCTGATCCGTTCCAGGCCGATGCATTCAAGTACCTCCTGCGGTTTGAAGGCGGATAAAACCACATGCGTACCGCCGCTAATGAACAGAGAGACCATTGCCGACAGATCGGCTATATGGAACATCGGCATGGCATGCAAGAAGATGGTCTGAGCTCCGATCCCGGTCTGGTCGAATGTGGCCAGGGCTGATAAAACGAGATTGTTATGACTGAGCATTACCCCTTTGGGGAAGCCCGTGGTTCCACCAGTATAAAAGACGCCCAGCAGAGAATCGCCACCACGAAGGGCATCTTCGACCGACTCATACTGGGTGATCAGCATTTCGTAGTTGAGCATGCCCGGCGGAGTTTCGCCGTCGCCGGCATAAATCATCAGGCGCAGGGTTTTCGCAGCAGCGCTGATTTTTCCTGCCAGATCCAGGAAACTATCGTCGACGATCAGTACACAGGTTTCAGAATCGTCCAATGAATAGACGATCTCCGCAGCGCTCCAACGGATGTTCACCGGGTTGAGTACGGCATCGGCCCAAGGGACCGCCAGACAGTATTCGATGTACCGCTGCGAGTTCAGCGAAAGCATTGCCACCCGCTCGCCGCTGGTCACGCCCAGGCCTTTTAGTGCGCCGGCCAGACGGGCGACTCGTTCGCCCAACTGGGCAAAGCTCAGACTACGACCTTGGTAACGAATAGCTGGTGTCTCGGGACGCTGTTGCATATGGCGATGCAACCCTTGGGTCAAGTACATCGAAATCTCCTGCCTTGTTTTTTTGAGTTGCAAATTTCTTAACTGAAGGTTTGATCAGAACGTCTTGCTGGCACTGACCACTACAGTCGCCGTGCACACATCGGTGTAACCGTAGTAACTCGCGCACTCGCTCTTGGAAAGATCCGTGTCGACGTAGCTAAGGCCCCAGTCGACCCCAAATGCGCTGCGGGTCAGCTTGGCTTCCCATTCGTGATAATCACCTCGAGCCTTGCCACTGTTTGACAAAAACACATCATCCTTAAAGTCGAAACGTCCATAGCGGACCTCCAGTCCGACCTGATCCACAATTTCATGGCTGTACCCCAAGTAGGTGTAGAGTGTGTCCTGATCTTTCCCTACAAAGTTCTTCAGATCGTTGGAGTAATAACTGCCGAACTTGAAGCCATAGGCTTTGAGAATGGCGTAGACCTCACTCATGTTGAACTGTGCTTCCTTGGCATAGGTGTACTTGAGATACCCCACATCAAGGCTGACATCGTCATTGAATGGAATGAAAAAGCCTGCGTAGTAATCTTGTTCCAGCCGCGTTTTCAGGTTCATCCCGAAATCGACGTTTGAAGTCCATACGCCCGCATAGGCACCGCTGCTGTGTATCAATGTGGCCTCCAACTGCGCTGCCGGGTCACCCAGCGTCATGGACAGTCCGCGGCTACGGTAATCGCTGACCACCTGCGGTTTCAGCTCCAGTTGCAAGTTGTCGGTCAGCGTCACGGCGCCCGCCCCAAAGGGAAAAAGCGCACAGCCGACAAGGGTCGTAATAGCAAGACGATGCATAGGTTGAATCCTGTTTATTATTATTGGCAGGCAAGGCTTTGCCCTCCCCATGCCCCGAAGGGCAAAGGTCAGGCTTACGTTTAGGGATTACGGGTGGCTGTAAACTTCGCGCCCGGAAAAGTAGGTCTTGAGTACTTGGGTGTCGGCGAGTTGCTCTTCAGGCACGTTGAATACATCGCGATCAAGCACGATCAGGTCAGCTTGTTTACCCGCGGTGACAGAGCCAATTTGGTTCTCTAAACCGATCGCGCGGGCGGCGTTGCGGGTATAGGCATAGAACATCGTTTCCCGATCGATATCCTCATCCTTGTTGAGCACGCCCTTGGGGCCTTTGCGACTGATGGCCTGCCCAATAGCTTTCCACGGATTGGGCGTACTGACCGGCCAGTCGCTGGCACCCGCAATGGTCGCGCCGTTTTTCAGCAGCGATCGCGCCGGGTACATGAACTGAAACTGCATTGCACTGATGTAGGGCTTCAGTAAATCAATGCTCAACTCATCCGCTGACGCCCAGTACAGCTGCATGGAAGCAATGACATTCAAGGGTTTGAAACGGGCGAATTCCTTGGGATTTACCATCTGCAAATGGGTGATCGAATGCGTCACGCCACTCTGTCTGTCATGCCTGGCCTGCTCGATCCCATTGAGCGCTTCGCGTACCGCCCGGTCGCCGATTGCATGGACATGTACCAGCCAGCCACGGGCATCCGCGGCGCTGACCAGTTCACCGAAATGAGCCGGATCGATCAACAACTCCCCGCCTTTCTTTGAATTCTTGTAGGGGGTGAGCAACGATGCGGTTTGTGCAGGAAACTCAGCAACGCCATCGGCAAAGATCTTGATGCCCGGCAGGCTGAGATTTTCGACACCAAGGAACTGCTTCCTGACCTGATCCAGCACGTCCAGATCCGCAGGCGCGCTTTTCGGATTAGCAACCATCAGCGCGGCGACTCGCAACTGAAGCTCACCTTTTTCCGATAACGCTTTGTAGACAGGCAAAACCCCCAATGTCTGCGCTGTGGGCTTGAAGTCGAACAGCCCATCGGCTGGCATCGCATTAGCCGCAGGGTCCATCAGGGCGGTAATGCCCAGGCTGTGGTTCAGGTCACGCGCCGCACGGCCCGCGGCCATCAGTTGATCAAAAGTCGGCGCCGGCAATTGCGACATCACCGCAGACAAACCCGCGTCAGCCACGAAGCCGTTGGGGGTGCTGTCCTCATGATGGCCGATGGTCGCCACCGCTTCGCCTTTAAGCGACTTGACCCGCTCGGCATCGATGCCTGCTCGCTTGAGCATCGCCGCGTTGGCCCAGCCGGTGTGATAATCCCAGCCGATGAAAGCAATCGGTGTATCGGCCCATTCGCCATGATTGAAGCGCTTTTCAAATTGAGCCACTTCACTCCAGTAAGTGGAGGGGAAACCACCGACCGCCAGACTGTCTCCGTGCTTCGCCTTGCCGTCGTCTCGCCACGCGCGCAAACGCTGCTCCAGTTCGTCGAAGGCCAACATCTGTCCTTCGAGATCTGCCGACTTAAGCTTGACGCCGCCAAAGACTGCGTGGCTGTGGCTATCAATGAAGCCTGGCATGACGACCTTACCCTTCAAATCCACCACTTGGGTCATGGCATCTTTGAGCGAAAGAATCTCGACATCACTCCCGACCTTGAGGATACGGCCATCGGCTACGGCGACGGCTTGTTGCAGCGGCTGACCCGGCTCAGCCGTGAACACCTTTGCGTTGTACAAGAGCAAGTCCACAGCCGCCATGCTTTCCATTGATGCAAAAGCGACCGCAATTGCCAGTGTCGTCCCGAGAGCCTTCTTCATTGCCTGAACACCTTTTCTTATTAGAGTGTTCGGGAGACTATCCAAACGAGGCGATGTTAAGAATACCTAAACCCCGAAAGACATACTTTCCAGAAAGGTAAAAGCGAATGGACCAGCTAGGCGCTATCAGTATGTTCGTCGCCACGGCAGATCAAGGCAGTTTTACGCGCGCAGCTTCGCATCTGGGCAAAACCACGTCGGCTCTGACCAGGGCGGTAACCCACCTTGAGACTGAATTGGGCACACGTCTTTTTGAGCGCTCTACCCGCCGAATTGCCCTGACTGAGGCCGGGCAGATCTATCTGGCAAGCGCTCGACAGGTGCTGATTCAGCTACAGCAAGCTCGGGAAGATCTTGATCAGCTCCAGCAGGAGATGTGTGGCACCTTGCGAGTAGCGGCGCCACCGTCCTACGCTCCAGCGTTTCTGAATGCGGTGTGCTGCCGCTTTCTTGATAGGTACCCACAGATGCGTCTTGAGGTAGTTCTCACCGAAGAGTTCGTGGACCTGCTTGAGGGCAGCTATGATCTTGCTGTACGTGACGGACCTGTGGGGCCGGATCTGATCGCCCGACCACTGACCGTCAACCGTATCCGACTTTACGCCAGCCCACGATATCTGCTGCGCAAGCCTCTTGAAGTCATACCGCAAACGTTCGATCAACATGACTGGTTGATCTATCGACACCCTGCACTGAACCCGCATTACTGGTGGTTGACCCATGACGGTGAACGCCGGCGCATATTGCAGCCTGTGCCTCGCCTATCTAGCGACAACTATGATCTTCTGTTTAATGCACTGTTGGATGGGCAGGGATTGCAATTTTGTCCACAGTGGAGTGCTGCTCCCTATTTGCGGCGTGGCGAACTGGTGCAACTGCTCCCCGATATAGACCCGGATCCGGAGCAATTCGGTTCTACAGTCCATGTGATCTATCCGGCACACAGACGCCACACACGCAAACTCCTAGCCTTTATGGAATGTCTCAGCAACTACTTAGAAGAAGAGGCGCTGCATTAGGGGCAGCAAGGTACTGAAGAAATGCGCTCACTCGGAAGGTTTTCTATGACAACCATCAGTGGATAGCATCCCTTCATGACCGGCAGCTATGGGTCCAGGCTGTGTGAAAACGCATGCACCTTTTTGAAGTCTGCGTTGCTACGTAAAATCTGCTGATGCTTGTGTAATCAGCAGACTAGAAATTTACGTAGGAGCGCGATTTTTGTTCCAGCCCCGACTGTCAAACGTGTTCTAAAACGTTTTTACACAGCCTCGGTCGTTCTCTGCCGGTTATGTCCACGAAGCGTGCCGGTCAAGTCCGATGCAAATGACGGGTCAGGTCGAATGCAAATGGGTGGGCAAGTAGGTGTAATCACCCAGCCAAAAAACGGGCGATGAAATTCTCGGCTTTTGATGCGCATAAACACGTATCAAGGTTCGCGTTTAAAGACACCCGCTGTTACGTCCTTTCGGCTACAACGCCTTGCGTCGTTGCCTACGCGTACGCCAGAATCCGCTGGCTTGTGCGCCTGTGGGGCGGGCTATATCGTTTCCCTGTCACTGAAAAACAGTGATCGGGTTTGGTAGACCCGTAGCATCGACGCATAGCGTCACCTTTGGCGGTCCTTTCCCAGGGCTGTGGTTTCATGGTGGCCATGCGTAGGGCTCCTCCGGGGGCGCCGGTTCCGATGCCCGGTCTACCAACCTCCGTATGGCCGCCACCCTCCGTTTGGTAGCGAGATGGTGATGGCTCCAATTAAGCAGCATCGGAGTTTCATCTATGTTCAAAGTTACGCCCAACCCCCCGAATACCGGTCCGGTACCCTACGACGTCTTTCGTGATCTTGACCCCAAGAAAATGACAGAGGCGGCCGACCGCGCACTCAGCTTCTACCTCAACCCCGGGGCGTCGAAAACGCAGATACCGCCCCGTAAGCCCAGCGCCATTTTCACCATCGACACAGCGGTGGATGACGAAACGTTGCTCGTCGAGGCCTGCGAATCGTTGGCAGCAGCCAGCGCCATAGTCAACGATCTCACCGACTTAACGGACGGCCCACGACGGCAAACGATGCTGGTGCTGCAACGGGTCATCATGTTGGGGGAGTTAGCGGTCAATCGCGTACTGGATAACCACAAGCCTGGGTAGTAGCCAGGCGGGTAGCGAGGGCGCTTGCGCCCTCGCTGTTTAGCAGCATTCACGCGGCTCGTGGTCATGCAGGAAGGTCCGTTCAGACCCCACGTCGCACCGGATAGCTCTTGATCACATCCAGAAACTCAATGCGACGTTCGCTGGCCAGTAACTGCGGGAGCAGCTGTTCATACGCCTGGCGATACGGCTTGCTCAGGTGACGCGTGATGAAGTCGTCCTTGCTGCAGTTCCAGGTTTCGTAGAGCACCAAGGTGTTCGGGTCGTCCTGGAGTTGGTGGACCCAGGTGTTGACGAAGTCCGGCTCGGCCGACATCTGGTGCACCACGTCCAGCAGCCGTTCTTTCATTTCGGCGAAACGTTCCGGTTTGGCCGGCAGGTAAACGATAAACGCGACTTGATCACTCATTTCATCACCTTCGAATGCTGTGAATGGGTTACTGCGCCTGGTTCTGCGGGAACAGGTTGCGACGGGTTTCTTCGTCGAACTCGGCCTTCAGCACCAGTTTCTCTTTAAGACCGTGGGCCCGCTGGGCGGCTGGTCGGGCGCTGATTTCATCGAACAGGCGCTTGACGTTCGGGTACGCCGCCAGACCGTTCTCACCGAGGATGTACGGCGCGTAATTGGCCCAACCCCAAAGCGCCATGTCGGCGATGCTGTAGGTGTCGCCGGCCAGGTACTGATGGTCGGCCAGACGCTGATCGAGTACGCGGTAGTGACGTTCGACCTCCTTGAGGTAGCGGTTTTTCGCATACGCCAGGTCCTCCGGTGCGTGGTGAAGGAAATGCACCGCCTGGCCGGAAAATGGCGACAGCCCAGTGGCGATGAACATCAGCCATGACAGTAGGTCGGCTTGCCCGGTCACGGAGGTCGGCAGGAAGCGCTGATGTTTTTGCGCCAGGTGCAGCAGGATCGCCTGGGAGTCGAAGACGGTTGCGTCGCCATCGACCAGGGCTGGCACTTTGGCGTTCGGGTTGATCGCCAAAAAGGCCGGCAGGTGTTGCTCGCCTTTGAAGGTGTCGACGCCGATCAACTCGTAGGGCGTTTGCAGCTCTTCGAGCAGCAGGGCGACTTTCATCGGGTTGGGCGAAGGGTGGAAAAAGAACTTCATGGTGTAGGCCTCAGTCAGTGGTTGGTTTTGAACTGAGGCTGATGTTGAAGTAAACACGTTCGAATGACGTGCGAGCTTTTTGCTTTACTCGTTCGAAACTATTGAACATGTTATCGGCACTTTAGCGGTTGATCGCGACGTGGCGATCACTGCACCGGCGATAATCAGCAGCGCGGGGACGATCAGAATCGGGCTGGCATGGCTGCGTCCCACGGTGATCAGCAACAACGTGGAAATCAGTGGCGCCAGGTAGGACAGCGCCCCCAGCGTCGCCAGGCTGCCGTGTTTGGTAGCGTGGTCCCAGGCAAAAAACGCCAGACCTACCGGTCCAAGCCCGAGGACGACAATCGCGGTCCATTGGCTGAAGTCGGGCTGTACCGTGGTTTCGAATGCCAGGTGACAGGCCAGTCCGGCCACGGCGACCAGGCCGCAAATGCCGCCAATGATGCTGCTCGGTACTTCGCTGAACCGGCGGTTGATCACCGAGTAAGTCGACCAGATCAGTGCACAACCGAACGCCGCGAGATAACCGGCGATGGGTATCGCGGCATCAGCATTCGGGGCACGCTGCTGCATGATGAAGGCGGTTCCGGCCAAGCCCAGCAGTGCGCCGAGCAATTGCCGTTTGTGCAGCTTTTCTCCGGCTGAAAACGCCGACAGCAGCACCAGCAACAGTGGCCAAAGGTAGTTGATCAGACTGGCTTCGGCCGCCGGGGCGGCTTTGAGTGCGAAAAAGTACAGCGCGTGATAAACGAAAATTCCGACGAACCCGGTCGCCCATACAGCCCAGGGCTGCCGCCAACTGCTGAAGCCGGCGAGCCCGCGTCGGCCCAGAATCCCCAGGCTCGCCGCGAACGCTATGCCGAAGGTCAGCGTCAGCAGTTCAAAGGGGGGAACTCCTTCGGTGAGGGTGGTCAACAGCGCCAGGCAAGACCAGAGAATGATCGCGGCTACGCCAACAGCGGTAGCTGAGCTGGGAGGTTTGTGGACGGAGGATACCGGGATCAAGTCAGTCATGAGTGCCTCTCCATGGCAATAAGCGGGCACCCTGCGGTATAGCTTGATATTGGCATCAGCCAATACCGTTCGTCGAAACTGTTATATATAACAGCTAGGCAGCACGTTGTCGGGAGAGAAAGAATGAACTTGATACTTATCGGGTGGCGATAAGTCAGGGAGCTACGAATATGGCAAATTCGAAAATCGTAATTAGCAAAATTGAACAGGAAAATTACTTCACCTGCATTTTTGGAGTAATGCCTACGGCCGATTTCGCTGAAATCCAGGCGTTTTACTACAGCAAATACAATAAATGGGAGTCTATGGGAACCTATCAAAACTATGACACTGTCAATTTCAAAATGCAGGCGAGCAACACGCCTGCAAGAGGTGGAAAATTTTCAGTGGTAGTGTGTTTGCAAGAGCATGGCTCTCCACCCAATGCCAGTTGCTCGGATCCTTTTATCCATGATTTTCCCGATTTTGGTTAGCCGTCGAGGCTGAGCAATGAAAGTGCGGCGCCCAGCGTTGTATCGGGTGCCGACCAACTGCCCTTCAGCGTGAAGGCGTTACGATGGGGCGACTATTTTTATCTGAGCGTATTACTAACCACTTGGTAACTAATAGCATCACCAATGAAACCACCACCCCCATCCCGAAACCCCACCAGCCAAACCTCGGCAACGCCAGTGCCAACACCAGGCAAAACGCCGCAAACGAATACATCCCTGTAGCGGTGGCCCGCAACAACGCAGCGGTAAACGCCGGTCCGCGGGTTTGTTGGGAGAACACCGCCATCACGCTGCCCAGCACCGGGAATACGGCGAGCAGGCCGCTCCAGCGTTCGCCGACGGTGCTGGCCAACAACGTGACGGCGAGGGTGAGCAGCGCGCCGGCAATCATTCGCAACATCAATTTGTCGGACTTCGGCTTTGGGCCTGAAACGATTGGCTGTACCGAGGGAAACAGATACGGCGCCGCCAGCAGGGCGGTTGCGGCGGCGATCACCGAGAACAGCAGGGACGGCGCAATCAACGACAGCACAACGGCCGCCGTGGCCCAGACCAACAGCGAAATCAGCAGCGCCCACGGCCACTTCGCGCGTTGTGCAACCTGAGCGTAGGTCACGCAAAAGGCAATCATCGCGAACATCGCCGACAGCGCTGCCGTCGCCGATTGAGCGGCGAACACCTGGCCTTGTTCGATGGCGAGAAAGAACAGAATTGGCCCGACCACCACCGGCAACCCCGACAACCAACCGGCGACACTCGGTCCCCAGCGCTTACCGGCCAGGGAAATCAGCAAGAGAAATCCTGGGATGACCAGCAGTTTGAGTAGCAGCACGCACGTACCTCCGACCTGAGTGAGGCGGCAACGTTAGCATTGCGGACGGTGGATTGCTCTATCGATCAGCTGGTTTTGTATACAAAGCTGCTTCCCCTTGGGGGCGCAGGGCGAAACGTCTAAGCTGCCCCCTCCCATTTGTTTCTGGATGTTTGCGTGAAATTCAGTTTGCCCAAAACCGCCACGGCGCCATTTTGTCCGCCGGAAGTGGCCGGCAGCGTTGCCGTCGATCCCCGCGCCTCGTTTTTCAACCGGATGCTGCGCTTTGCCGGTCCTGGCTTGCTGGTGTCCATCGGCTACATGGACCCGGGTAACTGGGCGACCGCCATCGAGGCCGGCTCGCGGTTTGGTTACAGCTTGTTGTTCGTGGTGCTGCTGGCGAGTCTGGCGGGAATGGTGGTGCAGTGTTTGTGCTCGCGCCTGGGCATTGCCACCGGGCGTGATCTGGCGCAGTTGTCCCGGGAGCGCTACAGCACGCGCACCGCACGGACCCAGTGGGTGTTGGCGGAAATCTCGATCATCGCCACTGACCTGGCCGAAGTGCTCGGCTGCGCCCTGGCGTTCCATTTGTTGTTGGGCTGTTCGCTGACCTTCGGCATCGCGCTCACGGCGTTCGACACGTTGCTGGTGCTGGCCCTGCAAAACCGTGGCTTCCGCCGACTCGAAGCAATCATGCTGGTGCTGGTGGGCACCATCGGCGTGTGTTTCTTCGTTGAATTGCTGTTGATCAAACCCTACTGGCCGGACGTCGCCCGGGGTTTCACGCCGTCACTGTCCGCCATCGGTGCCGCTGCGCCGCTCTACCTGGCCATCGGTATTCTCGGGGCCACGGTGATGCCGCATAACTTGTACCTGCACACCTCCATCGTGCAGACCCGGATGATCGGCAAGGACCTGGCCAGCAAGCAGGACGCGGTGAAACTGGCGCGCATCGACACCATCGGTTCCCTGGCGCTGGCGTTGCTGGTCAACGCAGCCATCCTGATCCTCGCCGCGGCGGCGTTCCACAAGACCGGGCATACCGACGTGGTCGACATCCAGGACGCTTATCATCTGCTCGACCCGTTGGTGGGAGGGGCGTTGGCCAGTGTGTTGTTTGGCGTCGCGTTGCTGGCTTCGGGGCAGAGTTCGACCTTCACCGGGACCATCGCGGGGCAGGTGATCATGGAGGGCTTCCTGAACCTGCGGATTCCCTGCTGGCAACGGCGATTGATCACGCGCGGGCTGGCGCTGATCCCGGCGTTCATTGGCGTCTGGCTGATGGGTGACAATGCGATCGGCAAACTGCTGGTGTTGAGTCAGGTGGTGCTGAGTCTGCAATTGCCGTTTGCGTTGTATCCACTGATTCGCATGACCAACGACCACACGCTCATGGGACCGTTGGTGAATCGCTGGCCGACGCGGGTGCTGGCGTGGGGGTTGTTTGTGGTGATCAGCGGGGCGAATAGCTGGTTGATCTTGCAGTTTCTGGTTTGACCTCAGCGGTGTGAAAACGCCTCGACCACAAAATCGATGAACACCCGAGTCTTGGCCGGCATCAACGTCCGGCTCGGGTAATACAGCGAAATCGGCCCCGCGTAGGCGTGCCAGTCGGGCAGCAGGCGCACCAGTTCGCCACGCTGGATATTGGCCAGCACATCCGGCAACACCAGCAGGGTCACGCCCAGGCCGAGTATCGCCACTTCGCGCATGGCGGCCGGATCATTGAGCACAATGTTTTCATTCAAATTGGCCGGTGCTTCGTTGCCTGCGCCATCGTGCATCAGCCATTGGCGAATCCGCCCGGTGCGGGTGCCGCGCATCACAAGGCCGGTGTGTCCGGACAGGTCTGCCGGACTGTCGGGCAGGCTGCGTCCTGCGAGGTAGGCGGGAGAGGCGACCGCCACCACATGCGCCGCCGCCAACGTCCGCGACACCACCCCGGGCGTCAACTTGAAGCCGCCGCCAATGGCCGCGTCATACCCTTCGGCAATCAAATCCACGGGGCGGGTTTCGAAGTGCCATTCCGGGCGGATCAGCGGATAGCGCGCCAGGAACGCCGGCAGTAGTGGCAAAACATGATCGATGCCAAACGTCGGCGCCAGACTGACCTTGAGCAAGCCCGCCGGCTCGCCTTGGTCACTGCTCACCGCGCTGATCGCGGTTTGTAACGCTTCCAGATTGCCGCCGATGCTCGTCAGAAAGTGTTCCCCGGCTTCGGTCAGGGACAGCTTGCGGGTCGAGCGCTGGAATAGACGCACACCGATGTTACGTTCGAGCATCGCCACGTTGCGGCTGACAGCGGCAGGGGTCAGCGCGAGCACCCGTGCAGCGGCGGAAAAACTGCCGGTTTCGGCACTGCGGACAAAAGATTCGAGGTTGGCGAGGGTTTCCATGGCAGGCACCTGCTAGTCATGCTTGAAGATCATTCAAGGCATTACCGGCTAATCAAGCGCTAATGGCAAGCGCAGTATTCACTCCAACGACAACCCTCGGAGTGAACAACCATGAGCACCATCGGAATCATTGGCGCCGGCGCAATCGGCGCAGCCTTCGCCAGAGCACTGTCGCGTCAAGGCATTGAAGTGGTTATCGCCAACAGCCGTGGCCCGCAAAGCCTGGCCTCGCTGGTGGAAGAGCTAGGACCCACGGCGCGTGCCGGAACCCGCGAGGAGGCCGCCGCGCAAGCCATCGTGTTGGTCGCGGCCAACTGGTCGAAGTTGCCGACCGCGCTCGCCGGCCTGCCGGATTTTGGCGGACGGATAGTCATCGACGCCAACAACTCAATCGAGGCGCCATCGTTCAAGGCGGTGGATTTGCAGGGCCGCACCTCCAGCGAAGTGTTTGCCGAATGGGTGCCCGGTGCGCGGGTGGTGAAGGCGTTCAATCACCTTCAGGCGCGTTTTCTGGAAAGCGATCCGACGGCGGAGGGCGGGCGGCGGGTGCTGTTTCTCTCGGGTGATGATGCCGATGCAAAAGCTCAAGTGGCGGCGTTGATCGAACAGCTGGGCTTCTTCGGGATTGATCTTGGGGAATTGAGCGTCGGAGCGCGGCTGGTGCAGTTTCCAGGCGGTCCGCTGCCGGTGCTGAATCTGGTGAAATTTGCCTGACAACCAGACAAAAAGAACCCGGTGCGACGTGAGTCGCACCGGGTGTTTTGCCAGACGGCGAACGGATATTCGTGGGTCCCCGCGCCGTCTGTTGAACGCTTTACGCCCGTTCGATCGCCAGTGCCACGCCCTGACCACCACCGATGCACAGGGTGGCGAGGCCTTTCTTGGCGTCACGCTTGATCATTTCATGCAGCAAGGTCACCAACACTCGGCAACCCGATGCACCGATCGGGTGGCCCAGGGCGATAGCGCCGCCGTTGACGTTGACCTTGTTCAGGTCCCATTCCAGGTCCTTGGTCACCGCCAGAGATTGCGCAGCAAAGGCTTCGTTGGCTTCGATCAGGTCCAGTTGGTCGATGGACCAGCCGGCCTTGTCCAGGCAACGACGAGTCGCGCTGACCGGGCCGATACCCATGATCGCCGGGTCGACGCCCGCATTGGCGTACGCGGCGATTTTTGCCAGCACGGGCAGGCCGAGGGCCTTGGCTTTCTCGGCGCTCATCAGGATCACGGCGGCGGCACCGTCGTTCAGGGACGAGGCGTTACCGGCGGTCACCGAACCGTCCTTCTTGAAGGCGGGTTTCAGTTTGCCCAGTGCTTCTGCGGTGGTACCTGCTCGAGGTTGTTCGTCAACCTGGAAGGCAACCGGATCGCCCTTGCGCTGAGGAATCAGGATCGGCGTGATCTCATCGGCAAAGCGCCCGGCTTCGATGGCGGCCGTGGCTTTCTGCTGCGAGGCCGCGGCGAAGGCGTCTTGCTGTTCGCGAGTCAGGCTGTACTTGTCAGCCAGGTTCTCGGCGGTGATGCCCATGTGGTAATCGTTGAACGCATCCCACAGGCCGTCGCTGATCATGGTGTCGACGATTTGCGCGTTACCCATGCGCAGACCGGTGCGCGCACCGGGCATGACGTAATTGGACAGGCTCATGTTTTCCTGGCCGCCGGCAATGATCACGTCGGCATCGCCGCAGCGAATCGCCTGAGTGGCCAGGTGCAGTGCTTTGAGGCCCGAACCGCAGACCTTGTTCAGGGTCATCGCAGGCACGGTGAAGGGCAGGCCAGCCTTGATCGCGGATTGGCGCGCAGGGTTTTGCCCGGCGCCGGCGGTCAACACCTGGCCCATGATCACTTCATCGACTTCAGCAACGTCCAGGCCGGTTTGCGCCAGCAGTTGACGGATGACCGCAGCACCGAGGTCAACCGCGGACACGTTGGCCAGGGCACCCTGGAAACTGCCGATGGCGGTACGGGTGGCGGCGACTATGACGACTTCTTGCATGGAATGATTCCTCACTGGGCAGCGAACTGCATTTGCGGAACGTGATCCGGCACGATCAGTTTACCGGCGGTCTTGGCGACAATCTCCTCGACGCTGACGCCCGGTGCACGCTCCTTGAGAATGAAAGCGCCGTCCTTGATTTCCAGGTAGGCGAGGTCGGTCAGCACACGCTTGATGCAACCAGCGCCAGTCAGCGGCAGGCTGCATTTGGACAACAGCTTGGACTCACCGTCCTTGGACGCGTGGGTCATGATGACGATGATGTTGTCTGCGCCGGCCACCAGATCCATGGCGCCCCCCATGCCCTTGACCAGTTTGCCGGGAATCATCCACGAGGCGATGTTGCCTTGCACGTCTACTTCAAAGGCGCCCAGCACGGTCAGGTCGACATGACCACCGCGGATCATCGCGAAGGACTCGGCCGAGGAAAAGATCGACGCGCCGATACGGGCGGTCACGGTTTGTTTGCCGGCGTTGATCATGTCGGCATCGATGGTTTCTTCAGTAGGAAAGGGACCCATGCCCAGCAGGCCGTTTTCCGACTGCAGCATGACTTCCATGCCTTCAGGAATGTAGTTGGCGACCAGGGTCGGAATGCCGATGCCCAGGTTCACGTAGAAGCCGTCCTGCATTTCGCGGGCGACGCGTTGAGCCATTTGTTCGCGGGAAAGTGCCATTGTTGTTATTCCTTCATTCGGTCCGGGGGCAGGGGATCACTTACGCACGGTGCGCTGTTCGATGCGCTTCTCGAACGTGCCGCAAATGACCCGGTCGACGTAGATGCCAGGGGTGTGGATCTGCGCCGGGTCCAGCTCGCCGGGCTCGACAATTTCTTCGACTTCGACCACGGTGATCTTGCCGGCAGTGGCGGCCAGCGGGTTGAAGTTCTGGGCGGTGTGGCGATAGATGACGTTGCCGAAATGGTCGGCTTTCCAGCCTTTGACGATGGCGAAGTCACCGGTGATGGATTCTTCCATCAGGTACTTGCGACCGTGGAATTCGCGCACTTCCTTGCCGTCGGCAACCGGAGTGCCGACGCCGGTGGCGGTGAAGAAAGCGGGAATGCCGGCACCGCCAGCGCGCATTTTTTCGGCCAGGGTGCCTTGAGGGGTCAGGACGACTTCGATTTCGCCTTTGAGCAGTTGGTCTTCGAACAGTTTGTTCTCACCGACGTAGGATGCCACCACTTTGCGGATCTGCCGGTCTTCCAGCAGTACGCCTAGGCCGAAACCGTCGACGCCGCAGTTGTTGGAAACCACGGTGAGGTCACGCGTGCCTTTGCGCTTGATCTCGGCGATGAGGTTTTCCGGAATCCCGCACAGACCGAAGCCGCCGGCGATCACGGTCATGCCGTCTTCAAGTCCTGCCAGAGCTTCCTCGTAGGAACTCACGCGCTTGTCGAAACCTGCCATATGCACCTCTTTTATTCTTTGTGGGCGGCTGGCTAGCCGTATGGGATAGGAGTGTCTCGCTGAAGGATTCATTTGTTAAGTTGATTTTTAAGGTTGATTGATAGATAAAACTCACCAATCAATCATCTGTACTACGTTGGAGCCAGTGGTCATGACAGTCAAGCAGATCAGGGCATTTTTGGCCGTGGCCCAGAGTTTGAGTTTTGCCGTGGCCTGCGAGCGGTTGCACCTGTCGCAATCGGCCTTGAGCCTGACCATCAAGGCGCTGGAGGAGGGGCTGGGCGGGCGCCTGTTCACCCGCAACACGCGCAATGTTGCGCTGACGGCGGAGGGAGAATCGCTGGTGCCACTGGCGCGTCGCCTGATCGCCGACTGGGACAACGCCGAGGATGAGCTGCGGCAACGCTTTACCCTCCAGCGCGGTCGCGTGACCCTGGCGGCGATGCCTTCATTTGCCGGCAACCTGTTGCCGCCGATCCTGAAAACCTTCCGCGCGCGCTACCCCAAGGTCAATGTCACGGTGAACGACGTGATCAACGAGCAGGTGCTGGAGATGGTGCGTGACCGGCAGGTTGAGCTTGGGGTGGCTTTTGAGCCGACTCAGAGTTCATCACTGGCATTCACGCCGTTGTACATGGATCGGTTTGTTGCGGTTGTGCCGAAGGACTCTCCTTTTGCCGAACGGGAAGACATCGATTGGCAGACCTTGCTCAAGGAACCGTTCATCACCTTGCAGCGCCCGTCGACGGTTCGGGTGATGCTCGAAGAGCACCTGCAGGCGCGTGGGATGAAATTGCCGGTGGAGTTTGAAAGCCATCAGTTGGCGACAGTGGGAAGGATGGTTGCCAGTGGATTGGGGGTGAGCGCGGTGCCGGCGTTGTGTGTCGGGCAGATGCTGGAACTCGGCGCGCGGTGCATTACCTTGCGCGATCCGGTGGTGGAGCGGGCGATCGGGGTGCTTACCAAGCCTGGGGTTGAACTGTCGGCGGCGGCGCAGGCATTGTTCGACGTTCTCAAGGAAGAAAACCTGGGCCAGCGCCTTAACTGATCAGGGTGAGAGGTGTTGTGTCAGCAGGGGGAGTAGCTGCTCGCACGACCCCTCAATCTTCAAATCCAGCAAATCATCCGCCCGAGTCTTCCCCAGATTAATCGCAATCAACGGCTTCCCCTGATCCGCCACCGCCCGGCATAACCGAAACGCCGAATACGCCATCAACGAAGACCCGACCACCAGCAACCCCGCCGCCTTTTCGACCGCCGCCATCGCTTTGGCCGCTGTCACCTGCGCCACATTCTCGCCAAAAAACACCACGTCGGGCTTCATCCGCTCACCCGCGCAGTGCGGGCAATGGGGCACTTGAAAGCGTGCCTCAAACGCCGCATCCAGCAACGTGTCGCCATCTGGCGCTTGCACCGCGTCCACGCCGGCCAGATACGGATTCTGCGCTTCCATCAGTTGCTGGATTGAATCCCGCTCACTGCGCTGCCCGCAGTCCAGGCACAACACCCGGTGCAGGCTGCCGTGAAGTTCGATGACGTCATGGCTGCCGGCCTGGTCGTGCAGGGTGTCGACGTTTTGAGTGATCAGCCCGCTGATCTGCTGCGAACTTTGCAAATTGGCCAAAGCCTCATGGGCCACATTCGGCTGGGCCTGGCGCACCCGCGGCCAACCGAGCATCGCCCGCGCCCAATAGCGACGCCGGGATTCGGGGGCGCAGAGAAACTCCTGATACATCATCGGTTGCCGGCCACGCCGCACGCCCTGGTTGTCGCGGTAGTCCGGAATGCCCGACGGAGTGCTGATGCCCGCGCCGGTCAGGACCACAAACGGCTGGTCGGCCATTAACTGCTGAAGGTGGTCGAGTTGTTCGCGGATGAGGCTGTCGAGCATGTTCAACACTCCGGAGGGTCTTCGGCAGCCCCACAATAACTGACGGTAGTTATTTACGCGCCTCCAGAATCAGGTTGAACGGTGTTTCCGTGGCCCGCCGGAACGTCTTGAACCCCGCCTCGGTGAAGACCTTGCGCAGCCGCGCCTCGCCAGCCTGAGCGCCGAGCCCGAGGCCGACCTCCTGGGACAGCGAGTTCGGGGTGCAGATGAACGTCGAGGCGGCGTAGAACAAGCGGCCAACCGGGTTGACGTTGTCGTCCAGCGAATCGTTGGCGAACGGTTCTACCAGCAGCACCGTGCCGTCCGGTTTCAGCGCGTCATATGCGTGCCGCGCCGCGCCCACCGGGTCGCCCATGTCGTGCAGGCAGTCGAAGTAGCAGACCAGGTCATAGTCGTCGCCGGGGAAGCTTTTTGCCGTGCCCTGGAAGAACCGCGCACGCCCGGACACGCCACCTTCTTCAGCACGCTGGGTGGCGACGGTGACGGAGGGGGCGTGGTAGTCGAAACCGACGAACCGCGAATCCGGAAACGACTGGGCCATGATCACGGTGGATGCGCCGTGGCCGCAGCCGATATCCGCCACCTTGGCGCCAGCCTCCAGTTTGGCGACCACGCCTTCGAGCGCAGGCAGCCATTCGGCGACCAAGTGCGCTTTATAACCTGGCCGGAAGAACCGCTCCGTGCCGCTGAACATGCACGGATGGTGATCGCCCCAGGCGAGGGCACCGTCGCCGCGCATGGCGTTAACCAGTTTGTCCTTGTCATGGAAGAACGATGCAACCACCCCGATACCACCCGCCACATAGACTGGCGAGTCTTCGATCGCCAATGCCAGGGCTTGCTCTTCGGGCAGGCGGAACTGGCCGTCGCGGTGTTCCATGTAACCGGAAGCGGCGTGGGCGCTGAGCCATTCGCGCAGCAGGCGGGTGTTGCAGCCGGTTTTGTCAGCGAGGGCTTCAGGGGTGACTGGCTGACTGTCGGCCATGGCCCGATACAGCCCGAGCTCTTCTCCGACGATGACGTTGGCGAGCATCGCCGCGCCGCCCATGTCGTTCACCAGTTTGCCCATGAATTCATTGAGTCTGGCCTCGTCCATCACGCGTGCTCCTTTAGCAGGATCACAGTCCAGAGGCCTTGTTTTTCGAGGTGATCACCTCTGGGCGGTGGTCGTGGGAATGAACAGGACGATAAGCACGCCCTGCGTGCATTAAGTTTAGTCCAGGGGACGTGCACCGCTTCTTTGAGCGACGAAAGCTCATTTCCCTGACTCACACCGGACCCTTGTGGGAGCGAGCTTGCTCGCGATAGCGGTGTATCAGTCGTCAAAGATGTTGCCTGACCCACCGCTATCGCGAGCAAGCTCGCTCCCACAGGGGATTCGTGTACTGCGTGTATTCCACTGTATCCGACGGGCTTCTCGATACAGTTTCCCCCAATACCAGGCCACTGCCGAACACAGTCGAGATACAAACCTGCGATGAACTGCGTAGGCCATTTGGCACCCTATACACCGTGAAGGGGACAACAATGACTACGCTCCGGCCTGAAACCGACCTGAAATCTACACCCGTCAATCGCCTGCGCGTCGACCAATACACCAGCGGCATCATCGGCCCAAGCCAGCCGATGCTCGGGCCACTGGCCGACGGCGGCACCCCGATCACCGGCACACCGCCGGGCTGTTGGGGGCCGATGATCACGCCGGCCTTCGAGGGTGGCCACGAAGTGACGCAACCGGTGGCCATTGCCGGTGCGGAGATCGGCGACGCGGTGGCGATCAAGATCAAAAGCATGCGCGTCACCTCGCTGGCCACTTCGTCCGGGGTGATGAGCTTCGTTGAAGGTCGCTACCACGGCGATCCGTTCGTCTCCAAATTCTGCGCCAAGTGCGGCACTGAACATCCGGCCAGCCATGTCGAAGGCATCGGCGAGGACGCGATTCGCTGTAACAATTGTGGCGCCGAGGTCAGCGCGTTTCGCTTCAGCCACGGCTATGTGATCGTGTTCGATGCGCAGAATCAGGTCAGCCTGACCGTCAATCAGGACGTCGCCAATCAACTGGCCGGTAACGCAGCCGAGATGTCGGCGCTGCCTGAATTCGCCGCGCAACATTCGATCCTGTCCCTGGCGCGCGCCGACATTCCCGGCGTGGCGGCGCATATGCGGCCGTTCCTCGGCAACATCGGCACCACGCCGTCCCGTGATTTGCCCGACTCCCACAACTGCGCCGATTTCGGCCAATACCTGATCGGCGCGCCGCACCGTTTCGGCATGACCCGCGAAGAACTGCACGCGGCCAAGACCGACGGTCACATGGACACCAACTCGATCCGCGAGGGCTGCGTGTTGATTTGCCCGGTCAAGGTGCCTGGCGCCGGCGTGTACATGGGCGACATGCACGCCCAGCAGGGCAACGGCGAGATCGCCGGGCATGCCACCGATTGCTCCGGGGAAACCGAAGTGGTGGTGGAAGTGGTGAAGCACCTGACGCTGGAAGGGCCGATCCTGCTGCAAAACCTCGACGACTTACCACCCATGGCCCGGCCGATGAATGCCGGGCAGCGGCAGAAAGTCCGCGAGCTGGGCGAGCGCTGGGGCCAGCACGAGATTGAGCAGAGCGGGCCGATCACCTTTATCGGCAGTGGCGAGAACCTCAACGTCGCGGTAGAGAATGGCTTGAAACGCGCCGCCTCGGTCACCGGTCTGCCATATGACGAAGTGCTCAACCGCGCGACCATCACCGGTTCGATCGACATCAGCCGCTTGCCGGGCACCGTGCGCGTGACATTCCTGTGCCCGATGACCGTGCTCGATCGGATCGGCATTGGCCATCTGGTGCGCGAGAAGTACGACCTGGCGTAACGCGCTGACAATCATTGAGATCGACATCATGCAGACCCCCATCACATCAGCGAAGGCGACCGTAGGGCTCGGTTTGCGTCGCGGTTTAATGAAGGACCTTCAGGCAGCCCGTGTGGGCGATTTCGATTTTCTGGAAGTCGCACCGGAAAACTGGATCGGCATCGGTGGCGCTCATGGTCATGCGCTGCGTGCCCTGGCCGAGCGTTATCCGTTGTCCTGTCATGGCTTGTCCCTGTCATTGGGCGGCCCGGCACCGTTGGACGTCGGGTTTCTGCAGGAAGTCCGGGTTTTCCTCGATCACTACAACGTGCCGCTGTACAGCGAACACTTGAGCTACTGCAGCGATGACGGTCACCTTTACGACCTGCTGCCGCTGCCCTTTACCGAAGAAGCGGTGCATCACGTCGCCGCGCGAATTCGCCAGGCTCAGGACATTCTTGGTCGGCGCCTGGCGGTGGAAAACGTCTCCTACTACGCCGCGCCACAGCAAGACATGGACGAGCTGACCTTCACCAACGCGGTGCTGCGCGAAGCCGATTGCGACCTGTTGCTCGACGTCAACAATGTGTACGTCAATTCGATCAATCACGGTTTCGATCCGCAGACATTTCTGGCCGGCATCGATTCGGGCCGGGTGGTGGCCATGCACGTGGCCGGGCATTTCGACGAGTCTGACACCTTGAAAATCGACACCCATGGCGCCTCGGTGAAACCGGTGGTCTGGTCGTTGCTGGCGGAGGCTTACGCTCGATTCGGCGCGCAGCCGACGCTGCTGGAACGGGATTTCAACTTCCCGGCATTTTCTGAACTGGTGGCGGAGTTACAGACCATTCGCCGCCTGCAAACCGAGGGGGTGAACCGTGGATAAGCCGAGCCTGTTTCAGCAGCAGAACACCCTGGGCCTTTACCTGCGCGATCCCGATCATTGCGCGCCACCGGCCGGGATGGACGTGACACGGGCGCAGGTTTACCGCGACCTGATTTTCGCGAACCTGTCGTCGTTGCTCAGCGGGACCTTTCCGGTGCTGATCAAGATTCTCGGTGATGAACACTGGCGTTCACTGGTACGGATTTTCCTGCGCGACTACCGCGCGCACACGCCGAAATTCGGCGAGATCGCCAAGGAGTTTGTCGAGTTCATGGCCTCGGAACCGCAAGCGTTGGCCGAAGGGTCGTGGCCGCCGTTCATGGTGGAACTGGCGCATTACGAGTGGATCGAGATGGCATTGCAGCAGTCCGAGGCCGAACCGTTGCCGCTGAGCGATGCCGGGTTGTTGCTGGACCGACCGTTGCAGGTTTCGCCGCTGGCCTGGCCGTTGGCGTATGCCTGGCCGGTGGAGTTGGTGGGGCCGGATTATCAACCGCAGACAGCGCCGGCTCTGCCAACGTTGCTGCTGGTGCGTCGGGCTGAGGACTGGAGTGTGAAGTTTTCGGCGCTGAGCCCGTTGGCCTGGCGGTTGTTGCAGCGGATTGAGGGATTTCCTCACCTGGACGGGCGTGAGCAGCTGGGAGGATTGGCGGTGGAGGCGGGGATGGCTGGGTCGCCGGAGTTTATGGAAAGTGGGGCGGTGTTGTTGCGGCAGATGCATGAAGAAGGGGTGGTGGGCTACTGAAAACACCACCAATCCCCTGTGGGAGCGAGCTTGGTCCGGGCGGCGTCAGGTCTGGGGAATCAAGCTTTGCTGGCAATCCAGCACCAACCGCGCACCGCCGAGTTCACTAGTACCGACTTTAAGCGCAAACCCATGCAAGCTCGCAATCGCCGCAACGATCGACAGCCCCAGCCCGAACCCGCTTTTCTGGTTGCCGCCATCGGCACGATAGAAACGCTGGAACACCGCCTCTCGCTCTGCCTCCGCAATACCAGGCCCGGAATCGAGCACTTCGATCCGCGTACGCCCACCCTCATTGACCCCCCGCAAAATCACCTCGCCACCCGGCGGCGTAAATTTGATCGAGTTGCTCAGCAGGTTCGCCACCGCTTCGAATAGCAACGCGCGGTCGCCATTCAGTGGCGGCAAGACGTCAGGCAGTTGCAGCTTGAAAACCAGTTCGCCTTCTTCCGCCAACGGCAGATAAAAGTCATGCAGTTCTTGCAACAACGGCACCGGATCCAGCTGCACAAAACCCGAACGCCGCTGACGATCTTCCAGCTCGGAAATCCGCAGCAACCCTCGAAAGCGCGCCATCAAGGTGTCCGCTTCACCGAGCACTGAGTCCAGTTGCACCGCCAGCGTCGAACCCTCATCAGCCTGTTGCTGAATCCGGTACAGCTGCGCCCGCAGGCGCGTCAGCGGTGTGCGCAGGTCGTGGGCGATGTTGTCGCAGACGCCCTTGACCTCGTTCATCAAGTGTTCGATACGTTCGAGCATGGCGTTGACGATGGCGGCGAGCATGTCCAGCTCATCGCGGCGATTGGACAGTGGCAGACGCCGGGTCAGGTCACCGGCGACGATGGCCTCGGCGCTGGCCTGAATCCCGCGTATTCGCCGCAGAGGCCGGCGACGCAACAGGTGCCAACCGGCGATACCCGGCAGGATCGTCAGGGTCACGCCCCAGAACAACGCGTGCAGGATGATTCGAGTGACGGCGAACAACGAACCGTTGTCCCGCACCAGGATCAGCCAGCGGCCGTCCTTGGTCTGGGTCGCCACCGCGTCGCAGCTGTCGGCGGGCAGGGTGGGGTCGTCGGAGTCGGCGCAGTCGCTGAGCATGTGAATCTTGCCGTCCAGCGGCAGCCCATCCGGAATCTGACGCAGAGCGCCGTTGAGGTAGCGATGCTGGTTATCGAACAGGCCATAGGCGTCGATACCGCGAATATCGAAGGTCATGCTGACGGCGAGGGCGTCCACCAGTTGGTCACCCGAAAAGCGTGAAAACAGATGCTGACGTTGCATCAGCGAGTGTTTGGCCAGGTTGTCCAGATACGCGGAAACATCGTAGTACATGACCCCCATGAGAATCCCGCTCCAGATCACGAACAGCGAACTGTAGAGCGCCAGCAAACGGCTGCTGGATGAACGCCAGCCGTTAGAGGGGTTCGGCAATGACATAACCCGAGCCTCGCACGGTCCGAATCAGTGGGGCATTGCCTGGCGGGTCGATTTTCTTGCGCAGCCGGCCGATGTGCACATCGATCAGGTTGGTGCCGGGGTCGAAGTGGTAACCCCAGACCTCTTCGAAAATCATCATCCGCGACAGAATCTGCCCGGTGTTGCGCATCAGGAATTCCAGCAACTTGTACTCGGTGGGCAACAGCGTCAGCAGCTGACCTTCGCGGCTGGCTTCATGACTGATCAGGTTCAGCTCCAGATCCGCCACCCGCAACGTGGTGGCCTTGGCGGTCACGGTGTTCTGGCGGCGCAGCAGGACTTCGACCCGGGCAGCCATTTCATCGGTGGCGAACGGTTTGGTCAGGTAATCGTCACCGCCCGCGCGCAAGCCGCGCACACGCTCATCGACGTCGGAAAGGGCACTGATCATCAGGATTGGCGTGGCCACTCCCATGGTCCGCAGCGTGGTGACAATCGCCAGACCATCGAGCTCGGGCAGCATGCGGTCGAGGGTGATCAGGTCGTAGTTGCCGCTGACGGCGCGCGCAAGGCCTTCGCGGCCGTTGTCGACCCAGTCCACGTCGAGGCCGTGGCTGCTCAGTTCGGCGACGATTTCCCGGGCGGTCACGGCGTCGTCTTCGATGGTCAAGATGCGGGTCATAGGGCGGGCCTGATTAGGAGTACTCAACGTTGAGCGGCAGTTTGCCAAGAAATGGGTGCAGGCTTTCTAAATAAAACTTCATGCAGGTACCTTTTTAGTCAATGCATAAAACCCGCTCCTACATACCGCTTCCTTGCAAATTGCATGGCCATTGGAAGTTCAAACTTTCTAAATCACTGAAATTCAAAGATTTATTAAAAGTCAGCGACTGGCACGGTGACTGCAATTCCTCGGTTGAAGAGTTGTAACACCATCTTTCCTGCCTGGAGCGATATAACAATGAATAGATCCTCTGATGGTTTCTATCCCGCCGCAGAAGAAGCGAGCACGCTCTCTGGCGTGTCCTGGGGGGCGATCTTCGCGGGGGCCGCTGCAGCGGCGGCGTTGTCGCTGATCCTCGTGCTGCTCGGCTTTGGCCTCGGCTTTTCGGCGGTGTCGCCGTGGGCCAATGAAGGGGTGAGCGCCAAGGGCCTGGGCATTTCAACGATTGTCTGGCTGGCGGCGACGCAAATCGTGGCTTCCGGGCTTGGCGGTTACATCGCCGGTCGGCTGCGGGTGAAGTGGGCGAACATGCACGGTGATGAGGTTTACTTCCGTGACACCGCCCATGGCTTTCTAGCCTGGTGCGTGGCGACACTGGTGACGGCGACGCTGGTGGTCGGCTCAGTCAGCAGCATTGTCAGCGGTGGCGTGCAAGCCGGGGCGAGCGTGGTTGGCGGCGCCGCGAGTACCGTGGCTCAAGCTGCCGGCACCACTGACAGTGACCAGTACGGTTACTTCGTCGACAGCCTGTTCCGCGATGATCGCCCGGCGGCGATCAGTGATGACGCCGTTCATGGCACCGTGACGCGCATCTTTGTGCGCAGCCTGAGCAACAACGGTCAACTGGCTGCCGAAGACCGCACCTACCTGGCGCAACTGGTCGCCCAACGGACCAACCTCACTCAAGCGGACGCGGAGCGTCGCGTTGATGAAGTGTATGCCCGCACGCAAAAAGCCGTGGCCGACGCCAAACTCGCCGCCCAACAAGCCGCCGACACCGCCGCCAAAATCGCTGCCTGGACTTCGCTGTGGATGTTCGTTGCGCTGCTGATCGGTGCGTTTTTCGCCAGCCTCGCTGCAACCTTTGGCGGCCGTCGTCGGGATGCCGTGGTGTATCTGGAATCCGACGCTTATGTGACCACCACTTCACTGCCTGTTCGCTAACCCAGGAGAACTACCATGCGCTCATTACTGCTGTTCTTTCTCGGCGTACCGATCCCGATCATCATCCTGATCGCCCTGTTCATGCACTGACTTACGCTGGGGCACATGCCTCTGCCGCTTCTGCCTCGGGTAGAAGCGGCGTTTTGCGTTTTGAGGGGCGGAGCAAAGTCAAAAGCTCATTCAATCGGTGTACTGACGAAATCCTCAAGCCCCTCGGCATACTCGGTAAACGCACTAATCTGTGGAAACCGATTCACATCCACCTGATCCGGCACCACCAGATTGGTGAAACTCCACGCCACCGCCAACGTAATCCCGTCTTGAGCAATCGTCCCGTCAGTCTTCAGCGGCTGCATTTCCAGCTCCCGCTCCAGCGCCGAATAGGCTGCCGCCAGTTGCCCTTCGACCCGCTCCACCCACGGTTCAAACTGAATCTCCGCTGGCCGCAGGTTGCGTTCGTAGTAGAGCTGCACGGACTTTTCGCACGCCGCCAGCCCCAGGCCGATCAGGCGCAACGAGCGCAAGCGCTGCTTCAGGTCACTGGGCATCAGGCTGTTGCCAGGACCGGCCAAGGCTTCGAGGTAGTCGAGGATCAACGTCGAGTCGATCAACACCTCGCCGTCGTCCAGCACCAGGGTGGGCGCCTTGACCACCGGGTTGATCTGCTGGAACTGCTCGAAATGCCGAAACACCGAAACCGACTGGTGTTCCAGTGGAATGCCAAGGCGTTTGGCGGAGATGGCGACGCGCCGCACATAGGGTGAATCCAGCATGCCGATCAGCTTCATTGAACCGCTCCTTCAGATGTCCATTTCGGGATGGACAACCTTAGTCTAGCTTCAGCGAGCTGCAAACGGCGTGCTGCTAATCCTCGAAGCCGACCTGTTCGTGAATCTCATCGACCTTCAACTCCAGCCGATACGCCACGGCAATAAACAACGCCTGGCACAGGCACAGCGTCGCACTCAACGAACGGAACGCAAACGAACTGCCTTCGTTGACCAGCAGCACGGTGTTGGCGCGTTTGGCCAGGGGCGAGAGGTTGCTGTCGGTGATGATCAGGGTTTTGGCCTGATGGTGCTGGGCAATTCGCAGGCAGTGCTGGGTTTCCTTGCCGTAGGGCGTGAAGCTGATAGCGATCACCAGGTCATTGGCGCGCACGCTGCGCATCTGCTCGCGGTAGCTGCCGCCGAGCCCCGAAACCAGATGGATGCGCTTGTTGGTGTGTTGCAGGTTGTAGACCAGGTAGTCGGCCACCGCGAACGAACGGCGCACCCCGACCACGTAGATATTGTCGGCATTCACCACCAGGTCGACAGCTTTGTCGAAGGCTTGGTCATCGAGTTCCAGCCCCAGCCGTTCGATGCCCGACAGGGTCGCATTGATGCACTCGCGCGCCAGGTCGCCGCCGCTGGCCTTCTGCGACTTGTTGGCGATCATGCTGCGAATTCGCTGCTGGTAGTTCTGCACCGGCGTGGTCTTGTGGGTATAGGCCTCGCGGAACAGCGCCTGCATTTCGCTGAAGCCACTGAACCCGAAGCGCTGGGAAAACCGCACGATCGCCGACGGGTGCACTTCGCACTCGCGGGCGATGTCGCTGATGCGGTCGACCATGATCCGGTCGCTCTGCTGGCTCATGTAACTGGCGATGCGTTTGAGCTGGCGCGGCAGGCTTTCGTATTCGTCGGTGATCAGTTGCAGCAGACGCTCGGCATTGATCGGGGGGCTGGCGAGATCGCTGTCGGGCGTGCTCTCGGTCGTCGCCGGCTGATCGGTGCGGGTCATAAGGAATCCTTCTGGCTTGTTCTTATAGGGACGACAGAGAGCGTCATCCCCTGACAATAGGTTGGCTGTGCGCAGTCTACAGGGTAGGCCGGAATAAAATCTTGAGCTTGCGGTCAGTGCGAGGTGTGCTGAAACGATGCACTGCCACTGGAACGCTTGTACCGAAGCTTATTGGAAAAAATATTCCACGTAAAAAATATTTAGAATAATTATTGATTGTTCGGTCCCGGACGTTTTAGTCTGCATCCACCAAGCGTGTTCGGCGCGACCATTGCCCCGAACGCAGGCTGATAAAAATAACAGGAGCCAACATGGGCCAGACTCGTTTTGCCAGTGGGCGTCAATTGGATCTGATTTGCCTGGGGCGCCTTGGCGTCGACCTCTATGCGCAGCAAGTCGGGGCGCGGTTGGAAGATGTTTCAAGCTTCGCCAAATACCTCGGCGGGTCGTCCGCCAACATCGCTTTCGGCACGGCTCGGCTGGGCCTGAAATCGGCGATGCTGAGCCGGGTAGGGGACGACCATATGGGCCGCTTCCTGGTCGAATCCCTGGCCCGCGAAGGTTGCGACGTCAGCGGCGTCAAGGTCGATCCGGAACGCCTGACCGCCATGGTCCTGCTCGGGCTCAAGGATCGCGAAACCTTTCCTTTGGTCTTCTACCGCGAAAACTGCGCCGACATGGCACTGCGGGCCGAAGACATCAGTGAAGCCTTCATTGCCTCCAGCAAAGCCTTGCTGATCACCGGCACCCATTTCTCCACCGACGGCGTCTACAAGGCGAGCATCCAAGCGCTGGATTACGCCGAGAAGCACAACGTCAAACGGGTGCTGGACATCGATTATCGCCCGGTACTCTGGGGCCTGGCCGGCAAGGCCGACGGCGAAACCCGTTTCGTCGCCGACCAGAACGTCAGCCAGCATGTGCAGAAAATCCTCCCGCGTTTCGACCTGATCGTCGGCACTGAGGAAGAGTTTTTGATTGCCGGCGGCTCCGAGGACTTGCTCACCGCGCTGCGCAATGTGCGGCGCCTGAGCGCAGCGACCCTGGTGGTCAAGCTCGGCCCGCAGGGCTGCACGGTGATTCACGGGGTGATCCCGGCACGTCTTGAAGACGGTGCCATTTATCCCGGCGTTCGGGTGGAAGTGTTGAATGTGCTGGGGGCTGGTGATGCCTTCATGTCGGGCTTCCTCGCCGGTTGGCTGGAGGATGCGAGCGACGAGCGCTGCTGCCAGTTGGCCAATGCCTGTGGCGGCCTGGTGGTGTCGCGCCATGCCTGCGCCCCGGCCATGCCGACCCGCGCCGAACTCGACTATCTGTTTAACAGCCCGGTGCCGATTACCCGGCCGGATCAGGACGCGGTGTTGCAGCGTTTGCATCAGGTCAGCGTGCCGCGCAAACAGTGGAAGCAACTGTTCATTTTTGCTTTCGACCATCGCGGGCAACTGGTGGAGCTGGCGCACAAGGGCGGTCGCGAGCTGAACGCCATCGGCGAACTCAAGCAACTGTTTATCAAGGCTGTGGAACGAGTCGAAGCCGATTTGCGCAAGCAAGGCATCGAGGCCGATGTCGGGCTGCTGGCCGATCAACGCTTCGGCCAGGACTCGCTGAACGTCGCCACCGGTCGTGGCTGGTGGGTGGCGCGTCCGGTGGAAGTGCAAGGTTCGCGGCCATTGGCCTTCGAACATGGGCGCTCCATCGGCAGCAACCTGATCGCCTGGCCGCAGGAACAAATCATCAAGTGCCTGGTGCAATTCCATCCCGACGACGAGCCGCTGCTGCGACTGGAACAGGAAGCGCAGATCAAGGGTTTGTACCAGGCCTCCCAGGTCAGTGGTCATGAACTGCTGCTGGAAATCATCCCGCCCAAGGATCACCCGTCGACGCATCCGGACGTGTTGTATCGCGCCCTCAAACGCCTCTACAACCTGGGCATCTACCCGGCGTGGTGGAAGATCGAAGCGCAGAGCGCCGAGGAATGGAAACAGCTCGATGAGTTGATTCAGGAACGTGATCCGTACTGCCGAGGCGTGGTGTTGCTGGGGCTGAATGCACCGGCAGCGGCACTGGCCGAAGGGTTTCAACAGGCCAGCCAGAGCCAGACTTGCCGCGGGTTTGCAGTCGGCCGGACGATTTTTCAGGAGCCGAGCCGCGCGTGGATGGCCGGTGAAATCGACGATGAGACGCTGATCCGTCTGGTGCAGGGCACGTTTGTCGAACTGATCGATGCCTGGCGCAGTGCCCGCGCATGACGCAACACCGCAATACCTGTGGGAGCGAGCTTGCTCGCGATGACGGCGGCACATTCAACATTAATGTCGCCTGATACACCGCCATCGCGAGCAAGCTCGCTCCCACAGGGTTTTGTGTCGTTCTTACTGGTTAGGTAAAACAATAAAAGGTGCAGCCATGCCCGCTATTCGAATTGGCATCAACCCGATCTCCTGGAGCAACGACGACCTGCCGTCCCTCGGTGGCGAGACGCCGCTGAGCACCGCCCTGAGTGAAGGCAAGGAAATCGGCTACGAAGGTTTCGAACTCAATGGCAAGTTCCCCAAGGATGCCAAAGGCGTCAGTGACGTGCTGCGGCCATACGACTTGGCCCTGGTGTCCGGGTGGTATTCCAGCCGTCTGGCCCGCCGCTCGGTGGCCGAAGAAATCGACGCCATCGGCAGCCATGTCGAGCTGTTGGCGAAGAACGGCGCCAAGGTGCTGGTGTACGGTGAAGTCGCCGACTCCATTCAAGGCCAGCGCATTCCGCTGGTTGAACGCCCACGTTTCCACACCGAACACGCCTGGCAGGAATACGCCGACAAACTCACCGAACTGGCGCGCTTCACCTTGTCCCAAGGTGTGCGCCTGGCCTACCACCACCACATGGGAGCCTACGTCGAATCCCCGGCCGACATCGACAAGTTGATGGCGCTAACCGGCAGTGAAGTCGGCCTGCTGTTCGATTCGGGCCATTGCTACATGGGTGGCGGCGAGCCGTTACAGGTGCTGCGCAAACACATCGAACGCATCTGCCACGTGCATTTCAAGGACGTGCGCAAACCGGTGGTGCAACTCGCGCGCAACAACCTGTGGAGCTTCCCGGACTGCATCATCAACGGCACCTTCACCGTGCCCGGTGATGGCGACATCGACTTCGGCGCCTTGCTCGACGTGCTGCTGGCGGCCGGTTACCACGGCTGGCTGGTGGTCGAAGCCGAACAGGACCCAGCGGTGGCACCAAGTTATGTCTACGCCAAAAAAGGCTACGACACCCTGCGCGCGTTGCTCGACGAGAGGATTAAGAGATGAGCCTGCTGGTCAAAAGCAATGCCCGTGGCCGGACCATGGTTGAGCTGGGCAAAGGTGAGCTGGAATACGTCGGCTTCGCCGCTTATCGTTTGAGCCTGGGCGAGACCTTGCCGGTGTCGGCCGGTGATAAAGAACTGTGCCTGGTGCTGCTCAGCGGTCGAGTCAGCATCAAGGGTGAAGCGCCAGAGCAGGGTGCGTTCGACTGGGACAACATCGGCGATCGTCAGTCTGTATTCGAAGACAAATCACCCTTCGCCGCGTACTTGCCACCCGGCAGTCAGGCGCAAGTGGTCGCGCTCAGCGATGTGCAAATCGCCGTGTGCGCCGCCCCCGGTTCAACGAGTAACGGCCTCGGCCCACGGCTGATCAAACCCGACACCATGAAGCGCAGCGTGCGCGGCAAAGGCGCCAACACCCGTTACGTCTGCGACATTCTGCCGGACACCGAGCCGGCCCAGTCGCTGCTGGTGGTGGAAGTGCGCACGCCGTCGGGTCACTCGTCGAGCTACCCGCCGCACAAGCACGACACCGACGATTTGCCGCACCAGAGTTTTCTTGAAGAAACCTATTACCACCAGATCAACCCGCCCCAGGGCTTCGTGTTCCAGCGGGTGTACACCGACGACCGCAGCATCGATCAGGCCATGGCCGTGGAAAACAGCGACCTCGTGGTCGTGCCCAAGGGCTATCACCCGGTCAGCGTGCCGTACGGCTACGAGTCGTACTACCTGAACGTGATGGCCGGACCCAAACGCGTCTGGCAGTTCCATAACGATCCGCAGCACAGCTGGCTGCTTGATCTCTGAACTAAAAAGCCCGAATTCCAACCTCTGCACGGAGAACACGATCAATGAGCGACGCCCCGATCATCGGCCATTACATCCACGGTCAAGTGCAAGACAGCAGCAGCGAACGATTCAGTAACGTCTTCAACCCGGCCACCGGCAGCGTCCAGGCACGCGTCGGGCTGGCCAGCCAGAAGACCGTCGACGAAGCCGTCGCCTCGGCCCTGAAAGCCTTTCCGGCCTGGTCCGAACAATCGTCCCTGCGTCGTTCGCGGGTGATGTTCAAGTTCAAGGAATTGCTCGACCAACATCACGATGAACTGGCAGAAATCATCAGCCGCGAACACGGCAAGGTGTTTTCGGACGCCAAGGGCGAAGTCACCCGGGGCATCGAAATTGTCGAGTACGCCTGCGGTGCGCCGAACCTGCTGAAAACCGAATTCAGCGACAACATCGGCGGCGGCATCGATAACTGGAACCTGCGTCAGCCGCTGGGCGTGTGTGCCGGCGTGACGCCGTTCAACTTCCCGGTGATGGTGCCGCTGTGGATGATCCCGCTGGCGCTGATCACCGGTAACTGCTTCATCCTCAAGCCGTCCGAGCGCGACCCGTCCGCCAGTGTGCTGATGGCCCGTCTGTTGAGCGACGCCGGTTTGCCGGATGGTGTGTTCAACGTGGTTCAGGGCGACAAGACCGCCGTCGACGCGTTGCTGCAACACCCGGACATCGAGGCGATTTCCTTTGTCGGCTCGACGCCGATTGCCGAATACATCCACCAGCAAGGCACCGCTCTCGGCAAGCGCGTGCAAGCGCTGGGCGGGGCAAAGAACCACATGATCGTCATGCCCGACGCGGATCTGGATCAAGCGGCGGATGCCTTGATCGGCGCGGCTTACGGCTCGGCCGGCGAGCGCTGCATGGCGATTTCGATTGCCGTGGTGGTGGGCGATGTCGGCGACCAGTTGATTGCCAAACTGCTGCCGCGTATCGATCAACTGAAAGTCGGCAACGGCTTGGAGGCTGACAGCGACATGGGGCCGCTGGTGACCGCCGAGCACAAGGCCAAAGTCGAAGGGTTCATCGACGAAGGCGTGGCCCAGGGCGCGCAGCTGATTGTCGATGGCCGCCACTTCAAGGTGCCGGGCGCCGAGAACGGCTTCTTCGTCGGTGCGACCCTGTTCGATAACGTCACGACCGAGATGAGCATCTACCAGCAGGAAATTTTCGGTCCGGTGCTGGGCATCGTTCGGGTGCCGGATTTCGCCAGCGCCGTCGCGTTGATCAACGCCCACGAGTTCGGCAACGGCGTGTCCTGTTTCACCCGCGACGGCGGCATCGCCCGAGCCTTCGCCCGCACGATCAAAGTTGGCATGGTCGGCATCAACGTGCCGATTCCGGTGCCGATGGCCTGGCACTCTTTCGGCGGCTGGAAGCGCTCGCTGTTCGGCGATCACCATGCTTACGGCGAAGAAGGCATCCGCTTCTACAGCCGCTACAAAAGTGTGATGCAGCGCTGGCCCGACAGTATCGCCAAGGGCCCTGAATTCAGCATGCCGACGGCCAACTAATTCACCGGTGCGGAGAACAACAATAATGAGCAAACCCCTGCGTTTCGCCCTGAACCGTATGGTCGCCCCACGTTTGTCCCTGCCCGCGTTCATCGAGCTGGCGGTGACCCTCAAGGCCGACGCCATCGAAATTCGCAACGACCTTAAAGGCGTCGAGATCGAAGACGGCACCGCACCCGAGCGCGTCCGTGAATTGTGTGCCGCCAAAGGCATCACCGTGCTGTCGATCAACGCGCTGTATCCGTTTGATGTATGGAATGACGAGCGCCGTGCACAGGCCTTGAAGCTGGCCGCTTATGCCCGTGATTGCGGCGCTCAAGGGTTGGTCATGTGTCCGCTCAATGACCGTGCCGACCCGCGTAACGAGGCTGCACGTGCTTCAGGTTTGCGCACAGCGTTGAGTGAGCTGGCGCCGATCCTGCGCGAACACGGCATTCTCGGTTTCATCGAACCGCTGGGTTTCGAAGAGTGCTCGCTGCGCCGTAAACGCACGGCGGTAGACGCGATCAAGGCCATTGGCGGGCTGGATGTGTTCCGTCTGGTGCATGACACCTTCCACCATCACCTGGCCAGCGAACATGAGTTCTTCCCCGAGCTGACCGGGTTGGTGCACATCTCCGGTGTCGAAGATGCCGAGGCACCGTTGGCGAGCATTCGTGACGGGCATCGGGTGCTGGTGGGCGAGGGCGACATCCTGGGCAACGCGGTGCAAATCGACACCTTGCTCAGCAGCGGTTACAGCGGCTACCTGTCGTTCGAACCGTTTGCCGACAGCGTCCATGGCCTGGCGGATATCCAGCAGGCGATCGGCGCGAGCATGGATCACCTACAGAAATCCCTGGCCTGACACCGTTATCAGGCTGATGGAGATCCAATGTGGGAGCGAGCTTGCTCCGGGCGGCGTTCCGACGATGACGGCGGCACATTCAACATTGATGTCACCTGACACACCGCCATCGCGAGCAAGCTCGCTCCCACAAGGTTTCTTCGTTTATTGAAGGATCGGTTATGACCACAACAAGACTGACCATGGCCCAGGCCCTGGTGAAATTCCTCGATAACCAGTACATCGAGGTCGATGGGGTTCAAAGCAAATTCGTCGCCGGGATCTTTACCATTTTCGGCCACGGCAATGTGTTGGGCCTGGGGCAAGCCCTGGAGCAGGACAGCGGCGACCTGATCGTTCATCAAGGTCGCAACGAGCAAGGCATGGCCCACGCGGCCATCGGTTTTGCCAAGCAACACTTGCGGCGCAAGATCTACGCCTGCTCTTCATCGGTAGGGCCGGGCGCGGCGAACATGCTGACCGCCGCCGCGACGGCGACCGCCAACCGTATTCCCTTGCTGCTGTTGCCCGGCGACGTTTACGCCTGCCGCCAGCCGGACCCTGTGTTGCAACAGATCGAGCAGTTCCACGACCTGAGCATCAGCACCAACGACGCGTTCAAGGCCGTGAGCAAATACTGGGACCGCATCAACCGTCCCGAGCAACTCATGACGGCGGCGATCCACGCCATGCGTGTGCTCACCGACCCCGCCGAAACCGGCGCGGTGACCCTGGCCTTGCCACAAGATGTTCAGGCCGAGGCCTACGACTACCCTGATTACTTCCTGCAAAAACGCGTGCACCGCATCGAGCGTCGTCCGGCGACTGAAGCGATGCTGGGTGATGCGCTGGCGCTGTTCAAAGGCAAACGCAAACCGCTGATCATTTGCGGTGGCGGGGTCAGGTACTCCGGCGCCAATGCCGCCTTGCAGGCATTTGCCGAGCGCTTCGATATTCCCTTCGCCGAAACCCAAGCCGGCAAGAGTGCGGTGGTATCCAGTCACCCGCTGAACGTTGGCGGGATCGGTGAAACCGGCTGTCTGGCGGCGAATCTGTTGGCCCGGGATGCGGATCTGATCATCGGTGTCGGCACTCGCTACAGCGATTTCACCACTGCGTCGAAATCCCTGTTCCAGCACCCGGACGTGCAATTTCTCAACCTCAACATCAGCCCCTGCGATGCCCTGAAACTCGACGGCGTGCAATTGCTGGCGGACGCCAAAGTCGGCTTGCAAGCCTTGGCTGAAGCGTTGGGTGATTACCGTTCTGCGTGGGGTGATCAACCGCGTCAGGCCAAGACGCAATTGGACGAGGAAGTCGACCGCATCTATCAGGTCGAATACCAGAGCAAAGACTTCATCCCGGAAATCAACGACCACATGGACCCGGCGGTGCTGCAAGAATTCATCGAGCTGACGGGTTCCTGCCTGACCCAGAGCCGCGTGCTCGGCGTGCTCAATGAAACCCTCGCCGATGACGCCGTGATCGTCGCCGCCGCCGGCAGCCTGCCCGGCGACTTGCAGCGCAGCTGGCGCAGCAAGGGCGTGAACACCTATCACGTCGAGTATGGCTATTCCTGCATGGGCTACGAGGTCAACGCCGCGCTGGGCGTGAAACTCGCCGAGCCGGATCGCGAGGTCTATGCGCTGGTCGGCGACGGTTCTTACATGATGCTGCATTCGGAGCTGGCGACCTCGATCCAGGAGCGCCGCAAGATCAACGTCGTGCTGCTCGACAACATGACCTTCGGTTGCATCAACAACCTGCAGATGGAACACGGCATGGACAGTTTCGGCACCGAGTTCCGGTTCCGCAACCCGCAAACCGGCAAGCTCAACGGCGGTTTCGTGCCGGTGGATTTCGCCATGAGCGCGGCGGCCTATGGCTGCAAGACCTACAAGGTGAACACCGTTGAAGAGCTGCAAGCTGCATTGGCCGATGCGCTATTGCAGACGGTGTCGACGCTGATCGACATCAAGGTTCTGCCCAAAACCATGATTCACAAATACCTGTCGTGGTGGCGGGTCGGCGTGGCGCAAGTCTCCACCAGCGCCCGCACCGATGCGGTGGCCAAGACACTGAATGAACGACTGGCCAAGGCCCGTCAGTACTGATTGCCCTGAACGAACAACAACTAATCTAGGAGTCATTAAATGTCTGTGAAGCTTGGAGTCATCGGCACCGGGGCCATCGGCCAGGACCATATCCGTCGTTGCAGCAAGACCCTGCTCAATAGCCAGGTCGTTGCTGTAACAGACATCAACTTGCAGCACGCGGCGAAGGTCGTTTCCGACCTGAAGCTGACCGCCGAGGTCTATCCCGACGGCCACGCGCTGATCAAGGCGCCGGAGGTCGAAGCGATCCTCGTCACCTCCTGGGGTCCGAGCCACGAAGCGTTCGTGCTGGCGGCGATTGCGGCGGGTAAACCGGTGTTCTGCGAGAAGCCGCTGGCCGTCACCGCTGAAGGCTGCCGCAAGATCGTCGAGGCCGAAGTGGCCCACGGCAAACGCTTGGTCCAGGTCGGTTTCATGCGCCCGTATGACGAAGGCTATCGGGCGCTGAAAGCCGTGATCGACAGCGGTCAGATTGGTGAGCCATTGATGTTGCACTGCGCGCACCGCAACCCGAGCGTGGTTGAAAACTACAAGACCGACATGGCGATCACCGACACACTGATCCATGAGCTGGATGTGTTGCGCTGGTTGCTCGACGACGATTACGTGTCGGTGCAAGTGGTGTTCCCGCGCAAGAGCAGCAAGGCGCTCGCGCATCTGAAAGACCCGCAGATCGTGCTGCTGGAAACCGCCAAGGGCACGCGCATCGACGTTGAAGTGTTCGTTAACTGCCAATATGGCTACGACATCCAGTGCGAAGTGGTAGGGGAGACAGGCATCGCCAAATTGCCCGAGCCGTCGCAGGTGCAGTTGCGCAGCGGGGCGAAGTTGTCCAATGCGATTCTGATGGACTGGAAGGATCGGTTTATCGCTGCGTATGACGTTGAGTTGCAGGCATTCATCGATAGCGTGCGGGCCGGGCAGGTGGGTGGCCCGTCAGCGTGGGATGGCTTCGCCGCTGCCGTCGCCGCAGACGCGTGCATTGAAGCGCAGAACAGCGGGGCGATCGTAAAAGTCGGTCTGCCAGACCGCCCAAATTTCTACGGCTAACGATGATCCCCTGTGGGAGCGAGCTTGCTCGCGATGACGGCGGCGCATTCAACATCTATGTGACTGTCAGATCGCAATCGCGAGCAAGCTCGCTCCCACAGGGGGAGTGTTACGGCTCAGGTATTGATGAAGGAGAACAAAAACATGCGCATCGCACTAGACCCCTACATGTACCGCACTTTGTCCCTGGGCAAGATGGTCGATAAGGTCGCCGAGCTCGGTTACGAACACATCGAACTCTCGCCCCGGGAAGATTTCCTGCCGTTCTACAAAGCACCTCGCGTCGACAAGGCGCGGCTCAAGGAGTTTCGCAAAGCCCTGAGCGACACCGGCGTCAAGCTCTCTTCCCTATTACCGATGTACCACTGGGCCGCTGCTGATGAAGGCCTGCGTGTTGCCGCCGTACGCAATTGGAAACGGGCGATCCAGATTGCCGTGGAGATGGACTGCGAGCTGGTCAACACCGAGTTCACCGGCCAGTCAGACAACCCGCTGGTGTGCGAGAACCAGTTCATGCGCTCCATGGACGAGTTGATCCCGGAGTTCGAACGCGAAGGCATCAAGCTGGATATCCAGGCGCACCCTTACGACTTTTGCGAGCGCAACAATGAATCGGTGGACATCATTCGTGGCCTGGATCGTGAGTGGATCAACTACCTTTACGCGGCGCCGCACACCTTTTTCTATGACGATGGCAAAGGCGATATCGCCTCGATGCTCAAGTATGCCGGGTCGAAGCTGAGCCACCTGATCATCGCCGACACCTACAACCACAAGGCTTCTTCCGGGTTGCGCTACATCGTCAACCCGCCGGGTGTCGTCGCTACCGTGCACCAGCATCTGGACATCGGTCAGGGCGAAGTCGATTGGGAGGCGTTTTTCGGCACCCTGCGCGAGATTCGGTTCGACGGCATTGCCACGGTCTCGGTGTTTGCCTGGGAAGACCGGCCGGATGAATCCAACCGGATGATGCTCGAACGCGTCAAAAGCGAACTCTGTCGCTAAGACCCACAGGGTCCGCGACTATAAGGAGAATATTTCATGCGTATCGGACTTGCCGGTTACGGCCATGGTGGCCGGTTTTTCCATGCTCCGCTGATCAGCAGTTTGCCGGCGGCGACGTTCGTCGGTGTGGTCACCCGTTCACCGGAACGCCGACAATTGCTGGCGGCCGAGCACCCAGGGGTGCCAGCGTTCGACAGCATCGGCCAACTGGTGGAGGCCGGGATCGATGTACTGGTGGTGTCCACGCCGCTCAAGGGGCGTCCGGCGCTGGTGCTCGATGGCATCGAACACGGGGTGGCAGTGGTCAGCGACAAACCGTTCGCCGCTGATGCGCAGCAAGCCCAAACCCTGATCACCATGGCCGAGCGCCAGGGTGTGCAGCTCAGCGTCTACCAGAACCGTCGCTGGGATTCGGACTTCCTGACCGTGCGCAAACTCATCGAATCCAGTGCGTTGGGCCAGGTCACCCGTTTCGAATCGCGGATCGAGCGTTACTCACCGCAGGCGGTGAACAACGGCAGTGGCGGTGGTTTCCTGCGCGATCTCGGTAGCCATCTGGTGGATCAGGCGATGCTGTTGTTCGGCCCGGTGACTCGGGTCTACGCCGAGCTGGATTATCTGGAAAAAGGCCAGGTCTTCGATAACGGCTTCTTTATGGTCCTGACCCATGCCAGCGGCGTCACCTCCCACCTGGGCGGCAGTTGCCTGCAAAACACTCCCGGCCCGCGCTTTCGGGTGACCGGCACCCAAGGTTGTTACAGCGTCGATGGTCTGGACGGACAAGAAGCATCGGCACTCGCCGGGCTCTCGCCGAAATCCGAAGGTGAGCGCTGGGGTGTCGAAGAACATCGCCGCTGGGGCTGGTTCGAACAGGGTGAGGTGCGTGAGCGGGTTCCCTCCGAGCGCGGTTGCTGGAATCAGTTCTATTTACAGCTACAAGCCGCGTTGCAGAGCGGTGGCCCACTGCCTGTGGACGCCCGTGATGCACTGGCGACCACCCGCGTGCTAGACGCTGCGCGACTGAGCGCCGAGCGGCATCAAGTGGTGGAATTGAGCCCGTTCAAAAGCCATGGAATAAAATCAGAATAAAATTCTAAAATGAGTTGATATAGAAATTATTTTCTAATAAAGTCATTTTTAGCGACCTGCCTCGCAACCTGTTTCAACCCTTTTCCCGCTTGCCTGCTTACTGAAATCGTCACGCCTCATCCATAAAACCAACAAGAATGTGGAGAAAGACTTTTCATGAAGACCAAGACCCGCTTCGCCTCACTTGCCTTGTCCCTGATGTTCGCCAGTGGCGCGGCGCTCGCCGATATGAAGATCGGCGTCAGCATGTCCCAATTCGATGACACCTGGCTGACCTACCTGCGCGAATCCATGGACAAGAAAGCCAAGTCCTATCCCGATGGCGTGCAGCTGCAGTTCGAAGACGCCCGCAGCGACGTGGTCAAGCAGTTGAGTCAGGTCGAAAACTTCATCAGCCAGAAGGTCGATGCCATCGTGGTCAACCCGGTGGATACCGCTGCCACCCGTAAAATCACCGAAGCCGCCGTCAAGGCCGGCATCCCGCTGGTCTACGTCAACCGCCGCCCCGATGACCTGAAGCTGCCCAAAGGCGTCGTCACTGTCGCCTCCAACGATATGGAGGCCGGTGAAATGCAGATGCAATACCTGGCCGACAAAATGGGCGGCAAGGGTGACATCGTGATTCTGCTGGGCGACCTCGCGAACAACTCCACCACCAACCGCACCAAGGGCGTCAAAGACGTTCTGGCCAAATACCCGAACATCAAGATCGAGCAAGAGCAGACCGGCATCTGGTCACGGGATAAAGGCATGACCCTGGTCAACGACTGGCTGACCCAGGGCCGCAAGTTTGACGCGGTGGTGTCCAATAACGACGAAATGGCCATTGGTGCCGCGATGGCCTTGCAACAGGCCGGCGTCGACAAGGGCAGCGTACTGATCGCCGGTGTCGACGGTACGCCGGACGGCTTGAACGCAATCAAGAAAGGCAACATGACGGTGTCGGTGTTCCAGGATGCCAAGGGTCAGGCGGACGGTTCGATCGACACCGCCGTGAAAATGGCCAAGAACGAGCCGGTTGAACAGGCCGTGTGGGTGCCATACCGCTTAATCACCCCGCAAAACGTCGACACGTTCAAATAGCCCGTCGGTTCAATAAAAACAATAAGCACGCAAGGTTGCGACCGCGACCTTGCTGATGGAGTACCTGATCATGTTCGCTTCAGCGACTGCTTCGAGCACCCCGTTGGTGGGTATCCAGCCAACTGCAACACCTGTCGATGAGCCGTACCTGCTGGAGATCATCAACGTCAGCAAGGGATTTCCCGGTGTGGTGGCCTTGTCCGATGTGCAGCTTCGGGTACGCCCCGGTTCCGTGCTGGCCTTGATGGGCGAAAACGGCGCCGGCAAATCCACCCTGATGAAAATCATTGCCGGCATCTATCAGCCGGACGCCGGTGAACTGCGCCTGCGGGGCAAACCGGTGGTCTTCGAAACGCCATTGGCCGCGCTCCAGGCCGGGATCGCGATGATCCACCAGGAACTCAACCTGATGCCGCACATGAGCATCGCCGAGAACATCTGGATCGGCCGTGAGCAGCTCAACGGTTTCCACATGATCGACCACCGGGAAATGCACCGTTGCACCGCGAAACTGCTGGAACGCCTGCGGATCAACCTTGATCCGGAAGAGCAGGTCGGCAACCTGAGCATCGCCGAACGGCAGATGGTCGAGATCGCCAAAGCGGTGTCCTATGATTCCGACATCCTGATCATGGATGAACCGACCTCGGCCATCACCGACAAGGAAGTTGCCCATCTGTTCTCGATCATTGCCGACCTCAAGAGTCAGGGCAAAGGCATCATCTACATCACCCACAAGATGAACGAAGTGTTCAGCATCGCCGATGAAGTGGCGGTGTTCCGTGACGGCGCCTACATCGGTTTGCAGCGGGCCGACAGCATGGACGGCGACAGCCTGATTTCGATGATGGTCGGCCGCGAACTGAGCCAGTTGTTCCCGGTGCGTGAAAAGCCGATCGGCGATCTGCTGCTGTCGGTGCGCGACCTGAAACTGGACGGCATTTTCAAGGATGTTTCCTTTGACCTGCACGCCGGCGAAATCCTCGGTATTGCTGGGTTGATGGGCTCGGGACGGACCAACGTTGCCGAAGCGATTTTCGGCATCACCCCGAGCGACGGTGGCGAAATTCGTCTCGACGGCGAAGTGGTGCGCATCAGTGATCCGCACATGGCGATCGAGAAGGGCTTCGCGTTACTGACCGAAGATCGCAAGCTCAGCGGCCTGTTCCCGTGCCTGTCGGTGCTGGAGAACATGGAAATGGCAGTGTTGCCGCATTACGCCGGCCACGGTTTCATCCAGCAAAAAGCCCTGCGCGCCTTGTGCGAAGACATGTGCAAGAAGCTGCGGGTCAAAACCCCGTCGCTGGAGCAGTGCATCGACACCTTGTCCGGCGGTAATCAGCAGAAGGCATTGTTGGCTCGCTGGCTGATGACCAATCCACGGATCCTGATTCTCGACGAGCCGACCCGCGGTATCGACGTCGGCGCCAAGGCCGAGATCTACCGGCTCATTTCCTACCTCGCCAGCGAAGGCATGGCGGTGATCATGATTTCCTCGGAGCTGCCGGAAGTGCTCGGCATGAGCGACCGGGTGATGGTCATGCACGAGGGCGACCTGATGGGCACCCTCGACCGCAGCGAAGCGACCCAGGAACGAGTGATGCAATTGGCCTCGGGCATGTCCGCGGTTCACTAATGGATGCCGGCGCTGGTTGTGGCCAGCGTCGGCGACGCGATAGAAGGGTGAGTGTTTATGAACGCGATACTGGAAAACAAGCCAGCAATGGCACCGGTCAAGAGTCGCCGGCGCTTTCCGACCGAATTGAGTATTTTCCTGGTGCTGATTGGTATCGGCCTGGTCTTTGAAGTGTTTGGCTGGATCGTGCGCGACCAGAGCTTCCTGATGAACTCCCAGCGTCTGGTGCTGATGATCCTGCAGGTGTCGATCATCGGTCTGCTGGCGATCGGCGTGACCCAGGTCATCATCACCACGGGTATCGACCTGTCTTCCGGTTCGGTGCTGGCGCTGTCGGCGATGATCGCTGCCAGTCTGGCCCAGACGTCTGACTTCGCTCGGGCGGTGTTCCCCTCGCTCACTGACTTGCCGGTATGGATTCCGGTGATTGCCGGGCTCGGGGTGGGACTGCTGGCGGGAGCGATCAACGGCAGCATCATTGCCATTACCGGTATCCCGCCATTCATTGCCACCCTCGGCATGATGGTCTCGGCCCGTGGCCTTGCGCGTTACTACACCGAAGGCCAACCGGTGAGCATGCTCTCGGATTCCTACACGGCGATCGGACACGGCGCGATGCCGGTGATCATTTTCCTGGTGGTCGCGGTGATCTTTCACATCGCCCTGCGTTACACCAAATACGGCAAGTACACCTACGCCATCGGCGGCAACATGCAGGCGGCGCGTACCTCGGGGATCAACGTCAAGCGGCATCTGGTGATCGTCTACAGCATCGCCGGATTGCTGGCAGGTCTGGCGGGTGTGGTGGCGTCGGCACGGGCCGCGACCGGGCAAGCCGGGATGGGCATGTCTTATGAGCTGGACGCGATTGCCGCAGCAGTGATCGGCGGCACCAGCCTGGCCGGCGGAGTAGGGCGCATCACCGGCACGGTGATCGGCGCACTGATCCTCGGGGTCATGGCCAGCGGTTTCACCTTCGTCGGCGTCGATGCTTACATTCAGGACATCATCAAAGGCCTGATCATCGTGTTAGCCGTGGTCATCGATCAATACCGCAACAAGCGCAAACTCAAGCGCTGAGCCGCAGATATAACAACCAATGCGCCACGCCTGACCCGCGTGGCGCAGCCGTTTGTCTTCTATATAAAGCCGCTCGATTGAATTTCTTGCTATAAACGCACTCCGATAACCATCGCAAAGACCGCCGTAGAGCACTTTCCGGGCTTGGTCGGACAAATTCGCTGTCTTTTCAGTTGCTGAGGCCTCAAGTCGGCCTTAGACTGCCGCCCCTCGTAAATTGAGTGCCGGGTGGCGCTTGGTATTAAACGGCGCCTTTCCGATGACCACCCCAGGTCCGCCGGAACGCTCCCTAATTCGCCTTAATGCACGTTTTTTTATAGAGATATCAATGACAAAGGACAAGTTGCTGGCCATGCCGGCGGATGACTACATGAATGCCGAGCAACATGCTTTTTTCTCTGAGCTGTTGCAGAACATGAAAGTCGAAACCCATGAGCGCATCGAACAGAACCGCATCGCCATCGAAAGCCTGGACACCCCGGCCGATCCGGCCGACGCGGCTTCTGTTGAAGAAGAGCGCACCTGGCTGGTGAACGCGATCGATCGCGACCAGCGCATGCTGCCTCAGTTGGAACAGGCTCTGGAACGCATCAAGGAAGACAGTTTTGGCTGGTGCGACGACAGCGGCGAGGCCATTGGCCTGAAGCGCCTGCTGATCAGCCCGACCACCAAATACTGCATCGAAGCTCAAGAGCGTCACGAACAGATCGACAAGCACCAGCGTCAGGCCTGATTTCGTAACGCCCCGCATCGCGGGCAAGCCTCACTCTTTCAGGAGCAAGGCTTGCCCGCGATGCTTTTTTTCGTCTGCGAAAAACCCGCGCACTTCTGTTGATCTGCTGCAATGCCCACTACTAATGGACCATAGATAATGGCCTTGTAGTGGCGTTTAATGCCGATACAACAATTAGAATGACTCGGGGGATGACGAAGATGACGCGTGACGGATCTGTGGTTGCAGCAGTGTCTGCACCCGTACTTTTGCCGAAAAACCTTTGGCTGACGCCGACCCTGCAAAGCATCGCCCTGATGCTCTTGTTGTGCGGCATGACGCTGGGCGGCTGGTCGCTTTACCTTGGCCTGCCATTGGCCGTGCTGATTATCTGGCTACCTCGCTTGCGCTCGCGCGCCGTCCCTGAGGCAACCCCCGTCGACAGCGCCAGCGCGATTGCCGAGTTGACTCGCGATCTTTCCTATACCACCAGTCATAACGCGTTGTCTGCCGCCGGTGTGGCCTTTTCGGTCAAGCAGCTGGCCGACAAACTGCAATCGCAGCTCGGTGCGGCGGCGCAGATTGTCAGCAGCGCCGAAGTGATGATCGCGACCGAACAAGCCACCTCGACACTCAGCCGGGAAGCCCTCAGTGCGGCCAGCGAGGCCCATCGGAGCAGCGCGGCTGGACGTACGGAGCTGATCGAGTCGATCGCCCGCATGCATCAACTCAGTCAGCGCGCCAGTAACAGCCGCGAACTGATCGAAGCCCTGAGCCTGCGCAGTGATGATATCCAGCGGGTCACCCTGGTGATCCAGTCCATCGCCAGCCAGACCAATCTGCTGGCATTGAACGCGGCTATCGAGGCGGCGCGGGCCGGCGAGCATGGTCGTGGATTTGCGGTGGTGGCCGATGAGGTTCGCGGTCTGGCCGCGCGTACCGCGACGGCCACCGGCGAAGTCGGGGAAATGGTCGCTGATATTCAGCAACGCACCGCGCAAGTGGTGGAGCAGATCCGTCAACTGTCCAGCGACCTCGACACCGGTGTCGAGCAGGTCGAGCACACCGGTCAGCACCTGGAGAACATTGCGCGTCTGGCAGCCGGCGTCGAAAGCCAGGTCGGGGAAATCGCCAAGGGCGCCGACACCAACCGCGAACAACTCGATAGCCTGTTTCACGCTATCGAACAGATGCGCAGCGACCTGGCGATCAGCGACCAACAGACCCAGCGCCTGGCCCAGGCCGCGGTGCAAATGGAAGGTCAGGCCGAAACCATCAGCGAACGCCTCGCCGAAGTCGGGCTGGATGACTATCACCAGCGGATTTATGACCTGGCCCGCGAAGGCGCGAGTCAGATCACGGCGCGCTTTGAAGCGGATATCGACGAGGGCCGCGTGAGCCTCGATGATTTGTTTGACCGCAATTACCAAACCATTCCCAACACCAGCCCGGCCAAGTACCAGACGCGCTTCGATCGCTACGCCGATCAGGTCTTGCCGGCGATCCAGGAACCCTTGTTGCCGCGTCATGAAGGCCTGGTGTTCGCTATCGCCTGCACGCAGCAGGGCTATGTGCCGACCCACAACAAGGTGTTCAGCCAGCCACTGACCGGTGATGCGCAGGTCGATACCTTGCAGAACCGCACCAAACGCAAATTCGCCGACCGCACCGGGATCCGCTGCGGCAGTCACCAGCAGGCCGTACTGCTGCAAACCTACACCCGCGACACCGGTGAGCTGATGCACGACCTCTCTGTGCCCATCATGCTCAAGGGCCGGCATTGGGGTGGTTTGCGATTGGGTTACAAGCCGGAAAACCCTCGTTGAGACCCATAGATGTAGGAGCTGTCGAGTGCAACGAGGCTGCGATCTTTTGATCTTCGCTTTTAAAACATCAAAAGATCGCAGCCTCGTTGCACTCGACAGCTCCTACAGATGCAGGCTAGTGAGTCTGATGCATCCGCAGGTTCAGGTCGTCGACCACCCGCGCCCAATCCGCGTCTTCACGCAATTGTTCTTTCAGGAATCCTGCTTGCTGCGGGGTCCAGAACGCAGCATCGATGAGTTTCTTGTCGTCGGCCAGTGGTGAATGGCTGGCGATGAAATCGTCGATGGCCTTCTCGCTGGAGTCCAGACCGAGTTGGTCGAACAAGCCTTTCAAGTCATGTATGGGTGAGTCCATGTTCATCTCCTTGAGGGTCGCGTCGAGTGCGAGATCTGAAGTGCGGCTTCATTGCATCTGAGGGAGCCGCGCTTCAGGAGTTCGATGGCGATGTTCAAAAGCAGAAGAGAGCATAGACTGCAAACCGACTATCAGGCTTTCAATGCACCTTCATCGACCGCAACCTTCAGCGCCTTGGCGGCATCCTGGGCGGCAACGGCGGCGACGTCCGAGGTCTTGAACCAGCGATCCTTCTCGACCTGGTGATACGTCACGGTGGTCAGCGGTGGTTTGGCGCGCATGATAATGACGGCCTGGAATTCGCCTTCGACTTCTCTGGCTTCGCCCCGGATAAAAAATTCACCGATATCAAATTCCGTCACGTAGCAGCCTTCCCTTGAAATAATCTGTTGTTTTGAACGCCGCCCACCCTGGGGACGGATTTCATTGGTCGGGCAGTATGGCAGTAGTTGCATGCCGGCGGCTGAGTTAAGTCGCCGGCATGACGAAGCGGCTATGGAAATGAACGGGCGGGACCGTCAACCGCGTAACTCGAGCGAGCGGGCAAGGGCGCAGGCTTCGTTATGATTGCCGCGGAAACCTCTGACGCGGCCGGTGGAAATTTCCTTGATGTGAAAAAAGGCATTGCCGGCCAGAATGACCTGAAAGCGTGGCCGGGCGAGCTCTTCAAGGTAGTATTCATGCGCTTGAAACATCCCTAAGGGCAGTGTCCTCGAGCTGTTCGTATTGGGCGCCTGAGGGTGGGCAAAATGTGTCAACGTGCACATATGAAGTCCTTTTCGTTGTTTTACCGACGTGTGTACGTGGTTTTGGGTAGTCTCGATGAGCATCGCTGCTCTAGAATCACCGTCAGTGCTTGGCGATCGATGTTCATCTAAAGCAATTTTTTGCTGGCGATATGTCGGAAAAGTGCTTTTTTTAAAGAGCTTTTTCCCTAAAGTTGGTAGTCCCGTTTTTCTGGCCGTCGGAAGGGCTTTTTCCTTCAACCTCTGACGAACGCCAGGCAAGACGACGTGAGTGTTGTTCCAGTAGTCTTCTCAAGCCTCGCGATGGATGAGTCCTCTGCTCGTTTCAGGATTTCAACCTGGGCCTTTTTGCGACACCTTCGGCATTGCCGCTTTTTTCTGCTGTGCGCTGTTTTCCTGCGTGCAGCATCATTTTCAGATGTGGGGATGTTTCCTTGGCAGTAAGTAATCTCGATATGCATGCTTTGTTCGTGCTGGGTGATTTGCGCGCAAAGCTGGTTAAACAGTTCCAGTCACGTTTCGTTTACATCACCGAACAGAACGCTGAAGGCATTTATATTGCCGAGATCGACACCGAAGAGGCGCTGGTGGTTGATGACAAACCAGGGCTTAAACTTAAGGTCGGCGATCATTTCAGCGCCTCTGTATTACCCAGTCGCGAAGGCGGCAAGCTGGACATCAAGTTCCGCGAAATCAAACTGACGGTTTACGGCCTGGGTGATTACGCGTTCGTCACCACCGTTGATGGTAACGGGATCGTGTTCAAGGAAGGTCATAGCGTGGTGATGGTGTTCGCCGCCCACCAACAGTTGCAGGAAGGCCTGACCAAAACCCTGAAAGCCGTGACCGCCAAGGCTGCCAAGTGGCGCAAAGGGGAGCTGGTCACCTTCAAGGCCAGCGAATAATGACCCTGGCCCGCGCCGACTTCCACGAACAGAACCAGGCCAGCGCGCAAGCCGACGCCCAGCGGTTGTTCGACCAGAAGGTTGTTTTGCAAGGCGCCTGGCTGGGTTGGGTGGCGTCACAGATCTATACGTTGCGTCCGGCGGAGTACGCCAGCATGGTACGAAGAGCGCTGGCGCGCTTGCAGGAACCTTCCGAAAGCTGATTGACCTCCCTCGAAATCAGGAACCTCTACTACAGTCAGTTGACTGAGTATTCAGAGGCTTTGCGGTCTTCTGCCAGGCCATCCTGCTATTGCTGTGAACAGCACGAGGTGCAAAAGCATGAACGGATTTCAACGGTTGCTGGCTGCTACTCTGGCCACTTTCGGTTTGCTGGCTTCACCCGTTCCGGTGTTCGCTGCCCAGGCGCCGATCCACTTCGCCGACCTGAACTGGGAAAGCGGCAGCCTGATCACCGATATCCTGCGGATCATCGTCGAGAAGGGCTACGGGCTGCCGACCGATACCTTGCCGGGGACGACCATCACCCTGGAGACCGCACTGGCCAACAATGACATTCAGGTCATTGGCGAAGAGTGGGCTGGTCGCAGTCCGGTCTGGGTCAAGGCTGAGGCCGAAGGCAAAGTCGCGAGTCTCGGCGATACGGTCAAGGGTGCTACCGAAGGCTGGTGGGTGCCCGAATATGTGATCAAGGGCGACCCGGCGAAAGGCATCAAGCCGCTGGCGCCGGGCCTGCGCAGTGTCAGCGACCTGCCGAAGTACAAGGACGTGTTCAGCGATCCGGAAACCCCGGGCAAGGGGCGCTTCCTCAATAGCCCGATCGGCTGGACGTCGGAAGTGGTCAACAAACAGAAGCTCAAGGCGTATGGGCTGGACGACAGCTATGTGAATTTCCGCAGCGGTTCAGGGGCAGCGCTGGATGCGGAGATCAGTTCTTCAATTCGACGCAGCAAACCGGTGTTGTTCTATTACTGGTCGCCTACGCCATTGCTCGGCCGCTTCAAACTGGTTCAGCTCGAAGAGCCGCCTTTCGACGCCGACGCCTGGAAAACCCTGACCGACGCCGACAACCCGAACCCGAAACCGACTCGCTCACTGGCCTCGAAACTGTCCATCGGCGTGTCCACGCCATTCCAGAAACAGTATCCGCAGATTGCCGAGTTCTTCAGCAAGGTCGACTTGCCGATTGATCCATTGAACAGGGCGCTGGCCGAGATGAGCGAAAAACACACTCCGCCACGGCAGGCGGCGCAGGCGTTCATGAAGGCGCACCCGGACGTGTGGCAGGCCTGGGTGCCCAAGGATGTGGCCGACAAGGTGACTGCAGAATTGAAGTAAGGGGTGGGCCATGGCGGTGCAAAGTCATCGATCATCACTGATGGCTACCCGCCATTACTGACGAATACCCTTACAAAATAGTTCAATGAAGTTCATCCTGCTGCGACATTTCACGCTGGAAGTCCGAACATGAGCCTATTGATCGCGCAATGGATGGCTGCCATCTTCCTGTTGATCAGCCTGATCCACCTGTTCTGGGCGGCAGGTGGCAAGTTGGGTAGCGAGGCGGCGGTCCCGCGAATATCCGCAGAGGGTGGCGCGGAATCCAGGCTGGCCTTCAAGCCTTCAGGCTTTGCCACGTTGCTGGTGGCGGTCGGGTTGCTGCTGATTGCGATGCTGGTGTGCTTGCGAGTGGGCCTGTATCTGCCGACGGTGCATCACTGGTCGCTGCAATGGGTGATCAGCGCGATTGCGATGCTGATGTTCGCTAGGGCGATCGGCGATTCGCATCTGATGGGGTTCTTCAAGCAGGTGAAGGATTCGAAGTTTGCCCGGCTCGACACCTGGGCTTATTCGCCGTTGTGCGTGGTGCTGGGGGCGGGGTTGTTGGCCGTCGCCTGGATTTGATCTGAGGTAATGCAAGATCTTTTAGCGTCTAACGCCCGCTCTCCGTGCGCCGACTACTCACCTCAGCCGGCACATCATCCCCCGCCATGCGCTTGCGAAACAGCGCCGCCCGCGCCAGCAACAGCGTGGTCACCGGCACCGTCAGCGACAACAGAATCGGAATCAGCCAGGCATGCAGCACCGGCCCGGACTTGAGTGCCGAAAAATAAATGATCGAGGCCAGTGCCACGCACCAGGCGCCCAAGGTCGACGCCAGCGCCGGCGGGTGCATGCGCTGGAAGTAATCTTTCATTCGCACCAGACCAATCGCGCCTATCAGCGCAAACAGGCTGCTGAGCACCAGCAGAATCGCCACCGGAATTTCAACCCATAGAGACAGTTCAGCGCTCATTCGATCACCTCGCCACGCAGCAGGAATTTCGCCAGGGCAAACGAGCCGACGAAACCGAACAGCGCAATCAGCAGCGCTGCCTCGAAGTAAGTGTCACTGGCATAACGAATGCCCAGCGCCAGCATCATCAGCATCGCGATGATGTACAGGTAATCCAGCGCCAGAACCCGGTCCTGGGCCGACGGCCCCTTGAACAGCCGGATCAGCGTCAGAATCATCGCCAGGGAAAAGATGAACAGGCTCAGCAGGATCGCGTTCGACAGCAAGGCGCTCATTCGAAGATCTCCATCAAGGGGCGCTCGTAGGTCGCCTTGAAGTGCTGGATGAACAGCGCGTCGTCATCCAGATCGAAGACGTGCAGCAACAGGATGCTGCGGTCCAGTGCCAGTTCCGACCACACGGTGCCGGGAATCACCGTGCAGATCATCGACAATGCGGCCAGGCCATTGGCGTCACGCAAGTCGAGCGGCACCTTGATGAAGCGCGAACGCGGTGGACGGCGACCGGCGTTGAGCACGCCCCAGGCCACGGAGAAGTTGGACACCACCACATCGCGACCGACAAGAAAGAACAAACCCACAATCACACCCGGCCGACGAATGCGGATCGGCAGTGGCCGCAGCCTGCGCATCATCAACGGCGCGCAAAACCCCAGCACCGCGCCCAGCAGCAGATTGCCGGGACTCATCGACAGGTTCAGCACCAGCCACAACAACCACAGTGCCAGCGACAACCAGGGAGCAGGAAACAGTCGCTTCATGGTTTGGCCTCCGCGATCGCAGCTTTGGCTTCCGGGCTCGGAACCGCACGGGTGCCGAGTACCGCCATCACGTATTGCTGCGGGTTGTTCAAAGCTTGGGCGGCCGCCTGGGTGTAGCGCAGCAGCGGTTCAGCCTTGAAGGTCAGCGTAATGCTCAAGCCCAGCAGCGCAATGATTGGCACGCATTCGAAACGTCGCAGCAACGGCGACGGCCGCTCCTCGGGTGTCCAGAACCGCTGGATGCCCAAACGCGAGAATGCGATCAACGACGCCAGCCCGGACAGGATCAGCAACGCCAGCAAGCCCCACGCGGCATTGGAAACCGGCAAATCGCTGCCATTGCCCAGGCCCAACGGATTGAGCAGGGCGCTGAGCAAGCCGAATTTGCCAATGAATCCCGAGAGCGGCGGCATGCCGATGATCAGCAGGGAGCAGGCAATGAAGCTCAACCCGAGGAACGCCTTGGTCCAGGGAATCACCTGGCCGACCACGGCTTTCTGTTCGTCATCGAGGTTGATGCCTTTGGGCGGCTGCAAGGATTCCATCGGTCGCGGCAGATCGCCGTCATCGAACAACGGCATTTCATTGGCCGAGCGCGAGCGCTCGATCAACTCGGCCAACAGGAACAACGCGCTCAACGCCAGGGTCGAGCTGACCAGATAGAACAGGGCCGCGCCGATCAGGTTGGGCTGGGCGAAACCGATGGCCGACAGCAGAATCCCGGCCGACACCAGAATGCTCAGGCTGGCCAGGCGCTCCAGTCGTTGTGCGGCCAGGATCGCCACCGCAGCGCAGACGATGGTCGCCATACCGCCGTAGATCAGCCAGTCGCCGCCAAAATACGCCGAGGCACCGGCCTGACCGGAGAACAGCAGGGTCCACAAACGCAACAAGGTATAGACGCCGACCTTGGTCATGATCGCGAACATCGCCGCCACCGGCGCGCTCGCTGCGGAATAGGCCGGCACCAGCCAGAAGTTCAGCGGCCACATCCCGGCCTTGGCCAGGAACGCCACGGCCAGAATCCCCGCGCCGGCATGCAGCAGGCCACGATCGGCTTCCGGCACCAGCGGAATTTTCAGCGCCAGGTCGGCCATGTTCAGGGTGCCGGTGACACCGTAGATCAGCGCCGCGCCGATCAAAAACAGTGACGAGGCCAGCAGGTTGATCGAGATGTAATGCAGCCCCGACGACACCCGCGCCCGACCCGAACCGTGGAGCATCAGGCCGTAGGAGGCCGCGAGCAGCACTTCAAAAAACACAAACAGGTTGAACAGGTCCGCCGTCAGGAACGCACCGTACAGGCCCATCATTTGAATCTGGAACAGCGCGTGGAAGCTCGAACCGGCGCCGTCCCAGCGGGCCATGGCGAACAGCAGGGCGCTGACGCCGATGATCCCGGTCAGCACCAGCATCAGCGCCGACAGTCGATCGACCACCAGCACGAGACCGAACGGCACCTGCCAGTTGCCTGGCAAGTACACGCCGATGGAGCCGGGGACGCCCGTCTCCTGAGTCCATTGCAGTAACAGTACGGCAATGCCCAACCCCACCAGGCTGGAAAACAGGTTGATCTTGGCCTTCAGTGGACGGTGTTTTTCCCCCAGCATCAGCATGACGGCGGCGGTCAGCAGCGGCAGCAGAATCGGTGCAGCGATCAGGTGCGGCATCAGATTCATTCTTTAGGCTCCCGGCCATCCACATGGTCGGTACCGGTCAGGCCCCGGGAAGCCAGCAGCACCACCAGAAACAACGCGGTCATGGCGAAGCTGATCACGATGGCGGTCAGCACCAGCGCTTGCGGCAGCGGGTCGGTGTAGTGCAGCAGGTCCTGCGGCACGCCGTCCTTGATGATCGGCTCCTTGCCGATAAACAGGCTGCCCATGCTGAAGATGAACAGATTGACGCCGTAGGACAGCAGGCACAGGCCCATCACCACCTGAAACGTCCGTGGCCGCAGGATCAGCCAGACCCCGGACGCGGCCAGCACGCCGATGGCGATTGCGATGACTTCTTCCATCAGACGGTTCCTTGCGTGGCGACGGATCTGGGCAGGGCAGCGGTCTTGTGACCCCGTACCGATTGGTGGGCGAGCGCGGTGAGGATCAACAGGGTCGAACCGACCACCACGGCGTACACGCCAATGTCGAAAAACAGCGCACTGGCGATGTGAATGTCGCCGAACACCGGCAGTTCGAAATGCCAGGTGTGGGTGGTCAGGAACGGATAACCGACCGCCATCGCCCCGAGCCCGGTGACCGTGGCAAACAGCAGGCCGGTGCCCATCCAGCGCAGCGGTCGCAGGCTCATTTGAGCCTCGACCCACTGCGTGCCGGCGACCATGTATTGCAGGATGAACGCTACGGACATCACCAGACCTGCGACAAAACCGCCGCCCGGTTGATTGTGGCCACGCATGAACAGGTAGACCGACACGATAAATGCGATCGGTAGCAGCAGGCGCACCAGCACCGCCGGCACCATCATGAAGCCGAGCGCGGTGTCGCTGGCGTGGCGCGGGTTGACCAGGTCAGTGACCACGTCCGGTGCCAGCAGACGCTGCTGGGCCGGCAACTGCAGGCTTTCTTTCGGAGGTCGGAAGCGTCGGAGCAGGGCGAACACGGTCAATGCCACCGCCACCAGAACGGTAATTTCACCGAGGGTGTCGAAGCCGCGGAAGTCCACCAGCATCACGTTGACTACGTTGCTGCCGCCGCCCTCGGGCAGGGCACGGCTGAGGTAGAACGAAGAAATGTCGTTCGGGGTCTGGCGCGTCAGCATTGCGTAGGCCAGCAACGCCATGCCGCCACCGACCACGGTCGACAGCAGCAAGTCGCGGATACGGCGGATGCGCGCCTTGCGCAGGCTGCTCGGCAGCGGCGACACCTCTTCGATCCGTCGAGGTAGCCAGCGCAGACCGAGGAGGATCAACACTGTAGTCACCACTTCCACGGCCAATTGCGTCAGCGCCAGGTCCGGTGCCGAGAACCAGACGAAGGTGATGCAGGTCATCAGGCCGCAGACGCTGACCATGGTCAGGGCCGCGAGCCGGTGGTACTTGGCCTGCCACGCCGCGCCGAGGGCACAGGCAATCGCCAGCAGCCAGAGGGTCACGAACACAATCGAACCCGGAATCTTCGGTCGGTCGCCCCAGCTCAGGCTGCTGTGGAGCATCGGGATCAACCCGGCCAACACGGCCGCGAGCACCACCAGGAACAATTGGGTTTGCAGGCGCTTGGTGCTAATTCGCCGCTCGAAACGACGGGCCAGGCGCATCATGATCACCAGGCTGCGTTCGAACAGGCGCTTGCCGTTGAACCGGCCGATGATCGGCGGGTACTTGAAACGCCCGTGTTTGAGCTGATTGCGCAACAGCAGATAAAGCACGATGCCGCAGGACATGGCGATCAGGCTCATGATCATCGGCGCGTTCCAGCCGTGCCAGATCGCCAGGCTGTATTCAGGCAAGGTGCCGCCGACCACTGGCAGGGCAGCAGCGGCCAGCAACGGGCCAACCACCTGCGCCGGGAAAATCCCCACGACCAGGCAGGCGAATACCAAAAACTCCACCGGCGCGCGCATCCAGCGTGGCGGCTCGTGCGGGGTGTGCGGCAGGTCGGTGGCGGTCGGGCCGAAGAACACGTCGACGGTAAAGCGCAGCGAGTAGGCGACGCTGAAGGTACCCGCGACCGTCGCGACGATGGGCAGCGTCATCTCGATCCAGGCCGTGGCATTGATGAACACGGTTTCGGCGAAGAACATCTCTTTGGAAAGGAAGCCGTTGAGCAGCGGCACACCGGCCATGGAAGCGCTGGCGACCATGGCCAGGGTGGCGGTGAACGGGATCAGCTTGATCAGGCCGCTGAGCTTGCGGATGTCGCGGGTGCCGCTTTCGTGGTCGATGATCCCGGCGGCCATGAACAGCGAAGCCTTGAACGTGGCGTGGTTGAGAATGTGAAACACCGCGGCCACAGCGGCCAGCGGACTGTTCAGGCCCAGCAGCAGGGTGATCAGGCCGAGGTGGCTGATGGTCGAGTAGGCCAGCAGTCCCTTGAGGTCGTTCTGGAACATCGCGCAGTACGCGCCGAGCAACAGGGTGCAGGCACCGGCGCCGCTGACGATGTAGAACCATTCTTCACTGCCGGACAGCGACGGCCAAAGCCGTGCAAGGAGAAACACCCCGGCCTTGACCATGGTCGCCGAGTGCAGATAGGCCGAAACCGGTGTTGGCGCCGCCATCGCGTGGGGCAGCCAGAAGTGGAAGGGGAATTGCGCGCTTTTGCTCAGGGCGCCGATCAGGATCAGAGGAAGCAGAATAGGGTAGAGAGCGTGTGCGCGAATCAGATCGCCAGCGGCCAGGACCTTGTCCAGGTCATAGCTGCCGACCACATGGCCGAGCAGCATGACCCCCGCCAGCAGACACAAACCGCCTGCGCCGGTGACCATCAGCGCCATATAAGCACCACGTCGCGCATCGGCGCGGTGGTGCCAGTAGCCGATCAACAGGAAGGAAAAGAGGCTGGTCAGCTCCCAGAAAAACACGATCTGGATCAGGTTGCCGGAGATCACCAGCCCGAGCATGGCGCCCATGAACGCCAGGAAAAACGCGAAGAACCGCGGCACCGGATCGTCCGGCGACATGTAATAGCGGGCGTACAACGAAACCAGCGTGCCGATGCCCAGCACCAGCATCGAGAACAGCCACGCGAACCCGTCCATGCGCAGGACGAAGTTCAGGCCCAGGCTGGGCAACCAGAAAAATTCTTCGCGGATCACGCCGCCATCGGCGATTTGCGGGTACAGCAGGGCGACCTGAACGGTGCCTATCAAGGCAACCAGACCCGCCAACAAAGATTCGGTATTACGCGCGTTGTGCGGCAGCAAGGCTGCCAGACAGCTGCCGATAAAAGGCAGAAGCAGTAGAACTATCAGGGACATAGGCTTCTAATCTGCGGAAGTTTGTGAAGCATCATACGTGCCAGCTCTCGGATCACCAAACGCCAAGCTGTCGCAGAATCCTACAAGGTAGACGGAAAAAACCTGATTCACATTGTTTCGAAGAACTGTGTTTGACCGGTCTGACGCCATCGCGAGCAAGCTCGCTCCCACAAGGTCCAGTGTGGGAGCGAGCTTGCTCGCGATAGCTATTTATCAAGCGCCGAAAATTTCACGGCTTAACCTTGAATTTCCCGCTCCAACTCTTCCTCAGTCGCAGCAGCCTTACCCTTGGTCTTCAACTCACTGACAATCACCGCCGCCACAATCAACCCCGCGCCCACCAACGCAATCGCCGGCAACCGCTCCCCCGCGATCCGCCCGACAATCCCGGCCCACACCGGCTCACCGGCATAAATCAGCGTTGCCCGGGTCGGCGAAACACTCTTCTGCGCCCAGTTCATCGCCACTTGAATCGCCGCACTGGCCGCGCCCAAGCCCAACGCGCTGCATAACAGCAGCCAGGAGAAGTCCGGAATTCTTTCCTGAGTCGGCACCACCATCAAAAACGCCAGCACCGAGGTGACCGCCAATTGCACCACCGTCACTCGTCGCACATCGACCTGGCCGGCATACGTGCTGATCAGAATGATCTCCGCCGCAATCGCCACAGCGCTGATCAACGTGGCGATTTCACCCGGGCTGAAATTGAACGAAGCGCCGGCCGGACCCGACAGCAACATCAACCCGGTAAACGCCAACATGATCCCGATGCTCGGCATCAACCCCGGACGCCGCCCCAGTACCAGCCATTGCAGCAACGGCACGAAGGGCACGTACAACGCGGTAATAAACGCCGACTGACTGCTGGGAATACTCTGCAAACCCACGGTCTGCAAGCCATAACCAAGCATGATCGCCACACCGATAAAGGCCCCGGCCTTGAGTTCGAACAGCGTCAGCTCCCGCAGATGACGCCAGGAAAACAGCGCAACAATGATCGCCGCCGCGGCAAAGCGCAGACCGACGAAAAACATCGGCCCGCTGACGGTCATCGCATGTTGCACCAGCAAGAAGGTGCCGCCCCAGACCATGGTGATCAGCACCAGCACGCACTCGGCCTTGCTGAACCGCGAGAAACGGGAGGAAGTGTGAGGGGTATTCACCGACGTCATGACCTTGCGCGCTACCTGAGGGGGACGCACAATGCGCCGAATGTTGCGCAGTATACTGCCCAACCCCATCAAGTGAGCAATATAGTGCACAAAGATTCTACCCAGCGGGCTTCGGTCCTCCAGCACGTCAGCCTGAACGTTCGACGCTTGCGCCACGCCGCCGACATGAGCCAGGCGACTCTGGCGGAAAAATCCGGAGTCAGCCGCCGGATGCTGGTGGCCATTGAGGCTGGCGAAAAGAACGTCAGCCTGACCACCCTCGACCGCGTGGCCGAAGCGTTGGACGTAGCGTTCAGCGACCTGATCCAGGCCCCGGACGCACGCGACCCGAGCCGCATCAACGAAGTGGCCTGGGCCGGGACGATTCCTGGCAGCAAAGCCGTTTTATTGTCCAAAGCCACCGCCACTCGTGAGGTGGAACAGTGGGAATGGTGTCTGCAACCGGGGGAAATTTACCCGTCGCAACCGGATGCCGAAGGCTGGAGTGAGCAAATCTATGTGTTCGAAGGCTGCCTGACGCTGATGCTGGGCGACACACCACAGGAAATTGTTGCCGGCGAGTTCTATATGTTTGCCAGCAATCAGCCCCACGCCTATCGCAACGATGGGCCGGTGGCGGCTCGGTTTGTGCGAAATGTGGTGATCTAACTGTTTGCGGATCAACACTGGATAGACACTTTGCTGTTTTAAAGCTGCGAGTCTTTCTTGGATAATTATTTAACCTATTGAAAATTAACTAATTTAATTTCAGGCACGACTCCTGCAAAAGCTCTGGTGCACTCACCAGATCCCGGAGTCGGCCCATGACAGCCTCAGCCCAACCCCCTCGCACCGCCCATGTGATCCGCTCGGACGCCGAGGCGATTGCCGTCGCTCACAAGCTCGCCGCACGCTTTGCCATCGAAGCCAGCGTGCGCGACCGCGAGCGACGCCTGCCAGTCGCCGAGCTCGACGAGTTTTCCGCCAGCGGCCTCTGGGGCATCACCGTTCCCAAGGAATACGGCGGCGCTGGCGTTTCCTACGTGACCGTCGCTGAGGTGATCAAGATCATTTCCGCTGCCGACTCGTCCCTCGGTCAGATCCCGCAAAACCACCTCGGCGTGCTCGACATCCTGCTGCAAACCGCTACCGAAGAGCAGAAGCGTTACTACTTCGGCAAAGTCATGCAGGGCTACCGTTTCGGCAACGCCTTCTCCGAATCCAAAAGCAAAAACGCCGGGGACTTCGAAACCCGTATCCGTTTTGATAAAGACAACGCGCAGATCGACGGCGAGAAGTTCTACTGCACCGGCGCCCTGTTCGCGCACATCGTGCCAGCGGTGGCGGTCGATGAAGAGAACAAGGCCTTCATCGCCTTCATCGAGCGCGACACTCCCGGCTTGACTGTTATCGACAGCTGGGATGGTTTCGGTCAGCGCACCACGGCCAGCGGTGGCGTCACCCTGAATGCGGTGAAGGTCTCGCTCAGTGCTGTGATCCCGGCCCACAAGGCCTTCGACGAACCCACGGCCGACGGCCCGATTTCACAAATCATTCAGGCGGCCGTGGATACCGGGATTGCCGTCGGCGCCCTGGAAGAAACCAAACGCTACGCCCGCGAAGCCCGGCCATGGATCGACAGCGGGCAGGATCACGGCTGGCAGGACCCGTTCAGCATCGCTGCGATTGGCGACCTCGAATGGCGAGTCCACGGCACCGAAGCGATCCTTAAAAAGGCCGGACGCGCAATCGACCACGCCTTGCTCAACCCCAACGAAGAAACGGTGGCCCGCGCTTCGGTGGTGGTCGCCCAGGCCAAAGTGCTGTCCGCCGAGATCGCCTTGCTTGCCAGCAGCAAACTCTTCGAACTGGCCGGTACTCGCTCTGTGCTCGGCAAATACAACCTCGACCGCCACTGGCGCAACGCCCGGACGCACACCCTGCACGATCCGGCACGCTGGAAATACCACCTGATCGGCAACTACCTGCTCAACGGCGTGAAGCCTGCGCGCCACGCCTGGAACTGAGGAGCCCACCATGAACGCTTTGACCCAACCGATTGTTGCCGGGCAGCCCCTGGCCAAAAGTCAGCACGACCTGCACAACGCTCGCAGCTTGCTTGATGCGACGTTGCGTTTCGTCCGCCAGCAGGCCCAAGCCACGGATGATCCTTTCGTTATCAGCCGTTTCGGCGATTTGCACATCCGTATTGAAGTCGCCGCCGCGCTGCTCGAACGCGCTGAAAACTTTCTGAACAGCGTGGATGACGACACAGAAATCAGCGTCGCCATCCCCGAGTCGCACCTGGCCAGCGCCGACGCGCTAAATGTTGTCAGCAACGCTGAATTCGAACTCACCGGCCAACGCACCGTGTTGCCCGGATCACTGCATGACCCGCTGCGCTGGAAACTCCACCTCATCGGCAATTTCCGCCTCAACGGCATCCATCCCCCAAGCGTTCGGAGTGCTGTTTGATGGCCCGGGTTTGTGGGCGCATCCGCGGGATCGCGCGTGGCAATACGAGGATCTGAAGTACTGGACCGATCTGGCGAAAATCCTTGAACGCGGCAGGTTTGACGGTTTTGATCGTTCCCACGCGCGAGGAAACGATCAGGATCAGAGGTAAGCCAATAAGCGTGCACGAACTCAAACGTCCGCCAGTCGCGGACACCGCCCAGTGGCGGGTCGATCTGCCCAAGGCTTTGGAGCAATTGCGCCACTGGGCGCAGGTCAGATCCTTGCAACCGGCCTTGCGGCACAAACGTCATGGCCAATTGCTGACGCGACCTACTTTGGTACTGCTTGATGAACCTTCCATGGGTTTGGCGCCTATTATCGTCCAGGAGATTTTCGAGATGAAACATTGATCAGTGAGAACGCCATGACTGAAACCCAAAGCGGACGGGCCACCGACGCCATTCGCCACGCGGACATCCTGATTGTTGGCGGCGGCCTCAGCGGCGCAATGCTGGCGGCGCAGTTGCTGCGCCTGCCGGGCAAACGTCAGGTGCTGGTGATCGAACCCCGCGCCGAGTTGGGACGGGGCGAGGCGTACAGCGCGGTCGAATTGGGCCATACGCTCAACGGCAATGCGGCGCGCATGAGCGTCGACCCGGACAACGCCGACGACCTGACCCAATGGCTGACTGAACACATCGAAGCCGGTGGCTGGCCGGAGTCGGATGAGCAGCATGTGTCGGTCAGCGAATTGTTTCCGCCGCGAGGACTGTTCGGGGTGTACGTGCAGCAGCGCCTGGCCGAAGCGCAAGCGGCGGGGGCGGTCAACGGCTCAACGGTCGAGCATGTGCGGGGCGAGGTGGTTGATCTGCAAACCCGGGCCGATTCGGTGTTGCTGAGCTTGAGTGACGGGCAACGTTTGCAAGGGGCTTACGCGGTGCTGGCCACGGGAATGTTTCCCGCTGCGCGCACGCCACAGACCGAGACCAGCGGCTTGAACGCCGCGGCGCTCGATCCGTGGGATGTTGCCGTCATGCGCCGGTTAGACCCTCAGTCGACGGTACTGATCATCGGTTCGGGCTTGACCATGGTCGATGCCGTGGTGTCGCTGGAACAGGCCGGGCATCGTGGGCCGATCGAGGTGTTTTCCCGTCACGGCTTGCTGCCGCACGTGCGTCGACAACCGCCGGTCTGGGTGGATTTTCTCGCCGATGACCCTGGCATTCGCACGCCGCGACAGCTGGTGCGCGAACTGCGTCGGCATTGCCGGGACGCCATCGCTCAAGGCATCGACTGGCAGGCGCCGCTTGACACAGTACGGGCGCACATTGGCCGGTTGTGGAATCAGGCGACGGACGTGCAGCGGCGGCAGTTCGTGCGGCATGTGCGGCCCTGGTGGGAAAGCCATCACCATCGCTCGCCGCCGTTGAGTGCCGAGCTGGTGGCGCGGTTGCACAAGGAAGGGCGGTTGCGGATTCAGGCGGCGTCGTTCAAAGGGTTGGAGCCGACGGTAGGGGGGCAAGTGAGCATCCGCATTCGGCGTCGGGGTGAGGCAGAAACCAGCGTTGTGAGCGGCGCGGCATTGATCAATTCCAGCGGCATCGAATACGACTGGCGGCGAGTGGCTCGACCGCTGCCACAGCAACTGCTGGCCCGCGGACTTGTCCGGCCGGGTCCGTTGGCGTTGGGGATTGCAGCGGCAGTCGATGGCGCGGTGCTGGGCGCCGATGAACACATCGCCAGCCGTCTGTTCGCCATGGGCCCACCGTTGCGCGGCATGTGGTGGGAAAGCACCGCAGTGACCGACGTCGCGAGCCAGGCCAAGGCCTTGGCGGCGCGGTTGGCGGGCTAAACCTTCAGAAACAACAAACCCCGGATAGATCGGATCTAACCGGGGTTTGTTGTTTAAAGCGGCGCAAAGCCGTTGGTCAATAACGCTGATACTTCGAACCGAACTCAGGGCGGTTTTCAGCGACGTAGAGTTTGCTCGCCTGACTGTCTTTGTGATCAACACTGACGGTGTTCACGTTCAGTGTGGCCGGTTGGCTGACTTTGGCGGCAGCAACGACTGGCGAGGTGGTGTGAGGGGCGGCGATGGCGGAGGTAGCGCCAAGAACCGAAAGGGCGAAACCAAGACCGATGATGCTTTTCATGATGATGCTCCAGAGCGTGGGGAGAAGATGGGCCCACTGTAGTGCTCGAGCGTCGCGATGAAAAAACACCCTGACGCATAGTTGCTATCGAGAGCGTTGATCGATTGTCAGCGGGGTATGTTGTCGCTGAGCCAGCGCTGCTTGAGTTGTTCCAGACGCCCATCGCGGTTCATGCAAGGCGCGCAGCAAAGGGACTTGTTGCAAGTGCACCTGGTCGCCGGCGCGTTCGGCCAGTGCCTGCACCACGTCCACGCCAAACCCCACCAGTTGATTACCTTGCTGAAAATGCAGGGGCGGGTGGTTGTCGGTGAGCATGTTCAGATCGGCCGCGACCGCCGTAAAGGTCAAGAAAGACAACAGGCAACTGGCAATGCGCTTCATGAATCGTCCTTGATGAAATGAATCGCAAATCTTAGTACGGGCGTGCTGAAAATATCCCGAGGAATTGTCGGGCTATTGCGTCAGATCTCAGGACTTATGGGTGTCGTGCATGGGGATCGGCGAGCTCAGCAAAAAGCCCGGGTAATCAATACCGCTGATATTTCGAGCCGAATTCGGCACGGTTTTCCGCGACAACCACACCGCCGCGTACCGCATTGCTCGGGCTGACCGATGCCACACGTTCGCGCAGTTCTTGCAGACGGTCGGCACCGCCTTCGGCCACGCGATTCTCGATCAGACGATCGGAGCCGCCTTCCACCAGCAGTTGTTGAACCTGGCCAGGGGACGCAGCATTGCCGGTGTGGGCCGACGCCAGGCTCGACAGGCCGAGACCACCAACCAGTGCCAGACCGAGTGCCAGGGACGAGACTTTCGAGAAGTTGAACATGGGTGATTCTCCGTGCGTTTAGTTTGAGTGGGTCGGTAGCTGCTGCTATCCGGTGATCACAGTTAAACGCTCGGGTGTATCGGTGATGTGTGCTTGAATGCGGCGAAATCGGCTTTTACGTATCCGTCCGGGGTTCTTATACAGACGGCTACAAAACCCTGTGAAATATCCCCTCTCGTTGTCCCCATTTTTCAGGTTTGCATGTCTTAGGGAAGGTCTGAAATACCCACCGATTTTTGATGCCCTCGCTGCTTGAGGTTCAAAAAATTCCAAGTCGGCCGAAAAACAGACCCATCCTGTCTTTAATTCACGGCTCTTTCCTCTGATCGTGCTGTTTCAGGGCGATCAGCCCGCATTACAGACGCACCTCTCCCGCATTCAACAACCGCTTTCGCACCATCCATAGATTTGACAACGCGAACAAGGTCGTTTGCTGAGCGATGTTTTTCGCCAAACAGCGAAAGCGCACTTTCGTATAACCAAACTGACGCTTGATCACGCGAAACGGATGTTCAACCTTGGCCCGCACCTGCGCTTTGGCGTATTCGATCTTGCGTCGCATGCGCCGATCAAGCTCTTTTTCCATGCTTCTTATAGCTGCTGGGCCGCGCGGCAATTGACCAGATCATGGTGCGTTCCTGATGCTCCGGGCGCTTGTCCACTCCGGTGTAACCCGCATCACCGCACACATAAGCTTCCTCGCCGTGCAGCAACTGAGCGACCTGCGTCACGTCCGCCACATTCACCGCAGTGCCCACCAAGCTATGCACCAACGGACTCAGCATCGACGCCAATGTGCGATTTTATTCCAAAAAAGTATTGGTTTCCTTTCTTGGTTTGATGCATTTCAGGATCGCGCTTACCGTCTTTATTCTTGGTCGAGCTCGGCGCATGAATGATCGTCGCATCGACTACCGTACCTTGGCGCAGCATCAAGCCACGGTCACCCAGATAGCCGTTGATGACCTGCAAGATCCCGCCCGCCAACTCATGCTTCTCCAACAAGCGCCGGAAGTTGAGGATCGTGGTTTCATCGGGAATCCGATCCAGGTGCAGCCCCGAAAACTGGCGCAGAATCGTGGTTTTGTAGAGCGCTTCTTCCATCGCAGGATCGCTGTAACCGAACCAGTTTTGCATCAGATGAACCCGCAACATCGCCATCAACGGATACGCCGGACGGCCACCTTCGCCTTTCGGATAATGCGGCTCGATCAAGGCAATCAGGCCCTTCCAGGGCACCGCCTGATCCATCTCGATCAGAAAGCGCTCGCGGCGGGTCTGCTTACGTTTGCCGGCATACTCGGCATCGGCAAAGGACATCTGTTTCATCGGGGCTCAACCGTTCAGTTTGTGCGAGGTGCGTATTTCACCAAATCTGGAAGTCTTTTTCAGAGTTTCCTTAAGCAAGCCAACCACTTCACCCGCTAATCAGTATTGCAAAAAACGGGGGTGACCATAGATTTATGGAGCGCTTACGGTGCTTTTTGGGGGCAACTGCGAAGTTGCAATCGTCTTGACTCCCTGTTTGCATTTTGGGCTGCTGAGCTCGTATGGACATCAGCAGGCCAAGAAGCAGCTGCATAGTTGGACGATTGACACTACAACTATCTTGAAAACTCCCGTTGGGATGAAGCGAAGAGAGTTTGCTAGCGGCAGTTTCGATTGCAATGGAAAATATGGCTAGGCGGCGTGCACTATTAGGCAATCCATCGCCGTCATTGATGACTGTATCCGTATCCAATGTTGTTTGTCTTGACATGCTGGCTCCGTTATAGATAAGCAATAGTACCTTGGTATGGAAGGCGACAGGGTGCTTTAGGTATTTCGCTCAGTAGTGTCATAAACAATCCCATATCGATTGTCGAAATTGACTAGGCATCTTTTGCGGGCTTGGCCTTCATATTTCTGTGCGAGTTATATAGCATTTTTATTTCTTGCCTGCGGTTATTGCTGTTACTCAAAATTTTGAGTGTGAAGTTTTTAGATTTCATATGGTCGGATTATAACCAACTAAAATATGTGACTTTGGTGTGTTAGAGCAATCGAGCCAAAAACGGAATATTAGTTTCCCGTCAATGAACTGGCCGCTTATAGTAAAATATTGAATGCGTCATTTCTGCCGGTTTTGATATTTTGGGTGTTGGTTCCCGCATTCATAACCACCTCGTACACTACGAGTTTTTAATGGTGAGGAAGGGGAACCTTTAGCAGATTCTTGGACTCGACGACTCAAGCGGTTTGCAAGCCGATAAGGGTGCGCTGCATCGGCACGAATCCCGGGAGCGCTTCGATACGGGCCAGCCAAGAACGTACGTTCAGATAATCAACCAGCGAAACATTGCCCTCTGGGGCATGAGCAATATAGGTATAACCTGCTACATCAGCGATGGTCGGCTGGTCACCCACAAGGTACATCTGGCCATCAAGGTCATGCTCCATAACTTTCAGTAACGCATGGGAGCGCGCAATGGCGTCTTCGGCGTCGCGGTTTGCCCCACGTAAAGTGATCTGTCGTGCGGTAGCCGGCCCATTGTTCATCTGGCCAGCAGCCACCGATAACCAGCGTTGAACGCGTGCTCGATCTGCTGCATCGGATGGTAGAAAGCGACCCTTACCGTATTTGGTGGTGAGGTACACGAGAATTGCATTCGAGTCAGATAGCACGACACCGCCATCGTCAATGACTGGAACCTGGCCAAACGAGTTCATCTTCAGAAAATCGGGGTGCTTATGCGCACCATTGAGCATATCAACGAATACTAACTCAGTTGATAAACCCAGCAAGGACAGTATTAGCTCGACACGATGAGAGTGACCAGACAATGGGTGATGGTACAGTTTGATGGTGTTAGACATAATAAACTCCACTGCTTTGTTGATGGTTTTTTTCAGGGTCAGGGTGACCATGGCATTATCTTGCATTATTCACTTAGTAGACTGCTGTTGCGGCTGTAACGTGGCGATCGTTAGTTTTGAGTCGTAGTGCAGTAGGCTGCAAGGACAGCACGGCAGCGAATATCACTAGCAAAGTGAACTTGTGAACATTTACTCATTGAGCGCACGTGAAACTTAGCCTTTGGCAAGACCAGATTTGAAAGCCATGAGGGCAGAAGACGAACGCCCGAGTTACCAACGGTGTGGGTAGCTTGCACAAGCGCGAGATTGGTGGAGACAGGGCGTGCTGACATGTTGTCTGATCCGATTTAAGTAAGACTGGACAGACTTTAAAGTTTGGGTCACATCAGCGCTAGACCGAATCGTATAGCTTCACTGCTAAGCTAAACTTACGAGTGATTTACTTTCTCGCCCCACTTCCGCGGATCAACACCGCCAGCCAGTCATAACTCGGCACTGTTCGAAACAATTTCGGTGCGGTTGGGGGATAGGTTGTCGAGCTGTTATTCAACGACCATGAACGGTACGTTACTGGTTGTAGAGGCTGGTAGCCTGCCGGAGGTGGAGGCATTCATCAAATACGCCCGCTATGTAAAAGCAGGCTTCTTCACGGATGTACAGTCGCGGTAGGGATGGCAGTTAACTGCTACCCCCCCGCACAAGCCCGTACGTGCGGAGCTACCGCATACGGCTCCTGCCTCTGGTGTTTGACGCAAAGCGATCCTCAGGGTAAGCATGCGTTTCTCGGTCTGCGTATGTAGAGCTCAGCAAGGCGTCCTTAGCGTGAACATTGAAGCCGATTACGCTGGCTGCTACGTTTGAAAGCTTGCCGCAATAGACGGCATACCGTCAGACGAAAACTACCAAGGCGTATAAGGTTCCCCGGAACCGCGTGGTAATTGAAATATTCCGTGACCACCCGAGTAAGCCATTGCCCCTGGATGGTCTCATGACGTCGATGTTTCAGCTTATCCAGAATAGCCATCAGCGTCGCACGCATTCGCTTCTTGGTCGTCAGTCGTAGTATTTGAAAGCCACCGCTTCTGTTGGTACTACAGCAGTGTGTGAACCCGAGGAAGTCAAAAGTCTCCGGTTTACTTATGCATCGCTTCCTACGATTTCTTGCAGCAAAACGATCAAACTCGATGTTGGGACGAGTGTTCGCCGGACACTTACAGTTATCCCGCCATGATCTCGATACGTGTTTGCCTGCGATAAAAGGCGTGAATAGCTCACACCACCCTCGACCCAACGATGGCGGAGGCGACAGGCAGCAATCGAAAGCCGTCCTTCGCGAGTGATTGTTTTGGGCGGAGGGCGTCCACTTATGTTAATGGTCAAATCTGATGTACATGACTGGTACTGGTCACGCTAAATGCAAATAGGCGGGCAAGGCCGCAATTGCCCAGTGAGTCGGCGTTTGACGCGTGTGAATCTGTCATTGGTACACGCCGTTCTCAATTTTCCATATCAGTGACTCAACGGTGCTCATCCCTACGAATGTAGAGAACAGGCTTGCCGGCGTTACTCTGCCCAGCGCGATGTTCGGCTGGGTCAGCCACCGTTGCTTGGCTATTGCCCTCGAACAACCTTAGGGCGTCCTGTATGACTAGCGCCCGGCGAAAAGCATAATCGCTCTCGCTAATGGACAGCTGCTGCGCCTTTTTCCAGCGACGTTGAACCGCGGGAGAAACGTCGAGCAAGGAGAATAGCTTTTTTGTGGATAGGCCCACGACCAGCGCCAGGTCGTCATAGAAGTTCACGTCAAGCCTGTTATGAAGAAGATCCGCGCAGGCATGCAGATCCTGCCGAAGCGCGATGGCACCGGAAAAGCGTTCAGAGGGACAGTGTGCAGGTGGAGCGGTTTCAGTAACGTTGCTCATGGTTTATTTCCCCGTCCTAAATGCCTTCATGTAGGTCGCAAGAGCCGCAGCGGCACCATAACGCCAAAAAAGCCCAAGAACGGTATCGATTTTTCGATCCCGCACAGAGGCTGCGTATTGTCGCTAGATATGTGTGTGAGGCTCCATATGCACCCCGCTAAGAAAGGCTATACCTGTATCAATTTTAGCTTCCCCTGCGCCAACCCTAACGCTGGCACAGATGCTCATATCGTGTGAGCGGTGAAGCAAAATCGCTATCGGCCTGCCGACTATGGGTATAGACAAGGGGGCATTGTAGAGAATTTGGCGGCAGCCCTAGCAAGGATTACCGCCAGTCTACGTAACTCATCAAAACAAATACCTGATCTCAGGATAACAACGACATCAACCCGCCTTTACGATCTAGCTTGGACAGGTCGTCGAAGCCGCCGATGTACGTGTCGTCGATAAAGATCTGCGGCACGGTGCGGCGCCCACTACGTTTGACCATTTCTTCACGCTTACCAGGGTGGGCCTGAATGTCGATCTCTTTCATCCTCACGCCCTTACTGGCCAGCAAGAGTTTCGCGTTGCGGCAGTAAGGGCATGTTTGCGTGGTGTACAGAGTCACAGTTTTCATGGTTGGTTCTCTGTTTTTGGCGCCTACTCAGACATCGATGGCCGGGAAGTCGATATAGGTCAATGCGACGTTGTTGAGGTAGTTGGTCAGCGTCTGCGAAGCCACGTGCGCAATCACCTCGATGATCTTGGCGTCGGTAATACCGGCGGCGCGTGCTTCGGCGATCTGTTCGTTGGTCAGATGGCCACGGCTTTCAGTGATTTGTTTTGCGAGCCGTGCGAAGGCGTCGAGCTTCCCTTCACGGGCGCTAAGTATTTCAGTATTTTTGTAACCCGCTTTACTGGCGAACAGGGTGTGTGCAGCCAGGCAGTAGTCGCAGCCGTTAGCTTGGGAGGTGGCGAGGAAAATCGATTCCTTCTCCAGATCGCTGAGGGACGTTTTGCTCAGGGCAGCCGAGCTTTGCATGTAGTTGGTCAGCACAGCAGGCGCGAGGGCCAGTACGCGGAATACGTTGGGCAGGAAGCCGATTTTCTTTTGAACGCCTTCCAGCATTGGACGGGTGGCGTCAGTAGCGTTTTCCAGGTTAAGCGGGGCAATGCGAGTCATGGTGATACTCCGATAATTGAAGCGCGATGTGCGCTGTACGGAGTCGATATTAAAGATTTATCTGGCTTATTGGGTTCTAAAAATCCAAGATAGGCAACTGATCGTCTAAATCAGTGAGGGAGATCGACCATGGATCGTTTGTCCACATTGCTGACACATTTCGGTGTCAACGCCGGCACCTTTCACAGCGGTGCTTTTTGCGGGATCACGGCTTTTGATGGCAGCCAAACAGCTGGGCATATGCACCTGCTGCAAGCCGGTGAGGTTCACCTCAAGCTGGCCGATGAGCGAGAGCTGCACATCAACCAACCTACCCTTATCTTTTTTCCCCGGCCGTACCGCCATCGTTTATCCGCCAAAGAAGGATCCGGCGCGCAGTTGGTCTGTGCGTCGGTAGAGTTCAATGGGGGCGCGGGTAATGCACTCGCTACGGCATTGCCGGATTACTTGGTGCTGAAGCTAGAAGAGATACCGACCCTGGCGAGCACGCTGCAATGGTTGTTCGACGAGGCATTTGAAGGTACCTGCGGTCGTGAAGCGGTAATGGATCGGCTGTTCGAGCTTTTGGTGATTCTGCTGCTTCGCCACATTCTGGCCAGTCGTAATCAGCAGCCTGGGATGATGGCTGGACTGGCTGATACGCGTCTGGCGCGTTCTCTAAACCTTATGCACGCTGCGCCCGCCAATGCCTGGAGTTTGGCCGAGCTTTCGGCAGCGGCCAATATGTCACGGGCCAGCTTTGCTGATCACTTCAAACGAATTGTTGGACAGTCACCGGGCGATTATTTGGTGAGCTGGCGGATAAGTCTGGCGCAGAAACTTTTACGTGAAGGCAAGCCCATAGCGCTGATTGCCGAGGAAGTGGGCTATGAAAGCTCATCAGCACTGGCTCGGGCGTTTCGTCGAAAAACCGGCGTCAGCCCACGAGAGTGGAGGGGGGAAAGCTAGGGGTTCCAGTTCAGACTGCTCTGCAATCCGTTTCGACCGGTTTTTATTGATTGGGCGTCAAATTCAAGGATTTCAGTTTGGAGATCCCAATCCAGTTCTCCCCCCATTCCGCTGCTGTAACGTGACAAACGCTACTAAAGATCATAGAGATGCTTTAACGAGCATAGAAGATGGCCAGCATTGCAGGTAAGGCACCGGGCTCAACTACCTAGATTTGAGGTTGCTAAGCGGTGTTGTGCTTAATACTCGTATCGAGTATCAAAGCTCAGCTTTCAATACGTCTGTGCCGCCGGCAACGCTCCGAGCAGTAGCGCACCTCAGCCCAGCAGCGCGTCCATTTCTTGCGCCAGGCGAACGGCAATCCGCAGACCGCACAGGTTTTGACCGGGAGTTCACTCTTGTTCAAAACGACTCCCCGGCATCCAGTTTGGCGAGCAGTTTCTGGCCGCGATCCCAGAGCGCTTGCTGCTTGGGTTTAGTCATTCGGTCGAGGTTTTTGTAGACCATGCCCATGCGCTGGTTGCTGCGTAAAAGGTCGCCGTGACGCATGAGGAAATGCCAGTAAAGCGAATTGAAAGGGCAGGCGTCGTCCGTCGTGCTTTCACTGACTTTGTACGCGCAGTGACGGCAGTAGTCAGACATGCGCTTTATGTATTGGCCACTGGCGCAGTAAGGCTTGGAGCCCAGGTAACCGCCATCCGCGTGCATGACCATGCCCAATGTGTTGGGCAGTTCGACCCAGTCGAATGCGTCCATGTAGATCGCCAAGTACCAGTCGCAAATCTGGCTCGGCGCGATGCCGGCCAGCAGCGCAAAGTTGCCGGTCACCATCAGCCGCTGGATGTGGTGGGCATAGGCATGTTTCAAACTTTGGCCGATCGCATGGCCCATGCAGTTCATCTTGGTGTCGCCTGTCCAATAGAACTCTGGAAGCTGCCGGCTGTTGCCAAACAAATTGCCACCGGCGTAATCGGGCATTTTCAGCCAGTAGACGCCCCGTACATATTCACGCCAGCCGATGAGTTGGCGGATAAAGCCTTCGGCAGCGTTTAGCGGAATCCTGTGCGCCCAATACGCCGCCTCGACATCACTGCATAACTGACGCAGGTCCAGGAGGCCGATATTCAGCGCAGCGCTGATCCGCGCATGAAACAGGAAGGGTTCATCATTGGCCATGGCATCTTGGTAGTCGCCGAAGGCTGCCAGGCCCCAATCGAGGAAGTAGTCCCACAACGCCTGGGCATCGGCGTGGGTTACCGGGTAATCAAAGGTGTCGAGGGTGCCATAGTGGTTGGAGAAGTTTTTTTCGACCAGCGACAGCACGTCCTGGGTTATCGCATCTGCCGAAAAGCGCATGGGCGAGGGGGCTCTCAAGCCTTTGGGAAGTGCCTTGCGGTTTTCGGCATCAAAGTTCCAGGCGCCGCCGACCGGGCTGCCGTCGCCGTTGAGCAACAGGCCACTCTTGCGTCGCATCTCACGGTAGAAGAACTCCATGCGCAGCTGCTTTTTGCCTTCGGCCCAGGACGCAAACTCGAGTCGGGTGCAGAGAAAACGGGTATCGGTATGCCACTGGATCGCCAAGCCACAATCTTTCAGCGACTGCTCCAGGCGCCAGTCACCGCACTCTGTGACGAGCAGTTCATCGGGTTGCAGCAGCGACTGCCAGCGCCGTAATTCGCCCGGCACCGAGCCGCTATTGTGTGGATCATCGAGGGTGACGTATTGCACGCGGATACCGCGCTGCTGCAACGCCTCGGCAAAATGGCGCATCGCACTGAAGATCAGGGCGATTTTTTGCGGGTGATGGGGTACGTGGCTGGCTTCCTCCATCACCTCGACTAACAGAACCGTATCGCGCTCAGGATCCAGTCCCTGCAATGAGGCCAGGTCGAAGGACAATTGGTCGCCCAGGATCAGGCAGAGTCGGCGAATTTTGTTCATTTCACCGGATCCCGGCGGAATGTGACTCACCTGGGCGCCGCCAGCGAGAAAGGAATGCGCAACGACTCGATGGGCCCTTCACGTGAGCCGCACATCTCGTCATGGACACATTGCTGCACGAGCGCGCAGGGAAATGGCGGGACGAGCTGCAATAACTCACGCAGGTGATTGATCGAGCGAAGGTGCATAGGCTTCGCTGCATCGTCCAGCAAAGTGAACTGTCCGTGATCCAGCCTGACTCGCGCCAGATAAAAACCGCCCTCCAGCGACAGCAGCTCCAACTCGCGTACTTCGCCATTCGCGGCCCGTTCGGTCAACGCTTGCAGATTCATGGTTCACTCCTGCCTACCAAGGTAGGCGTTCTCCGTTATAAGCAAAAAAATGGCCGCTGTCGGCAGGCGTCAAACGGTCAATCAGTGATAACAACTCATGAGCAGCATTACTTGCCGGCCTGGCTGCAGAGGCGCCATGAAAGGGTTGTGACAGGCCCGAAATGACGGTGCCGGGATGAAGGCTCAATAAGCGGGTCTCAGGACGGGTTCTTGCCAGTTCGATCGCAGCCGTTTTAATCAGCATGTTCAACGCTGCCTTGGAGGCGCGATAGGCATACCAGCCGCCCAAACGGTTATCGCCGATGCTGCCCACCTTGGCGGAGAGCACCGCCATCGCGCCGTGAGGGTCAAGCAAGGGTAGAAAGTGACGCAAAACCAGCGCCGGCCCGAGCGTATTTACTTGGAATATCGCCTGGAGCGCATCCGCTTCAATAGAGGAGTAACTTTTTTCAGGCTTGATGTCTTCGCGATGGAGCAGACCGGCAGCATGCAAAATCAACTGGTACGGGGCTTCTTCAGCTAATTCGGCGGCCGCCCTGGCGATACTGTCGGGCTTTTCCAAATCCAATCCTGGAACACTGTTGCGCCCCAGCTCACGGACAACCGAGCATCGTGGATCTTCCTTCAGCAACTCACAAAACGCCGTGCCGAGCGCTCCACTGGCGCCGATCACCAAGGCACGGTATCCATCGCCAAGGGAGTTCATCTTGATGGAACTGTTCATTTTGCCTCTCCCGCAGACAGACGCGTTTATTTTGGCGTTAACCGAGTCGGCCTATCAGTTGCAGGAACTCGAGACGCGTAGCGGACGACTCGCGAAAGGCGCCCAGCATCACTGATGAGGTCATCACCGAGTTTTGCTTCTCCACGCCCCGCATCATCATGCACATGTGCTTCGCCTCAATGACCACAGCCACGCCGGCGGCATCGGTGATGTGCTGAATGGCGTCGGCAATTTGTTTTGTGAGGTTTTCCTGAATCTGTAAGCGGCGGGCGAACATATCGACCACTCGGGCGACCTTCGACAGGCCCAGTACCCTTCCGGTGGGGATGTACGCAACATGAGCCTTTCCGATGAAGGGCAGCAGGTGATGCTCACACAATGAATACAGTTCGATGTCGCGCACGATGACCATTTCATCGTTTTGCGATTCGAACAGGGCACCGTTGGTCACGTCCTCCAGACTCATCGTGTAGCCGTTGCACAGGTATTGCATCGCTTCGGCTGCGCGCTTGGGTGTGTCCAGCAGTCCTTCACGCTCAGGGTTCTCGCCTACGCCGACGAGAATTTCACGGTAATGCTCGGCTATTGATGGGTTCATTTAGATTCCTCGCAGCCATGCTGCGCTTCATGTGACGACAATCCTTGGCAGTAGGGGCGTTTCTGCTGTGCACGATCTGACGCAGGTAACACGAGGTTCGCGAGATCACCTGTGGCTCAGGTTCTTCGTCAGGCCAATGACAAAACGAAGCTTTCTAGGGCTGCTTTGTTTTAGAAGTGGGTTGCTCGTCGGGTGCGGGTTTTGATTCCGGCACTGCGCATTGGTTATCGACACATCGACGGCGGCCATCCGGGTGAGGTAACCACGCCAAATGGGGACGTAAGCGGCAAAACAGGCGATAACCGAGTGCAAGCAGCGGTTGGAGTGCACGCCATGTCAGCGGCGTGGCCCAAAATCCCAGGCCGGCGGCACGCCAGCTCCATAGGGTGGCGTCCAGGCCGTTAACCCAGCCGCCATCGGCGAAACTGGCATGAAGCGACGCCTGCATTTGCTCGAACGTGAAACCAAGTGCTTTGGCGTGGAACTCAGCACTGTTTATGTCAACAAACAGCAGTCGGCTCTTTGCGGCGTGTCGGCGCAGGATCATAATTTCGCGCGCACACAACGGACAGTTACCGTCAAAGTACAGCGTCAGTGGCCAATGCTCTTTATTGTACATATATGATGTTCTTGTATAGGTTTTGTATAAGATAGACCCAAAAAAACCACCTGACAATGTGCGCCATGCTTGTGCGTGTTTACCACCGGCCAATGCCACCCGCAGCCCGATGCACTCATCAGCCAGACCCTTGGGGGCGGCTTAAGTAGTCTAGGGGGAACCGTGCAGGCTTGGTCATACATGGGATTTCCACGTACGCGGGGGCGCAGAAATCCAGGCCGGGAATGGCAATTAAGGATTGGATGTTTTTTGTTTTTTGTTTTTTGTTTTGAGGCAGGCGGTAAATGAATTGCGTTTGGCTTGTGTCGTGCTGCTCCTCTGGAAAACGCCGCGCTGGCTGGCCATCCCGATGTTGCTCGGTTTTCTGCTGGTAGACAGTCTGTACTTTACGGCCAATGCGCCGAAGATTTTCCAGGGCGGTGCGTTCCCAGTGATCGCCGGCATTGGCCTGTTCATCTCGAAGACCACTGGCAACGAGGGCGGAAAATCCCCGTCGAGCGGTTGGACGAGGCCGCACTGCCTCTGCCGTTGTTCATCAGCAGCGTTCGTTAGCAACCCCCCGTATCGGGTACAAGGTACGGCGTTTTTTCTGACGGCCAGGGCCGATGCCGCTCCCCATGCACTCTTGCACAACCTGTTGCATAACCAGGTGCTGCACGAGCAGGTGGTATTGCTCACCGTAGTGTCCGAAGACAGCGCTCGGGTGACCGCTAACCGAAGGTTTGAGGTAGAAGCCTATGGCGAAGGGTTCTTCCGGGCCAGTCTCTACTTCGGATTTATGGAGGAGCCTCACGTATCCTCCGACGCTGAGAAAATGTTGTACGTTGGCTGACTTCGTGTCCGCATCGTTCCCGTGCAATCCACAACTCAGCTATGGGCTAACGACTTCTCGGACGAGATTGATGAAGGCTCGTAGTCCCGCCGGCATTTGACGATTGGCTGGGTAGTAGAGGCTCAAGCCCGGATACGGTGGCGTCCAATCCTTCAATACGCGTATCAGTCTCCCCGATTCTAGATGGGAGGAGGCGGCAAACTCGTTGGTCCAAGCTATACCTGCGCCTTCAAGGGCTGCCTCTATCATTAAGTGGTGGCTGTCGAGCGTTAACGATCCGCTGACATCTACGGACTGCTCGTCACCGCGTTTCTCAAACTCCCATTTATAAATAGTGCCGCTGGGGAAGCGGACGCGGATGCAGTTATGCGCGATAAGGTCTGCCGGAACCTTTGGTTTTTTGCGGTTTTCGAAGTACTGGGGCGCTCCGACCACCGCAAAACGGAGTGGGGGGGTAATAGGGATTGCAATCATATCCTGTGGGACGCTTTCCGCCAAACGTATGCCTGCATCGAAACCGCCAGCAACGATATCTACCAGGCTTCTATCGGTGACGATGTCCACTCGCATGTCTGGATAGCGGTTCAAGTACTCCAGCACTATCGGAGTCAACACCATCTGCGCGGCACCTTCGGAGGTGTTCAAACGTAGTGTTCCCGCCGGTGTATCACGGAACTCGCCAACTGCTTCCATGGCTGCCGATATTTCGCGCAAGGCGGGTTGGACTCGAATCAAAAACTGCTCACCGGCTTCGGAAAGCGAAACGCTGCGAGTTGTCCTGTGGAACAACCTAACGCCCAGGCGCTGCTCAAGAGCGGCGATTGCATGACTCAGTGCTGATGGCGACATCCCCAGTTCCGCTGCTGCGCGACGGAAGCTGCGATGCGTCGACACTGCAACCACAGCGTTAAGTTCGAGCAGTCCCGATTTCTGCATTGTGCTAATTCCTGCATGTGTTCATACGATATTAGCTCGATTGTTTGCGTTAATGCAGGGGCTTATCTTTATACGAGCGACCTCAACGAGATCGAATCTGCAAGCTGTGAATGGTGATCCCTAGCCCGCGAAAAGTGGGATCTCCCAATCAGAACGGCCGAGATTTTCAACATCACAATGCTGTTGTCGCCCGACCGAAAAATGGCGCGATAGCAATTCCAAACACCGACGTCCGGTGTCCCCGCAGGTCAGATCGTCTTGGCGGGCAAATGCACATGCGAGGAATATTTCATGACACGTATTACGACCCCGTTTGGGTTTCATTCAACTGCGCAGGAAGTTATCGAAGGGGTCGACCTCACGGGTAAGCGGGCAATTGTCACGGGTGGGGCCGCCGGTATCGGCATTGAGACGGCGCGAGCTTTAGTCAATGCCGGTGCGGACGTCACGCTTGCCGTCCGACGCCTGGACGCGGCTGAATTGATAGCTGCCGAGCTGCGTTCGGAAGGTAGGGGCACCGTTGATGTTCGATTAGTTGATCTCGCAGATCTTTCTTCGGTGAAATCGTTTGCTGAGTCTTGGTCAGAGCCACTTCAAATCCTGGTCAATAACGCAGGCATCATGGCACTGCCCGAGCGAGAGTTGACATCGCAAGGATGGGAAATGCAGTTTGCGACCAATTTTCTTGGCCATTTTGCTCTCGTGCTTGGGTTGCAGGACGCCTTGATCAAAGCTGAGGGCGCTCGAATTGTATCGCTGAGTTCAAGCGCAAATCTGTTAGGGCCAGTAGTCTTCGACGATATCAATTTCGACTTCCGCCCTTACGAGCCTTTCGCATCATATTCTCAAGCGAAATCGGCCTGCGCGCTCATAGCCGTAGAGATCACGCGTCGCTGGGCTGATCGTGGCATTTTCGCAAATGCTGTAAACCCAGGGGCTATCGCAACCCACCTTCAGAAGCACACCGGCGGTCTCAAGACACCTGTTGAGCACCAGAAGACCGTGCAACAGGGTGCTGCAACCTCTGTACTACTTGCGGCCTCTCCACTGTTGGAAGGTCTTGGTGGTCGTTATTTCGAAGACTGTAACGAGGCGCATGTGGTCAACAAACGCCCTGCCGATTACATGGGGGTTGCGCCTTACGCCATTGATCCCGATAACGCGAAGCGGCTGTGGGAAGTTGCCACTCGAATGATCGGGTAAAGACATGTCCAAAATAAAAATCATTCGGATTGGATTTATCGGGCTTGGCGACCAGGGTGCTCCGATGGCTCAGGCGATCTCCGAGGCTGGTTTTGAGCTTCACGTTTGGGCTCGACGCCCCCAAACATTTGAGGCCATAGCGGGTACGCCTCACATCGTTGAAAAAACGCTCCAGGCGCTTGCCGCTAATTGCGATGTCGTCTGTCTGTGCCTGACCGATGATAAAGATATCGTCAATCTTCTCAATAGTGGGCTTCGGGATGGGCTTAGGACTGGCACGGTGCTCGTAAACCATGGCACCGGCGATCCGGGAGAAAGTCGCCGTCTGGCGGCTGAACTGTTGGCGCTGATGCGATTTTGACCCAGGTTACTGATTTTAGCTGACCCATTTGCAGCCTCTGAAATCCCACGCAAGGTCATCGATTGCTGAATATTCGAATGGGTCAATGATTTCCGGCGGCTTGGGGGTCAAAATCGCCTCAGCGCCAACATTCTCATGTCAGGTCATCGTGACAACGTGTCAATGCATCGTGACAAATGGGGGTTGTGTGGGGCAGCGCTTCATGACTCTGCGCCAAGCATTTCCACCGGGTAAGAGAACACATAGCCTTCGCTGCGCACGGCCTTGATGTAAGTCGACTCGCGAGAATCATCCTTCAGCCGTTGACGCAGACGGCTCACCAGCAAGTCGATGGAGCGGTCGAACAGATCGGCGTCGCGGCCCTGGGTCAGATTGAGCAGTTGATCGCGGCTGAGCACGCGTTGCGGGTGATCGAGGAACACCCGCAGCAAGCGGTATTCGGCACCACTGAGGGCAACCATCGTGTCGTCTTCGTCCAGTAAATGGCGGGCGGTGGTGTCCAGGCGCCAGCGGCCGAAACCCAGCAACCGCCCGCTTTCGGTGATCAGCAGGTTGGGTGGCAGCATCCGGGTGCGGCGCAACACGGCATTGATCCGCGCCAGCAGTTCGCGGGCGGCGAAGGGTTTGGTCAGGTAGTCGTCGGCGCCCATTTCCAGGCCGAGGATGCGATCGGTTTCGTCGTTGCGCGCGGTGAGCATCAAGATCGGCGTGGCTTTGTGTTTGCCCGAGCGCAATTCGCGGCACAGCAGTAGGCCGTCATCGCCGGGCATCATGATGTCCAGCACGATCAGGTCCACCTGATTGGTTTCCAGAAAGCTGCGCATCTGCCGGCCATCGGCGACCACGGTGGTGCGCAAGCCGTTCTTCTTCAGGTAATTGCCGACCAGTTCGCGAATCTCCCGGTCGTCGTCGACGATCAGGATGTGGTTCACATGTTCCATCGCTCAAACCTCTTGTTGTTCGCTTTGTATCGCACTGTACCTGGCGCCCTTTGAGACACCTTACGCCCTAATACGCCGGGTTCTACGACACATGGCAGATACCTCGGGCCGATTAAATGGGTTCCATCGAGACAAGACGACTTGCCTCACAACCACTACCCATTGCAACCCTGAGGAAATCACCATGAACTGGAACAAACTGATTGCCGCCAGCTTCTTCGCGGTCCTGAACGTTGCAGCGTTTTCGGCCCATGCCGATGTTCAAGCGCCGTCGCAGACAACTTCTCACGGCACCCATCTGGATATCAAGAAAGTGCTTTCCGTCGTCGAAAACGGCGGCGGCAATTGTGGAGTTGTCGATGCCCGCCTGACCTACCTCGATTCCAGCGGCACGCAGAAAGTCCTCGGTTATAGCAAATTCGCAGAGTGTAGCAATCAGGGAGGCTGATCTTTCCACTACGCTCATCGCTGTCGAATTCGACGAACGTGCAGTCGTCTGAATGTCCCACGATGGCTGACTCACGTCGTCCAGAAAACCGGTCAGGACTTGCAGGGAATCACCATGAAGATGAATGTATCTCGCAATAAAACCGCCTCACGTCGTTTCTTTGGTCCGTCGATCCTCGCGTTTGCGCTGATGCAGTTAGGTGCCCTTGGTGCTGCCAATGCGCAAGCTGCGACGCCAGAGCCAGTGGTGGCCAGCGCCGGGACACTCAAAGCGGACTCGTTCGGCCCGCTGAAGCATGTCAACGCCGGGTTGCTGAATGTGGCGTACGCCGAACTCGGCCCTGTCGATGGTCCGGTGGTGATTCTTCTGCACGGTTGGCCCTACGACATTCACAGCTATAGCGAAGTGGCGCCCTTGTTGGCGGCCAAGGGTTACCGGGTGCTGATCCCGTATGCACGGGGCTACGGCGACACGCATTTCCTGTCCGACAAGACTGTTCGCAACGGCCAGCCGGCCGCGTTGGCCAGTGACGTCATCGACTTTATGGATGCGCTCAAGATCAAGAAGGCGGTGCTCGGTGGCTACGACTGGGGCGCGCGCTCGGCGGACATCGTTTCGGCGCTCTGGCCGGAGCGGGTGGAGGCGCTGGTCTCGGTGAGCGGCTACCTCATCGGCAATCAGGCCGCCGGCAAGAATCCGTTGCCGCCCAAGGCCGAGCTGCAATGGTGGTACCAGTTCTACTTCGCTACCGAACGCGGCCAGGCCGGTTATGAAAAAAACCGCCACGACTTCGCCAAGTTGATCTGGGAACTGGCGTCCCCGAAATGGACGTTCGACGACGCCACTTTCGACCGCAGCGCTGCCGCCCTGGAAAACCCTGACCACGTCGCTATCACCATCTTCAACTATCGCTGGCGGTTGGGCATGATTCAGGGCGAACCTCAATATGAAGCGCTGGAGCAGCGGCTGGCCAAGGCCCCGGTCATTACGGTGCCGACCATCACCATGGAAGGTGATGCCAACGGGGCGCCACATCCGGCTGCCGAGGATTATGCCAAGCGCTTCACCGGCAAATATGAGTATCGGTTGATCAACGGTGGTATCGGCCACAACTTGCCGCAGGAAGATCCGCAGGCTTTTGCCAAAGCGGTGATCGACGCTGATCAGCTTTAAGTAGTGGAAACAACAGCGAGCCAAAGCATTAGCTTCGGCTCGCGACGTTACAACTCACATTAGCTTTATTACGCAACCACCTCATAACACGGTACATACGCCGCGCCACCTGGCAGTTTCATCCGGTGCTGGGCGACGAAGGCCTTTAGCAGTTGATCCAGCGGTTGCATCACCGCCGCGTCGCCACGGATCTGGTACGGCCCGTGCTCTTCGATCAGGCGGATGCCCTTGTCCTTGACGTTGCCGGCGACGATGCCGGAGAACGCGCGGCGCAGGTTGGCGGCCAGTTCGTGGGCCGGCAGGTTGCGGCTCAGTTTCAGGTTGGCCATGTTTTCGTGGGTCGGGTCGAAAGGGCGCTGGAAGCCTTCGTCGATCTTCAGCAGCCAGTTGAAATGGAACGCATCATTACGCTCGCGGCGGAACTGTTTGACCGCCTTGAGGCCTTGGGTCATTTGACGCGCGACTTCAGCCGGGTCGTCGATGATGATCTCGTAATGTTGCTTGGCAGCGTCACCCAGCGTCGCGCCGACGAACGCGTCCAGTTGCTCCAGGTACGGCGCGGCATGTTTCGGTCCGGTGAGGACCACGGGGAAGGGCAGGCCGGCGTTGTCCGGGTGCATCAGGATGCCGAGCAGGTACAGGAACTCTTCGGCCGTGCCGGCGCCGCCCGGGAAAATGATGATGCCGTGACCGACGCGGACGAAGGCTTCCAGACGTTTTTCGATGTCCGGCAGGATCACCAGTTCGTTGACGATCGGGTTGGGCGCTTCGGCGGCGATGATGCCCGGCTCGGTCAATCCGAGGTAGCGGCCGCCGTGGATACGCTGTTTGGCGTGGGCGATGGTCGCGCCTTTCATCGGGCCTTTCATCACGCCGGGGCCGCAACCGGTGCAGATGTCGAGGCTGCGCAGGCCCAGTTCGTGGCCGACTTTCTTGGTGTATTTGTATTCTTCGGTGTTGATCGAGTGGCCGCCCCAGCACACCACGATCTTCGGCTCGACGCCGGGGCGCAGGGTGCGGGCGTTGCGCAGCAGGTGGAAGACGTAGTCGCTGATGCCCTGGGAGGTGCTCAGGTCGATGCGTTGGGCGTCGAGTTCGTTTTCGGTGTAGACGATGTCGCGCAGGGCGCTGAAGAGCATTTCGCGGGTGCTGGCGATCATTTCGCCATCAACGAAGGCGTCGGCCGGGGCGTTCAGCAGTTCCAGGCGTACGCCGCGGTCCTGCTGGTGAATGCGGATTTCGAAGTCCTTGTAGGCTTCGAGGATGGTTTTTGCGTTATCGACATGGGCGCCGGTATTGAGGATGGCCAGGGCGCACTGGCGGAATAAGGTGTAGGTGCTGCCGGATCCGGCTTCGCTCAGTTGCTGTACTTCACGTTGAGAAAGGGTTTCCAGGCTGCCTTTTGGGCTGACCGAGGCGTTGATTACTTGTCGTTGGGTCATTCAATGATCCTTAAAACGATGCCATTCATACAGGCAAATGGCATCCGAATAGTATGGTTCCATGAAAGAAGATGGCACGAACTGCGCTGTATCGCCATTTCCCCGTTTGACGATGAAAAGATGAAAAGGAGCCCCAGCATAGCTAAATCCCCTGCAGAGGCGATAATGCCCCGCAGCCTTTTTACCCATGCCCTCAAGGAACCCCGTCGCGATGTTCGAAATCCAGCCGCAGAACCCCGAACGCTATCGAAGCCAGACGCGACGCAGCACGATAATCATAGCCTTGATTTTCCTGGCCCTGGCGATGGTGGTGTCCACCACGGCGGTGGCGTTGTTCGGTGAAGCCGACGGCGACAATCTGCGATTTAACGTCGGCGGCGTATTTGTAGCGGTGCTGCTGATGGCAGCGCTGATGCGCGGCACGTTCTGGACCCAGCCATGGATGGCCCCGGCGGTTTACGGTTGGCAGCTCAAGCGCAGCCTGATGAGCATCACCAACGTCATGCATCAGGTGACGGCGGCGGTGGAGAAGGAGGATCCGACGGCCATGAAGCTGCTGCGTTTCTACCATCTGGGGTTGAGTCAGATGCACGAGTTGGACGGTAACTCCAGTGATCACAGCCAATTGACCCGCGAGATGGATCAGCACAAGGCGCGGATGGAAGCGCTGGGCATCGACACCGAGCAGACCCAATTGAATCCCGCCTGGATCGCGGCCGTGAAGCAGACGCCTCGGTAAGACCTGTGGGCAGAAACCTAATGCCGATCAGTTAAGCCACTTCAGCCGCAACGCATACCATGTAGCAGCCTGCGTCCGGCTGCGCAGCAGTCGTAAAACCTGAGTGCGAGGTTTTTCTGAAACACCGCGTCGTCTGATTTCACGACTGCTGCGCAGCCGAACGCAGCCTCGCAAGCTCGACAGCTGCTACAGGGATAGTGTTGTGGCGCTTAAACCCGCAGACGCAGGGTTTCAAAGAGTTCCCTGTCTTCCTTTTTGGCCGAGCGCGCATGGCGTCGAATGACCTGCAACAGGCAATCGGTAAAGCACAGCGCTGCATTGCTCAGGGAGCCATTGCGGCGGGTCACGATACTCAGCTGCCGGGGTTCAAACTGCTCAGCCAGCTCCAGGGCAACCACCCGGCCGAGGAAAGGCGGGGCAACGCTCACAATGGACGGTCCCCAGGTACACATGTCGGCCCGCTCGACCATCATCTGCAAGATGGCCAGCGAATGAGCCCGAACGATTCGGTTCTCATCGATCTGCGCACCGTGTTTCCAGAACAACGCCTGCATCAGCCCATCGTGTCCGTCCGGCGCGTAGTTCAGCGTCCAGTTCTGCTCCAGTAACTCATGGATTGACCGAGCGTCCTGCCGAGCATGACCCTGACGAACCAGCACCGACGTCTGGTAATCGAGCAAGGTTTCGCAGGCAAACTCCTGGGTCGATTGCGCCGGGTGCAACTGGCCAATCGCAAAATCCATGCTGCCATCACGCAACAACGGCTGGGCCACGGCCATCAGGCTTTCGTACAGCTCCAGGCGGATTTCCGGCATGCGCTCGCGAAACGCCAGGACCACCTCGGGCAAGAAGGTCAGCGCGATCCAGGGCGTGACCCCGACACAGAGCCGCCCCTGGGCTTTGCCGCGCATGTGATCGAGCTCGGTCTGTGCATGCTCCAGTTGCTTGATCACGAGCCGGGCGTGAGTCAGCAATACTTTGCCGTATTCCGTGAAGTTCAGGCCGCTGGGGGTTCGGGTGAACAGCGGTAACTGCTGACTGGTTTCCAGTTCGCGTAGCGCTTTGGTCACGGCGGCCTGGGAGATGTCCAGCGAACGTGCCGCCGCGCGGATGCTGCCGGTTTCGGCGCTGGCAATCAGTGCTTGTAATTGATGGAGTTTCATCTGTTAACTCTAGTGACAACCTAGGGTTGTCATCATAACCAAACTGGGCCTCCCCAGCCCAGAGCCCGTTCCCTAAGATCGGACTCAGCAACCGCTCAGGTCTTATCGAAGGAATACAACAATGATCGCCGACCCAGTCTTGCCGGGTATTGCAGCCATCCAAGAGGAAATGATCGCGTTGCGTCACAGCATTCACGCTCACCCCGAGTTGGGCTTTGAAGAGTTCGCCACCAGCGAGCGGGTTGCCGCGTGTTTGACCCAGTGGGGGTTTGAAGTCTGCACGGGTGTAGGCAAGACCGGCGTCGTCGCCACCCTGAAAAATGGCGAGGGCCGGTCCATTGGTCTGCGCGCCGACATGGATGCACTGCCGATTCAGGAAACCACCGGTTTGCCCTATGCCAGCCGGATCGACGGCGTCATGCATGCCTGCGGCCACGACGGCCATACGGCAACACTGCTCGCAGCCGGCAAACACCTGGCGCAGACCCGGGCATTCAACGGCACTGTGCACCTGATTTTTCAACCGGCTGAAGAAGGGCTGGGCGGTGCCCGGAAAATGCTGGAGGAGGGCCTGCTCGAACGGTTCCCGTGTGACGCAATCTTTGCCATGCACAACGTGCCGGGTTATCCCGTCGGGCATCTGGGGTTCTATAGCGGCCCGTTCATGGCGTCTGCCGACACGGTGAACATCAAAATCATCGGCAACGGTGGTCACGGCGCGGTGCCGCACAAGGCGGTCGACCCGGTGCTGGTCTGCTCCTCGATCGTGATCGCCCTGCAAAGCATCGTCTCGCGCAACGTCAATCCGCAGGAAATGGCGATCATCACGGTGGGCTCCCTTCATGCCGGCAGCGCTTCGAACGTCATTGCGTCCAGCGCCGAGATGAGCCTGAGCGTGCGCGCCCTGACCCCCGAGATTCGCCACTTGCTCGAAGTCAGAATTACCGAATTGGTCAACGGTCAGGCGGCCAGTTTTGGCGCCCGGGCCGAAATCGATTATCAGCATTGTCATCCGGTGTTGATTAACCATCCCGAGCAAACCGCCTTTGCCCGTGAAGTCGCCCGTGACTGGTTGGGAGAAGGGCGGCTGATCGACGATTTGCGGCCCTTCACCGCGAGTGAGGATTTTGCCTTTGTCCTGGAAAAATGCCCCGGCAGTTACCTGGTGATCGGCAACGGCGAGGGCGATAGCGGGTGTCTGCTGCACAACCCCGGCTACGACTTCAATGATGCCTGTCTGCCAATCGGCGCGAGTTACTGGGTCAAGTTGGTCGAACGTTTTCTGGGTTGAGTCGCCGTATTTTCGTTGGGCCTGAGAGGAACAAAAATAATGAACAAGATGATTGCGGCTGTTTCACTGGTGTTGTTGACGGCCACGGGACTGGCCGGCGCGGCTGACTGGTCTGGCAAAGTCCTGAAACTGGGGGTCGACCCCACGTATCCACCGCTGGAATACAAGAACCAGGATGGCACGCTGACCGGTTTCGGGGTCGACATCGCCGAGGCGCTGTGTGCCGAACTGAAGGCCCGCTGCATTTGGGTTGAAAGCAGCTGGGACGGGATGATCCCTGCGCTGCTGGCGCGCAAGTTCGACGCGGTGGCGTCGTCGATGACCGTGACGCCCAAGCGCCTGGAGCAGATTGCGTTCACCGACAAGGTCTCCAATGCGCCGGCCCGGTTGGTCGTCAAGCGTGGATCGGGCCTGCTGCCCACCCTCGAGTCGCTCAAGGGCAAGCGCATTGGTGTGGAGCAGGGTTCGACTCAGGAGGCGTTTGCCAAAGCCGTCTGGGGTTCGAAAGGCATCGACGTGCTCTCCTATCAAAATCAGGACCAGGTGTATGCGGACCTGGTGGTGGGCCGACTCGATGCCTCGTTGCAAGGGGCCATTCAAGCCAACTACGGCTTCCTCACCACCGCGCAGGGCAAGGACTATGAATTTGCCGGTGCCACCCTGGATGCCCCAGCCTTTTTCGGCGTCGGTGACGGCATCGGTTTGCGCAAGAGCGATGTCGAGTTACGCGAAGACTTGAACAAAGCCCTGGCGACGATTCTGGCCAATGGCACGTACGCGCGGATCAATAAAAAATACTTCGATTTCGACGTTTACGGCGCGAAGTAACGCCCCTTCGACCCTTGAAACCGAGCGGTCGCCTGGCCGCTCCATCGCAGCATCCCCCTTCACCTCGACCTAATAAGAACAAGGAGAGTGAAATGCTTCTGGAAGGCTTTGGCCCGCAGATCCTGCTGGGCACCCTGGCCACTATCAAACTGGCGTTATGGTCATTGTTGATCGCGGTCCTGGCCGGGCTGCTCGGCGCCAGTTCCAAGTTGTCTTCCAACCGTTTGTTGCGAGCGCTGGCCATCGGTTATACGACGGTGATTCGCAGCATGCCGGACCTGGTGATCATGCTGTTGCTGTTCTTCAGCCTGCAAATGCTGCTCAACCGGATGACCGATTGGCTGGGCATCGCTCAGATCGACATCGACCCGTTTCTGGCCGGTGTCATCACCCTGGCTTTCATTTATGGGGCTTACTTTACCGAGACGTTTCGCGGCGCTTTCCAGGCGGTCCCGGCTGGCCAGATCGAAGCGGCAAGGGCCTACGGCATGACCCGTGGCAAAACCTTTTGCAAAATTCTTTTCCCGCAAATGCTCCGTCACGCATTGCCGGGCATTGGCAATAACTGGCAGGTGTTGATCAAGTCGACCGCGCTGGTATCGATCATCGGCCTGACCGATGTCATCAAAGCCACGCAGGATGCGGGCAAGGGTTCCCTGTAGTTCTTCTATTTCACGCTGGTCGGCGGCCTGATCTACCTCGCCATCACCACGGTGTCCAACGTTGTCTTGATGTGGCTTGAGCACCGCTACTCGGTGGGTGTCAGGAAGGCTGCGCTATGACCGGCATTCTCGACAATTACTGGCAGGCGTATCTGTGGAGTGACGGGTCACACTTTTCCGGGCTGGCGGTGACCTTGTGGCTGCTTATTCTTTCGGTGGTGACGGGCTTCCTGCTCGCGGTGCCGTTGTCGATTGCCCGTGTCAGCCGCAACCCGCTGATCCGTCTGCCGGTCTGGTGCTACACCTACGTGTTTCGCGGCACCCCGTTGTACATCCAGCTGCTGTTTTTCTACACCGGGGTGTACAGCTTGCATGTGGTTCGATCCCAGGATTTTCTCAATGCGTTTTTCCGTGACGGGTTCAACTGCACGGTGCTGGCGTTCGCGCTCAATACCTGCGCCTACATGACCGAAATTTTCGCCGGTTCCATCCGGGCGACTGCCCATGGCGAAATCGAGGCCGCCAGCGCCTACGGCATGAGCCGGTTCACCCTCTATCGCCGCATCGTTTTGCCGTCGGCGTTGCGCCGGGCCCTGCCGTTTTTCAGCAATGAAGTGATTCTGATGCTGCATTCCACCTCGGTGGCCTTTACCGCCACAGTCCCTGATTTGCTGAAGATTGCCCGGGACGTCAACTCGGCGACTTATGCATCCTTTGCCGCGTTCGGGATCGCCGGGGTGCTGTATGCCACCAGCGCGTTTTTCCTGATCTGGCTGTTTCGTCGTGGCGAACTGCATTGGCTCGGCTACCTCAACCCGCGGACGCACTGACCCCTAACTGGACATGCTCGAATGTATAAATTGATCGTTGAAGATGTGCATAAGAGCTACGGCAGCCATGAGGTATTGAAGGGGGTCTCACTCAAGGCCAGGGCGGGTGACGTGATCAGCATCATCGGCTCTTCGGGGTCGGGAAAAAGTACCTTCTTGCGCTGTATCAACCATCTCGAACAACCGTCCGCCGGGCGCATCATCGTGAATGCCGAAGAGCTGCTCACACGCAAGAACTCAAGGGGGGATTTGTGTGCGGTCGACTCCGTGCAGTTGCAGGGCATGCGCAGCAAGCTGTCGATGGTGTTCCAGCACTTCAATTTGTGGAGCCACATGACGGTGCTGGAAAACATCATCGAGTGCCCGATGAGCGTGCTGGCTGTCAGTCGGGCGGAGGCTCTGGAGCGGGCGCGGCATTACCTCGCCAAGGTAGGTTTGCCGGCAAAGGTCGAGACGCAGTATCCGGTGCAGCTGTCCGGCGGCCAGCAACAGCGCGTCGCCATTGCGCGTGCGCTGGCCATGGAACCGCAAGTGATGCTGTTCGACGAACCAACCTCCGCCCTGGACCCCGAGCTGGTGGGCGAGGTGCTCAAGGTCATGCAGCAGCTGGCAGAAGAGGGGCGCACGATGGTGGTGGTCACCCATGAGATGGCGTTTGCCCGGCAGGTGTCGAACCACGTCATGTTTTTGCATCAGGGCCGGGTGGAGGAACAGGGGGCACCGAATACCGTGCTGGAGCAGCCCCGGAGCGAGCGGTTGCAGCAGTTTTTGGCTGGAAGTCTCAAGTAACGACAAACACTGAATCGTAGCCCTGGCGAGCCGGGGGGTGAGAATAGTTCTCGCGCAAATCACATATCCGGTGTTTGATGAGGCATAGTCGCCTGGCACCAGGCGGCTCATACCCGTCAGGGGTCATAAAAAGGGCGAACGGGAAGATTCGCCGTGTGATCAGCATTCAGGGAGCGTCATGGGTCATCCGTCCGTTAACAATCGAATAGAACAATCCCGTCACGGCGTGCCTTGGGTCGCCGAGCAAGCCGGGGCCACACTCAAGGTTCGCTCTGCGGTGATTCTGCTGGTCGCGGTGTGCCTGTGCATGACGGCTATCGTGATTTGGGAAGCCTGGAACTCGCGTCAATACCATCTGCACGACAAAGAAGTGGCGATGTCCAACCTTGCCCAGACCCTGGCCTCGCAAGCACAGGCGTCGATCAAGCAAGCCGATACGCTGCTGTTTACCCTGGTGGATCGCCTCGAAAACGACGGTATCGACCAGGCCCGAGGAGCCCGTTTGGAGCGTTTGCTCGGTGCCCAGCGCAGTGAACTGAGTCAGATCCATGGCTTGTTTATCTATGACGAAGATGGGCGCTGGGTTGCCAATTCCAACGGCGCCGTCCTGCCCAATGCCAACAATTCCGACCGCGAATATTTCATTTTCCATCGTGATCATCCCGATCGTGGGCCTCACATTGGCCCGTCGATCAAGAGCCGTTCGAGCGGTGAATGGGTCATGACGGTTTCCCGCCGGATCAATCATCCGGATGGCAGCTTTGCCGGCGTGGCGCTGGCAACGATTTATCTCAGCCATTTCCTCGGGCTTTACGACAGCATCGACATGGGCCGTAACGGCGTGATCAATCTGATCGCCGACGACGCCACCATCGTCGTTCGCCGACCGTTCAAAGAAACTGAAGTCGGCATCAGTGTTGCCAAGGGGCCGCTGTTCACGCAACTGTTGCCCAAGGGCAATTCAGGCACGGCAACGGTTACGTCCTATGTGGATGGGGTCGAGCGTGTGGTCGGTTTTCGCAGGGTCGACGGTTATCCGCTGATCATCTTTGCGGCGCTGAATAAAGATGAAGTCCTGGCAGCCTGGCGTAAGGAGGTACTGCTGAGTGCCGGGATCGTCTCGTTATTCCTGGGGTTTCTGGGCGTCCTCGGTTATCGCCTCATTCGCCTGATGAAGCAGCAGAATCATGTGCAGAGCGTGTTGCTGGATGCCCAGGAAAAGCTGATTGAGGTCAACCGCAGTCTAGAGTTGCTGGCGCTAGAGGACGCACTGACCGGACTGTCCAACCGGCGTCAGTTCGATCTGTTCATCCTCGCTGAAATGGGCCGCGCCAGGCGCAACCAGACCCACCTCGCGCTGCTGATGATCGATGTCGATCACTTCAAGAGCTTCAACGATCTTTACGGCCATGTGGCCGGCGATGAGTGTTTACGCAACATCAGCACGATCATCAGGGACAACATCAAGCGTCCCGGCGACCTGACTGCGCGCTATGGCGGCGAAGAGTTTGCGGTGGTACTGCCCGGCACCGACTATGTGGGGGCGTTTCTGGTGGCGGAAAAAATCCGCCGTGCGGTTCAGCAGGCCGGCATCCAGCACAGTCAAGGGGCTGAAGGCACGGTGACGGTTAGCCTGGGCGTCGCCGCTTACAATCCGGCGTCACAAGCCCAGCCCAGCGACCTGGTGGGGGCCGCCGACAAGGCGCTCTACGTGGCCAAGGCCAGCGGTCGGAACATGAGCGTCATTGCCAACTGAATTCAAACAAACCGGTCACTGCCCTGAACCAGTTTGGTGGACAGGTACGATTGCTTGAGTTTTTCCAGCCACCAGCCCAGGGCGCGTCCGTCATGATCGCCACGCCAGCCGGCATACAAAATGTTCGGCTCGCGCGGATCGGCCATCTGTTTTTCAACCAGCGTGCCGTTTTTCAGTAACGAGCCGACCCGATGCTTTGGTAACCAACCCACGCCCAACCCGTCACACTGGGCGAGGATCTTGGCACGCATGGTCGGCACGGCGAGCACTGGTTGGCCGCCGGAGACGCCGTAAGTGCTGCCCTCGGTAACCCTGGACGAATCGGCCACGACAATCGCCCGGTGCTGCGCAACCATGGCGCGTGAAATCGGCTCCTGGGCCTTGGCCAGCGGGTGCCTGGGCGACACCGCGAACACCCATTCCATTTCCCCCAGTTGCATCCAGCGCAAAGTGGGGATGGCTGGTGGTTCGTTGGTGGCGCCGATGATCAAGTCCGCGCGGCCTTCACGCAGGGCTTCCCAAACACCTTTGAGGACTTCCTGAGTGATGCGCAACGGCACGCCGGACTCCAGCGCATCGAACTCGTGAATCACCGGGATCAACGCTTCGAATTCGAGCAACTCATCGGTGACGATCCATAGCCGGCTCTCCCAGCCATTGGCCACTTGCTGCACTCGTTGGGTCAGCCGCGAGACGTCTTGCATCAGTCGCGCCGCCTCGTTCACCAGCAACTCACCCGCCGGGGTCAGCTGCAAGCGGTAGCGACGACGGTCGAACAGCAAGGCGTCAAAGCGTTCCTCCAGTTGCCGCGCCGCGTAGGACACCGTCGAGGGCGCCTTGCCCAAGTGGGCCGCGGCCCGGGAGAGGCTGCCGGTTTCCCGGATGGCTTCCAGCAAGGTGAGATCTTCAATCGACAACATGGGCGCAATCCTCGAATCGGCTTCAGGTTGCCCGACGTAACTTCCACAACCTGATCAACCGAAGGTAGACCAGCACGTTAATCGCCAGCACCACGCTGCCCAGTCCCAGCTGAATTGCCGGTGTCAGGCCCGCCGGATAGATGACCGGCCACACATAATGTTCGATGAAACCGCCGCTATAACCGGTTTGCCCGGCCGCGTCGCGCATGAGGTTTTCCCACTGCGTCAGCGGGCAGGTCAGGTGGAAGACTTCCACCGACACGCCCCACGCAGCCGCGGGCAGGTGCCACCAGATCAGGGGGCGCCATTTGAGCACCAGCAGCCCGCCGAACAGCACGAACAGAATGAACAAAAGGTGAAACAGCACCAGCCCGTCGGCGGCGATTCGGTACAGCATGTCGACTCCCTGACGCGTTATGCGAATCGCTCCATGGTACTCGGGCTGGTTGCTGGCGCTCTATTGATTGTTGCTGTTCAACGCCGCCAGCACTTCCTTCAGACGCACCGCCGTGGTTTCGCTGCTGCGTTGCATCGGCGCGCGCAGTTCGTCGTCGATCAAGCCTTCAATGGCCAGGGCGGTTTTCACCGGGGCGGGGTTGGGTTCGATGAACAGGCTGTGAATCAGCGGCAGCAGCTGGAAGAATGTCGCTCGACCAGCCGCTAACCGGTTGTCGCGGATCTGTTGATACAGCGCCACGAACAGCTCTGGATGAACATGCGCCGAAGCGGCAATGGCGCCTTTGGCGCCCAGACACAAGGCGCTGAAGATCTGGTTATCTTCGCCGCACAGCACGTCGACCTTGCCACTGCCTAGCAGGGCCAGGGTGTTGGCCTGATTGCCACCGCAATCCTTGATCGCGACGATTCGCTCATGGGCGACGATGTTGAGCAGGGTTGCCTGCTCGAACGCCACGCCGGTGCGGTAAGGAATGTCGTAAAGAATGAGCGGAACGCTGGAGGCATCGGCGACGGTTTTGAAAAACGCTTCGAGGCCCGCTTGGGAAGGGCGGATGTAATACGGCGGCGGTACCAGTAAACCGGCCAGTGGACGCTTCAGGATCTCGCTCTGTAATTGCAGCAGCTCGGTCATATTGTTGCCGGCCAGGCCCATGACCACCCGTTCCGCCGGCACCTGCGCCAGCACCGCATCGAGTACCGCCAGTTGCTCGAGTTTGCTCAGTGCCGCCGCTTCCGCCGTGGTGCCGCAGACCACAACGCCATCGACGCCTTTTTCCAGCAGATGACTGACCAGCCGACGCAAGCCGACGAAATCGATCGCACCGTTGCGAAACGGCGTAACGAGGGGAACCCAAATACCTTGAAACGATGACATGCACTGACTCCTGAAGGTTGACCGATTTCGTCACCGTCAGAAGCGTAGAAGGCAGTAAGCAAGGGGAGGGTATCCGTCGCGCTCAATGTCCTGTCAGCTCATCTGACGGGACAGCGCGCCCCGGTCACATGAGCGACTGTTTCTTCGATTTGAGGGCGTGCGCAACGCAACCTTGCGCCTTGGCATTCAAGCCAATGACGACAGTGTTGAGGTTGAAGGTTGCGGACATACTTGCTTACACCCTGAATGAGGCGCTCAGTTTTAAAAGCCGGCGCGGTTTTTGTCAATCGCGAAAATCAGCGAGCTCCGCACGCATCCTGCCGTTGTGCCTGGCCGCGGACCAAGTGCGCAAGATTGTTCAAGCCTTCGGCCATGACTGCTGGCACAGTCTGAAGTCTTTCCCTGGTTGTAGAGCGTTATGTCCAATTCACTCATGCCGCGCAGTGCCTTTCTTCGCGGCGCTGCGGCGATCATGCCGTTGTCCCTGGCCACCGCGCCTTGGGGCCTGCTGGCCGGCTCCATGGCCATCGAGGCCAATCTCACGCCCCTGCAAGGCCAGGGTTTGTCGAGCATCGTATTCGCCGGTGCCGCGCAACTGGTGGCGATCGGCATGCTCAAGGGCGGTGCCGGGATCTTTTCGATTCTGCTGACCACGCTGCTGCTGACCTCCCAGCATTTGCTCTACGGGATGAGCCTGCGTTCGGTGATTTCGCCGTTGCCGGGGCGCTGGCGTCTGGGGTTGGGCTTTTTGCTCACCGACGAGCTGTTCGCCCTGATCAGTGCGCATGACAAACAACAGTTCAACCGCTGGTACGCGTTGGGTGTCGGCCTGACGTTTTACATCGCCTGGAACCTCTTCACGCTGGCCGGCATCGTGCTGGGCAGCAGCATTCCGGGGCTGGAACATCTGGGGTTGGATTTCTCCATCGCGGCGACTTTTATCGCCCTGATCACCCCGGTGGTGCGAAACGTGCCGACCGTGGTGTGCGTGGCGGTGTCGCTGTTCTGCTCGGTGCTGTTCAGCTACTGGCAATGGGGCTCGGCGCTGGTGCTGTCGGGGTTGGCGGGCATGACCGCAGGTTTTATCTGCAACAAATTCTACGGTGAACGCACATGATGGTTTGGGCAGTGATTTTCGGCATGGGGCTATTGGTGTTCCTCAACCGCTATGTGTTTCTGGAGCCGCGGTTGCCCGTGCGCTTGAGCAGCAATGCGCGGCAGTTCCTGGGTTTTGCGGTGCCGGGCATGCTGACGGCGATCTGTGGGCCGATCGTGTTCATGCCGGACAAGCAGCTGAATCTGCAGTGGGATAACCCGTACCTGATCAGTTCGCTGGTGGCGGTGGGGCTGGTGCTTTACACCCGTAATACCTTGCTCAGCATGTTGTTGAGCATGGGGTTCTTCTTTTTGCTGCGTTGGTGGCTCTAAGTCGTTCCCGTCGAAATTGTTCTACGCTTAAAGGAGATCCCTTCAGGAAGAGAGGTGTGCATGGCTAATGATCCAAAGCGTCCGGACCCGGATGAAGAGGTAGATGAACCCACGGAAGAGGAGATCGAGCGGCAGAAGCATGAGATACCGGACTGGAAACACCCCGATGACGGCAAAAGCCTGTCAGACCGCGATGTAGAGATTCCGTTGAAGCCCTGACAGCACATACAAAAAGCCCCGCTATTAAAGCGGGGCTTTTCATTGGGCGATTATTAAATCAGATCGCTTCATTCCAGCGAATGTGCGTAATGCCCAATTGCTGCGCTTTGGTACGCGCGGTTTCGAGGTTGGCGTGTGCGGCGATTTGACGACCGGAGTCGGGATAAGCATGGGCGGAAGCCGAATGTATCGCATCGACATCGGAAAACTGTTCAGCCAGTTTGAAAAAGTGCTGACGAACGCCGTCGAACATATAGTGCACGGCATAGGGGACGAGTTTGCTCATATATTCCTCCTCGGGCCGAAGCTCAGTTATTGAGAGTGGTTCGAGGTCGGGTTCGTTCAGTTCTTTGACTGAATGAACCCGGTCCATCAACTCAAACGTCTTCCAGCAGGAAATCGGGGTGGGAGGCCCTAAAACCAAGGGTTTTGTCAATCCAGGCGTTCAGCTCGTTGACCATGATCGGAGGTTTGCCCGGATAGTTTTCCAGGGTTGCATGAAGAAGATTGCTGATAATTGGGGTTGAACCCAGGTTGCGGGTCTGTATGTATTGCCCGATAAAACAGTCGAGGGGGTAATGTTCTGTCTTCGAAAGATAAACATGCACCGGGACACCGACTTGATTAATTACAAAATCGTCGCGCAATTTAATACTCGGAAAGGATTGTTGTAGGTATTTCCTTGGGTTATTGACTCTTCAGTCAATAGGAGGGTGCCGAGGAAAACGCGGCGCGCATGCTATCCATAGTTATTCGAAATGTATTGAGGTGTCAGACAGGCGGTTGTCAGATTAAATCGCAAATAACGCAAAGTGGTTCTTGGATGAATCAACATGTCTAACGATCAAATACTCAATATGTATCTGTAACTGTTACTTATTTCCGTATTCATGTTGGTATTGATGCGTTTATGGGATTTCATCAATCAGGGCAGCGCCTTGATTTCTTGAATTGCCCACCGCCTTGCCCACCTTGTACCACTCGAAAACCTCGCTGACTTCACCTTGCAACAGCGCCATTTGCTCAGCGCGTTCCTTGGGAGTGGCCGGGTCAAGCCATTCCCGCGCCAGCGACGCCGACAACACCACTGGGCGCCGGTCATGAATGTCGAGCATGCCGCCCGCACTGTCGGCGGTGATGATCACAAAACCATCGTCGGCCCGCGGTTCGCCACCCGGGCCGGGAAACTGTCCGATCGCCGCGCATAAAATTGGCGCCCGGTCCCGTCGGCGGATGAGCCACGGTTGCCTCGTCGAATCCCCGGCGTCGACCCATTCGAACCAGTTGTCGATCGGCACAATCGTGCGGTGCGGCCAGATCGCCCGGAAGAACGGGCCGTGGGCGACTTTTTCGACCCGCGCATTGATCGGAGCCGCACGATCTTTCGCCCAGTGCGGCCGCCATCCCCAGCGCTGAAAATCGGCGTGCAGGCCGCTGCTCTCCAGATGCAGGAGGGCGAGTTGCGTGGTGGGCGCAGCGTTGTAGCGGGCCAGCGGTTCATCACCGACGTGGTTGATCAACGCGTCGGGGATGCTCAGCGCCGCCACGAAATCGTGAATGCCACGGTACTGCGACAGGCGTCCGCACATAGGCTGATTCTCTGATTGAAGAGCTCTGATTGAAGAGCGCTGGCTGGAGATTTCAGCTTAGTTGCTCAGATCACATGGGCGCGCTGCAACTCGGTCAACGCTTTGTGCAGGGGCAGAGAAATGTTCAAGGGAAAACAGTCTGTTTAGTCGCTGTTGCTGGGCAAACACTGTGCGCGGCTGGTCATTAGCTTATGCATTAATCGAATTTTAAAAGCTTCTTGTAAGAGCGTTATGGTCTATCGCAATAACCCTCAAGGAGCCCCCGATGAACCTGTCCCGATTCGTGCGCAGTCTGCTGACCAGCGCACTGTTCGCCGCACCACTGGCTTACGCCGCCGAGCCCGTCGTCCTGCACGTCGGTGATCAGAACTACTACAACATTCGCGCTTCGGTGGAGGCCTCGGGCGTACTGAAAGACGCGCCATATACCGTCGACTGGAAGCACTTCCAGGCCGCCGCGCCACTGGCCGAAGCGCTGAACACCGGCGCGCTGGATCTGGGTTTTCTCGGCGATTCGGGTTTTCTGTTCCTCGCCGCCAAGCAGGCGCCGGTGAAGCTGATCGGTGTGTCGCGGCAGAACCCCGACACCATCGCCTTGCTGGTGCCCAAGGATTCACCGGTCAAAACCATCGCCGATCTGAAGGGTAAGAAAGTCGCTTACTGGCCCGGTGCCTGGAGCCAGCAACTGACCCTGCGCGCCCTGGAAAAAGCCGACCTGCCGGAAGACTACGTCGACTTCATCAAACTGATGCCGATCGATGCCGCCGCTGCGTTGCCGCAGGGCAGTATCGACGCGTTCCCGGTCTGGGAACCTTACATCTCCCAGCAAATTCTGTTCTCCGGCGCCCGGCCGATCCTCACCGCCAAGAACCTGATGCCCGGCCTAAGCGCCATCGCCGCCTCGACACCGTCTATCGACAGCAAACGCGAAGCCATTGCCGACTTTCTGGTGCGTCTGAAAAAGGCTCGGGCCTGGGTCGACAGCCACACCGACGAGTACGCCGATCTCTGGGCGAAGAAAGCCAACCTTGACCAGAACGTCTCGCGCCATTGGTTGCGCCAGGCCCACATGACCGTCGGCCCGGTGGATGCGCAGGCAGCAAAGGATCTGCAAAGCACGGCGGACTTCCTGTTCAAGGTAAAAGCGCTATCGGCTGCGCTGGCGACTGCGCCGATTATCGACAGCTCGTTTCAGCAGGCGTTTGCCCAGTAACCCACGATGCCGGGCAGCACCGGAACCAAACACTGTGTACCCTTATCCAACCTCGGCCCGCAGCGACCTGCGGGCCGACGAAGGATAAATGGGCAAAACATGAAACAGCTGTTCAAGATTTTATCTGCACTCATCATCGCCACAGGGCTGGTTGGGTGCATCGCTTCTCCCATCGAAATGACGCCGCAGACCGAACAGCGTCTGAGCGCGCAACCACCGATCCGTTTCCTGCTGACCTTCGACGACGGTCCCAGCGCCTCGAGTTTCTGGAATCCGACGATGACGGTGCTCGACAGTCTGGCGACGAACCCGGTGCAGCCGAACCTCAAAGCGGTGTTCTTCGTGCAGACCCGTGCCTCACGGGCGGGCGGCAGTGAAATAGGGCGCCAGGTCATGCAGCGCGAACAGGCCGAAGGTCAGATCCTGGGCTTTCACACGGCCACGCCCGGGCACACCAATCATCGCTCCCTGGACCCACAGGAACTGGAACAGTCCCTCACCAACGGCAGCGCCGACATCGCCGCGATCACCGGTGCTCCACCGACCCTGGTGCGCCCGCCATTCTGGAACTACGACAAACGCACTTTCGCGGCCTATCAGCAACACGGCATGCATGTGCTGCTGACCGACCTGAGCGCCAATGACGGCAAGATCTGGGGCTTCAACGCCAGTCCCCGGCGGCGGGCTCACTTCTTGCGCACAATGTCCGAAGTGCGCGAGCGCATCGCCCTTGGCGAGTTGCCGGTGGTGGACGGTGTGATTCCGGTGGTGGTGACCTTCCACGACCTCAATCGCTACACCGCCCGGCATACTCGCGAGTACCTGCAAATCCTGCTCGACAGCGCACAGGCTAGCGGTGTGAAAATCGCCGAAAAGCCGTTTTACGACGACACGGCAGCGCTGCAACGGGCCGCCATGGCGCGCACTGTGCGCGACAGTTCACAGCCGGTTAAATTACCGGGGCTCTGGAATTGGATCTGGGGTGGGGATTCTCACTGAAAGGTCGCCAAAGTGAGAAACAGCTAACACTTATTTTCAGCATTGGCGGGCGCAGGATGGGAAAAGCCCATCTATGCTGAGCAAGTTGGATCCGATTAATGGCCACGGAGGCGCCTGTCATGGTTTCAGTTCCTGAGCTTTGCCGCATTGTTGAATCCGGTTTTCAACCGCTTTCCTGTGCCTGCACGGTGAATCCGGACGGGACGTTACGGATCAAAGTCTACGAACCCGCCAGCGGGCGAATTGATCTGTTGATTACCGGTGTATCGCCCGAACGGCTGACCAGCGTTCGCGATATCTCCAATCTGATTGGCGAGTTGCGCATCGAGATGCGTGCCGGTCGTCGGGCGTTTGCCGGCTAGGCCCGCGGCTGCAGTTCATCAATCATCTGCAAGCAATGATTCAACCCCGGCGATACGTCGCCCACGCGCCTGCTGAGAATAATCGGCGAGGTCGCGTTGTCTTCCAGCAGCGGCGTGAAACCAATGTCGTCGCGGTGCAGCAGTTGCACCGAGGCCGGCACCAGGGTGACGCCGATTCCCGCTCCCACCAGACCGATGGCTGTTTGCAGCTCATTGGTCCATTGCGCCACATGGATGCTCACGCCATAGGATTCGAATAACGCGATGACGTGATCGGCATAGCTGGGCCGCGGGTTGCCGGGGTACAGCACGAACGGTTCTTTCGCCAGTTCGCGAAGACTGATCGGCCCAGCCAGTAATGGGTGACCGGCGGGCAGGGCGGCGACCAGTCGGTCTTCAGTCAAAACAGTCTGGATGATCGCCGGGTCGTCGATGCGGATTCGGCCGAAACCGATATCGATGCGCCCGGCCTTCAGCGCCTGCACTTGCTGCAGCGTGGTCATTTCCGAGAGCCCCAGTTCAAGCTCCAGGGGCTCGCCGCTGCGCAAACGGCGAATCAGTTCCGGCAGCACGCCGTACAGCGTGGACGGCGCGAAACCGATGCCCAGCCAGGTCTTTTCGCCCAGACCGATCCGTCGCGTGTTGTCGCACACCTTGCTCAGTTGCTCGAGCAGGGCGGTGGAGTGCTCATGGAAAAACCGCCCGGCATCGGTCAGCTTCAGCGGCCGCCCGCGTTCCAGCAACAACACCCCGAGTTCATCCTCCAGTTGCTGCATCTGCCGGCTCAGCGGTGGTTGGGCAATGTGCAGAAGTTCGGCGGCACGGGTGAAGTTGAGGGTTTGAGCCAACACCTGAAAATACCGCAGGTGACGCAGTTCCATGGAGCCTCCACATGCAAGTCGGTTGCATACCTTAAAGGTATCAAGTCAGACCAATTCTATATTGGCTTCCCGAAAAAAGCCGTACCAGAATCGGTTCCAGAACTTTAAGAACCTGATGGGTATCGACATGCTTGCAACAGCCATTGAATCGATCGAGACGATCATCGTCGATCTGCCGACCATCCGCCCGCACAAGCTGGCGATGCACACCATGCAGAACCAGACCCTGGTGATCATTCGCGTGCGTTGCGCCGACGGCATCGAAGGCATTGGCGAATCCACCACCATCGGTGGCCTGGCCTACGGCAACGAAAGCCCTGACAGCATCAAGACCAACATCGACAAACACTTCGCGCCGCTATTGCTGGGCCAGGACAGCGCCAACGTGAATGCCGCTATGTTGCGCCTGGAGCGCAGCATCCGTGGCAACACCTTCGCTAAATCGGGTATCGAAACCGCCTTGCTCGACGCTCAGGGCAAACGCCTTGGGCTGCCGGTCAGCGAGTTGCTGGGCGGCCGAGTTCGCGATGCCCTGCCAGTGGCGTGGACCCTGGCCAGTGGCGACACCGACAAGGACATCGCCGAAGCGGAAAAAATGCTCGACCTGCGCCGCCACCGGATCTTCAAACTGAAAATCGGTGCCGGTGAGGTCAACCGGGACCTGGCCCACGTCATTGCGATCAAGAAAGCGCTGGGCGACCGCGCCAGCGTGCGGGTCGATGTCAATCAGGCCTGGGATGAAGCGGTCGCGTTGCGTGCTTGCCGGATCCTGGGAACCAACGGCATCGATCTGATCGAACAGCCGATCTCGCGCAACAACCGCGCCGGCATGACACGCCTGAACGCCATGAGCCCGGCGCCGATCATGGCCGATGAATCCATCGAATGCGTGGAAGATGCGTTCAATCTGGCCCGGGAAGGCGCGGCCTCGGTGTTCGCCCTGAAAATCGCCAAGAACGGCGGCCCACGCGCCGTGCTGCGAACCGCGGCCATCGCCGAAGCGGCCGGTATCGGCCTGTACGGGGGCACCATGCTCGAAGGTGGCATCGGCACCCTGGCCTCGGCCCATGCCTTTGTCACGCTGAACAAACTGGCGTGGGACACCGAGCTGTTCGGACCGCTGCTGCTGACTGAGGACATTCTCAGCGAGCCGCTGGTCTATCGCGACTTTGAGCTGCACGTGCCGAAAACACCGGGGCTGGGCCTGAACCTCGATGAAGAACGTCTGGCGTTCTTCCGTCGTGACAAAACGTCTACTGCCATTCATCAAGCCTGAGGAGAGCATTATGCTGTTCCACGTAAAAATGACCGTAAACCTGCCGGTCGATATGAATCCGCAAGCCGCCGCCAACTTGAAGGCTGACGAAAAAGCCCTGGCCCAGCGACTGCAAGAGCAAGGCAAGTGGCGTCACCTGTGGCGCATCGCTGGGCACTATGCCAATTACAGCGTTTTCGACGTCGACAGCGTGCAGGAACTGCACGACCTGCTCATGCAATTGCCGCTGTTTCCGTACATGGCGATCGAGGTCGACGCGATGTGCCGGCATCCTTCTTCCATTCGCGAAGATGACCGCTGAACCCAGCCTGTTCAGTTCGCTACGCTAATAATTACAAGATGAGGAACCCACCAAAATGAACGTCAAGATTTCCCACACTGCCAGTGTCCAGAAGTTTCTCGAAGAGGCCAGCGGTCTGCTCAATGACGCCGGCGACCCGCGGGTCAAGGCCCTGGTCTACCGCATCCTGCGTGATTCGGTGAACATCATCGAAGACCTGGCCGTAACGCCAGAAGAGTTCTGGAAAGCCGTCAACTACCTCAACGTGCTGGGTGCGCGTCAAGAGGCCGGATTGGTGGTGGCCGGGCTCGGTCTTGAACATTATCTCGACCTGCTGATGGACGCTGAAGATGAACAGGCCGGCAAGGCTGGCGGCACACCGCGGACCATCGAAGGCCCACTGTATGTGGCGGGTGCACCGCTGTCGGAAGGCGAAGCGCGACTGGATGACGGCGTCGATCCGGGTGTGACGCTGTTCATGCAAGGTCGGGTGTTCAACACCGCCGGCGAACCGTTGGCCGGCGCGGTGGTGGATGTTTGGCACGCCAACACCGGCGGCACTTACTCCTATTTCGATACCACTCAATCGGAGTTCAACCTGCGTCGTCGTATCGTCACCGATGCCGAAGGTCGTTATCGCTTGCGCAGCATCGTGCCGTCGGGCTATGGCTGCCCGCCGGACGGTCCGACCCAGCAACTGCTCGATCAACTGGGCCGTCATGGTCAACGGCCGGCGCACATTCACTTCTTCATTTCTGCGCCGGATCATCGTCACCTGACCACCCAGATCAACCTCGATGGCGATCAATACCTGCACGACGATTTCGCCTATGCCACCCGTGACGAGCTGATTGCCAAAATCACCTTCAGCGACGATCAAGCACGTGCGGCGGCCCATGGTGTGAGCGGTCGTTTTGCCGAAATCGACTTCGATTTCACCTTGCAGACCTCCGCGCAACCCGACGAGCAGCAACGCCACGAGCGGGTCCGCGCACTCGAGGACTGATATCCTCGAACAGCGGAACCGGGCCACGAGAAACCGACCGTTTATCTCGTGGCCTTCTGTGTTTCTGGAATGGCCCGACGCAACCTATAACAACAATGAGAGTGACCCGATGATGCAAGCGCAACTGTTGAGTCAGCGCAGCACCGTATTCGACCACGCCGACCCTTACGCGGTGTCGGGCTACGTCAATCAGCATGTCGGTAACCATTGCATTCTGATGCCCCGGGCCGGGCGACCGCTGGCCAGCCTCAATCACCGCAAGTTTGCCAGCCTCGACCTGTGCCGCATCAGCTATGGCGGCAGCGTACGGGTCACCTCCGGTGCGCTGGAAAGCATCTATCACCTGCAAGTGCTGCTGCGCGGCAACTGCCTGTGGCGCGGTCACGGCCAGGAACACTACTTTGCGCCCGGCGAGTTGCTGCTGATCAATCCCGATGATCCGGTGGACCTGACGTATTCCGACGATTGCGAAAAATTCATCCTCAAAGTTCCCACCCCGTTGCTGGAATCCGTGTGCGATGAACAGCGCTGGCGCTATCCGGGGCAGGGCGTGAGGTTTCTGGAGAACCGCTATCAGCTCGATGAGCTGGAAGGCTTTGTCGGTCTACTGGCGATGATTTGCCAGGAAGCCGAGGCCACCGAGCAGATTCCCAAGGTGCAGGAGCACTACGCGCAGATCATCGTCAGCAAGATGCTCAGCCTGATGAAGACCAACGTCAGCCGGGTCAGTCTCGGCTCGCAGACGGCTACATTCGAGGTGATTGCCGACTACATCGCGGGCCATCTCAAACAGGACATCGACAGCGAAGAACTGGCGCGCCAGGCGCGGATGAGTCTGCGGTCGTTGTATGGATTGTTCGAACGCAACGCCGGCACCACGCCGAAAAACTACATCCGGCAAAAACGCCTTGAGCGCATCAACGCCTGCCTGAGCGACCCGACCTGCAACGTGCGCAACGTCACGGAAGTGGCCATGGATTACGGCTTCCTGCATCTGGGCCGGTTCTCCGACAGCTACCGCAAGCAGTTCGGCGAACTGCCGTCCGACACCCTCAAACGCCGCCACTGAAATCCCGCAAAGCACCTGTAGCAGCTGCCGAGCCCGCGAGGCTGCGTTCGAGTGCGCAGCGCTCGCAAAATGGCTCGCAGGGTATGTCAGGCAGACCGAATTGTTCCTTAGCGAGCGCTTCGCACTCGAACGCAGCCTCGCAGGCTCGACAGCTGCTACGTGTGCGTGCGTATTAAGCTGATTGCACTAAACGGATAAAGGTCTGCACCCAGCGGATAGTCCGCCACTTCCCCCCGTCCTAGCATGGCCCTGCCTGAATAAAAACAATGGAGGCGGCGGCCATGACCCTGCGACCCGAATACCTTCACTCCCTGCTCGAAGATGACAAAGAACAGGGCATCTATCGCTGTAAGCGCGAGATGTTCACCGACCCTCGGCTGTTCGATCTCGAGATGCAGCACATCTTCGAAGGCAACTGGCTGTACCTGGCCCACGAAAGCCAGATCCCCAACAAAAACGACTTCTACACCACCACCATGGGGCGCCAGTCGATCTTCATCGCGCGCAACAAGGACGGTGAGCTCAATGCGTTCCTCAATGCCTGCAGCCATCGTGGCGCGACGCTGTGCCGGCACAAGTCTGGCAACAAGAACTCGTACACCTGCCCCTTCCACGGCTGGACCTTCAACAACTCCGGCAAGCTGCTCAAGGTCAAGGATCCGGCCGAAGCGGGCTACCCGGCGAGCTTCAACTGCGAAGGCTCCCATGACCTGACCAAGGTTGCGCGTTTCGAGTCCTATCGCGGCTTCCTGTTTGGCAGCCTCAAGGCTGATGTCGTGCCGTTGGTTGAACACCTGGGCGAGTCGGCAAAGATCATCGACATGATCGTCGACCAGTCCACCGATGGCCTGGAAGTGCTGCGCGGTTCCTCGAGCTACATCTACGAAGGCAACTGGAAACTCACCGCCGAAAACGGCGCCGACGGCTATCACGTCAGCTCCGTGCACTGGAACTACGCGGCCACCCAGAACCAGCGCAAGCAGCGCGAGGCCGGTGATTGCAACCCAACCATGAGTGCCGGCAGTTGGGCCAAGCAGGGCGGTGGCTTCTACTCCTTCGACAAGGGCCACATGCTGCTCTGGACCCGTTGGGCCAACCCTGAAGATCGCCCGTTGTACGAGCGTCGCGATGAACTGGCTCAGGACTTCGGCAAGGCCCGTGCCGACTGGATGATCGAAAACTCGCGCAACCTGTGCCTGTACCCGAACGTGTACCTGATGGACCAGTTCAGCTCGCAGATCCGTATCGCCCGGCCGATCTCGGTCGACCGCACGGAAATCACCATTTACTGCATCGCCCCCAAAGGCGAAAGCGACCACGCCCGTTCGAGCCGGATTCGTCAGTACGAAGACTTCTTCAACGTCAGCGGCATGGCCACCCCGGACGACCTGGAAGAGTTTCGCTCCTGCCAGACCAGTTATCAGGGCAGCGTGACCGCCTGGAACGACATGTCCCGTGGCGCCGAACACTGGATCGAAGGCGCCGATGAGGCGGCCAAGGAAATCGACCTGCATCCGCTGCTCAGCGGTGTGCGCACCGAAGACGAAGGTCTGTTCGTGCTGCAACACAAGTATTGGCAGCAGACCATGCTCAAGGCTCTGGCCGCCGAGCAGTCCGACCTGATTCCTGTGGAGGCCGTGCAATGACCATCACCTATGACGCCGTACGCGATTTTCTCTACCGCGAAGCGCGCTACCTCGATGACCGGCAATGGGACGAATGGCTGGAGTTGTACGCCCCGGATGCAACGTTCTGGATGCCGTCCTGGGACGACAACGACGAGTTGACCGAAGACCCGCAGCGGGAAATCTCGCTGATCTGGTACGGCAACCGCACCGGTCTGGAAGACCGCGTTTTCCGCATCAAGACCGAACGTTCCAGCGCGAGCATTCCGGACACCCGCACCTCGCACAACATCAGCAACATCGAGCTGCTCGAACAGGCCGACGGCTTCTGCAAGGTGCGCTTCAACTGGCACACCCTGAGCTTTCGCTACAAGACCGTCGACAGCTATTTCGGCAGCAGTTTCTACACCCTCGATGTGCGCGGTGAAAACCCGCTGATCAAGGCCAAGAAAGTGATCCTGAAGAACGATTTCGTTCGCCAGGTCATCGATGTCTACCACCTGTGAGGCAGCGGTCATGACTCATTCCATCGCATTCAATTTCGAAGACGGCGTCACCCGATTCATCGACGCCAATGTCGGCGAAACCGTGGCCGATGCCGCGTATCGCCAGGGCATCAATATTCCACTGGATTGCCGCGACGGCGCTTGCGGTACCTGCAAATGCTTCGCCGAGGCCGGCCGTTATGATTTGGGCGAGGAGTACATCGAAGACGCGCTCAGCGCGGAAGAGGCCGAGCAAGGTTTCGTCCTGACCTGCCAGATGCGCGCCCAGAGCGATTGCGTGGTGCGCGTGCCGACCTCATCCGAAGTGTGCCGCACCCGTCAGGCCAGCTATGACGCGACCATCAGTGCCGTGCGCCAGTTGTCCGACAGCACCATCGCGCTGTCGATCAAGGGCGAAGCCCTGAGCAAACTGGCGTTCCTGCCGGGGCAATACGTTAACCTCGGGATTCCCGGCAGCGAGCAGACCCGCGCCTATTCGTTCAGCTCGTTGCAGCGCGACGGCGAAGTCAGTTTTCTGATCCGCAACGTGCCCGGCGGCTTGATGAGCAGCTTCCTTACCGGCATGGCCAAGGCGGGCGACAGCATGAGCCTGGCCGGGCCGTTGGGCAGCTTCTACCTGCGCGATATCCGCCGTCCGTTGTTGCTGCTGGCCGGCGGTACGGGGCTGGCACCGTTCACCGCGATGCTGGAAAAAATCGCCGAACAGGGCAGTGAGCATCCGCTGCATTTGATCTATGGCGTGACCAACGATTTCGATCTGGTGGAACTCGATCGACTCGAAGCCTTCGCCGCGCGAATCCCTAACTTCAGCTTCAGTGCCTGCGTCGCCAACCCGGACAGTCAGCACCCGCTCAAGGGCTACGTGACCCAACACATCGAGCCGCAGCATTTGAACGAAGGCGACGTTGATGTCTACCTGTGCGGCCCGCCGCCGATGGTCGAGGCGGTCAGCCAGTTCATCCGTGAAAAAGGCATCGCGCCGACAAACTTTTACTACGAGAAATTTGCCGCCAGCGCGGCCTGAGCCGTGCTGTTGTGGGAGAGAGACATGAACAGATTCCACGAAAAAGTCGCGCTGATCACCGGCGCTGCCCAAGGCATCGGTCGGCGCGTTGCCGAGCGCATGGCGGCGGAAGGTGCGCGGTTGATTCTGGTCGATCGCTCCGAGCTGGTGTTCGAGGTTCAGCAGCAATTGGGACAAGGCAGTCAGGTGCTGGCGCTGACCGCCGATCTTGAGCAATACAGCGAATGCAGCCGCGTCATGCAAACCGCCGTCGAGCGTTTCGGGCGTCTGGATGTGCTGGTCAATAATGTGGGCGGGACGATCTGGACCAAGCCTTTTGAGCATTACGAAGCGTCGCAGATCGAGGCCGAAGTGCGCCGCTCGCTGTTCCCGACGCTGTGGTGCTGTCATGCCGCGCTGCCGTTCATGCTTGAACAGGGGAGTGGCGCTATCGTCAACGTTTCGTCCATCGCCACGCGCAGTGTCAATCGCGTGCCGTACGGTGCGGCGAAGGGTGGGGTCAACGCATTGACCGCTTGCCTGGCCTTCGAAACCGCCGGTCGCGGGATTCGGGTCAATGCCACCGCGCCCGGTGGCACCGAAGCGCCGCCGCGGGTCATTCCGCGCAACAGCGCCGATCAGAGCGCGCAAGAGAAGGTCTGGTATCAGCAGATTGTCGACCAGACCCTCGACAGCAGTTTGATGAAGCGCTATGGCACGCTGGATGAACAGGCAAGCGCTATTCTGTTTCTGGCCAGCGACGAAGCGTCCTATATCACCGGCATGATCATGCCGGTCGGTGGCGGCGACCAGGGCTGAGCAACTTATAGGCGACGCTGAAACGCTTTGATGATTCTGAGCGTGGCGTCGCTTGTGTTCAGGTTGTGGACCGCGTTCAGCGGATACCAGATGCAATCGAATATTTCGTTTTGCGGGCGGGCCTCATCCGCGTTCGCCACTGAGGCCTCGTACACATGGTGTCGGGTGCTGCCCGTTTGCAACTCCATCAGATACAGCAACCCGTCGACCCCAAGCCCTGTCTCTTCCTGAAGCTCTCGCGTGGCGGCGTCGGCAATGGCTTCGCCACGCTCAACCTTTCCGCCGGGCAGCATCCAGCGACTCCTTGGCTTGCGCACCAGGAGAATGTGCCGGTCCTGCTCGCAAATAACGGTCGCGCGTACTTTCATGTGTTACCTGATTGCCGTTTGTCATGAAACAGTCATAAAAATGCAATATTCGAGCCGAGGCGCCTGTCTCAAGGGTTGGAGTGATGGACGAAGTTGAAAGTGCAACCGGATGTCGGAACCCTGGCGCGACGTCTGGTCCGCACTTCATGGAAGGTCGGGTGTAAGGTATTCAAGTGAATCCAGGATCAACACTGCCGAAATGGAGGTGACTATGAGCGTTCCGATGCTGACCAAAATGCACATGAACGGTTATGACGTACTCAGCGTGAACAACGGCCCATGGCGGGTGTGCACCAAAGGTGACCGGCTTGGAGCCTTTGGCAGTAGAGAGGAAGCATTGGCCTTTGCGGCCGCTCTTCCCGGCTACAAGACCAGAGCAAGTAGGCCTGCACGCAGCCAGAAGTCAGATAAATAGCGCACTTGCAGCCCCGGTTCGCCGGGGCTTTTCTTTGGTTGGGCGCTGAGGTCCGGGGCTAATAACCCCCACCACCACCGGTACTGCGGGAGGGCTCGCGGGCTTTTTGCTGCGCGTTACTCCATTCCGCGCAGGTCATGAAACTTTTATGGTCGACCTTGCCCCTGCCATCGAAACTGACGTTGTACGTCTGCTGATGGCCGGCCTGCGTCAGCTTGTAGTCAAAGCAAGTGCCAGGCTCAACGGTGCGATCCGTTATGGATAAAGGCTGGCCGCCAATCTGCTGGACTTGATCCTTGCTCATGCCGGTCTCGACCTTTGCGACCAACGGCTGATCCCGGTAGACACGCGATTCGGTGCTGCAGGCACCCGAAGCGGCCAGTGCAACGACCAGCGCGCATAGAGCCTTGTGCATCCCAGTGCTCCTGCTATTGAGCTTTCGTTCGAGTGATAATCTTGGCTTTCACTTCCTCGGCATAACCCTTCAGTCGTTCTTCATCTCCCTGAAACAACTCGCACAGCTTTAGGGTTGCTTGCGCATCCACATCGTTGCCGGCCAGGCGTAGCTGCTCTGCGATGCGCAAAAGCTCTACCGCTGACCATCTCAAATCCGACGCAACGCTTTGCAGGTTACGCCGAAGTTCGTTTTCAGATTCGTTAAGCCACATGATGACCTCCTGCCAATCTCTGCTACGAAATTTTAGTCCCATTTCCCGGGTCAGGGCGTTTTGTTCGTCTGAGCCGTTGGTGCAGCCTTTTGTCGGGAAAATGAACGCGAATCCGTAGATCTGATGTCTTAGTGAGGTAGTGACATTTCGCTAGGGCGAGGCAACTTCAAATGACGGCTACTGATGACTTTAGATTTCATGCCCATGAGCTGATGGTTGATCTGGACGCGGCCACCACGGAAATGATGAAACTGATCTCTGCACATCAGTTGAGCGGCCCGGAATGGGAGCGGGTCACTCAATGGCAGCATGAAGCGTATGAAAGATGGATGACTTATCTGAACGAGAGGTCGTATCCGGATCCCGGAGATCACAACGCCCCTTGCTGAGTTCAGTGCAATGGATGGATGTCTGGACAGCGACGCGCTACATTCCCCTTTTTCGGGATAAGGAAGCGTCATGCGCAAATTGATTGGGGGAGTAGGGTTGGCGTTGCTGGCGGGCTGTTCGTTGCCCGCGTCCCTGGTGCCAGGTGAGCCCAATCTCAGCAAGTACAGCAACAAGGCGCCTAAAGACTATGCCGCGTGCGTTCTGCCGGCCTGGCAGCGGGAGATACCCCATACCACCCAATCGGCGATTTCCAATGGCTACAGGGTCACGGCGCCGAGCATCATCACGGCCGACGAGATCGTGGACATCGTGAAATCCAAGGATGGCAGTCACGTATCGCTTTATCAGGGGCCGCCTTGGGCGAAATCCGGGGTGTTGCGCCAGGCAGTGCGTGATTGTCTGTAAGGTTTAGTCGGTGATATTGGTCACCTGGATGATCGGGCCGTCGCTTGCCGGAGTGCTCGCACTGGTTTTCTTTTCCCGACGATCGTTCATCCAGTTGTCCACCTGAGTATTGAATTGTGCCGGCGCTTTTCGTCCGACTTTCCTGGCGAGATCAAGAATGGTCTGCTGGGCGAGGGCGTCTTCCATCGCCGCCAGCGATGACATCGGCAACTTCGCACTGATGACCTGCCAGCACGCTATCTCGCTGGGTCGTCATGCCGGCAACAACGTTGCCGCACAGATTCTGGGCGTGGACCCGACCCCGTACAGCCAGCCTAAATACGTGACCTGTCTGGATCTGGGTGCCTGGGGAGCGGTCTACACCGAAGGTTGGGACCGGCAGGTGAAATTGATCAAGGAGGAAGCCAAGGCGTTGAAGACCCAGATCAACACGATGTGGATCTACCCGCCCGCGGCTGATCGTGTCACTGCGCTGGCTTCGGCGGATCCGATGATTCCTGTCGCCTGAAACGTCGGCAGCGTTGCTTCGATAACGCTGCCGCTTAGAAAAAATCCCGCCCGGGTTTTCCTGGGCGGGATTTTTTTTGTGCCTTGACCGGTTGCTGTTGTGAAATTTAACGTGTACTTTTTCATGAAAATATAAGTATAAAAATTCACGAGGCCTGCATGTTCCAGCAATCTACCCAGCACGTCGCCAGCTATTACGCCCACACCTGCGCCGATCGCTTGGTGGATCGAGCTGTTCTTGAGGGCGAGCAGGATACCGAAGTGTTGATCATCGGGGCTGGCTTCAGTGGGTTGCATACGGCGTTGCGCCTGGCCTTGGCCGGTAAGCGCGTGACGTTGCTCGAAGCCAGTCGGGTGGCCTGGGCCGCCTCGGGGCGCAATGGCGGTCAGGCGATTCTCGGTTGGTCGTGTGACATGCCACCGTTGGAGGCAGCGCTGGGTTATGAGCGCGCTCGCCAGTTGTGGGACAGCATGCGCTGGGCTGCACGGGAGTTACGAGATTTGCCCGCCCGCCATGGTTTTGATTGTGACTATCGGCCCGGCCACCTCTGGACGTCGGTGATGCCGCGTCGGGTGAGTCTATTGACAGACTGGCAACACGAGGCCAGCCACAAGTGGGGCCACGATGGTTTGCAGTTGATTTCGCGCGAGGCGTTGCCTGATTGGGTCGCCAGTGAGCGTTACCAGGCAGGGCTGTTTGATCCTGAAGGCGGGCATTTGAATCCGCTGAAACTGGCGCTCGGCCTAGCCGCTGCGATTGAACAGGCTGGTGGACGTATTCATGAACAGAGCAAGGCATTGAGTTATCACGAAGAAGGCGATCGTTACGTGGTCACCACTGAGCGCGGTCGCATTCGCGCTGACGTGCTGGTGCTGGCGTGCAACGCCTACCTTGATCGGCTCGATCCGAAGCTTTCGAGTTGCGTGTTACCGGTTGGCACTTATCAGGTGGCCACCGCGCCACTTTCAGAGCAACAGGCGACCGCGCTGCTACCCAGCAATGTGTGCGTCACCGACAACCAGTTTGTCCTCGATTATTTCCGCCGCACGCCGGACAACCGCCTGCTGTTCGGTGGTGGTTGCACTTACCTGGGCGGCATGCCGAAGGACATCGCCGCTGCGACACGGCCCTATCTGGAGCGCGTGTTTCCCCAGCTCAAAGGCGTCGAACTGGACTTTGCCTGGGGAGGTCACATCGATCTGACCCTCAAGCGCACGCCTGACATCGGTCGACGTGGCGATCTGTACTGGCTACAGGGTTACTCAGGTCATGGCGTGCTGCCGACTTTGGCCGGGGCGCGCGCCGTGTCCGACGCGATACTTGGCCAGCCGGATGAGCTGGTGTTGTACCAGGGTTTGATCAACGGCAGTTTTCCCGGTGGAAAGTATTTGGCAGCACCATTGGAAGCCATCGGCAAGGCCTGGTATCGGCTGCGCGACTGTATTTGAAGCATCAATTTCTGGAAGCCTTTAGATGGACATGCAAGAAGAAATCTCGGCACTGGCGATCCTGATTCAGGACCTGCGCAAACACAAAAAATACACGTTGAAAGAGCTGGCGGACAAAATCGGTCGTTCGGTCGGCTTTCTCTCGCAAGTCGAGCGGGGGTTGTCACGTCCCACGGTGGCGGACTTGACCGCCATCAGCGAAACCCTCGGCGTGCCGACCACCTATTTCTACAGCTTGCCCAAGCCCATGGCATTGCCTTGGGTGACGCGTCCGGATGAGCGACGCACGCTGTATTACGCCGACGGGATTACCGACATCCTCGTCTCTCCGAAGATGAGGGCGTCCTTTTCAATGCTTGAAAGCCAACTGGAGCCTGGCGCCAGCAGTGGTGATCGGCACATGAACGACAGCTCGGAGCAGGGTGGCTATGTCCTCGAGGGTGAGCTGACGCTGTGGCTGGATGACGATAAACCGGTGACATTGCGCACCGGCGACAGTTTTCAATTGGCCAGTCACACACATTGTCGCTACGGCAACCTCTCGGATCAGCTCGCCCGGGTGCTTTGGGTTTACACCTGATAAAAACAACAAGGAACACTAACGATGGATGCTGTCTGCTCTGATCTGGTTGCTGAGGTTCGCGCGTTTCGTCAGCGCTTCCCGCAGGTGCGTTACGTTGATCTGATTTCCCTGGATATCCCCGGGCATTTTTACGGTAAGCGCTACCCGATAGAAATGCTCGAGAAGGTCGCCGCCGGCAGCGCGCTCAAGCTGCCGCAAAACTGTGTGTTGCTCGGCACGCAGGGTGGCCTGTTCAAAATCGGCGACTACTGTTTCAACGACGGCGACCCGGATGCTCCGCGCCGCCTGGTACCCGGTACGCTAAAGCCCGTGAGCTGGGAAAAACAACTGCTGGGGCAAATGCTGATTACCTCAAGCGGTACTGAAAAGCCTATCGTTTTCGAGCCGCGTGAAGTGTTGGCTCAGGTGCTCGAGCGACTTGGCCGAAAAGGGATTTTCCCCGTAGTCGCGTTCGAACTGGAGTTCTATCTGTTCGATCGCCAGCTTCGTGACGGCTTGCCACAGTTCCCTCGCGATCATCTGACCGACGATGCCGATGATCAGCCGAATATGCACATCGAACGGCTTTCGAGATTTTCACCGGTACTCGATGACATGGTCGAGACGGCGCGGGCGCAAGGCATTGATGCCACGGTAATCACTGCGGAGCTGGGCCCGGGCCAGTTCGAGATCAATTTCGGTCACCTTGACGACGGTCTGCGTGCGGCCGACTGGGCGGCCCTGTTCTGCCGCAGCACACGGGGGGTGGCTCTCAAGCACAACCACCGCGCCAGCTTCATGGCCAAACCCTACTTGCAGCACCCCGGTAGCGGCATGCATGTGCATGTGAGCCTTTACGACGAGGCGGGAACCAACCTGTTGGCGGCTAACGGTCAGCAGGCGCTGCGCCATGCAGTGGCCGGTTGCCTTGAAGTGTTGCCGCATTGCATGCCGATCTTTGCACCGAATCACAACGCAATGCGGCGCTTGAGCGGCACGGTAAATGTCGCGACGCGCGCCAGTTGGGGCTTTGAAGATCGTGACGCCTGCCTGCGGGTGCCTGAGTCGGACGCCAAGAATCTGCGCATCGAACATCGCCTGGCGGGCGCGGATGCCAATCCTTATCTCGTGTTGGCGGCGATTCTGGTCGGGCTGGAGCAAGGGCTGGAAGTGGGTCGTGAACCGATTGCACCCCTCAACGAAGATCGTGGCAGCGGAATCGACTTCCCGCTGGAGATGCTGGAGGCCGTGCGTTCGATGCAAAACAATGCGCAGCTGCGCGAGGGGTTGGGGGCAGAGTTTGTGGATGTCTACTGCGAAAACAAGCGCCAGGACCATTTGGCGTTCCTGCAGGACATCAGCGCGAGGGAGTATCGCTGGTACCTCTAAATCAGTCCTTGTCGTTGCTCGCCCATATAAAATGTGTGGATATTTAATGAGTTAGACGTTTTAGTAACTGAATAGTTAACCAAAACATATTGTTACAGGCGGAAATATTAAGTAATATTCGCCCCGCGTTCACCACCACGGTTTATGCATTTTGAGTCCCAGGCGTCCATCAGCTGCCTGGGATTTTTTTTGCCTGAAATTCGGCTTTATTGATTCGAGCAGCACAACGCCGACCGTGACCGGCGTTGTGCTTCTCAGCGATTTACCGCGACGTTTGACCCACCATCGGCACTCGCTTGGCGAGTTTCATCAGCCAGTAGTAGCTGAGGGCGGGCAGAAGTTGATGAAGTCGTCCTGACTGATGGTGCACAAGGCTGTGGCCACCAGGCTGATCACCAGCATGAACAGGCCGCGTACCCGAGGCGTCACCTTAAGCCGGGCAAAGGGTTCGATCACGGTAATGGTCGACATGAAGGCGCCGTACAGGTTGAACACATTGATCGACACCTGGCCATAGACGATGAAGGCGAACAGCAGCAGCGCGCCGCTGCCAAACAGCCCGGCGACATGGCTGCCGACGTTGCTTGAAAAGTCGGTGATGCCGACGCTGAGGATCGCCCCGAGAATCATCATCCAGGCACCGCCGCTGACCGTCCCGGCATAGCCGTACCAGAACACCTTTGCGGTAGGCGTGCTGCTGGGCAGGTAACGCGAGTAATCGGCCACGTAAGGCGCATAGGACAGTTGCCAGGTCACGGCAATGCTCACCGCCACCAGAAACTTCGACAACGAGAAACCCGTTGGCAGCCACTGTTCGGCCGGAATCGGCAGCTGTAAGGCGAGCACCGTAGCGGCGATGAACACCAACAACGAAAGCAGCGACAGCACTTTCTGCAGGCGATGGATCAGGCGATAACCATAGAGCGCGACAACAAAGCACAACGCCCCGATCAGGTAGATATTGCCGGTGGCCGGCAACGGGCTGACGGACTCCAATGCCTGCGCGGCGAGCAAGGTGTTGCTGACGAAAAATCCCAGGTAGATCAGCATCACGAACAGCAGTGGCAACACCGCCCCCAGCACGCCGAATTGCGCCCGGCTCTGGATCATTTGCGGGATGCCGAGTTTCGGCCCCTGGGCAGAATGGGAGGCCATGAAAATCGCCCCCAGCAGCGAACCGATGATGATCGCCAATGCGCTCCAGAACAGATTGAGCCCCATCACCACTGGCAACACACCGGACGCGATGGTTGTGATGTTCATGTTGGCGCCGAACCAGATGAAAAACAGCGAGCCGGGCTGGCCATGGCGTTCAGTCTCAGGGATGAAATCGATGCTTCTTTTTTCGACTTGCATGGCGATTACTCCTGAGTCCGGACGAGGTGGGTTTGCAAACGGGCGATGGTGCTTTCCAGCTCATGGGGCTGGTGGGCGAACAGGTCCGGGTGCTCGGGGATCAGGCTGAGATACTCGCGATTGTCCAGTGCTCGCAGGCATTCGGCGCAGGTCAGGATCTCCAGGGCGTAGACCCAGTTGGCCATGATCAGCAGCGCTGAGTAATGTCCCGCCCGCGTGGTCGTGGTGCAGGCATCGCTGACCAGGCGAATGTGATAACCCAGGGCGAAAGCATCGAACACCGTGCTGAGTACGCAGACATCGGTCAGCACGCCGCAGACGATCAGGGTATCGACCCCGAGCGCCTTGAGTCGGGCATCCAGGTCGGTGCGATGGAAGGCGCTGTAACGGCCCTTGTCGATAATGAGTTCATCAGGCTGCGACGCCAGACGTTCGATGATTTCCACTTGCCGGGTGCCGGCGCGATAACTGCTCGGGCCGCCATCGGCCGCTCGTGGTTCGCCGCGCGGCAAATCACTGCCGTCGGCCTGATTGATGTGGCGGGTATAGATAACAGGCACCCGCTGACGGCGGGCAGTCTCGAGCAGGGCAGCGATGTTGGCCACCACGGTGTCGAAGTGTTCCAGGACGAAACCGTCCTCCTGTTGCATGTCGATGATCAACAGCGCGTTTTTATTGTTCATTGAGCAAACCTGATCATGGGCCGAAGCACAAAGCACCGGGCACGCCTCGCGATGATGAGACGTGGGTGCGTGAATTCCAGTTCGGATGGGCTCAGTGAACTATTTGCCAGAAACCGTTCTGCTTGGCAGTAACGCTGGCGCGCAGGCGCTTGAAATGCAGATGCGAAGCGGTCCATTCGCCGCGCAGATAAGCCTGCTCGGCGCCGGAGGGAAGGGCGAGTGATGGGCGGCGATCATTGATCATTGGAATCGACCCTACACGTCAGTCTGCCCCCCGGCTTCGCGTCCGAGGGGCAGGGCGGTGGACTCAGCGGAACGCCGGGACCACGTGTTTGATAAACAGCTCCAGGGATTTTTTCTTCTCCGCGTGGGGCAGGCTGTTATCGCACCAGAAGCTGAATTCGTCGACACCCAGTTCCTGGTAATACTTGATGCGCGGGATGATTTCTTCCGGGGTGCCAATCATGGCGGTCTTGTGCAGACTCTCCAGTTCGAACTCCGGACGAGCGGCGAACTTTTCTTCCGGGCTCGGCGCCAGGAAGCCATTGACCGGCACTTCCTTGTTGCCAAACCAGGCATCGAAGGTGCGATAGAACCTGGAGATCGCCTTGGCCCCGACTTTCCAGCCTTCCGGGTCATCGACCGCGTGGACGTGGGTGTGACGCAGCACCATCAGTTGCGGGCGTGGTACGTCCGGGTTGTTGTCCAGGGCAGTCTGGAACTTGTTCTTCAGGTCGAGGACTTCTTCGTCGCCCTTCATCAGTGGCGTGACCATGACGTTGCAGCCATTGGCCACGGCGAAGTTGTGCGAGTCCGGGTCGCGGGCGGCGATCCACATCGGCGGATTGGGCTTCTGGATCGGCTTCGGCACGCTGGTGGAGGTCGGGAATTTCCAGATATCGCCATCGTGGGCGTAATCGCCTTGCCACAGGGCACGCACCACCGGAACCATCTCGCGTAACGCCTGGCCGCCGGAGGAGGCAGGCATGCCGCCGGCCATGCGGTCGAACTCCACCTGATAGGCACCACGGGCCAGACCGACTTCCATGCGACCGTTACTGATCACGTCCAGCAGCGCGCATTCGCCGGCGACCCGCAGCGGGTGCCAGAACGGCGCAATGATGGTGCCGGCGCCGAGGTGAATGGTGGTGGTTTTGGCGGCCAGGTAGGCCAACAGCGGCATCGGACTCGGCGAGATGGTGTATTCCATGGCGTGGTGTTCGCCGATCCAGACGGTGCTGAAACCGCCGGCTTCGGCCATCAGGGTCAGTTCGGTCAAGTCTTCGAACAGCTGGCGGTGGCTGACGCTTTCGTCCCAACGTTCCATGTGCACGAACAGGGAAAACTTCATGACGCTTACCTCGGATCTTTTATTGTTGGCCTGTCGATCGGGAGTCGGCTGGCTGATTATTGGAGTATCGAAATTCGCACTATGCGCAAAATATTATCTGGATCAGGCGAGTACGGGCAGGGCGCCCATCTTGCCGTGGCAATACACCAGTGGCCCGGCGTTGTGCTGGGGCACGATCAGGTTCTTCACCGCGCCGACCATGATCGCGTGGTCGCCCCCTTCGTATTCGCGCCACAGCTCGCATTCGATCACCGCCGTGGCGTTAGCCAGAATCGGGTTGCCCAGCTCGCTCAAGGTCCATTCGATGCCTTGCGCCTTGTCTTTGCCTTTGCGCGCGAAGGCATAGGCTTCGCTCTGCTGGCCGCCAGACAGGACGTGAATGGCAAAGCGTTTGTTCTTGATCAGTACGGGATAGGAGTCGGAGCTGTAGTTGGGGCAGAACAGCACCAGGGCCGGGTCCATGGACAGCGAGCTGAAGGCGCTGGCGGTCAGGCCGACGATTTGGCCGTCGTCATCCAGCGTGGTAATCACAGTCACCCCGGAAGGAAACGAACCCATCACTTGTTTGTAGATGGCGGCATCGATCATGGGACGGTCCTCTGGCGGTGTAATGCGGGTTTTATGTGTTTGTAGGTCTGATGGTATACCGTAATACATAGTTTGCAAGGGCTTTTTTTTTGACCCGATAAACGTACGCCTTCGCTCTTTAAGTCAATGTTTACGGGGCTTTTCGCTAGGTTGTGGGCACGTTTATGCAGTGTGATTGCGGATCAGATGGGCTCTCAAAGACCGGATCAGTCTTGTTAAAAACTTGGAATACCATAATATGGCCTGCATCTGAGGGGCGGCCAAAGAGCTCCCCCGGTTTGGCTTCGTACAACTATAAGATCAGACAAACTAGAGTTCATGCACATGTCCCAGATGTCCCGGCAAGACCCCCTGATCGAGAATCACACGGTCGACTACGTCCCACTCGCGGAACGCCACGGGAAGGCCCGCGACCTTTTCACTTTATGGTTCAGTACCAACATTGCACCGCTGCCCATCGTGACCGGCGCCATGGTGGTTCAAGTGTTCCACCTCGACCTGTTCTGGGGGCTGTTGGCGATTGCGCTCGGGCATATGGTCGGTGGTCTGGTGATAGCCCTGGCGTCGGCTCAAGGTCCGCGCATGGGGATTCCGCAGATGGTGCAGAGTCGCGGCCAGTTCGGCCGTTATGGTGCGCTGCTGATCGTGTTCTTTGCGGCGATCATCTACATCGGCTTTTTCATCTCCAACATCGTCCTGGCCGGCAAGTCCATTGTCGGCATCGCGCCTTCGGTTCCGGTGCCGGCGAGCATCGTTATCGGCGCCCTGAGCGCCACCGCGATCGGGGTGATCGGTTACCGCTTCATTCACACCCTCAATCGCATCGGGACCTGGGTCATGGGCAGTGCCTTGCTCGCCGGCTTCCTTTACATCTTCGCCCACGACCTGCCGGCGGACTTCTTCACTCGGGGCGGTTTCAACCTGTCAGGCTGGCTGGCAACGGTGTCGCTGGGAATCATCTGGCAGATCAGCTTCTCGCCTTATGTGTCGGACTACTCGCGTTACCTGCCGGCGGATATAGGGATCGCCCGTCCATTCTTCGCCACGTATCTGGGCGCGACCCTGGGCACCATTCTGTCGTTCACTTTTGGCGCGGTGGCGGTGCTGGCCACTCCGGAAGGCACCGAAGCGATGGCGGCAGTGAAGCAGTCCACCGGTTGGCTGGGGCCGATCCTGATGGTCCTGTTTTTGCTCAACATCATCAGCCACAACGCTTTGAATCTGTATGGCGCGGTGCTGTCGATCATCACCTCGATCCAGACCTTCGCCAGTCAGTGGACACCGAGCATCAAAGTGCGTGTGATGTTGTCGAGTATTGTGCTGGCGGGTTGCTGCATAGTCGCGTTGGGTGCTTCGGCGAATTTCATCTCGCAGTTCATCGGGTTGATTCTGGCGCTGTTGCTGGTGCTGGTGCCTTGGGCGTCGATCAACCTGATCGATTTCTACCTGATCAAGCGCGGCCATTACGATATCGCCTCGATCTTCCGTGCAGACGGCGGGATTTACGGGCGTTTCAACCTGCATGCGATCGTTGCGTATTTCATCGGGATTATCGTGCAGCTGCCGTTTGCCAATACGTCGTTGTATGTCGGGCCGTACGCCAATCTGGTTGAAGGTGCGGACCTGTCGTGGTTGGTGGGGTTGGTGGTGACTTGTCCGTTGTATTACTGCCTGGCGACGCGTGGACAGGCGCAAGAGAGCAAGGCCGCGAAACTGGGTTACACAAACTAGCGCCCGACTTGAGCTCGTCTGGAATGCCCGGCCTCTGCCGGGCATTTTAATTTGTGGGAGGTTGTGTGTGTATCCGTTTCTTCGGTAATGGCTGATTACGGTTTCGCTTTTACAGCGAGTCACTTTGGAAGAGCCCCAAAGTAACCAAAAGGCTTTGCCCCTCAGCCGCACGCGTGGTTATGCAGAGTTCGTGCGTCGATCTTGACCTCAACCTTGTCGGTCGCACACAGGCATTGCAGGGTGCCACCTGTGAAATTCGCGGCAGTGGGTTGGATACCATTGACCAGTGCAGGGTGAAGTTGCAAGGTGCTCATGCTGGCGTCTCCGTTTCAGGGTGTCAGACAAAAGTGCCTGGGCCGTGCCCCAGACCGGTAGTTCATCGGAACTCGATGACGGCGCGGATAGATTGGCCTTCATGCATCAGATCGAACCGCGGCGGATTTCGAAAAGGACACAGTGCATAAACGAGTGACCTCCTTCGGTGCGACCGGTCGGTTACCCAGATCAAGAATAGTCTGCGATGACGCCTCGAGCGCGGCTCGGGCCAGTGCATGGACATGTGAAGGCAAAGCGGCACGTTTTGCGATTACCCACTATCGGTGGTGTGGCGTGCGAAACAGGCCGGAACTGTCTGGGCTCAACGTGCATATTCAACGTAGGGGCCCAAGTAGAAACCTTGCGTATCCCAGTTGATTCGATAAATCACTTCTTTCCCTGGCTTGATGTTGGCTGCGACAGTTTTGATCGCGACACCCGCACATAATCCAGACTCGGCGAGCCCGGTGCCGAGGTTCACTTCACCGGCAGGCAAAACGAAAGATGCCTTTTGACCGGGACCTATCTTGGCTGCGCGCTGACCATCAATGTAGAACACGATGTCACATCCCGAACCGTCAAAGCCGTCATCACGGAGAACGGTCAGGCGTCCCGGATCGTTCGTATCCTGGCTTTTGAACGCGTACATCGCATTGGCCGGCACAGGCCGCGCTTCAGAAACCCGCATAGGTGACGTTGCGCAACCGCACAAGGCCAGCAAGAGCGCCCCCGTTACGATAATTCTTCGCATAATTTTCCCCGCCAAAAAGCCTCTCGGGCGCAAGGTGTGAGGCGCTGAACGGTGTGGTGTTCAGCGCCCGGTTGTAACGGAAGGTGCTCAAAGCTTGTAGCCGATCTGCCGCAACAGGTTCTTGCGCCAAACGATGTCTTCCTCGCCTTCAATGCCACGGGCACAGAAGCCATCCACCACCCCCAGAATCGCTCGCCCTTGATCTGTCTCGGCGAGAATCACCTCAGTCGGGTTGGCCGTTGCACAAAAAATGCGGCACACCTCTGGAACCATTTTGACGGCGTTCAACACGTTTACGGGATAGAAGCCATCGTCGAGGACAATGATGAAGCTATGGCCCGCACCGATGGCTTGGGCATTGCTCCGGGCCAGTTCGATCATGGCGGCATCGGTGCCAGACCAGCGCACCAGGCATTTGCCGGAAGCTTCGCAAAAGGCCACGCCAAAGCGGATACCTGGCACGGCATTGACCAACGCTTCGTGGATGTCCTCGACGGACTTGATGAAGTGCGTCTGACCCAAAATGAAGTTCGTCGCTTCCGGTTTATCGATTTTCAACGTGATGAGTTGCATCTCGAACGCCTCCTTTCACGATGTCGTTACTCTTCAGCCTAGCGTGAGAACGAACCGGGTGTTGAGCATCGATGCGTTTGATACTTGAACATACAAAGCGCCCGTTTCGGCCGTGGGAAATGTAATACCCGTTGCTGCTAGAACTTCGCATAGTTCAACGCATCGACGATGGCCGAGCCGCCGATGCCGGTCAGTGACAGCAGCAGCGCCCGGATCAGCGGGTCTTCAGCGTAACGTGAGAACGCGCCGGTGCTGAGCGTCGCGACCCGCTCACGGATCATCTTGAACTTGCCGTAGCAGGCCGTCGTTTCAGGTGTTTGCAGCAGGTAGGCGTCAAGTCGTTGTAGTGCAAGCGTGCGGGATTTTTCCGCGGCACGGCGCAGCGATAGCGCTGCGACCAGCAGTACCAGCGCCGTCAGCAGGTAGGAAATGACCAGGCTGGGCGGTGTCGGCCAGTTATCGAACAGGCTGCTGCGCGATGCGAACAGGATCAACATGACCACCGTCGGCGCATAGATCAGACGGTTGACGGCCGAGGTGCGCTTGGCGATCAGTTGCAAATCCACCCACTCGTCGATACACGGGTGCCGAAGCATGCCAAAGGTCTTCTTGTGCTCCATCTGCAACGTGCCTGGCCAGATCGCATGATGTTCGCTGAGATGGCGGATGAATCGCGTCAGCAGCAGGTTGGCATCCATGACCCAAAACACCAGCACCTGGAAAATCAGGGAAGGGATCAGCCAACTCATCATCCACCACATCGATTCGCCGCGAACGGGCATGCCCTCCATGGGCCAGATGACAAACAGCACGCTGGTGACCACGACATAAACCCACGTGGCGAGCATGGCCCGCAGCATTCGGGCGCCGAAGGAGCCGCAGACGCAGTGCTCACCCCAGAAACGTGCGATGACGATCATCTTGCGCCCGTCCGTGCAAGTGACCTGTGCCGGTGCGCAGGACTTTGACCATTCGTCGCTGGCGGTCAGCAGCGGGAAGAAAATCTTCAGCAGGCAGTGCCCCAGTTCGTTGCACCAGTGACGAAACGTCCAGCCTTTACCCCGGCGAATCAAGCGTCGAACCTGTCCCCACAGAGTCATCTCGTATTTGCGCATGTGCAGGCGCAAATGGTACGTGGCTTCGATCTCGGTCCGGTTAATGCGCAGGTTGCGCCAGCCCCATGCCAGTGCCGAGAGGGAGATCAGCACCGCCAGCAGCCGCAGTGCCACGGTTGGCCAGGCACTGATGCCTTCAAACAGAAACATCGGTTCACCCAGTCCGTTGTCCGTCAATGTGCTGCGCATCTGGTACGCCAGCATCAGCGCGAGGATGAACATGACAAGAGGGACCACGATGTACCACGCCCGGGAGTCGTATAAGCCCGTGCCCATGCTGGCTGTCGAGTCCTTGGCCATCGCCAGTTGCCTCGCGGAGCGCCGGGTCAGGTTCGAGGAAATGATCCCCAGCAATATCAGCACGAACGTGAACCAGAGAAACTCCGCATGCCAGAACCGCGTGGCGATGAATGCGCAGGCCGCCGCCACCATGAACAGCGTCATTGGCACGCCGCGAACCCAGGCCAATCGTGCGTCATGCTCAGCTTTGGGACCCTCGATCCGCCACCAGACGATGAACCCTCCGAGTACCAGCAAGGTGACGGTCAGTGGCCCGGCCCAGAAGAATGATTGGGCTTGCTTGAAGCGGTCGCGGATCGACTTGGAGGGTTCAGGGTAGGGCGGTGGTGAAGGATCTTGGAGGCAGCGCAGGGCCATAAGGTCGTGTGGGCGTACGCCCTGATCGGACTGCGATTGGGTCGGTGCTTCGCAATTAGCGGGGCGTGAGGCGGTCAACCGGCTCGCCAGGGGAATGAAGCCGCTGATCCCCACTTCATAGATGCCCGGCGACAGCAGCTCCGATTTGGAATAGTCGAACTTCGCGCGCTTGGCATCGTAGGATTGCGGCGCCAGCGCCGCCAGCACCGAGATGAACACCGCGCTTTGCAAGCTGTCGCGGAACGGCGGCACGTCCTGTTGCAGTGCGCGTGTCAGCGTGAGTCCGTAGGGGGCGGCGAGTATCAGGTTGCGCGTGGTTTGTGCCTGGCCCCGTTGCAACATGCGGGCATCGAGGTCGGTGGAAAAGTACAGTTTGTACGGCATCCGGCTCTTCAGCGCTTGCAGCACCAGGAGCTTGTCGTAGGCATCGACGCCCAGTACGCCAATCGCGCCAATGCCGCTTTCGCCGTTGCGTCGATAGGCCGCGTCCTCGCTGGCGATATGGTCGGCGAGGCGCCGCAGGTAGTCGAGTTGGGAGTTGCCGTCGGATTTCTCCAGTGGACTGAGATCAAGTGGGGTAGGGTCTTTGTTTTTACCGGGATCGGTACTGGCGCTCTTGTCGTTGCTCGCGGATTCTTCCGGGAGGCGTCCGTCCAGGCCGCGCAGATAGCTGAAGCGCAAAATCCACTGATCGACCACATCCCGATGGTTTTTTTCGTCACTGCCCAGGCGGGCATCCCTAGCCACCTGTGTCTTGAAGCTCTCGATCAGTGCGCGGCTGTAGAAACTGTCCCACTCGGAAATCAACGCGATACGGTGACCGCTGCGGCGAAGGTCTCGGGTGCACGGTGAGCCGATCCGTTGCAGCTTGTCTTCGCTGCAACGCACGCCCGTGGCCGGATCCACGCGGCGCAACTTCAGCTCTTCCAGCATCAGTTGCGTCATGGTGCCGTCGTCGCTGACGGTGCGCAGCAACTTCATGGATTGTCTGCTCGCAAGCGGTGGTGAAAGCTTTTGGTACCCGCGATCCAGCGTCTCGTTATCGGCCGTGGCCAGTGGGGAGTAGATTTCGACCTTCGGCGTGGCCTTGCCGATGTCCTGGTCCTGGAACATGTCGCGCAGGACGGTTGAAGTAGAAGGGCCGATGACCTTCAGGACAGCCGTGTCGGGTGGCTCGGAACACGGTTTTGGAGCGCACGCCAAAGCTACTTTGGTTTTCAGGGTCTCGCGCAACGTTTCGAGCAGCTGCAGCGGCGTTGAGCCGAGCGCGTCCTGTTTGAACCAGAACACGATCGTTCGGTCAGGCGGCGGTGGCGCGCCCTCAAGTGCTGTCGGTGGATCGAAGGGGTTGGAGACGAACACTTCATAGGGCGCGTCGACGAAAGCGGTTTTCTGCGGGGTATCCAGCGACAGGTTGGCGGCGAGTCTCAAGCAATGGATGTACTGCTCCTGATCCGGCACCCGGTGGGAATTCTTGAACCCTGCGAGCAGCGCATAACGAATACGCCGGCGCCGTTCGACTTCGTCGGCGTAAGGGCCGCCTTCGACCAGCGCCACCATGATGTCGGGCGCCGGTTTGTCGCCGGACAGGGGAGAAATGGCCGGGCTGCAAACCTGCTCGGCATCCGGGTTCTTGCTGTCCGTGAGCTTCTTGCGATAACGCTCGACCGCGTCGAAAGGGTCTTGCCATAACCGGGCTTCGATGGGCAGTTGCGCCTGGAACTGTGCGCCGATCGGCCGCGGTTCAAGGAACGGTTCGCGGTTGAGGGCGAACATCGATACCACCAGACTCAGGATGACCGCACTGCCTGGCAGCCAGAAGGCCAGGTTAGTGCCAGAACCCTTGTTGTCCATGGCCTGTGCCTCTTGTTCTCGGCCAACTGATTACACTTATGTATAGACCCATTAAGGGCATACAGTGCAAAGTCGATGGCCGTAAATATGTTATGCCACCTTTAAGGTCAAAGAGGTCGCCGAATGCACACCATTGGACTCATCGTTTACCCCGGGTTTCAGGTGTTGGGCCTGGCCATGTGCGCCACGTTCGAGTTGGCCAACATGGCCACCGACGAACCGGCGTACAACATTGCCTTGCTGTCCGAGCGCGGCGGTACGGTGCAGACCTCCGCCGGGTTTGGTGTGGAAACCTCGGCGTTCGACCAGCGCTCGTTCAACACGCTGTTGGTGATGGGCGACAACCTGATCCGTCCGGTATCACCGGGCATGGTGGCGTTTTTGCGCAACGCCAGCCGGACCACCCGGCGTCTGGGCTCGATTTGCACCGGCGCGATTGCGCTGGCCGAAGCCGGTTTGCTCGATGGGCGGCGCGCGACCACGCACTGGTGCCATGCCCCGGCGCTGCAGAAGGCGTATCCGAAGGTGAAGGTCGAGGAAGACCGGATCTTCATCAACGACGGCAACATCTGGACGGCTGCGGGCATGAGCGCTTGTGTCGATCTGGCATTGGCGCTGGTGGAAAAGGATCTGGGCGCGGAAGTGGCGCGGCGGGTCGCCCGGCAATTGGTGGTTTACCACCGGCGCGCGGGAGGGCAGTCGCAGTTTTCGGTGATGCTCGAACTGGAGCCCAAGACCGATCGCATCCAGGCCGCGTTGGCCTATGCCAAGCAGAACCTGAAATCCGCGCTGTCGGTCGAGGAATTGGCTAACGCCGCCAACCTCAGCCCTCGGCAATTCAGCCGTGTGTTCCATGCCGAAACCGGCCAATCACCGGCCAAGGCCATCGAAAACCTGCGGGTTGAAGCGGCGCGTCTGATGATGGAAACCGGTCGGCACCCCATCGACGTGGTGGCGACTGATACCGGTTTTGGCGATCGGGAGCGGATGCGTCGGGCGTTTATCCGGGCATTTGGGCAACCGCCGCAAGTGATTCAGCGAGCCAATCGAGGCTGATGTTCGTTACGTCCTAAAAGGTGGTGTATACGACATTTAAGTCTAAATATTATTGGCGTAATTTGATCTCGTCGAAGTCCACTCCCTCAATGAGATCGCCGCCATGACCATCGTTAAAGCCGCTGCTGTCCAGATCGCACCTGTTCTCTACAGCCGTGAAGGCACTGTAGAAAAGGTCGTTAACAAGATTCGTGAACTCGGCGAGAAAGGCGTGCAGTTCGCCGTTTTCCCCGAAACCATCGTGCCGTACTACCCATACTTCTCCTTTGTACAGTCCCCTTTCAAAATGGGGGCCGAGCACTACAAATTGCTGGATCAGGCTGTGGTTGTACCTTCTGCGACCACCGATGAAATCGGCAAAGCGGCCAAAGAAGCCAACATGGTGGTTTCCATTGGCGTCAACGAGCGCGATGGCAGCACCTTGTACAACACTCAGTTGCTGTTTGATGCTGATGGCACCTTGATTCAGGCACGTCGCAAGATTTCGCCGACCTATCACGAACGCATGATATGGGGCATGGGCGACGGTTCTGGTCTGCGCGTCACCGACAGCGCGGTAGGGCGTATCGGTCAACTGGCCTGCTGGGAGCATTACAACCCGCTGGCTCGTTACGCTTTGATCGAAGACGGCGAACAGATTCACGCCTCGATGTACCCAGGCTCGTTCGCAGGTGCCTTGTTCACCCGACAAATGGAAGTCAGCATCCGCATGCATGCTCTGGAATCGGCTTGCTTCGTGGTTAACTCGACGGCTTGGTTGTACCCGGAACAGCAAGCCCAGATCATGGCCGACACCGGTTGCGAGATCGGTCCGATCTCCGGCGGCTGCTACACCGCGATCATCGATCCACAAGGTGAAGTCGTCGGTGCACTGACCGAAGGCGAAGGCGAAGTGATCGCTGACATCGATCTGTTCCAGATCGAAATCCGTAAACGTCAGATGGACGGCCGCGGTCACTACAGCCGTCCGGAAATACTGAGTCTTAACATCGACCGTACGCCTCATCGCCATGTTCACGAACGCACAGTTCAGCCGAAGCCGGCCGTCATTGCGCAACCGGAAGAGGTGTGATCATGAAAATCATGGCGATCGGAACACTCAAGACCCTGACCCCCGAGCAGCGCGTGGCTTACCTGCCCGCTGAAGTACCCGCGACGTTGCAGCTGTACCTGGATGGCAAGATGGAGCAGTTCTGGATGCGCGACAACGAAGCGGGGGTGATTTTCCTGATGACCGTCGAATCGGTCGAAGAGGCCGACAGGTTGCTCAAGGCACTGCCGCTGGGCGAGGTCGATCTGCTGACGTTTGAACTGATGCCGATCGGGCCGCTGAGTCCGCTGGGGATGCTGATCAAGTAAGCGTCGCACACAAAAAAGGCACCTTTATCGGTTGATGAAGGTGCCTTTTGCATTTGTGTGGCCTTACAGCTCCATGCCCAAAAAGATCAACGTATTGCCATGGGCCTCAGCTGCTGCGCGCTGGTTGTAGCTGTCGCGATGCGAGCAGTTGAAGCCGTGTTCGGCCTCCGGATACACGACAATTTCCACGTTATCGTTGGTATCGAAACGCTCGGCGATTTTCTCCACGGCTTCCAGTGGGATGTGGCTGTCCTGTTCACCGAAGTGCATCAGCAGCGGCACTTCGATTTCATCGGCGCGGTCCAGCTGGTTCTGAATCCCGCCGCCGTAATAGGCGATCGCCACGTCCACCAGCCCATTGGCGGCGGTGTGGTACGAGAGCAAACCACCGAAGCAGTAACCAATCGAGGCGATCCCGCCGTCCAGACCCGGCTGGGCTTTCAAGGCGTCGATGGCCAGTTCGATGTCGGTCTGTGCCTTGCCAACATCGGTGGCGTTCATCAACTCGACGGCACGTTTCCAGCCGGCCTCGTCGTAGCCCAGTTCTATGCGCTCGCCGCTGCGCCAGAACAGGTCCGGTGCGATCACCAGATAACCATCGGCGGCGTATTGTTCGGCGACCGAGCGGATGTGTTCATTCACGCCGAAGATTTCCTGGATCAGCACGATCCCCGGGCCTTTGCGGGTGTGTGGAATGGCCAGGTAAGCGCCAAATTTACCGTCGGCACTGTCGATCTCGATCCATTGGGTGGTCACGCTCATGGTGGCTCCTGTCTACACAAGTGAGTTGGGTTGAAGCTTATTTCGGCTGCGTGGCCTTGAAGCTTGGCAGAGACTGCATACGTTTCCACCATCCGTCGAAACCGTCCACCGAAAATACCTGCGGTGCATCCGGGGTCATGGCGATGTAGGCGCAGCCCGGCGCCAGGTAAAAGTCGCCGATGCTGGGTTCAAGACCTGCGATAAACGGATCGGTGCCTTTTATTTTCATCAGTTCGCGCAGCACCCGTTTTGAGTTCTCGATGCCTTTGCGGCGCGAGTCTTCATTCTGTCCGCCAATGAAGTCAGGAAAAAGATGGTAGCCGAACACTTGCACAAGGTTGCCGTAGCCATAGGAATCATAAATGCCCTGAGCCATGTGGGTGCGCGCACGGTCGTGGGCATTGTCAGGGGTGATGGATGGGCCTGGCAGGACTTCGTCCAGATAGGCCACGATCGCACCGGTTTCGATCACCCGGAACCCGTCGTGGTCGATGACCGGCACCTTGCCGAAAGGGTGACGCACCAAATGCTCTGGCAGGTGCGGCTCGCCTTTGATCACGTTGACCTGCACCTGGTCGAATTCGGCGTCTTTTTCCACGAGCAGCATCTTCACGGTGCGCACATAAGTACTGCCGTCAAAACCATAGAGGGTGAGACTCATGACGATTGCTCCACTATTGAACCGAGGGACGTTATCGAGTCCCTGGCGCTTTAGCGGTTATCGCGACGCCAGAAGACTCGAGCCAGCAGCGCATCGAGGCTGAGCTTGCCGGCACCGGAGAGCAACAGCGGCATAAAGGCCGCGAGGTAGATCAGCGGCAGTTTGAAGTTGCCGTGACCCTTGTTGCTGATGGCGTAACCCTGAGCAAGCTCACTCAATGTAGACCAATCGGCCGGCCAGTGAACGGCGGCGGTCGCGACGGCGGTGACGACGATCAAAATGATGGCCGAGATCCGCGTTCCCAGGCCGACCAGTATGGCCAGGGCGCAGATCAGTTCAGCCCACATCGACAGTTCCCAGTTCAGCGTGGTCGGCACGTGGTTGAAGGGAAACGGGAAGCTGTCCTGAATATCGGCGAACCAGTTCTCGCCATTGAATTTTTCCAGGCCTGATTCGAAGAACTCCCAGGCGAGGAACACCCGCAGAGTCAGCGGCGCGATCCAGCTGCCGGCACGGTCGAGGTTCAGGTGCAGGCCTTTCACGGCCGATGAGAGTGAGGTGGTCATGGGCTTGATCTCCGTTCAGACAGGGAAGTGGGGCAACGCGGTGCCCCACGCAAAGGGTTACTCGCTGGCGCCGCACTTGCCTTCGCCACATTTGCCTTCCGCCGGTTTTCCCGCGGTGTCGGCCTGGACCTGGCTGTAGCCGTGGGCCAGTTGTTTCATGCTGAACGCTTCGGACTCAGAGGCTGAAGCCACGTTGGACAGGGCCAGGCCGCCAGCGATGATGAGGCCGAGGGTCAAGGAAGAAGTCGAGAGCTTGAACATGGTGATACTCCGTAGCATTGAGTGAGTTGAGTGCTTTGATCGGCGTGGCCAATCGACAGGCACAGTTCATCAAGCAGGTGTATCTGCGATGTGTCTTTGGCGTGGGGTTTTAGGAGCAGGGTGTGTCGGGAGGGCAGCTGTACACACTCCGATACACAGCCAATGCAAATCAAAATGTGGGAACGCGGTGTTTTTGAGATTGTGTGATCCGGCCCCGACCAGTAGCGTCTAGCGTCTGTGTCCCCGCAATCCCATGGGGCGAGACTTCGGAACCCGGCATGCAAGCGCTGTTGAACGAGATCCTAGACGCAGTTCGTCCCCTGATCGGCCAGGGCAAGGTGGCTGACTACATTCCCGCCCTCGGTACGGTGCCGGCCGATCAGCTGGGCATCGCGGTGTATGGCAACGACGGCGAACTGTATTGCGCCGGCGATGCCCATACGCTGTTCTCGGTGCAGAGTATTTCCAAGGTGTTCAGCCTGGTGCAGGCCATCGGGCACTCCGGCGAAGCCATTTGGGAGCGCCTGGGTCACGAGCCCTCCGGCCAGCCGTTCAATTCGCTGGTGCAACTGGAGTTCGAGCGCGGACGCCCGCGCAACCCCTTCATCAATGCCGGTGCGCTGGTGATCTGCGACATCAACCAGTCACGCTTTGCCGCGCCGGCACTGTCGATGCGCGACTTTGTGCGTCGGCTGTCCGGCAACCCGCAAGTCATGGTGGACGGCAAGGTCGCCGAGTCCGAATACCAGCACCGCGCGCGCAACGCTGCGATGGCTTATCTGATGCAGTCTTTCGGCAATTTCCACAACGACGTCGAAGCGGTGCTGCGCAGTTACTTCAGCCATTGCGCGCTGCGCATGAGCTGCGTGGATCTGGCGCGAGCGTTCTGTTTTCTGGCCAATGACGGCTTCTGCAAGCACAGCGGCGAACAGATTCTAACCGCCCGCCAGACCCAGCAAGTCAACTCGATCATGGCCACCAGCGGCCTCTACGATGAAGCCGGCAACTTTGCCTATCGCGTCGGTTTGCCCGGCAAGAGTGGCGTGGGCGGGGGGATTGTCGCGGTGGTGCCGGGGCAATTCACGGTGTGCGTCTGGTCACCGGAGTTGAACACCGCCGGCAACTCCCTCGCGGGCATGGCCGCGCTGGAGTTGCTGAGTCAGCGGATTGGCTGGTCGGTGTTCTAGGGTCAGAGCGGCAACGCCTCGACTCGGCTGCGCATAGACGCCAGCGTTTCATCGTCCAGCACGGTGGTGATATCCAGGTGCTCTTTTGCCTGAAAGAGATTCATCGCATCCCGGGTCTGTTTGCCGACGATGCCGTCGACGGGGCCGGGATGCCAGCCCAGGTACGTCAAGTAGGTTTGCGCCATACGGATTCTCAGGTCCGGCGTCCCTCCATAGGAGAACTTCTGATACGCCGCGCTGAGCCTCACATCGTAGTTGTTGATCGCGTAGTTGGGGCCGTTGTAGCGGCGTGCGAAGTTGGCCCAGTCCTTGGCCCGTAATGCCGCGACTGAGCCGCCTTCGATCAACGTGCCAACGGTGCACAGCAGTTGTTGGTTTTCGGACTCGACCATTCGCCTGATCATCGTCTCGACATCCGCCGAACGGGTCTGCGCGAAATTGAATCCCATGATCTGCCCCAGCCCCCAGGAGGTACTTTGCAAGGCTGCTTTCCTGTTCAGGCCGACGGCCAGGTTCAGACGGTCATACTGATGCGGCCCTGTTGCACCATAGTTGCCGGGGGTTTTGCTGCTGATATCCGGGTGTTGCGCGTCAAACGTCTGGTGGGTCAGCCGACTGAATACGTGGCGCTCGTAAAGGATTTTCGGACGGCGATCGGGATAGAACCCGTTGCCGGAGGTTTCTACTGCCAAAACAGCCCAGAGTTGCGCTGCACTGACTTTGGCAAGGTCCAGCGCCTGCGCCAGACCTTCATCGTCAAGGGCCGCTCCATGGCTTGTGAATTCATCGCTCATGACGGCCTCCTCGGAAAACAGGAAACGCTGATGTACCTCTTTTAGCGTAGGAGGGCCGGGTGAAGGGGCGCCGGGTTTTCGATCACCGGTCAGGCGTGCGGTTAATGACGCTCCAGGGTTTTTCCTATACATTTTCCGGCCGCCCACTGCATGGTGAAACCGCTTAATGTCTCTTGCGCTCGAACGTCTAGTCGCTGGCACGCCGATCCCTTTCGCTGGTAACCGCGTCACTGTGGTCAGCCCCGAATTGGCCGCGCGCTTTCAGCCCGGGGACCATTTGCTGGTGGAGCAGGTCAGCGGCGAATTGTTGCTGATTCCGGTGGCTGACCAGCAAGCGGCGGCCATTGCAATCGAGCGTGCCGAAGCGGCTTTCGGCGCAATGTCCGCGGTCTCCGATCAAGCCATCAGCGAGTTCTTTGATCGCTTCGCCCAACGCCTGGAAAACCCTGACTGCTGGGCCTTGATCGAGGCCGCCAACCTGGCCGACATCGAGCGGGCCAAGGCCCGCGGGCGCTCCACCACACGCCTTCTGGCGGATGAACGCATGCGCCGCGACATGATCGCCGGCCTCAGGGCCTGGCGCGATGCGCCGGCCACGCGCGGCAAAGTGGTCAGTTGCATCGAGCATGACGGCTGGAAAGTCGAGCAAGTGGTCTCGCCGCTGGGTATCGTCGCGTTCGTCTTCGAAGGTCGACCGAACGTCTTCGCTGACGCCGCCGGTGTGTTGCGCACCGGTAACACGGCGGTGTTGCGCATTGGCAGCGATGCGTTGGGCACGGCGCAAGCCATCGTCACCCACGCGCTGAATCCGGCACTGAGCGACGCCGGGTTGCCGACCGGCGCGGTGTCGCTGGTGGAAAGCGTCAATCACGCGGCCGGTTGGGCGATGTTCGCCGACCGGCGCCTGTCGCTGGCGGTGGCCCGTGGTTCGGGTCGCGCCGTCAGTCAATTGGGCAGCATCGCCCAACAGGCCGGCACCGCCGTCAGCCTGCACGGCACCGGTGGTGCCTGGCTGATCGCCGACAAGGACGCCGATGCCAACCGCTTTGCCGCGGTAGTGCGCAATTCGCTGGATCGCAAAGTCTGCAACACGATGAACGTCTGCCTGATTCACCGTGACCGTGTCGCGCAATTGCTGCCGCTGTTCCTGGACGCACTGCAACAGGCCGGCACCGCACGGGGTCAGGGCTGCAAATTGCACATCGTCGAAGGCAGCGAGCAGTACTTGCCGACCGATTGGCAGACCGCCAGCGTTGAGGTGTATCGCGCCGAAGGCTATCAAACCGAAGCATTGGCCGAACCGCTGCCCGAGGATCAGTTGGGCCGCGAGTGGGAGTGGGAAGAAACCCCGGAAGTCAGCCTGAAGATTGTCAACGACCTGGACAGCGCCATCGCGTTGTTCAATCGCTATAGCCCGCAGTTCACCGTGTCATTGATCAGTGAAGATGCCGCGGCTCAGGAACGCTTCTACAGCGCCGTCAACGCACCCTTTGTCGGTAACGGGATTACCCGCTGGGTCGACGGACAGTACGCGCTGAACAAGCCGGAGTTGGGGCTTTCGAACTGGGAGAGCGGTCGCCTGTTTGCTCGCAGCGCGATTCTCTCGGGAGATGGGGTGTTCACGATCCGCAGTCGCATGACCCAAACGGATCTGTCGGTCAAACGCTGATCCAGCGCCACGACCCCAGTCAACGGCCGCACTATACTTAATGTGCGTCCGTATGGGCGTGGCGAGCACTCCAAAACGAATCAGATGTCCCTAACGCTCGCCTGAGAGTCAGAAGGCAGCACAGCCAATGGACGGGCAGTGCATCTGATGACGCAGAGAGGGTTACACCATGAAACTTCATTCCTTTCAACAATACTCTCATGATCTGGAAAGGGGCGTTCACGACACCTGGATTACCACGAGGGTGAAGTCAGCCCTGGCAATGGCTGAACCCAGCCTTGGCCTGCAAATCCATGTCAAAACTCACGGGGGCACGGTGGCGTTGAGCGGTCGTGTCAACACTCATAAACAGTGTGAGCAGGCTGTTGCTCTGACCCGTTCGGTTCAGGGGGTCGTCGACATCGATGCCAAAGACCTGCTGACTCACGTCTTCACGCCCGGCAGTATTCCACAACCCCCCAACGCCGAAGAGAGCGCTGAAATTCGGCCACAATCTTCAGCAAAGATGGACGATAAATAACTCGGTCGATTGTGTCAGTGCAGCGCGCCCGTGAGCCGGGAGCGCTGCGTCGATCGTCTCTGCCAGTGGATACACGCTTCAGGCTGCTGCTTCTATGGGTCGGGCTTGAAGGGCGCAGGTGTCCGGATACTCGGCGAGCGCCACAAAACGGTGGCTGTTGGCATCTAGCGCATCGACCGAACCGGTCTCGATGTCGTAAACCCAACCATGCAAATTCAGCAGGCCTTTCTCCTGAGCCAGGCGCACGCTCGGATGCGTCTGGATATTGGCCAGTTGCGCGATGACATTCTCCCGAACCATTGAACTCACCTTCGCCGCTTCATTGGCGTGAGGGCGGGATTCGTTGATGACTTTCGCTGACTCGGCGTGTTGCAACCAGCCGCTGACGGCGGGCAGGTGGTCCATGCATTTGCACTTGGCGACGGCAGTCATGGCGCCGCAGTCCGAGTGCCCGCAGATCACGATATCGGTGACGCCGAGCACTGCGACCGCATATTCGACCGTGGCCGACACACCGCCGGGGTGAGGGCTGTAGGAGGGCACGATGTTGCCGGCATTACGGATCACAAACAGTTCACCGGGTTCCTGTTGGGTCAGCAGTTCCGGCACGACACGGCTGTCGGAACAGGTGATGAACAGCGTGCCCGGATGCTGGGTAGTGGCCAGGTGCTTGAACAGGTCGGTCCGTTGCGGAAAGGCGTCTTTCTGGAACTTCAAAAAACCTTCGATGAGCGCTTTCATGATGATGTCCTCATACGTGAATCAAATGATTATTTTGTAGCAGCTGCCGAGCCCGCGAGGCTGCGTTCGGCTGCGCAGCAGTCGTCTGGATCTGCGAGGACTTCGGTCGAGCGCGACCCCGGCTCGAACGCAGCCTCGCGAGCTCGGCAGCTGCTACAGGGGATCGAGTGTCACAGGTGGAAATTCGACTGGCCTGTCATCCACTTAAAAAGGACGCAGTGGCAGGAACTTGCCATCGAGTGTGATCACCGCGCGGGAGCCGCCTTCCGGGTCTTCGACTTTCTTCATGTCGAGCTTGAAGTTGATCGCACTGATGATGCCGTCGCCGAATTGCTCATGAACCAGGGCTTTCAAGGTGGTGCCGTAAATCTGGATCATTTCGTAGAAGCGGTAGATGGTCGGGTCGGTCGGGACACCGGAGAGGCTGCCGCGTAACGGGATGATCTGCAGGCGGGCCACGGTGTCGGCGTCCAGGTCCAGTTTTTCGCCAATCACTTTGGCGGCGCTTTCCGGCAGCGGGTGCTGACCGAGCAGGGCGGCAGTGACGTAGGCCAGACCGAGGCCGGTGCCGTCGGTCAGGTCCTGCCAGGACAGGTTTTTGCGCGCTTTTGCATCGAGGATCGACGTGGTCAGGGCCAGGCTTGGGTCGTTGTAAGCGTGGGACTGTTGCATGGTATTTCTCCTGTCGGGAGTGATGTTGCTTGGGTGTGGAGCAATCTTCTGCCGATCGATCCATAGCGTCCAAGACCTATATACAATGCAACGCATAAGCACAGCCTATAGATGGTGATTCCCCATGCTGCTCCGACATTTGCGCTATTTGCTGGCGGTCGCCGACCACGGCGGTTTCACCCGCGCCGCCGAGGCGCTTCACGTCTCGCAGCCGACCTTGTCCCAACAGATCCGGCAACTGGAAGAAACCCTGGGCGTGAGCCTGTTCGACCGAACCTCGCGCACGGTGAAACCCACCGATGCGGGAGAGGCCTACATCGAATGTGCTCGTCGGGTGCTGGTGGAACTGGAGGCAGGCAAACGTGCGCTGCATGACGTAAAGGACTTGTCCCGCGGCACCTTGCGGCTGGCCATGACCCCAACGTTCATGGCGTACCTGGTGGGGCCGCTGGTGCGCGATTACGTGGCGCGGTATCCGAACATCCATCTACAGATTTTCGAGCTGTCGATGGATGACATCGAGGCCGGCCTGGTGGATGACTCACTGGACATCGCCATCGCGTTTACCCAGGTCAGAAATGCCGACATCGAGTCGATCCCGGCGTTTACCGAGACGTTGGGCGTCATGGTGGGGCGCGATCACCCGTTATACGAAAGCCAGGTCGCGTTGTCCGCGCAAGAGGTCGCGCAGCTGGAGTTTGCGCTGCTGGCCCCGGACTTCGTCACCCGCACCCGCATTGATGAGTACTTTGCCCAGGAGCAGATCACGCCGAAGGTGGTGATCGAGGTCAACTCGGTGAGCACCTTGCTGGAAGTCATTCGGCACACCGCCATCGCCACCATCCTTCCGGAGCCCATTGCCACCGAGGACCGGGCGTTGCGCAAAATCCCGTTGTTGGGGGAGGCGCCCAAACGAGGGGCCGCGCTGCTGCGACGCAAAAACAACTATCACAGCGCAGCGTCGGTGGCTTTTATGGAACTGGTGTTGGGTGCGGCTGCAGGTGAGTCGACGGCATCAGTCTTCGATTAATTGGCACACCCCATTGGGCGCCTTGCCAGTGGAGGACACCGTGACCGAGTCGTCATCGGAGAGGAGGATCGAGATGACGACGCCCGAACCCTTGGCTTCGAATCGGCGATCGTCAATGGCTTTGGTCTCGGCTTCCTTGCTGTTGATCAACACCGGTCCGTCCTGATCCGCGTGGACGATGATTTTGCCGGGGCAGTCCGCATCGAACAACGGAACGCCGGTGATACTGTTTGCATGGGCAGCACTGGCCATTACGAGCAACAGCAAGCCTGTCAGTTGTATGTTCATCACAAAACCTCCAATGATCCAGTGCACACGGTTAACGATAGCGTTGTTTGGTGCGCACGAGACGAACAAAAAAGGCCCCGCTCGATGTGACGAGCGGGGCCTTTTTATGGATGGGGTGTGGAGGTATCAGGAGAATCGGTCAATCACCCGAACTTCGTTCTGGTTCTGCATCGAGGCCCATGCCTGTTTCAGCGTTTGCAGAACATGACCGATGAAGTCCTTGTCAGCCGCGGCTTTCTTGCCGACATAGCCTTGGCCGCGACGGTACATCTTCAGTCGGGCGAGCAGGTTCTGGTTGTTCTTGTCGAACTCCGCTTCATGGGCGTGAGGCGACAGGCAGTCGATTTGCACCTGGCCCGACTTGCTGATCCACAGAATATGGCTGTCATGGCTGTCTTTTTGCGCAGCGAACAGATGAGCCAGTTCATCGATAGTGGGTTGATTGTTCAGATTCATAGTAAGCCCCTTGACCATTTGGTGATCTTTCAAAGTTGATTCGCTAATACAGGTAGCCCATCGGTTAGTTGATCCCTGGCACCGAAACCAGGACGTCAGCGGTCGGCCGCCAAATTGACGGGTCCCGCGTCTGTTGCATGTAGTCGTGTTGAATAACTGCTACGCAATAGCGTCACAACGAGGAGAAGCGGCGAAAACCTTTTGGCCACTGCCGACATTTTCAGGGTCGGCCACAAGCTTCATGAGGATTGATCGCCAGCGCTTCTCGTCTTTGTACTGGACGTTCAGGCCAGGTCAGCTTCTTCAATCTGCCTTGTGGGCAGCGTGTATCCGGGAAAAACAGCTCGGCGGTCAGACGAGCTTGCTCAAACGTGTTGCCTGTACTCCCGATCAGGGAGACGTCTGCATCATGCAAGGGCAAATCGGAGGCGTCAACGGTTTTGTAGTGATTATTTTTAGTCACTACATATTGTCGGACAAAGTCGTTTGGAATTAAAAAGAGGAATCGGAAAGCGCCAGTCAGGACGATGGCAACGATGTCTGGAATCGGTAAATGGTGCAGGGATAACCGTCTACCGGCAGCTGATGCAGGGTGAACTCGCCATGGGTGAGATCAGCCAAGACCCGGGCCCAGAACCGCTGCGCAGGCTGATTCACGTCGAGGTGGAAAATTTGCCATTGACCGGGGAACCGGCTCAAGAGGGTGGAAACGACAAACTTCGCGACGCCTTGGCCGCGAAAGCGTCGACTGACAAAGAAGTAGCCGATGTTGTACTCGGCGCCGTGCAGATGGGTTTCGTCATCCACAGTCACGAAGCCGGCCAATTCTCCGTCGACCTTGATCAGAAACGGCCGGGTTGCGGGGTTGCGCCAGTAACCCGGTTTGGGCTGGGCGTTGAAGAAACCGTGCTCACCAAGCTTAAGCGGCAGCCACTCGCTGAATTCATACATGTAGAACTGCATCAGGTTTTCAATCGTTTCCAGTTCGTCGCGCTGGGCGGTGTGCAGTTCGATCAAGGGCATGTTGATAGCTCCTGAGGTGCAGGCCATCCCTGGCCCCGGCATGATCACTCAGTGGGGGGCGAAATCGTATTTCCCACCTTTTTTCAGTGCGGCTTGATAGGCCGGACGAGCCTGAAAGCGTTCAATCCAGGCCGCTATATGAGGATAGTCACCGAGCTTGCCTTGGGCTCTGGCGATCTCGCCGATAAAACTCATCTGGATGTCGGCGGCGCTGAACTCATCGCCCAGCAGGTAATCGGACTGGCTCAAAGCTGTGTCGAGGTAGCCCAGGTAGTTGTCCACCTCCGAATTGATCCGCGGATGCAACGGTGCGCCGGCTTCACCCAGACGCCCCACGTACAGGTTCAACATCAGCGGCAACATCGCTGAACCCTCGGCGAAATGCAGCCACTGCACGTATTCGTCATAGGCGGGGGTGGACGGATCGGGTTGCAGGCGACCGTCGCCATGACGGCGAATCAGGTAGTCGATGATCGCCGAGGACTCGATCAGCTTCTGCGCGCCGTCTTCAATAACCGGTGATTTACCCAGGGCATTGATCGCTTTCAATTCCGGCGGTGCCAGGTTGGTCTTCGGGTCGCGCTGATAGCATTTCAGCTCGTAAGGGATGGCCAGTTCTTCCAGCAACCAGAGAATCCGCTGGGAACGGGAGTTGTTCAGGTGATGCACGATAATCATGGTCGATGCCTTCTCAGAAAATGGGGCTGCCGCTGGGCTTGAAGAACACTAGACCCTTTTGGCTTGCTCGAAGTGCCCTCAAGCCTTGCTCGTCGGTTTTGCCGCGCGCTTGGTGCCCGTCGAGGGCTTGCGTTTGGCGGGCTTGCGTTTGTTTTTCCATGGCGTGGCCCCGCGCCCGGCGGGGCTTGCCGGCCCACTGATGGTCAGGCTCAGGCCGGCGCAACGGGCGACCTGTTTGCTCATCCACGCGGCCTGTTTGGTGACGAATTCTTCCAGGCTCATCTCGCCGCTCTGCACCATGTCCAGGGCCTGCTCCCAGATTGCCGTGGTCCCGGGGTCGGCGATGGCACGCGGCACGGCATCGATCAGGCTGAACGCGGCCGGGGTGGCGGCCAGGGCCTTGCCGTTCTTGATCAGATAACCACGGTCGAGCAGGCCCTGGATGATCGAGGCGCGGGTCGCTTCAGTGCCTATGCCGGTGGTGTCCTTGAGTTTCTGCTTGAGCAGGGGATCTTCCACCAGTTTGGCGACGTTCTTCATCGCCTTGATCAGATCGCCTTCGGTGAACGGTTTGGGCGGTTGCGTCCAGAGGTCCTTGAGCTTTACGTCGGCCACTGCGCAATCACGTCCTTCGGCCAATGCCGGCAGCGTTTGCGGCGCCGGTGCTTCGCGGCCCTTGGCCGGGGCAAGGGCCTCGGGCAAGGCGCGCTTCCAGCCGGGTTCGACGATCTGCTTGCCGACGGCACGCAAGGCTTCACCGGCGCAGTCAAAGTCGGCCTGGGTCCGGTCGTATTCATGGTTGGGTAGAAACTGCGCCAGATAACGCGCGCGGATCAGGGTGTAGACCGCCCGCTGCTTGCCCGCCAATCGCTCGAGGTTTTTCGCCGCAGCGGTGGGGATGATGCCGTGGTGAGCGCTGACCTTGGCGTCGTTCCAGGCCCGTGAGCGGCGCTGAGGCTCCAGGAAATCGTTCAAGGCATTCAGTGCCGGATCAGCCTGCCTCAGCGCGGCCAGAATGCCCGGTGCTTCGCTGTGCTGACTCACGGGCAGGTAACCGCAGTCGCTGCGGGGATAGGTGATGACCTTGTGGGTTTCGTACAGGGCCTGGGCGATGTCGAGGGTTTCCTGGGCGCCGAGCCCGAGCTTCTTCGAGCAGACTTCCTGCAAGGTGCCCAGATCGAAGGGCAGGGGTGCCACTTCGCGCATTCGCTCGGTACGCAGTTTGATCACCCGGGCACTCGCCGCACTGCCAATGGCTGCCGCTGCATTTTGCGCCAACGCCTGATTCAGGCAGCGATCCTGATCGTCGCAAACCTCGGAGGCCGCACGCCACTGGGCGGTGAACGTGGTGCCGTCGTGCAGCAGTTGCACATCGATGGCCCAATAGGCGACCGGCACGAAATCGGCGATGCTGCGGTCGCGATCCACCACCAGGCGCAGGGTCGGTGTTTGCACCCGACCGACCGGCAATACGCCCTGATAACCCGACTGACGCCCTAGCAGCGTGAATAGCCGACTCATGTTCATCCCGATCAACCAGTCGGCCCGCGAGCGCCCGAGTGCCGAATGGTACAGGCTAAAGGTCTCGGCCCCCGGCTTCAGGGCGGCCAACGCCTTGCGGATCGACGCATCGTCCAGCGCCGACAGCCATAGCCGCTGGATCGGCCCGCGATAACGGCAATGCTCGACCAGTTCCCGGGCGATCATCTCGCCTTCACGGTCGGCGTCGGTGGCGATCACCAATTCATCGGCCTCGCCGAGCAGCCGCTTGACCGCTTTGTACTGGCTGGCCGTGCGTGGTTTGACGGTCATCTTCCACTTCTCTGGAATGATCGGCAGATCCGCCAGCACCCATCGCTTGTAACGCGCGTCATAGGCGTCGGGCGGCGCGGTTTCCAGCAGATGGCCGATGCACCAGGTCACCGTGACGTCCGTTCCCAGCCAGCAGCCGTCGCCACGACGCCTGGCGCCGAGGACGGCCGCAATGTCTTTGGCCTGGGAAGGTTTTTCACAGAGGTACAGCCGCATAACCACCATCGCTCATCAACTGTCGAGAGGCGGACAGAATGGCGGCTGACGAGCGATGGAGCAATCTTTATCTGTATGGATGTACAGTCGGTGCGTTGCGATTCATTGCACAGACGCCTCAGTAGTTTAGGTTAACCACCGGTTGGTCCAGCTTCGCGCCGGGCTCTCGCCTGAGAATGGTCAGCAACGCTGCGGTAATCACGTTCACATCATTATCGAAGCCTCCGTGGGAGGTGTCTTTTTTGGTGCCTGCGCCATAGTTCATTTTCGGATCGTTGAAGATATGCAGGGTTTGCGCGAACGCTTCGGGAAGCCCGCGACCCGTGGCGGCAAACCCGGTCGGAATGGTTTTCCCGAAGTAAAACTGGTTCCACTGTTCGGTCATGTTTTTGGCGGCGATGTTCCACTCCGCCAGATCGGGATTGCTGAAGTCCTGACACTGCTTGTCCAGACTTTTGGCCATGCCCAGCAGTGGCATGCGTTGCAGTTCTTCATAGGCCCGGGAAACGAGGTACAGCAGGGATTTGTGGTACACGCCGATGACGTTGTCATCCTGTTCACGACTGTCGGACATGAGGTGAATGTGGAAGTCCTTGCGCTTGAGGCCTCCACCTTCGATGACTTTGCGGTAGGTCTGGTTGGCGAAATCAAGGGTGCAGGCCGGGGCCATCAGCGTCGACGTTTCGGTAGGCAAACTCCTGGCCCACAGCAGTTGAATCAAGTGGCCATTGATCAGGGAGCCCGCAGAATGGCCGATCAAATGCATTTCGACGTTTTTCTTGCCCATGTCGGCGACCAGTTTTTTCAGGTTCTCCGCCATTTCCACCAGCCCGCGCGGGGTAAAGCCTGCGACTGAGGCCGCTTCGGCGTTCTGCTTCATCTGACTCCACTGATCGCCGCCGAGTTTTTTGGTGGCCAGTTCCACCGTGCGATCAAAACCTTCCAGGGCCTTGTCCTTGAGGGTCTTCAACACATCGCTGATGCCGCCAGCCTCGGGAAACAGCCCCGGGAGGGCGTCCTTGACGATGTCGGCAAATGTCTCCAGCGCCCCGGTTCGCCAGGTGACAAACAATGGATAGATGCCGTTTTCAAGAAAGTACGGCGCCATCGCACAGATTCGATTGATGGAGTCCTGCTCGGAGTTGAGCCCGCCATGGGCGATGACGGCGATGCGCAGCACGGCGGGTTTGTTGGCTGCCGAGAGCTTGTCGTACCAGGCGCGCGGTGACTCGTAGACGATTCGCTTGACGCCCGCGCGGACGTTTTCGACGTCGGTGAGGCGGGGGCCGATACTGCCGTTGTTTTCCATCACGATGGTCAGGCCATACGCCTGATCCATGGTCAACAGGGGAGGTCCTTTGCGACCGGTATCGCGGGCACCGGCGGTGAACAGCGAGAAACCTTCACGCTTGGCGCTGGAGCTCGACAGCGCGTTGCGAAACGCTGATTGAACATCGGCCCGGGAACGTGAAGGCCGCGCGTTGTGCGATAACGCGCCGTGTTCAATCGGCACACCGAGGGCCACGGTCCAAGCGTCGGTGCCGTTGGCCAGCCAGTCCTCGAACGTCAGGATGGCGAAGCCCGAGAATCCCCAGTCGGTTGACCAGGAATTCTGCACGATGAACCCCTGATGGGTGTAGCCGATCAAGGCAAAGGCGTGACCGCCCTGGCTGGTTGTCGGCCATTTGATGACGGGCAGCTGAGACATGCTCTGGAACACCGCCGGCGGACGTTTTTTGCCTTTGGGCTGCATCAGTGCCCAACCCTGATGCACATTGGCGGAAACGTAAAGCGCACCCGCTTCGTACAGCGCCGCCATCATGGCGGTGATGTCGTCTTTCTCGACGCGGTAGTAAACCCCCAGCGGCCGGGTCACGGCGTCTGTTGCCCAATTTTCGGCGGGCGCTTCAAACGCCGGAACCGATCCGTCGGGCTTGACGGTATAGGGCCACAGTTCCTCCGCGCAGACTCCGTGCTTATGCCATCCCTTCAACGCGCCGCGACAACTGGAACCGGTGTAGTCCTCTCCTGGCCATTCGTCATAGAGTTTGGCCAAATGATAAAGCTGACGCGGGCTCGTCTTGATGGACGCCCGGTCCCGCAGCCACAACAAATAGTTGACCACCGCCGCCAGCCCGAACCCTGTGCACGCACCTTCGTTGCCTTGGTAGAGCACCAGGCCCTTACCCAGGTAGGCAGAGAGTTCGGTGGCGATGTCTTTGTCGGCGGGCCAGGAGGGCGGCAGTGACTGGACCCGTGGGGTGAAAATCCGATCGCGCAGGTCGAGGCGATCGGGGCGGGCATCCAGGGTGATGATTTTCTGATCGAGAGAAAACTTCGTGGCGGGCATGTGGGGACCCTCAAGTTTCTGAGACTCGAACCCCCACGCCACGACTGCCTGACTGCGCAGTAGGGGTGACAACGGTGCTATTGATCGTAGACGATGTTTCGCCGACTTCGAATATTCAATTCGGTGGAAGGACCAAGAACTTCGCCGTGCAGGGACTTGGCATCAGCGATGCCGTCGAGGAGGCTCGTCGGAACGCCGCACCATCCCGTTCGGCTGCGAAGCCGTCATGAGTGCAAAATCTGGGTTATACCTGAAAGTCGTGGTCTCAGGTTTTGGGGCTGCAGCGCAGCCCATCAGCATCATGAGGAACGTATTTCATGAAAAGCACCGGTCCTAGTCCTGTCATCACCATCGCAGAGCAGCCGGGCTGCCTGCTGGTAAAGTTTCACGGTATTCAGGTGGCCGCGTCCTCGCGCGCCCTTGTGCTGCTTGAGGCCAACTATCCTCCGGTGTATTACGTACCGCAGGAGGATATCGATGAAAAGTACTTTGCCCGCACCGATCACACGAGTTATTGCCCCTACAAGGGCGATGCCAGCTATTTCAGCTTGCAAGTCCCGGGGCATGAAGGCGCTAACGCGGTGTGGAGCTATGAAGACCCCAAAGTGTCGGTGGAGCAGATTCGCGGTTACATGGCGTTTTATCCCGATCAAGTGACCTTTGAAGTTCTCAAAGACGTTGAGTGAGGGGCGCTTTTCAGGCACACATGTGTATTGAGAGGGCGGTGGATCAAGGGCCGACCTGTGTTTTGTTGATCGTGTGCATATCCGTTTCTTCGGTAACGGCGGCTGGCGGTTTCGCTCTTACAGCGAGTCACTTTCGAAAAGCGCGAAAGTAACCAAAGCGCTTCTTCCCCTTTCGTTCGGTGCCTCGCGTAGGCGCGGCATGCCCTCGCTCCGGTCCTGCTCCGTGGGCCCGCCGCCATCGGCCATCCATGGCCGGGGGCGGCTAACCCGGCATCCATGCCGGGTTGCCCACTGCGCAGAACCTCCACTCGGCCTCTTGAGGGGGCGGTGCATCAAGCTCAAAAGCAGCAGGCGAGCTAACGCTCGGCCTGTTGAGTGGTGAGAAGCAAAAGCTGTACGCCGATCTGCTTTATGTGGGAGCGGGCTTGCTCGCGAAGCTGTTGATCTTGCTGTTGCCGTTGCCGTTGCCGTTGCCGTTGCCGTTGCCGTTGCCGTTGCTTTGGCTTTTGATCTGCTTGCCCCTTTCCCAGAGGCCGAACGCAGGTATTGCGCAGGGGGCGCCGCGGCAAGGATGCCGCGGTAGCCGCCCCCGGCCATGGATGGCCGATGGCGGCGGGCCCCCGGAGCAATGCCTTCTTTACGGCATACCGAGCCTGGGCGAGGCACCGAATGGCGGGGCAAGAGCCCTTGGTTACTTGGGGCTTTTCCAAGTGACTCGCTGTAAAAGCGAAACCGCCAGTAGCCATCACCGCAGAAACGGATATGTACCCCAACCTTGCGCTCAACTCATCGAACACCATCCACCAGCGTGGATTCATCAATCTGGCTAATCGAGGTCACCCCGGTCAAGGTCATGGCAACGCGCATTTCCTTGGCGAAGATATCCAGCATATTCTCCACCCCGCGTTGACCATCGGCGGCCAGTGCGTAGGCCATGGAACGCCCCAGCAATACGCCTTTTGCGCCCAGCGCCAACATCCGTACGACATCAAGCCCCGAGCGGATTCCCGAGTCGACCAGCACCGTCAGATCATTACCGATGGCTTGCATGATGGGCGGCAATGCCTTGGTGGTGGAGAGCACGCCGTCCAGCTGCCTCCCACCGTGGTTCGACACGACAATGCCGTCCGCGCCAAAGCTGACAGCGTCCCGGGCGTCCTGAGGATCGAGAATGCCTTTGATGATCATCGGGCCTTTCCAGAACTCACGAATCCACTCCAGATCGCTCCAGCTGATCGAAGGGTCGAAGTTATTGGCCAACCACCCCATGTAGTCTTCGAGGGTTACGGCTTTGCCAAGGTACTTCGAGATATTGCCCAGGTCGTGTGGACGCCCCATGACGCCGACGTTGAATGCCCAGTCGGGTTTGGTCATGGCCTGAAGCATTCGCCGCGATGATGCAAAAGGACCTGACATGCCCGAATGCGCATCCCTGTATCGGGCGCCGGGCGTGGGCATGTCCACGGTGAACACCAGGTTTTTCACACCGGCGGCCTTCGCCCGCTCCAGTGCATTTCTCATGAAGCCTCTGTCTTTCAACACATACAGCTGAAACCAGATGGACTGTTTGCTTTGTGCCGAGACCTCTTCGATCGAACACACCGAAACCGTTGATAGGCAAAGCGGGATGCCTTTGTTTTCCGCCGCTTTAACCGCCTGCACCTCACCACGACGGGCGAACATTCCCGTGAGTCCGACCGGGGCCAATATGATCGGCATTGAAAGCGGTTGGTCGAAGAGGGTGGTTTCAAGGCTCAGGGTTTCGACGTTTTTCAGAATGCGCTGACGCAGGCTGATGCTGGTCAGATCAGCGCTATTGGCCCTCAGCGTGTGTTCTGCATAAGCTCCGCCATCAATGTAATCAAACAAAAAACGCGGGAGTTTGCGACGTGCTGCCTCGCGATAGTCAGATGCGGATGAAATGATCATGGTGCCTCGGTCTGTGGAATGGCGGGGCTGCCGATGTCGTCGAGCTTACCTGTGGCGAGGGGATAAATCCCCTCACCACGGGGATTGTGGTGAGCTCAATTTTTATCCAAATCCACGTTTTTGGTCTCACGCAAACAGATCATCCCGACGACCAGGCTCACCCCGGTTATCACCACCGGGTACCACAGCCCGTAGAAGATGTCCCCGGTGTACACCACCAAGGCAAACGACACCGTTGGCAGGAAACCGCCGAACCAGCCATTACCGATGTGGTACGGCAGGGACATCGAGGTGTAGCGGATACGGGTCGGGAACAGTTCGACCATCAGCGCTGCCAGCGGGCCGTAGCACATGGCGGAGATGATGATCAGCGCGACGATCAGCGCCACGATCATCGGTTTGTTGATCAGTTGGGTGTCGGCTTTTGACGGATACCCCGCCAGGGTCACGGCGCCTCGCAGGGCCGCTTCATCGTAACCATCGAGTTTCACTTCACCGACGCTCACCTGCACGGCGCTGCCGGCAGGTAGAGCTTCGCTGCTGTAAGGAAGGCCCTGTTTCACCAGGAAGGTTTTGACCTTGTCGCAAGGGCTATCAAATTTCGCCTTGCCGACCGGGTCGAACTGGAAGGTGCAGGTGGCCGGGTCCGCCAGCACGGTGATCGGTGCCTGACGGCTGGCCTGGTCGATGGCCGGGTTGGCGTAGTGGGCGATGGATTTGAAAATCGGAAAGTACAGCGCGGTGGCCAGCAGCAGGCCGATCATCAGCACCGGTTTGCGCCCGACCTTGTCCGACAGCCAGCCGAAGAAAATGAAGAACGGTGCGCCGATGATCACGCTGACGATCAGCAGACTGTTGGCCAGGGCCGGGTCCATTTTCAGGAACTGGGTGAGGAAGAACAGCACGTAGAACTGCGCCGCGTAGAAGGTCACGGCTTGCCCCGCGTTGATGCTGAACAGGGCGATCAGTACGACTTTAAGGTTTTCCCATTTGCCGAAGGAATCGCGCAGCGGCGACTTGCAGAGCTTGCCTTCCTCTTTCATTTTCACGAACGCCGGCGACTCGTGCAGGCTCATGCGAATCCAGGTCGAGATGCCCAGCAGAATGATCGAAAACAGGAACGGAATCCGCCAGCCCCAGACTTCGAACTGGTCACCGGTGAAGTAGCGGCAACCGAGCACCACCAGCAGCGATAGCAGCAAACCGAGGGTTGCGGTGGACTGAATCCAGCTGGTGTGGAAGCCGCGTTTACCCATCGGTGCATGTTCGGCCACGTAAGTGGCAGCGCCGCCGTATTCACCGCCCAGGGCCAGGCCTTGAAGCATGCGCAGCAACACGAGGATGATCGGCGCGGCGATGCCGATACTCGAGTAGGTCGGCAGCAGCCCGACGCAGAAGGTCGCCAGGCCCATGAGGATGATGGTCGCGAGGAAGGTGTATTTACGCCCGATCATGTCCCCCAATCGGCCGAACACCAAGGCGCCGAACGGCCGCACGATGAAGCCGGCGGCGAACGCCATCAGCGCAAAGATGAACGCCGTGGTGTCGTTGACCCCGGCGAAAAACTGTTTGCTGATCACCGCCGCGAGGGCGCCATAGAGGAAAAAGTCGTACCACTCGAAGACCGTCCCGAGCGACGAGGCGAAGATGACTTTCTGGGTTTCCTTGCTGGTGCCCGCGCTGCGCACGGCTTCCAGAGGCTGAACATGTTCTGACATATCGGTATCCCTCACAGTGATTGTTTTTTTTGTTCCACTGTCGGCGCCGGCCTTATGGGCTGGCGTCGCTATTCCTTTGCTCAAGAGACTGCGGTCAGTGCTTTTTCGTCGGGTGCAAAACTCCTTGTGGGTGTTTCCAGGATCAGTTGTGCTGCCTTTTCGGCAATCATCAGCGTAGGCGAACAGGTGTTGCCCGAGGTGATGCGCGGCATGATCGAGGCGTCGGCGATGCGCAGGCCGGGGATGCCGTGGACCTTGAGCTGCGCATCGACCACTGCGTCCGCGTCGTTGCCCATGCGGCAGGTGCCGACCGGATGGAAGATGGTGGTGCCGATGCGGGCGGCGGCTTCGTGCAATTGTTCTTCGCTCTGAAAGCTGTCGCCGGGCAAGTACTCCACCGGTTTGAACGCTTGCAGGGCCGGTTCGGCGACGATGCGGCGGGTCAGGCGAATGGCATCCGCTGCCACCCGCAAGTCCTCCGGATGGCTCAAGTAATTGGGCTGAATCAGTGGTGCTTCCTGCGGATCGGTGGAGTGAATCTCGACGCGGCCACGGCTTTGCGGGCGCAGATCGCACACCGACGCCGTGAAGGCGGGGAACGGATGCAACGGCTCGCCGAAACGCTCCAGCGACAGCGGTTGAACGTGGTACTCGAGATTCGCCGATGTCTGCTCCGGTCCCGAACGGGCGAAGGCTCCGAGTTGGCTCGGCGCCATGGACAGCGGGCCGCTGCGGTCATACAGGTAACGCAGGCCCATGCCCATCTTGCCCCACAGACTGCCGGCGATTTGATTCAGTGTGCGGGCGTTTTCCAGTTTGTAGATCAGGCGCAGTTGCAGGTGATCCTGCAGGTTGCCACCCACGCCGGGCAGTTCATGGGCAACGCCGATCCCCAATCGTTGCAGCAGCGGACGAGGGCCGATTCCGGAACGTTGCAGGATGCTCGGTGAGCCGACGGAACCGGCGCACAGCACGATTTCCTTGCGCGCCTTGAAGGTTTTCGCCTGACCCTGCCAACGCGCACTGACCGCTGACGCACGGCCATTTTCCAGCAGCACGCGGTCGACTTCGACGTCAGTCAGCACGGTGAGATTGGGGCGGTTGCGGATCGGTTTGAGAAACGCCTTGGCCGCGTTCCAGCGAATCCCGGCTTTCTGATTGACCTGAAAGTAGCCGCAGCCTTCGTTGTTGCCCTGGTTGAAGTCATCGATGCTGGCGATGCCGCTTTGCTCGGCGGCCCTTTGGAAGGCATCGAGAATCGGCCACGACAGTCGCTGACGTTCGATCCGCCATTCCCCGGCGGCGCCGTGAAATTCCGAGTCGCCGGCAAAATGGTTTTCGCTCTTTTTGAACAACGGCAGCACGTCTTGCCAGCTCCAGCCGGGATTGCCCTGGGCCGCCCAGCCGTCATAGTCATCGGCCTGGCCGCGCATGTAGATCATGCCGTTGATCGAGGAACAGCCGCCGAGCACTTTGCCACGCGGATAACTCAGGGCGCGGCCTTGCAGGCCGGGTTGCGCTTCGGTCTTGAAGCACCAGTCGGTGCGCGGGTTGCCGATGCAGAACAGGTAACCCACGGGAATGTGAATCCACGCATAGTTGTCGCGGCCGCCGGCTTCGAGCAGCAGCACGCGATGTTGCGGGTTGGCCGACAACCGATTGGCCAGCAAACAACCGGCCGGGCCGGCCCCGACCACGATGTAGTCGTATTCATCCAGGGAAGTCTGCATCCGTGACCTCATGTTGTTGTTCTTGTTGTCGGTCATCCTAGTTGTTAGCTTTCGTCAAAAGAATGTTAGTTTTTGCGCAGCCGCTGTGCGTTTTTAAACAGCCTCACTTCAAGGACGGTTCATGTTCGACTGGAATGACCTGCGGTTTTTTCTCGAGTTGCAGCGCAGCGGGCGTTTGCTCACCGCCGCCCGCCGTTTGAACACCACCCACGCCACTGTGGCCCGGCACATCGAGGCCATCGAAAAGAGCCTCGGCACCGCGCTGTTTGTTCAGCATGCGCAGGGTTATGAGCTGACCCCGGCGGGCGAAGCGTTGCTCAAACATGCCGAAGCCATGGAAAACGTCGCGTTGCTGGCGCAGGAAGAAATTACTCAGTCCACGGCACCGCTGGGCAAGATCCGTGTCGGCGTAACGGAAGGGCTAGGCATCATGTTCCTCGCCAGCCGCATGAACGGCTTGTTCGAACGTTATCCGGGGCTGGAAGTGGAACTGGTGGCGGTGCCGCGCTTTGTCAGCATCCTCAACCGCGAAGCGGAAATCAGCATCCACCTCGAGCGCCCGGCCGCCGACATGCTGGTCACGCGCAAACTGACTGACTATCGATTGGCGCTATACGCCAGCCAGGACTATCTGGACCGCTCGCCACCGCTGCGCAGCCGCGAAGACCTCGGTCGCCACGCCTGGATCGGCTATGTCGATGACCTGTTGTTCAGCCAGGAGTTGATGTTCCTCAACAGCTTCTGCCGCAATCCGCAGGTGGTCTTCCACAGCACTAGCGTCATCGCCCAGCAACAGGCCGCTCGTTCCGGGTTGGGGATCGCCGTGCTGCCGTGTTACATGGCCAGCGCCGATCCTGGCCTGGTGCCGTTGTTGCCGGATGAGAGCATTCAGCGCAGCTATTGGATCAGCACGCGGCGTGAGCTGCACAAATCCGTGCGGTTGCGGGTGTTGTGGGATTACGTGGTGCAGCTTTGTGAGAGCGAGCAGGATTTATTGCTGGGCCCCAATCCCCTGTAGGAGCAGAGCTTGCTCGCGATGGCGTCAGGTCTGACACACCGCGTTTTCGTTCATCGCGAGCAAGCTTTGCTCCTACAGGGGTTCGTGTTTCAAGGGATAATTTCGAATGCGGTACTGGCCAGGCGCTCTCCATTCACCAGCACGTGTACGGCGTGTTTGCCCACGTAGTGTTTGCGGGTGGTGAGTTCCTTGATCTGCTGGCTACGGGCGATGGTCTCGGTCGCCTTGCCGGGAAGCGTCAGCACTTTGAGCTTGAACACCTTCGCTGATGTGCTGCCGTTGGCTTTGACGTAATCGATGGCGTAGTCAATCACCAGTCGCTGACTGTCCTGCACCGTGGATTTCACGGCGAAGGACAGGGTGATTTTTTCACCCAGGCGAATCACCGCCGGTTGCACCTTCACATCGATGATCTGGACCTCAGGCTTGCCCCCCGCGCCAATGATCGCCAGCGCTCGTTGGTTGCCCTGTTTGATCAGGCTGCGCAGGGCATGTTTGGCGATCCAGGCCGTGTGTTTGTTGTCCAGCGACCAGCCTTCGATCAGGTCCAGCACCCATTCGGGATGATCCTTGGTGATGTCGTTGAGATGGTTGGCCACGGACTTGCGCACGTAGAGGCTGTTATCGGCCTTGAGGTTATCGAGGATCACCGCCGCCAATGTTGGGTCAGCCTGAATCTGTTCCAGTCGAAACGACCATGGCAGGCGCGGTCGGCTGCCTTCGCTGGCCAGGCGGCGGACGTGTTCGTTTTCGTCCAGGGACCAATCGTGCATGACCGCCAGGGAGCGTTCGATGTCGCTGCGCAAGAAATAGCGGATCGCGAACTCCGAGGAGCCGAACGCAGTGAAGTATTTGAGGGCGTCCATGGATTGTTCGAAGGCATGTCCGCCGTACGTCGCGACGTAATGCGGTAATGAAATGCTGACGAAACCGCTGTTCAGCCGCGGAGCGAGGGCGCGCAGCACTTCAAGCGTTTCTTCATAGCTCAACGGCAGGACCGCGTGCAGGCACTCGCTGACCCGGGCCATGCGCTGCATGATTGATAAACCGGCAAGCCCGTCGTTGGCCAGTTTCAGGAAGGCCTTGGCGTTGAACGCGGGATAGATTGCGGTCATCTCGGTGGCGATGTGTTTGAGGCGCTCGGCGTTGAAGATTTCCTTGAGGGCAGGGGCGGGTTGGTCTGCATTGCTCATCGAGGTGTCCTTATGATCGTTCCCGATTCTTCTTCCAGTTGATCCGACTCAAACAATCTCGCCAGTTCCACCCGGGCTTCCTGCGCCGTCTGCAATACCTTCGCCGCATCGTCATAAATCGCATGCTGGGCTTCCAGCACTTGCTCGTCGTGATGCTTGAAACGTTTGATCCGCGCATCCGCCTGGGCCTGGGTCAGCCCCAGGCCGACCAGCGTGCGCCGGCTCATTTCCAGACTCGAATAATAGGTTTCCCGAATGGCCTCGGCGCCAAGGTCCACCAGCCGATGCACATGCTGACGGTTACGGGCCCGGGCGATGATTTTGATGTGCGGGTAGAGTTTGTGCACCAACTCGGCGGTCTTGATGTTGGTGTCCGGGTCGTCGGTGGCAATGACAAAGTATTCCGCCTGCTCGACCTTGGCCGCACTGAGGATCTCCGGGCGCATCGGGTCGCCGTAGAACACCGGCACACCGCCAAAACTGCGGGACAGTTCGATGGTTTCCACCGAGGTGTCGAGGGCGACGAATTTGATGTTCTGCGCGCGCAAAATCCGCGCAACGATCTGCCCCATACGGCCCATGCCAGCGATCACCACGCGTGGCGTGTCGGTATCGATCTCGCGGAATTTCTCCGGCACCACCACCGGTTGAACCTTGGGGCTGACCAGTCTCGCGCACACCAGCAACAGCAGCGGCGTTACCGCCATGGACAAGGTGATGGTCAGCACCAGCAAGTCATACAGGCGCGGTTCGAACAGTCCCTGGACGCGGCCGATCTTGAACACCACAAACGCAAATTCACCACCGGCCGCGAGCACGATGCCGAGGCGAATTGCACTGACCTTGCCCAGACCACCCGCCAGCCGACCGACAACAAACAGCAGCGGCAGTTTGATTGCGATCAGCAACAGGGTCAGGCCCAGCACCGTGATCGGCGCGCTCAGGAGCAGACTCAAGTTGGCGCCCATGCCGACACTGATGAAAAACAGCCCCAGCAGCAATCCCTTGAACGGCTCGATTTGCGCTTCCAGTTCGTGGCGGTATTCGGAGTCCGCCAGCAGCAAGCCTGCGAGGAACGCCCCCAGCGCCATGGACACGCCGACCAGGTCCATCAGCCACGCCGTGCCGATCACCACCAGCAACGCAGTGGCGGTCGAGACTTCCGCCAAACCGGTCTTGGCCACCACCCGGAACACCGGGCGCAGCAGATATCGTCCACCGATCACCACCACCGCGATGCTGCCCAGCACGCGCAAGCCGTGATTGAGGCCTTCGCCAGCGCTGCTGCTGTGATCGCCGCCCGCCAGCAACGGCACCATGGCGATCAACGGGATAGCGGCGATGTCCTGGAACAACAGAATCGCGAATGCCAAGCGCCCGTGAGGGCTGGTCAGTTCCTTGCGCTCGGCCAGGCTTTGCAAACCGAACGCCGTGGACGACAGCGCCAGGCCCAAGCCCAGCACGATCGCGCTGTTCAACGGCTGGCCGAACACAAACAACGCCAACATACCAATCACCGAGCCCGTCAGCAGCACCTGCGCCAGGCCGACGCCGAACACCGATTTGCGCATCACCCACAGCCGTCGCGGCGATAGTTCAAGGCCAATGATGAACAGCAGCAACACCACCCCCAGTTCGGAAATGTGGCTGACGCTTTGCGGATTGCCGATCAGGCCCAGTACCGATGGCCCGATGATCACGCCAGCAAACAGATAACCCAGCACCGCCCCCAGTTGCAGGCGCTTGGCCAAGGGAACGGTGAGCACGGCCGCGAACAAAAACACGACAGCGGCTTGCAACAGGTTGCCTTCATGGGGCATGACTTACTCCAGAACTCGGTACGGCGAGGGCGACAAGGATAAAGGCTGGCGCTTGATGCGTCAGCCACGAACGCTCAGTGTGAGGTTACATTTAGCATCAATTGGTTACATTCATAGGATAAGCTGATCAATCTGCCTGTTCCCGAGTACGCATTATGGCCATCAACTTCGACCTGAACGACCTGCAAGCCTTTCGCGCCGTGGTGGAGCAGGGCAGCTTTCGCAAGGCGGCCGACGCGGTGCGCATTTCCCAACCGGCGCTGAGCCGGCGCATCGAAAAGCTCGAAGACGCCCTCGGTGTGAGGTTGTTCGAGCGCACCACACGCAAGGTCAGCCTGACCCAGGCCGGACGCGGTTTCATGCCGAGCGTCGAGCGTCTGTTGGACGATCTGGACGTGGCGCTATTGGGCATCAGCGAAGTCGCCTCGACCCGTCTCGGTCACGTCACCGTGGCCTGCGTGCCTTCAGCGGCTTACTACTTCATGCCGCGAGTGATCGCCCACTACCATCGGCAGTTTCCACGGATCAAGGTCAAGGTCCTCGATTCCAGCGCCCACGAAGTGCTGAGTGCGGTGGTCAACGGCGAGGCGGATTTCGGCCTGAGTTTCATGGGCACCCTCGAGGCGGAAGTGGAGTTCGAGCCGCTGGTACAGGAAGGTTATGTGGTGGCGTGCCGGCGCGATCATCCGTTGGCCGGACGCGCCAGCGTGACGTGGGACGAGTTTTATCAGCAGGACTACATCTCGCTGGACAAGACGTCCGGCAATCGCTTTCTGCTGGATCAGGCGCTCACGGGCATCGTGCCGCAGCGGTCGAGCATCTGCGAAACCCGGCATGTGACGACGATGATTGGTTTGGTCGAAGCGGGGTTGGGCGTGGCAGCGGTGCCCTTGATGGCAAAGCCGGCGGCGGATCACCCGATCCTGACGCGGGTGCCGCTGACCGATCCGCAGGTGATGCGCAGTGTCGGCTTGATCAAGCGCCGGGGTCGTACCTTGACCCCGGCGGCACTGGAACTGGAACGGCTGGTGGTGGAAATGAAAGTCCAGGTCAGCGACTGACTGAGTCCAGCCCAGTGGCTTTCACATCCGGTTGAGCGGCGGTGGAGGCCAGGTAATCCAGCAATGCCTTGGCTTGCGCCGGGTGTTGTGCGCCCACCGGAATGCCAGCAGCAAAACGCGTGACCGACTGCACCGATTCTGGAATCTTCGCCACAAAACTCACGCCCGGCACCGGCAGCAACTCGCTGACCTGCTGAAAGCCCAGTTGATAGTCGCCAGTGGCAACCACCGAGCCCACCGGGATTTTCGCAACCATCGTCGACTTGGGTTTGAGCTGGTCTTCGATGCCCAGCCGTTTGAACAATTGTTCCTCGATGTACACGCCACTGGCGCTGTCGGAATAGGCCACGGACTTCGCCTCGAGCAAGGTCTTTTTCAGGCCGTCGACAGAGCTGATGTCCGGTTTCGGCGCGCCTTCACGTACCACCAGGCCGATCCGCGAGTCCGCCAACTCGACCCGTGAGGCGGGATCGACTTTGCCTTGCTTGATCAGGTCATCGAGGGCGTAGCCGACCATGATCACTACGTCAGCTTTTTCACCGCGAGCCAGACGATTGGGAATCGCTTCCGGCGCCTTGCCCATCGACGGGCCGAGGGCGGTGTCCAGTGTGTTACCCGTGGAGGCGGCGAATTTCGGGCCGAGAATTTTGTAGGCAGCGGTGAAACCGCCGGAGGTCATCACGCGGATCTCTTCGGCCTGGGCGACGGTGCTCAGCCCGAGACCGGCCAGCAAAGCCAGGGCAGCAAAATTGAATAGCTTCTTCATGGTCATGTGCTCTCAAGGGGTCAGGACATCGCCGGTTGCAGGCGACCGGTCGAACGGCGATAGAGATACAGCGTCGCGCACAACGCACAGAGCGCGGCAAAACTCATCCAGTAACCGGGCGCAGCCTTGTCGCCGGTGTACTGGATCAGGAAGGTTGATATCGCCGGCGTGAAACCACCGAACACCGCCGTGGCCAGGCTATAAGCCAGGGAGAAACCGGCGACCCGAACTTCGACCGGCATGATTTCCGTCAGCGCGGCGATCATCGCGCCGTTGTACAAACCGTAAATGAACGACAACCACAGCAGCACCAACAGCATGTTGATGAAGCTCGGCGCCTGCACCAGATACGTCAGCGCCGGATACGCCGTGGCCAAGGTCAGCAGGGCCATGGCAATCAGCACCGGGCGACGGCCGATGCGATCCGACAGTGCACCGCCAATCGGCAGCCAGAAGAAGTTCGAAACGCCCACCAGCAAAGTCACCAGCAGCGCATCAGATGTACTCAGGTGCAGCACGGTTTTGCCAAAGGTCGGTGCGTAAACGGTGATCAGGTAAAACGCGGTGGTGGTCAGGGCGACCATCATCATCCCGGCGAACACGATCACCCAGTTCTGCGCCAACGTGCGGAACACATCGCCCATGCTCGGACGGTGTTTGCGGGCGGCGAACTCTTCGGTTTCCTCAAGGTTGCGACGCAGGAAAAAAATGAACGGCACGATCATGCAGCCAACGAAAAACGGAATCCGCCAGCCCCAGTCGGCAATCATCGCCGGCGCCATCCATTGGTTCAGGCCATAGCCCAACGCTGCCGCGACAATGATCGCCACTTGCTGGCTGGCCGACTGCCAACTGGTGAAGAAGCCTTTGTTGCCCGGCGTGGCGATTTCCGAGAGATACACCGAGACGCCACCCATTTCTGCGCCGGCCGAGAAGCCTTGCAACAAGCGGCCGATCAAGACGATGGCCGGGGCGAAGAGCCCGATGGTTTCGTAACCGGGCACCAGCACAATCAAAATCGTGCCGCTGGCCATGATCGACAGGGTGACGATCAACCCTTTGCGCCGGCCCACCTCATCGATATAAGCACCGAGCACCACGGCGCCCAACGGTCGCATCAGAAAGCCTGCGCCGAACACCGCGAAGGTCATCATCAGGGAGGCGAACTCGCTGCTGGCCGGGAAGAACACGGCAGCGATCTGCGTGGCGTAAAAGCCGAAAAGGAAGAAGTCGAATTGTTCGAGGAAGTTGCCCGAGGTGACCCGGAAAATCGCACTGGCCCGGGAGCGACCGGAAGTCGCGGGCCGTTGGGTTGATGCTGTCATAGACGTGTACTCCACCGCTTTTATGACGTGCACCGCCTGGACGCGGCGCACGGTTCTTATTGGGGCGGATAGTGGAGCAGGGTGATCGATATGTTAATTGCATTGTTGGCATGCATTGATGTGTGAAACGGATCAATGCAATCCGTAAGGAATGATTCGCTGCCTATGCAGTCGGAGTTCTGGTACCGCGACATCACAGGAGGATCACCCCCATGAACAACAAATCCCTCATCGCCGCCTTGGCCATCGCCGCCGGCGTTGCCGGTATCAGTCCCATTGTTCAAGCAGATGACCCACCGCAAAAAACCGTCCAGCCGGGGGTTAACAACGCCCGCGAACTGGTGAAGGGCGATCGTGCCCCCGACGTTTACCAGCGCAGCGAAAAAGCCTTGGTCAACTGGAAGCAGAAAGGCCTGAAGGCGCCGAAGGCTCAGGCGCAGTGGGTGCAGATCAATGACAAGTACATGATGGTGATGATTACCAACGGGACGATTGTGGATATCACGCCAGTGGAGCGTTAAACCGTCGAAGGGCTATTCGCTGTGAGCGCGTACGGGGCTTTCAGTGCCCAACCGATACTGATTATTCCCACTGCGCTTCGCCTCATACATCGCCAGATCCGCAATATGGATCAACCGGTCCATGCTCGGCGCATGGTCCGGGAACACCGCGACCCCCAGGCTGGTGCCGATGTGTCGTTGATCATTACCGATGGTCACCGGTGGCGACAGTTCGACGAAGATTTTCTGGCAGATGCTGCGGGCTTCGTCTTGCAGGCTGTTGCCCTGGGACAGGCCTTGAAGGATGACCACAAACTCGTCGCCACCGATCCGGGCGACGGTATCGGTTGAGCGCAGGATTTTCTTCAGTCGGGTGGCGGTGGTGATCAGTACCCGGTCGCCGGCGGCATGGCCGTAATGATCGTTGATTGCCTTGAAACCATTGAGGTCGACAAACACCAGCGCAACCCTCGTGGCACTGATGCGCGCCTGTTCCAGCGCCTCGGACAGACGCTCCTCGAGCACCAGACGATTGGGCAGACCGGTCAGCGGGTCGAAGTGGGCCAAGTGTTGCAGGTAGCTGGCGGAGGCTTTTTCCTCGGTGATATCGCGTACCACGCCCATCATCTTGATCGTTGCATCGTGGTCGTTCTTGACCACATTGCCGGTTTCCCGAAGCCAGCGGATCGTGCCGTCGGGCCAGACCACCCGATATTCCTCGTCATGGTTGTCGCCGGTTTCCAGGCAACGCAATTCCCCGGCCCGGACCTTGGCCCGGTCGTCCGGGTGAACACATGAGCAAAACAGCGCGTAGGAAGGCGTTACTTCGTCGATCTTGAAGCCGAACATGCCGTAGATCGCGTCCGACCAGTAGAGCTTGTCGGTGTCGACATCCCAGTCCCACGTGCCGATACGGGCGAAATACTGGCTACGCTTGAAGCGTTCGACGTCGCCATCCTGGCGGATGTTTTGTCCGTCCGTCAGGCTGGTGATCAGCACGCGATACTCGGCCAGCTGCTTTTGTAACGAGTGCTCGCGACAGATCAATGCGACGATCAAGGCAAGCATCAGTGAGCCGATGGTTGCGCTGGTCCAGTCGAGATTCATTCAGGGGTTGCCGTCATGGCGTGTTGATCCGTGGGGGTTAGGTGTTGCTTATCTTAGTTCACGGTTAATGCCAGAAACAGATCGAATCGGTTGCCAATCGGGCGCATTTCTGGGAAAACGGCGCCCATAACGCCTATCGGGCAAACGAACACACGAGTGCATGCAATGAATGATGAGCTTCAGGTAATCGACATCCAGGTGGGCGACGGCAAAGCCGCCGTAAAAGGCGCTCTGATCACCACGCAGTACCGCGGCTGGCTGGAAGACGGTACCGAGTTCGATTCTTCCTACAGCCGTGGCAAGCCTTTTCAGTGCGTGATCGGCACGGGTCGGGTGATTAAAGGGTGGGATCAGGGGATTATGGGCATGCAGGTTGGTGGCAAGCGCAAGTTGTGGGTGCCGGCGCATTTGGCCTACGGTGAACGGACCATGGGCAAGATCACGCCGAATTCGAACCTGATTTTCGAGATTGAATTGCTGGAAGTGCTGACGCGCGATGATTGATTGATTGTTGTTTTGGGGAAGTCAAAAGATCGCAGCGTGCGATCTTTTGATGTTGATTTGGCATGTTAAGTGAACGTCTTGATATTAACGAGCGTGTCAGCCGTGCCTACTCCCGCACCCCTATGAAGAGGTCCAGATCAGTCGGTAACTGCTCATTGAGAGCTTTAGCGACTTGTTGGACTTGCTCGCCGGTCAGTAGCCATTCTCCATCCGCGCTTTCATCAAAATTTTTCCAGCCTAGAACATCCATTACCGCGACTTCAAACTCAGGCAGAATTGTAAGATCGTATTTTAAGGAGTCGTCCTCGTCACTATCTTTTAAAAATCCACTAATCCATAAAAACATAAATAGCCTCTTAATTTACTTTTCGGTGGTTCTGCCAGGTATTGCGGGGTCTATCTGTTCACCTGTTTCGTGGTTAAACTCGCCAAGATGCTTACCTTGCTTGTCATAGATCTCTATTGCGCCTGTCTTGCTGTCCCATTCATATATTCGCCCCTTTCGGTCTTTCCACCGACTGCGCTTACCCCCGCCGCCCTGAACACTGCTTTTTGATTTAACAGGAAGGGCATCAGGGAATGCAGGTAATGCCCGCGGCGGCCTGTGGTACTTTATATCACCGTTACCAGCAGGTCTTGAAACCACCACATACAGCGGCTGCACACCGGAGTCAGACGGAAAAACAAGAATGAAGTCCTTGTATTCTGGGGGGTAAATCGGGTTGACGATGATGTTATCTGCCTGTTCAGTAGGCGGATAAATCAAGATTTGCGGGGCTTGCGGGCCGCCCTCTAGCGGAGGGATACCTGAAGTGCTCGACGGATCAACCGCTGGCGTCCATATCAGTGTTACGCCATCACCAAAATCAGCCACTTGCTGAGAGCCTTGTGCGAGGAACTGCACTACAGGAATCATTTCCCAGTCGCGGCGCTTCTGGGTGTTGTACCCGTAGGCTTTCAAGGTGCCATCGGCTTGTTGCTCGACGTATAGTCGAAGACGTGTACGGCCTTGCTTGAGCGATTTGAGTTGTTCGTCTGTATACAGGCTGCTGTCGCCGAGACTCGACGGCCACAACAGTGCAACCACTCCCACCAATGCACCGGTAACAACACTAGCCGTCACGATGCTTGCACCACCAGCAGCACCCGCTGCAGCAGTCCCGGTACCAGCAGGACTAGCCCCGCCTAAGAGAAGCGTTCCCAGTGCAGCAGGCAACGTGCTGCCACTGATTTGTTTGAGAGGAATGTTCCCCGCTGCATCCCTTTCACGGCCACCCAGCAGGGAGAATTCCCCATAGTCGGCCAGCTTTTCAACTGGAACAAACCCCGCCGCGTTGTCGTGATTGATTACACCGTTTGGGAGGTTAAAGCTTTTGGTGAATACACACCCCATGGAACTGGGACGGTTCTGCTGTTGAGGCTTGCTGATAAAACGGTCTTCATACGCCTGTTGTCGAGCCAGCATGTCGTCGTAGGATTTTTGTCTGGCGTCTCGCTCTGCTAATTCGGTGGCGGTCATGTAGCGGCTGGTTATGTGGTGCCCGTCCCCTGACGGTGGGTTTTGCACCCGCGGTATGTCTTTATTGCGAGCCATTAGCGTCCTTTCAAGTTCCAGCGTGAGGCTGGGGCAACGGGACATTACACGGGGGCTCCAACGCTGGATGTAGGACATGTCCTAATTGCCATGTTCCAGTTTCCTGCGTCTATGTCATTGTCGAAATACCTGGGGGCAGGGGATGATGGGCATGCAGGTCGGTGGTAAACGTCAGCTGTTTGCGCCTGCGAATTTGGCCTATGGCGAGCGGATGATGGGTGCGATCACACCGAATTCGAACCTGATCTTCGAAATTGAATTGTTGGAAGTGCTGACGCGCGACGATTGATTGGCATATGAGCTGAAATGACAAAAACCTCCCTATCTGCTCACAGAAAGGGAGGTTTTTTTTGGAGCATTGATCAAGCCACCACGCCACAGTGATTCAGGTGAATGCGTCGATGTCGTCAAGGGTGTCCATAACAACTCCTTCCAAGGAGGGGAATTTGTACTTCACACTTTCGAGTGCCGGGAGCACCATTTTCGTATCCAGACCGCCATGCCTGCGGGCTATGTGACCAAGCGCGGTGATGGCGGTTGCTGCAATCGATTCGATCTCACTTGCGAGGTACTTGAGGCAAGTGTTCTGAGCCCAGGTTTTGTCCTGTTCATTCAGGCCTATTGAAACCAATGCGGCAATAACGTTCGTTTCTACATCGCTAGCAAGGAGCCTCGTCGCTTCCTCGTGGCTCATTGATGGATCCTGGTAGAGAAGGCCCACTTTTTTACTCCTGGAACGTTGCCCTTGTTATCGATTTTTTTAGCTTTAATCAGAGCGTTTTTCATATCTTGGTGAGAACTCAGGATTGCATCCTATGGCTGTAGGACGGGTCTGAAACTGGTCCTGTTGGTACAAATGCACGTGTTTCTCTCAATAGGAAAATCAATCGAGAGAAGTGAATGGCAGGAAGTACTGACCCGCGACGATTAACCGCTAAGACTGAAAGGTCTCCCGGTAGGCATAGAGGCCCGGTGTTCCACCGGTCATCACGAACAGCACGTTGTCCCCGGAACGGTAGCGTCCTTGCCTGAGATCGGCCAACAGCCCGGCAAACGCTTTGCCGGAGTACACAGGGTCGATCAACAGGCCTTCGGCGCGAGCCATCAGGCGCACTGCTTCCTGCATGGCTGGCGTCGGCAGACCGTAACCGTCGCCCAACTGACTGCCGTCGATGGCGATCTCTTCAGCCTGCACAATGGCGCTACTGCCCAACAGCGCCAACGCGTCCTGGGTCAATTGCCGGGTTCTGGCCGCTGAGGTGCTTTGATCGGATAAAACCGAATAGGACTTGACGATCGAGGTGCCTCGGCCCAGCAACTGGAAGCCCGCCGCGAGCCCGGCGTGAGTGCCAGCGCTGCCGTTGGGCACCACGACCTGATTGAAGGCGAGGCCGAGTTCCGTCTCCTGCTGCGCGATCTCCGCCGCGCAGCGCGCATAACCGAGACTGCCCAGAGGCGTTGAGCCACCGGTGGGAATCACCAGTACGTTGCGCCCTGAATCCCGAAGTTGCGTGGCCCGTGTTTCGGCCATGGCGAGTGAGTCGCTGCCCCCGGCAAGCACCTGTAGCTGTGCGCCGAACAACTGGTCGAGCAGAACGTTGCCGTTGAGTTCGTAATCGACATCGGTTTTGGGTACCGCGCGGGTCAGGATCAGTTCACAGGCAAGGCCCAGGCGAGCACACACCGCGGCGGTCAGGCGCGCATGGTTGGACTGAATGCCGCCCACGCTGATCACCGTGTCGACTCCGGCCGCCAGCGCTGCGCCGATATGGAATTCGAGTTTGCGCAGTTTGTTACCGCCACCGCCAATCAGCATATGATCGTCGCGCTTGAGAAACAGGCCGACTCCCTGCGGTTTCAAGCCCAGCAGTTGTTCGAGGCGTTCGGCGCGCTGAATGGGCGTAGGGCCTTGCAGAAGGTCTGCCCGCGCAAAAGAACTCAGTGACGTGTCCAGTAGGGTTTGCATCAATGGAGCCTCGTTGTTCACATTTAATAATGTGACTCTATGGAGAACGCCCTTCGTGATAAACGCATTGCCGGTTATTACTCCTTTAACCTGATGTACTTAATCAAGCGTTCAGTTTCCTCCCCTCACAAGGCATGGTCATGAGCAAACTCAGGCAAATGGAAGTTTTCGTCGCCGTGGTCGAGGCGGGCAGCTTCGCCGATGCGGCCAGTGACATCGGGATGTCGGCGGTCATGGTTGGACGGCATATCCAGAGCCTGGAGACAATCCTCAATACCCAGCTCATTCAACGCACAACCCGCCGGCAATCCATCACCGGGGAAGGGCGGTTGTTTTATGAAGAAGCCAAGCGGGCACTGGAACAGGTGAAATACGCGTTCAGCCGGGTGGAAGCGTCGAGCCCGGAGCCCAGCGGCCTGTTGCGAATCACCGCACCGATGACCCTCGGCGTGTCATTGGTCGGTCCTCTGGTGTCGGAGTTCATGAAGTGTTATCCGCAGGTCCAGGTCGAGCTGATTCTGAGCAACGAAGTGGTGGACCTGTACGAGACGTCTTTCGATCTGGCGTTCAGGATTTCCGCCGTATCGAATGGTGATCTGCGCATCGCCCCGGTACCTGGAAAAATGGCAGGAACCCCAATCTCCCGAAGACCTGCACCGACACAGAATCCTCACCCACACGTCCTGGAACAACCGGTTTGCCTGGCCTTTGCAAAACGGCGCCAGCGAGGTTGCCTGGCCCGAAGGAGCGGTGCTGAAAAGCAATGACGGCCAAGTGCTGCTGCAGGCGGCCGTGGCTGGAGAGGGGATTTTGATGCAGCCCGATTTCCTGGTGTCGGCTGCCATGGCGAATGGCGAACTCGTGCGGATCCTGGACGCCTATGCTCCGCCGCCCAAGCCGGTGCAAATGGTGTATCCACGCTCGCGCAAATCACTGCCAAAATTGAAAGCCTTTATCGATTTTGTTGCGCTGCGACTGGCGTGACCGTTGCGGATGCGGATTTTTCAGCAGGGTTTCGATAGGCCCTCGCTGATTGTCGTCTTGCCAGTTCTACCGGGATCAGTGACTATGTGCGCAACATAGGGGTAGGGGGTATAGGTATGGCGCACATCCACGAACACAAAGATGACTTGCTCAACCGGGTTCGGCGCATTTCAGGTCAGGTGCAGGCCATAGAGCGGGCGCTTGAGTCCGACGCTGATTGCGCCAAGACCTTGCATCTGGTCGCGGCTGTCCGCGGTGCGGTTAACGGTTTGATGGATCAGTTCATCGACGCCCACGCCCGTGAACACGTCGCACGTCCTGGCCTCAGCGACGAAGAGCGCGCCGAAGGCCTGGAAGAGTTGCTGCAAGCCATTCGTCGCTACTCGAAATAGAGATCCGGACACATGACACAAACGCCGCAAGCTTTGAATTTTTCTCACGACCACATGTTTCTCGCCGCCTCCCATGATGAAAACGCCCGCCGCACTTTGTGGGTGGTGGCGCTGACCTTCGTCATGATGATTGGCGAGATTACTGCCGGTTACATCACCGGCTCCATGGCACTGCTGGCCGATGGTTTTCACATGGCGACCCATGCCGGTGCCTTGGGCATTGCGGCAGCGGCGTACGGTTTTACCCGACGCAATGCCAACAATGCCCGTTACAGTTTCGGTACTGGCAAGGTCGGTGATCTAGCCGGTTTTGCCTCGGCCATGGTGCTGGGGCTGGTGTCGCTCGGTATCGCCGGTGAATCCATCCTGCGCCTGTTTCAGCCGACCACCGTGGCCTTTACGGAGGCGACGATGATTGCGGTGGTGGGGCTCGCGGTAAACATCGTCAGTGCGTTTTTGCTGGCGGGCAATCATGGGCACGGCCATGATCATGGCCACGGCCATCACCACCATCACGACAACAACCTGCGCTCAGCTTATGTCCATGTACTCGCCGACGCCTTGACCTCGGTGCTGGCCATCGCCGCCTTGCTGGCCGGCCGTTACCTCGGTTGGGTCTGGCTGGACCCGGTGATGGGCATCGTCGGCGCCATCGTCATCGCCAAGTGGGCCTATGGTCTGATGCGCACCAGTGCTGCGGTGCTGCTCGACACCACCGATGAGCACGTGGCTGCTGAAATTCGTGAACTGCTGGAGTCGTCGGGTGACGTGCACATCAGCGACCTTCACGTCTGGCAGGTCGGGCCTGAGGCGCGGGCAGCGATTGTCAGCGTAGTGGCGGCAGCGGGAGTGAGTGCCGACAACGTTCGCGAACGTCTGGCGCCGGTTCATGAGTTGTCTCACCTGACCGTCGAGTATCGCAATGCTTGATACCTCTTTAGGGGCAGTCGCTGAATAGCGGAATGCGGCCGTTGAGGGAAGGGCGGTAGTGCCAGGCCAATCGGTCCAGTGAGGGTTTCATTGCCAAAATCTGACGCAGCGTTGCACTGGCTATCCCCAGCGCCAATTTCTGCCCCGGACATTGATGCCGCCCCGCACCAAAGGTGAAGCTGCGCCGGTCTGGACGATCAAGAAGAAAGACGTCGGGATGGTCATTGAGCTGCGGATCGCGATTGGCCGAAGCCAACAGCACCAGAATCATGTCGCCGGGGTTCAGGCGCACTCCCTCGATTTCACAAGGCGCAGCGATAAACCGGGGGGTGTTCTGCACCGAGGGATCGAAGCGCTGAACTTCAGCGATCAAGTCGTCCACGGGTGTTGATTCGCTGTGCAACGACGGGTTTCGAATTAACGCCAACAGCGCATTGCCGATCAGCCCGGCGGTGGCTTCATAGGTCTGGGAAAACAACCCGATCAGGTTGGCGATCAGCATTTCAGAATCGCCAGATATTGCCGCGAGCCGATGGCGGATCCCGGCGAGCAGGGTGCTCTGATTGTTCGGGTCATCCAGCAGCTCAACGAAATAGCCGCTCAATTGTTCTGCTGTAACGTGCGCCACCTTCAGTTGCGCTTGATCGCTCAGCGGCGACAGGCACGCGACGAAGTCCGCCGTCAGCTCGCTGATAACCCGGCCCTGAGCCGGGGAGAACCCCAGCAATGCAGCCACCACGCACACCGGCCCACGGAACATCGCCTTGTACAACCCATCGGCGCCGGGAGTGATCAGACGCGCACCGACCAGTGCATTGACTTCATCGACATCAATCAACGCCAACCCTGGCTGAATTGCCGACCTCGGGCAACGCTGCCGCTCGCCCTCATTCATCCGCATCAACTGACTAAAGACCTTGCCGGCCATCCCGCCAACAATCGCCTTGGGCACCGGCTCGTATGACGGCCGGACATGACAGTCAGGATGCGCCAGCACGGACGCAACGGCGTGGGCGCTACTTGCCACCCACACTTTCAGTCCTTGGTGAAAAAACAGCCCACCCTCGGCACGCAGCTGCGCGTAATAGGGATAAGGATCTGCATGAGTCGCAGCGATGATCGGGTCCATGGGTCGCAGCCTTGTTCGTGGTTGGAAAAGTGTTGCTACTATCTCCAGTCCGAAAGGGCCTTGATTCGTCCGGGAGCGAAATATGAACGTAGAACAGCACGACATCGGCGTCTCTCAGGTGGCTGCGGCGATCGCGGAACCGGCCCGGACGAAAATCCTCTGTTCGCTGATGGACGGCCACGCCCGCACCAGCACCGAGCTGGCAGCGATTGCCGAGGTCAGCGCCTCCACGGCCAGCGCGCACCTGGCCAAACTCAAGGAATTGGCGCTGGTGCGGCTGCACGTGCAGGGCCGACATCGCTATTACAGCCTGACGGACAAGCGCGTCGCCCAGGCGCTGGAAGCGTTGATGGTGATCGGCCAGAACGCCGCGCCGACCTTCAATCCGCGCACCCCGGATCGCCTGCAATTCGCCCGTACTTGCTACGACCACATGGCCGGCACGTTGGCCGTGCTGCTGCATGACCGGATGATCGAAGCGGGGTGGCTGCTGGAAACCGATGAACAGGTCTATCAGCTGAGCGACGGCGGCGAGGCGTTGTTTGAAGGGTTGGGTATTGAGGTCAAGGACTTGAGCACGCTGCGCCGCCGCTTCGCCTGCCCATGTCTGGACTGGAGCATGCGTCGGCCGCATCTGGGCGGTTCGTTGGGGGCGGCGTTAATGCAAACGGCGATCAAGCGCAAATGGGTGACCCAGGACCTGGACAGCCGCGCGCTGGCGTTGACGGCGACGGGGCGAAAGGAACTCAGCAGCCGGTTTGCCGTTGAACTGCCGGTTCAGGTATCGACAGCACAACCCGGATTCACCGAGACCCGGCGTCGCGCGAACGCCAGTTCTGCGCCTTAGCGACTGGCCGAGGCCATCAGCACGCCGAAACCGGCGAAGGTCACGCCCGAGACTTTCGCCGCCAGCCAGGAACCCTTCGGGCTGGATAACCAGCCTTTGGCGGCATTGGCGAGCAAGGCATAGCTGCCATGCACGAGGATCACCAGTACGCCGTAGGACGCGACCAGCTTGAAAAACTGGGTGGTGAAGTGCGCTGAGGTGTCGATGAATTGCGGGAACACCGCCAGAAAGAAAAACACGGCCTTGGGGTTCAAAAGCTGGATCGAAGCCGCTTCAAGGAAGCGGTAGCCCGGGCTTGAGGGGCGTGTTTCAAGCAGCGTATTGAAACCAGCCGAGCGCCAGCTTTTGTAGCCCAGGTACAACAAATAGGCGGCCCCTGCGTACTTCAACGCGGTAAAGGCGTTGGCGGAGGTGCTGAGGATCAGGCCGACACTGGTGGCGCTGATGGCGGCGACGATAAAAGCTCCCGACGCGATCCCCAGAATGCCCGGCACTGCCCCGGTCCAGCCGTGGCGTACCGCGTTGGACAGGGTCAGGACCACGCCAGGCCCCGGACTCAAAATGGTCAGGGTGGCAAACAGTAGAAAGAGTCCATAGCTGTTCATGTCTTGCTCCGTCAGGTGGCGCTGGCTGCGTGCGAGCAGATTGGCGTGACGACGTGGGCCTGACAAACGCTTTAATTGCGCTGCATATGTGACTAAATTAGACGCATGATAAATCCACTACCGCCGCTTAATGCTGTTCGCGCCTTCGCCGTTGCTGCTCGTCATCAGAGTTTCAGCCTGGCGGCCGAAGAGCTGCATGTCAGTCACAGTGCCGTCAGCCGGCACATCAAATTGCTTGAGGAGCACCTGGGTGTGCTGCTGTTCGAGCGGCGTATCCGGCAATCGGTGCTGACGCCGGCCGGTCAGCGCTTTTATGAGCAGGTCAGCGCCGGGCTGGCGCAGATTGCCAACGCCGCCGCTGCGCTTAAGCAACATGCCTCGCTGCCGACCGTGAAGATTAATGTCCGTCCGTCCTTTGCGATGCTTTGGCTAGCGCCCAGACTGGAGGATTTCATTGCGCAGCACCCGGACATCAAACCGCAAGTGATTACTCAAACCCAGGCGCCCGATCATTCGCGCGACGGATTCGACATCGTCATTCGCCGTGGTCGTGACGACTGGGCGCCGGCGATTGAGGCGCGAGCCCTCTTCGAAGACGAACTGTTGCTGGTCGCGGCACCTTCGCTGATCGAACGCCAGGCCCTTGAAGACCTCACGTCCCTGAGCCAGCACACGTTACTGACCGCCAAGGCGCGTCGCGAAGATTGGCACAACTGGGCACTGCATTTTGGTCAAACCCAGTCAGCCACTCAGGTCACCCGGCAGTTTGATCACATGCACCTGGTGCTGGAGGCCGCCGTGGATGGACAGGGCATTGCCTTGTGCCCGACCTCTTTGCTGGGCACCCATCTCTCGAGCGGTCGCCTGATCTGCCCGTTGCCCGAATTGCGAATGCCGTTGCCGCGTTATTACTACGGTGTCGCGCCGGATGTGACGGTGCAGACACGGGTGTTTTTGGAGTGGTTGTTTGCTCGGATTACTCAGGACACCCTCCAGAGACCTCACGATTATCTGGCGTTATAAAAAGTTGCGCCTTCAGGGATGTTTTTATTGACGAAGGACATGGCCCCGATAGTAACGTTATCACCAATTGAGAGGGTGTTCGCGATGATGCAACTATTTGCCCCAACACTTACGTTATCGCCGATCTTGAGATCATATACAGACAACCCCATGGTTTTTATGCCAATGGTGGTATTTTGACGGATAAAGAAATTTCGGCCGATCTGAACATGGCCAGTGATGACGACCCTAGGCAAATGGCCGATACGAAAGCCGGGCCCTATCTTGGCATCAATACTTATTTCAACCCGGTACTTTAGATTGATCTTCCTTTCCAATCGTTTCGCATAAACGCGGAACAAACCGTTTCGAGAATTTAAATACTGCGCAAGTCTAAATACAAACAAGTACCTAAGCGTGTTGTTCTTTCTGGTTCGTTTAAGAATGTTGGTTATCAGGCCGAAGTGACTTCCCGGTTTGTTCTTGTTTGAAACTTCCGATTTCCAATGCATCGTCAAAGTTTCTAAATTCACGGCGCTGCCCCTAGCCTTACGGCTCTGAAAAATGGGCTAGTTTAACAAGTGAGCTATGGAATGGTTACGGACCCTGAATCGCTATTCTTTTTGCAATAAAAAACCCACCCATCGCCAAAGCGATGAATGGGCTATGTGCCGCGTGGGGACAGGCCCCGTCAAATCAAACCTTGACAATCCAGCCCGCTGGCGCTTCGATGTCGCCGGTCTGTACGCCCGTCAGCTCTTTGTAGAGCTTCTGGGTGACCGGGCCGACGTCAGTTTCGCTGTGGAACACGTGCAGTTTGTCGTTGTAGCTGATGCCGCCGATCGGGGTGATCACCGCGGCAGTACCGCAAGCACCGGCTTCCTTGAAGTCGGACAGCTTGTCGATGAGCACGTCGCCTTCGACCACTTCCAGGCCCAGACGTGATTTTGCCAGCTCGATCAACGACAGACGGGTGATGCCCGGGAGGACCGAGGGCGAGTTCGGGGTCACGAACTTGTTGTCGTGGGTGATCCCGAAGAAGTTGGCCGAACCGACTTCTTCGATTTTCGTGTGGGTCATCGGGTCCAGGTAGATACAGTCGGCGAAGTGGGCTTTCTTGGCCTGGGAACCTGGCATCAGGCTGGCCGCGTAGTTACCACCGACCTTGGCTGCACCGGTGCCTTGTGGGGCGGCGCGGTCGTAGCTGGAGATCAGGAAGTTGTGCGGGGTCAGGCCGCCCTTGAAGTAGGCACCGACCGGAATGGCGAAGATCGAGAAGATGAACTCGGGGGCAGTACGCACGCCGATGTTGTCACCCACGCCGATCACGAACGGACGCAGGTACAGCGCGCCGCCGGTGCCGTAAGGCGGGATGAAACGCTCGTTGGCGCGGACAACTTCCTTGCAGGCTTCGACGAACTGTTCGGTGGACACCTGTGGCATCAGCAGTCGCGCGCAGCTGCGTTGCATGCGTGCGGCGTTCTGGTCCGGGCGGAACAGGTTGATCGAACCGTCCTTGCAACGATAGGCCTTCAGCCCTTCGAAGCATTGCTGCCCATAGTGAAGGGCAGTGGATCCTTCGCTGATGTGCAGCACATTGTCTTCGGTCAGGGTGCCTTTATCCCACTCGCCATTACGCCAGTGCGACAGATAGCGCTTGTCTGTCTTGATGTAGTCAAAACCCAACTTGTCCCAATTGATGCTTTCGTTACCCATGACACCCTCTATCGCTTAACAACCGCCGAAACGGTTCAAGGCTTCTGACGTTTTTCTGGATGGGGACAACAATACTTCATTCCGGGCCCATTTCGCAGCCGGAATTCAATCTCTGCGACCATCGATGCACCCGATGTAGCGGCTGCCTCGCGTTGCTCGACAGCTGCTACTAGGGTTTGCGTCTGGTTTTAGAGATGCAGCGCGTGGCCAAGGGCTCGCAGCGCCGCTTCCTGTACCGCTTCGCCGAGCGTCGGATGCGCGTGGATGGTGCCGGCAATGTCTTCCAGTCGGGCGCCCATTTCCAGGCTCTGACCGAACGCCGTCGACAATTCCGACACGCCCACACCGACCGCCTGCCAGCCGACAATCACGTGATTGTCCCGACGAGCGACAACCCGCACGAAGCCGCTTTTCGATTCCAGCGTCATCGCCCGACCATTGGCCGCAAACGGGAAGCTGGAAACGATGCAGTCCAGACCCGCTGCCTTGACGTCGTCCGGAGTCTTGCCGACCACCACCAATTCCGGGTCGGTAAAGCATACGGCGGCGATGGCAGTCGGGTTGAACTCGCGGGATTTACCACTGATCAGCTCGGCAACCATCTCGCCCTGAGCCATGGCCCGGTGCGCGAGCATCGGTTCGCCGCTCAGGTCGCCGATGGCATACACATTGCGCATGCTGGTCTGGCAACGGTTGTCGATCTTGATCGCCGAGCCGTTCATGTCCAGGTTCAAACCTTCGAGGTTCCAACCCTGGGTGTTTGGTTTGCGGCCGACGGCCACCAGTACCTGATCGGTTTCCAGGTTCAGGGTGTCGCCATTCGGGTCAAGCACTTGCAGTGTATTGCTAACAGAATCAAAGCCTTGGACGCTGTGCTTCAAGTAAAGCTTCATGCCGAGCTTTTTCAGTTCGTCATGCACAGGCTGTGTGAGTTCGGCGTCGTAGGCCGGCAGGATGCGATCCTGAGCCTCGACCACGCTGACCTCGGCGCCGAGCTTGCGATAGGCAATCCCCAGCTCCAGACCGATGTAACCGCCACCGACCACGATCAGGCGTTTCGGCACGGACGTCGGCGCCAAAGCTTCGGTGGAGGAGATGATCGGGCCACCAATCGGCAGCATCGGCAGGTTCACGCTTTTCGAACCGGTGGCCAGCACCAGGTGCTCGCACTGAATGCGCGTGTCGCCGACTTCTACGGTTTTACCATCAATGACTTTCGCAAAACCTTGAATAACCTGAATTTTGTTCTTTTTCAGCAGCGCCGAAACGCCCGTGGTCAGGCGATCGACGATGCCGTCCTTCCACTCGACACTCTTGCTGATATCGAGGGTCGGCGCCGAAACGCTGATGCCCAGCGCCGAGTGCAGGCTGTGGTGCTGCGTCTGGTGAAACTGTTCGGCGACGTGGATCAACGCCTTGGACGGAATGCAACCGATGTTCAGGCACGTACCGCCCAGGGATTCGCCTTCAACCAGAATGGTCGAGATGCCCAGCTGGCCGGCACGAATCGCCGTCACATAACCGCCAGGTCCGCCGCCGATGATCAGCAGCGTGGTGTTCAGAGTTTGCATGACTTACTCCACAAACAGGGTGGCGGGTTGTTCGAGCAAGCCACGAATGGCCTGGATGAATTGCGCCGCGTCCATGCCATCGACCACGCGGTGATCGAAGGAGCTGGAGAGGTTCATCATCTTGCGAATCACGATCTGGCCTTTGACGACCATCGGGCGTTCGACGATTTTGTTGACGCCCACGATCGCCACTTCCGGCAGGTTCAGCACCGGGGTGCTGACGATACCGCCCAAGGCGCCGAGGCTGGTCAGGGTGATGGTCGAACCGGACAATTCATCGCGGCTGGCCTTGCCAATGCGCGCGGCGGTGGCCAGACGGGAGATCTCGGCGGCGCTGTCCCACAGGCTGCGGGTTTCGGCGTGACGGACCACCGGCACCATCAAACCGATGTCGGCTTGGGTGGCGATGCCCACGTGCACCGCGCCGAGGCGGGTGATGACCTGCGCTTCGTCGTCGTAACGGGCGTTGATTTGCGGGAAGTCGCGCAGGGCAACGACCAGTGCGCGGACCAGGAATGGCAGCAAGGTCAGCTTGCCGCGGGTCGCGCCGTGTTTTTCGTTCAGATGAGTGCGCAGTTCTTCCACGGCGGTGACGTCGATTTCTTCGACGTAACTGAAGTGAGCAGCGCGCTGAGTGGCGTCCTGCATACGCTGGGCGATCTTGCGGCGCATGCCGATGACCGGGATTTGTTCTTCGTCGTTACGCTGGGTGTAAGCGGCGGAAATGGTCGATTGCGGCTGCTGACCCTGGGCCAGATAGGCGTCGAGGTCTTCGTGCAGCACGCGACCGGCAGGGCCGGTGCCACGCACCAGACGCAACTGGATGCCGAGGTCCAGTGCATGTTTGCGCACGGCCGGGGAGGCCAGCGGACGCTCATCAGCATCGCGAGCAACCATCGGACCTTGGCATACGGCAGCTCGCGGTGCCGGAGAAACGACCGGTTTGCTTTCAACTACGGCTGCAACTTTCGGCGCCGCAACCGGCGCTTCTTTAACAGGCGCAGGCTGAGCCGACTCTTTAACGTTGCCCGCGCCTTCGACTTCAATGCTGATCAGGATGCTGCCAACCGCCATGACTTCGCCGGGCACACCGCCCAGCGCAATCACCTTGCCGTTCACCGGCGACGGGATGTCGACCATTGCCTTGTCAGTCATGACATCGGCGAGTACCTGATCTTCGACGACCATGTCGCCAACTTTGACGTGCCAAACCGACAATTCAACTTCTGCAATGCCTTCACCAATGTCCGGCATTTTAATAACGTGCGTGCCCATTCAGACCTCCATAACCCGATGCAAAGCCGCGCCCACTCGGGACGGGCCAGGGAAATACGCCCACTCTTGTGCGTGCGGGTAGGGAGTGTCCCAACCGGTGACGCGTTCGATAGGCGCTTCCAGGTAGTGGAAGCAGTGCTCTTGCACCAAGGCGACCAGTTCGGCGCCGAAACCGCAGGTGCGGGTCGCTTCATGAACGATCACGCAGCGGCCGGTTTTCTTCACTGACTTGACGATGGTGTCCAGGTCCAGCGGCCACAGGCTGCGCAGGTCGATGACTTCAGCGTCGATGCCGGTTTCTTCAGCCGCAACTTGCGACACGTAAACGGTGGTGCCGTAAGTCAGGATGGTCACGTCCTTGCCCGGACGGGTAATCGCGGCGACGTCCAGCGGCACGGTGTAGTAACCGTCAGGCACTTGTGCAGCCGGGTGTTTCGACCACGGGGTTACCGGACGTTCGTGGTGACCATCGAACGGGCCGTTGTACAGGCGTTTTGGCTCGAGGAAGATCACCGGGTCATCGTTTTCGATGGAGGCGATCAACAAGCCTTTGGCGTCGTAAGGGTTGGACGGCATGACCGTGCGCAAACCGCAGACCTGGGTGAACATCGCTTCGATGCTCTGGCTGTGGGTCTGGCCGCCGTAGATGCCGCCGCCGCAAGGCATGCGCAGAGTCATCGGTGCTGTGAACTCGCCGGCCGAGCGATAACGCAGGCGGGCGGCTTCGGAAATGATCTGGTCCGACGCCGGGTAAACATAATCGGCGAACTGAATCTCGGCCACTGGCCGCAGACCGTAGGCGCCCATGCCGACGGCGACGCCGACGATGCCGCTTTCGGAGATCGGCGCATCGAACACCCGGGAAGTGCCGTACTTGTTCTGCAGGCCTTCGGTGCAACGGAACACGCCGCCGAAGTAGCCGACGTCCTGGCCGAACACCACGACGTTGTCGTCACGCTCAAGCATCACATCCATGGCCGAGCGCAGGGCCTGGATCATGGTCATGGTGGTCGTGGTCATGGCGGTTTCCAACTCGATTTTATTGTTGTGATCGTTCATGTCAGATCCCCAACTCTTGACGCTGGCGCTTCAAGTGCTCCGGCATCTCTTTGTAGACGTCTTCGAACATGGTCGCGGCGCTTGGAATCTGGCCGCCGGCGAGGGTGCCGTACTGCTCGGCTTCTTTTTGCGCGGCGATCACTTCGGCTTCCAGTTCGGCGCTGACGGCGACGTGTTCCTCTTCGGACCACTGACCGATTTTCACCAGGTGCTGTTTCAGGCGTGCAATCGGGTCGCCCAACGGGAAGTAGCTCCAGTCGTCGGCAGGACGGTATTTGGACGGATCATCAGAAGTCGAGTGCGGACCGGCGCGGTAGGTGACCCATTCGATCATGGTCGGGCCGAGGTTGCGGCGGGCGCGTTCGGCGGCCCAGGCAGAGGCGGCGTATACCGCGACGAAATCGTTGCCATCGACCCGCAGGGACGCAATGCCGCAACCGACACCACGACCGGCGAACGTGGTGGCTTCACCACCGGCAATCGCCTGGAACGTGGAGATTGCCCACTGGTTGTTGACCACGTTGAGGATCACTGGCGCACGGTAAACGTGGGCGAAGGTGAGGGCGGTGTGGAAGTCGGATTCAGCGGTAGCGCCGTCGCCGATCCAGGCCGAGGCGATTTTGGTATCGCCCTTGATCGCCGAGGCCATGCCCCAGCCCACGCCTTGTACGAATTGGGTGGCGAGGTTGCCGGAAATGGTGAAGAAACCGAAATCTTTGACCGAATACATGATCGGCAGCTGGCGGCCCTTGAGCGGATCGCGCTCGTTGGACAGCAATTGGCAAATCAGGTCCACCAGCGGTACTTCACGCGCCATCAAAATGCTTTGCTGACGGTAGGTGGGGAAGCACATGTCGTCGATGTTCAAGGCCAGGGCCTGGGCGCTGCCGATGGCTTCTTCGCCAAGGCTCTGCATGTAGAACGACATTTTTTTCTGACGCTGGGCGACCACCATGCGGTTGTCGAAGATCCGCGTCTTGAGCATGGCGCGCATGCCTTTACGCAGGATCTCGGCCGGCACGCCTTCGCCCCAAGGACCGAGGGCATTGCCCTCGTCATCGAGCACGCGAATCAGGCCCTTGGCCAGATCAGCCGTGTCGGCCGGTTCAACGTCGATTGGGGGTTTGCGCACCGTGCCGGCGTCGGTCAGACGCAGGTAGGAGAAGTCGGTTTTGCAGCCAGGACGGCCCGATGGTTCGGGAACGTGCAGTTGCAGCGGTTCGTACGCTTGGTTCATGGCTTCTACGCTCGATCTTGTGAATTTCTTGTAGTGAGCTGACCGTCATTCTTCGATAAAAGAATTCTTGTCCTACAACAATCATAGGCCGGGCCAAGAAGAATATTTCTCTCTGTTTCGTTGCGTTGGCGATCATTTGAGGATAAAAAATCTGCATAAACATAAAAAACAGGTGGTTTTGTCTCATGCGCAAACTGGACCGTACCGATATCGGCATTTTGAACAGCCTTCAGGAGAACGCGCGCATCACCAATGCCGACCTCGCACGCTCGGTCAACCTGTCTCCAACCCCGTGCTTCAACCGGGTCAAGGCGATGGAAGAGTTGGGCTTGATTCGTGAGCAAGTGACGCTGCTGGATGCCGAGCTGCTGGGGCTGCATGTGAACGTGTTCATTCACGTCAGCCTGGAAAAACAGGTGGAGGAGGCGTTGCAGCACTTCGAGGAAGCGATCTCGGATCGCCCGGAAGTGATGGAGTGCTACTTGATGGCCGGCGACCCGGACTATTTGATCCGGGTGCTGGTGCCGACCATTCAGTCGCTGGAGCGCTTCATGATGGACTTCCTCACCAAAGTCCCCGGCGTCGCCAACATCCGTTCGAGCTTTGCACTCAAGCAGGTGCGCTATAAAACTGCGCTGCCGTTGCCGGCCAACGGGCTGACCCTCAACAACTAAACGCAAACCCCCTGTAGCAGCTGTCGAGCACCGCGAGGCAGCGTTCGGCTGCGAAGCAGTCGTAGAACCTGAAAACCCGTTCCTTCAGGTAAACCTCGGACGCAGCCTCGCGGTGCTCGACAGCTGCTACGAGGGGAAACTCAGAGTCTGTTGATCGGGATTTTCAGGTAAGTCACGCCATTGCCCTCGGCCGGCGGCAAATTTCCCGCCCGCACATTCACCTGGATCGCTGGCAGCAACAGCGTCGGCATGCCCAACCCCGCATCGCGCTGGGTGCGCATGGCGACGAACGCGGCTTCGTCGATACCGTCATGCATGTGAATGTTGCTTTTGCGCTGTTCGCCCACCGTGCTCATGCACTGCGGTTCACGACCCTCAGGCGGGTAATCGTGGCAGACATAAAGTCTCACGCCGGCAGGGAAAGCCAGCAATTTGCGAATCGAGGCAAACATCTGGTTGGCGTTGCCGCCGGGAAAGTCGCAGCGCGCGGTGCCCACGTCCGGCATGAACAGCGTATCGCCCACCAAAATCACATCGCTGTCGATCAGATAGGCCATGTCCGCTGGCGTATGGCCGGGAACATGCAGCGCCGTGGCTTTCAGATTGCCGATGCGGAACGATTCGTCCGGCGCGAACAGATGGTCGAACTGCGAACCATCACTGCGAAATTCCGGCTCAAGGTTGAACAGGGTCTTGAACACGCCCTGAACCTTGCTGATCGACTGACCAATCGCAATCTTCCCGCCCAGTTCCCGACGCAGATAAGGCGCGGCGGAAAGGTGATCGGCATGGGCGTGGGTTTCCAGCAGCCATTGCACTTGCAACTGATGCTCACGAACGAAGGCGATGATCTTGTCGGCCTGGACGGTGGCGGTCCGTCCGGCGGCGGGGTCGTAGTCGAGCACCGGGTCGACGATCGCGCATTGACCGCCATCGTGTTCGTAGATCACGTAGCTGTAGGTCGACGAGGCAGGGTCTAAAAAAGCTTCAATCAAGGCGGACATGGTGGCCGTTTCTTTCTGGACAAGTCATGAGGGTAGTTTCATTTTCCCTACGCTGACCAGCCCGCATCAATTCAATTAATGAAAAAAGCTGTGCGGGATCTATCCTGTCAGTCATCGATACCGGGCGCTCCCGGCTTTTTTCGCAGATCACGAGTGTTTTATGTTGCTGGCGAGTTTTTTTGGCGTGGTGATGGGGTTGGTACTCGGTTTGACCGGGGCCGGTGGCGGCATTCTTGCGGTGCCGGCGCTGGTATTGGGGTTGGGCTGGACCATGACGCAAGCCGCGCCGGTCGCACTGTTCGCGGTGGGCAGTGCGGCGGCTGTCGGCGCCATTGACGGGTTGCGCCATGGCCTGGTGCGCTACCGCGCAGCGTTGCTGATCGCCCTGCTGGGGGCGATTTTTTCGCCGATCGGCATCTACTTCGCCCATCAGTTGCCGGAAAAAATCCTGATGATCCTGTTCAGTCTGCTGATGGTCATGGTGGCCTGGCGGATGCTGCGTCGTGAGCGCCAGGACGAAGGTCCAAGCGACCACGGCCACGCCAATTGGGGCCAGAAGAACTGCATGCTCGATCAACAGACCGGGCGTTTCTCCTGGACCGCCAAGTGCACCGCGACCCTCGCGGCTCTGGGCGCTGTGACCGGTGTGGTCTCCGGGCTGCTCGGGGTGGGCGGCGGCTTCCTGATCGTTCCGGCGTTCAAGCAGCTGACCGATGTGCAGATGCGCGGAATCGTCGCCACTTCCTTGATGGTGATCAGCCTGATTTCCGCCATCGGCGTGATCGGCGCGCTTCACGCCGGGGTGCGAATCGACGGTTTGGGCGTGGCGTTTATCGTCACAAGCATCGTCGGCATGATCATTGGCCGAAAGCTTTGCGCGCGAGTCCCGGCCCGAGGATTGCAAATCAGCTTCGCCAGCATCTGTGTCGTGGTCGCCGCTTACATGCTGTTCAGAGCGGGCGTCTAGCGAGTACCGGTTCCTGTGGACGCCAGTCCGTTCCACAGGCGTACACCTTAAGTTCCGGGCCTCGCCGACGGACGGTCTTACACCGAACTTGCCGCGCATCACCGGCCACTCCAAAGCACTTCAAAACCGCCTCCAAGGCAGCGTATGACGCCGCCGGTCAGGTTTCGATAATCGCCTCCGACATCCAGTCCCCCCGCTGCGGAGCGCGTCATGCACAACAATAAGAACTTCAAGCATCGTTTCTTGCCTGCCTTCATCGCCAGTCTGTCGACCCTCGGTTTGAGCTCGATGGCCCAGGCCGAGATCGTGCTGTACGACAAGGACCAGACCACGTTTTCCACCGACGGCTACATCAACGCCTTCTATGTGAACAGCAAAGTGGACCGTGCCGGCGACCAGTTCGACCGGCGACAGGCGCGTGTGAAGATGGGGTTTCTGCCCAACTATCTGGGCTTCAACATGAGCAAGCAGGTCGATGACCTCAAGCTCGGCGCCCGATCCTCCTTCTGGGTGACCATTAACGACAGCCAAACCAACGGCACCGACACCGCCATCGACGTGCGGCAGTTCTACGGCACCGTGGCCAACCCGGAGTGGGGCGAAGTGCTGATCGGCAAGGACTTCGGCCTGTTCGCCCGTTCCAACATTCTGCTGGATGAAATGCTCGCCGGTTACGGCCAGGTCAGCGATACCCTGGGGCTGGTGGACGGTGGCGGGGTGTCGTTCGGCAACATCGGCACGGGTTATCCCTATCCGTTCCCGACTTCACAGATCACCTACCGCACGCCGGTGATGGAAGGTTTGAGGGTGGCCGTGGGGATCATGGACCCGGTGGACACCAACGACAGCAGTCCGACAGGCAAGGCTTACCAGGAGAACCCGCGTACCGAGAGCGAGATCACCTATCAGTTCGACCTCGCCGGGGCAAAGATCTACAGCTGGGTCAACGGCAGCTACCAGACGTCGGACAATACCGATTCCACCGTCCAGTCCGTCACCTCCAAAGGCGTCGGCTACGGTGTGCAAGCGAAGATGGGTGGGCTGTCGCTCACCGGCTCCGGCTTCCAGGCCAAGGGCATCAACCCGTTCTTCACCAACAACGCCGGCGAACCGACCCTGCGCAACGTCGACAGTGACGGTTACCTGCTGCAGGGCTCCTACAAACTGGGCAAGAACCGGCTGGCCTTGTCTTACGGCAAGACCAACGACGATGGGAATGGCGTGGTCGGCAGCGGCGCGGACTACGAAACACGCGGCATCGCGCTGTTCCATGACGTCAACGACAACCTCAAGCTGGTGGCCGAGTACAACCAGTTCGCGATTAACGGCCATGACACCAATGCCCAGAACGAAGACACCGACACCTTTGCGGTGGGGGCGGTACTGACCTGGTAACCCTGTAGCGACGCCGCTTACCCGTGGCGAGGGGACTTGTCGGAACGCCGCATCGCCCCGTTGGGTCGCGCAGCGGCCCCCTTCGGTTGCGCATCGACCGCAGGGGCCTGCTGCGCAGTCCAACGGGGACAAGTCCCCTCGCCACAAGGGTTCGACCGTCACAATTGTACTCATCCCATCGAAGCGCCTACCCGCTACCCAAGTAGCATACGTCGCAGCTCACAGGCTTCGTACACTCGTGCCTCATACATGCGCACCTGCGGGAGGCGACGATGCAGCAGGTCCAGAGTGATGAAGGTGTGGTCAGTGCAATGTCCCAGGCCACCGATGCCCAGCAAGTGGCGCAGGAGCTGGCGCGACAACTGTTGCACCCGCACTTGGGCTTCGTGCTGTTCTTCTGTTCCGCCGAGTACGATTTGCAGGCGCTGGGCCAGGCCTTGCAGCAAAGCTTCGGTGGTATTCGCCTGGTCGGTTGCACCAGCGCCGGGGAAATCACGCCCTTGGGCTATGGCCGCAACTGCGTGACGGCGGTGGGCTTCGACCATCGGCATTTCTCCATCGACGCCGAACTGATCTCTGAGATGGAGCGCTTCAGCCTGATCGACGCCCAGCAAATGGTCGAGCGACTGGTCGGTGGCTGTCGCAGCAACACCCAGGCGCCGATCAAGGGCAACAGCTTTGCCCTGACCCTGCTCGATGGCTTGTCCAGTCGTGAAGAAATGGTCCTCGCGGCCCTGAGCGCGGCGTTGGGCGATATCCCGCATTTCGGCGGTTCGGCCGGCGACGACAATTACCTGACACACACCCATGTCTATTTTAATGGCGAGTTCCACAGCGGCGCGGCGGTGGTGGTGCTGGTCAATACCTGGCTGGATTTCGAGGTGTTCACCACTCACCACATCCTGCCTCGGGCGGAAAAACTGGTGGTCACCGGAGCCGACAGCGCCTCGCGCCGGGTATTCGAACTCAACGCCGAACCCGCCGCCGAGGAGTACGCCCGGCACATCGGTGTACCGGTGGCGGAGCTCGATCATCGGATCTTCGCCGCGCACCCTTTGGCCGTGCGGATCAACGATCAGTATTACGTGCGGGCAATCCAGCAGGTTCACCCGGACCTGAGCCTGAGTTTCTACTGCGCGGTGGAAAACGGCATCGTCCTCACCGTCATGACGCCCGGCCCGATGCTGCCGAATCTGCAAACCCTGTTCGAAGGCTTGCAGGAGCGCCTCGGCGATCTGTTGCTGACCATCGGCTGCGACTGCTTTCTCAGGCGTCTGGAACTGGAAGACGGCGGCAATCTGGAGCAGATCGGAACGTTTTTGCGTGACCAACGGGTGATGGGTTTCAACACCTACGGAGAACAGTTCAATGGCATGCACATCAACCAGACCTTCACCGGGGTTGCCATTGCCCGAGGCCGGTCCCCTGGACATCGCTGATCTTCAGGCGCAGATCGCCAGCCTGCAGCGCGACAACCACAAACTGCAGCGCATCAATGGCGCGCTGATCGAGCGGATCGAGTCGGGCATCACCCGCGGCAATGACCCCTACGCGGCGTTCCAGCATTCGGTGGTGCTGGCCGAGCAGGTGCGTGAGCGCACCGACGCCTTGAACCAGGCCATGGCCGAACTCAAGTCGGGCAATCACTTGCTCAGCGAGGCGCGCCTGCGGGCGGAAACCGCGCATCAGCATTTGATCGATGCCATCGAGAGCATTTCCGATGCGTTTGTGCTGTTCGATGCGGACCAGCGAATCGTCTTGTTCAATAGCCGTTTCAAGGCGTTCTGGGGCAACAGCCGGGTGCGGATCAACGCCGGCATGCGCCTGGCCGAGGTCAAGCGGCTGATGTCCGCCACCGGGCTGTTCACTGAAGAGCCGCGCGGGCATGCCGACGAAAACCTGCTCTATCGTCTGCAGGACGGTCGCTGGTTGCAAGTCAGCGAAAGGCCGACCCAGGAAGGCGGGCGGGTGATCCTGTTCACCGACATTACCGACGTCAAACTCAGCGAAACCGTGCGCCGAGAGCAGGCGGTGGCGCAGAAATCCCATTTGTTGCAACGGGCGGTCGACAACCTGTCCCAAGGCGTGGCCATGGTCAACGCCGAGGGCATTCTGGAGTTGTGGAACCGGCGTTTCCTTGAACTGAGCGGCCTGGCCCCGGTGGCGGCTCATCGACCGTTTGCCGAAGTGATCGGCGACAGCGAGTTGAACCTGCTGACCCCGGCCAGTCGGGATCTAAACGGGCGGCACGTGCAGGAATGCGAGCAGCGTCTCTACGATGGCCGGGTGCTGGAAATCCGCACCCATCCGTTGCCTACCGGCGGCTTCGTCAACACCTTCACCGACATCACTGAACGCTACCAACACGCCGAAGCGCTGAGCGAAAGCGAGCGCTGGATTCGCCTGATCACCGACCATGTGCCGGCGCTGATTGCCTACCTCAATGCCGACCTGGTCTACGAGTTCACCAACAAGGTGTATGAAGAATGGTACTGCTGGCCTCGGGGCGTGATGCTTGGGCAGAGCCTGCGCGAAGTCCACAGCGAACAGCATTACCAGCGCCTGGAAGCCTACGTGGCCCGGGCCCTGGCCGGTGAGAGCGTGACGTTCGAGTTCGCCGAAACCAACATCAACAACCAGGAGCGCTACATGCTGCGCTCCTACGTACCCAATCGCCTGGCCACCGGGGAAGTGGTGGGGATTTTCGTGTTGATCCGCGACATCACCGAACGCCGCCGCACCGCTGAAGCGCTGCACCAGGCCTATCAGAATCTAGAGTTGCGGGTGCGCGAACGGACAGCGGAACTGACCACGCTCAATGACCAGTTGCTGCGCGAGATCGATGAGCGTAGGCGGGCGGAATCTCGCCTGCGTGAAGCCAAACTCGAAGCCGAACAGGCCAACCTGTCGAAAACCAAGTTTCTCGCTGCCGTCAGTCATGACCTGCTGCAACCGCTCAACGCTGCGCGGCTGTTTACCAGCGCGTTGCTTGAACGGCGGGAGCCGGTGGCCAATGCGATTTTGGTGCGTAATGTCAGCAACTCCCTGGAAGACGTGGAGAACCTGCTGGGCACCCTGGTCGATATCTCCAAACTGGATGCCGGGGTGATCAAGGCTGACATTGCGCCGTTCGCCCTGAGCGAATTGTTGGAAAACCTCGCGGCCGAGTACACCCAGGTGGCTCGCAGCGAAGGCCTGGAGCTGCATTTCATTCCCTGTTCGGCACTGGTGCGCAGTGACATTCAGTTGCTGGCGAGGATTCTTCGAAATCTGCTGAGCAACGCCATTCGCTACACCTACAGCGGTCGCGTGGTGCTGGGTTGCCGGCGTCATCACCAGCGCCTGTCGATCGAGGTTTGGGACAGCGGCATGGGCATTGCCGAAAACCGCCTCGAGGAGATTTTTCAGGAATTCAAACGCGGTGACGTGCAGCGTCCGGATCAGGATCGCGGGTTAGGTCTGGGCCTGGCGATCGTCGAAAAAATCGCCGGGATTCTCGGTCACCGCATTCACGTGCGTTCGTGGCCGGGCAAGGGCTCGATGTTCTCGGTTGAAGTGCCGCTCAGCGCCACGGCACCCAAGGCGCTGCCGAGTCTGCTGATGAGTGAGCCGATGCTTGAACGTCTGCGTGGGGCGCGGGTGTGGGTGCTGGACAACGACGCGGCCATTTGCGCCGGTATGCGCACGTTGCTCGAAGGGTGGGGGTGTCTGGTGGTCACGGCACTGTCGGAGCAGGACCTGGCGCGGCAAGTGGACAACTATCACGAAGAAGCCGATTTGCTGATCGCCGACTATCACCTCAATGACGATCAGAACGGCGTCGATGCCGTCGCCCGAATCAACGCCCGTCGCGGTTCAGCCATTCCGGCAATGATGATCACCGCTAATTACAGCAATGAACTCAAGCAGCAGATCCGCGAACTGGGCCACACCCTGATGCACAAACCGGTGCGGCCGATGAAGCTCAAGACGGCGATGAGTCACTTGCTCGGTCAATCCCGATAACCTGAGCCAATCCTGAACCTGTAGCAGCTGGCGAAGCCTGCGTTCGGCTGCGAAGCAGTCGTGAATTCAGACACCGAGGTTTGTCAGGAGGACTGCGCCGCCTGGATTTACGACTGCTGCGCAGCCGAACGCAGGCTTCGCCAGCTGCTACAGAGGGTGCATTTCAGCGCCGCAAATACGATCCGAAATCTATGTCGCCGGCACTCAAGATCGCCTGCACCCGATTGTGCACATTGAGTTTGCGCAGGATTGCCGAGACGTGGGCCTTGACTGTGGTTTCGGCGATTTCCAGGGTGTAGGCGATCTGTTTGTTCGACTCGCCCTTGGTCATGCGTTCGAGCACCAGCAACTGCTTGCGGGTCAAGGCCTGGAGCAGTTCAGGTGGGAAGCTCGGGGCATCGTTCATGCGCCTTGTACCGCATTTTTGTGTGCGGATGATGTCCGGCGGCAAGTAGACATTGCCGTTGAGGATCTGCTGGATGGCCTCGGTCATCTGCACCCGTGGCGAGGATTTGGTGATGAAACCCACCGCACCATAAGTGATGGCTTGCAGCACAACTTGTTTGTCCTGTTCGGCCGAGACGATCACCACCGGAATGGTTGGCGCCTCGTTGCGCAGGTTGATCAGGCCATTGAGGCCGTGCATGCCGGGCATGTTCAGGTCGAGCAGGATCAGGTCCAGATCGTCGTGTTCCTGCGTCAGCAACAGGGCGCTGTCCAGGTCGGCGGTTTCCATCACCTCGCTGCCGGGGAAACCGTCGCTGATGACGTTATGAATGGCTTCGCGAAACAGCGGGTGATCGTCGGCAATCAGAATTTTGTACATAGCCTTTCACCTCATTATTTTGATTAGGGTGTGGCAACAACTCGCACGCGTAAAGGTCAGGGGAAGGGCTCGGGCTGGGCGGGCGTCACGGGCAGGTTGGCGGCCTGCCAGGCGTCCAGGCCGTCGCGATACCAATACAGCGTCTTATAGCCCATGGCGGCGGCGCGCTTCACGGCGTTCCAGCTCAGCCAGCAATCGGCGCGGCAGTAGAAGACCAGCGGTTGCGAGAGATCACCTGCAGTCAATGTGTTCAGCTTACGCGCAAAATAGTCCTGCCAGTCGGGCGTCAGGTCACCGTCGCCGGTATTGGCCAGCCAATGGCTGCCGGGGAGGTTTTCGTGGGGCTGGTCCTCGATGAAACGTCCTTGCAACCACTGGCGGCGGTAGACGTCGATCAGCACCGGACGCGGTGTCTGGGTCAGCAGGGTTTGCAGGGCCGCGGTATCGATGATGCCGGCGCCCTGGACTTGATTCGGGGTCGGGCTGCGGTACAGACCGATGCGATAGCCGTCAGCGGAAAACAGCGGTGTTTCGGCCTGCGCGGCGCCCAGTAACAGGCTCAGCGACAGCGCAACGAGAGAAGGGCGTAGCAGACGACGTCGGGCACGCGGCATGGGGTTCAATCCTTATAGTTATGAACCTATTACATGCCAGTCTCGGTGCGATTGGAATGCGACGATAGACAGGAAAACCAGTACTAAAGTAGTAATTTCAGCCTGTTCAACACAAATCCCCTGTGGGAGCGTGTTGTTAGGTGGATTTGCGTAAGGCGGCGTGTTGCGGGTTGAAGGTGAGCACGGCGAGTAGCGCGAACACCAGCGTCAGCCCCACACACACCGCCAGCGCCAACGGATTGAAGCGTTCATACAAGGCAAATCGCACCAGTTCCACCGCATGGGTGAACGGGCTCAATGTGCACAACCAGTACAGCCACTCGCTGGACTCGCGCATTTTCCACAGTGGATACAGCGCCGACGACAGGAAAAACAGCGGGAAGATCACGAAATTCATCACCCCGGCAAAGTTCTCCAGCTGGCGGATGGCGTTGGACAGCAACAAACCCAGCGCGCTGAGCATCAACGCCACCAGCAGCAACGCCGGCAAGGCGATCAACAGCCCCATGGCCGGTGGTTGCACGCCGTACACCCAGGCAATCGCCAGAAAGGCGTAGACCTGCAACAGCGAGATCAGCGAGGTGGCCAACAGTTTGCTGCACAGCAGGAAAGTGCGGGGCAGGGGGCTGGTCAGCAGTACGCGCATGCTGCCCATTTCCCGGTCGTAAACCATCGACAACGAACCTTGCATGCCGTTGAACAGCAGGATCATGCAGGCAAGACCAGGGATGATGTACACCTCATACGGAATGTAGGTGTCATAGGGCTCAATGATCGCGATCCCGAGTGCGGCGCGAAAACCGGCGGCGAACACCAGCAGCCATAGCAGTGGCCGTACCAAAGCGCTGAGAAACCGCGTGCGCTGCAACACAAAACGCAGCCATTCACGCAGCACGATGCCGCTGAAACATTGCCAATAGGCGTTCATTGGGCAGCTCCTGAGGTCGTCAGTCGAGTGAAGGCCGAACCCAGGTCCCCGCCGTGCTCCAGGCTAAGGGCGTCCGCTTGTCCGCTGGCGACCAGCCGGCCCTGATGCAGGATCAACAAGTCATCGCTGGGCTGCACTTCATCCAGTAAATGGGTGGTCCAGAGCACGCTGATATTCTGCTCACGGCATAGGCTGCGAATGTGTTGATTGAGCGCCAGCCGACTGGCCGGGTCGAGGCCGACGCTGGCTTCGTCGAGCAACAGCAGGTGTGGCTCATGCAGCAAGGCGCGGGCGATTTCCACCCGGCGGCGGTGACCGCCATTTAGCTCACGGACCCGCTCGCGACGGCGTTCGGTCAAGGCTTGGCGGGCCAGTTCGGCGTCGACCCGCAGGCCGGTCTGACGCCGGGACATTCCATGCAGCGCGGCGTGATAACGCAGGTTTTGCTCGACGCTGAGGTCCAGGTCCAACGTGCTTTGCTGAAACACCACCCCCAATTGTTTGAGCGCCGGACGCGCCGCGTTGCGCAACGAACAACCGCCGACGCGGATGTCACCGCGCTGCAAATCGTAGAGTCGAGTGAGCAGGGCAATCAGCGTCGATTTGCCCGCGCCGTTCGGTCCCAGCAATGCAGCGAAACGGCCAGGTGCCAGGCTGAAACTCACCTGACGCAATGCCTCTTTCGCACCATAAGCAAAGCTCAGCTCGCTGACTTCCAGTGCGTTCATGGCGTCACCACCACGCCCCACGGATAGCGCCCGACCTTGATCGACTTGGTGACCTTGAGGCTGTCGACATCAATCACCGACACATCGCCGCTGACGCCGTTGGTGGCCAGTAATTGCTTTTGATCGGGGGTAAACGACATCTGCCAGACACGCCGGCCGACCAGCAGGTAATCAAGGATTTCGAAGGTCTTGGCGTCGATCACCGCCACATGATTGGCCGGGCCGAGGGCGACGAAACCGTACTTGCCGTCGGCGCTGAGCTTGATCCCCACCGGCTGCACTTTGTCCGGGTGCACGCCCTTGATCTGGAAGGTCAGGGTCTTGAGGACCTTGCGGGTGGCGACGTCGAGAATGGTCACCGTGCCGCCGATTTCCGCCGAGGCCCAGAGTTTGGAGCCATCCGGCGTGAACTCGACGAAGCGCGGCCGCTGATCCACCAGGGTGCTATCGGCCAGGGTCTGGGTGCTGGTGTCGATCCAGTGCAGCATATTGGTGGTTTCGCTGGTGTTCACCGCCCACTTGCCGTCGGGGCTGACGGCCATGCCTTCGGGTTCGACGCCGACGTTGATCTGGCTCAGCACCTTGGAGGTTTCGGTGTCGATCACTGTCACCAGTGCATCGTCTTCGTTGGAAACGTACAGCCAGCGATTATTCGGGTGCAGGGCGAACTGCTCAGGGTCTTTGCCCGAGGGCAGCTCCTTGATGATTTTGCGCGTGGCAACGTCCATCACCTGGACCCGGTCCGAGTCACTGGCGCAGATGTACAGCAGCTTATTGTCGTGGGACAGCAGCAGACCGCGCGGGCGCTGGCCGACGGGCAGGGTGTCGGTGACCTGCAGGGTCTGCAGGTCGATCAGGCTCAGGCTGTTGTCCTTTTCGTTGGAGACCCAGGCGGTGCTGGCCGCGGCCTGCCCGGCGGCGAGCAACAGGGCCCAGAAAAGCAGGGAGCGGCAGAGCAGGGTGCGACGCATGGCAGATTCCTTGTTGTTTTAATTATCGGGTCAGGGAAAGCGGCAGCTCACCTCGGGTTTGTCGTAGCCCAAGCTGTCCATTTCGTTGAACGGGTGCAGGAAACCGTCTTGGGGCGACGTACTGACCAGCGCCCGGGGCTGCACGATGGGAATGGGTTGGCGCAACTGGCCGTTCCACGGCCGATAACTGAGCTTGCGACCCTTGAAGCCGTCCAGCGGCAATTGATCGCTGATCTCAAGCGTACGGATCGCGATCGGATCGACCTGACGCAGTTTGCTCACGGCACTGGCGATGCTGCGCACGGCGATCCACGCGGCGAAATCGCGGTCATTCATCCAGCGCCCCGTCAGGGCTTCGAAGCGTTTCTGCAATTGGGCGGCGCCGTAGGTTTCCACGGTTTTGTGCCAGCCCACCGGGGTCAGACCCTGAGTGCCGGCGACCGGCCGTGGGTACCAGGTCTGATAGGGCACGTATTCGCCGAAATCGCCGCGTTCATCCGCGACCAGCACCACGTCGTACTCGGCGGTCTGGGTGAACAGCGGCATGTCGGCCTGGGCGCTGCGACGCTGATCATTGTCGAAACTCCAGGCTTTTTCCGCGACCAGTTTCAAGCCGAAGCGTTTGGCCGCGCGGCCCAGCGCGGCGGCATAGGCTTGATCGTCCGGGGTCGGGCCGACGATCAGCAGCGCCCGTTGCCATTTGCGCACCACCAGAAATTGCGCCAGCGCATCGGCCAGCATCGCCCGGCTCGGCAGGCTGTGCAGCACGTTTGGCAGGCAGTCGGTGGTGCGCAGGCTGTCGTCGGGGCTGCCGGCGTTGAACAGCAAGCTGTCGGGCAGTACGGCGCTGAGTTGGCGCAGGCTGGCGGCCGGTGCGTTGACGACAAACAGGCGCAGCCCTTGTTCATGCTGAGCCTTGGCCTCTTCGACCAAGGCATCCGGATTGTCGACGTTGGCGCTGACCAGGCTGTAGCTCTGGTTCAGGAAACGCCCGGTGCTGTTGCTGTCAGTAATCGCCAGTTCGGCGCCACGCAGCCCGGCATCCACCGGCTCGGGAATGACGTTCGACAGCAACGGGCCTGGATCAGGGCGATAGCCCAGGTAGCCGATCTGCACCTGCAACGGCGCATCGGCGGCCTGGCTCTGGGTCGCCAGCCCGGCGGCACAGGCAATCGCCAACAGGTAGATCAGGGCGTAAGGGGCAAGCTGGCGCATAAGGCACTCCATTACAGGTAGCGCCAGCATAGGAACGCTGTGAGGCAGAAGGAAATATGCAGAAAGTACCAGTGAGCCAGTACCAAGGTAGTAACTCGCCCGCGCCGTTGTTGGTCTTGCCCGCGCCATCGGGGCGATCAGTGTTGCACCCGCGGTTGCCGGGAATACTTGCCGTACGGCACCTGATTCAGCTGTGCGTCACAAGCCCTACTACCAAGGAACTAGACGGCGAACACCAAAGCAGCATGGGGCTTGCGCGAAGCCGTTCCTAAGATGGGTGCCATAGCCTCTGCCAAGAGGTTTTGCGTGCAATCAAGAGGGCATAACAATGACAACAAAACGCAACGCCTTACTCGTTGCCGGTCTGCTGGCCGGTCTTATCAGCGCAGGTTCCGTCTGGGCCCACGGTAATGTGGTGCCGCAAGCGGTGGAAACTCCAGGCCTGACTCCGATCAAGGACGCTGGCGTGCCGGTCGATGAAGATGGGTGGGCATCGGTGAACCCTTACCGCGCCTCGCCGGAACATGATAAGGCCCTGGAAATCGGCTCCTCGGCGTACAACCAGAACTGTGCGGCCTGTCATGGCCTGGAAGCCAAATCCGGCGGCATCGCCCCCGATTTGCGCATGCTGGATGTCGCTGATGCCGGTGATGAGTGGTTCGTCCAACGCGTGCGCCATGGCGCCGTGCGTGACGGCCGGGTCTACATGCCGAAGATGGCCGACTACCTGAGCCAGGAAGCTTTGTGGGCGGTACGCACCTATCTGGACAGCGTTCACGTCGAGGAGTAACCCATGCGCCTGCTCGCTGTGTTGATCAGTGCTGTGTTGCTGTGCTGCCAGGCAGTGCAGGCGCAGGTCCGTACCTATGACGAAATGATCGCCGCCGGGGAACTGAAAGTGGCGGTCTACAAGGACTTCGCCCCCTACAGTTTTGAAGGCGCCGGCCAGGCCCGTGGCGTTGACGTCGAACTTGCCGAGGCCTTGGCCAAGGCCCTCGGTGTGCGCCTGACGTTGATTTGGGCGCCGGCCGGCGAGAAGCTCGATGACGACCTGCGCGATTACATCTGGCGCGCCAGTCAGTTGCACGATCTGCAACTGGCCGACCTGATGATGCGCGTGCCGTACGACCGCGACTACGCGCAGAAACGCAATGAACTGGGTGAGCTGGAAAACGGCCATGTGGTGATGTTTGGGCCGTACCAGAACGAACAATGGCAGGTCGCCTATGACCGTCGCCGGCTGGAGTCGGTGGGCAGCGTCGCCGTGTTCGAGCACCACCCGATCGGCGTCGAAGTCGACAGCGTGCCGTCGTTCTACCTGACCTCGGTGTTCAGCGGCATGCTCGCCGCCAAAACCCACCACTATCCCGGTGTACCTCAAGCGTTCGCTGCCATGAAGGCCGGTGAAGTCGACGCGGTCATGGCCATGCGTGGCGAGATCGACTGGCAAGTTCACGAAGCCAACGATCCGCAAGTGGCTCTGGCGGAAAACGCCTACCCGAACATGGGCAAGCAACTCTGGGAGATCGGCATGGCGGTGCACGAAAGCAACCGTCAACTGGCCTATGCCGTGGAAGAGGCATTGGAAGCCTTGATCCGCGAGGGCGCTGTCAAAACCATTTATGGCCATTACGGCCTGCGCTATGACGTGCCCGAGATGTATCAATAGTGAACTGGCGAGCGGCTTGTCTGTTGGCCTGTTGGTTACCCATCGCTGCGCACGCCGTGGACATCGACCCGGGCAAAGACCCAGTGCCCTCGGTGATGTGGGCCTTCTATCACAAGCAAATGCTCGGCGATGCGCCGTTCGTGTTCGACGAGCGGGTCAAGCTGCTGGCGCCGCCGTTCGCCGAAGACGCCCGGCAAGTACCGCTGGAAATCGATGCGCGAGCGTTCAAGGGCGAAGTGGTAAAAATCCTCGCCTGGGCAGAACTCAACCCTTTGCCGAAAATCGTCGATTTCCAGCCGCTGGACCGGGTGCTGCCGTGGCTGTCGATCCGCATCCGTATCGAACAGGCCACGCCGTTGCGCGCGGCGGTACTGACCCGCGATGGGGTCTGGCATGTCGGCTCGACGCTGATCGATGCGGCGGGCGGCGGTTGTACGGCGCCGAGTGTGGTGCGCACTCAGCCAGGCTGGGAAGAGCACATCGGCGAAGTGCTGGGCGGTCGTTATCCCCGTGGCGAATTCAGCCGCGTGCGCTTGCAGGTGGCGCACCCGATGGACAACGGCATGGTCAGCGGCATCCCGGAATTCTTCATCAACCATGCCGAACTGCGGGATCAGAACGATCAGCTGCTGGCCCGTCTGGAGCTGTTTCCCGCCGTCAGCGAAAACCCCAGCCTGGCCTTTGATATCGAAGGAGCAGGGCAGACGCGTCTGTTGCTACGCGACAACAGCGGCAATCAATTCGATGCGGCCATACCCTGAACCAAAGGAGCGCGTGATGCGCTGGATGCTGCTGTTGTTTATGAGCCTGAGCCTGCCGGCCCTGGCCGATCTCGACTACTCACTCAGGCCCCGGCAGATCGCGGAAGACACCTGGCTGCTGGAAGGCAGCACCGACAATTTCGCCAAGGCCAACGGCGGCAACATCGTCAACACGGCGTTCATCGTCACCGAGCAGGGGGTGGTGGTGATCGACACCGGGCCGTCGAAACGCTACGGCGAAGCGATGCGCAAGGCGATTGCCTCGATCACCGACAAACCGGTGATCGAGGTGCTGCTGACCCATCATCATCCTGATCATGTGCTCGGCAACCAGGCCTTCAGTGACGTGCCGATTGGTGCGCTGGCCGGCACTACTGAGCTGCTGCATCAGCAGGGCGATGCCATGGCCGAGAACATGTATCGCCTGGTGGGCGACTGGATGCGCGGCACTGAAGTGGTGTTGCCGACAGAGACGCTGATACCTGGCGTGCGAAGTTTTGGGAATCACGATTTGCGCCTGCTGAGCCTGGGTGGGCACACCGGTGCGGATCTGGCTATTCTCGACCAGAAAACCGGCGTGCTGTTTGCCGGGGACCTGGTGTTTTACCAGCGGGCACTGACCACGCCCAACAGCCCGGGGCTGGCGGTGTGGCTGGCGGACATCGCCACCCTTCAAGGCTTGCCGTGGACGCTGATCGTCCCCGGTCACGGCCCCGTGGCCAGCGATCAACAACCCTTCGAGCAAATGCGTGACTACCTGAGCTGGCTCGATCAGCTTATGCGCGATGGCGCCGCCAATGGCAGCGACATGGCCGAGATGATCCGCAGCCCCATTCCCGAACGGTTTGCCGGGATCACGCTGAGCCGTTACGAGTTGATCCGCAGCGTCAGCCATTTGTATCCCCGCTATGAGCGCGCACAGATGCCCCGGATCGATTCCGCCGCGAACAAATGACCCACACAAATCCCCTGTGGGAGCGAGCTTGCTCGCGATAGCGGTCTGACAGTCGACATCAATGTTGAATGTACTGGCCTTATCGCGAGCAAGCTCGCTCCCACAGGGAATCGGTGTGGACCACAGTATTGATGATGTTCGTCTTTTCCGACCCGGTACTAAGGAACTAGCAATCTCAGCACTGCGGGCAATTGTTCCAAGGGCGGCGGCGCCCAAGAATCTGCACCAGACCGGGAAAATTTTCCGGGTATAACAAAAACTGCAGAGGTAGCCGTCATGACCCAACCCGCACGTCGCCAACCCTTCGTCTTGAGCGTGCTGCTCAGTGCCATGCTGTTGTCCGGCACCGCGCTGGCCGGCGTCACCGATCAAGACATCCTCCAGGACCCCAAGAACCCGGAGCAGATCGTCACCAACGGTCTGGGCGTCCAGGGTCAACGCTACAGCCCGCTGGACACGCTCAACGTCAACAACGTGAAGGATTTGCGGCCGGTCTGGGCATTCTCCTTCGGCGGTGAAAAACAACGCGGTCAGCAAGCACAGCCGATGATCAAGGACGGCGTGATGTACATGACCGGATCCTACTCGCGGGTGTTTGCGGTGGATGCGCGCACCGGCAAGAAGCTCTGGCAATACGATGCGCGCCTGCCCGATGACATCCGTCCTTGCTGCGACGTGATCAACCGTGGTGTTGCGCTGTACGGCGACCTGGTGTTCTTCGGCACCCTCGATGCCAAGCTTGTGGCCTTGAACAAAGACACCGGCAAGGTTGTCTGGAGCAAGAAAGTCGCCGACCACAAGGAAGGCTATTCCATCAGCGCCGCGCCGTTGGTGATCAACGGCAAACTGATCACCGGTGTTGCCGGTGGCGAGTTCGGGGTGGTCGGCAAGATCGAAGCCTACGACCCGAAAAACGGCGACCTGCTGTGGACCCGGCCCACCGTCGAAGGCCACATGGGCTACACCTACAAGGACGGTAAAGCGATAGAGAACGGTATCTCCGGCGGTGAAGCGGGCAAGACCTGGCCCGGCGATCTGTGGAAAACCGGTGGCGCTGCCCCTTGGCTCGGTGGTTACTACGACCCGGAAACCAATCTGCTGCTGTTCGGCACCGGCAACCCGGCGCCGTGGAACTCGCACCTGCGTCCTGGCGACAACCTCTACTCGTCGTCGCGTCTGGCGCTCAACCCGGACGACGGCACCATCAAGTGGCACTTCCAGAGCACGCCTCACGACGGCTGGGACTATGACGGCGTAAACGAGCTGGTCTCGTTCAACTACACCGAAGGCGGCAAAGAGATCAAAGCCGCCGCGACCGCTGACCGTAATGGTTTCTTCTACGTGCTGGACCGCACCAACGGCAAATTCATTCGCGGCTTCCCGTTCGTGGACAAGATCACCTGGGCCACAGGGCTCGATAAAGACGGTCGGCCGATCTACAACGAAGCCAGCCGTCCAGGTGCGCCCGGCACCGAAGCCAAAGGCAGTTCGGTATTCGTAGCACCGGCATTCCTCGGCGCGAAAAACTGGATGCCGATGGCCTACAACAAGGACACCGGGCTGTTCTACGTGCCGTCCAACGAATGGGGCATGGACATCTGGAACGAAGGCATCGCCTACAAGAAAGGCGCGGCGTTCCTGGGTGCCGGTTTCACCATCAAACCATTGAATGAAGACTACATCGGCGTGTTGCGCGCCATTGACCCGAAAACCGGCAAGGAAGTCTGGCGCCACAAGAACTACGCGCCACTGTGGGGCGGCGTGCTGACCACCAAGGGCAACCTGGTATTCACCGGTACGCCGGAAGGTTTCCTGCAGGCGTTCAATGCCAAGACCGGCGAGAAAGTCTGGGAATTCCAGACCGGCTCCGGCGTACTCGGCTCGCCTGTGACGTGGGAAATGGACGGCGAACAGTACGTTTCGGTCCTCTCCGGTTGGGGTGGCGCTGTTCCGCTGTGGGGCGGCGAAGTGGCCAAGCGCATCAAGGACTTCAACCAGGGCGGCATGCTCTGGACCTTCAAGCTGCCCAAAGACCTTGTGGTGGCGAAGCACTAACCCTGAATCCACCGCATAACCCCTGTAGGAGTGAGCCAGCTCGCGATAGCGGACTTCCAGTCAAAAGTGATGCTGACTGACACTCCGTCGTCGCGAGCAGGCTCACTCCTACAGGGAGATTCGCCACAGATAGATTCGCGATCATCTACTACCAAATAACGAGAGTCCTCCTGCCAACGGCGCATTCGTCTGACGCGCGGGGCTCTCTACTATCGGTTCATCGCCTGTTTGCCCGACAGGCATCGACCCAGACAGAGGCCCACCATGATCTACGCACAACCTGGTACACCTGGCGCCGTCGTTACGTTCAAACCGCGCTACGGCAATTTCATCGGCGGAGAGTTCGTCGCCCCGGTCAATGGTGAGTACTTCACCAATACTTCGCCGGTCACCGGCGAAGTGATCGCCGAATTCCCTCGCTCCAGCGCCGCCGACATCGAAAAAGCCCTCGACGCGGCGCATGCTGCGGCTGACGCCTGGGGCAAGACCTCGGCGCAGGACCGCTCGCTGGTGCTGCTGAAAATCGCCGACCGCATCGAGCAGAACCTGGAAATCCTCGCCGTCACCGAATCCTGGGACAACGGAAAAGCTGTGCGCGAAACCCTCAACGCCGACGTGCCACTGGCTGCCGACCATTTCCGTTACTTCGCCGGGTGCATCCGCGCTCAAGAGGGCGGTGCCGCCGAGATCAACGAGCTGACCACGGCTTATCACTTCCACGAGCCATTGGGCGTGGTCGGACAGATCATTCCGTGGAACTTCCCGCTGCTGATGGCCGCCTGGAAACTCGCCCCGGCCCTGGCCGCCGGTAACTGCGTGGTACTCAAACCCGCCGAACAGACGCCGCTGTCGATCATGGTCTTCGCTGAGCTGATCGCCGATTTGCTGCCGGCCGGTGTGCTGAACATCGTCCAGGGCTTCGGTCGCGAAGCGGGTGAGGCGCTGGCCACCAGCAAGCGCATCGCCAAGATCGCCTTCACCGGTTCCACCCCGATTGGCGCGCACATCATGAAATGCGCCGCCGAGAACATCATTCCGAGCACTGTCGAACTGGGCGGCAAGTCGCCGAACATCTTCTTCGAAGACATCATGCAAGCCGAGCCGCAGTTCATCGAGAAAGCCGCTGAAGGTTTGGTGTTGGCGTTCTTCAACCAGGGCGAAGTATGCACCTGTCCTTCGCGAGCGCTGGTGCAGGAGTCGATCTACGACGATTTCATGAAAGTGGTGATGCAGAAGATCGTCAAGATCAAGCGCGGCAACCCGCTGGACACTGAAACCATGGTCGGCGCCCAGGCGTCCGAACAGCAATACGACAAGATCCTCTCGTACCTGAAAATCGCCCAGGAAGAGGGCGCCGAGTTGCTCGCCGGCGGCGCGGTCGAGCGTCTTGAGGGCGACTTGTCGACGGGTTATTACATCCAGCCGACCCTGCTCAAGGGCCACAACAAAATGCGTGTGTTCCAGGAAGAAATCTTCGGCCCGGTGGTGGGTATCACCACCTTCAAGGACGAAGCCGAAGCCCTGGCGATTGCCAACGACAGCGAGTTCGGTCTCGGCGCCGGCCTGTGGACCCGCGACATCAACCGTGCCTACCGCATGGGCCGGGCGATCAAGGCCGGGCGTGTCTGGACCAACTGCTACCACCTGTACCCGGCCCACGCCGCGTTCGGTGGCTACAAGAAATCTGGTGTCGGCCGTGAAAACCACAAGATGATGCTCGACCACTATCAGCAGACCAAAAACCTGCTGGTGAGCTACGACATCAATCCAATGGGGTTCTTCTAACCTCCGCAAGAACACTGAAGAACCTGTGGGAGCAAGCTCGCTCCCACATTGGTTTTGTGTGTTTGTGAAGATCGCCGCACACCCCCTACCAATGCACGCCGCCACCTCGTTCGAAAGTAGCATTCGGGTGCCTGGCGCCCCGTGCATTAATGGCTTTACCGGAATCGTCCGGCACAAGAAGAGGATTGACCCATGTGGACTAAACCCGCGTTTACCGATCTGCGCATTGGCTTCGAAGTGACGATGTATTTCGCCAACCGTTGATTGTTCACCCGGCCAGCCGACGCGTTGGCCGGGCCTGCCTTCTGGAGCATTGCCCATGCACATTCGCGTTCTCGGATCCGCCGCTGGCGGTGGTTTTCCGCAATGGAATTGCAACTGCCGTCAGTGCGCCGCGATGCGCAATGGCAGCCTGCGGGCCCAACGGCGCACACAATCCTCGATTGCCCTGAGCGACAACGATGTGGATTGGGTGCTGTGCAATGCTTCACCGGACATTCGCGCGCAACTCGAGAGTTTCGCGTCGCTGCAACCGGCGCGCCGGGTGCGTGACACGGCGATTGCCGGCGTCGTCCTGTTGGACAGCCAGATCGACCATTGCACCGGCCTGTTGAGTCTGCGCGAAGGTTGCCCGCATCAGGTCTGGTGCACCGAACGGGTTCATGAAGACCTGAGCAGCGGCTTCCCGTTATTCACCATGCTCAAGCACTGGAACGGCGGGCTGCAGTGGCAACCGATCGGGCTCGATCGCGAGCCCTTCAGCATTCCGGCTTGCGCGCACCTGAGATTTCGCGCGATCCCCTTGGTCAGCAACGCACCACCGTATTCGCCCAATCGCGGCAATCCGCAGCCGGGCGACACCATCGGCTTGTTTATCGAAGATCGGCGCAGCGGTGCTTCGCTGTTCTACGCGCCGGGCCTGGGACAGGTAGACGACGAGGTTCTGAGCTGGATGCAACGCGCCGATTGCCTGTTGCTGGACGGCACCTTGTGGCGCGATGACGAGATGCGAGTCTGCGAAGTCGGCCAGAACCTGGGTCGTGAAATGGGTCACCTGTCGCAAAGCGGCCCTGGCGGCATGCTCGAAATCCTTGAAGGCTTCACCCGCCAGCGCAAGGTGCTGATCCACATCAACAACACCAACCCGATCCTCGATGAAGACTCGGCCGAGCGAGCGCTGCTGGAGCGGCGCGGGATTGAAGTGGCTTATGACGGCATGAGTATTGAGCTGTAGCGGAGGGCCTCATCGCGAGCAAGCTCGCTCCCACAGGGGATCTGTTGCGAACTTGAGTCCCCTGTGGGAGCGAGCTTGCTCGCGATGAGGCCAGACCAGACACAGCAGAGCTTCCAGGAGAACCGCAATGACCAGCACCCCAATGACCCCAGCCGAATTCGAAGCAGCCCTGCGCGCCAAAGGCGCCTATTACCACATCCATCATCCGTTCCACCAAGCCATGTACGCCGGCCGATCAACCCGCGAGCAGATTCAAGGCTGGGTCGCCAATCGCTTCTATTACCAGGTGAACATCCCCCTGAAAGACGCGGCGATTCTCGCCAACTGCCCGGACCGCGACATGCGCCGTGAATGGTTGCAACGGATACTCGATCACGACGGCGCGCCCGGCAGCGAAGGCGGGATCGAAGCCTGGCTGCGGCTGGGCGAAGCGGTGGGGCTGGATCGCGAGCAAATCCTCTCGCAGGAACTGGTGCTGCCCGGTGTCCGTTTCGCCGTGGACGCCTACGTCAATTTCGCCCGTCGCGCCTGTTGGCAGGAAGCCGCCAGCAGTTCGCTGACCGAACTGTTTGCGCCACAGATCCACCAATCCCGGCTCGATGCCTGGCCGGCCCATTACCCGTGGATCGACGTCGGCGGTTACGACTATTTCCGGACTCGCCTGAGTCAGGCGCGACGGGATGTCGAGCATGGCTTGCGCATCACCCTGGCGCACTACGTCACGGTCGAAGGCCAGCAACGCATGCTGGAAATCCTGCAGTTCAAACTTGACGTGCTGTGGAGCATGCTCGACGCCATGAGCATGGCCTACGAGCTGGAGCGCCCGCCGTATCACACCGTCACCACCGAGAACGTCTGGCACCGGGGGATTGCCCTGTGAGCCTGATCCACCGCGAGCAATCACCGTCACTGCGTCAGGGTTTTCGTCTGCAATGGGAACCTCGTCAGGACTGTCACGTGCTGCTGTACCCCGAAGGCATGATCAAACTCAACGTCAGTGCCGGGCAGATCCTTGATCTGGTAGACGGCCAGCGCAGCGTTGCGGCGATCATTGATCGACTGTCTGAGAGTTTCCCCGGCGTACCGGGGATCGACGAAGATGTGCTGGCGTTTCTGGAGGTGGCCCATGCTCAATTCTGGATCGAGTGACTCGCGTCCGGGGCCACCGCTGTGGCTGTTGGCGGAGTTGACCTACCGTTGTCCGCTGCAATGCCCGTATTGCTCCAATCCGCTGGACTTTGCTCAATCAGGCGAAGAGTTGAGCACCGAGGAATGGATCCGGGTGTTCCGCGAGGCCCGGGAGATGGGCGCCGCGCAACTGGGCTTTTCCGGCGGCGAGCCGTTGGTAAGACAGGACCTGGCCGAACTGATCAAGGCCGCCCGGGACATGGGTTACTACACCAACCTGATCACCTCGGGCATTGGCCTGACCGAGCAGAAAGTGCACGACTTCAAGGTCGCGGGGCTGGACCATATCCAGATCAGCTTCCAGGCCGCCGACGAAGCGGTGAACAACATGCTCGCCGGTTCGCGCAAGGCCTTTGCCCAGAAACTCGCCATGGCCCGTGCAGTAAAGGCCCAGGGCTACCCGATGGTGCTGAACTTCGTCACCCATCGGCACAACATCGACCAGATCGAGCAGATCATCGACTTGTGCCTGGAGCTGGAAGCGGATTTCGTCGAATTGGCGACGTGCCAGTTCTACGGCTGGGCCGAGCTCAACCGGGTTGGCCTGTTGCCCACGCGCGAACAATTGCAGCGTGCGGAGCGCATCACCAACGAATATCGCGAGCGTCTTGAAGCGCAGGGCCACCCGTGCAAGCTGATCTTCGTCACCCCGGATTACTACGAAGAACGCCCCAAGACCTGCATGAACGGTTGGGCCAATCTGTTTCTCGACATCACCCCCGACGGCACGGCGTTGCCTTGCCACAGCGCCCGCCAGTTGCCGGTGCAGTTTCCCAATGTGCGCGAGCACAGTATCGAGCACATCTGGACGGATTCTTTCGGTTTCAATCGTTTTCGTGGCGATGACTGGATGAAGGAACCGTGCCGCTCCTGCGATGAAAAGCACAAGGATCTGGGCGGCTGCCGCTGCCAGGCATTCATGCTGACCGGCGACGCCGCCAACGCGGACCCGGTGTGCAGCAAATCCCCGCACCACGGTGTGATTCTCAAGGCCCGCGAGGAAGCCGACGCACCGGGGCTGGGCATGGAACACCTGACGTTGCGTAACGAGAAGGCTTCGCGACTGATCTATCGAGGGTGAGCCCGGGGCTACCCATTGGTCTGATTGCATTCACAGCCGGATGCTTTAGTGTGGGCGTTACCTTCCAAAAACTATAAAAACAGGCTTTCCAATGAGCCAGAGTCTCAGCCAGCTGCGTAAATTCGTTTCGCCTGAAATCATCTTTGGTGCCGGCTGCCGGCACAACGTCGGCAATTGCGCCAAAACCTTTGGTGCCCGCAAGGTGCTGCTGGTCAGCGATCCCGGTGTGATTGCTGCCGGTTGGGTCGCCGATGTCGAGGCCAGCCTGCAAGCCCAGGGCATCGAGCACGTCCTGTACAGCGCGGTCTCGCCCAACCCAAGGGTCGAAGAAGTGATGCTCGGCGCCGATCTGTACCGGGAAAACCATTGCGATGTGATCGTGGCCGTCGGTGGCGGTAGCCCGATGGATTGCGGCAAAGGCATCGGCATTGTCGTCGCCCATGGACGCAGCATCCTCGAATTCGAAGGCGTGGACACCATCCGTGTCCCCAGCCCGCCGCTGATCCTGATTCCGACCACCGCCGGGACGTCGGCCGATGTCTCACAATTCGTGATCATTTCCAACCAGCAAGAACGCATGAAGTTCTCCATCGTCAGTAAGGCGGTGGTCCCGGACGTGTCGCTGATCGACCCGGAAACTACCCTGAGCATGGACCCGTTCCTGTCCGCTTGTACCGGCATCGATGCGTTGGTGCATGCCATCGAAGCGTTTGTGTCCACCGGTCACGGGCCGTTGACCGATCCCCACGCACTCGAAGCGATGCGCCTGATCAACGGCAACCTGGTGCAGATGATCGCCAACCCGAGCGACATCGCCCTGCGCGAGAAAATCATGCTCGGCAGCATGCAGGCCGGGCTGGCGTTCTCCAACGCGATCCTTGGCGCGGTGCATGCGATGTCCCACAGCCTGGGCGGCTTTCTCGACTTGCCTCATGGGCTGTGCAACGCGGTGCTGGTGGAACACGTGGTGGCGTTCAACTACAGCTCGGCGCCCGAGCGCTTCAAGGTGATCGCCGAGACCTTTGGCATCGATTGCCGGGGCTTGAATCACCGGCAGATTTGCGGGCGTCTGGTGGAGCATCTGATTGCGTTGAAACACGCCATTGGTTTCCACGAAACCCTGGGACTGCACGGGGTCAGCACTGCGGACATTCCGTTCCTGTCGCAACACGCCATGCACGACCCGTGCATCCTGACCAACCCGCGCGAGTCCAGTCAGCGTGATGTCGAGGTCGTCTATGGCGAAGCCCTCTGACGAACATCAACGGGCGCTGGCGGGGTTACTGGGATTAGGCAGCCACTCGGCGCGCAAGAGTCATTACCCGGAACTCTCCGCGCGCCTCGACGAGCTGGAAGCGGAGCGCAATCGCTACAAATGGCTGTTCGAAAACGCGGTCCACGGGATCTTTCAGGCCAGCCTCCTGCAAGGCATGCGCGCCGCCAACCCGGCACTGGCGCGGATGCTCGGTTACGACAATCCCCAGGAGGTGCTGTTTTCCTTGGCGGATCTGGCGAGCAATCTGTTCATCGGTGGCGCACAGGAGCTGGAGAATATCGGCGAAATCCTCAGGCACCAGGGCAGCCTGCACGGCTATGAAACCCAGTTGCGACGCAAGGACGGCAGCAGCCTCGACGTGCTGATGAACCTGTTGCTCAAGCCCGATCAGGAAGGGCTGGTGGAGGGGTTTGTCGCCGACATTACCGAACGCAAACTCGCCCAGCAGCGCCTGCAGCAACTCAACGACGAACTGGAGCAGCGCGTCACCGCGCGCACCGACGAGTTACTGGAAGCCAACCGCAACCTGCAACAGCAGATCACCCAGCGTAAGCAGATCGCCCAGGCCTTGCGCGATGCCCGGGACGCCGCCGAGGCCGCCAATCGCAGCAAGGACAAATACCTCGCCGCCGCCAGCCATGACCTGCTGCAACCGCTCAATGCCGCGCGTTTGCTGATCTCGACCCTGCGCGAACGCAAACTGCCCGACGTCGAACAGGTGCTGGTGGAGCGGACTCACCAGGCGCTGGAAGGGGCGGAGGATTTGCTCACCGATTTGCTGGATATTTCCCGGCTAGATCAGGCAGCGGTGAAACCGGACATTGCGCTGTACCGCCTCGACGAATTGCTCGCGCCGCTGGTGTCGGAATTCCAGTCAGTGGCCCAAGCCGAAGGGTTGAACCTGCGGGTGCACTTGGGCGATTACGCCATCAGCACCGACTTGCGCCTGATGACGCGGATCCTGCGCAACTTCCTCAGCAACGCCTGCCGCTACACCGACGAGGGCAGCATCCTGCTGGGTGCCAGACGCCGGGGTGAAATGCTGCGCCTGGAAGTCTGGGACACCGGACGCGGGATCGCGGCGGACCGACTGGATTCGATCTTCCTCGAGTTCAACCAGCTGGACGTCGGACGCGCCGCCGACCGCAAGGGTGTGGGCCTGGGACTGGCAATCGTTGAGCGCATCGCCAAGATCCTCGGCTATAAAGTCGGGGTTCATTCGTTACCGGGGCGCGGTTCGATGTTCAGCATCGACGTGCCGATTTCCCATGAGGTTCCGCTGCCGATCAGCCTGGCGGCACCACAACCCGGCGCCGGCAATCCATTGCCGGGCCGGCGTTTGCTGGTGCTGGACAACGAAGTGAGCATCCTCGAAAGCATGAGCGCGCTGCTCGGGCAATGGGGCTGCGAGGTAGTCACGGCCACTGATGAATTTTCCGCATTGGCCGCCTTGCAGGGGCGAGCGCCGGAACTGATTCTGGCGGACTACCACCTCGATCACGGGGTGGTGGGCTCTGATGTGGTCAGGCATTTGCGCGAGCATTACCGCCAGGCGATTCCGGCGGTCATCATCACCGCAGACCGCACGGATCAGTGTCGGCGTTCATTGCAGCGACTCGACGCGCCGCTGCTGAACAAACCGGTGAAACCCGGCAAGTTGCGCGCGGTGCTGAGTCAGTTGCTGGGGTAGCGATAGTGCAGGCTGAAACCGAGCTCGGCTGACTCGCCTTGCTCCAGCAGCCGCAACCCCGGTCGACCGGGCAGGTGATGCGCGTTGATCGGGTGGCTTACCGGTTCGATACAGAAAAAATCCAGGCCCACCGGGCAGTAGAGCAGGAAGTAATCGCTGCCGGTGGCCTGGCATTCCAGCTCATAGCCCAGCGCTGGCTGGCGGATCAGGCAGTGGCCGTCCCATTCGCAGAAGCCGTTGTCGACCAATGTGTCGGGCAACGTCTTGAGTGACTGGAAATCCCACTCGGCGGGCAATGGGCTGAGGTGTGTCGGCAGTTTGGTCCCGTCACACAACCATACTTGCCGGGCTTGCGCCTGCAATTGGGTGCCCGTAGTACGCGGAAAGTAAGGATGCAAACCGAGCCCATGCCAGGCAGGTTTTTCGTCCAGATGGGTGACCTTAAGATCAATGCTCAGCTTGCCGTCGCTCAGATGGAATCGTTGCCGGGCGCGATAGGCGAAGGGCGTCGTGCTGTCGAGTTGCAGGATGACTTCATCGTGGGTCTGCGAAACCACCTGCCACGGCTGTTGCCAGGCGCTACCGTGAATCGGCAGGGGATCGGTGAGGCTGTTGGGTGTCAGGGCCAGCCATCCCTCGGGGCAGTCGAACCCCCCTTCGGCAATACGGTTCGACCACGGCACCAAGGGAAAACAGCCGAGCTTGCCGGGCAGGCCGGTGTTCAGCGCGTGAGCGTCACTGTGGCGCAACAGCGGCAGACCCGTGCCGCGCACGCTCCAGTTGACGATGCTGCCACCGAGTTGCGGGGCGAGGGTGAGGTGGGTGAATTCGTCTTCGAGTTCAAGCAATGTCGGCGTCATATTACCTTCGGCTCCGGCAAGCCTTTCACCCCGGGATTGAGGGCGAACACACCGCCGGCCAGTGATTGTTCGTCATGGTCGTCACCGGGGCGGATCGAGGTCACGAACAGGGTGTCCAGACGACTGCCACCGAAGGCGCACATGCTCGGTTTTTTCACCGGTACGGCGAGGGAACGGTCCAGTCGGCCGTCGGGGGTGAAACGGTGAATCAGCCCGGCGTCGTTGGCGCAAATCCAGTAGCCGCCTTCGGCATCGACCGCCGCCCCGTCGGGACGACCAGGGAATTGATGCATGTCGACAAACAGCCGACGGTTGGACGGCGTGCCGCTGTCGATGTCGTAATCAAAGGCCCAGATTTGCTGGACCAGGGGATGCGAGTCAGACAGGTACATCGTTCGCCCGTCCGGGCTGAAACCCAGGCCGTTGGGTACGATAAACCCGCTGAGTTGCGCCTCGAGTGGCCCGCGTTGCCCGGTGCTGTAGCGGTAAAGCGTACCGTCGGCAGCGTTGGCGCCCATGTTCAGCACCATGCTGCCGGCCCAGAAGCGCCCCTGACGATCGCAGCGACCATCGTTCAGGCGCATATCTGTGCGGGCGTGTTCGACCGTTGCCAGAAGGTTGCTGTCGAGGCTGCCGTCGTTATGCGGGTGCAGATGAAAGAACCCGTTTTCCATCCCGGCAACCCAGCCACCGTCGCGGTGACGCGCAATGCAGGCGAGCATTTGCGGCGCCTTCCAGGCGTGAACATGGCCGGTTTCGGCGCTCCAGCGCTGAAGTCCACCGGCAGGAATATCCACCCAATACAGGGCGTTTTCTTCGGGGACCCAGACCGGGCATTCACCGACTGCGTTGCGGGCATCGACAATCAATTCGGCTTGCATGACAGCTCATCCCCTCGGGTTTTTGTTGTCGGGATCAAGTGAGGTACGCGGGTTCAGTCGCCGAAGGGGCCGGACGCGACAAACGCACCACCCTGGTAGACCCTAGCCGGGTCATCAGCGGCTGGCATCGGTTGGGCTTCGACTTTTTCGCGGAACACTTCGGAACTGTCCTGAGGTTCATAACCCAGGCAGGTGGCGAAACGGTTGTCCCACCAGACGTTCTTGTTGTCAGACACGCCATATACCACGGTGTGCCCGACATTAGGGGCGTACAGCGCGCATTCGAGCAATTGAGTCAGGTCGCCGAAGCTCAACCAAGTGCTCATCATGCGGCGGTTCAGTGGCTCCGCGAACGAGGAGCCGATGCGCACGCTGACGGTCTCGATGCCATAGCGATCAAAGTAGAAACTGGCCATGTCTTCGCCGTAGGACTTGGACAAGCCGTAGTAGCTGTCCGGGCGGCGAGGGGAGTGGGCGTCGATGACTTCATCCTGTTTATAGAAGCCGATCACGTGGTTGGAACTGGCAAAAATCACCCGCTTCACACCATGGCGGCGAGCGGCTTCATAGATGTGGAACACGCCGCAGATGTTGGCGCCGAGGATCTCTTCGAACGAGTGCTCCGTCGACACGCCGCCGAAGTGCAGAATTGCGTCCACGCCTTCAACCAGCTGATGGACCGCTTGTTTGTCTGCCAAGTCGCAGGGCACGACTTCTTCACGGTCATCGATGGCCGGGGCGATGTCGGCGATGTCCGACAGGCGAATCACATTGGCGTAGGGCCGCAGGCTTTCACGCAGGACTTTGCCGAGGCCACCGGCGGCACCGGTCAGCAGCAGACGATTAAAAGGGGCGCGGGCTGTAGGAGTGGTTGTCATGGAGGTCCCTGCATAAGCAGTAATTGTTATTTAGTTCGTTATAGGTTGTCGTACGACTAGGCCGAAGTATTGTTAGGGTCTCGGGTCGTTGTCAACGCGTCATCGGTTGAAATTGACGGAGGGTCATCCCTGCATCCGCTGACACTGCAAAGCACTTTGTGGGAGCGAGCTTGCTCGCGATGGCTTTATGTCAAATACATTGATGTTGGATGTAACGCCGCCATCGCGAGCAAGCTCGCTCCCACAGGGCTCGTGTTGATCCCCCGCCCCTCGGCTTACAGCAACGAGATCGGGTAGTTGATGATAATGCGGTTTTCGTCGAATTCATTGGTGCTGAAGTCCTTGCGAATGCTCGCATTACGCCATTTGACGTTGAGATTCTTCAGCGCGCCGCTCTGCACCGTGTAAGCCAGTTCTGACTCGCGACCCCATTCCTTGCCGTCGGTGATGGTGCCTGTGTGCACGTTATCGCCGCTGATGTAACGGTTCATCATCGTCAGGCCGGGAATCCCGAGCGCCACAAAGTTGTAGTCGTGGCGCAGCTGCCAGGATTTTTCCTTGGCGTTGTCGTAGCTGGAGTTGTAGCTGTCGTTGGCCAGGGTGCCGCCGCTGGTGCCGTTGACCCGCATCCAGACATTGTCGCCAGTGAGTTTTTGCAGGCCGACATAGAAGGTGTTGCCGCCGTATTTTGCCGAGAGCATGGCGAACGCGGTTTTGTTGTCGAGGTCGCCGGCGAGGGCGCTGCCGTCTTCCTTGCCGATGAAGTAGCCAAGGTTGGCACCGAGGGTCCAGTCGCCGATGGGCTGGCTGTGGCTCAGGTTGAAATACTGCTGCTGATAAATGTCGCTGAGTTGCGCGTACCAGACGCCGACCTGGGTGCGCTTATCGTTGAACGCATATTCACCGCCGCCAAAGTTGAAACGGTCGGAGGTGAAGGCGGTTTTGCCGTTCATGAACATGTCTTCCATGCTCGCATCGTTACGCGGGCTGTTGGCGCGGAACTGGCCGCCGTAGAGCGTCAGGCCGCTGATTTCGGAAGACGTTACCTGACCGCCACGGAAGGTTTGCGGCAGGGAGCGGCCGTCGTCGGAACGAAGGATCGGCAGCACCGGCATCCATTCACCGACCTTCAATTCGGTTTTCGAAATTTTGCCTTTCAGCGCCACACCCAGGCGCCCGAAATTGTCGGCTGGTCGGCCGTCGTCATGAATCGGCAGCAATGAGGTGCCGCCCGTGCCTTTGCCTCCGTCGAGTTTTTCCGAGTACAGGCCCAGCACATCCATGCCGAAACCGACGGGGCCCTGGGTGAATCCGGATTTGGCATCAAGGATGAAGCTTTGCGTCCACTCTTCAGCCTTGCCCTGCGGGTAGGCCGGGTTCGTGAAGTTGCGGTTGATGTAGAAGTTGCGCAAGTTCAGCGTGGCTTTGGCGTCATCAACGAAACCTTCGGCATGACTGGCCATGGGCAGTGCAAGGGCCAGGCTACTGCAACCGATCAGGCTCAGGGCATGGCGGAGTGCGAAGGTTGGGCGAGGGGTGCAGACGGAGGAATTGCGGACGAGCTTGCTCACAGTGACGCTCCCGTGTTTCTTGTTGTTTTTATTTTTTGTTATACGTCGTCGTACAACATCGGAACGAATTATTTGCAAGTGTAACGGGGAATGTCAATCAGAAGTTGTACGATGACTTGGTGCGATCAGGAGTATGTCGATTATTCGTAGGCGCGCGGCGCCCCGCACAATCTTGATCAACAGAATCAGCGCAAACCCGGACAGCAACGGTGTCGGCCAGAACTGCCCGGTGAGTATCCGCACGTTGATCAACCCGGTCATCACCAACCTCGCCACCCATACGTAACCAACGTCGTTGAAGCAACGGTGCGGCCAGCGGCGAACAACGAGCCGAGCAGGGCGACGGTGGTCAGGGTTTTGTTGAGCCGCATCGTGGAATACCTCTGAGGCGGGTTCGAAAAGGCGGTCAGATTAACTGCGAGCAGCTGGGTGTACGAAGTTTCGTTTTCCCTTGTCGCCCCGAGGTAGAGCGGATGCTAGTCTTGAGCAACGCTGTTGTCAGGGAGCCCTCATGGGCAATCACAAGATCGAGATTCGTCGCAGTAACGTCGAGAAAATTCTGTTGGGGGCCGAAAAGGTTTTCGCCGAAAAGGGTTTCGGCGGCACCGCCATGGCCGACATCGCCGCCGAAGTGCAACTGCCGCGCTCCAACCTGCATTACTACTTCAGCACCAAGAGTGAGCTGTACAGTGCGGTGCTGTTGGGGTTACTGGAAGTGTGGAAACAGGACGCGCTGTGCTTCGAGATGTTCGACGACCCGCGCGTGGTGCTCAGCAGCTACATCCGCGCCAAGATGAACCACTCCCGCAGCCGGCCTTATGGCTCCAAAGTCTGGGCCAACGAAATCATCCATGGTGCGCCGACTCTGGGTGAGAAACTGGACGTCAGCCTGTACGACTGGGCCAAGATGAAAGAAGCGAAAATTCGCCAGTGGGTGGATGACAAACGCATCCTGCCGGTGGAACCTTCGAGCCTGCTGTACATGATCTGGGCGTCGACCCAGCACTACGCCGACTTTGATCATCAGGTGAATATTCTGAATGACCATCAACCGTTGTCGGACATGCAGTTCGAGCGGGCGGTGCAGACGGTGACGAGTGTGATCTTGCGGGGGATCGGGTTGGAGCCGTGAATCAAAAGATCGCAGCCTCGTTTCACTCGACAGCTCCTACAAGGGATTGCATAACCCTGTAGGAGCTGTCGAGTGAAACGAGGCTGCGATCCCTTGAACTTCAACGATCAAACAGCGACGTGGTAGGGATTGCGCGGATCATGATTCCAATCCAGAAATGGCTTGCCCGTATCCATCGGCACCATCTCAATACAATCCTGTACCGGACACGTGATCTGACACAGATTGCACCCCACGCACTCATCATCAATCACTTCATATTTATGCGTCCCGTCTGCCTGCTTCAGGCTCGCAATCGCCTGGTGCGAAGTGTCTTCGCAAGCAATGTGGCAACGACCGCAACCAATGCAGGCCTCCTGGTCAATCTTGGCAATCACTTGATAGTTGATGTCCAGGTACTTCCAGTCCGTGGTGTTGCCCACCGCCCGCCCGGAAAACTCTGACACGCTGGCGTAGCCCTGACTGTCCATCCAGCGCGATAAACCGTCCTTCATCTCCTCGACAATCCGGAAGCCATGCAGCATTGCCGCCGTGCACACCTGCACCGAGCCGCTGCCCAACGCGATGAATTCCGCGGCGTCGCGCCAGCTGCCAATGCCGCCAATGCCGGAGATCGGCAGGCCTTGCGTCAGCGGGTCGCGGGCGATTTCGGCGACCATGTTCAGCGCAATCGGCTTCACCGCTGAACCGCAATAACCACCGTGGGTGCTTTGGCTGCCCACGGCGGGATTGGCGACCATGCGCTCCAGGTTGACGCTGGTGATGGAGTTGATCGTGTTGATCAGCGACACCGCATCCGCTCCGCCGCGATGGGCCGCTCGGGCCGCGACGCGGATGTCGGTGATGTTCGGCGTGAGCTTGACGATCACCGGCAGCGAGCAATACGTCTTGCACCAACGGGTAACCTGCTCGACATATTCCGGTACCTGGCCGACTGCCGCGCCCATACCGCGCTCCGGCATCCCGTGCGGGCAACCGAAGTTCAGTTCGATGCCGTCGGCGCCTGTGGCTTCCACCAGCGGCAAGATGAACTTCCAGGATTCTTCGACGCAGGGCACCATCAGCGACACGATCAGCGCACGGTCCGGCCAGTCCTTTTTGACCTGGGTGATTTCCCGCAGGTTGATCTCCAGCGAGCGGTCGGTGATCAGCTCGATGTTGTTGAAGCCCACCACTTCGCGGTTGGCACCGAAGTGCGCCGAGTAACGCGACGATACGTTGACCGCCGCCGGGTCTTCCCCCAGGGTTTTCCAGACCACGCCACCCCAACCGGCCTCGAAGGCGCGAACCACGTTGTAGGCCTTGTCGGTGGGTGGCGCGGAGGCCAGCCAGAACGGATTGGGGGCTTTGATGCCGGCGAAGACAATCGAGAGATCGGCCATTTACGCAGCCTCCACGTTGAGCATGAGTTGGGCGTTGATGGCCTCGGCGGCTCGTTTGCCGTGCTGCACCGCCTGCACGGTGAGGTCCTGATCGAGACTGGTGCAGTCGCCGCCGGCATACACGCCGGGGATGCTGGTGCGCAGGTTTTCGTCCACTTGAATCCGATCGCCCTGACGCTTGAGTTCACGGGCCAGCGGATCGGTGAGGGCGCTGGCGTCGAAGGCCTGGCCGATGGCTTTGAAGATCGCATCAGCGGCCAGTTCGAACGTTTCGCCGGTGGTTTGCAGGCGACCTTCGGCTAACCAGGTCCGAGCGAAGCGCATGCCGCGTACTTGGCCTTGAGCATCGAGCAGGACTTCTTCGGGTTGTGCCCAAGTCAGCAAACGCACTTGATTGGCTTTGGCGATGTCCTGCTCGTGGCCGGTGGCGCCCATTTCCTCGACACCGCGGCGGTACACCAGGTTGACGTCGCGTGCCCCGAGGCGAGCCATTTGCACCGCCATGTCGATGGCGGTGTTGCCGGCGCCCAAAACGATGCAACGGTCAGCGAGGGGGAGTTGGGTCAGGTCATCGGCCTGACGCAGTTCGCGGATGTAATCGGTGGCGGCCAGCAGGCCGGGTGCATCTTCGTGAGGCAGGCCCAGCTGTTTGCTGGCGGCCAGACCCAGCCCAAGGAACACCGCATCGAATTGCTGATGCAGCTCGCTTAAGGTCAGGTTCTCTCCAAGTTTTTGCCCGTGGCGGATTTCGATGCCGCCGATGTCTAGCAGAAAATCGAGTTCCTTCTGCGCGTAGTCGTCCACCAGTTTGTACTTGGCGATCCCGTATTCGTTGAGGCCTCCAGCCTTTTCCCGTGCCTCGAAAATCACCACGTCATGACCGTGCATGGCACTGCGGTGAGCGCAGGACAAACCGGCCGGACCGGCGCCAACCACGGCGATGCGCTTGCCGGTTGATACAGCACGCGTGAAGGGGTGTTCGCTGAAGTGTGCGTTATCGACGGCGTAACGCTGCAACAGGCCGATCAGCACCGGTGCGCATTCATGGTCGTTGTTGCGTACGCAGGCTTGCTGGCAAAGCACTTCCGTCGGGCACACCCGGGCGCAACTGCCGCCGAGGATGTTTGCCGAGAGAATTTTCTGAGCGGCGCCCTGAACGTTTTCCTGGTGGATATTGCGGATAAACGACGGAATGTCGATCTCGCTCGGACAGGCATTCACGCACGGCGCGTCGTAGCAGTACAGGCAACGCGAGGCTTCCAGATGGGCCTGGCGGTCGTTGAGCGGTGGCGCCAGATCGGTGAAATGGCTGGCGAGGGCGGCCGCATTCTCGTGCGGATGCGGGAGGTGGTTCAGTGTCTTGATCACGGTGTTGGCCTCACGGTTATTTGAGGTGCTGCCTCTGATGGGCAGATCATTGGTACGGATCAGCGTTTCACAGCTGTCGGCTTATTTAGCTCAGCCCGTTTGCTCAGCAAATCAAACACCGCCGGATACGCCGGCCGCTCGACATACCGCCCGGCACCACGCTCGGCGCGCAAATCACCATCGGCCCATACCACCCGGCCCTGGCTGACGGTGTGGCTTGGTACACCGCGCACGGTCTTGCCTTCAAAGATGTTGAAGTCGACTTGCTGATGGTGAGTCTTCGCCGAAATCGTCCGCGTACCTTCCGGATCCCACAGCACCAGATCCGCGTCCGCACCGACGCGAATCGCGCCTTTGCGCGGGTAGAGGTTGAAGATTTTCGCGGTGTTGGTGGAGGTAAGCGCCACGAAGTGCTGCATCGACAAACGCCCGGTGTTCACCCCTTCATCCCAGAGCACCGCCATGCGGTCTTCGATACCGGCCGTGCCATTGGGGATCTTGCTGAAATCGTCACGGCCAGCCGCTTTTTGCTCGGCGCAGAAGCAGCAATGGTCGGTGGCGGTGGTGTGCAGGTTGCCCGATTGCAGACCGTGCCAAAGCGCCTCCTGATGGCCGCGCGGACGGAAGGGCGGGCTCATCACGTAACCGGCGGCGGTTTGCCAGTCCGGGTGTTGGTAGACGCTGTCGTCCAACAGCAAATGCCCGGCCAGGACTTCGCCGTAGACTTGTTGGCCCTTGCTGCGGGCGTAGGTGATTTCGTCGAGGGCTTCCTTGGTCGAGACATGCACCAGATACAGCGGCGTGCCCAGGGTTTCGGCGATGCGGATCGCCCGACTGGCCGCTTCACCTTCTACCTGCGAAGGGCGCGACAACGGATGCGCTTCCGGCCCGGTCATGCCCTGGGCCATCAACTTGCGTTGCAGGTGATAGACCAGCTCGCCGTTCTCCGCATGCACGGTCGGCACCGCGCCCAATTCCAGGCAGCGCTCGAAACTCGCCACCAGGGTGTCGTCGGCGGCCATGATCGCGTTCTTGTAGGCCATGAAGTGCTTGAAGCTGTTGACCCCGTGCTGGCTGACCAGCTCGGCCATTTCCTCGCGGACCTGTTCGCTCCACCAGGTGATCGCGACGTGGAAACCGTAATCCGACGCCGATTTCTCGGCCCAGCCGCGCCACTGATGAAAGGCTTCCATCAAGGATTGCTGCGGGTTGGGAATCACAAAGTCGATGATCGACGTGGTGCCACCGGCAAGTCCCGCCGCAGTACCGCTGAAGAAGTCTTCACTGGCCACCGTGCCCATGAAGGGCAGTTGCATGTGCGTATGCGGATCGATGCCGCCGGGCATCAGGTATTGGCCGCTGCCGTCGAGCATTTCGGCATCCGCCGGAACATCAAGATTTTCGCCGATGGCTTTGATCACGCCGTCGGCGCAATAGACGTCGGCGCGATAACTTTCATCATGGGTAATAACGGTGGCGCCACGGATCAACAGAGACATTCCGAGTTCCTCGCAGGCAATGACCGACTTGTGCCGGTTCTAAATGTTTTATATGAAGCCGGCGCAAACAGGTGTATTCCTGTCAACGCTGTCAGGAATAGAAACTAGTCTGAGTTTATGGAATGAGCAAGAATATTTTTTATAAGCTTATTACTATTTTAACGTATTGATAAATAACGATTAAAACTGACAATCACCAAAATGGTGTGGCCTCGAACCATTTTGACGCACTTGACAGGTTCTCAAAATGAACGAGATTTCTTATGTGAAATCAGCTGCTTGAGGATGGTCTATGGTTGATGCGCAAGTTTGAAAAAAAAGACCCATGCACCAGATTGAGTCCTGACGGTTCGGACAACTTGCCTGGCATTCAGCCTGAGTGAACAGGCAAGTCACCGGGGACTTATCGGAGCGATATATAAAAACTGATTAACATCAGTGAGTTGTAATGTTTTTGTGGAACTGCCCGATGCGCAGACGGGGTGCCCGGCACGCTTATTGATGCCGCCAGCCCCTGATGAGCAAAAAATAATTCAAAGAACAGTGGAGCGGCCATGCAACAGATCAGATCGCAAGTGACCGAGCGCGACGGCTTGTTTGAGCTCGAAGCCGGCAGTGACGTCCTCGACAGCCCCCGTTTCAACCACGACATGGCACCGACCAAGGTACACGAACGAACCTGGAACAAATGGCACATCACCGCCTTGTGGATCGGCATGGCGATCTGCGTGCCGACCTACACCCTCGGCGGCGTGCTCACCGCGTATTTCGGACTGAGCGTCGGTGAAGCGCTGCTGGCGATTCTGTTCGCCAACATCATCGTACTGATCCCGCTGACCCTGAACGCTTTCCCCGGCACCAAGTACGGTATTCCGTTTCCGGTGTTGCTGCGTTCGTCTTTCGGCATCCTCGGTTCGAACATTCCGTGCCTGATCCGGGCGCTGGTGGCGTGTGGCTGGTTCGGCATTCAGACGATGTTCGGCGGACTGGCCATTCACCTGTTTCTCGGTTCGGTGTTCGATGGCTGGAAATCCCTCGGCGGTACCGGTGAGGTGATCGGCTTCATGGTGTTCTGGGTCTTGAACCTGTGGGTGGTGATTCGCGGCGCGGACTCGATCAAATGGCTGGAAACCCTTTCGGCGCCGTTGTTGGTGCTGGTGGGCGTGGGCCTGTTGGTATGGGCGATGCCGAACGTGTCGATGACCGAGTTGCTGGCGATCCCGGCCAAACGTCCGGAAGGCGCGAGCGTGGTCAGTTACTTTGCCGCCGGGCTGACCGCCATGGTCGGGTTCTGGGCCACCTTGTCCCTGAACATTCCGGATTTCAGCCGCTATGCGAAAAGCCAAAAGGATCAGATCGTCGGGCAGATTATCGGCTTGCCCCTGACCATGTTTCTGTTCGCCTCCCTCGGTGTGGTGATGACGGCCGCCTCGGTAAAACTGGTGGGCGTCAGCGTCTCCGATCCGGTCACCCTGATCGGTCATATCCAGAGCCCGGTCTGGGTCGCACTGGCCATGGCGCTAATCATCATCGCCACGCTGTCGACCAACACGGCGGCCAACATCGTTTCCCCTACCAATGATTTCCAGAACGTCGCCCCCAAGTACATCAACCGCACCACAGCGGTGATGCTCACCGGCCTGGTTGGCTTGGCGCTGATGGCCCATGAGCTGTTGAAGAAGCTCGGTTTGATCGTCTCGGATTTAAGCCTGGAGACAGTGTATTCCAACTGGCTGCTGGGCTATTCGAGCCTGTTGGGCCCGATCGCCGGGATCATGGTGGTGGACTATTTCCTGATCAAGAAACAGCAACTGGACTTGGCCGGCCTCTATCGCGATGACGTTTACCCGGCGTGGAACTGGTTCGGATTCATCGCGTTCGGTGTGCCGGTGGCGCTGACGCTGTTGTCGCTCGGTAGCGATGCATTCAGCTGGTTCTACAGCTATGGCTGGTTTACCGGATCAGCGCTTGGTGGACTGATTTATTACGGGTTGTGCTCGATGCGGCCGAGCCCGTCTGTTGCGAAAACTGCGGTGTGACGGCCTCAATTTCACCGAAGCATTGCCAGAAGAAACCGATAACAACTGCCTGAGGAGATCAACATGAACGCTGCCGTAGACGTTCTGCAGTCCACCCATCAGCACATCAATCGCGACCGCTTGTGGCAGTCGCTCATGGACCTGGCCAAGCTCGGCGCCACGGTCAAGGGCGGCGTCTGTCGCCTGGCCCTGACCGACCTCGACCGCCAGGCCCGGGACATTTTCGTGAACTGGTGCGAGGAGGCCGGTTGTACCGTCAGCATCGACGGCGTCGGCAACATCTTCGCCCGCCGCCCCGGCCGCAACCCGAACCTGCCACCGGTGATGACCGGCAGCCACATCGACACCCAGCCCACCGGCGGCAAGTTCGACGGCTGCTTCGGCGTACTGGCCGGCGTCGAAGTGCTGCGCACCCTCAATGACCTGGGCGTGGAAACCGAAGCGCCGCTGGAGGTCGTGGTCTGGACCAACGAGGAAGGCTCACGCTTCGCTCCGTGCATGATGGGCTCCGGTGTATTCGCAGAAAAATTCACCCTCGAAGAAACCCTGGTCAAGGTCGATGCCGAGGGCGTCACGGTCGGTGAAGCCTTGAACGCCATTGGCTATGCTGGCGAGCGCAAGGTCAGCGGCCATGCCGTCGGCGCGTATTTCGAGGCGCACATCGAACAAGGCCCGATCCTTGAAGACGAACACAAAACTATCGGCGTGGTGATGGGCGCTCTCGGCCAGAAATGGTTCGACCTGAAACTGCGCGGCGTCGAAGCCCACGCCGGCCCGACGCCGATGCACCTGCGCAAAGATGCTCTGGTCGGCGCTTCGGTGATCGTCGGAGCGGTCAACCGCGCCGCCCTCGGCCATCAACCTCACGCCTGCGGCACCGTCGGATGCCTGCAAGCCTATCCCGGCTCACGCAACGTCATCCCGGGCGAAGTGCGCATGACCCTGGACTTCCGTCATTTGGAACCGGCGCGTCTGGACTCGATGATCGCCGAAGTCCGCGAAGTCATCGAAACCACCTGCGAGGAACACGGCCTGACCTTTGAACTGACACCCACTGCGGATTTCCCGCCGCTGTACTTCGACAAAGGCTGCGTCGAAGCGGTACGCGGCGCCGCCCAAGGCTTGGGCCTGTCGCACATGGACATCGTCAGCGGAGCAGGGCACGACGCAATCTTCCTCGCCGAACTTGGCCCCGCCGGGATGATCTTCGTACCGTGCGAAGGCGGCATCAGCCACAACGAAATCGAAAATGCCGCGCCGGATGACCTGGCGGCCGGGTGTGCGGTGTTGTTGCGGGCGATGCTGGCGGCTTCGGCGGCGATTGCCAGCGGAGAATTGGCGGCCTGAAACGCAAAAAACCGTAGCCTTCGACAATGACTGCACCGCCGAAGGCTACGACCTCTAGGCATTGACCTGGCGAGGCGACTTAACGACGCGCTTGCAACATGCTGAATACCCACATCCCCGCCAGCATCGCGATTGCAAACACCCACGCCTGCCAATGCCCCGTCGGCAACAGCACCAGCGCCGGCCCGGGGCAGATGCCCGCAATGCCCCAACCGACCCCGAACAGCAGGCTGCCACCGATCAGGCGTCGATCCAGTTCACGACTGACCGGCAACTGCATCGGCGCCCCCAGCAACGACGTGGATTGTTTCATGGCCCAGTGAAACGGCCCCCAGGCCACGGCAATCGCCCCGATCATGACCAACGCCAGAGAGGGGTCCCACACACCGGTGATATCGAGAAACCCCAGCACTTTGGCCGGGTTGGCCATGCCGGCCAACAGCAGGCCGATGCCGAACAACAGACCAGCAAGGAAAGCCGTGAGTTTTTTCATGTTCAAAACCCCAGCAGATGACGTAGGACAAACACAGTCACAAAGCCCGCGCACATGAAGCTCAATGTCGCGACGATGGAGCGTGGTGAAAGCCGCGAAATACCGCACACCCCGTGGCCACTGGTGCAACCAGAGCCATAACGGGTGCCGATCCCGACACACAATCCGGCGATGATCAGCCCCACGGTACCGGTCTTGAATTCAATGGTCGGCCACACCTGAAACAGCGCCCACAACAGGGGGGCCGCCAGCAGTCCGAGGAGGAACAAGGCTTTTTCGCCTCGCCCCGAATCACCTGGCGCTAGCAGACTGCCGAGTAATCCGCTAATCCCGGCGACCCGTCCATTGGCCACGACCATCACGCTGGCCGCCAAGCCGATCAACGCACCGCCTGCCAATGCGGACCAAGGTGAAAAGTGCAGCGTATCCAGCATCATGGCAACTCTCCAGGCAGGTAAGGGACAGCATTAAATCACTCTTCGACTTGAGCTTAGGGCAGCCGCCGCGAAAAGGTTCTACGACCAAAAGATCAAAGCTGTTGTCGGCGCGTCACAAACCATAATGCTGAATCGTCATCTCGTTGAATCCCCCAAACAGTGGAGCCACACGATGTCGTCCAACACCCAGCCGATCAACCTGCTGCAATCCATTCCTCACGTCTTCGAAAGCCTGACCCAGGTGCATGTCACCCTCGACCATCACGACCTGCCTGCAAGCCTGAAGCATTTGATCCACCTGCGCGCCTCACAGATCAATCAATGTGGTTTCTGCGTGAAGATGCACACCCGCGAGGCCCGTTAAGCCGATGAAACCAACGAACGGCTGGGCCGCCTGATCGTCTGGCGCCACGTCAGCGATTTCACTCCCGCTGAACGCGCCGCCATTGCCACGCCGGAGCCGGCGCGTCAGGACCCATTGCTCAGCGCTTTCCATAGCGCCATCGTCAGTGGCTCGACCGCTTCCTTGACCGCGATGCTGAGCGAAGACGTCGAACACTGCGCCGACAGCGGCGGCAAGGCCTCGGCGATCCGCGAAACGTTGTCTGGCATTTCCAGCGTGCTGGATTTCATTGGCCAGTCGTTGCACGCCTATTGGCAGACGTGCGAATGGCTGCCCAGCGAAATCAATGGGGCACAAGGCGTGATCATCAAGGCGGACGGCGTCATCAGCGCGTCGATGACCTTTGGTTTTGACGAAGCGGGGCGGGTGAGCCGGATTTTTATCATGCGTAACCCGGAGAAGTTGGCGGGGTTGCGGGGTTTGTTGGATGTGCAGTGACGCAGTGCATCGTTGCCATCACACAAAGCGGTCCCGTTTATTTTGGTCAGTTCTCCTGACAATTCGGACCGCAATCATAAATCTTGTTGCTATTGATCGTTCCTACACGGGGAGCCAATGAAACTCGGGGCAATTTTCCAATTAATGCCATTGACGCTTTATTTCCTGCCACTGATCGACTGACAGCCACTTATCTGCCACCGGAAAGAAAATATTTTCCTCCGAGTCCATATGATCGAAATATTTTTTGATGAAGTCATCGATAGTGTCAGCAATTACTCTCGTTTCCTGAGTTGTGTCCTCCAACATCTTTAACTGTCCAGCAATGCGCCCAAATGCTTGATGATCTCGCTCGATATCCTTCACCCGTTGGTGGATAGGTGCTTCAGTCGCTAGCAAAGCCAGCCGAATAAGTTCTTCATTTTCATGGTGGTGTCGCTCTGCGTCACCATGCATGGCTTCCAGCATCTTGAACAATAGCTTGCAGTCATCAGCACCATCGGATTCATGCTTCATCTTCCTCAGCAACTCTTTGATCTGAGTAATTTTTATAGCCACCTCATGATGATAGGCCTGAAGTTCTTTCAACAAGACGTTCATATCAAATCCTCGTCACGACACCAAACCATCACAGAGAAATATCTTTTAACCAGCAACCTCCAAGGCAACTCATACCTTTAAATTTCCATATTTTTCAATGCTTTGCCAAACGAGCTCACCAGCACTATTCAACTTTTTAGTATAGGCGAGCACAAAGATCTCACCCCGGGAAATTTGCAGCCCTCGCCTCCGGTCGTGGGCACCTGGGCGCTCGACCTGGCTATTTTCGGGCTCGCTACGCAGTGGCAAACGTGCGGCTACGATCATGAGCCTGATCCCGTCAGCGCGCCCCAACGCAAGCAAGTACCCTCGCCACAGGGGATCGCGTTCGCAAGGCCGGGCAGGGTGAGCCATCTGCACTATCCCACCCCCCCGCGGTCGTAATCTTCACAGGGCGGCGCATGAAGGCGTCGCCGTACGCGTGGAGAGCCAATGAGCCAGGACGTCCTGACCACCGAAACCAATCGCCGTCAGTTGCAGCAGATCATCGCCGGCCTGTCCGATGGGGTGATTCTGCTGGAGCTCGACCAGACCCTACTCTGGGCCAATGACGCCGCGTTGGCCATGCACGGCGTCGGACAACTCAGCGAGTTGGGGGCGAATGCCAGGGAGTACGCCAAGCGCTTCGCCTTGCGTTATCGCAATAATCACCCGGTTCAGGCCGACAATTATCCGATCAGCCGCGTCGCCCGAGGCGAGACCTTCAGCGATGTGTTGGTTGAGGTGACACCGGCGGACGACGAAGAACGCACTTGGGTCCACAGTGTGCGCAGCATGGTGTTGGCCGACAGCGCTGGCAAGCCGGAGTCGCTGGTGCTGATCATGAACGATGTCACGGAGTGGGCCAGCGCCGAACAGCGTTTCGAAAAAACCTTCAATGCCAACCCGGCCCCGGCGGTGATCTGTCGCCTAAGCGATTTGCGCTACATCAAAGTCAATCCGGGCTTCCTGGAGATGACTGGCTATCCCCGTGATCAGGTGATCGGCCGTTCGACCTATGAACTGGACGTGCTGGAGGGGGCCGAAAACAGAGACCTGGCCAAGCAGCGTTTGCGCGAAGGGGCGACCATTCCGCAAATGCAGGCTCAGCTGCAGTTACACGAAGGTGGCAACAAACAGGTGGTCGTCGCCGGGCAGCCCCTTGAGCTGAACGACGAAGCCTGCATGCTGTTTTCCTTTGTGGACATCGAGCCTCGACATAAGGCCGAAGTCGCCCTGCGCCAGAGCGAGGAACGTTTCGCCAAGGCCTTTCGACTGACCCCTGTGCCGATACTGGTGTGCAACGCCGGCGATCAGGTGGTGATGGACGTCAATGAAGCTTTCCTCGATACGCTCGCGTATGCCAGTGAAGAAGTGCGCGGCCAATCGGTGACGCAGATCGATTTTATCGATGACACCGGCGCCCGCGCGCGACTGTTTGCGGCACTGGAAAAAACCGGAAGCGTGGATCGTGTCGATGTTCGGGTACGCAAGAAAGGCGCCGGGCTGATTGATTGCGCGGTCTCGGCCGACACCGTGAACATTCAGGACAACCCCTGCTACCTGCTGGTGTTTATGGACATCACCGAGCGTAAACGCACGGAGCTGGAGTTGGTGTCGGCGATCGAAGAGGTCATGAAGGACGCCTCCTGGTTCAGCCGCACGCTCATCGAGAAACTCGCTAACGTGAAAAACGTCAACTCGCCGCAGTTACCTAGCGTGTCGTTCACCGACCTGACTGCCCGCGAACGTGATGTGCTTGGCCTGATTTGCGAAGGCCTGGCCGACAAGGAAATCGCCGCACGGCTCAAACTCGCACCCAACACGGTGCGCAACCATGTGTCGACGGTGTATTCCAAGCTCGATGTTCACAGCCGTAGCGAGGCGATTGTCTGGGCTCGCGAGCGCGGTTTGTTCTCCAGCGAGTGGCGGCCCAAGGCCCAGCGGTAGGTGCAAATGCACTACTGGAGGGGGTGCAAATTCATGTTCTGGCCGAGTGCGGCAGTTCTTAGGCTGTAAGGGTGCGATACAGGTCTTCAAGTATCGCGTCCCTTTCAAAACAGCTACAGGAACCGCGGGATGATTTATATGGCGCAATTGCGTATGCAGCTGGAGCGGAGCTTTTCGCCGTTGGCCTGTGACTGCACTGTTACGGGTGATCATTCACTGACGGTGAAGCTTTATCATCCGGTGTCGGGTCAGGTGGATCTGGTAGTCACTGGGTTGAGTGTGGTCAACCTCAGAACATCGGAGGCGGTGGCAGCGTTGATCGAAGAGCTGCGCTATGAACTCGAGAGCAACACGTTGCATCGTCGCGAGATGTCCTAGGAACTGTCGGGTTTTGCCGGCGGTCGTATAAAGAATACGAAAGTATTTTTTCTGTGACCGGTCCGCGGGTTCGCGGTGAAGCAGTTGGGTCGCGGAAATATGTCGATCACTTACCGCGAGTCAACCTATGAAAAGTCTTGGGAAACGCATTTTTGCAACACTGTCGTTCGCACTCTGGCTAGCGATTTTGGGTGGTTGTGCGAGTCCGCCACCGCCACCTCCCGCCGCACCGCCTCCACCGCCTGTGCGCACCTGCCAAACCACTGAAAACACCGATGTGCAAGGCGATATGAGGGCTGAGGGGCAGGTCACCCGGGACACGACGCTTACTCGTTGCGTCACTCAGTAAGCGTCCATCTACTCACGTTGAACCGCCAGCGGCGCTGTGCTGCTGGCGGGTTTCCGCGCGTTTCGCTCAGACGTCCTCGATCCTGACCCAACGCGATTCTTGCGCTGCCAGTCGAATGGCCGTCGCCAGGCGCTCGACTTCCCACGCCTGTTCGAAATCTGTTCCACCCTGAGATAAGCCTGCCAGCGCCATCACCAGATCATGGACTTCCAGTGTCTTGAGTTCGTTGTAGCCGAGCTGATGCCCTGACGCCGGACTGAACGCCGCATAACCCGGCAGATTCGGCCCTGCCAGCAAACGCTGGAAACCGTCCTGACCGGCACGAAACAGACGCAGTTCATTCAGGCGTTCCTGATCGAACACCAAAGTCCCTCGGGTGCCGCTGATTTCAAAGCTCAGGTGATTCTTGTAGCCGTGCTTGAGCCAACTGCTGCTGAACGTGCCCCGGGCGCCGTTGGCAAACCGCAACAAGGCGTGGACCTGATCGTCGACCGCGATACTGCGTTGTTCCGGGCTGCCAGCCGTGGCGGGTCGTTGCCGGTGCACGGTCTGGGTGTCGGCGCTCACTGCCTCGACATCGCCCACCAGATAGCGGGCCATGGCCAACAAGTGACTGCCCAGATCGGCCAGTGCGCCACCGGCATGATCGGCATCGCAACGCCAGGACCAGGGTGACGCGGGATCAGCCATGAAGTCTTCGCTGAATTCACCCTGGAAACTGATGATCTGACCCAAGTCGCCGTTTTCAATGAGTTGCCGGGCGAGTGCGATCATCGGGTTGTGCTGATAGTTGTAACCCACCCGCGTCACCACGCCTGCCGCTTTGGCCGCCAGTCGCATGGCGTCAGCCTGTTGCAGATTCACCGCCAACGGCTTTTCGCAATACACCGGTTTGCCGGCGGCGAGGGCGGCCATGGCCATGGGGTAGTGCAGGTGATTCGGCGTGGTGATGGCGATCAGATTGACCTTGGGGTCATCGATCAGTTGCTGCCAGTCGCTATGAGCGGTGTCGAAACCCCAGGCATCGGCGCAGTGGCGGGCACGCAGCGGATCAGCATCGGCCAGGGCGGCGAGTTTGAGCTTGAGGGGCAGTTCGAAAACCGCACTGACGTTGCGAAACGCCAAGGCATGGGCGCGGCCCATGAAACCTGTGCCGATGAGTCCGATACCGAGTTCGCGCATAGCCGGGGTCCTTTTGAAATTTTGTTTTCAGGAGGGGCTATTAATGGAATAAATATTCCTTATTTGCAAATGGTGGAATTAAAATTCTTTAGCGTGAGGGCAAAAAAGAAGGCAGCCCTGAGGCTGCCTTTTGTTCATCCGGTAAATCGGATCAGGACAAGAACCCACCATCCACATTCAACGAAACCCCAGTGGTGTAACTCGACGCATCGCTCGCCAGATACAACACCGCTCCCGCCATCTCACTCGGATCCGCCACACGCTTGAGCGGAATCTGCTGCAATGCGGTGTTCAAAATTGCCTCGTTTTTCACCAGCGCCGAAGCAAATTTGGTGTCGGTCAGGCCCGGCAGCAGGGCGTTGCAGCGGATGCCGAACTGCGCGCATTCCTTGGCGAACACTTTGGTCATGTTGATGACCGCCGCTTTGGTCACCGAGTAGATGCCCTGGAAGATCCCCGGCGAGATGCCGTTGATCGAGGCGACGTTGATGATGCTGCCTCCGCCGTTTTCGCGCATCAGTTTGCCGGCTTCCACCGACATGAAGAAGTAGCCACGGATGTTCACGTCGACGGTTTTCTGGAAGGCACTGAGGTCGGTGTCCAGTACGTTGCAGAACTGCGGGTTGGTCGCCGCGTTGTTGACCAGGATGTCCAGGCGCCCGAACTGTTCGCGGATGCCGGCGAAGACCTGGCTGATCTGCTCCATTTCACCGATATGGCAAGCCACGGCAGTGGCTTTGCCGCCGGCGGCGATGATCGCGTCAGCCACGTGCTGGCAGCCGTCGAGTTTGCGGCTCGAGACGATCACGTGGGCGCCTTGCTGGGCCAGCAGTTTGGCGATGGCTTCACCGATACCACGGCTGGCGCCAGACACGAATGCGATTTTGCCGTCGAGGTCGAACAACTGAGTCTTGGACATGGTTTTTCCTTGTTATTGGGCCAGTGGCGCGATCAGAGGCTGGATTTCTGGATGACCTGCAAGCTCATCTGCTCCAGCAGTTTGTTCATGTGAATGAACTGCGCGAAGCGTTTGTCCTGGGTCTGACCATGGAAGAAACGGTAGTAGATCTGCTGCACGATGCCGGCCAGGCGGAACAGGCCGTAGGTGTAGTAGAAGTCGAAGTTGTCGATCTGGATGCCTGAACGCTCGGCGTAGTAATCGACGAACTCGCGGCGGGTCAGCATGCCCGGTGCGTGGCTCGGCTGGCGACGCATCAACTGCACCGGTGCCGGGTCGTCGGCTTCGATCCAGTAGGCGAGGGTGTTGCCCAGGTCCATCAGCGGGTCGCCGAGGGTGGTCAGTTCCCAGTCGAGCACGCCGATGATGTCCATCGGGTTGTTCGGGTCGAGGATCACGTTGTCGAAGCGGTAATCGTTGTGGACGATGCTGGAGGTCGGGTGATCGGCCGGCATCCTGTCGTTGAGCCAGGCTTTGACCGCTTCCCACTTCGGCGCGTCCGGGGTCAGGGCTTTCTCGTAGCGATCGCTCCAGCCTTTGATTTGCCGCGCGACATAACCTTCGGGTTTGCCAAGATCGCCCAGGCCATAGGCCTTGTAGTCGACCCGGTGAAGCTCAACGAATTTGTCGATGAAGCTCTTGCACAGCGTTTCGGTTTTCGTCGAATCCAGACCCAGTTCCGGTGGCAGTTCGGAGCGCAGTATGATCCCCTTGACCCGTTCCATCACATAGAACTCGGCGCCGATCACCGATTCATCGGTGCAGTGCACGTAGGCTTTGGGGCAGTACGGAAATCCATCACGAAGCTGATTGAGGATGCGAAATTCGCGGCCCATGTCGTGGGCGGACTTGGCCTTGTGGCCAAAGGGCGGTCGACGCAGCACGAACTCCTGTTCGGGGTATTCCAGCAAGTAGGTGAGGTTCGACGCACCGCCGGGAAACTGGCTGATCTGCGGCAAACCACTGAGGCCCGGAATGTGGGCCTTGAGGTACGGATCGATCAGGCTGGCATCGAGTTCTTCGCCGGTGCGGATACGGGTGGACTGGTCAGTAAGCGCCATGCTTATCCCTTCTGCTTATTTTGGAGGCCTGAGACTATTGGCTAATCTAATGCGCGCACCCGCCACCCACAACCACGAAACGCCCTTATAGGTGAGCGTGTTGCCGGGCAATCATTGTTTTTGATACACCTGTTTGAATGGTGGTCAGATCATGCTCGTCGTCGATGGCAGAGCAATCGGGGTCAATACCGGATGGCCGGTGAAGAACGCCACCAGATTGCGACCTACCAGTTCCACGGTGCCTTGAGTGGCTTCCGGGGACAAACCGGCGACATGCGGGGTGAGGATCACATTGGCCAACGCCTTGAAGGCATTGGGTACTTGGGGTTCTGTGTCGAAGACATCCAGCGCAGCGCCGGCAATCCGGCGCTGCTCAAGCGAGCTGATCAGGTCTGCGGTGACGATAACACTCGCTCGGGCGATGTTGACGATGAATCCCTGGGGGCCCAAGGCGTCGAGTACTTGTCGGTTGATCAGGTGTTTGGTGCCCAGCCCGCCAGGGGTGGCGACGACCAAAAAGTCTGATTTTCGTGCCAGCTCCGTGGGCGTCGAGCAGAAGCTGTACGGCACATCACTGCGATGCTGGCGGTTGTGGTAACTGACCGTCATGTCGAAGCCGTGGGCGGCGCGTTTGGCGATGGCCATGCCGACCGCACCGAGACCCAGGATGCCCAGGCGCTTGCCGGCCAGGGACGGGCGCATGATTTTCGGCCACTCACCCCGGCGCACAGCGGCGTCGCAACGGGGAATGTCACGTACCAGAGACAGCAGCATCGCCATGGCATGGTCGGCGACTGAAGAGGCATTGACTCCGGCGCCATTGGTGACTGTTATGCCCCGGTTGGCGGCGGCTTGCAGGTCGACATGTTCGTAGCCGGCGCCGATCACGCAGATGATCTTGAGATGGGGCAGGTCGGCGATTTCGTCGGCATCCAGGCCCAATGGGCCGCGGGTCAGCACCGCATCGATCTGTGCGCCATGGCGTGTAATGGCATCGGCGCGCTCGGCAGGTGTGGGCGCCAGAATCAGATGAAAACCCTGATGTTCGAGAATCGGCAGGTAATCATTGATGGTTTCAACCAGTACCAGAACGGTTGCAGGCATGCTGGGCTCCTGTAAGCATCGGAAAGTCGGGGCTCGAAAGTTGCTTTAAAACGTTGCTTCAAATGGCTGATTGCGCAACGGTTTGGCATTTACCAAAGATAGCAGGCTTGTGGCTTTCGACCTCAGTGTAGGAGCGTTCCGTAGCGCTTACATATCCACGGTGTTCAACATCTTTGCGAATGCACCGTTCGGGAGAAACAACAAGGCCCCATCCATTGCGAACGGGGCCTTGGGTACGCTGCGCTGTGTTTATCTCAGCCAGACGGTGTTGCGGCCTTTTCAACGGGCGTGTCCGAGGTGAGAAACGTTCGGGCTGCGTCAAGAATTTCATCGGACAAGGCGTCACCTCGGGTTGCACGGGCCAGGGTCAGGGCGCCAACCATCAGTGAATAGTCCACCAACGCTTTTTGCCGATTGGTTTCGGGCTGATCCGCGCCCATCAATGGTGCCAGCATCTGCAGCAATGCTTCCAGCCCTTGGGTGTAGGTCTGGTGCAAACCGCTTTCAGCGGTTTCATGGCACATGTCGCCGGCAAACGCGGTCACCGGGCAGCTTTCGCCCGGATTATCGCGATTGGCCGCTGACAGGTAGGGGGCGATGATGCTCTCGCGGGCCGAGAGGCTGTCGTCATTAGCCTCTATTTTCTGCTTCCAGCGTTCCATCGATTGGGTGAACGCCCGGGTGCAGGCCTCTTTCGCGAGTGCTTCCTTGGATTCGAAGTGACCATAGAAGCCGCCATGGGTGAGGCCGGCCGCGCCCATCACATCGACGACACTGATCCCGTGCAGGCCGCGTTCGCGAAACAGACGCGTGGCGGCCTCAACGATGATCTCGCGGTTGAGTTCAGCTTGTTTGCGGGAGACTCGGGGCATTGTTGGCTCACAGGTTTTGCAACGTATAGATGACCGGCATCATAGGGAACTGCCGGTGCCGTGTCTTCCTGGCGGTGGGGTTCAGGGACTCTGTTTGACCGCCACTGTTGGCCCCGGCGTAGGGTTTTTCTTCCCGGATTGCAGGACATAGACCCCACCCAGAATCAGCAGCATCGCCAACAGGTCCAGGCTCTTGATCGGCTCGCCCACCAACAGCGTGCCAATCAGCAGCGCAATGACAGGGGGAATGTAAGTGACGCCCGAAGCAGCGAGGGCACCCAGTCGCTGCACGATGAAGTAATAAAGGATGTAGGCGATGCCGGTCCCGGCCAGGCCCAGGCCCAGGATCACACCCACCAGCGCCACGGGATCAGCAGAGATCCGTGCCATGCCGTGCATGTCGGTGATCAGTGTGATCAGCACCAGCGCCAAGCCGATCTGATAGGTCGAGAGCGCCAGCGGCGACAAGCCCAATGGCGTTATGAAGCGTCGGGCATAGACAAAGGAACAGCCCACGCTCAGCGAACCGGCGATCATGTACAGCACGCCGCTGACATCGACACCGGCCGCGAGGCTGTTCCACGGTCGGGCGATCAGAATCACCCCGACAAACCCCAGGAAAATGCCGAAAGCCGTGCGGGAATTCAACGGCTCTGCGCGCAGAAACAGCCACGCGGTGACGAAGGAAAACAGCGGGATCGCACCGCTGAGCATCCCGGCCACGCTGGATAAGAGCAACGAGGTGCCTTTGGCGAAGGCGTAGTAGTAAATCACCGTTGCCAGCAGTGCCATGACCAGAAAGTGGTGGCTATGACGCAGGTGCGACCAGATAAGGCTGCGGCGCAGGAGGGCGAAAATCAGAATCGGCAGGAACCCGAACAGCACCCGCAGAAAGACGATCTGTGTCGGTGAAATCCACGCTGCAGCCCACTTCATGAAGATGAAGTTGGTGCCCCAGATCAGGCCGAGCAATGCGAACGCGATATACGCGGCCTGTTTCATGGTTGGTCTCCCGGGGCCGTTGCAAAGGGCAAAGGCGTATCGAATGTTAGACCGCTCAAACAGCGTATTGAGCGATGCCGTTGCCAAACGACCAGTTCTCTTTCTTGACCTCCACCAGATTGATGAACACATCTTCCAGCCGCACCGCCAGTTCCGCGTTAAGGCTCTCGGCGATGGTTTTGTAGAGGAGTTTCTTCTGCTCGATAGTGCGGCCTTCGCTCAAGGTGATCTGAATCACCACCAGATTGTCGGTGCGATTGATGCCCAGGTAGCCGGGGTCAAAGATGAAATGCTGTTCATCGTGCTCGGCAAGAATCTGGAAGTTATCGTTTTCCGGCACGCCAATGGCGCTGTGCATGGCGGCGTAGATCAACTTCCCGACACGTTTGGCGTAAGTCGGGTCTTGATGCTTCTTGATATCGACGCGAACGAGTGGCATGAGAGGGCTCCGCAAGTAAGGGCTGCCGGTCAGCAGTCAGGATCGAAATTACATGACGCTAATCCTTTATTAAATAGATTTTTTAAAACATCTATTTAATAACGGGGGCCAGAGGATCTGATCCGCACAACCACTCCTCAGCTAAGTCTTTGCTTCTGCTCATTAATCCCGGACAATCGCGCCCCTGTTTCGGACAGGGCGCTGCCTGTCGGATTTTTCCGACTCGTCCTGACCGAGTAGCAACTGACCGGAATGCGGAGATCCCACCGGATGAATGATCAGGCCAATAGCGTCGACGAACGCTATGTATCGGCGACACCAGCGACGCTTTCAAGCTGGAATCGCCATGACACTACCTGGATGCTGGGCCTGTTTGGCACGGCCATTGGGGCTGGCACGCTGTTTTTGCCGATCAACGCGGGTCTGGGCGGCTTCTGGCCGTTGTTGGTCCTGGCGGTGTTGGCATTCCCTATGACGTTTTACGCACACCGTGGCCTGACACGCTTTGTGTTGTCCGGACGCGAAGGTGCGGACATCACTGAAGTCGTGGAAGAGCACTTCGGGATCAAGGCTGGCGCGCTGATCACCTTGCTGTACTTCTTCGCGATCTTCCCGATCCTGTTGATCTACAGCGTGGCCCTGACCAACACCGTGGGCAGTTTCCTCGAGCATCAACTGCACATCATGCCGCCACCACGTGCCGTGCTGTCGCTCGTGCTGATCCTCGGCCTGTTGGCGGTGGTACGTTGCGGCGAGCAGGCGATCATCAAGGCCATGAGCCTGATGGTTTATCCGTTCATTGTTGCGCTGCTGTTCCTCGCGGTGTTCCTGATTCCCCACTGGAACGGCGGCATTCTCGCCACCGCGTCGACGCTGCCAGAACCGTCAGCACTGCTGCACACGCTGTGGCTGGCGATTCCGGTGATGGTGTTCTCGTTCAACCATTCGCCGATCATCTCGGCGTTCGCGGTGGACCAGAAGCGTCGTTATGGCGATCACGCCGAAGAGCGTAGCTCGCAGATCCAGTCCCGCGCCCACGCCTTGATGGTGGTGATGGTGCTGTTCTTCGTGTTCAGTTGCGTGCTGACCCTGTCACCGGCGCAATTGGCGGAAGCCAAGGCGCAGAACCTGTCGATCCTGTCGTACCTGGCCAACCACTTCAGCAATCCGACCATCGCCTTCGCGGCACCGTTGATTGCGTTTGTGGCCATTTCCAAGTCGTTCCTGGGCCACTACATCGGCGCCAGCGAAGGTCTGAAAGGTCTGATCGTGAAGAGTGGCAAGCGCCCGGCACCGAAGACCCTGGATCGCATGACTGCCGCCTTCATGCTGGTAGTCTGCTGGATCGTTGCCACGCTGAACCCGAGCATTCTCGGGATGATCGAAACCCTGGGTGGCCCGATTATCGCCGCGATCCTGTTCCTGATGCCGATGTACGCGATCCGCAAGGTTCCGGCCATGGCGCGTTATCGCGGTCAGGCTTCCAACGTCTTCGTGACGGCGGTGGGCCTGGTGGCGATTTCAGCGTTGATCTATTCGCTGACTGCCTGACCAACACACCGATCATTCCCACTAGTGGGAAGGATCGGTGGAGGAAAAACGCCGCTCATCTCACGATGGGCGGCGTTTTTTATTGCGTTGGAAATGCTCAACACCTGACCCAGGACCGACATTCCTTGCGCTTAGCGATTAAGCTTGAGGTTGCATAAACGCGGCATAGAGCGTTTGCCGAGGACTTTCCCCGGCCAGTCTATCTTTCTCTGGAGACGCTTCATGGCTCGTGCCCACGGCGCATCGGCGCAACCCCGTGCCGACAGGCCAAACCGCTGGCTGGACGTATTGGCCGGGTTGTCGATTGCCGGTTTGTTATTGCCCGAGGCGGTCGCCTATTCAAGCATTGCCGCGTTACCGCCACAGGCGGGTGTCATTGCGTTATTTGCCGGTCTGCTGTGCTACGGGCTGTTCGGCACCAGTCGCTTTGCCATCGTTTCTGCTACGTCGTCTTCAGCGGCGGTACTGGCCGCCGCCACAGCCACGTTGGCCAATGGTGACTCGGGCCTGCGCATGTCCCTGGCGATTGGTCTGGTGCTGGTGACGGGTGGGTTTTTCCTGCTGGCCGGACTGTTCAAACTCGGCAGCGTGACGTCATTTATTGCCAAACCGGTGCTGCGAGGCTTTGCCTTTGGCCTGGCAGTGACGATCATCCTCAAACAAGTAGCGAGCATCGTCGATGTGCACTTGAGCAATGGCAACCTGATCCGTTTCGTGCCGCAACTGCTTGAGCAATTACCGCAGTGGAACCGGGTCGGCGCGCTTGTGGCGGCCGTGTCCTTGCTGGTGCTGTGGCTGTGCGCGCGGGTCAGGCGTTTGCCGGGCGGATTGCTGGTGGTGGCGCTCGGCATCGCAGCCGGCCAATGGCTGAACTTGCCAGCTTATGGGGTGAAACTGATCGGCGTGATTGATCTGAGCCTGGAAGTGCCTCGTCTTCCTGTGTTGCCGTTTGCCGACTGGTTGCGCCTGGGCGAATTGGCATTTGCCATGGTGATGATTCTATATGCCGAGTCTTACGGATCGATCACCTCGTTTGCGCTCAAGCACGGCGACCGGGTCTCCTCGAACCGCGATCTGCTGGCACTCGGCGCAGCCAATCTGCTGTCGGGCCTGTTCCACGGCATGCCGGCAGGCGCCGGTTACTCTGCGACGTCGGCCAATGAGGCGGCGGGAGCCGGCTCGCGTCTCGCGGGCGCGGTAGCGGCGGGGGTGGTGCTGCTCATCGTCTTGACGGTGTTGCCCTGGATTGCCCTGACCCCCGAGCCGGTGTTGGCGGCCATTGTCATTTACGCATTGGCGCGTGGCTTGAGCCTGCAGCCCTTGGGCCGGTATTTCGTCTGGCGTCGCGATCGTCTGCTGGTGATTTGCGCGGTGGCGGCAGTGCTGGTGTTGGGGGTGCTGGACGGTCTGTTGGTGGCGGTGGTGATCAGTGTGGTGCTGATGTTGAAACAGATGTCATCGGCGGATATTCAGGTGCTGGGGCAAATGGGCGGTGGCCATGATTTTGTCGACGTGCAACGCCATCCCCAGGCCAGTGAGATTCCCGGTGTGCTGATCGTCAGGCCGAGCGAGGCGCTGTTTTTTGCAAACGTGGAGCGGATTCTGGGCGGTGCACTGCGCCTGGCCCGGCATGCATCGCCGCCGATTCATACGATCATTCTCAGTCTGGAGGAGTCTCCCGACCTGGATGGCACCAGCATCGAGGCGCTGGAAGCGTTCTTTATGCAAGTGAGAGCCGAGGACAAGCTGCTGATTCTGGCGCGGCTCAAACACGAGGCTAAAGCGGTTCTCGCGCAGTTACCGGCGCAGGAGCTGGAGCAGGTGAGTCTTAGCGGTTTGAGCGTTGACGGAGCGGTGCAACAAGCACTCAAGTCATCCGCATAACCTGTGGGAGCGAGCTTGCTCGCGATAGCTGTATTACATTCAACATCAATGCTGAATGGCACACCGCCATCGCGAGCAAGCTCGCTCCCACAGGGTTTAGTGCAAACCTTGCAGGCATAAAAAAACGCCGCTCATCTCACGATGGGCGGCGTTTTTTATTGCGTTGCAGCGTTAGGCTTGAACGACCGGGATGTTGGCGTTCGCAGCAGCTTCACGGAACTCGGCGATCTGGTCGAAGGACAGGTAGCGGTAAACATCGGCGGCCATGCTGTCGATCTTGCCAGCGTATTCCATGTACTCCTCGACGGTCGGCAGGCGACCCAGGATGGAAGCAACAGACGCCAGCTCGGCCGAAGCCAGGTAGACGTTCGCGCCATCACCCAGACGGTTCGGGAAGTTACGGGTCGACGTCGACACAACAGTCGAGTTCGGCTCTACACGTGCCTGGTTGCCCATGCACAGCGAGCAGCCCGGCATTTCCATGCGCGCGCCGGCCTTGCCGTAGATGCCGTAGTAGCCTTCTTCGGTCAGCTGGTGAGCGTCCATTTTGGTCGGCGGCGACAGCCACAGACGAGTTGGAAGCTGACCTTTGACCTGCTCCAGCAACTTACCGGCAGCGCGGAAGTGGCCGATGTTGGTCATGCACGAACCGATGAACACTTCGTCGATCTTCTCGCCAGCAACGCTGGACAGCAGACGGGCGTCGTCCGGATCGTTTGGCGCGCAGAGCACAGGCTCTTTGATGTCGGCCAGGTCGATTTCGATGATTTCAGCGTATTCGGCGTCAGCATCGGCAACCATCAGCTCAGGGTTGGCGATCCAGGCTTCCATCGCTTGAGCACGACGTTCCAGGGTACGCGCATCGCCGTAGCCTTCGCCGATCATCCAGCGCAGCAGGGTGACGTTGGAGCTCAGGTACTCGGTGATCGACTCTTTCGACAGCTTGATGGTGCAACCGGCAGCCGAACGTTCGGCCGAGGCGTCGGACAGCTCGAAAGCTTGCTCGATGCTCAGGTTGTCCAGGCCTTCGATTTCCAGAATGCGGCCGGAGAAGGCGTTCTTCTTGCCTTTCTTCTCGACGGTCAGCAGGCCAGCCTGAATCGCGAAGTAAGGAATGGCGTGAACCAAGTCACGCAGGGTGACGCCTGGTTGCATTTTGCCTTTGAAGCGCACCAGGATCGATTCCGGCATGTCCAGCGGCATAACGCCAGTGGCTGCGGCAAACGCTACCAGACCGGAACCGGCCGGGAACGAAATGCCCATCGGGAAACGGGTGTGGGAGTCACCACCGGTACCGACGGTGTCCGGCAGCAGCATGCGGTTCAGCCAGCTGTGGATGATGCCGTCGCCCGGACGCAGGGAAACGCCGCCGCGGGTCATGATGAAGTCTGGCAGGGTGTGGTGGGTGGTCACGTCGATCGGCTTAGGGTAAGCCGCGGTGTGGCAGAAGGACTGCATTACCAGATCGGTCGAGAAGCCCAGGCACGCCAGGTCTTTCAGTTCGTCACGGGTCATAGGACCGGTGGTGTCCTGAGAACCTACGGTGGTCATTTTCGGTTCGCAGTAAGTACCTGGACGAACGCCTTTGCCTTCTGGCAGACCGCATGCCTTGCCGACCATTTTCTGTGCCAGGGTGAAGCCTTTGCCAGTGTCGACAGGTGCTTCAGGCAGTTTGAACAGGTCGGTAGGGCCCAGGCCCAATTCGGCACGGGCCTTGTCGGTCAGGCCGCGGCCGATGATCAGCGGGATACGGCCGCCAGCACGAACTTCGTCCAACAGCACCGGGGTCTTCATTTCGAAGGTGGTCAGGACTTCTTCAGTGCCGTGTTTGCAGACTTTGCCAGCATGCGGGTACAGGTCGATCACGTCGCCCATGTTCATGTTGGTAACGTCGAACTCGATTGGCAGTGCGCCGGCATCTTCCATGGTGTTGTAGAAGATTGGAGCGATTTTGTTGCCGAAGCAGAAACCGCCAGCACGCTTGTTCGGGATGAACGGAACGTCGTCGCCGAAGAACCACAGCACCGAGTTGGTAGCCGATTTACGCGACGAACCGGTACCGACCACGTCACCGACGTAGGCGATAGGGAAGCCTTGACCGCGCATTTCTTCGATCTGCTTCATCGGACCGGTGGCGCCCTGGACGTCAGGCACGATGCCTTCACGGGCCATTTTCAGCATGGCGAGGGCGTGCAGCGGGATGTCCGGACGGGACCAGGCATCAGGAGCAGGGGACAGGTCGTCAGTGTTGGTTTCGCCGGTAACCTTGAACACGCGCAGGCTGATCTTGTCGGCCAGGACTGGGCGGTTTTTGAACCACTCGCCGTCAGCCCAGGATTGCAGCACGCCTTTAGCGTGAACGTTGCCGTTCTTGGCTTTTTCAGCGACGTCGTGGAAAGCGTCGAACATCAGCAGGGTGTGCTTGAGTTCTTTGGCGGCGACTGGCGCCAGTTCGGCGTCGTCCAGCAGATTAACCAGGGTCACGATGTTGTAGCCGCCCTGCATGGTGCCGAGCAGTTCAACAGCGCGTTTCTTGTCGATCAGAGGGGATTTTGCTTCGCCTTTGGCGAGGGCAGACAGGAAACCGGCCTTGACATAGGCTGCTTCGTCCACACCTGGCGGAATGCGATTGGTGATCAGGTCAACGAGGAAAGCTTCTTCGCCAGCCGGGGGATTCTTCAGCAGCTCGACCAGGCCTGCAGTTTGTTCGGCGTTTAGCGGCTGGGGAACGATACCCAGTGCTGCACGCTCTTCGATATGTTTGCGGTAGGCTTCAAGCACAGTTATTACCCTCATCAGTGGTCCCAAATGGGTGTCCGGGACGCTCATCCCGAAATTGCCGTACTCATGCGCTGCGTGGCGTTGTGGGCCACTTAGCCAGAATTACCGACAATTCCTTACAGAAGCTGCTTTCAAAGTTTTACGCCTGCAGAACGGGGAGCTGATGAGGGTTGGCGTTGGGCTTTTCCCCGCTGGAAAAACCCTTCGCCAACACCGCTCTGAAGGAACGACTGTGCTCGTGACGCTTTGAAAACAGCTTCTAACGGACATTGGCGCCTTAAAAGGCTGGCTGATTCTACGGCAAAAAAAAATTAAAGGTAAGTTAGGCCCTCAAGATTGAGGGGTGATGAATGTTAGACAAAGGGCTAATATGCCGACCTGTTCTGCTTTCCCGTGCTCTGCCAACCTATGCCCAATCAGACCATCAAGACTCCTTGCGTCGGCCTTTGCTCCACTGTTTACGGTGATTTGGTGTGCCGTGGCTGCAAGCGTTTCCACCATGAAGTGATCAACTGGAATGGTTACAACGAGGAGGAGAAGCGCGCGGTGTGGCTGCGTCTTGAGCTGCTGCTGTCCCAGGTGATGGCCAGCAAGCTGGAGATTTTCGATCCCCAGCGCCTGCGTCTGCAGCTGGAGCAGCGCAAGATCCGCTTTGTGCCGCATCAGTCGGAATATTGCTGGGCGTATCAGTTGATCGCCCGGGGGGCGCGGGTCATCAATAACCTGGAAGCCTACGGGATGGTGCTGATGCCGGAGTTTCGCGACTGGAACCTGCCGGAACTGCGGGATGCCATTGATCGGGAGTTCTTTTTGCTCTCCGAGGCGCATTACCAGCGCTACATCGCGCCGGGGTTCCTCAAGGACGCCTTTGGCGGCTGATTTTTAAAGTCAAAAGATCTTGCTTAATGCTGGGTCACGATCTCTTCCAGATGATCCATGATCGTATCCGGCTTCAGCACCAGCACATCGCTCTCCACCGCATCCAGCACCACCTCCGCCGTATTCCCGATCAACGCCCCTGACAACCCGGACCGAGCCACGGTACCGATTACCGTCACCGCCGCCTGCAGCTTGTGGACCATGAACGGAATCAACACATCCGCGGGGCCTTCCTCGATATGCAGGTGCTCGTCATCGATGTCGAACTCGGCCTGAAACGATTTGCACTGTTCGCGATAGCGCGCCTCGATGGTTACGCTGAGCTGCAACGTCGGATCGGCCGCCGACAGCATCGGCGACGGATGGGCGCTGACCACGTGCAAATGGGCCTTGGCCAGGCTGGCAATGTCGTAACCGTGATCGACAATGCAAGAGTGCAAGGTGCGGTGTTCGCCATCGGTATTACCGACATCGATCGCCGCCAGAATGACGCCGCCAGCCCAGGGTTTTGAGGTTTTGACCAGCAGCACCGGCGTCGGGCAGTAACGCAGCAGTTTCCAGTCCGCCGGGGTCAGCAGGGCTTTTTTCAGCGGACTGTCGGGGTAATGCTGCTTGACCACCAGTCCGCAGCCTTCAGCCTGCTGCACATCGACAATGGTTTCGTGCAGGCTTTCGTTCCAGGCCTGCTCGGTGGTGACGCTGTAGCCGTCCTCGATTAGTGCAGCCTTGAGCACGCCCAACATGCCGCTGTGGTCATGTTTGCGGTCGCAGACCAGCAGATGCAGATGAGCCTGGGTCACGCCGGCAATCAGTTTGGCCCGTTTGAGCGCCAGGCTTTCCGAGTGTTCAGGTTCGAGGACCACCAGAATGCTGCGAATGGCTTGCATGATCGGGATCTCCATGAAGTAAAAAATACTGCGTTGGACAACTATAGTTGCTGGCTGGCCATTCGGGACTTGATGTATATCAACGGTCGCGACTGGTGGTCTGCCGGCAGGCCGGTATAATCGGCGCCCTTCGATTTGAACCTCTTATCCGTGAGCCCCATGATCCTTCCCGAAATTCACGAGTTCCTCGGCTGCCGCACCCCCGATGGCTGGGTTCAGGCCGCGCTGGCTGATCAGGAAACCCTGCTGATCGATCACAAAAACTGTGAATTCAAGGCCGCCAGTACCGCGTTGAGCCTGATCGCCAAGTACCACTCCCACGTCGATCTGATCAACCTGATGTCGCGTCTGGCCCGGGAAGAGTTGGTGCATCACGAACAGGTCATGCGCCTGATGAAAAAGCGCAAGATCGAGCTGCGTCAGCTATCCGCCGGGCGCTACGCATCAGGCCTGCGCAAAGTGGTGCGCAGCCACGAGCCGGTCAAACTGGTGGACACTCTGGTGGTCGGCGCCTTTATCGAAGCCCGTAGCTGCGAGCGTTTTGAAGCGCTGGTGCCGCATCTGGACGAGGAGCTGGGCAAGTTCTACTTCGGCCTGCTGAAGAGTGAGGCCCGGCATTTCCAGGGTTACCTGAAACTGGCCTACCAGTACGGAGACGCCAAGGACATCGCCCAGGTGATCGACAAGGTCCGCGCCGCCGAGCAAGAGCTGATCGAGTCGCCGGACGTGGAGTTTCGTTTCCACAGCGGTGTGCCAGCACGGGCTTAGCGGTTCAAACCCAGGCGCTCATGCCACTCGGCGATGGATTCTTCGGGATAAACGTCGAACTGCTGATCCCCAGGATGCGCCTCGACTTCCACCCACGGCGCTTTGGAACCGAGCATCAAATGCGTGTGTTCCGGCGGCACCGGCAGCGGTGTATCGATGGCAGAGGCAAACGGGTGAATCAGCTCCGGCCATTGCGGGGTGAACAGCCACAAACCTGAGCCACACAGAGAACAGAAGTGCCGCTCGGCGGTGCTGCTGTGGGCGCGTTTATCGCCTTCTTCCTTGAGTCGCGCGTGATAAATCGCAATGTGCTTGCGACCGCGCACCTTCAGGCTGCCTGCATCGCCACCCAGGTTGATCGCGTAGCCGCCACCGCCCTGGGTCTTGCGGCAGATTGAGCAGTAGCAGCGCTGATACGGATAGGGGTGGGCGCTGGTCAAACTGAACGACACCGCGCCGCAATGGCAGGAACCTTCGAGCTGCATGGGAACCTCCGACAGGGTATGAACCGATCCATGACAGCCTAGACCAACAAGTAAACGGTCCCACTGGACGCCCGCCGCAGGCCGGGTCAGCATGGGCGCCTTGAAATCGGGGCTCTATTCATGCGACGACTACCCTCCCTGGCGGCACTCAGAACCTTCGAATGCGCCGCCCGTCACGCCCATTTCGGCCGGGCGGCGGCGGAGTTGTGCGTCACCGACAGCGCGGTGAGCCATCAGATTCGCCAGCTCGAAGAGCAATTGGGCGTGACGTTGTTCATCCGTGAAGGCCGGCAAGTTCGCCCGACGATGGCCGCTGGCCGGCTGATGCAAAGCCTGCAGCAAGCCTTCGAGCTGATCGGCGACGCCTGCGATGAACTGCGTGACCCGTCATCGCTGGCAGTGTTGCGCCTGGCAGTTACCGCCGAGCTGGCGCAAAAGTGGTTGATGAGTCGCCTGACGGATTTTTACGCGCGCTATCCGCACATTACCTTGCACCTCTACGAACAACCGATCGACGCCACGGCGCCGGGCGAAGACATCGACCTGGCGATCACCTACGGCACCGGTCCGGTGGACAGCAGTGCGTACTTCGTCAGGCCCTTGCCGGCATTGCAGTTCTTCCCGGTGTGCAGCCCCGGCCTGTTCAACCAGGGCACGTTGAAAACCCCGAAGGATCTGGCCCGTCACTGCCTGCTGCACGACGATCAGGACGGCAAGACCTGGACTGCCTGGCTCACCAGCCATGCCGGCGATCAGCGTCCGGAACGGCAGTTGTATTTCGCCCACGCCGGTTTGGCGCTGGAAGCGGCGGCGCAAGGGCAGGGCGTGGCCATGGGCGATAACTTGACCGCGCAGGAGGATTTGCAAAGTGGTCGTCTGGTCCGGCCGTTCACCTCGAGCATGACTGCACTCGGCCAATATGCGCTGGTGTGTGAGCGGGTGCGGCTGGAGCGCCCGGCAGTGGCGCAGATGCTGGAATGGTTCAACGATCAGCTGATCGATTGATGAATTGAATTCAAGTATTCCGAAATAATCATCGTTGGCGAGGAGGGCGCCGGCGACCGTAGCCTGTGGTCATTCCAATCCCCGCTAATGAGGTTTGACCATGGCACGTCTGCTCGACTCCACCCCCAAACTCGATGGTTTCCGTTTGCCCGGCGAGTTCGAAACCAAGTCCGGTTGCTGGCTCGGCTGGCCGGAACGCACCGACGTCTGGCGCAATGGTGCCAAGCCTGCGCAGAAAGTCTGGGTGCAAATCGTCACCGCCATTGCCCAAAGCGAACCGGTCACCGTATGCGCCTCCGCCGCGCAGTTCGCCACCGCTCGCCGCCAATTGCCACCTCAAGTGCGGGTGGTGGAAATGACCTGCAACGACACCTGGTTTCGCGACAGCGGCCCGTGCTTTGTGGTCAACGACGACAGCGGTGAGGTGCGCGGCGTGGACTTCGAGTTCAACGCTTACGGCGGCCTCGACGGCGGCTTGTACTACCCGTGGGACAAGGACGATCAGATCGCCAGTAAAATCCTCGAAATCGAAGGGTTCGACCGCTACCGCGCGCCGCTGATTGCCGAACTGGGCGGTATCCAGAGTGACGGCCAGGGCAGCGTTCTCACCACCGAACAGTGCCTGCTCAACCGCAATCGCAACCAGCATTTGGGCAAGGAAGAAGTCACCCGGCGATTGACCGATTACCTCGGCGCCGAGCAAATCATCTGGCTGCCACGGGGCTGCAAATTCGACGAAACCGACGGCCATGTCGACGATCTCGCCTGCTTCGTGCGCCCCGGTGAAGTGGTGCTGCAATGGACCGATAATCGCGATGATCCGCAATGGGAAATCTACCAGGAGGCCTACGACATTCTGCGCAGCACCCGCGACAGTCGTGGCCGCGAGCTGAAAGTGCACAAGCTGCCGCAACCGGATGTGCTGGAATGGACCGCCGAGGAAGCCGAAGGCCTGGATCAGCAAGACAGCACGCACACCCGTCAGGCCGGGACGAAAATCTGCGCGTCGTATATCAACTATTACGCCGGCAATTCCTCAATCGTGGTGCCGCTGTTTGGCGATCGCCATGATCAGGCGGCGCAAGCGACCCTCGCCGAACTGTTCCCGCAACACAAAATCGTCGGTATCGAAAACTCCCGGGAAATCCTCCTCGGCGGCGGGAACGTCGCGTGCATCACCATGCCGCAGTACGCAGGCAGTGCCTGCAACAAAAAGGGAGTTTGAACAATGGGCCTGCACAAACTGACTCACGCGTTATTGCTGGTGCTTGCACCCTTGTGTGTGCAGGCCGCCGACACCGCCAAACCGGTGGTCAATCTGTACATCTGGGGCGAGTACCTGGCCCCGGACACCCTGACCAATTTCGAGAAGAAAACCGGCATACATGTGGTGGCTGATCACTTCGACTCCCTGGAAACCGTCGAGACCAAACTGCTCACCGGACGTAGCGGCTATGACCTGGTGCTGACCGCCGGCCAGCATTTGTCCCGAGCGATCCAGAGCGGTGCGATTCAAACGCTAAACCCGCAACAGTTGCCGCATTTTGCCGGCGTGGGTGACGAGTTCCGCCAGCACATGGCGGTGTTCGACCCGGGCAATCGATACGCCGGGATCTACGCTTGGGGCACCACTGGCGTCGGCTATCAGGAAGAGGCAATCAAGCAGCGCCTGCCCGACGCTCCACGGGACAGTTGGGCGATGCTGTTCGACCCGAAAGTGGTCTCGAAATTTGCCGATTGCGGGGTGAGTTTGCTCAACGATCCCAACGAAGTGTTCGCCGCGGTCATGAAGTACATGGGGCTGGACATCAACCGCCAGAACCTCGATGACCTGAAACGGGCCGAACAGCAACTGGCCAAGATTCGGCCCTATATCCGCTACTTCGACAATGACCTGAACATCAGCGACCTCGCCAATGGCAACACCTGCGTCGCGATGTCATGGAACGGCAACGTGGCCATCGCCGCCGGACAGGCCGAGGCTGCGAACAAGCCGTTCACGCTGAGTTATCGGATACCGAAGGAGGGCACGTTGATCTGGTTCGACGCGATGGTCATTCCCAAGGATGCGCCCCACCCGCAGGCGGGACTGGCCTTGATGGATTATCTGATGACGCCGGAGGTGATTGCGCCGATCACTGACACCATCCATTACGCCAATGCCATTACAGCGGCGGACGGCTTGATTGATCCGGCGATTCGCAATGACCCGGGGACGTATCCGTCGGCCGAGGTGAGGGCTTCGTTGTATAGCAAGAATGACAATGGCAAGGCGTTTAACCGGGCTTTGATTCGGGCGTTCAGTCGGTTGAAGTCGGGGCTATGACTGGAACAGGCGGCTTTGGAACACGCCACAAATACCACGCCGCCACCGTCCGAAACGGACGCCATCCCAGCCCGATCTCAATCATCTGCTTGCGATTGGGCTGCACCTCCAACCCCTTCATCCGCCGATACCCTTCACGCACGCCAAAGTCATCGGCCGGCAAAATATCCGGCCGTTCCAGGCTGTAGATCAGCAACATCTCTACCGTCCAGCGCCCAACCCCACGCAGCGTGATCAAGCGCTCGATCAAGGCTTCATCATCCATCGCCAGTGCCGTGGCGTAATCCGGCACCACACCGTCCAGCGCCGCTTGGGCAATGCCCTGAATGGTCGCGATCTTGCTGGCGGAAAAGCCGCAACTGCGCAGTTGATCGAACTCAGTCGCGACTATCTGCTCAGGCCTCGGGAACGCGCCCGTCCCAAACAATGCCAGCAGCCGACCGACAATCGCATCCCCGGCCTTCGCATGCAGTTGCTGGTAGGCAATCGCCCGCACCAGCGACTCATAAGGATCGCGAGCCGCATGGGGCTGATGCAGGCAAGGGCCGATGGCGGCGATGTGGCGGCGCCAGTCCTCATCGATGGACGATAGAAACTCGGTGGCGGGCAGATAGGCGTCGGGCATGGGGTCAAGCTTTCCCGGACGGCGCCAACAGGGCGTTCACTTCGCCATAGGTGAAGGCCTTCAGTTCACGGCTGTCGAGTGTCCCTGTTTCCAGAAAGCTCTTGGCCAGTGCGCTCATGGCGCCATAAAGAAACTCGGCGATGCGTGAACCCGCGCTCAAACGGCGTACGCCGAGCGCTTTCAGCTCTTCAGGCGATGGCAATCCGGGGAGCCCGAGCACGTTCACCGGCAGCGTGGTGCCCAGGCACAGCGCAGCGATTTCGTACTCAGCCGTGACGCCAGCCGCGAACAACCCATCGGCACCGGCCGCCTGATACAACGCGGCGCGCTTGAGCGTCTCGGCTACACGGTCTTCGGCGGGCACCATGCTCTTGAGGTACACATCGGTCCGGGCATTGATGAATAGCTTCACGCCGCGACGTTCGGCCACCTGACGAGCGACTTCGATCTTGCGCACCAACAGCTCGGGCGGGGAAGCACCGTCCTCGATGTTGATCCCCACCGCGCCGGCCGCGATGACGGCATCAATCACTTGGGCCACCCGCGTCAGGTCATCGGAGTAGCCGGCCTCGATGTCCACGGTCAACGGCACCGAGATCACCCGGGCGATGGACTCGACCGTTGATATCAGGCGCTCAAGGGGCAGGGCGTTGCCGTCCGGATAACCGTGAGCCCAGGCGACTGCCGCGCTGCTGGTGGCGACGGCTTTACAACCCAACTGTTCCACGATGCGCGCCCCGGCGGCATCGCCGACGTTGGTGAGGATCAGCAAGCCGTCGTGGTGGAACTGATGAAATTGATTGTCGAGCGTGTCCATCGAATGCCCTTCCTTATGACTTTTGAGAAACCTGCAAGTAATCAGAATGCGAGTTGTTGCGTGATCTGCACCGCCGCTGTTTCCAGCCTGAGCAAGAACGCCTTGCGCGGTTGTCCTCCACCATAGCCGGTCAGCGAGCCGTCGGCGCCGATCACCCGGTGACAGGGCACGACAATCGAAAGACGGTTATGCCCGTTGGCCAGGCCTACGGCGCGACTGGCGCCGGGCTTGCCCAATAACGCCGCAATCGCGCCGTAGGTGCTGGTCTGGCCGTACGGGATCTTCGCCAGTTCGGCCCAGACCTGTCGGGCGAAATCGCTGCCAGGCAAGTGTAGTGGAACGTTGAAGTCAGTGAGTTTGCCGGCGAAATACTGCGTCAGCTCGGCTTCAATCTGCTGCAAGTGCGCGTTATGTCCTGGCGCTACCGCATAGCCGTATCGATTCTGCAATGCTTCGACTTCCCTGGTCAGCGCTGGCCGATCAAGAAACTCCAGCAGCACCAGCCCGCGTCGTTCGGCCATGGCGATCATCGGCCCCAACGGTGTGGTCAGGCGAGTGAACAGCAGCGGCTCGCTGTTGGCGGCACGGCCGGGCGTGATGTTGAAGGACTTTTGAAACGCATCGCGAAACCCGCTCAGGGACTCGTAGCCCGAATCGAATGCGGCGTTGTCGATGGAGTCGCCCTGTTTGATCCCGCCCAACGCCATGCCGAGGCGTCGGGTGCGCAGCCAGGCGTGAAAGGTCATGCCGAAATGCTGCTTGAACCAGCGGCGCAGTTTCAGCGGCTCGATGCCCTCGGCCAGCAGTTGGGCATCGGTCCAGCGCTGGTCAGAATCGGTGTCTACCGATTTGAGCAGCCGCTGCACCCAGTCCGGTGCAATGGCCGCCGCGTCCAGCGGTTTGCAGCGCAAACAGGCGCGATAGCCCGCGGACATGCACTCATCGGCATGGGCGAAGAACTCGACGTTCTCCGGTTTCGGCTTGCGCGCCGTGCAACTGGGGCGACAGAAGATGCCGGTGGTTTTGACCGCGGTAAAGAACACCCCCTCGTAGGCGGTGTCTCGTTCGAGCATGGCGCGAACCATCTCGGCGTGGGGCGGAAGCAAAGCGTTTTGTAGGTTCATGAGGTGAGCATAAGACGCGTCGCCCAACGCCTCCACCGCAAAATCGACAGAGAATTCCAGTCATTCGTCATGAGGATTGTTTAATGCTTATGTCGGTGATGGATGTCCGGAAAATGTGGATGGCTGTGGTGCAGCGGCGTGTGTTGATGTTCGTGACTGTGGGGCTCGGTACCGTCCCACTGGAACGAATGTTCATGTTGATGGTGCTCGTCATGCACGTGGCGATGACCATGCTTGAGCGCCTCATGTTGATGCTCATGGGCATGACTTTCCTTGAGGTGAATCCAGACTCCAAGGCCCATTAACAGTGAAGCGGCCCAAAACGTCAGCGTGACGGGTTCACCCAGCAGCAGGATGGCGATTGCCGCGCCGAGGAAAGGCGCCGTGGAAAAGTAAGCGCCGGTACGCGCAGTGCCCAGACCACGAAGTGCCAGAATGAACAACACCAGGCTGATGCCATACCCCAGGAAACCGACGATCAACGTAGGCCCCAGAACCATCATGTGCGGCAGTGTTGCGCCGAGCAACAGCGCCAGAGAACAGTTCACCACCCCGGAGACCAACCCCTTGATGCCGGCAATAAACAGCGCATCCGAAGCCGACACCTTGCGCGTCAGGTTGTTATCGATCGCCCAGCAGACGCAGGCCAGCGCTACCGCCAACGGTCCGATCCAGCCCTGTGACTGCGCCGGGTTCTGGGGCCAGGCCAGTAACAAGCCACCGGCGACGATTGCCAGCATTCCGGCGACGATGCGTCGGTCAGCGTTCTCCTTGAATACCACCCAGGCCAGCACGGCGGTCAATACCGATTCGAGGTTGAGCATCAACGAGGCCGTGGCGCCGGAGGTCAGGGTCAAACCGAACATCAGCGCCACTGGCCCGAGCACGCCGCCAAACGCGATGGCACCGATCAGCCAGGGCCACTCTGACGATTTCAGTCCGCTGGACTGCCAGCCCCGGTCACGCAACAGTCTGATGAGTGTCAGGCCCAGTCCGCTGCCCAGGTACAACAGCCCGGCCAGCAGGACCGGCGAAAGGTTCAGGCCCAGCAATTTGGCCAATGGCGTACTCGCGCCAAAAAGAGCGGCAGCGCCAAGGGCGTAGACAATGTTCAGGTTCATTCACGGCTCGTGGGATATTGATACGGGTTGTAACGCAGTGTGAACCTGTGTTGCATTCAGTCAATCGATAACCTCAAGCCCGCCGCGCCATCAGCAATACCGAAGCTGCCGCCGACAACAAACCTGCGCAACCCAGCACAAAAGCTTCACGTTTTACCTCTTTTTAACCAGACCGAAACACATAATCCGCTCTTCTTCATCTCATCCGAAAAACTCAATCGAATGTGCGCCCCCGTACGATCGGCGATCGCCTTGACGATGGATAAACCCAGCCCGGAGCCTGTTTCATCGGTTCCCAAACTGCGGTAGAACGGATCGAACACCAGCATTTGTTCTTCTGCGCTGATGCCTGGGCCGGAGTCCTTGACTTGAAGGATCACTGTCTCCTGCACCAACTCGACCGTCAGGTCGACTCGTCCGCCAACCGGGGTATAACGGATAGCGTTGTCCACCAGATTCTTGACCAGGACTAACAGATCCATTTCGTTGATAGTGACCTGTACGTCCTCGATGCTTTCAACACCGATATCGATGCGTTTGTGCTCTGCCAGCGGCAGTAAGTCCTCCAATACCCGTCGATAGACTTCATGGACTGAAACTGATGTCTGTGATCGATCCGAGCTCGATTGTGCAGTCGCCAGGGTCAGCAGTTGATCGATTAGTTTTCTACTGCGTTCTATTCCGCGTGACAACGGCAGCAAACGTTCATAGGCTACCGCCGACATTTCTGTAGCCGAAAGTCGCTCGGCTTGTAGTGATAGGGCCGTCATCGGAGAACGCAGTTCGTGGGCTGCGTCGGCGATGAAGCGACGCTGGGCTTCCATGGACTGCGCGACGCGCGTCAGCAATCGATTGATGGCTACGACGAAAGGACGGATCTCGGTCGGCAGGTGGTTTTCATCGATAGGGTGCAGCGCCTGTTCATCGCGCTGATCGATTTCGTCCGAGAGGGCCGCTATGGGGCGGAACAGTTTGCGCACCAGATCGCCCACCACCAGCAACAGCACCGGAAACAGAATGAGAAACGGCAACAGACTGCGCCAGGCGCTCTCGCGCGCCTCTTTGTCGCGCACGTCGGCTTCTTGGGCGACAACAATGCGTTCGCCACGGAATGTGGTTCTGACCAGCACGCGAAAGTTTTCGCCTGCGATGTTCATGGTCGACAAGCCATCGGGCAGTGTTGTGGGGAAGGGCAGCGGTATTGTTACGTCGTCATTGCCGGTCGCTTTGCTGCTGTCAGTCAGGTATTGCACGATTACCCTGGATTCTTCGTCGTCGCCAACGATCTGTTCTCCCGAGGGATAGCGCAGGGTCATCTGCTGCCGTTCAAAAAGAACGGCCACTTGACGCAGGGTCTCGTCCTGCATTTCGTGTGCCTCGTTGAGCGCAGAGACGAAAGCGAAAAAACCGGCCAGCACCGCCACGATCAGGATGGCCAGCGACAGCGTTACAGAAAGTCGTAACTGTATCGAGTCGCTCAAGTGCTTTTTGAAACCATCCATCCCATTCCCCTGACGTTTTTGATGACATGGTTCCCCAATTTGCGCCGCAGTGCGTGAATCAGAAACTCCACCGCGTTGCTTTCCACTTCATTGCCCCAGCCGTAAATACGGTCTTCAAGTTCGCTGCGAGAGAGAATGGCGCCAGGCCGGATCAACAGGGCCTGCAGCAGGGCGAACTCACGGCTCGAGAGCTGAACATCGGAATTTTCGGCGGTGGTGGCTTGTTTGGATACCAGATCCAGCGACACCACGCCGTTGTCCAGCAATGACTGGGCGCTGCCGCCTTTACGGCGTAACACAGCGCGCATGCGGGCCAGCAGCTCCGCCATGGCGAAGGGTTTGAGCAAGAAATCGTCAGCGCCGCCGTCGAGGCCGCGCAGGCGATCATCAAGGCCATCCCTCGCGGTGATGATCAGCAGTGGCACCGGGTTGTTGCGGTCGCGAATGCCATCGAGTACATCGAGCCCGTCTTTGCCGGGCAACCCGAGATCAAGCAGCACCAGGTCATAGGCTTGGGTTTCCAGTGCCGCAAGGGCGGTGAGTCCGTTTTTCACCCAGTCGGTGGCGTAGCTCGCATCGTTCAGCGCGCCCTGGATGGCATCACCAATCATCGGGTCATCTTCGACCAGCAAAATCCGCATGTCCCGCTCCGAAAAAAAAGGCGCGGCGGTCATGACCGTCGCGCCTGTATTGAAGCACCTGAGCCGGCGTTTGTCCGCCGCCGGATCAACGCAATGTGCGGCTGTTGGTCACAGCTTGCCCTTCATCGAATCGAAGGCTTTCAACAGATCATCCATCGCTGCTTTGCAATCGTCCTGCTTCGGCGTGCTGGCGCGCAGGGCGGCGAGTGCCCGGTCAATGGCTTTGTCCAGCACATGCCAGTCACTGGCAGCGCGGGGTTTGATGCCGGCTTCGGCGGAGTCCCAAGACGTTTCCAGATCCTTGATGCGGGTTTTCGCCCCGGGCAGGTCGGTTTTATCGACGAGCGCGGCGACATCGGCGGCGATGTTGCGGAACTCGGACAGATCACCCAGTTTTGAACCGGACTGGGCGGATGCGCTCACCGAAGTGGTCGGCGTGCCAGCAGCAGGTTTGTCGGCAGGTTTCGAGCAGCCGGCGGCGACGCTGAGCAACAAGATCGACGAGACGATGGCAACGTGGCGAATGACAGTTTGAAGTGGACGCATGAAAAATCCTTGATTGGCTTTTGAAGGGCTACTGAGTGACGGTTTTACGGGTGCCGACGCTGATTTGCGCGACCGCAACCAGAAGAACAATGACGCACAGGAAGATAGCGCTGGTCCAGGCGGCACCCATGCCGAGGCCGCCGTAGGTTTTGGCCTGGGTCAGCAAGTCGCCGAGGGAGGCGCCAAACGGACGGGTCAGGATGTAGGCGATCCAGAAGGTAAGCACCACATTGCCGCCCAAGCGCCAGGCCACCAGGGTCGCGGCGATCAGCCCACCGAAAATCACGGCGCCGAGGGTGAAGCCCAGGCCCAGCGCTTCAGTAGCCAGGTCGCCCGCTGCAGTGCCGAGGGCAAAGGTGCAAAGCACGGTAGTCCAGTAAAAAAGCTCCCGTCGCGGGGTGACAATTTCGCGGATCGACAAGTTGTGCTCCACCCGGTACCAGACCAGGAAGTTGATCGCCAGTAGAACGGAAAAAACCGCCGTGCTGGTGTACAGGCTGATGTCGAGCATGTCGGTCATGATGTCGGTGATCTGTGTCCCGACGATGCTCACCAGCACCACGGTCAACCAGTAAATCCAGGGCGTGTAGGCTTTGGTGCGCAGTTGAAAGCACAATGCGAGCGCCAGCAGGACGGCCATGCCGATGCTGGTCCAACCGGCGCCGAAACCGGCATCTACGGCCAGAAAGTCCGCGCCAGTTTCACCCACCGTAGTGGACAAAATCTTGATCACCCAGAATGACATCGTCACCTCGGGTACTTTATTGAGCCATCCGGCTTTTTCGGGATTCATGTGCGGGTAGCCTCTCCTGAGCGGCGCTGAACTTGCGCAGGGGAGAAGATACGCAGCGAAACTTAGCTGAGACTGAGGGACGGTGATGCGATTGCTACAGTTCCTTTGCCGGGTAGATCGGTGGAGGCGTTACTCCGGATTTGGGGACGCTTTTTATTACTTGCGCAGCCTACTAAGGGCGCCATGTTCAAGGCGAAGCAGGCCGGCAGAAACAGGGTGAGGGTGGCGAGGTCCATGGCGGGGCTCCAAAAGCAGGACCGGTATTTTTATCACAGGCCTGGGGTGGCTTGACCCATACAGTGGTGGACGGCGGTCGCGGTACAGCTGAGGGGTGTTTTGTTCAATACAGCCGTCAGGTCGCGATTTACCTTGAGGCCTCGTTCAACTGATTTGAAGAAGGTCTGTGATGAGTCTGATTATCTCGATGGCGGCGTTTGCACTGGTGGCTTCGATAACGCCAGGGCCGGTGAATATCGTGGCGTTGAGTTCCGGCGCGCAGTTTGGTTTTCGCGCCAGTCAACGGCATGTGGCCGGGGCGACGCTGGGTTTCGTCGTGTTGTTGGTGTTGATGGGATTAGGGCTGCATGAAGTGTTGCAGCGATGGCCAGCGCTGACGCAGGTCGTGCAATGGGCGGGTGTGTCGTTCCTGTTGTACATGGCCTTCAAGTTGGCGGCCGACAAAGGGCATCTGGATGCGAAGGAGTCAGGCCGGGCGCCGTCGATGCTGTATGGCGCGGCCATGCAATGGCTCAACCCGAAAGCCTGGCTGGCCTGCGTGGCCGGCATGGGCGCTTTTGTGGCGGATGGCGAGGCGCGGCTGGTCTGGCAGTTTGCGGCGGTTTATCTGGTGATTTGCTACGTGTCGGTCGGCTGTTGGGTCTACGCCGGGACGTTTTTGCGCGGGTATTTGAGCAACGCCAAAGGCATGCGGTTGTTTAACCGAAGCATGGCGTTGCTCTTGGTGGTGTGCGCGGGATATTTGATCCGGGCTTAGGCGCTGCGCATCAACCCAGGCCGCTCAGTGCATTTTCTACCGGTAGCGGCAGAGCGTTGAACCGATTGGCTCGCAGTTCCGTGATGGCATAGATGGCGCGCGCCGTGCGGCCATTTCCGTCGACAAAACTGTGGTAGCCCAGGAATGCACCCAGCATCTGTTTGCCGAAGTGCTCATGAGCCGAATCCAGGGCTGCCAGGTGTTTTTCCAGCATCGCTGCGCCCGAAACGTTGGACGGGTAACGCGCTTGAGCAGTAGGGCTGCGCAAGGCATCTGTAGCTTCGGGCACCAGACGCCGATGCAGTTCTTTGTAGACGGCAGGGTCGGTCAGGGACTTGCCATTACCGCTGAACTCGCGAAGCACGGTCCTGATGTTATCAACCTCGTTTCGAGAGCTCGACGCTTTGAGAATCCAGGCAGCGGCTCGATCAGCGTTGTCGGTCAAGCGGTCCGGATTAAAGGACAGATCGTCGAGAACGCCGCTGTAGGGTGCTTTGCCAAGGTCCGAAGCGAGCAATGTTTTTTGATGTTGATTCATGGCCGACAGGTTTTTGTACTCCACCTCCAGAAGGTTGTTGAACAGCTCCGGCAGCGTTGTGTGATCCTTGAACTGTCGCAGGTTATCCAGGGAAAACTTTTGCGCTTGCTGGCGTATCAACGAATCGACAATGTCCGAATCCAGAACCTTCTTCAGCGATTGAGCGGTGTCAGACTGGCGTGCGAGGTCGGTCAACGAGCCTTCAAACAAATGCTGAAACTCCGTTTGGGGAACGTTCTTGAGCAACTTTGCATCATTGGCTTGCAGGTGCTTGAGCACATGTTCAGCGGTTTCGAGCCCATCGCTTTTAAACAGCGCCCGCGCATGCGCTACGGTGTCGAGGCTCATGCGGATTCGCGCGGCTGCACCGGTGTGGTCGAGGGCTCGCAGCAGGTCGTATGAATGGGCGCCTGTCAGGCGATACAGCTGCGCCCTGACGATATGCGCCGCAGGAGCAGTATGGCCGGCGAGTTTTATCGCGCCTCTGCCAATCAGTTTTGCACCGCCCTGGATCAGGGTGGGTATTCCATCCAGCGGGTTAAACAGGGAAGCGACGGTGCGCGCGCCAATCCGGGACGCGGAAAACAATTTTGTGGCCAATGACGCGCTCTTTCCAACAGCCTTGCCCACTTGTGCCGGCACGCTGGCGAAGACAAAGGCAACCGCCGCCGCGTCCATCACGCAACTGGCGATCGCGTCCCGCTGCCTGGCCGGAACACCGGAAGACAAACCCTCGATGCATTCCTTGAACGGAATGATCAAATTCAACAGCGTATTAAAGATGACATCGAACTTTTCCGACGCCAGTTCCTGTTCCGTGCTGTCACGGCCCATGTCCGCCAGTTCACTTTCGGTCAGGAAGGGATGCTGCTCAGCGATCAGGTCGCTGATAGCTTTTATGCGCTCGGCGTTGAAGTAAGCCATCGGTTTATTGGAGTGGGTCCGGTGCGACGCACTGTCGAATTCACCTATCTTGCGCACGAATACCGAAGACTTCGTATCACTGCGGGGCGCAGCGTTTTTAAAGTAGGCATCCAGATCCAGTGGCGTATCCAGAAGGCCGTTGTCTTCGACAAATTTGTACCGTGTGCCGTCCTTTTCATAACTAAACAGGTATTGACCGACTGTCTCCCTGAGTTCCGGCGTGCTCCGGCATTCAGAGCGCAACGGGAACAACTCGAAGCAGCGAACCAGCATGCCTTGATATTCCGCACAAATAATCACGCCGTAACGGGCGGTTCGCTCCCGTGTCGCCTCGGGTATTGATCCTACGTTGAAATGCTGTTTGTAGGCTTCTAAGCGGTAGATAGCCAATCGGCCATGTTCGATAAATCTTCTGTTGGATTCCTCCAACTGTGAAAACACATAGCGAATCGTGGTCGAGAGGCCGGATATCAGATCGTTGTAGTGATTGTGCACGGCTGTTTCATATAGGTCGGCAACCGGGTACAGCCTCTTGAGCCTGGGGAATTCCTGATAAATATCGCGGCCCCTGGTACGCCCCCAGTCCTGCGTGTGAAGTTGGTCGCTCATGTACAAGTCCAAAACCGACACTCTGCTTGCGCCACCGCCACCGGAGCCCCGGTGTTTGACCAGCCGTTCATGAGGGTCGCAAGTCGGTACGTTCGATGTCAGCTCTTTCAATGCGAGGGCTTTGCGTCGGGGAATTGGCTTGTTGATCGCGTTAAGCGCGGTAGACAGCGTCTCGACATACTCGTTATAGGCCTTGATGCCTTGATTGATCGTTTCGAGGTTAAGGTTGCCGTCCGCGTCGCGTTGGACCAGTCCATTCATCAATGCCCACGTAACGACCGGGTCAATCCCCGCCGTGGCGTGCAAATCGTTGAGTTGCGGGCTGAGCCCCGAGATCGGGCTAAAGCCCAGCAAGTGTTCATAGGTCATGCGCCGGGAGCAACCTGGAACAATGCTTTCGGCCAGGCCCACGGCTTGGCAGAGGATGACCCAGCCCGGGGTTCCAACCTTCAACGACGGGGGTAGTTCGCGCACCAGAAACTCCGGTGCCATACCCGCCAATGCCAGTTCGGCCACCAGGGGGGCGATGAGTTTATCGAGCTTGAAGCGCTGAATCAGATGCGCTTCCAGGTCGTTGCGGACATCGGAAGGCTGGCGCTGAACCTGGGCGGAGGAGTAAAGGTTGAACCCTGCAAACGTCGTGTTGGCCGTGTCCACCTCGGGATCGAGGTCCAGCAGCATGGCGGCGATCAGCAACTGATCGACAAATTGCTTCGACGCCTTGGGGCCTGACTCGTCGGTGAACCAACCCAGCGCATCAATGTAGTTTTGCCCGGTTTCATCCAGCAGGCGCGCGTCGCTGATCAGCCGATGCAAGCGGTACTCGAGGCTCTGCGGCTGCTTGTCCGATCCTGCGTTTTCCATCACCAGCGAGGCGCCAAAGTATTCGGCCAACGGCATTTCGTTGCCGGTCAGTTGCGCGGTGATGTCACGAATAATCGCGCGTTTGCTCTTGGTTAACTCGAAGGGCGAATCCTCCGGAGCGTCCAGCAGCTCCCAGTAGTTACCCGTGTCCGGCATGTCCGGCATAACGGCGAAGTTCAGCAGGTCAATTAGCGCTTTGGTACTTTCTTCATCGGTGGGCAGTGGCAAGTTGTGAAAACGCAACCATTGGCCAACAGCAATTCGATTATTGGAAGATATGAAACCGCCCATTTGCCTGGCCATCTTTGCCAGCAACGCCAGATTCTGTTTGAACTCGGCAACGTCGGTAATATGAGAGGTGATGTCGACGCGCGCGAAGAAACGGTTGGTGACCTGTTCAGCTCCATCGCCAGGGGGGCCGAAAGAGCTGATGTCTTCCCGGACGTAATAGAGACGGCCTTCTTGGTCAACATGGAAAGTGGCGTGTTCGCGGATAAATTGTTCGGTGCGGATGTTCATGAAGTCGGGCTGTCGAATCATTCTCGACAAAAGAAAGGCGCTGCTGTGATGAACTTCATGGAAGGCGGAGTTGGGCACGCAGGAAACGGCCAGTCGATCCCACGCCCACGCCAAGGCTTGGTAAAACAACTCATCCCCCATGGCGTTGGTGAGCGCTTCGGTAATCGCCATTCGTTGGCGTTCATTGCCGGAAGTCAGGTTGGCCTGTTCTTGCAATTGCATGATTTAAGTTCCATCTTCGAGTGAGTGAGCAAGTTGCCTGGTTGGCGGAAACTTGCCCATTACGTTAATTGAACTGATGCGCATTGTTGTTTTGGCTATATGTCCATATATGTATAAAGCAGGCGTGGGGTGAGCAAGGTGTCGGGTGGCGTGCCAAATACCTTAGTGGGGCGATGTATTGCAGTATGTATATGCGAAAGTTTGCCGCGGGTTCTTTTATTGATGACGGCTGATGTCAACTCCGGTATTGCCCCGGCGTCGCCGCCAAATGCTGTTTAAATACCCGTTGAAAGTGCGCCTGATCGGCAAACCCGGCTTCAAGTGCCACATCGGCAATCAATTTGCCGCTACGCAACCGCTCCCGGGCGAACTGAATTCGCTGGTTGAGCACAAACGCGTGGGGCGTCATGCCGTAACGCTGCTTGAACGCGCGGATCAGGTAGGAAGGCGACAACTGTGCGGCCGCGCAAATGTCTTCGAGCTTGAGCAGTTGCGTGCAGTTGTCGCGGATGTATTCGGCCGCCCGTTCCAGTTTGAAATTGGGTTCGCGCAGTGGTTGATCACCCGGGTTGAGGCGCTGTTGCACATCGGTGAAAAACTCCACCGCGGCGCTGTGTTTGCGCAGGATGTCGTGCTGATCATCGACCAACACTTCATACAAACCCTTGAGCCCGGCAAACAGATCGGCGTCGTGCAAGTGAGTGATGGAAAACCGCCGAAATGCCTGGTCCTGGCCAAACCCCAACTGATGCTGCAAGTCGGTCAGCCACGGCGTCTCGACGTACAGCATCAGGTACGACCACGGCTGGTCATCGATGGGGTTGCAGGCGTGGACATCACCGGGATTCATCAGGACCACGGTGCCGGCGCTGACCTGAAATTGCGATTGCTCGTGAAGGTAGGTACTGCGCCCGGCCGTAATTGCACCGATGGAGAAGTGCTCATGAGCATGCCGGGTGTAACAGACCTCGCGGCCGTCGGCGATGGAACGGGCTTCGATGAAGGGCAGGGCGTCGTCGCGCCAGAAGCGCGGGGCTTTGTCAGCGTCTTTGGCAACGGCGGGCTTCATGGTCAGCGTCCTCGGCAGGTCAGCGTCGAAGTGTATTAGCTCTCGCCGTCAAAGGCTCGTTGCAGCGCAGCGATATCGAGTTTTTTCATCTGCAACATCGCCGTCATGGCGCGTTGGGATTTTGCCGTGTCAGGGTCTTTCATCATGTCCATCAGGGCAACCGGTACGATCTGCCAGGACACACCGAATTTGTCCTTGAGCCAGCCGCATTGCTGGGCCTCAACGGGCCCGCCCGCGGACAGGCGCCCCCAGAAGTGGTCGACTTCTTCCTGAGTATGGCAATTGACCTGAAATGAAACCGCTTCATTGAACTTGAATACGGGGCCGCCGTTGAGGCCGGTAAAACTCTGCCCGTCCAGTTCGAAACTGACCGTCATCACCGAGCCGTCGGGCCTGCCGTGTGTCTCCTGACCGGCCTTGCCATAGTGGGTGGTGGCGCTGATTTTCGAATGATCGAAGATCGCACAGTAGAACTTCGCGGCCTCCTCGGCCTGATTGTCGAACCACAGGCAGGGCGTGAGTTTTTGAACGCGGTGCATGGTGTAGCTCCTCTACGGATCTCTCAGGCTGGACTTTCAGCGTAGTCAGCCTCGGGTCGTCTGGCCGTACCGTAGATCGACAAGTTGAAAGAGTTTCCTTTCGACGGAATCAACGATGTCGGCATGACCCGATAGCCGCTAGACTTGCCGACCTGGTTTGCCGCAAGGACGCTCTGCATCATGGTTGTCACTCGTTTATTGGCTGTTTCCTGTCTGCTGACCGCCGCCGCGGTGAGCGCCGAACCGCTGACGTATCACCTCACGGACCCCGCGCAGAAATACGTTATCGACGTGCTGTTTGCACAGCCGCCCACCCAGACTTTCGACAGCGCCCCTGCGCTGATTACGTTGCGCGAAAGGACCGGCGGGCAAGTGCTGCAGCGTATCGAGTCAGCCGAAGCGTTCACGCTGTTCAAGCCAGGCCGCAAAGCTTCGGAATTCGACCGCAACCTGGCGTATGCCGACCAAAGTCTGCTGTTGTTCGGCGATTTCAATTTCGACGGGCAGCAAGATCTTGCCGTACGCAATGGCAATGATGCGGGCTATGGCGGCCCTTCCTACGACATCTATCTGTTCGACCCCGAGAGCCCGACGCTCGTGTTGAACTCGTCCTTTTCCGCTCTGACCCGTGACGAAAATCTGGGCATGTTCGACATCGACCCGGTCACCAAGCGCTTGCATACCCAGTCCAAAAGCGGCTGCTGCTGGCGCCAGAGCGCGACCTGGCAAATACAGGACCACCGCCCTGTGAAGGTGGCCGAGAAAACAGAGGTGGTGCAAAAGCCGTCGCAAGCCAACCCGTTCATGCCTTATGGCTATGTGGATGTTACCAATCGTGAACTGAAATCCGGTCAGTGGACGGAGCATCGTCGCCTCGAGGGTCCCGTTGGTGAAGCGCCCGTCATGTTGCGCGGCACCCTCGATGACAAGATCCCCGTTGAGCTATGGTGGCAACTTCAGGGTGATGTCTACGTCGGGGAAGTTCGCTACAGCAAAACCGGCAACGGTAAACCGATCCGGCTGGTAGGCAATACCTACGAAGATGGAGGAATCGTTCTGCGTGAACTGGACGACGACGGTCAGATGATCGGCAACTGGTTCGTCGAAAGCACGCCGAACGAGCAGGGCAGCCAGACCGGCACGTGGATCAACGGCTCTCGTCGATTAAGCATCAATGTGAGGCCGACTGCGTTCAAGGTTGCCGCGCAAAAACTTGAGCCGGTAGCAGACAGTCAGCGAGAAGGGCGCTACCTCGTGAGCAATGTCCAGGATCGGCGTGTCGGCGAGTTGACCCTCAAAGTATTGCCGGGGATCGACAATGGCCCCGAGATGGCGGACATCAACCTGAGCATTTTTCAGCTCAAGGATCCACCTGTTGAAGTCCATCATCAGTACCCATTGCTCGCCGGCAACCTCGTCATCGCACTGGACCCCCAGGGCGATCCGCTGTTTCGCCTGCAGTTGCTCAACGGCGCCGCAGAAGTGACCGGTTTTGGTGAGTATCAGAAGTACAGCGCGGCTTACGTGAAACAACCCTAATGTAGTCGTATTGACTTTTTGTAGGGTCGATATGACTACTGTTGAAAGTAGTCATATCGACTTGTATGAATCCAACAGATTGATATTTATCGGTTTTTAATCTGGCACGCGACTTGATACATCCAACGTACAACTGATCTCATTCAGGAGTACGGAAAAATGTTCGAGTTCTTCAGCAATCCTCAGAATGTTCTGCACCTGTCGAGCCGGGTACTTGGTGCCGGTCTCGCGCTGCTGGTGGCGGGTGTCTATGGCGCTTATCTCTACGACGGTCATTTGCCGATCGTGGTGCTGGTGTCAATGCATGCGATGACCATCATCGGGCCGACCTTGCTCAAGATCGGCTATGTGATGCGGCTTTTGGCGCAGCATCGGCTGGGTAAAAATCTGGTCGGCGCTGTGGCCTGACGGCGACGGTTCAGCGACGGCCCAAGCCTCCTTTTTCAACGATCCAGCGGGTGGCCAAATCAATAAAGGCCCGTAGTTTCGGCTGTGTCTGAGTGCGGCTGGGAAAGTACAGGTACAACGCCGAACTGAGTGGCACAAAGGGTTGCAGCACCCGCTCCAGGCGTCCATCCGCCAACTCGTCAGCAATCTCCAGGTCACAGGCATAGGCCAGACCCGAACCGCTGCGTGCGGCCGCCACCAACAACCGGCGGTCATTGACGATCACGCCGCCCTCGACGCCCACGGTGAAGTCCCGGCCCTCGCGGCGAAACTCCCAGCGATGCGCGCTGCCGGAGGTCGAGAAGCGAAAGCCGATGCATTCGTGTCGGGTCAGGTCTTCCGGGATGACTGGTTTTCCCGCCTTGGCGAAGTACGCCGGGGAGCCCACCACCGACCATTGCAGGTCAGGTGTCAGGCGCACCGCGATCATGTCTTTTTCAATCGACTCTCCCAGGCGAATCCCGGCATCGAAGCCGCCGGCCATCAGGTCGACCGTAGCGTCGTCCAGGGAAATATCGAGCGTGACTTGCGGGTACGCCTCGCGGAACAGTGGAATCAGTGGCTCCATCAACAAGGCCCCGGACAATCGCGGTGCCGTGAGTCGAAGCGTGCCCATGGGCTGATCGCGGAAACCACTGAGCACCGCCAGGGCTTCATCGATTTCACTGGCCGCCGGACGCAAGCGGGCAAACAGACTGGCGCCGGCTTCAGTCAGTGCCACTCGGCGCGTGGTGCGCTGAAACAGCAGCACGCCGGTGCGGCGTTCCAGCAGTTTTATCGCATGGCTGACGGCGGTGGGCGTAACGGCTAGCCGAGTCGCGGCCAAGGTGAAACTTTTGTGCTCGGCGACAGCGAGAAACTCGGTCAAACCGTCGAAAGGGTCGTGATTCATATCGGCGCCATTATGAAAGAGCATTTCATAGTGCTTGTAACATGAGGGCATTTTTCCGACCAATGTTCCTGCGTACCTTGTGCCTACCCCAACTGCCTACAAGGATTCGCGATCATGACCACTTCCCAAAACTTCAAACGTGTCTGGCTCATCACCGGCGCTTCTCGCGGTATCGGCGCCAAGATCGCTGCCGCCGCGCTGGCCAATGGTGACGCCGTGGTCGCCACCGCCCGTGACGTCAGTAGCATCACCCAACGTTTTGGCGAGCAGCCAGGTTTGCTTGCCGCCACCCTTGATGTGACCAACGAAGCCCAGGGCATCGCGGTCGCCAAGACGGCCATCGACCACTTCGGGCGCATCGACGTGCTGGTCAACAATGCCGGTTTCGGCGTGCTCGGCGCGGTGGAAGAAGCCAGCGCCGATGAAGTGCGACGCGTGTACGAAACCAACGTCTTCGGCTTGCTGAATGTCACGCGCGCCGTCCTGCCGCACATGCGCGCCGCTCGCCGTGGACATGTGATCAATGTCTCCTCCGTGGGCGGCTACAGGTCGGGGCCGGGCTTCGGCGTCTACTGCTCGACCAAATTTGCCGTCGAAGGCTTGAGCGAGGCGCTGCACGCCGAGTTGGCACCGCTGGGCATCAATGTGACCATTGTCGAGCCGGGTTACTTCCGTACCGAATTCCTCGAAGGTAATTCGCTGGTCGAATCCCCGGCTTCGATTGCCGACTACGACAGCACGGCTGGTGAGGTACGCAAAATTGCCAAGGCTGTAACCCTGAATCAGCCTGGCGATCCGGACAAGCTCGCCCAGGCCATGATCACCCTCGTGGACGCGGAAAAGGCCCCGCTGCGCTTACCGCTGGGCAGCGACTGTGTCGCGGCGATCGAAGCCAAGAACACCTTCGTCGCTGACGAGTTGCAGACGTGGCGTGAGTTGTCGGTGTCCACCGACTTCTAAGCCCCCAACCGCGCCATGTAGCAGCTGCCGAGCAGCGCGAGGCTGCGTTCGGCGACGAAGTCGTCGTGAAGTCAGGCTATGCGGTGTGCCAGGAAAACCGCGTTCGCAGGGTTTACGACGACTTCGTCGCCGAACGCAGCCTCGCGGGCTCGGCAGCTGCTACAAAGCGATCCTGATCTCCTTCATCGTGTGACCGGTGGTCGATGAACCGGTCTCGCTCGGCAATTTGCGCTTAGCTGAAGGGATAACCCGAGGCGCGCGTAGGCTCTGCACCGTCACAGCGACGCCCCTTCAGAACACCGTGAGTCTGAGGACATTCGCAATGCTGACCCTCAACATCAATGGCAAGGACCAGGCGCTGGATGTCCCCGCAGACATGCCGCTCCTGTGGGTCCTGCGCGATGTCGCGCACCTGACCGGCACCAAATTCGGTTGCGGCATCGCCCAGTGCGGCGCCTGCACCGTGCATGTCGATGGCGCGCCACTACGTTCGTGCATCACGCCCGCCACAGCGGTGGCCCACGGGCAAAAAATTCTCACCATCGAAGGCCTGTCCACCGACGGTTCGCACCCGGTGCAACAAGCCTGGGCCGAACTCGATGTGGTGCAGTGCGGTTACTGCCAGTCCGGGCAGATCATGTCGGCCGCCGCGTTGCTGGCGAAAATTCCCAAGCCCACCGACAGCGACATCGATCAGGCGCTCTCCGGCAACATCTGCCGTTGCGGCACCTACCCACGGATCCGCGCAGCGGTCAAACGCGCCGCCGAGATCGGTTGATGCCACGTTGACGGGAGTCCGAGCAATGAACAGCCTCAATCCTCTGTCACGCCGCGGTTTCCTCAAGGGCAGCGCGGTGCTGGGCGGTGGTCTGGTGGTGGCGTTTGTCATCCCCGGTGCCCATCGCTTTGCCGTCGGCGCCGAGAATCAAGGCAATGTTTTCGCGCCCAATGCGTTTTTACGTATCGGCAATGACAACAGCGTCACCATGCTGCTCGGCCATTCCGAAATGGGCCAAGGCATCTGGACCGGCCTGACCATGTTGATCGCCGAAGAACTGGACGCCGACTGGTCGAAGATTCGCGTCGAACATGCACCGGCTTCGGCCGCCGAGTATGGCCTGGCCGGGTTTGGCGGGATGCAAATTACCGGCGGTTCGACCTCGACCTGGATGGAGTTCGACCGCTACCGTCAGGCCGGTGCAGCCGCACGTTTGATGTTGATCGACGCGGCGGCCAAGCGTTTCAACGTTGCGCCCTCCGAAATTCGCACCGAATCGGGTGTGGTGATTGCCGGCGACCAGCGCGCCACCTACGGCGAACTGGCCGATGACGCCGGCAAGCTGCCGGTGCCGGATCCAGCGTCGATCAAGCTCAAGGAGTCCAAGGACTGGAAAATCATCGGCAAACCGACCAAGCGCCTGGACACCCCGGAGAAAATCACCGGCCGCGCCAAGTTCGGCATGGACGTGCAGTTCGACGGGCTGATGACGGCCATGGTCGCGCGCTCGCCGGTGTTCGGTGGCAGCGTCAAATCTTTCGAAGGCGCCGAAGCGCTGGCGATTCCGGGCGTGCACAAAGTGGTGCAGGTGCCCACCGGGGTGGCGGTGATTGCCGAGCATTACTGGGCGGCGAAACTGGGGCGCGATGCGTTGAAGATTGATTGGGACCTGGGGCCGAACACCGGGCTCGACAGTCAGACGCTGCTGGAAAGCTTCCGCAAACTCGCCGCCACCCCTGGCACGTCGGCCAGTCAGGCCGGTGATGTCGCGGCGGGTCTGAGGAAAGCGGCGAAGACCATCGATGTCGAATACAGCGTGCCATACCTGGCCCACGCGCCGATGGAGCCGCTCAACTGCACCGTGAAAATCACCCAGTACAAATGTGAAATCTGGACCGGCACCCAGTTCCAGACGCTGGATCAAATGGTCGCCGGGAAAATCACCGGGCTCAAACCTGAGCAGGTGGAGATTCACACCGAGTTTCTGGGTGGCGGTTTTGGGCGCCGGGCCAATCCGACCTCGGACTTTGTCGCTGAAGCCGTGGAAGTCGCCAAGGCAGCGGACGCGCCGGTGAAAACCGTCTGGTCCCGGGAGGACGACATTCGCGGTGGCTACTACCGCTCGGCGTTCCTCCATCAGGCCCGCATCGGCCTCGATGCCGGTGGCCTGCCGATCGCCTGGAAGCATGTGATGGTCGGGCAGTCGATCATGGCGGGCACGTCATTTGAGGCGACCATGGTCAAGAATGGCATCGACAAGACCTCTGTCGAAGGGGTCGCCGACAGTCCGTACCTTGAGGGGTTGGCGAATCACCAGGTGGAGCTGCATTCTCCGCAAACCGGCATCCGCGTGCTCTGGCTGCGTTCGGTGGGGCACACCCACACCGCGTTCGTGATGGAGTCGCTGATCGACGAACTGGCAGAGGCGGCCGGCAAGGATCCGGTCGAGTACCGACGAACCTTGCTCAAGGACCATCCGCGGCATCTTGGCGTGCTGAACCTGGCCGTCGAGAAAGCCAACTGGAAGGCGCCACTGCCGGACGGCCATGCGTTGGGTGTCGCGGTGCATGAGTCTTTCGGCAGCTATGTCGCCCAAGTGGCGGAGGTGTCCCAGGACAACCTGGCGATCCGCGTCCATCGGGTGGTGTGTGCGGTGGATTGCGGCATTGCGGTCAACCCGATGAGCATCGCGGCGCAAATGGAATCGGCCATCACCTTCGGCCTCGGATTTACCTTGCACAGCAAACTGACCTTCAAGAACGGGCAAGTGGTGCAGTCCAATTACCACGACTATCAAGTGCTGCGGCTCAACGAAATGCCGGTGGTGGAGGTGCATATCGTGCCCAGCAGCGACAAACCCGGCGGCATCGGCGAGGCCGGTGTGCCGCCCACGGCTCCGGCAGTGGCCAACGCGGTGTTCGCCCTGACCGGCCAACGCCTGCGGGAACTGCCGCTGCAACTGTCGGGGGTGTGAGATGAGACGACATCTGATTCTTGACGCAGTGGTGTTGATCGGTCTGATCGGCTACGCCGAGCAACTGTTTGCTGACGATAAGGAAGCCATCAAGGCGTTCGATACGGTCCAAAAGGTCTTCCAGAGCCCGCGCTGCCAGAATTGCCATATCCCCGGTGATTCGCCGCTGCAGTTCGACGCAGGGATTCCCCACGCAATGAACGTCGTGCGGGGCATGGACGGCAAGGGTGCCGCGGGTTTGCCCTGCGCTACCTGCCACGCCGAGAGCAATCCGCCGGCCAGTTACGGCGCTCACGCACCGCCAGGGGCGCCGCACTGGAGCTTGCCGCCAGCCGCGCACAAAATGGCCTGGATCGGTCTGCCGGCCGACCAGTTGTGCGCAATGATCAAGGACCGTTCCAGCAACGGTGACCGCGATTTCGCCGCGCTGATCAAGCATGTCAGCGACGACAAATTGGTGCTTTGGGGCTGGAATCCGGGTCAGGGAAGGGCGCCCGTGCCGGTCCCACACGACATTTTCGTCACCCAGTTCAAGCGCTGGGCAGACGCGGGAGGGCCATGTCCGGTAGTGGGTAGCTGACCGGCGGTCCGTTAACAGGGAGTCAAACCGGGTATGGACGACTCTAAGAAATATACCCGCCAATGGAGTGAGTAATGCTGATACCAGGCAAACCGGTAAAACCAGGCGCATGCGCCAACCTGTTGCGCACGCCACTGCAGGAGCGCGAGCTGCTGCGTGACCTGGCCCGCAAGGCCGAGGAGGAGTTGATGGGCGTGCAGATGGCGAGCATGGACGAGTTGACGCTGCTCTCCAACCGACACGGTTTTACAGCGCTGGCCCAACAAGGGCTGGGTGTCTGCCACCAGCTGAAAAAGCCAGCAACGCTGCTGCTTTTCAATATTGATGACTTCAAACACATCAACTATCTCTATGGTCGTGCCGAGGGCGACAACGCTTTGAAAACCTTCGCTGATGTGCTGCGCATTGCCTTTCGCGAGAGCGATGTGATCGGCCGGTTGGGCAGTGACAAATTCGTCGCGTTGCTGACCGGCTCAAGCGTTGTGGAAATACCCGCGATCAGGGCGCGACTCGAAGAAATACTCGAAGAGCGCAATGCCACAGTGCATCGCGGTTATGACATCCGCTTCAGCATCGGACAGATCGAGTGCAACCCTCAGCTTCCCGGTTCAATCGAGGAGCTGCTGACACAGGCCGATGCGTTCACTTGGCAAACAGCTGAGACACATCCTTGAATGCCTTGAACTCAAGCGCGTTGCCGCATGGATCGAAGAGAAACATCGTGGCTTGCTCACCCACCAATCCCTGAAAGCGAATGCCCGGTTCAATCACGAATCGGGTATCGAGGGCTTTCAACCGTTCGGCCAAAGCCTCCCATTCGTTCATCCCCAACACCACGCCGAAATGCGGCACCGGCACGTCATGACCGTCAACGGCATTGGTGTGCGCGGCTTCTTGTGAAGCGTTTTTCGGCGCCAGGTGAATGACCAGCTGATGGCCGAAGAAGTTGAAATCGACCCAATGATCGCTTGAGCGACCTTCTTCCAGGCCGAACACTTCGCCATAAAAATTCCGCGCGGCAGTCAGGTCGTAGACCGGGATGGCCAAGTGAAAAGGGAAGAGTTGCATCGGATGTACCTCGGTTGTGTGGATTCGGATTGAGTTTAGCCCTGTGCTTTTTGATTAAAAGACGATAATTTTTGCAACGAGCTCAAATTATTTCGATCAATTGAGAAGGCCATGTTGCGAGAACTGAAAACCTTCATTGCGGTGACGCGCTACGGCACTTTTGCCGCCGCCGGGATGCACATCGGCCTGACCCAGTCGGCCGTCAGCGCGCAGATTCGCAATCTGGAACAGGCCCTGGGTATTCGCTTGTTCGACCGCACCGGACGTCAGGCGCTGCTCAATGCGGCAGGCCAGCGGGCATTGCCGATGGCCAGGGAAATGCTGGAGACCTTCAGCCGCATGGCGGTCAGCGATGATGTCAGTGAGTATCGCGGCGAGTTGAAAATAGGCGCGGTGGCCACGGCCCAGACTGGACTGCTGCCCCAGGCATTGTTGCGACTGAGGCAACAGGCACCGTTGCTGGAGCCGAAACTGGTGCCGGGCGTGTCGCTTAACCTGTTGAGCCAGGTGGACACCGGTGAGGTGGATCTGGCGATCCTGATCAAGCCGCCGTTCGAGTTGCCCAAGGAACTGTCAGCGCAGCTCATCCGCAAGGAACCGTTTGTATTGATCGTGCCAGCGGACCTGGAAGGCGACGAGCCGTTGCAGATCCTCGCCAGCCATCCGCATGTGCGCTACGACCGCAATTCGTTCGGTGGACGGTTGGTGACGCGGTTTTTGCGTGAGCAGCAGATTGATGTGCAGGTGGCTTTGGAGCTGGATGAGCTGGAAGCCATCGTGAAGATGGTTGAATGCGGGCTCGGCGTTTCACTACTGCCCAAGGCTGGGTTATGGCTTGAGCATGGGGCGAAGGTTCGGATCATCCCTTTGGGTGAGCTGACGTTCTACCGCGAGATCGTCCTGCTTCAGCGTTACAGTCAGCGCACGCAACCGATCCAGCAGCTATTTGCGAAATGTCTGGGCGCCCAATAACCCTGTGGGAGCGAGCTTGCTCGCGATGACTGACTGACATTCAAAATTGATGTCGACTGAGACGCCGCTATCGCGAGCAAGCTCGCTCCCACAGGGGATTTGCATCAGGCCTCAAATCGCTGGCATAAAAAAACCCGCCTAACCAGGCGGGTTTTTCGTTGGAGCCCGAAGATTACTCTTCGAGGCTGCCCATGGCCGTGGTGTTGAAGCCACCGTCCACGTACATGATTTCGCCGCTGATGCCGGACGCCAGGTCCGAGCACAGGAAGGCGCCGGCGTTGCCGACTTCGTCGATGGTGACGTTACGACGCAGCGGGGTTTGCGCTTCGTTGGCGGCCAGCATCTTGCGGAAGTTCTTGATGCCGGAAGCAGCGAGGGTGCGGATCGGGCCAGCCGATACGCAGTTGACGCGGGTGCCGTCCGGGCCCAGGGAGCCTGCCAGGTAACGAACGCCAGCTTCCAGGGAAGCCTTGGCCATGCCCATCACGTTGTAGTTCGGCATGGTGCGCTCGGCGCCCAGGTACGACAGGGTCAGCAGGCTGCCGTTGCGGCCTTTCATCATTTCGCGACCGGCTTTGGCCAGGGCCACGAAGCTGTAGGCGCTGATGTCGTGAGCGATGCGGAAACCTTCACGGGTGGTGGCTTCGGTGAAGTCGCCGTCCAGTTGGTCGCCCGGGGCGAAGCCGACGGAGTGCACGATGCAGTCCAGGCCGTCCCACTTCTTGCCCAGCTCAACGAAGACCTTGGCGATTTCTTCATCGCTGGCCACGTCGCACGGGAAGCACAGGTCAGGGTTGGAACCCCAGCTCTGGGCGAACTCTTCGACACGACCCTTGAGTTTGTCGTTCTGATAAGTGAAGGCAAGCTCAGCGCCCTCGCGATGCATGGCGGCAGCGATGCCGGATGCGATGGACAGCTTGCTGGCGACACCGACGATCAGTACGCGCTTACCGGCGAGAAAACCCATGTGTTGCTCCTCTCTTTCAGGTTATTGCGCAGTGGCTGGGGCCAGGAAAGCGGCTTCCAGCAACTGCTGTGTATACGGATGTTTGGGGGCCGCAAAAATACTTTGCGCGTCTCCCTGTTCGACCACTTGGCCTTGCTTGACCACCATCAGCTGGTGGCTCAGCGCTTTGACGACAGCCAGGTCATGGCTGATAAACAGATATGTCAGGTTGTATTTGGTTTGCAGTGAACGCAAAAGCTCCACCACTTGGCGTTGCACTGTCCGGTCGAGGGCCGATGTCGGCTCGTCCAGCAGAATCAACGCCGGTTTTAGCACTAATGCCCGGGCAATGGCGATTCTCTGCCGTTGCCCGCCGGAAAATTCGTGGGGGTAGCGGTTCCGGGTTTCCGGGTCCAGACCTACCTCCTTGAGTGCCGCAATAATCGCTTGTTCCTGTTCCGCCTCGGTACCCATCTTGTGGATCCGCAGGCCTTCGCCGACGATCTGGCTCACACACATCCGTGGGCTCAGGCTGCCGAACGGGTCCTGAAACACCACCTGCATCTCCCGACGCAGCGGTCGAACCTGTTGCTGCGTCAGGCAGTCTAGCTGCTTGCCTTCAAAACGGATGGCACCTTTGCTGCCGATCAGCCGCAAAATCGCCAAACCCAGTGTCGACTTGCCCGAACCGCTTTCTCCCACAATCCCCAGGGTCTGGCCCTGACGCAGGCTGAAGTTGATTCCGTCCACCGCTTTGATGTGGTCGACGGTCTTTTTCAGAAAGCCTTTCTTGATCGGGAACCAGACTTTCAGGTCCTCGACCTGCAGCAACGGCGGGCCGATAACGTTAGTTGCCGGCTTGCCGCTGGGCTCCGCTGCCAGCAGTTCCCGAGTGTACGGATGCTGGGGTGCGCGGAACAACTCTTCGCACGATGCCTGTTCGACGATGCAACCGCGCTGCATGACACATACGCGATGCGCAATTCTTCGTACAAGATTCAAATCGTGACTGATTAGTAGCAGCGCCATGCCCAACCGGGCCTGTAATTCCTTGAGCAATTCGAGGATTTTCAGCTGAACGGTCACGTCCAGCGCGGTGGTCGGTTCGTCGGCGATCAGCAGTTCCGGCTCGTTGGCCAGGGCCATGGCGATCATCACCCGCTGACGCTGGCCCCCGGACAATTCATGGGGCAGCGCCTTCAGGCGCTTCTCGGGCTCCGGGATGCCGACCATTTCCAGCAGCTCCAGCGTGCGCTTGGTCGCGACTTTGCCGATCAGGCCTTTGTGGGTGCTCAACACCTCGTTGATCTGCTTTTCGATCGAGTGCAGCGGATTGAGCGAGGTCATCGGCTCCTGGAAGATCATCGCGATCCGGTTGCCGCGGATGTGGCGAATGGTTTTCTCTTTCAGGCTCAGCAGGTTTTGCCCGGAGTACTCGATGGTCCCGGACGGATGCCGGGCGAGCGGGTAGGGCAGCAGCCGCAGGATCGAGTGGGCGGTCACCGATTTGCCGGAGCCACTTTCGCCCACCAGCGCCAGGGTTTCACCGCGTTTGATATCGAAGCTGACGCCTTCGACGACGCGCTGACAACGTTCGCCGACGACAAATTCGACGGCCAGGTCGCGCACTTCGATCAGATTGTCCTGATTCATTTCACTTCCTCGGGTCGAAGGCATCGCGAGCGGACTCGCCGATGAACACCAGCAAACTCAACATCAACGCCAGCACGGCAAACGCGCTCATGCCGAGCCACGGCGCTTGCAGGTTGGATTTGCCCTGGGCCACCAGTTCACCGAGGGACGGGCTGCCTGCCGGCAAACCGAAGCCGAGGAAATCCAGGGCGGTCAGGGTGCCGATGGCGCCGGTCAGAATGAACGGCATGAAGGTCATGGTCGAGACCATGGCGTTGGGCAGGATGTGACGGAACATGATCGCCCCGTTTTGCATTCCCAACGCCCGCGCAGCGCGCACGTATTCCAGATTACGCCCTCGCAGGAATTCAGCGCGGACCACGTCCACCAGGCTCATCCACGAGAACAACAGCATGATCCCCAGCAGCCACCAGAAGTTCGGTTGTACGAAGCTGGCGAGAATGATCAGTAGATACAGCACCGGCAGCCCGGACCAAATCTCTAGAAAGCGCTGCCCGGCCAAATCCACCCAGCCGCCGTAGAAACCCTGCAAGGCTCCGGCAATCACGCCGATGATCGAGCTGAGAATAGTCAGCGTCAGGGCGAACAACACCGAAATCCGGAAGCCATAAATTACCCGCGCCAACACGTCGCGGCCCTGATCGTCAGTGCCCAGCAGGTTGTCGACGGAGGGGGGCGCCGGGGCCGGGACTTTCAGGTCGTAGTTGATGCTTTGATAGCTGTAGGGAATCGGCGCCCACAGCACCCAGGCATCTTTGGCCTTGAGTAGTTCGCGGATGTACGGGCTCTTGTAGTTGGCTTCCAGCGGGAATTCGCCGCCGAAGGTGGTTTCCGGGTAACGCTTGAGCGCCGGGAAGTACCAACCGTTGTCGTAGTGCACCACCAGCGGTTTGTCGTTGGCGATCAGCTCGGCGCCGAGGCTCAGCCCAAACAGCAGCAGAAACAGCCACAACGACCACCAGCCACGCTTGTTGGCCTTGAACAGTTCGAAACGTCGGCGATTGAGAGGGGACAGATTCATCTCAATGCTCCCGGCTTTCGAAGTCGATGCGCGGATCGACAAAGGTGTAGGTGAGGTCGCCGATCAGTTTCACCACCAATCCCAACAGGGTGAAGATGAACAGCGTGCCAAAGACCACCGGGTAATCGCGATTGATCGCCGACTCGAAACTCATCAGCCCAAGGCCGTCGAGGGAGAAGATCACTTCCACCAGCAACGAGCCGGTGAAGAAGATGCCGATAAACGCCGACGGGAACCCGGCGATCACCAGCAGCATCGCGTTGCGGAACACATGGCCGTAGAGCACGCGGTGATTGGTCAGGCCCTTGGCCTTGGCGGTGACCACGTACTGCTTGTTGATTTCGTCGAGGAAGCTGTTTTTGGTCAGCAGCGTCATGGTCGCGAAGTTGCCGATCACCAGCGCGGTGACAGGCAATGCGAGGTGCCAGAAGTAATCGAGAATCTTGCCACCCATGCTCAACTCGGCGAAGTTGTTAGAGGTCAGCCCTCTGAGCGGGAACCAGTCGAAATAGCTGCCACCGGCGAACACTACGATCAGCAGGATGGCGAACAGGAACGCCGGAATCGCGTAGCCGACGATGATCAACGAACTGGTCCAGACGTCGAAGTGGCTGCCGTGTCGCGTCGCCTTGGCGATCCCCAGCGGGATCGACACCAGGTACATGATCAGCGTGCTCCACAGCCCGAGGGAGATCGACACCGGCATCTTTTCCTTGATCAGGTCGATGACCTTGGCGTCGCGGAAGAAGCTGTCGCCGAAATCCAGGGTGGCGTAGTTCTTGATCATGATCCACAGCCGTTCCGGCGCCGATTTATCGAAGCCGTACATGTGCTCGATTTCCTTGACCAGCGCAGGGTCCAGGCCCTGGGCGCCGCGATAGGCGGACCCCGCCACCGAGACTTCGGCACCGCCGCCGGCAATGCGACTGGTGGCCCCTTCGAAGCCTTCGAGCTTGGCGATCATCTGTTCCACCGGCCCGCCGGGGGCGGCCTGGATGATCACAAAGTTGATCAGCAAAATGCCGAGCAAGGTCGGGATGATCAGCAGCAGTCGCCGAAAAATATACGCCAGCATCTGATTACTCCGTGCCCGCAGGGTCGGCTTGCAGTTTGGTTTCGACTTCTACCGCCGGTTTCGCATCGGGTTTGACCCACCAAGTGTTGATGCCGATGTCGTACTTGGGTGAGATTTTCGGGTGACCGATGTGGTTCCAGTACGCCACGCGCCAGGTTTTGATGTGCCAGTTGGGGATCACGTAATAGCCCCATTGCAGCACGCGGTCCAGCGCGCGTGCATGGGCCACCAGGTTTTTGCGCGAATCGGCGTTGATCAGTTGCTCGACCAACAAGTCCACCACCGGGTCTTTGAGGCCCATGGAATTGCGGCTGCCGGGTTTGTCGGCGGCGGCGGACATCCAGAACTCGCGTTGCTCGTTGCCCGGCGAGTTGGACTGCGGGAAGCTGCCGACGATCATGTCGAAGTCCCGGGAACGTACGCGGTTGATGTACTGCGAGACGTCGACGCGGCGGATCACCAGGTCAATCCCCAGGTCGCTGAGGTTGCGCTTGAACGGCAGCAGCACCCGCTCGAATTCGGTTTGGGCCAGCAGGAATTCGATGGTCACCGGTTTTCCGGTGGCGTCGACCATCTTGTCATCGACGATCCGCCAGCCCGCCTCTTGCAGCAGTTGATAGGCTTTGCGCTGCTGGGTGCGGATCATGCCGCTGGCGTCGGTCACCGGGTTCTGGAACGCCTCGCTGAATACCTGCTCGGGAACCTTGCCGCGGAAAGGGTCGAGGATCGCCAATTGATCGGCGTCCGGCTGACCGCTGGCCGCCATTTCCGAATTCTCGAAATAACTGCGGGTGCGCGCGTAGGCGCCGTTGAACAGTTGTTTGTTGGTCCACTCGAAGTCCAGCAACAGCGTCAAGGCCTGACGTACACGTACGTCCTGGAAAACTGGGCGGCGCAGGTTAAACACAAAACCCTGCATGCCGGTGGGGTTGCCGTTCGGGATCTGCTCCTTGATCAACCGGCCCTCGGTGACGGCCGGAATGTTGTAGGCGTTGGCCCAGTTCTTTGCGGCCATTTCGAGCCAGTAATCGAACTGCCCGGCCTTGAGTGCTTCCAGGGCCACGGTGTTGTCGCGGTAGTAGTCGGTGGTCATCACGTCGAAGTTGTAGAACCCGCGGTTGGCCGGCAGGTCCTTGCCCCAGTAATCCTTGACCCGCTCATAGCGCACCGACCGCCCGGCCTTGACCTCGCTGACCTTGTACGGGCCACTGCCCAACGGTATTTCCAGGTTGCCCTTGGTGAAATCGCGCGTCGCCCACCAATGCTTGGGCAGCACCGGCAACTGCCCGAGGATCAGCGGCAGCTCACGGTTGTTGTTGTGCTTGAACTTGAACAGCACCGTCAGCGGATCTTCAGCGACCACTTCCTCGACATCGCTGTAGTAACCGCGGTACAGCGGCGCGCCGTCCTTGATCAGGGTCTGGAAGCTGAACACCACGTCCTCGGCGCGCATCGGATGCCCGTCGTGGAAGCGCGCTTCGGGGCGCAGGTAGAAACGCACCCAGCTGTTGTCCGGGGATTTTTCGATCTTGCCGGCGACCAGGCCGTACTCGGTGAACGGTTCATCCAGGCCCTGTTTGGCCAGGGTGTCGTAGATCATGTTGATGTCGTCGGCCGCGACACCCTTGTTGATGAAAGGATTGAGGCTGTCAAAGCCGCCGAAACCGGCCTGACGGAAGATCCCTCCCTTGGGTGCGTCGGGGTTCACGTAATCGAAATGTTTGAAATCGGCCGGGTACTTCGGCGGCTCGTTGTACAGGGTCAGGGCATGTTGCGGGGCGGCACAGGCCAGCCCGGCGAACAACAGACCGCTGGCCTGCAAGAGCAGGGTGCGTACGGGTTTCATCGATCTTTCTCCGAAGATTTCAGCCACCATGCGCTCAGGCCCAATGTGTAGGGCGGCGTGGTGACGAAGGCGAACCGGTTGCGGTAGGCCAGGCGGTGATAATTAAGGTACCAGTTGGGAATGATGTAGTGCTGCCACAGCAACACCCGGTCGAGGGCCTTGCCGGCGGCGACCTGTTCATCGCGGGTCTGGGCGGCGAGCAATTGTTCGAGCAGGTGATCGACCACAGGGTTGGCGATGCCAGCGTAGTTTTTGCTGCCCTTGACCCCGACCTGGCTGGAATGAAAGTACTGCCATTGTTCCAGGCCCGGACTGAGCGTCTGGTTGAGGGTCATCAGGATCATGTCGAAATCGAACTGGTCCAGGCGTTGCTTGTACTGGGCGCGATCGACTGTGCGCAGCCGAGCGTCGATGCCGATGCTGGCGAGGTTCTCGACGTAAGGCTGAAGGATGCGTTCCAGGTTCGGGTTGACCAGCAGGATCTCTAAACGCAACGGTTGCCCGGCAGCGTTCTGTACGTGTTGGCCATTGAGCTTCCAGCCGGCCTCGGCAAGCAGGCCCAGAGCCTTGCGCATGGTTTCCCGGGGGACGCCGCGCCCTTGGGTCTGCGCCAGGCTGAATGGCTCCGTGAAGAGCTTGGCGGGCAACTGCTCGCGATACGGCGCAAGCATCAGCCATTCATGGCCGACCGGAAGGCCAATCGCGGAGAACTCGCTGTTGGGGTAGTAGCTCATGGCGCGTTCATAGGCGTCGCTGAACAGCGTGCGGTTGGTCCACTCGAAGTCGAACATCAGGCCTAGCGCTTCACGGACTTTGGTCTCGGAGAAGGCCGCGCGCCGGGAGTTCATGAACAGACCCTGGCTCTGGGTCGGGATCTGATGCGGGATTTGCGCCTTGATGACGTCGCCGCGTCGCACCGCCGGGAAGCTGTAGCCGTTTTCCCAGTTCTTCGCCTGATGCTCGATATAGATGTCGAATTCGCCGGCCTTGAAGGCTTCGAACGCGACGTCGCTGTCGCGGTAGAACTCGACTTCCATTCGATCGAAGTTGTACTTGCCGCGATTGACCGGCAGGTCCTTGCCCCAGTAGTCCTTGACCCGTTCGAAAATGATCTGGCGCCCAGGCGCTACCGACGTGATGCGATACGGCCCGCTACCCAGTGGCGGTTCGAAGGTGGTGGCCTTGAAGTCACGACCTTTCCAGTAATGCTGGGGCAGCACCGGCAATTCGCCCAGGCGTAGGATCAGCAACGGATTGCCGGCGCGCTTGAAGACAAAACGAATGCGCTGCGGATTGAGGATGTCGACCCGCGACACCTCCTGAAGGTTGGTGCGGTATTGCGGATGGCCTTCCTTGAGCAGCAAGCGGTAGGAAAACGCCACGTCATAGGCGGTAATCGGCGTGCCATCGTGGAACCGCGCTTCGGGGCGCAGGTTGAACACCACCCAGCTGCGGTCCTCGCTGTATTCCACGGATTGAGCGATCAGGCCATAGCTGGAGGTTGGTTCATCGCCGGACGGTGCGTACTCGCCGGTGCCGACCATCAACGGTTCGTTGAGCTCGTTGATGCCGTACTGCAGGAAATTAGGTGTAGAAACCGGACTTGACCCCTTGAACGTATAGGGGTTGAGCGTATCGAAGGTGCCAAACGCCATCACCCGCAACGTACCGCCCTTGGGCGCTTGCGGGTTGACCCAGTCGAAGTGGGTAAATCTGGCCGGGTACTTGAGCGATCCGAACTGCGCATAACCATGGCTTTCGCTGATCGTCGCGCTTGCGGGGGAACTCAAGGCCAGGCTGATCAGGAGCAGGAGGAGGGGACGCTTCAAGTCAGGGATCCGATCCAGGCGGCTTGGGCTTTGTGGCCCGTACAGTAACAGCTTGTATCGACAGGAAAAAGACGGGGGCTGAAAGCGGTGTCGGGGCATAAAAAAAGATCGCAGCCTTCGGCAGCTCCTACCTGTATTTACATCCGTAGGAGCTGCCGGAGGCTGCGATCTTTTTCGGTTCCACATCAATCAGCGTGGGGAAGCAACCGTCAGCATCTGGCCCGGCTTCAGCGCCTGGCCAACCCGAGGATTCCAGCGTTTGAGGTGCTGCATTTCAACGTTGAAACGCTTGGCCACCATGTACAGCGAGTCGCCTTGCTGGACCTTGTACTGGGTCTGGGGCTTCTGTTTGTCAGCTTTGCCGGTTACTTTGCTGTTCGCCGCCACGACGGTGTTGACCCGACCGCCGCTGCGTTTGGTGGCGTCCTGCATGACCAGCGCCTGGCCGGCCTTGAGATTCTTGCCGGTCAGCTTGTTCCAGCGTTGCAGGTCCTTGACGTCGACCTTGTTGGCCTTGGCGATGGCGGCCAGGTTGTCCCCGCGTTTAACGCGGTAAACGCGTTTGAGACTGGCGAGTTCGGAGTCGTCCGAGCCTTCGAATACCGGCTTGAGCGGCTTGCTGCTGATCAACTCTTCAGGACGCATGGTCGACAGGCTGGCCGTCAGCAGTTGCGCCTTGGACGTTGGCACGAGCAAATGCTGGGGGCCATCGATGGTGGTGCGCTGCTTGAAGGCCGGGTTGAGCTGGAACAGTTCGTCTTCGTCGATGTTAGCCACTGCGGCGACCTTGGACAGGTCCATGCGCTGGTTGATTTCGACGACCTGGAAGTACGGTTCGTTGGCGATCGGGTTCAGGTTCACGCCGTAGGCTTCAGGTGCCAGCACCACTTGCGACAGGGCCAGCAACTTTGGCACGTAGGCCTGGGTTTCGGCCGGCAGCGGCAGGTTCCAGTAATCGGTCGGCAAGCCGAGCTTTTCGTTGCGCTCGATGGCCCGGCTGACCGTGCCTTCGCCGGCGTTATAGGCCGCCAGGGCCAGCAGCCAGTCGCCGTTGAACATGTCGTGCAGGCGGGTCAGGTAATCCATGGCCGCGGTGGTCGAGGCGGTGATATCGCGACGGCCATCATAGAAACGGGTTTGACGCAGGTTGAAGTAACGCCCGGTGGAAGGGATGAATTGCCACAAGCCAACTGCGTCGGCCCGGGAATAGGCCATCGGGTTGTAGGCGCTTTCAATCACTGGCAGCAGCGCCAGTTCCAGCGGCATGTTGCGTTCTTCAAGGCGTTCGACGATGTAATGAATGTAGAGGCTGCCGCGTTCGCCGGCGTTTTCGAGGAAGGACGGGTTGCTGGCGAACCACAGGCGCTGTTGCTCGATGCGCGGGTTGACACCCAGGTTGTCCTGCAACTGGAAGCCCTGGCGCATGCGCTCCCAGACATCTTGTGGAATTTGTGGAGTCGGTTTTTCGCTGAGCCAGATAGGCTTCTGTTTGGCTCGGGCGGCGATATTCGGAGTGTGTGTCGCGTCGGTCTGCGGCACATGGCTTGAGCAGCCCGCCAGAGTGGCGGACACAGCCACCGCGATGGCTTGAGCCAAGCGGGTCAATGCGTCTGAATTGATGGCTTTACGAATAGATGACGACATTGGCTGGAAGTAAGTTCCGGGCAAAAATGTCGGGCGATTCTAGAAAGCGCACCCCCTGCGGTCAACCATTCAGAATTTTTGTACCAGCGTGATGGCTACTTAGAACTTATCTTTCCAAGCACGCAGAGCAGCAAAAACCGTACTCGGAGCCTGGTTTTGGGTTCCGTTCCGTTCGTCCAGTTTTTCTTTAACGGATGTTTCGTCGACACGCAAAAACGGGTTGGTAAGCTTTTCAAGCGCCAGAGTAGAGGGCAGCGTCATGATTCCGGCTTCACGTTGTACGGTGACTTTTTCCAGACGTGCGGCAGTGTCAGGATTGCCCGGTTCGACCGCGGCGGCAAACTTCAGGTTGCTCAGGGTGTATTCGTGAGTGCAGTAGACCAGCGTATCTTCAGGCAGCGCCGCGAGGCGCGTCAGTGAGGTATGCATTTGCTCCGGCGTGCCTTCGAACAAACGTCCGCAACCGGCCGCGAACAGGGTGTCACCGCAGAACAGCAAACCATGATGGTAATAGGCGATATGCCCCAGGGTGTGGCCGGGGACGGCAAACACATCGAAGTCCCAGCCCAGCACGCTGACGCGGTCGTTGTCCTTGAGGGCCACGTCCCGCAGCGGGATGGTTTCGCTGGCCGGACCGTAGACTGTCGCGTCTGTCGCTTTTTTGAGCTGCTCGACGCCGCCGACGTGGTCATGATGATGGTGAGTGATCAAAATATCACTCAACACCCAACCCGGATGCGCGGCGAGCCAGGCCTGTACCGGCGCGGCATCGCCCGGATCAACCACCGCGCAGCGCTGGGTGCGGTGGTCTTGTAATAACCAGATGTAGTTGTCGGTGAAGGCGGGCAGGGCACTGATCTGTATCATCGTCGGATTCGCCAAGCGGAAAACATTGGCGCATCTTAGAACTTCCTGACGCGTTGGAGAATGCAATGACCGATAAAGCGTTCGCTCAGGCTGATCCTGAATGGCTGACATTGATCAGCGCGGCCCGTGAATGGCTGTCCGGCCCCATCGGGCAATTTCTGCTGGACGAAGAACGTCGCATGCTCGAAGACGAGTTGGGACGGTTCTTCGGTGGCTACCTGGTGCATTACGGCCCGTCGGCCCAAACGCCACCGTCGGCGCCGCAAGTCCAGCGCAATGTGCGACTCGGCGCGCCGTTGCCGGGTGTCGAGATCGTCTGCGAAGAGCAGGCGTGGCCTTTGAGCGAGCATGCCGCCGATGTGGTGGTGTTGCAGCATGGGCTGGATTTCTGCCTGTCGCCCCACGGTTTGCTGCGTGAAGCGGCGAGCAGTGTGCGGCCCGGCGGGCATCTGCTGATCGTCGGGATCAACCCCTGGAGCACCTGGGGCTTGCGTCACGTTTTTGCTCACGACGCCATGCGCAAGGCTCGCTGCATCTCCCCGTCGCGAGTCGGTGACTGGCTGAACCTGCTGGGCTTCGCGCTGGAGAAACGCCGCTTCGGGTGCTATCGTCCGCCGCTTGCGTCACCCGCCTGGCAGGCTCGTCTGGCCGGTTGGGAGCGCAAGGCCGGTGACTGGCAACTGTCGGGTGGCGGCTTCTATTTATTGGTTGCGCGCAAGATCGTGGTGGGCCTGCGGCCCGTCCGCCAGGAGCGGCGCGAACCGATGGGCAAGCTGATTCCATTGCCGATGGCCAAGGTCAATCGTCGCCGCATCGATCCGTAATACACCTTTTATTTTCCCGGCCGGGTTTGCCCCGGCCTCGGGCATCGTCGATCACCGATCGGCGAGCCACCGCATTTTCTGGATAGATTGGCATGAGCGATAGCGTAGAACTCTTCACTGACGGCGCTTGTAAAGGCAACCCTGGCCCAGGCGGCTGGGGCGCTTTGCTGGTGTGCAAGGGCATTGAAAAAGAACTGTGGGGCGGCGAAGCCAACACCACCAACAACCGCATGGAGCTGATGGGTGCGATCCGTGGCCTCGAAGAGCTTAAGCGCTCCTGCGACGTGCTGCTGGTCACCGACTCGCAGTATGTGATGAAAGGCATCAACGAGTGGATGGACAACTGGAAGAAGCGCGGCTGGAAAACCGCTGCGAAAGAACCGGTGAAAAACGCTGACCTGTGGAAGTTGCTGGATGAGCAGGTCAATCGCCACAACGTCACCTGGAAATGGGTGCGCGGGCACATCGGTCACCATGGCAACGAACGCGCCGACCAGTTGGCCAACCGTGGCGTGGATGAAGTGCGCGGTTACAAACAAGCCTGATTCAGTTTCTGCCAATACACCGCGTCGCGATGAACGATGACGCGGTGCACCTGAAAGACCCCGGCGGGCGTGTTAACATCGCCGCTTTTGCACGAATGTCCCGTTGAGAGCTGAGCACTGATGGCCACCAGATCCGTTGTACTCGATACCGAAACCACCGGCATGCCGGTGACCGACGGCCACAGGATTATCGAAATCGGTTGTGTCGAGTTGATCGGTCGGCGCCTGACGGGCCGGCATTTCCACGTTTACCTGCAACCGGACCGCGAGAGTGATGAAGGCGCCATTGGCGTCCACGGCATCACCAACGAATTTTTGGTCGGCAAGCCGCGCTTCACTGAAGTGGCCGATGAATTCTTTGAATTCATCAAGGGTGCGCAGCTGATCATTCATAACGCGGCGTTCGACGTTGGCTTCATCAACAACGAATTCGCCCTGATGGGCCAGCACGATCGTGCGGACATCACGCAGCACTGCTCGATCCTCGACACCCTGATGATGGCCCGGGAACGTCACCCGGGGCAGCGCAACAGCCTCGATGCCTTGTGCAAACGCTATGGCGTCGACAACTCCGGTCGTGAACTGCACGGCGCCTTGCTCGACTCCGAGATCCTCGCCGACGTTTACCTGACCATGACGGGCGGTCAGACCAGCCTGTCCCTGGCTGGTAATGCTTCCGATGGCAACGGTTCCGGGGAAGGTGCGGACAATTCCGCCACCGAGATCCGCCGCCTGCCGGTCGATCGTCAACCGACGCGTATCATCCGTGCCAGCGAAGATGACCTGGCCCAACACGTGGCACGCCTGGAAGCCATCGCCAAATCCGCCGGCGCGGCGTCACTCTGGCAACAACTGGCCGAGGCCAAGGCTCAAGCCTGATTTTTCGCCACACAATGGTGCGCCCGATGACCTGCTTCGGGGCATCGCACTCGCCACATGCGCTCGAACCCTCTACCCTGAGGTGATTGGCGGACCACGGTCTGCCGCCTCAGGACACTGAGCCCCATGTATAAAGATTTGAAATTCCCGGTCCTGATCGTCCATCGCGACATCAAGGCCGACACCGTTGCCGGTGATCGCGTGCGTGGCATCGCCCGGGAGCTGGAGCAGGAAGGCTTCAGCATTGTCTCGGCGGTGGATTACACCGAAGGGCGTCTGGTTGCCTCGACCCATCACGGTCTTTCCTGCATGTTGATTGCGGCCGAAGACGCCAGCACCCACTCTCATCTATTGCACAACATGGCCGAGCTGATTGGCCTGGCGCGGGTGCGCGCGCCCGACTTGCCGATCTTCGCACTGGGCGAGCAGGTGACCCTGGAGAACGCTCCGGCCGACGCCATGGCCGAACTCAATCAGCTGCGCGGGATTCTTTATCTGTTCGAAGACACCGTGCCTTTTCTGGCCAGACAGGTCGCTCGAGCGGCACGCAAATATCTGGATGGTCTGCTGCCGCCGTTTTTCAAAGCGCTGGTGCAGCACACGGCTGATTCGAATTATTCCTGGCACACGCCCGGCCATGGCGGCGGAGTGGCGTACCACAAGAGCCCGGTGGGCCAGGCGTTTCACCAGTTCTTCGGGGAAAATACCCTGCGTTCCGATTTGTCGGTGTCGGTGCCGGAACTCGGTTCTTTGCTCGATCACACCGGTCCGCTGGCAGAAGCCGAGGCCCGTGCTGCCCGCAATTTCGGCGCCGATCACACCTTCTTTGTGATCAATGGCACCTCGACCGCGAACAAAATCGTCTGGCATTCGATGGTCGCTCGCGATGACTTGGTGTTGGTGGATCGCAACTGCCACAAGTCGATATTGCACTCGATCATCATGACCGGCGCCATTCCGCTGTACCTGTGCCCGGAGCGCAATGAGCTGGGGATCATCGGCCCGATTCCATTGAGCGAATTCAGCCGCGAATCGATTCAGGCCAAGATCGACGCCAGCCCGCTGACCAAGGGCCGGGCGCCCAAGGTCAAGTTGGCGGTGGTGACCAATTCGACGTACGACGGCCTCTGCTACAACGCTGAGCTGATCAAGCAGCAGTTGGGCAACAGCGTCGAGGTCTTGCACTTCGATGAGGCCTGGTACGCCTACGCGGCGTTTCACGAGTTCTTCGCCGGACGTTACGGCATGGGCACTTCCCGCAGTGAAAACGGCCCCCTGGTGTTCACCACCCATTCCACCCACAAACTGCTGGCGGCGTTCAGCCAGGCGTCGATGATTCACGTCCAGGACGGCGGCGCGCGGCAGCTGGATCGGGATCGCTTCAATGAAGCGTTCATGATGCACATCTCTACCTCGCCGCAGTACAGCATCATCGCTTCGCTGGATGTGGCTTCGGCCATGATGGAAGGCCCGGCCGGGCGTTCGCTGTTGCAGGAAATGTTTGACGAAGCGCTGAGTTTTCGCCGGGCGCTAGCCAATTTGCGCCAGCACATCGCCGCTGACGATTGGTGGTTTTCCATCTGGCAGCCGCCATCGGTGGAAGGCATCAACCGTGTGGTCACCGATGACTGGCTGCTGCAACCCGACGCCGACTGGCACGGCTTTGGCGGCGTGACCGACGACTACGTACTGCTTGATCCGATCAAGGTCACGTTGGTGATGCCAGGCCTGACGGCAGGTGGCGCCCTCAGCGAGCGCGGGATTCCGGCGGCAGTGGTCAGCAAATTTCTTTGGGAACGGGGGTTGGTTGTTGAAAAGACCGGTCTGTATTCGTTCCTGGTGTTGTTCTCCATGGGTATCACCAAAGGTAAATGGAGCACGCTGCTGACCGAGTTGCTGGAGTTTAAGCGCAGCTACGATGCCAATGTCAGCCTCGCGACTTGTTTGCCGTGCGTGGCACAAGAGAATGTCGCGCGCTATCAGGGCATGGGCTTGCGGGATCTGTGCGATCAACTGCACGCCTGCTATCGCCGCAATGCCACGGCCAAACATCTCAAGCGCATGTACACCGTGTTGCCGGAAGTCGCCATGAAGCCATCTGACGCCTATGATCAATTGGTGCGTGGCGAAGTTGAAGCGGTGTCGATCGATGCTCTGGATGGGCGGATCGCCGCTGTCATGTTGGTGCCGTACCCACCGGGTATTCCTTTGATCATGCCTGGCGAGCGTTTTACCGAGTCGACCCGCTCGATCATCGATTACCTGGCATTTGCGCGCACGTTCGATAGCAGTTTCCCGGGATTTGTCGCTGATGTGCACGGATTGCAACACGAAGACGAGGGCAATGGACGGCATTACACCGTTGATTGCATCAAGGAATGAGGACCTTTCCCAGTATGCAACCGATCATGAATCCGAAATACCCAGGGCTGTCGGTGCGCGTTGCCGACGATGGTTTTGCGGCCTATATCTGGGGCAGCGATTTCAGTTTTGAAGTCGCGGCCTACGGCGCAGCTGAAATCGGCAAACCGGTGGAGCAGTGGTCGGTGACGCCGATCACGCCCTATCGCAAGTGCTACGGCATTGATCCCGAAGAGTTCAGCAGTTTCCGCGATGCCGCTGACAGCGCGATTTTCATGGCTTATCTCGATGATGAGCCGGTGGGTCACCTGGTGGTCAGCACCAACTGGAACGGCTTTGCTCATATCGACGAGTTGGCGGTGCATGCGCCGGCGCGCAGTCATGGCGTGGCCAAGGCGTTGCTGGATGTGGCGCAGTTCTGGAGCCGAAAAAAGAAACTGCCGGGCATCATGCTTGAAACCCAGAACAACAACCTGGGTGCCTGCCGGCTCTATGAGCGCAGCGGGTACGTCATAGGAGGAATCGATCATCTGCGCTATCGCGGGATCGATCCGAACACCGCCGAAGTGGCGTTGTTCTGGTATCGATTGTTCGATAATCCGCTGGAAACCCCGCTCAGTTCGCCAACATCGCCACGGCTTGTTCCGTGATGATGCCCAGCAATGCCTGAACCGCCTGTGGTGGCTCGCCGTTCTTGAGGGTCAAGGCATAAAGGCTGATCGGCACGGCCGGCGCCAGCGGGCAGGCATCCAGCCCGGCCGATTTCGCCCCGAGGGCAGTGAAAGGGTCAACGATGGCCAGGCCTTCGCCGGCCTCGACCATGCTGCGCATCATCTGATGAGTCTGTACCCGGGTTTGAATGACCGGGGCAGGGCGCAGGGCATGCAGCTTGTTTTCCAGCGCCGGGCTCAGCGGATCATGACCTTCCAGGCCCACCATCGATTGGCCAGCCAGGTCCTGTAGCGAAATGTACTTTTGTTTGGGTTGCAACCAGCCATGGGGCGCGAGCAACTGAAGTTTCCCCTGAGCGATCATCTGGCAATGAATGTCGGCGTGATCGGGGTCATGCAGGCTCAGGCCCAGATCGCTTTCACGCAGCAGCAGGTTTCTGACGATCTCGCGGGTAGGTTCACTCAGAAGGGTGCACGGCGCGTCAGGAAGGCGTCGGCGCAGGGCGGCAATGCTCTGGGGCAATAGCTGCTGTGCCAGGGGCGGCGTGCAGACGATCCGCAAGGGCGGAGCCTGATATTGCTTGAGGCTGTTGGCCAGCCGCTGAACCGGCTCAAGCGCTTCATAGACGTGGGCGATCTGGACCTGCAACTCCCGCGCCTCACGCGTGGCCTGCAAGCGTCCACGCACGCTGGAAAACAGCATGAAACCCAACTGGTCCTCGGCGTCGCGCAGAATCCCTTCGACTTCGGCCACAGGCAACTGCAGCCATTCGGCGGCGGTGCCCAGGTGACCGGTCTGCAAGAGCGCCTGGATCACTTCGATATGACGTAAACGCATGCGTGAAGTCCATGTTCAGCAGGTGAGGGAGTCAGTGGCTGAATCCTAACTCAAGTGCGCGCATATGACTTCTGCTCATAACACGGGGTTATGAAGCGACGTTGGTTTCCGGCCGGCTGCCGACATAAGTGTCGGGCTCGCGCACGATAGTGACGTCCGATTGCACCAGCAAAAACTGGTTGTCATCGAGCTTTTTAACGCGATCGCCAATGGCCAGCTTATAAGTGGTGACAGGCACCGAGCCAGTGAGACCGTCTGCCGACGGGGTGGATTCCTGGAACTCATGCACGGAATAAACGCGGCCTTCCGCGTCTCTTGCATGGAACTGACCGACGAGTACTGCTGCCATCTGCTTAGAACCTCTGGGGATAAATCACTCAATTTGCGGCTCTGTAGACCGTGGTTGGGCGAGGTAAGTTTTCCTACAGGAAAAAAATAGTCAGGGGCGGCGTTTTTCAGTCGCCCACTAATTGAATCGTGATCTATAACTACAAGCTCTTTCCATCGGACAGTCGAGAATCTTCCATGAGCAACGTCTATACGATCGCTGTACTGGTCGGCAGCTTGAGAAAGGAATCGATCAATCGCAAGGTGGCGCTGGCCCTGGCCGAACTGGCGCCTGCCAATCTCAAACTGGTTATCGTCGAAATCGGCGATCTGCCGCTCTACAACGAAGACATCGATGGTGCTTCACCGCCGGCAGCCTACAGCACTTTCCGGCAACAAGTGAGCTCATCCGACGCGGTGCTGTTCGTGACCCCCGAATACAACCGTTCGGTGCCTGCGCCAATGAAGAACGCGATCGATGTAGGTTCGCGCCCCTATGGCAAGAGTGCCTGGAGCGGCAAGCCTGGTGCCGTGATCAGTGCCTCGCCGGGCGCTATCGGCGGATTTGGCGCCAATCACCACCTGCGCCAGTCCCTGGTGTTTCTGGATGTGCCGTGCATGCAACAACCGGAAGCCTATCTGAGCGGTGCCGGTTCAGCGTTCGACGAGGCGGGTAACCTGTCCGAGTCGCTGAAACCGTTCCTGCAAAAATTCATCAATGCTTATGGTCTTTGGGTCGAACAACATAAGAAAGCGTGACAAATCCTGTGTAGGAGCAAAGCTTTGCTCCGCTGTCGGTTGTGCGGGCAAGTCCTCGCAAGGCTTCCTTGTTAGGGAAATAGTCATACAGCCGGTATTCGGCAAGAGGCTTCTCGAAAACCCAGGCATTGGTGGCCCTTGCCCGGAAACTCTGCCGGGTGGCATTTGCCCTGATGAAAAATCAGAGCGAATACCAACCGGCCTGAAGTTGCAGGGTTGCCCTGCAACATAGAATCTCCCACAAGGGGCTTCGCCAAAAGGAGATCAAATGTGGGAGCGAGCTTGCTCGCGATAAGGCCAGCCCAGACGCTACAAAACTCAGCCATTACCCGGCACATTCGGCCAAAGATCCGCCACCAGAAACAACCGCTCTGCTTCTTCCCAATCCCCGTCGGCATTCTCTATCAATCGCACCAGCAACTGCGCCGGGGCCAGAGGGTCAAGATCGCTGAGCCAGGCATTCAGCTGTTCAGTGCTCCAGGTCTGCTCCACCGGATAATGCGCCGGTGCCAGCCAGGCATGGCGGGGCAGGGGTTGCCAGCGACCGAACGGGCGTTGCACGACAAAGTCTGCCCAGTCCTTCTGGTGCAGCCAGCTACCGCGTAAATGCTGGGGATGTGCACCATTCGGTGGCTCGGCCGGTCCCGGCCACGGATACAGCAAATAGCCGCCCAGCCACAAATGCGCACTGAACTGCTGGATATCCAGCGCCGCCAATACTTCGCGGCTCTCCGGGCGCGCCGAAATCGGCAATTGATGCTGAGTCAGATGGGCCAGTTTGCGGTCCAGCCGATCATGGCAGCCGGGGCCTAGCCACTGCGCCGTGTCGTGTCCGTCGCCATTTTGCGGGCCAAGGTAAAGTTTGATCGCCAGTTCCAGATGGTGCACGCCGTCACGATCGCGCAGCAGCATGTCCAGCTCGCCCAGCGTGTGGCCTTCGCGGCGGATCGGCATGTTGGCGGCAATCAGGTCGATACCCGGCGCGTGCCGCACGGCGTATTGCCAGAGGCGTTCGTAGTACAAGCCCAATCGCCGGGTTCGGGCCTGCGCCAGCCAGTGCAGCAAGTCATAACTGTCGTGATCGAGTTGCCGCAGCCACCGTTCCAGCCGCTCCGGCGCTTGTACCCAGTCACTGCCGGTCAGCGGATGGCGCTGCGGCCACGTCGTGACGCCAAGCATCGGCGGCGCGAGGATGACCCAAGCCAGGTCGCGCACTTCGGGGTGGCGCAACTGGTGGGGTAACTGCAGCAAATCGGGAAATAGGATCATCTTGCGAGCATAGCCTCAATCGTGAGTACACCGTTGTGGCTGAAAGGATTTTGTCTATCCTGCGCTTTCGCCCATAATCGTGTTTTTCGCCGCCGCGCCCTTCACTAGGAGCCCCATGGAGCAATTTCGTAATATCGGCATCATCGGTCGCCTGGGCAGTTCTCAGGTGCTGGATACCGTCCGCCGACTGAAACGGTTTCTGCTCGATCGCCACCTGCACGTGATCCTCGAAGACACCATCGCCGAAGTCTTGCCGGGTCATGGCCTGCAAACCTCGTCGCGCAAGATGCTCGGCGAAGTATGTGACATGGTGATTGTGGTCGGTGGTGACGGCAGCCTGTTGGGCGCTGCGCGGGCATTGGCCCGGCACAATATTCCGGTGCTCGGCATCAACCGTGGCAGCCTGGGCTTCCTGACCGATATTCGCCCCGATGAGCTGGAAGTCAAAGTCGCCGAGGTGCTCGACGGCCACTATCTGGTAGAAAACCGCTTCCTGCTGCAAGCCGAAGTCCGCCGCCACGCCGAGGCCATCGGTCAGGGCGACGCGCTGAACGACGTGGTGCTGCACCCCGGCAAGTCGACGCGGATGATCGAATTCGAACTGTACATCGACGGCCAGTTCGTCTGCAGCCAGAAGGCCGATGGCCTGATCGTCGCCACGCCTACCGGTTCGACGGCCTACGCACTGTCGGCGGGCGGGCCGATCATGCATCCCAAGCTCGACGCTATTGTGATTGTGCCGATGTACCCCCATACCTTGTCGGGCAGGCCGATTGTGGTCGATGGCAACAGTGAGCTGAAAATCGTCGTGTCTAAAGATATGCAGATTTACCCGCAAGTCTCCTGTGACGGGCAGAACCATTTCACCTGCGCGCCGGGTGACACCATCACCATCAGCAAGAAGGCCCAGAAGCTGCGGCTGATTCACCCGCTCGACCACAACTACTATGAAGTCTGCCGGACCAAACTCGGCTGGGGCAGCAAGTTGGGTGGTGGAGGCGACTGATGCTCGATCCCGCGCGAAGCTACGACCTGATCGGTGACGTGCACGGTTGCGCTCTGACCCTTGAGCACTTGCTCGACCGGCTCGGTTACCAAAAACACGGTGGCGTCTGGCGGCACCCGTCGCGCATGGCGGTGTTCGTCGGCGACATCATCGACCGCGGTCCGCGGATTCGCGAAGCGCTGCACATTGTTCACGATATGGTCGAAGCCGGCCAGGCGCTGTGCATCATGGGCAACCATGAATTCAACGCCCTCGGCTGGAGCACCCCGGCGCCTCCGGGCAGCGGCAAGCAGTTCGTGCGTGAACACACCCCGCGCCATGCCCGTTTGCTGAACGAAACCCTGACTCAATTCGAAGACCATCCGGCTGACTGGCATGACTTCCTGCAATGGTTCTATGAGATGCCATTGTTCGTCGATGCCGGGCGTTTCCGTGTGGTGCATGCCTGCTGGGATGCGGGCCTGATCGAACCATTGCGCGCGCTATTCCCCAACGGTTGCGTCGATGAACATTTTCTCCAGGCCTCGGCCGTACCGGGCAGTTTCGCCTGCACCGTGTTCGACCGCCTGCTGCGCGGCACTGACATGCGCTTGCCTCATGGTCTGACAATGACCAGCGGCGATGGCCTGACGCGTTCGTTCTTCCGCACCAAGTTCTGGGAAGACGACCCGCAAACCTACGGAGACATTGTGTTCCAGCCCGACGCCTTGCCCGAACCCGTGGCCCGGACGCCGCTGTCGTCCACTGAAAAAAACACCTTGCTGCGCTATGGCGTCGACGAGCCAGTGTTGTTCGTGGGCCATTACTGGCGCAGCGGCAAACCGGTGCCGATCCGGCCGAATCTGGCCTGTCTGGATTACAGCGCCGTGCTCTACGGCAAACTGGTCGCCTACCGTCTGGACCAGGAAACCCGTCTCGACCCGCATAAATTTGTCTGGGTCGATGTCGAGCGGCCGGAGGTGCTGCGATGAGTGCCGTTGCTGTTTTACGGCTGCCGCTGGCGGTGGACTTGAGCGGGTTCGTCAAACTGTTGCAGCGCATGCAGGTGCCGCATCGGGTCAGCGAAGAGGCGGGCGAGCAGGTGCTGTGGGTGCCGGCCAACATCAGCGAAGACGTGCGCTCGTTGTACGAACGCTTCCCGGCGGGTGATCCCGATCAACAGCTGGACATTCCGGTGGCGCAAACCATCAAGCGCCCAAGTTTCGCCGAGCAACTGCGCCACGCCAAGGCGACAGCCTTCGTGTTGCTGCTGAGCCTGCTTGTCGGCGCGGTGACGCTGCTGGGCGAAAACCTCGACTCGATGCGCTGGCTGACCTTCCTCGATTACCGCATTGTCGGCGAGTACATCCACTTTGTGCCCTTGGCTGACAGCCTGGCGGCGGGGCAATGGTGGCGTCTGGTGACACCGATGCTGATCCACTTCGGCATCCTGCACCTGGCCATGAACGGCATGTGGTACTGGGAACTGGGGCGACGCATCGAGTCGCGCCAGGGCAGCATCAACCTGATTGGCCTGACGTTGCTCTTCAGTCTGGTGTCCAACTACGCCCAATATTATTTCAGTGGCCCGACCCTGTTTGGCGGGTTGTCCGGCGTGCTCTATGGCCTGCTCGGGCATTGCTGGATTTTCCAGATGATTTCGCCGAACCGTGCTTATAGCCTGCCGCGTGGCGTGCTGGTGATGATGCTGGTGTGGCTATTGCTGTGCCTGTCCGGGCTGGTCTCGATGATCGGCTTCGGTGAAATTGCCAATGCGGCCCACGTCGGCGGGTTGCTCGTCGGATGCTTGACCGGCTTGTTGGGTGGTTTGTACAACCGCCGTAAACTGGCCGCCTAAAACTGTTATGTATTAAAGAGCGCGGAGCCCTTGATGTCCTCTTTTCACGAAATGATCAACAACATCACCCCTGATATCTACCAAAGCCTGAAACTGGCGGTGGAAATCGGTAAATGGTCCGACGGTGGCAAACTCACCGCCGAACAACGCGAACTGTCGCTGCAAGCGATGATCGCCTGGGAAATCCAGAACCTGCCCGAAGACCAGCGCACCGGTTACATGGGCGTGCAGGAGTGCGGCTCCAAGTCGATCGAAGTGCCGAATATCCTGTTCAAATCGGATGCCGTCCATTGATCGAGATTGGCCGCGGTGCAATCAGCAAAATGTCGGCGCGCCTTGACGGGCCGAACGTGCAATACGCGTTTCGTCTGGACGACGTCGAGGTGCCGGTCAATCCTTTGATCGGGACCACGGTGCGCCTGGAATACCTGGGAGCGATTCACTGCACCCATTGCGGACGCAAGACCAAAACCAGTTTCAGTCAGGGTTACTGCTACCCGTGCATGACCAAACTGGCCCAGTGCGACATCTGCATCATGAGCCCGGAGCGTTGCCACTATGACGCTGGCACTTGCCGTGAGCCGGAGTGGGGCGAGAAGTTCTGCATGACCGATCACATTGTGTATCTGTCCAACTCTTCGGGGGTGAAGGTCGGGATTACCCGCGCCACCCAGCTGCCGACCCGTTGGATCGATCAGGGCGCCCGTCAGGCCTTGCCGATCATGCGGGTTTCGACCCGTCAGCAGTCGGGCTTCGTCGAAGACCTGTTCCGCAGCCAGGTCGCAGACAAGACCAACTGGCGTGCTTTACTCAAGGGCGACGCGGTGTCGGTCGACCTGGCGCAGGTTCGTGATCAGTTGTTCGACAGTTGCGCCGAAGGATTGCAAGGTTTGCAGGAACGATTCGGCCTACAAGCGATCCAGACTATTGCCGATGTAGAAACGCTCGAAATCCGCTATCCGGTCGAGCAATACCCGGCCAAAATCGTCAGCTTCAACCTGGACAAGAATCCGATCGCCGAAGGCACCCTGTTGGGAATCAAAGGCCAGTACCTGATTTTCGACACCGGCGTAATCAATATTCGTAAATACACGGCCTACCAGCTCGCCGTGCATCAGTAAGGACTCCAGCATGCGCACCGAACAACCGAAGATGATCTACCTGAAGGACTATCAGGCGCCCGAGTACCTGATCGACGAGACGCACCTGACCTTCGAGTTGTTCGAGGACCACAGCCTGGTCCATGCGCAACTGGTGATGCGCCGCAATCCTGAACGTGGCCCGGGCCTGCCGCCGCTGGTGCTGGATGGCCAGCAGCTTGAATTGCTGTCGGTGACCCTGGCCGACAGCGAGTTGACCGCTGGCGACTACCAGTTAACCGAGAATCACCTGACCCTGCACCCGACCAGCACCACCTTCACGGTCGACACAAGCGTCAAGATCCACCCGGAAACCAACACCGCGCTGGAAGGCCTGTACAAATCCGGCACGATGTTCTGCACCCAGTGCGAGGCCGAAGGCTTTCGCAAGATCACCTATTACCTCGACCGTCCGGACGTGATGAGCACGTTCACCACCACAGTGGTTGCGGAGCAGCACAGCTATCCGGTGTTGCTGTCCAACGGCAACCCGATTGCCAGCGGTCCGGGCGAAGACGGCCGGCACTGGGCGACCTGGGAAGATCCGTTCAAGAAGCCTGCCTACCTGTTCGCACTGGTGGCCGGTGATTTGTGGTGCATCGAAGACACCTTCACCACCATGACAGATCGCTCCGTGGCACTGCGCATTTATGTCGAGCCGGAAAACATCGACAAGTGCCAGCACGCCATGAACAGCCTGAAGAAATCCATGCGCTGGGACGAAGAGGTGTACGGTCGAGAGTACGACCTGGACATCTTCATGATCGTCGCGGTCAACGACTTCAACATGGGCGCCATGGAGAACAAGGGGCTCAATATCTTCAACTCCAGCGCCGTGCTGGCCCGCGCTGAAACCGCGACCGACGCCGCGCACCAGCGGGTCGAGGCGATTGTTGCCCACGAGTACTTCCACAACTGGTCAGGCAACCGCGTGACCTGCCGCGACTGGTTCCAGTTGTCTCTGAAGGAAGGCTTCACCGTGTTCCGAGATTCGGGCTTCTCCGCCGACATGAACTCGGCCACGGTCAAGCGCATCCAGGACGTGGCGTACCTGCGCACTCACCAGTTCGCCGAAGATGCTGGTCCCATGGCTCACGCCGTGCGCCCGGACAGCTTCATCGAGATTTCCAACTTCTACACCCTGACCGTGTACGAAAAGGGTTCGGAAGTGGTCGGCATGATCCACACCTTGCTCGGCGCCGAAGGTTTCCGCAAAGGCAGCGACCTGTACTTCGAACGCCATGACGGCGAGGCCGTGACTTGCGACGACTTCATCAAGGCCATGGAAGACGCCAACGGTGTTGACCTGACCCAGTTCAAACGCTGGTACAGCCAGGCCGGCACGCCGCGTTTGGCGGTCAGCGAGTCCTATGACGCGGCGGCGAAAACCTACAGCCTGACGTTCCGTCAAAGCTGCCCCGCAACCCCGGACAAGGTTGAGAAGCTGCCGTTCGTGATTCCGGTCGAATTGGGCCTGCTGGACGCCAAAGGAGCGGCCATTGCGTTGCGTCTTTCCGGTGAAGCCAGCGCTCAGGGCACCTCACGGGTCATTTCGGTGACCGAAGCCGAGCAGACGTTCACCTTCATCGACATCGCGGAACAGCCATTACCTTCGTTGCTGCGTGGCTTCTCGGCGCCGGTGAAACTGAGCTTCCCGTACAACCGCGATCAGCTGATGTTCCTGATGCAGCACGACAGCGACGGTTTCAACCGTTGGGATGCGGGTCAGCAATTGTCGGTTCAGGTGCTGCAAGAGCTGATTGCTCAGCAGCAAAAGGGCGAGAAACTGGTGCTGGATCAGCGTCTGATTTCTGCCTTGCGTACCGTGCTGTCTGACGAGACGCTGGATCAGGCCATGGTCGCGGAAATGCTCTCGCTGCCGGGCGAGGCATATCTGACCGAGATCAGCGAAGTGGCTGACGTTGACGCCATTCACATCGCTCGCGAGTTTGCTCGTAAACAATTGGCTGAAGGTTTGTTCGAAGCGTTGTGGCTGCGTTATCAGGCCAATCGCGACTTGTCGAAGAAAACCCCGTATGTAGCCGAGGCCGAGCACTTCGCTCGTCGCGCATTGCAGAACATTGCGCTGTCGTACCTGATGCTCAGCGGCAAACCGGAAGTGTTGGCGGCAACGCTTGAGCAGTTCGAGACCAGCGACAACATGACCGAGCGCCTGACAGCTTTGGCGGTGCTGGTGAATTCGTCGTTCGAAGTAGAGAAGGCCACGGCACTGGCGAGTTTTGCCGAGAACTTCAAGGATAATCAGCTGGTCATGGATCAGTGGTTCAGCGTCCAGGCGGGCAGCGTGTTGCCCGGTGGTCTGGCGCGGGTCAAGGCGTTGATGCAGCATCCTGCGTTCAACATCAAGAACCCGAACAAGGTGCGGGCACTGGTTGGCGCGTTTGCGGGGCAGAACCTGATCAACTTCCATGCGGCTGATGGTTCGGGTTATCGGTTCCTGGCGGATCTGGTGATCGAGTTGAACGGGTTCAATCCACAGATCGCTTCTCGGCAGTTGGCGCCGCTTACGCGCTGGCGCAAGTATGACGATGCGCGTCAGGCGTTGATGAAAGGTGAGCTGGAGCGGATTCGCGCTTCGGGTCAGTTGTCCAGCGATGTGTTCGAGGTGGTGAGCAAAAGCCTGGCTTGAGTTTGGTTTCGCTCTCACAGGGGGCACTTGGATTCCTGTGCGAGCTTGCTCGCGATGAGGCCATATCAGTCAGTATCTATGTTGACTGTAGGGCCGCCATCGCGAGCAAGCTCGCTCCCACTGGAGGTCGGTGGTGTGGGTTAGATTTCCTTATGTCGCTTTCGCACGAGTTTCATCACCACCACAAAAAACACCGGCACAAACACCACCGCCAGTGTCGCGGTGATCATCCCGCCAATCACCCCGGTGCCGATAGCTTGCTGGCTAGCCGAACTGGCCCCGGTGGCAATCGCCAGCGGCACCACGCCAAGGATGAACGCCAGCGACGTCATCACAATCGGCCGCAGTCGCAGACGTGCGGCTTGCAGCGTGGCGTCGATCAGGTCATGACCTTCGTCGTACAGGCTCTTGGCGAACTCGATGATCAGGATCGCGTTCTTCGCCGACAGCCCGATGATGATAATCAATCCAACCTTGAAGAACACGTCGTTGGGCATCCCGCGCAAGGTCACGGCCAGTACCGCGCCGAGTACGCCGAGCGGCACCACCAGCAGCACCGAGGTCGGAATCGACCAGCTCTCATACAACGCGGCCAGACACAGGAACACGATCAGCAACGACAAACCGAGCAGGATCGGAGCCTGACTGCCGGACAAGCGTTCTTGCAACGACAACCCGGTCCATTCCTGCCCCAATCCCGCCGGGCCAAGTGCAACCAGACGTTCGACTTCGGCCATGGCTTCGCCGGTGCTGTGACCGGGCGACGGTTCGCCGGAAATGCTGATCGCCGGGTAGCCGTTGTAGCGAGTCAATTGCGCCGGGCCCTGGGTCCATTTGGCCTGGACGAAGGCCGACAACGGCACCATTTTCCCGGCGCTGTTGCGCACGTGAATCTTCAGCAGATCGGCGACCTGGCTGCGCTGATCGCCTTCAGCCTGCACCACTACCCGCTGCATCCGCCCCTGATTGGGGAAGTCGTTGATGTAGGCCGAACCGACGGCGGTGGACAGCACGTTGCCGATGTCGGGAAAGGACACGCCCAACGCGTTGGCCTGTTTGCGGTCGACTTCAAGTTGCACCTGCGGCGCTTCGGCCAGGGCGCTTTCGCGCACGTTCATCAGAATCGGGCTTTTCTCGGCCGCAGCGAGCAATTCACTGCGCGCCTGCATCAACGTGGCATGGCCAAGACCGCCACGGTCCTGCAAGCGGAACTCGAAACCACTGGAGGTGCCCAGGCCATCCACCGGCGGCGGCAGTATCGAAAACGCCATGGCTTCCTTGATCTGACTCAACGCGATGTTGGCGCGATCGGCAATGGAACTGGCTGAGTCGTCGCTACCTCGATCAGACCAGTCTTTGAGCGTGGTAAACGCCAACGCGGCGTTCTGCCCGCTACCGGAAAAACTGAAACCGAGAATCACCGTGCTGTCGCCGACGCCGGGTTCAGTGGCGTTATGGGCTTCGATCTGCTCGACCACCTGCACTGTTCGGTTCTTGCTTGCACCCGGTGGCAGCTGAATGTCGGTGATGGTGTAACCCTGATCCTCCACCGGCAGGAACGAGGAGGGCAGTCGACTGAAGCACACGCCCAATCCGATCAGCAGCACGCCGTAGATCAGCAGGTAACGGCCAGTGCGTTTCAGCGCATAGGCGACCCAGCCCTGATAACGCTCGGTCAGTTGCTCGAAACGCCGGTTGAACCAGCCGAAGAACCCCCACTTTTCGTGATGTTCGCCCTTGGCAATCGGCTTGAGCAGTGTCGCGCACAACGCCGGGGTCAAGGTCAGGGCGAGGAACGCCGAGAACAGAATCGAAGTCGCCATCGACAAGGAGAATTGCCGGTAAATCACCCCGACCGAACCCTGCATGAACGCCATCGGAATGAACACCGCGACCAGCACCAGCGTGATGCCGATGATCGCCCCGGTGATCTGCTTCATCGCCTTGCGCGTGGCCTCTTTGGGCGACAGGCCTTCGGTGGCCATGATTCGCTCGACGTTCTCCACCACCACAATCGCGTCATCCACCAGAATGCCGATCGCCAGCACCATGCCGAACATGGTCAGCACGTTGATCGAAAACCCGAGGGCCAACATGGTCGCAAAGGTGCCCATCAGCGCTACCGGCACCACCAGGGTTGGAATCAGCGTGTAGCGAATGTTTTGCAGGAACAGGAACATCACCGCAAACACCAGCAACATCGCCTCGCCGAGGGTGTAAACCACTTTGGTGATCGAGACTTTGACGAAGGGCGAGGTGTCGTACGGGATCTTGTATTCCACGCCAGCCGGGAAGTAGCGCGCCAGTTCGTCCATCTTCGCCCGCACCAGGGTCGCGGTACTCAAGGCGTTGGCGCCCGGTGCCAACTGCACGCTGACGGCGGTCGACGGTTTGCCGTTAAGGCGGGTGGAAAACTGATATTCCTGACTGCCGATCTCGACGCGCGCCACGTCTTTGATGCGCACAGTTGAGCCGTCGGGATTGGCTTTCAGGACGATGTCGGCGAATTCTTCCGGCGTCGACAACTGACCTTTGACCAGTATGGTCGCGGTGATTTCCTGAGTGGTGCGGGTCGGCAAGTCGCCGATGCTGCCGGCCGACACTTGTGCGTTCTGCGCGACGATGGCGGCGTTGACGTCAGCCGGGGTCAGGTTGAAACCGATCAGCTTTTGCGGGTCGATCCAGATTCTCATCGCCCGTTCGGCACCGTACAGCTGCGCCTTGCCGACGCCGTCCAGGCGCTTGATCTCGTTCATCACGTTGCGCGCCAGGTAATCGCTGAGCGCCACATCATCAAGCTTGCCGTCACTGGAGGTGAGGGTGATCAGAAGCAGGAAGCCGGCGGAGACTTTCTCCACCTGCAAACCCTGCTGCGTCACTGCTTGAGGCAGGCGGGACTCGACCACTTTCAGGCGGTTTTGCACATCGACCTGAGCCATTTCTGGGTCAGTGCCCGGCTGGAACGTTGCAGTGATGGTGGCACTGCCGAGGCTGCTCTGGGATTCGAAATACAGCAGATGGTCAGCGCCGTTGAGTTCTTCCTCGATCAGGCTGACCACGCTTTCGTCCACGGTTTGCGCCGAAGCACCGGGGTACACGGCGTAGATTTCGACTTTCGGCGGCGCTACGTTGGGGTATTGCGCCACCGGCAACTGTGGAATGGCCAGGGCGCCGGCCAACAGGATGAACAGGGCAACCACCCAGGCGAACACCGGGCGATCGATAAAGAACTGCGGCATAAAGAAGCGTCCTGCTTACTGACCAGAAGCCTGGGCAAGTGGAAGAGGGGTGTCGTCGATCTGCACTTTTTCGCCGGGACGGGCGTGCTGCAGGCCTTCAGTGACGATGCGGTCACCAGGCCTGAGCCCGGCGGTGACGATCCAGCGATCGTTCTGCACGGCGCCCAGTTCGACCGGTTGCTGGCCGACCCGCTGTTCGGCGTCGAGCAACAGCACTTGGGCGATACCGGCGCTGTCACGCTGGATGGCCCGTTGCGGCACGCTGATGCCTTGCTGATTGACCGCTTGCTCCAGACGTACGCGCACGAAGCTGCCCGGCAGCAAGTCGAGGTCCGGGTTGGGGAACTCGCTGCGCAAAATGATCTGACCGGTGCCGGGGTCGACGGTGATGTCGGCGAACAGCAACTTGCCCGGTAACGGATAGAGACTGCCGTCGTCCTGGATCAGCGTGGCTTTGGCCTGGTCCTGACCGACCTGCTGCAACTGGCCGGAACGGAACGCCCGGCGCAGGTCGTTGAGTTCGCGGGTCGATTGGGTGAGGTCGGCGTGGATCGGGTTCAGTTGCTGAATCAATGCCAGCGGCGTGGTTTCGTTCTGCCCGACCAGTGCGCCTTCGGTCACCAGCGCGCGGCCGATGCGCCCGGAGATCGGCGCCGTGACCGTGGCGTAACCCAGGTTGAGTTTCGCCCGTTCCACGGCGGCTTTGTTCGCGGCGACGTCAGCAGCCGTTTGCCGGGCACTGGCCCGGGCGTTGTCATAATCCTGACCGCTGATGGCATTGCCTTCGATCAATTGCGCGTAACGCTGCTCTTGCAGGCGCGCCTGAAAGGCATTGGCTTCAGCCTTGCGCAGCGCCGCTTCAGCGCTGTCCAGGTCAGCCTTGAACGGCGCCGGATCGATACGGAACAACACTTCGCCTTTTTTCACATCACTGCCTTCACGGAATGCGCGTTGCAACACCACCCCGGCAACCCGGGCGCGGACTTCGGCAATGCGTGGCGCGGCAATCCGCCCGCTCAGTTCACTGGTGATCGACAGGGGGCTGGCTTGGATGGTCTCGATGCGAACCGTGGCCAGAGGCGCCTGTTCTTCGGCCGTCGAGGCCTTGTCACAAGCGCTCAGCGTCAGCGCCAGTGCAATCAGGCTGAGCCTGGCAAGCAGATTCATTGACATTCAAATACCCCAATAATGACCTCCCGCATCCTACGGGGAGGCGACGAGGGTAGCGGTGAAGCTTTGTAGGCGCTGTGTGAAATTGTGTAAGGGTTTTACTCAGGCACGGGCGAGGGCGTATATCCTTCACGCCTCGATTTCTATTGCGACTGTTAGATTGCTTTCGCGAGCAGGCTCGCTCCTACAGTTGAAAGGCGGTCCCCTGTGGGAGCGAGCCTGCTCGCGAAAGCGGTCTGTCAAACGCCACTGCACTTTCTGGAAACACCCATGCCCAACATCCTCCTGGTCGAAGACGACACCGCGCTCTCCGAACTGATTGCCAGTTACCTGGAACGCAACGGCTATAGCGTCAGCGTGATCAGCCGTGGTGACCATGTGCGCGAACGTGCGCGGGTCAATCCGCCGGACCTGGTGATCCTCGACCTGATGCTGCCGGGGCTCGACGGCCTACAAGTCTGCCGCTTGCTGCGCGCCGATTCGGCCACGCTGCCGATCCTGATGCTCACCGCCCGCGACGACAGTCACGATCAGGTGCTGGGCCTGGAAATGGGCGCCGACGACTACGTCACCAAACCCTGCGAACCGCGGGTGTTGCTGGCCCGGGTGCGGACGTTGCTGCGGCGCAGCAGCCTCACCGAACCGCAGACGGCCAACGACCGCATTCTGATGGGCAATCTGTGCATCGACCTGTCCGAGCGCACCGTCACCTGGCGCGAGCAATTGGTCGAACTGTCCAGCGGTGAATACAACCTGCTGGTGGTACTCGCTCGGCATGCCGGCGAAGTGCTCAGTCGCGACCAGATTCTGCAACGCCTGCGCGGCATCGAGTTCAATGGCACCGACCGCTCGGTGGACGTGGCGATTTCCAAGCTGCGGCGCAAGTTCGACGACCACGCCGGCGAGGCGCGCAAGATCAAGACCGTGTGGGGCAAGGGTTACCTGTTCAGCCGTTCCGAGTGGGAATGCTGAGTCGATGTTCAGAATCCTGTTTCGCCTGTACCTGGTGACCATCGTTTCGTACAGTGCGGCGATCTATCTGGTGCCTGACGTGGTGATCAAGGTCTTCCAGGAGCGCTTTGTCACCTACAACCTCGATTACTCGCGCGGGCTGCAAACCCTCATCGTCAAACAGTTTCATGCCGTACCCCCGGAACAATGGCCGGCATTGGCCGCGGAGATGGACAAGGAATTCCAGCCGCTGCACATCGTACTGACCGGTAACGACGATGCCGATTTCACCCCTGATGAGCGCAAGCGTTTGCAGCGTGGCGAGAACGTCGTGCGCATTGGCGACTGGGGCTGGCGCACCCTGGCGGTGTCGCCGCTGAACGAGCGGACGGTGGTAGAGATGGTCGTGCCGCCGGACCCGATGGACGTCAGCCTGTTGTACTGGAGCATCAACGTGCTGATCGGCGCGACCATGCTTGCCTGCCTGTTGCTGTGGCTGCGCCCGCACTGGCACGACCTAGAGCGCCTCAAAGGTACGGCTGAACGTTTCGGCAAGGGCCACTTGAGCGAGCGCACTCAGATTTCCCAAAGCTCCAACATCGGTAGCCTGGCCAACGTCTTCGACACCATGGCTGGCGATATCGAGAACCTGTTAAACCAGCAGCGGGACCTGCTCAATGCAGTCTCTCACGAATTGCGCACGCCCCTGACACGACTGGATTTCGGCCTGGCGCTGGCGTTGTCCGACGATTTGCCAGCCGCCAGTCGTGAGCGTCTGCAAGGTCTGGTCGGGCACATTCGCGAGCTCGATGAGTTGGTGCTGGAACTGTTGTCCTACAGTCGCCTGCAAAACCCGGCGCGACTGCCGGAGCGGGTCGAGGTGTCGCTGGATGAGTTTATCGACAGCATTCTGGGCAGCGTCGACGAAGAACTGGAATCCCCGGACATCGTTATCGATGTGATGCTTAACGGCCAACTTGAACGCTTTGTTCTCGATCCACGCCTGACCGCTCGCGCTATTCAGAACCTGCTGCGCAATGCCATGCGCTACTGCGAAAAGCGCATTCAGATTGGCGTACAGGTCTGTCCAAAAGGCTGCGAAATCTGGGTCGATGACGACGGCATTGGCATTCCGGAGGATGAGCGGGAACGGATATTCGAACCGTTCTATCGGCTGGATCGCAGTCGCGACCGGGCAACGGGCGGGTTTGGTCTGGGGCTGGCAATCAGTCGGCGGGCGCTGGAAGCCCAGGGCGGCACACTGACCGTGGAACCGTCGCCATTGGGCGGCGCACGGTTCCGTTTGTGGCTGCCCACCTCAGCCTGACGCACTCTGTGTAGCAGCTGCCGAGCCTGCGAGGCTGCGTTCGAGTCGGGCCGCGTTCGGACGCAGCACTTGTAAAACCAGGCAACTGGTTCTTTCAGGAACACCGCATCCGCCGGACTTGCGAGGACTGCGTCCTCGAACGCAGCCTCGCGCTGCTCGACAGCTGCTACAGGGGGCTAACCTGGCACTTCGGTTGATGGAATCAACCCAACCCCAGCCACCTGCATCCGCTCGATCGCTGCCGCCAATGAACCCTCCAGATCAATCGCCCGACACGCATCCGACACCACAAACACGTTAAACCCAGCCGCCCGCGCATCCAGCGCAGAGAACATCACGCAGAAATCGAGTGCCAGCCCAACCAGATAGACCGTGTCGATACCGCGTTCCTTCAAGTACCCGGCCAAGCCTGTGGTGGTCGTTCGGTCCGCCTCCAGAAACGCCGAGTAACTGTCGATGTCCGGGTTGCAGCCCTTGCGGATGATCAGTTGGGCGTGGGGCAGGTCCAGATCCTTGTGTAACTCGGCACCGGGTGTGGCCCGCACGCAATGGTCCGGCCAGAGCGTCTGCTCGCCATAAGGCAGTTGAATCACGTCGTAAGGTGCGTGGCCCGGGTGGCTGGAGGCGAAGGACGCATGTCCGGCCGGGTGCCAGTCCTGGGCGATGATGACTTGGGTGAACCGGGCGCCAAGGCGATTGATCAGCGGGACGATCTGGTCGCCCTCCGGCACCGGTAGATGGCCGCCGGGGAAGAAGTCGTTCTGTACGTCGATGACCAGTAAGGCTGTGCGTGAAGCTATCGGCATGGATAGGTTCCGACTTGGAAATGAGGCACCCAGCATAGTGACAAAACGGATCACGCGCTAAGCCGGCCTCTCAACAATTTCGCCATGTCCTCCAGATCCGCCACCGGGTTATGCCCGATCAACATCCAGGCATGTTGCATGTCGGCCCAATAAACAATGTTCATCCCGTACCGGCGTTCCTGGGCGAAATGCCGGCTGCCGCTGTTGGAGCGGGTGACGCACAGCGCCATGGGGCCGTGCGCCGGGTCCAGATAGGTGATTTGGGCAATGGCGACGCCGTCGTACTCGAGGATTTGCGCGCGCTTGAACTCGGAGCGTGGCAGGGTCAGTTGTGTCGGCACAAGATTCAGTCCCAGACGCGCATCGATGGTCCGCAGTTGCGCCCGCTGAGCGGCTTCGTCAGTGGGCAAGTGGTCCAGGGTTTGCGGCACGTAAAGCGACATGTACTCGGCCACCAGCCCGCGCCAGTTGTTAGTTTGCTGACTCAACTGCCAACCGAGGAACAGCCGGTCCGCCACTACGCCACTGATCACCAGCCCGGCGGCCGCTGCGAGAAACCAGCGTCGATTCATGGTCGGGCGTTCAGGTGAAGGCAGGGTGTCGAGCATCGATTGCAAGCGGTCCACGGGCGCCTGTCGGCCCAACTCGTCGTAGGCCTCCTTGAACGGCAGGCTGCTGCGGGCCAGCCATTGCAGGCGCAGGTTGAGTGTTGGGTCTTCAAGGATGGCCGCGTCGATGCGGGTGCGCTGTTCGCTGTCGAGCTGGTTGTCGAGGTAGGCCACCAGTTGCTCATCCGAGGGGACCGTCGGGCGTGCGTGATCGTTCATCGACGTTCTCCAGTGGAAGGGTTCGGCACGGTGTGCAATGGCGGGTACTCGGCCAGTTTCGCGCGTGCAGCGGCCAGGCGACTCATGACGGTGCCGATGGGCACGTCCAGCACGTCGGCCACTTCGCGGTAGGACAAACCTTCGACATAGGCGAGAAACACCGTTTCGCGCTGGGTTTCGGGCAGGGCATCCACACGCCTGATCACCTGAGCCGCGAGGACATGGGTTTGCGCTGCGTATTCACCATCGAACGACAAAGCGTTGTCGGCATCCACCACCCCTTGTCCATGACGCACTCTTCGGGAGCGAACTTCGTTGAGCCAGATCGAGTGCAGAATGCTCAGCAACCAGCGGTCCATGCGGGTGCCCGGGACAAACTGCCCGGCACGCTCGAGCGCCCGCACGCAGGTGGCCTGCACCAGGTCTTCGGCGACATGCCGTTGCCGGGAAAGCAGCAGGCCGTAGCGCCATAAACGCGCCAGGTGCTGGCCCAGTTCTGCCCGTATTGCCTGATCGCTGGCGATGGCGCCCTCCGTCTGCTCGGTGTGTCAGGTTTTCGATGAATTGTTGATGGCCTCAGCCAGGTCCTGGTATTCCTCGCAGGTGGTGCTGCCGCAGATGGATTTGATCTGCTGCAACTGTTCCTGAGCGAGGTCTAACCGACCTTTGACCACATACGCTTCGCCGAGGTATTCGCGTACTTGCGCGTATTGCGGGTCAAGTTTGACCGATTGCAGGTAATAGCCGATACCTTCGTCGGTGCGCCCCAGTTTACGTGTAGCGTAGCCGCGATAGTTCAAGGCCTTGGCGGTGTTTGGCTGTTTGAGGGTGTCGAGCAGGGCCAGCGCTTCCTCATAACGACCGTCCTTGGCCAGGCGATAGGCGTAATTGGTGCGGTCGGCGTCCGGCAGCAGGCTGCTGGTTTGCTTGAGGCATTTTTGCGACCGGGAGTCGAAGACCTGGCCTTTAGGGCAATTGGGGCTTGCGGGGGCGTCATCGCCGCCACCATTGGCGAATGCAAGCGAACTGGACAAGGCGGCCGCCAGCAGCAACTGGACAGTTAACACAGCGAAACGGGTGTTCATGGGCGATGCTCCACAGGTTAATTCGCTTCAGTTCGTACCACGCCCCGGCTTCAGGTTTGGGTTTTTCATGGTCAATTCTCAGGGGCGATGAAAGGTGAACACCACAGGGTGAACAATTATTCATTTCTTACTGGCGGTCTGTGCAAGGAAAGCTCAAATCGAGGCGCTTTGCTCGACAGCATTCGTTGTCGATCTGGAGCTCGGCCCTGAAAGATCAGGTCCATCACTCGGCGGCCGCTGGCTATAAAACCGGGGATGATACCTACGTTCGCGGTCGTCCGGATTATCCGCCGCCAGTGGCCGATTGGCTGGGCGAGGGCGGTTAGCCCAACAACCGAATCGGATTTCCTGCAGACCAGGCTTGAATGTCCTCGATCATCTGCGAGAAAAACTGGTGGTAGTTCTGCTGGCTGACATACCCGACGTGGGGCGTGGCCAGCACATTGTCCAGGGTTCTGAACGGATGATGAGGTGGCAAGGGTTCTTGCTCGAAGACGTCCAGCGCAGCGCCTGCCAGTCGCCGTTTTTGCAACGCCTTGATCAACGCGGACTCATCGACAATCGGACCACGGGCCGTGTTGACCAGCAGCGCCGTGGGCTTCATCCAGTCCAGCGCCTGCGCGTTCACCAAGCCTTGGCTACGATCGCTGAGCACCAGATGGACCGACAGCACATCGGCCTGTTCGAACAGCTCCTGTTTGCTGACGCAGGTCACGCCGACTTCGGCGGCACGTTCGGCGGTCAGGTTCTCGCTCCAGGCAATCACCCGCATGCCGAACACCTGGCCGAATTGGGCAACGCGAGTGCCGATGCTGCCCAGACCCAGGATCGCCAAGGTCTTGCCGTGCAGGTCGCCACCCAGGCTTTGCTGCCAAAAACCGGCGCGCAGGGCGTTGGCTTCGACCACCAGATTGCGGGTTGCCGCCATGATCAGCGCCCAAGTCAGTTCCGGTGCGGCGTGCTTGTAACTGTCGGTGCCACAGACCTGGATACCGTGTGCGGTGGCGGCTTTCAGGTCCAGGGCGGCGTTACGCATGCTGCCGGTGACCAGCAGCTTGAGTTTCGGTAAGCGCCGCAGCAGGTCCTCATCGAACCGGGTGCGCTCGCGCATCACGCAGATCACCTCGAACTCGCGTAACCGTGCCGCCAGGGTGTCGTTGTCGGCAGGGTAGTCATGGATGAAGCTCACCTGGCCGATGTGGTCCAGCACCGACCAGTCCACCACGTCACGGGCCACGTCCTGCCAGTCATCAATCACCGCAATCTGCACAGCCATCAGCCTTACCTCATCAATGAACGGGGTTGGTTTTGTTCAGCCAGGCGAGCAGGGCCTGGTGGAATTGCGCCGGTTCTTCCATTTGCGGCGCGTGGCCCATGCCGGGGAATTCGACCAGTGTCGACTGGGGTATCAGTTTCGCCACTTGTTTGCCGAGTACATCGTAATGACCGATTTTCGCCTTGACCTCCGGTGGTGCAATTTCTTTGCTGATGGCCGTGGTATCGGCGGTGCCGATCAGCAACAGCGTTGGAACTTTCAGGTCCTTGAACTCGTAGTACACCGGTTGGGTGAAGATCATGTCGTAGATCAGCGCCGAATTCCACGCCACCTGCGTATGCCCAGGTCCTTTGTTCAGCCCGGCGAGCATGTCTACCCAGCGATCGAATTCCGGCTTCCAGCGGCCGCCGTAATAGGTGTTGCGTTCATAGGTGCGGATGCTGTCGGCGGTGAGTTTGAGCTCGCGTTCGTACCATTGATCAACCGTGCGATAGGGAACGCCGAGGGCTTTCCAGTCTTCCAGGCCGATGGGGTTGACCAGTGCCAGTTGTTCGACTTGGTCGGGGTATTGCAGCGCATAGCGAGTGGCGAGCATGCCGCCGGTGGAATGCCCGAGCAAACTGGCCTTCTGGATGCCCAGGGCCTTGAGCAGTTGCTGAGTATTAGTCGCCAGTTGCTGGAAGCTGTACTGATAGTTGTCCGGTTTACTGGAGGTGCAGAAACCGATCTGATCCGGGGCGATGACCCGGTAACCGGCCTCACTCAGGGCCTTGATCGAAGTGTCCCAGGTTGCACCGCAGAAGTTCTTGCCGTGCATCAGCACCACGCTGCGTCCATTAGCCTTGCCGTGAGCGGCGACGTCCATGTAACCCATTTGCAGGGATTTGCCTTGGGACTCAAAGGCGAAATGCTTGACCGTGTAGGGGTACTCGAAGCCTTGTAGCTCTGGCCCGTATTCCGGGCCTTCGGCGTGGGCGATGACAGGTAATGCAGCGGTCAGCAGCAGGCCGGGCAGCCAGCGGGAGCGGGTGAGGGGCATGGGTAAACTCCATTGGAAATCGGCCGATGCTGGATCGGCATGATTAGGGCGACATTAAACACAGGCAATCGCCGTGGATAATTGTTCAACCCATCCAACCCACTGTGGCCAAGGCCAACACACCATAACGGGCGCCTTTGGCAAGGGTCACGATCAGCAGGAATCGCCCCAACGGCTCACGCAACACGCCGGCCACCAGGGTCAGCGGATCACCAATCACAGGCACCCAGCTCAGCAGCAACGACCAATGACCGTAGCGCTGATAATGGACTCGGGCTTTTTCCAGATGGCGCGGGTTGACCGGAAACCAGCGCCGATCACGAAACCGTTCAATGCCGCGACCCAGCCACCAGTTCACCAGCGACCCCAGAACGTTACCCAACGTTGCCACGGCGAGCAGCGACCAGAGCCAGTACTTGCCGCTGATCAACAGCCCCACCAACACCGCTTCGGACTGCAAGGGCAGCAGGGTGGCTGCGCCGAATGCGGCGAAGAACAGCCCGATGTACGCACCGAACATCAATGGGCAGGGTAGTCCGCCACCACGACGTCAGTGCCGTCTTTTTTCAGGCCGATCACTTGATACGCATCGCTCATGCCGTCCATTTCCATGCCGGGTGAACCCATGGGCATGCCGGGGGCGGCAACGCCCAACAGATCGTCGCGCTTGCTCAAGGCCAGCACCTGATCGGCGGGGACATGACCTTCAACGAATTTGCCGTTGATCAAACCGGTGTGGCACGACGCAAGACGCGGAGGCACGCCGTGCTGTTGCTTGAATTCACTCATGTTGGCTTCGACGTGATCGTCGACTTTGAAGCCGTTGGCTTCTAAATGGCTGATCCATTTTTTGCAGCAACCGCAATTGGCATCGCGGTGCACCTCGATCGGGATCAGGTCGGCGGCCTGGGCCAGGGAGGAAATGAACAGGGCGCTCAGGGCGACCAGACGCAGGTGGGTTCGCATGGGGAATCTCGTTTCGAATGGCGGCCAAAAAAATGCATTCTGACCATTTTTTTTGGCTAGGCATTCAAGGAATGTTTCGAATTAATACAAAACTGGGCAGCCTTGATCATCGTAGATCATAGCTGTCAGTCAGATGAGGCGCACATTACAAGATTGTCAGGTTGGCCGCTGAGTACCGGGGGGCGGCACTCAGGGTAGAGCAGAATTAACGAACCTTGAACCGTCCCATGATCGCGCTCACACGACTGTTGGCTTCCAGCAGTTGTTGGGTATTGAGCTCGCTGGCGTGACCGCTTTTCACCAGTTCGTCGACCATGTGGCGGATTTGCACCATGCTGCGGTTGATCTCTTCGGTCACCGCGCTTTGCTGCTCGGCGGCCGTGGCGATCTGGGTGCTGAGGCTGTTGATGTGGCTGACGTTGCCGGCCATTTCATCCAGACCGGTGTTGACCCGTGCCGTGGCATCGGCGGCCGACTGGCAACTGGTCTGGGTGTTTTCCATGGCGGTTACCGACGAACTCACACCCTGCGTCAGTCGGGTGAGCATTTCATTGATTTGCGACGTACTGTCCTGGGTGCGGGCGGCGAGGGCGCGGACTTCATCGGCGACTACGGCGAAACCGCGGCCCTGCTCGCCGGCGCGGGCGGCTTCGATGGCTGCGTTGAGGGCCAACAGGTTGGTTTGCCCGGCAATGGCGCCGATGACCCCGAGAATCTCGGTGATGCGTTGAGCGTCCTGTTGCATGCTTTCGACTTTATGGGTGGCGCTGGCCACTTCGTCGATCAGCGCAATCACGCTGTTCGACGCTTCGCCCACCACGACCCGCGAACGGTCAGCGTTTTCGTTGGCGCGTTGGGTAAAGGCAGCGGTTTCGGCGGCATTCTGCGCGACGCTTTCGGCGGTCGAACTCATCTCGGTGATGGCGGTGACGGTCTGATCGGTTTCCGAGGCGTGACGCACCAGAATCTGGCTGGTGTGGGCGGAGGTGCGTTGCAGGTTATCCAGGCTGGAGGCCATGGCGCCGGTGGCCAGGGTGACTTCGCCGATCATGTTCTGCAAGTAGGCGATGAAGGCGTTGACCGAGTGGCCGATGGCGCCCAGTTCGTCTTCGGCGCGAATGGTAATGCGTTTGGTCAAGTCGGCGTCACCGGCTGACAGTGCGTCGATGTTGGCCTTGAGGGCTTTCATGCGCTGGACCAGTTGGCGAATCGCATAGATCTGTAGCAACACCAGAAGGATCACCATCGGGATTTGCAGCAGGCTCAGCGTGCTGAGCACGTCGTCGCGCTGGGCGGTGATCAGCTTGGTCGGCAGGGCGGTGGCGAGGAACCAGGGCGTGCCTTCGATCGGGCGCATGAAGAAGGTGCCGGCTTCGCCGTTGTTGTCGAACTCGACCCGCTGTGACTGGTCACGGTTTTGCAAGCCGGCCTTCACCTGGCTAGCGAACGGCGAGTTGCCGGCCAACTCACTGATGTTCTTCAGGACGATCGGCCCGCTGATGCGCGAGCTGTTGCTGATGATCTTGCCGTCGGCTTCGACGATCAGCATTTCGGCGCCGAGGTCTTTCTCCTTGCGTGCCACCAGGTCATTGAAAAATCCCAGGGTCACGTCGATGGTCGACACGCCGTAGGCCGCGCCATTCTTCTGGATGGCCATGGCGCAGTTGGTGCGTGGCTCGGCGCTGGCGTCATCTTTATAGGCAGCCGCCCACGCGCATTGGCCGCGCGGGGTTTGCATGCCGCCTTGGTACCAAGTCTGGTCGTAGTAGTTGGGCGCGGCATCGCTGTTCCAAAAGGTGTTAACGGCCAGTTTACCCGAGGCATCCCGGTGCCAGAACGTGCTGAACTTGTTGCGCCCGGCTTCGCGCTGACCGGGCAGCGGCCAGATCCCGCCGCCGAAGACTTTCAGCTCGCCGTACTGGTCGACCAAGCCTGGCAGGACGGTGTCGATGGCGGCGCTGTCGAGCAGGGGAATGGTCTGTGTGATGCTTCGCTGTTGCGCCTGAACCTTGTTCAGTTCGCCCTGGATTTGCTCGGCGACTTCGGCGATTCGGTTGAGGGCCACTTGTTCTTCGGTGTGACGCAGCTTCGGTGCGACCAACTGGCTGATGCCGACCACTGTCAGCACGGACAACAGCAGGATGAACAGGACCAGAAACAGCGTGTAACGAGCCTGAATGGTACGGAATGCGGGCATGGGACCGGTCCTTAGTGCTGCGTTCTTGTTGTGGTTGTCGGTATGAAGTCGACGCTTTCAAGGGCTATCGGCTCGAGAAAGCCGAGCTTTAGGTACGATCGTGCAAGAGTGGCGCGAGGTGACCACACGGACGTCTGCATCAGGTAGTGCAGTCGGGAGTTCGGTCATGACTATCGGCTATACCGGGGTCTGGACTTCCAAGGCAGGTTTGCTGGTCAAGGACACGGGCGCCGGAAAGCCTGTGACGCAAAGCGCCAAGGTCAAGCAAATGCTGGCATTGGTGGGAAGCGATCCCAGCGTGTTCAACATGAAGTTGATGGATGAGCAGAAACTGCACAGAAACATCAAAGGCTTCGACCCGGAAAACGTCACCTCCAAACAACTGGGCAATCTCAGTGCCTGCTTGAAAGCCAAAGGCCTGATTTCTGATATTACGTCGATGACGCTAATGAACGCCGGTGACAAGTTTGACCGGTTTGGGATACAGAAAGACCCGGATGCGAAATTCAACGCGCTGGAGTATTTCGCCACCCAGCTGGACACCATCCAGAACAACAGTATCAAGGGTGACAAGTACGCCACGGGCCTGATCCCGGAATACAAGAAAGCGATTTACGTACTGCAGAATTTACAAGCTTACGGCAAGGGTAATGGCACATCAGTGCCGACTGACAAGGGCGTCACCTCGAAGGCGTGACGGGTTGTCCTGGCCCAATCAAATCGTCGAATGGGCCAGGTGTCGGTTAGCGGTCAAGTAACTCCATGACTTCTTCCGGGTAACGTAAACCGGCCGTGGCATTGGCCGGGAATATCGCTTCCAGCGCTTGCAAGTCTTCGCCGCTGAGTTTCACATCCAGCGCGGCCACATTTTCTTCCAGGTATTTTCGTTGTTTAGTCCCCGGAATCGGGATCACGTAATCGCCCTGAGCCAATACCCATGCCAGCGCCAGTTGGCCGGCAGTCACGCCTTTTTCTGCGGCCAGGTCCTGCACTTGCTGCACCAGCAACAGATTCTTGGCGAAGTTCTCGCCCTGAAAACGCGGGCTGAAACGACGGTAGTCGTCTGCGGCGAAATCATCAGGGCTTTTCAGCGCTCCGGTAAGAAAGCCACGACCCAAAGGGCTGTAGGGGACGAAGGCGATCCCCAGACGCTGACACGCGGCCAGACAACCGTTTTCCTCCTGATCACGGCTCCACAACGAATACTCGCTCTGCAGCGCACTGATCGGATGAACCTTGTGTGCTCGCTCAAGCGTTGCGACCGAGGCCTCGCTCAAACCCAGGTAACGCACCTTGCCGGCTTTCACCAGGTCGGCCATGGCGCCGACGGTTTCCTCGATGGCTACCTGCGGATCGATGCGGTGCTGGTAGTACAAATCCAGGGTCTCGACACCGAGGCACTTGAGGGTGCCGTCGATAGCGGCGTGAATGTAATCCGGTCGACCGTTGACGCCCCGCGCAACCGGATCGGCCGGGTCGCGGACGATGCCGAATTTGCTGGCCAGAAACACCTGGTCCCGTTTGCCGGTGATGGCTCTGCCGATCAGTGCTTCGTTGGTGTGCGGGCCATACATATCGGCGGTGTCGAGCATGTTGATCCCCAACTCCAGCGCGCGGTGCAGAGTCGCCGTGGCTTCGCGGATGTCCACGCCAGTCGTGTAGAAATCGGTCATGCCCATGCAGCCCAGACCCATCGCGCTTACTAGTGGACCGTTTTTGCCCAGTTGACGTGTTTGCATGAAATCAGCTCCCTGTGAATGTGGAGTCCATTGTTGGCCTCGACAGAAACAAGATAAACCGGCTAAAACTGCTATCACTGTTCGTAATTTCTAAATAATCAGTCGGTAAGCAAAAGCAATGGACCGTTTTAACGCGATGCACGTATTCACTCGAATCGTCGAACTGGGCGGCTTTGCCAAGGCGGCGGACAGCCTGCAATTGCCCCGGGCCTCAGTGACCATTCTGATCAAGCAGCTGGAGGCGCATCTCGGTGTGCAGCTGCTGCAACGCACGACGCGCCAGATCAGCCTGACGCTCGACGGTGCGGCCTATTACCCTCGTTGCGTACGGTTGCTGTCGGACCTGGAGGAAACCGAAGCGGTGTTCAGCGCTGCACGCAACAACCCCAAGGGGCTGTTGCGCGTGGACATGCCAGCGGGCGTGGGACGCTTGATGGTGATCCCGGCATTACCGCAATTTACTGCTCGATACCCCTTGATAGAGCTGGAAATCGGCTTGAATGACCGGCCAGTCGACCTGATACGCGAAGGCGTCGATTGCGTGCTGCGGGCCGGCGACTCACTGGACGATTCACTGGTGGCGCGGCCGTTGGCCATGCTGGACCAGGTCACGTGTGCCAGCCCCGACTACTTGAAGCGATTCGGAACGCCCCAGTGTCTGGCTGACCTTGAGGGTCATCGGATGGTGGAGTACTTCTCCAGCAGCAATGGCAAGCGTTATGGGCTGGAGTTCATGGTCAATGATCAGGTTCAGATCATTAATCTACCCAAGCAAGTCTCGGTCAACAGCGCCGATGGTTACCTGGCCGCTTGTGAGGCGGGGTATGGTCTGGTCCAGACCCCGTATTACCACGTTGCCCGCCAGGTGAGCGAAGGCCGTTTGTGTGAAGTCCTCAGGACGGTGGCGACACCGGGGATGCCGCTGACAGCGCTCTACCCGCCACACCGCCAGTTGTCCCGGCGGGTGAGGGTGTTTGTCGATTGGCTGGTTGAGCTTTGCGCGCAGCCGGGCAATGACTTTTATCGAAAAGACTCACGCGGCTGAGCGGTCCCTGTTTCATGCCACGGCGCTGCTGCGGGTGTTGCCGTTTTGCTGTAAGTCGTCATGCAACCGTTGCATGTGCGGGCAGTGCAGGTCGAGGTGCCGAGGCTCGGTCCCTCGATGAAATAGCGCGAACCACCCTTTACTGTATTGCGTGGGCATCAGTCCGGTGAAGGTGAAACCAAGGGCTGACAAATTGCGTAAATCTTCGGCAAAGTGCCAGGACAGTTCGAGTTTGACCGAGATCAGCCAGTGCCTGGGCAGGTGCCGAATTTGATCAAGGAGATGTTTGTTCACGCGCGGTATGAGCATTTCGAACAGTTCATGGTGCTGTTCGATTTGCAGGGGTAGATTGAGGCTAGGCGCCATGCCCTGGTGAGTGCCAAACACTGAATTTAGGCGCTGCATGAACGCTCGGCAACTCTCAGGCCATGGGATATCGGGAAGCGGGCGTTCGTGTCCTTCATTGATGTGACAACCCAGCACCATGGTTTCCCGTAACGGTTCAGTGAGCGGCGACGCGATGTAGTCGGGAAGCAAACCTGTGCTATGGAAACCGATTTTTTCTGCCATGCGTTGAGTGTACGGGTGGTGAGTCACCTGCTTGATCGAGAGGCTTTTGAGTTTCAAGGATTTTGAAAGCTCGATGAGTTGCGAACCAAGAAGCGTTGCGACACGTTGTCCCTGAGCGGAGGGATGCACCGCCATGAGCGCCAGTTCAGCGGTTAATGAAATCGCATCGAGGCACAATGCGGCGTGCCCCAGTACCAGCTTGTCGTCCACCGCAACGATGGATTGCCAGCGGCCCTCGGCATTGTGCTGACTGATCATGGTCGGTAAGTAAATGTCTGGCCTGGCGTAATGATCACCGTAGATCTGCCGAAATAACTGGCTCACGGACTGTGCGTCGGATGGCTGGTAGCGCCGAAAAATCAATTGGCTCATTACGCGGGCTCCGGCAAGGGGGTGTCATACACGCGTAAGTCCAGGACCCGCGGTTGTTTGCCAGAGCGGGGATGCAGGCTCAGGTCGGTGACTGCGCAGGGCAGGACCCGCAACTCGAGCAGTCCATCGCGACTCAGGTCGTCGATGCCGGGGTATTGGATGACCAGCGCTTCCTGTAATGCCCGAAGCGTTCGCTCGACATTCTGTTGCTGGGCCCCGGGTACCCATTTCACACTCAAAATGTCCTTGTAACCGGTATTTTCGATCAGCAACTGCCATTGGTTGCTGTTGGCAATCCGTTGGACGATCTCGCTTATTTCGTCGGGAAACAGCGACAGCACACCGACCCGTATCCTCCGACTGTGGGCACTTCGCCCCTTAAGAGCAAATTTACGCCTCGGGGTCTCGCTGGGTTCACGCCAGCAGGCAAGGTCACCCACCGGATAACGCAGCAAGGGCATGAGCCGACGAGCGAGATTGGTCACCACTATCAAGCCGGTGCGATCGCATTCTTCGATGACTTCACCGGTAAGCTCATCGACGATTTCCAACAGGGTATGTTGGTCGAACACCCGGTGTTCGCCCAAGGCACAGTCGCGATCGGAGGCCCCGATGAGGCCGGCGTCAACGCTGGCATAGCCAATTGAAGCGATACGGGCGTTTGGGAACACTTCGGCGAAGATTGCCAGTTGCGCAGCAAACAGGCTTTCTCCTGCATAAAGCAGCGTTTCGACCCTGCATAGCACTTGCTGATGATGCGCAAGGTAAGCAGCGAATCGCAGTAACTGTGCCGGCATCCCGGCCAGAACATTGATTTGATACCGGGCAATGGCCTCTGCCAGTCCACACAGTTCGACTTGGCCGGTAAACGGAAATTCACAGATGGATTTCCCGACATGAGCCAATGAGTGATGCGCGAACAGAAAGCTGGCGTAAAGATCTCCAGAAAAAAACAGATTCGCGACCCGGTCACCGTGGTTCAGTTGAGTCGCGAGACTTTGACCAAACGTACTGACCATGGCGTGCCATTCTTCGCGGGAGTAAACCGAGAGTTTGCCCTGGCTAGTCGATCCGCCGGTTTTAAACACCAGCGCATCGTCGACCTTTGCGGTCAGGACCGGCCAATGACTCAAGTCATGGCTGTCAGCCCAATAGTCCGCCGCATTGGTCAGCGGTAGATCTTGTAACGTAATGCCCTGCGGCGGTAAGTGTTCCAGTTGCTGGCGGTAGAAGTTTGAATGTTGCCGTATATAAGGCAGCAGTTGTTTGAGCGAATAAGTTGCTTTCATTGGATTCTCTTTTTTATATCAGGCGTCTAGAAGATTAAAAAACAAGTTGTGAGTGGTTGGCGGTATTTCTATTTTCTTTTATCAATAACCAACGGTGTTTTGCCGCTGTGTTTGTTTCGAGTGAACGCTTGCTCCGTACACACTTGAACTTCGACAGTTAACAGTTTGGCGTTTACGGCATTGGCCAGCGCTTCATGGCTCAGCAATGCGTTGCGAACCTGGTTGATGTCTGCATCCGTTAGAACGTTGAGTCGCTCGACGCCATCAGGGGCGTGGTCGAGAACAATCTGAATGGGGGCGCCGACGCTATCCTGCAGAGCCGAAGGCGAAATGAACTCCGTGCCCATCCGCACCAGGTTACCGTGGCGCTGGAGCAGTTCGAATCGCGGTGAGTCCAGCCCGCACGGACAGACACCGGGCATCCAGCGGCCGGTATCTCCAACGTCATATCGGCGCACGGTTTGGCCTTGCCGCGCTCGTGAAGTAAACAGCAAGCGACCGATCTCATTAGCCCGAACCGGTTCATCCTGTCCGATCTGCACAATTTCCAGATGCTGGGTATCGCACATCAAGTGAAACACCCCGTTCTCAGTGGCTGCGCACGCATGCCCCAAGGGACCTGCGTCGACGGAACCATAGATCGCCGAGCGGATCATCGAGACCCCGCAGCTTTCCATGAGACTCAGGCTGGTTTGGCCCGGATGCTCGCCGCCGAGGAACACTTTGCTGATACCTGCGTACGCGCGGAGTCGGGCCTGCTCGTTGAAGAACAGACGATGCAAGGTGCTCGGCATGCCAATCAGCACGGTGACTTGCTGGTCGACGATCAGTTGGGCGATTTCGCTGAAGTCATCGTCCAGGGGCGCGCCCATGGGGAAATGTGTAACGCCCATCTGTTCCAGTATTTTGGTAAAACTGAGGAAACCTCCGTACAGGCTGCCGCCGTAAAACAGGTTCATGACCCGGTCCTGTGAAGGATCGAGTCCGGCGGCGAACAGGCCGTCTGCTGCGGCGCGCATCTGCCGTTGAAAGTCGCGATAGCTGAAACCGGCGAGGGCCGGAGTGCCGCTGCTTCCTCCAGAGCGAAAATATAATTGCGCCGCGGCGCTCATCGGCTGGGTCGTGAAGGTGTTTTTGTCCATGATCGGCTCATGGGCGTTGTCGGGGGCGGGCGGGACCGGGTCGAGCGTTGCACGGCTTGTCAGCACATCAGGTGCCAGACTCACTGAAAGGCGGCGACTCAGACGCGTCAGCGCGTAGACGCCATCATGGGGCTCGCCGGCATAACCGTCATGAATCCCCGCGCAAGGCACAATACGGGTGACCCCAGCGTTGACCAGCGTACGCACAAGTCCTGGCGTTTCTGCCGCAGAGCAAATCAGCGCGCAGCTTTGCAGGACCGTGCGCCAAGGCAACAGCGTCTCAGCGATCAAGTGTTGCGGCACGGGCTTGAGCAGCACCGTACGAAACAGCGGCGACGGTGCGAGCGTCTGATGGTGTTCCCAGATGATCCGCCATCCGTGGCCAGCCCAGACCTGGCCGGTCTGGTTCGCAAAACAGTAGCCCAGTTGCGCCATGGCCGTGCGGGTGGTGATCTCGCACGCTTCCAGATCCGTGGGCACCAGCGCCGGCCAGTGCGATGCACGACGCTTGAAGGCTTCGCTCAAACGCTCACCCAGGTCCTGCAGGATGGCTGGATCATTGCTGTCCACCAGCACCCATTGCGGACTGGAACACGCTTGTTGATCCAGACTGCACACCTCATCCACCAACGCATCCAGCGCCGAAGGGCTGGCCGCGTCAGGCGACAGATAAGCGAAACTGATCCGGTGCCCCCAATCGATCCAGCGACATCCGGTGGGGATCTGTTGACGAATCGCCTTGAGCGCCTTTTCACCGCCCCAGGCTGACACGCCATCGGCCTGGGCGCAGAGTTCGGCAATCCAAGCGGTGCCCACGGGCAGTACGGCGACGAATTCGCCAAGCCTGCCGGTGGTGTCGGACCGCACAAGGGCGGCCAGCAATTGCGCGGTCAAACCCGCATCGCTGGCGCTGGGGCGTAACCAATTGATGTTGCCGGCCAGCAGGCTTTCGAGAACCGCGCAGAACGCCAGCATCGGCGCATTGCCTGGCGTCACATGCACCACCAGTCCCAACGGGTGCCAGCTTTCAAAGTGCGAATGCTGGTAGTCGATACGCCTCAGCGATCGGGGTTGCGAACCCAGTTCCCGCTCAAGCTTCGTGCTCAGGTTGCTGCGTTGGCAGAACTCGATCAGCCCCTGACATTGATCGTCGTCCAGAGGCAGGTTCAGGCTGCGAGTCTGTAGTTGCGTGGCGAAACGAGCCGCGGTTTCGATAACGGTCTCGCTGTCGATCGGTGCAGCAAGCAACCTGGGCAATTGTTTTCGAAGGCGGTCGAGGGCGCTTTCCGGGGTAACGTCGTCACGCAGTTGGCCATTGATGAGGTACATCTCAAGCCCCTCCCAGCAATTCGGAAGCAGCCATGGCGCAGCTGCGACTGGCGGCGGTGCCGGCACGTCCGTGCAGCTCGAACCAATCGGTCGTCAGGCCGCATCCGCAATGTGCGCCGGGGTGTAATGTCGCCAGATCGCCCATGACCACAGCGTGAGCAGGGCTTGACGAAATGTACGGGGAGACGAATTCCAGCAAGCCGCGCTGGCCGTATGGCTGGACCGTGAAATCGGATGGGTTGCGCACGAAAACCTTCGAGTAAATGGGGGCATGAAAATGATGGCGGGCACATTGGATATAGGGCACGGCATGCTCGACGGCACCGTAACCATCCCGGCATCGGGACAGGTCGATACCCAATTGCCGATTGATTCGGGCATACAACTCAAGCAAGGGAATCTCTTGTGCTGCCTGGGTTTTCCAGCCGCCGCCCAAAAACACCAATGACTGAGCGGATAGCTTGAGATTCGGTGCGCAGGTGTTTTCCATGTGCTGTAGCGCATGGGAAAGAAACGCAGGAAATCCGAGTATCCGCACGGGCAAACCCTCGTCGGCAAACTCCTGCAAGGCGCGAATCACGCCAAACAGGTCGAATTCGTGACCTTTACCCATCCGGCGCAATCCGTAGACGACTCGATTGACGGGCGCATAGCTACAGAGAAACTGGTCGGTGTAAGCGGTGCCCAAGGTGATGGCCGCCTCGGGCTCGTAGCTCAGGAGCAAATAGTTGCAGGGGCTGTCCGGAGTATCCCAGCCGTAGTGCCGGAAAATGTGGCTCAACATGCCTTGAGCCGCGGCCATGCTGCGAGGGTCATAGCGCATGCGACTCTTTTGGCCGCTGGTGCCAGACGATGTCAGCTCCAGCGCGCCTTCGCCGGTGGGGCCGAACAACAAGTGACGTTTGAAATAGTTGGCGAAAATTGGTGGCAACCTGGACCAGTCATCCAGTGTCTCCAGGTCCTGGGCATCGAGCCCGTTGGCGTTTAGCCAGCGTTCGTAGCCAGGCGTGTGGTGACAATGAATAACCTGGACCAGTCATCCAGTGTCTCCAGGTCCTGGGCATCGAGCCCGTTGGCGTTTAGCCAGCGTTCGTAGCCAGGCGTGTGGTGACAATGAAACAGACTGATTTCCCCCATCGCCTGGTCGAACAGGCCCTCGGGTACGGAATCCAGGCAATAGGGTTGCGTTAACGCGCAGAGCGCATCGGTATAAGGTAAATGGATCATCAAAAGACCTACTGTGTGGTGTTAGACGGCAAGCGCGATGTGAGAGTGCCGCAGAAACAGGCGTAGCGGCGCCAGGCTCAGAAGCCCCGCGATACCCGCCATCAAAGCGAAGGATTCGTGGCTGTCACCGGCACCGGCGGCCGCAATAAGTGAGCCGCCACCGCCCATGACGGCGATCGAGATCATGCCGATCATGGCCGAGACCAGACCTTTGCTGTCGTCGCTGGCGAACAGCGCAAGCCGGTACAGCGCCGCATTGCTCATGCCAAGCCCAACGGCGTAAAGCACCAGGCAACTGATCAGCACGGCTGTCGAAGCACCGTAGAAGCTGACGGCGACTAGCACGATCAGCCCGCCGCAAAACGGCCAAAGCGCGTATCGAATCAGTTGTGGCAATTCAGCGTTGGCAATCAGTCGGTTGAGGATCAGATTGCCGAGAATGACGGCCGCGAACACCGGGATTTGCCACAGGCCGTAGTGCAGCGTTGAAAGCCCCTGGTTGTGGATCAGCAAGAGCGGCGCCAACCCGATCCAGGCAATCAAGGGCAGGCTCATCACGCCCAGCGCGACTGCGGCGCAAAGGAATCGCGGGTTAGTCAGCAACGCGACATAGCGGCGCACGGTGCCGTGCCATTCAAAGCGCACGGCGACCAGTCGCTGACCGTCGTGGCGCAAGGTGCCCACGGTTTCCGGCATGAACAGGTAAAGCCCGAACCAGACCATCACGCCGCCGAGACCCAGCAGTAAAAACAATTCCCGCCAGGACAACCATTCCAGCAGCAGACTGCCGAGCAAAGGCCCCAGAAGCGGGGAGAGCAGTGCAACGTTCCCCAGCAACGCCATGATTTTTACCGCGTCGGTTTCGCAGAAAACTTCTTGCAGGGCCGGGTAGCTGACCGCGATGACAAACCCCAACCCCATGCCCTGAATCAGTCGCAAGCCGTTGAACGCATAAATGCTTTGCACGTTGAACGCGGCGGCACAGGCCAGGGCGAATACCGCGCAACCGATGAGCAACATCCGGCGGCGGCCAAAATGATCGGACAGCGGGCCAATCAGCCATTGCAGAAGAATGCCGCCTGCCAAATACAGATTGAAGGCGTAAGGGACATGTTCAGGACTGGCATCTAGTTGATGGGTGATGGTCAACATGGCCGGCATGATCATGTCGCTGGCCATATACGTCAGAAGTTCGAATAAAGTTATTGCAAGGCCAAAGCCAAACAAATAGTGGGGGCTGATATTGATTAAAGGCTTGTGAATAGTATTCATATTTTTGCTCGAAGTTTAATGACGGGTTTATTGCGATGCTTCGAGGCTAATCATTGAGTATGAATAGCTCCAATGAACTATTGAGACTCAAGGTTTCGATTATTTTCGCTATGTTTCGATATTCGATGGGCAGTAAGAAGTGAATGTGCACGTACGAAAAATGCCCGCGACAGGGCGGGCATTTAATTAATAGTTATCGGATTGGTATTTAACTTACGAATGAAGGTTCAATTATTCACGTTATCGATGCTGGTAATAACCCGGCCCACCACGGTCGTAATGGTGACCGCCGTGCCAGCCGCCGTGGGGGAAAACGATGCAGCCGCTCAGTGTCAGGAGAGCGAGCAGGGGAATCAGCAGTGTGATTCGACGGAACATTTCAAAATCCTCATGGGGCAATAAAGCCAAATCTCTTGATCGGCTGTAACATGAGACCCCGTTTGTAGCGTCCCATCCCCGGAGAAAGGTAGGGGCTTGGCATGCGTTCTGATACAAATCGGATACATTTTTCAGGTTCAGGAACTCGCAATGACTCAGTCGCAACGTTTGAAATACTCGATTCTGATCTCCCTCGTAGTGTTGGGGATCATGTTCGGCCTTTCGTATCTGCAAAACGCAGGCGTCATCAGCGAGAAGCTGTTTCAGTACATCGCCATCGGCGTGGCGGTGATCGTGGTGGTGATCAATGGCGTGATGCGCCGCAAGGTCAAACCCTGAACGACGTACCTTAAGCGGATTACTCGCGATGGAGCATGGCTACAGCGTCCGGATGCAGGCTGTAGCTTTTGTCCGGATTGAGCGTGATCACGCCTTCGCTGCACAAGCGTTTCAACACTTCCCGCACACTGAGAAAGGACAGGGGAATATCCAGGTCCAGCAAGTGGCTGTGCACGCCACGCACGCCAAGGCTACGGTCGCTTTCGGCGGCGCTCAGCAAGGCGTCGATGACTTTGAGGCGGATCAGACTGGTTCGCAGACCATAGCTTTTGAGCAATAACCTGATCCGCTCGTTGCCATTGCGCTCACTGCGTTGACTGAAAACACCGGAGCCCACGGCAGAGCCGTTTGGCGCATTGCTACCGTCCGTTGGCAGTTGCGAGTTGTACATGCAAAAACTCCTTTTCCGAGCCGGCCAGGAAATGTGATGGGGGCTCTCACTCAATAAGACGTACGAGCAGGGCAAATAATGAAGCCCCAAATGTAGAAATTTTGTCGCCATCACGTCAGTGGCCTGTGAGATGGCCATGGAAAGCGCCTTTCAGGGCCTAAATTTTTGTCTTTTGTTTCGTTCCAAGTGGCTGCCTCCCGCATGCAGCGTTTTGCGCTGGATCGCTTGAACACGCTGAACAAGGCCGGCCCGATAGCAGCGAAGGATCTGCAACGCATGGTGATGGACGACCAGGTGTATCAGGCAGCACAAGTGATGCCGGGCCTGCTGCAGTTCTGTGCGGCGGCACTGGGTACCGATGCGCCAGCGCTCACGCCACTGTGTGCCAGTCTCAAGGCCTGGGATCGCAGTGCCAATCTGGTGAGTGGTCTGGGGTTTGTGCATTTGCGGAATGTCATGGAGTCGCTACAGCAAACGCCTGACCTCTGGCGTGTGGCGTTCGATCCGAAAGACCCGCAACACACCCCGCGTGGCCTGGCGGTCGATCGCCCGGACGTCGCAAAGGCGATTCGCGAATCGATGCTGGCATCGGTAGATCAGGTGAAAAAGATGGGGCTTAAGGCCGATTGCCGCTGGGGTGATATCCAGGTGGTCAGCAGCGGCGGCCAGCAGACGCCGATTCACGGTGGACCTGGCACTCTGGGGGTTTATAACGCCATTCAGAGCGTGCCGAGAACCGACGGTAAACTCGAGGTCGTCAGCGGTACCAGCTATTTGCAGGTGGTGACTTTCGATGTCAAGGGTCGCGGCCTTCAGCTTTTTGGGGCTTGTTGCGGAATGGAATTGAGGACCGGATTGCCGTCCTTGTTGCGGGTCAGGTAGACCGGCAATACCTTGGGCAGGGAAGCCACCAGGTTGTTGAGCTCTTTGATGTTGTAGATGCCGCCGATACGAATCGAGCCGGTGCTGTTGTCGGCCACCATCACCGGTTTGCTCAAGTAGCGATTGATCAGTGGCAATGCGTCGGTCAACGCCAGATCATCGAGCAGCAGTTTTCCGCTGCGCCAGGCCAGCGAGTTGTCATTGTCGTAGGTCTGACTGATCCGTGGAGTGAAGTCGCCGCGTCTATAGCTCGCCTGCATCGCTGGCTCGAGGCGCAAACCGTCGCCCGCAACGGCGTCATTACTGCTCACCAGCACCGAACCTTCTATCAGGTTCACGCGTACCTGATCTTCATACATCCAGACGTTGAATTTGGTTCCAGTGACTCGAATCCTGCCTTCGGCCGCTTTGACAATGAAGGGGTGCCGAGTGTCGTGGCTGACGCTGAAGAAGGCTTCGCCTTTTTTCAGGGTGATCCGACGTTGATCCTTGTAGTTGCTGAACGTCAGCTCACTGCCCAGGTTCAGTTCCACCTGACTGCCATCGCTCAGAGTGACCTGGCGGACATTGTCGTTCGCCTCGAAATGTTGGTAGGAATCGGGTAGCCAGCCCAGGTTCCAGCCGCTATAGGCTGCCAGTGGCAACGCCATGGTGCAAACCGCGGCCGCGATACCGAAGGTGCGCCAAGGCGTAGCAGGTTTGGCGCGGACCATCGGGACCACGGTTTCCGGACGTGGCAGGTCACCCGCGACATCCCAGATCTCCAGCATGGCTTCGTACTCGAACGCGTGAAGCGGATGAGCGTCATGCCATTGCTCGAACGCAAGCCGCTCTTCAGCAGTGCAATCGTTGGCGTGCAAACGCATGCACCAATGCGCAGCGGCATCGGTGACAGCGTCATATTCGGCTTGCGAGAGAGGGTTGTCGGTCATTGACTCATCCTGATTTCCCGCATTCTAACCTTGTGAGGAAGTCTGCAAGAACAACCGTCATGGCAATTACCCATCAAATGGGAATTAATTTTTCTGATTCACGGGGTGCTGGTGTGCAGTTGGCGCCCCATATGGCTGATGAGCCATGCAACGCTGTCGGCGTTGCCGAGTTTCACCTTGAGTCTGACCAGTGGATCTCTTCTGAAGATTTTGCGGGCACCGCTCAGGTTTTCTCCGCCGGTCAAGGTCAATATCTGCGCTTTTGCCCGATTAGTATTCTCATATGAAGTACTGCCCAGCTCCTCCCACTCACCGGTATCAGGATCCAGGGTCATGAACAGCTGAGTCAGGGGTGTCTTGATCGAGAGTGCGGTGTCCTGAAGGGTGGTCAACGCCTCTTTCATGTCATAGCCGGTTGTGCTGCTCGTATCGATCAGATGGGAGAATGGTCTGCTGGGATCGAGGTAAGCAATGTCTTCGGTTTTGCAGAAGAGGTGGGAAAGCTCATGAATAAGGGTGACTGCTCGAGCATGGGTGTTGATTGGAAAAACGGGGTCGCAAAGATGTGGGCGGTAGGTGTCGTAACCGGTGTTGAAGAATTTTTCTGCCAGATAAATTTTCCGCTTTGCATCCGTTGGAACGGTGAAAGCGAATGAGGTTTCCGCGTCACTGACCAGCCTGCCGGTTACAAAACGACTGCTATTCGGCTTTCTGAGTGAGGGGTCCAACAAGGCCGTGAAAAGGTCGCCCAAGACTTTTTCAAACTGCTCCACATGTGCGGACTGCACCTGCGGCACATCAATAAAATCCATGACGAGTTGATGCACGGGGGTAACCTTGTTGTCTGAAGACTTCAGCAATTGCAGGTTTTGAAAGCAGTTCCAGGCATAGGTGGTTGCCAGGTCCAGCGCTTCGTCAATCTGACGAGCCTTTTGCGGAAACAGTCGACGGATTGCGGGCATTCCATTGGCATCGACGTTCATGCCTTCCCAAACCGAAAGTGCGGTTTTCAACCGATTGCCGATGCTGAAACGGGGCGCTGGCGTTTGCCTATCCAGAACCCATTGTTTCGACACGTTCTGACGCAGCCGAGGACCGCGAATGTTTGTGTCGCCGATGCGCCAGCGTGTGCCGCGCTTTGCGACCGGATATACCTTTCCTTCAACCGGTGCGTAGGTTTTTTTTGTCGTCGGATGGGTATAGAGCCCAAGGCTTGAGTTTAATGTGAGCGAATTCAGATCGACGTCGATGCTTTCATGACGCTTGAACTGCGTACGTTCGGGGGCTGTAATGGCAACGTTCTGCCATTTGAACCGGGTATCGGGTGTTTCTGGCGCGGGTGCACTTGGCGTAGAAGATGGCTTCGCTTGCGCTTCCAGCGATTGTCGCAACGTGGCGAGTTGTGCGATGCCGCTGATGAATTCTTTTAGCGCGGGCCCCCATTTGTGCGTTTGAAGGTCTTCGGCGGATTGCTTGATGTCGCGGTAACTGCGCCACACTGTGATGGGGTAGGCGAGTTTGCCGATGAAGAACGAGTATGACGCGCGCAGGTCTTCGCCCAGCACGTGCTTGATGGTTGCCCATTCGCCCTGCTTTTTGTCATCGAACTGGCAACCGAGCAATCGGGCCAACAGCGCGGCGTTATCATCGAACAACTGCTTGAACAGGCTCCCCTTGATCGGGTTGGACGCCAATGTGACATTGGTTTCGCGATTATCGTTGGCCGGCGGTGCGGCTCTGGCGACACGGGTGTTGCTGGTCGCCATCCGGTTTTCCAACAGTATCCGGTCAGGTTGCGGCAGATTCATGAGTACCCAATCGAGCAGCGAACCGCGGGTCTTCAGCTCTGTCAGCAGTTGTTTCTCGTTTTCATATTCTTTCACCCCGTGCCGAGGGCTATGAGGCGCGACAAGGACCTGTAGCGCGGTGCTATCGGCCGATGAGCCGATCAGATAGACGCCAGGCACTTTGACCGCCTGTTCACTCTTGATGCCCAGGAGCTCAAGTGGGCGGATGATCGCGTGGGCACCGTCGACTGCCGCGCGGGCGATAGCGTCAGGCATGTCCATGACTTGGCGTATCAGATCAAACCCCGTCTCGCTCAGGCGCTCCTGCAGTTTTTCCGTGTGGGCGTAATGCATCAACTGCCAGGGTAATTGCCTGTAAAACCGCTTCCTGCGGTCCGTTGCGTTCGCCTGGGTGTCTGCAAAGGCTTCGTTCAATGTTTTCTGCTGATGTTCGCCAAGCTTCAAGTTTCGTATCAGTTCTCTGATGTAGCTTTGGTCCATGTCCTCGGGAATCTTGGTGGTATCCAGCGACACCAGTCTGAAATGGGTTTTGTCCAGATCCTTGAAATGGGTCAGTGCAAAGTCGGTCAGGGTTTGGGTGCTGGCCGCAGAGCTGGAACGTCTGTCGATCTGTATCTGGACTTTGTCCGGATCGATGTCGAAGGTGTCAGCCTTGAGTTGTTTTTCAAGTTCATAGTGCGCCGTGCGCGCCAGGGAGCGTATGCCGGTTAGGTAGTCCTGGTCGTCGGTGACGTTGTCGAGGTATTGCTGAAGCAACTCCCCATGCAGTATCTGATCTTTAATGGACGCCTTGGCCAGCCATGTCGGCAGTTTTTGCTGAGTGGTCAGGGATTGGGCGATGTCCGTCGCGCGGTCTAACCCGGTCATCGGTTGGCGTAACGCCACCAGCTTCAGAAGACTGGCCAGGATCGTCGCGGGGAGCTTCGTGGCCAGCGCACGGGTGACGCACGCCTGGTCCAGCTGGACATAGGGTTTTTGCACCTGATCGAGAAAGTGCTCATCTATTCGCTTTAGCGGCGCCAGGGTGTAAGTCTGCCCAGCCACTCTCTCGCTACGTCCAAGGTTCTCCAGAAGGGTGGTGCGATCATCGGCGTCCTTGAGTCGTCGATCCAGCTCGGTCAGCAACGGAGTCAATGCCCTGAAGGCTTCAAATCCCGACGCAGGCGTCCACAAAATCGCCGTGCCCGAATGCTTCGGATCCAGGCCTCCACGTTCAGTCAGCACAAAACAACTAGCCAGTTTCAACGGGTCCGTGGCTTCGCCTGCCCTCAACGCCAAGGAAAATTTAACGTCGTGTCCGGGATTAGTTGACCACTACAGTGCAGCTTCAATTCACTGCGCAATGCCGTTGACAGGGTCTGAGTGAAACGCGATTGCAAGCTTCCGAGTGACGAATCGACGGTGCGCTGCGCCTCGGTAATCGTGCGGGTTGTTGCGGGAATGACCGGGAGGTTTTCGAGGAGTAGGTCGAGCGGCTGCTTAACGGTGGAGAGAAAGGCCAGATGCTTTTTGGCCAACTCGCCACGAACGTTGGTTGGGTGCGCGCTCAGGCGCCGGTCTGCGTGCGTACTCCAGCGTCCTTTGGCATCGGCCGCCAGCAGTCGATCGTCGATCAGTCGGCGGATATCCAGTGCCTTGTCGAACAAGGCACGGGAATCCTGTATGCCTTCGCTTTCACGGTAATGGCTCAGCGCATGGGACAGATTCTCTCGTTGCTTGCCAAGGATGTCGTTCATCAACTGTTCAAACACCGGGCCGATGATCGGTTCACCGACAATCACTTGTTCTTCCGGCTCCATTGAAAGAAACGTAGCGCGTTCGTCCAAGGACAAGAAGTTGAGCAGCGTGTCTTCATGCCCTTCGTTTTTCAACATCTGCGAGACGATTTCCCTGACGGCGGGCAAGTCGCTCGTTGCCTCGATGCCTCTGGACGGGGTGTACAGAAAGCCCAGCGTGTCGCTGCTGCCGATCATCACGGTCGAGGCGAGCTCCACGTAATGCTTGAAGGGGGCGGTGACACGTACTTTTTCGATACGAAGAGGATCGTCGGTGTCAGGTTCGAGGTTGAGATTCATCAGTCGCAGGTATTCCTGCGACGTTAGAGCACCTTGCTGACGCTGTAGCAAAAGCTTCACGTGAAAGGTATCGCGCAAACCCTCGGCAAATAACTCCCAGCGTGACTGCCCATTGTCCATCGGTGTGTTCCAGAACGTCTTGAGCAGGCCTTGCAAGTGAGGGGTAAAACTTTGCGCAATCTCTTTGACTGCGCTTTCCCAGACCTGGTTATCGGCGTCGCTGCTCACACTGTGTTGGGGATTGGAAAAGGCTCTGGAATCGCCAGTCGGCCACTCGTTGGTCAGGTAGTAATGCAGCAGGGCATCGCTCAGAGAATGCGAGGAAAGCAATTGTTGGTCATCGCTGTCGATGACGAAGCTATTCAGTCGGGTAAGGCGCTGGTCCAGTTTTGGGAACGGTTTGTGCAACGCGTTCTTGAGGGTATCGTCCAGCATCGATTGCAGCGTTGGCAGCTTGACCAGCTCATCCATCATCGTCCTGATGTTCTGAGCCTGATTGCGCTCGAGGGTGAGCTCCTGGTCCTGGAACACCGCGCCTTCGATTATTTGCGTGGCAATGTTTGGCGCAGTGGCGGCGGGTAAAGCGCTGCGTTGTTCGAAGGAGAGAAAACGCAGTAGCTCACGCCTTCCAGTGGCCTGCGCCAACCATTCCTTGAGTTTGCTTTTGAGGTGATTCATGTCCGTGAATTTGATCAGGCCTTTCCACGGTGTGTAGAGCGTGACTTCTCCATCGTTGGGCCGGCTCATGGAAAAAGCGCCGGCCAAGGGGATGCCTGGCGCATCAGGTACGCTTAAAAGCAGCTGGTTTACGTGCATGGGCTCGCTATTGGCGATACGGGCTTGATGCGTCGCCAGATAAACAGCATTCAACCACTTCAAGTCATCCAGCGTGAAGGACAGTGCCTTTTCGCGTTCACCGGGTTGTTTGGCTTTGGATGCAAGTACTGCTTCGTCGAAAAAATACGGCAGCGGGGGAGCAATCATGGTTTTTCCTCGATGTGCTGCAATCGGCGGGTAATCGCAGGCTGTTGGATTGAGGAAAAACAGTACGGTCAGTGGAAGGCACGAGTGCGGTACATATTGCTTGAGCCGAACAGGCGGTCGAGACTTGACAGGAAGCCGGTAGAACAGCGCTTAATCGGCAACTGTTTTGGGTTGCCCTGCAACCTCGCTTCACCCTGTTGCCCGTACTCAATAATAAAACTGGAGCTTCAGATGACCGCAACGCCCGAAGTGGCCGTCAGTTCGAACACTCAAACGCTCGATTTCGACGCGCTCGTTCTTTTGCTTGAGCAGATTTTTCAACGCCATGGCACCTCCGCCGAGGTAGCCAGGACACTGGCCCTCAACTGCGCCGGCGCCGAACGCGATGGCGCCCATAGCCATGGCGTGTTCCGCATTCCCGGTTACGTGTCGACGCTCCAGAGCGGCTGGGTCAATGGCCAGGCCGTGCCGGTGGTCGAGGACGTGGCTTCGGGCTTTGTCCGGGTCGACGCCGGTAATGGTTTCGCCCAACCGGCCCTCGCCGCCGCTCGCGGTTTGTTGGTGGAAAAAGCCCGCAGTGCCGGCATTGCGGTGCTGGCGATTCGTAACTCCCACCATTTCGCTGCCTTGTGGCCGGATGTCGAGCCCTTCGCCTATGAAGGCCTGGTGGCGCTGAGCGTGGTCAACAGCATGACCTGCGTGGTGCCGCACGGTGCCGATCGTCCGCTGTTCGGCACCAACCCGATTGCTTTCGCCGCCCCTCGGGCTGACGGCGATCCGATTGTCTTCGACCTGGCGACCAGCGCCATTGCTCACGGCGATGTGCAGATCGCCGCGCGCAAGGGCGAGCGTTTGCCGCCGGGCATGGGGGTGGACGGTCTCGGCCAGCCGACCCAGGACCCGAAAGCGATTCTTGAGGGCGGGGCGTTGCTGCCGTTTGGCGGGCATAAAGGTTCGGCGCTGTCGATGATGGTCGAGTTGTTGGCAGCGGCGTTGACCGGCGGCAATTTTTCCTTCGAGTTCGATTGGTCGAACCATCCGGGGGCCAAGACGCCTTGGACGGGCCAACTGTTGATCGTGATCGACCCAAGCAAGGCGGCCGGGCAGAATTTTGCCGAGCGCAGTCAGGAACTGGTCCGGCAGATGCACGGTGTGGGGCTCAGGCGTTTGCCGGGGGATCGACGTCACCAACAACGGGCCAAGGCCAGCACCGATGGCATCCCGCTCGACGCGCAGACGTTGGCGAGTTTGCGGGAATTGGCCGGGCTCTGAGTCCTGCATGCTCTGAGTCTGCATAAAAGCCTGGCATGAAAAAGGCGAGCTGCGTGCTCGCCTTTTTGCTGGGTACTGATTAAAACCGGGTCGCTTAACGCCGACCCAGTAACAACCCGACTACCAGGCCGAAACCGGCAGAGATCGCCACGGTTTGCCACGGATGACCACCGATGTAGGTTTCAGTGGCTTCAACCGCAGGTTTGGTTCGGTCACGAACGCGGGTGACGGAGTCCCGAGCCTGCTGAAGTTTCTGAGCGATTTGCCCACGAAGTGTGTCCGCTTCCTCACCCACCAGTGAGGCGCTGCTATTCAGGAGTTTTTCCGATTCTTCGATCAGAGCCTGAAGTTCGCTGAAGGCCTGATCCTTGATTTGATCTTCGGCGACTTGTGCGGCGGTTTTTCGGGCCATTGGGGTACTCCTTGCAGATAAATGGACAGTGAACAATGGAGTCTGTCGTCAGCGAAAAAGTTGCAGCGAATTTGCCTGCCGACGCAATCCTGATCAAAAATCCAGAGCAGGACATTTCCTCCTACAGTGTAAGATGTCGCCTATTTTACGCAGCAGGTAACTCCCATGAGCTTCAATCTGGCCGACAAACCCCTTGCCGAGCGCGCTGCGCTGGAAGATGAGAAATCCCGTCTGTTCGATCTATGGCAAAGCAATCTGGGCAAGTCCAAGGGCGAAGCCGCGCGGTTGTTCGGTGAGCGCGCCAAGCGCAAAGGCAAATGGGCCGAGTGGGTCCGTGCCGAACTGGACGTCATGTCGCCCCCGGAATTCGCGAACATGGTCCGCAGTGAAGTCAATCGCCTGATGGCTGCCAAGTAGCGCTCGCAAAACTCGCGACAATCGCTTCCCTTACTTTCAGCACCACCGGATCGAGCTGCGTACTGGTGCGCCAGCCCAGTTCGATCGGGTATCGCGGCAACGCCAGAGGGCAGGGCAGCAGTGTCAGTCCGCTGAGCGCAGCAATGCTTTGTGCCGCATGGGCCGGAATGGTCGCCACGGCCTGACTGCCCTTGAGCAAGTGCGGCAACGCGGCAAAGTGCGTGGTCGAAACGCATACCCGCCGAGTCAACCCCAGCGCCGCCAGCCCCTCATCGGTGATCCCGATAAAGCCGCCCGACGACACCAGAATGTGCTCGCGCTCGACGAACTCATCAAGGCTGAGGGTCTGTTGTCCCTCGGCCAGGCTGAGCGGGTCCACCAGGCACAGATAACCGCCTTCCCCCAGCACCTGACGGCTGAGCAAGCGCTCGGCAAACCCTCCGGCGGTGATCGCCAGATCGATGCTGCGTTCCATCAACGCTTGCGCGACGATCTGACTGTGGGTCTGACGAAAGATCAGCCGCAGCTTCGGCGCCACGCGGGCGATTTCCTCGATCAGCCGGCGCCCATAAGCGATTTCGAAATCATCGGACATGCCCACGGTCACCGAGCGACCGTCGTACTGGTGGGCGGTCGGATCGACCATCGCCAGGCTCTGCCGGCATTTGTTCAGGGCATCGCTGACTACCGGTTTCAACTGGTTGGCCTTGAGCGTGGGCGCGAGTCCGCGGCCGGTGCGCACGAACAACTGATCGCCATACACCTCGCGAAGCCTTCGCAGTGCCGCGCTGACCGCCGATTGCGTCACGCCCAGACGCAACGCGGCCCGGCTGGCGCTGGACTCCTCGTGGAGTGCTTCGAAGACTTTCAGCAGGTTGAGATCGACGGTGGCGATATTCATTTGGTTCATATCATTCAGCAGCAAACGGGGCTTTATTCATGATCCCGTGGCGCCGGAGAATGAGCAACACCTCATTGCTTTCGGAGTTGATGCGATGCCCAAGTCAATCGTTGCTGCACTGCAAATCGGCGCCTTGCCCGGCGGCAAGGCCGAGACCCTGGAACAGATCCTTTCCTGGGAAAACGCGATTATCGAATCCGGCGCGGCGCTGGTGGTCATGCCCGAAGCGTTGCTCGGCGGTTACCCCAAAGGCGAAGGCTTTGGCACTCAACTGGGTTATCGACTGCCGGAAGGGCGTGAAGCCTTTGCCCGGTACTTTGCCAATGCGATCGACGTGCCAGGCGCGGAAACCGAAGCATTGGTCGGGTTGTCAGCGCGCACCGGCGCCAATCTGGTGATCGGTGTCATCGAACGCGCCGGCAGCACTTTGTTCTGCACTGCGTTGTATTTCGATCCGCAGGCCGGGCTGGTCGCTAAGCACCGCAAACTGATGCCAACCGGCACCGAACGGTTGATCTGGGGCAAAGGCGATGGCTCGACATTGCCGGTGATCGACAGTCAGGTCGGGCGGATCGGTGCGGTGATTTGCTGGGAAAACATGATGCCGCTGCTGCGCACCGCGATGTACGCCAAAGGCGTGGAGGTCTGGTGCGCGCCAACGGTGGACGAGCGGGACATGTGGCAGGTCAGCATGCGCCATATCGCCCATGAAGGACGCTGCTTTGTGGTCAGCGCCTGTCAGGTTCAGGGTTCACCGCGCGCCTTGGGCGTGGAGATCGCCAACTGGCCGGCGGACCGTCCATTGATTGCTGGTGGCAGTGTGATCGTCGGGCCGATGGGCGACATTCTGGCGGGGCCGCTGCGTGACAGCGCCGGTTTGCTCACCGCAGAAATCGACACCGATGACTTGGTCCGCGCCCGTTACGACTACGACGTGGTCGGGCACTACGCGCGCCCGGACGTGTTTGAGTTGACGGTGGATGAGCGGGCGAAACCGGGTGTTCGATTTATCTGAGAGCACGCCACTCTTCACGGGTGATTTCCCAGAGGTCTCTGGGGAATCGCCCGCTGACGAAGTCGCCTTCATCGCTGCGGATCAAGCGCATGCTCGTACGTTCCGAGAGTTTGCGCGAGCCGATGTTGGGCGCCGCTTTCGGTACCCGCATCACGGGCCGGCCGAGGGTTTCGAACCAGTACTCGGTGACCGCCGCACAGGCTTCGGTCATCAAGCCCTGGCCTTGCCATTTTGGCCCGAGCCAGAAGCCACGGTTGTTGTCCTGTTCATCCATCAGGCTGACATTACCGATCAGTTGCTCTGGCGCCGACTTCAAACGAATCGACCAGTGCCATTCTTTGCCGGCGGCAATCGCCGGCAACGCGATGTCACGCAGATAGATCAGTGCGCCGTCAGCAGGGTACGGCCAAGGGACCAAGGCGTTGAGATAACGCACCACTTCCCAATGCGGGAACTGTTGCTGGATGGCGCCGGCGTCGGCCAATTCCAGCGGACGAAGGATCAGGCGTTCGGTGTACAGCGTGGGTGTGGCTTCCATGTTCTTTGTCGCTCCTTGAGTCGTGATTTACCAGGTGCCGGTCGTCGATGTTGGCAGTCTGAGTTTGCCACTGTCCACGAAACGCATGGTGCCGAACAAGCCGCCCGCGAGTTTGCCGTGCAGGACGTAGGGCAGGTTGTCGAGGGTTTGGGTTTTGCTCAGGCCCAGTGTCTGGCGCAACACGGAGAACGCCGAAACACTCACCGGAACGGTCAGCACGGTTTCGGAAAAGCGTGCAATCGAGCCCGATTGATCGCTGACGCCAGAGGCGAGTGGCTGGCCATTGACTTCCAGGTCCATGGCCACGCCGTTGTAATTGATGGTGGTCTCGTTGGGATTTTGCACGCGTATTTTCACGGCAAAGCGTACTTCCATGTCCTGGCTTTGCAACGGTTCGATGCCGACGACATTGATGTTCAGCGGGTCGCGATTGGGGAACAGGGCACAGGCGCTCAGGGAGAGCAAAAGCAGGGAAAGGATAACGGCGTGGACACTGCGCATGAACGTGCTCTCTTAAAGAAAAGGCCGAACCTCCAGTGGCTCGGCCTCGAGCATTTTCTAGCGGTTCAAGGGTGCGACAGCGGCAGGCGAGACGGGTTCACCCTTGGCCGGGACATCCGGGTTTTCCATGACCCGCAGGATGGACGCTTCCGGATCGAAATCGTCTTCTTCCAGCTCAATGAACTCTTCGGGCAGGAAGATATTCAGCACGATAGCGCACAACGCGCCGACGGTGATCGGCGATTCAAAGATGTTGTGCAGCGTCTTGGGCAACTCGCGCAGCACTTCCGGAACCGCCGCTACACCCAGGCCCATGCCCAGCGAGATAGAAACGATCAGCATGTTGCGCCGGTGCAGGCCGGCTTCGGCGAGGATCTTGATCCCGGCGACGGCGACGGTGCCGAACATCACCAGCTCAGCACCACCGAGTACCGGTTTGGGCATCAGTTGCAGCACCGCGCCGATCATCGGGAACAACCCCAGCACCACCAACAAACCGGCAATGAAGAACGCCACGTAGCGGCTGGCCACGCCGGTGAGCTGAATCACGCCGTTGTTCTGGGCGAAGGTCACCATCGGCATGCTGTTGAACACGGCGGCCATGGCCGAGTTGAGGCCGTCGGCGAGCAGGCCGGACTTGATCCGGCGGATGTAGATCGGGCCTTTGACCGGCTGCCGGGAAATCATCGAGTTGGCGGTCAAGTCACCGGCGGCTTCCAGCGGCGACACGAGGAAAATCACCGCCACCGGCAAAAACGCCACCCAATCGAAGTTAAAGCCGTACTTGAACGGCACGGGTACGCTCATCAGCGGTACTTGGGGCAGGCTGGCGAAATTGACGTCACCCATCAGCCAGGCCACGACATAACCGAGGGTCAGGCCGATGACGATCGCACCGAGACGCAGGAACGGCACATCGACCCGGTTCAACACCACAATCGTTCCGAGCACCAACGCCGCCAGGGCCAGGTGACTGGCCGCGCCGAGGTCCGCAGCACCGAAACCGCCGGCGATGTCGGTCATGGCGACTTTGATCAGTGACAGACCCATCAGCGTGATGATCGTGCCGGTCACCACCGGGGTGATCAGCATCCGCAATTTGCCGATGAACTGGCTCAACACCACTTCGATGAAGGCAGCGAAAAAGCACACTCCAAAGATGGTCGACAGGATTTCATCGGTGCCGCCGCCCCGGGCCTTGACCATGAAACCGGCACTGAGAATCACGCTGATGAATGAGAAGCTGGTGCCTTGCAGACACAGCAGGCCGGAACCGATCGGGCCGAAACGTCGTGCCTGAACAAACGTGCCCAGCCCCGAGACGAACAGCGCCATGCTGATCAGGTACGGCACTTCGCTTTGCAGCCCGAGGGCGCCGCCCATGATCAGGGTAGGGGTGATGATGCCGACGAAACTGGCGAGCACGTGTTGCAGGGCGGCGAAGACGGTGGCGGTCAGATGCGGCCGATCGTCGAGGCCGTAAATCAGGTCGTTATCGCGCGGGGCAGGGGCTTTTTCAGAGGCGGTCATGGTGGTGTGCATGCCAAAAGGCGGGCCGGGTCAAAAAATGGAGGCGCAGGATGCCAGAACAGTAGGGCCACGGCAAAAAAACGACCGAAGCTTTAGGTAAACGCCGCCAGCAAATCCTCTTCAAAGGCCTTTTGCGCATCCCCCGGTACCTGGGCGCGATGCCGGGCCAGATGAAACGCCACGTCGAAACTCATGTCCTCTCGACGCACGGCCCGGAGCAGGCTTTTGTCTTCCCAGCTCCGGGCAAAGTGGCTGGGCAGATAACCAACGTGTTTTCCCGAAAGAATGAAGGCGAGGGTCCCTTCGACTTGCTCCGAGCGCGCCGAACACATCTTCCCCTGGAAGGGCTCGTCACTGCGCAGGAAACGGTAAGGGTGATCGACCCGATCACAAGCCTGTAGCGCTAGATCATCAGGTGCATCGTCGGTGAACAGCGGATGGCCGGGGGCGCAATACAGGTGCTGGGTTTCGGTAAACAGTTCGCGGTAGTCAAAAGCGCTTTGCACTTGTGAGAAGTAGCCGATCGCCAGGTCCAGTCGTTGTTGCAGCAGCAACCGTTCCATTTCGCCGGGCATGGCGCTGATCAACTCGATACGTACCGATTCGTCCCGTTCACGAAAGCGCCGGATCGCATCGGCCACCTGTTGCAACACGGATTGATCGAGTGCTTCGGACAGCCCCAGACGAACCTCGCCGATCAAGCGCCCGGCCACACCATTGGATTGATGGCGGAAGGCTTCGATGGACTCGAACAGGCTGCGAGTTGCGCTGAGCAGTTGTTCGCCCTTGGGCGTGATTTTGAAGCCCCCCTTGCCGCGACTGCACAGCCGATAACCGAGTCGGGTTTCCAGTTTGGCCATTTGCTGGCTGATGCTCGACTGGCTCAAGCCCAACTCACCTTGGGCTGCACTGAAACCGCCGCACTCCACCACGTTGACGAACAGGCGCAGCAGTTGCAGATCGAGATCGTGGAGTTGGCTGAGCATCAAACATTACTCCGGGATAAAGTCAGGATAACTAACTTGGTATTTTTCCAATGTATCCGACGGCGCATTCTGAATCCACTTCATCTGGTCAGGTGTTCCGTCATGGCTCCCATGTTCAAGCTGTGTGTACACGCGCTGTTCCTTGCCATGGCCGTATCGGCTCAGGCCGAGGAAAAAGTCCTCAATCTCTATAGTTGGGCCGATTACGTGGCGCCGGAAACCTTGCAGCGGTTCGAGCAGGAAACCGGTATCCATGTGCGATACGACACGTTCGACGCGCCGGAAGTGCTCGAAACCAAACTGCTCACCGGTGGCAGCGGTTATGACGTGGTGGTGCCGTCGTCCAGTGTTCTGGCCCGAGGGTTGGCGGCCGGTGCGCTGAAGGCCATTCCTCACGAAGGCCTGAAGGGCTACGCCAACCTTGATCCGGATCTGTTGGAAAAACTCGCCGCGGTCGACCCGGGCAATCTCTACGGTGTGCCCTATACCTGGGGCACGCTGGGGCTTGGGATGAATGTCGAAGCGGTGCAAAAACGCTTGCCGAACGTGCCGCTCAACAGCCTGGACCTGCTGTTCAAGCCGGAATACGCCAGCAAACTGAAGGACTGCGGCATCGCGATCATTGACTCGCCGCAGGAGGTGATCGGTCTGGCGTTGCACTATCTGGGTAAAGATCCCTACAGCACGGACAAGAACGACCTGGAGGCGGCGCAAGCGTTGCTGCATCAGTTGCAGCCTAACGTGTTGTACGTCGCCAGTGGCCGACAGATCAATGATCTGGCCAACGGCAGCGTCTGTCTGGCCCTGGCCTATAACGGTGACGCGAGCATGGCCGCCGATCAGGCGCGCAAGGCCAACAAACCCTATGAAATCGTCTACCGGATTCCCAAGGAAGGCACGATCGTGTGGCAGGACAACCTGGCGATCCCCAAGGACGCGCCTCATCCCGAAGCCGCACGCCAGTTCATTGAATTCATGTTGCGTCCGGAGTCCGTCGCGGCGCTGACCAACACACTGTTCTTTGCCACAGCCAACCAGGCAGCAACGCCGTTGGTCGATGAGGCTGTGCGCACCGACCCTGACATTTACCCTCCCGCCGACGTGCGTGACCGGCTATACGCCGACCGCAGCATGAGCCTCAAGGACATGCGTCAACGCACCCGCTTGTGGACCACTTTCCGTAGCCGCCAATAATAAGGAACCTGAGATGGACGTCCCGATGCAAAACGATCAGGCCATGACCCGTGACAGCCTCTATGGCACTGCCGCCGAAAGTACCTACGCCGGTATCACCAGTTTCATGCGTCGTCGCTACAGTCGCGACTTGCGCGGCGTCGACGTAGCGGTCAGCGGTGTCCCGTTCGACACCGCCACCAGCAATCGCCCCGGTGCGCGCTTCGGACCACGGGGCATTCGTGCCGCGTCCACCGGGATTGCCTGGGAACGCCACTGGCCGTGGACGTTCGACCCGTTCGACCATCTGGCGGTCATCGACTACGGCGATTGCGACTTCGATTACGGCACACCGCAGTCGGTGCCGGAAAGCATCGAAGCCCATGCCGAACACATTCTCAACGCCGGTAGCGCGATGCTGACGTTCGGCGGGGATCACTTCATCACGTACCCGCTGCTCAAAGCCCATGCGCGTAAACATGGTCCGCTGTCGTTGATCCACTTCGACGCCCACAGCGACACCTGGCCGGACGAAGATGGCAAACGCGTCGATCACGGCACGATGTTCTGGCACGCGGCCAAGGAAGGGTTGGTGGACCCGTCGCGTTCGGTACAGATCGGATTGCGCACCACCAATGACGATCACCAGGGTTTCCAGGTGCTGGATGCGCGGCAAGTGCATCGACGTGGTGCTGATGAGATTGTCGAGGCCATTCGGGCGCGGGTGGGTGATAACCCGGTGTACCTGACGTTCGACATCGACTGCCTCGATCCGGCCTTCGCTCCAGGCACCGGAACGCCGGTGTGCGGTGGCCTGAGCACGGTGCAGGCGCTGGAGATCCTGGGCGGTTTGCGCGGGATTAATCTGGTGGGTATGGACGTTGTGGAAGTGGCGCCGGCCTACGACAGTGCGGACATTACCTCACTGGCGGCGGCGACGTTGGCGATGGAAATGCTGTGTTTGTATGCGGCTAAACATAAGGTCGATAAGTAATACGCGGGCCAATGTGGGAGCGAGCCGGCTCCCACATTATTTGATCTGTGTCAGGCCACTGGGATGATTGGCAGGTCCAGGGTTTCAGCCCCGGTAAATCGCGCCATCGACCCGGCAATGGATTCATGGGGCACGCCCATTGCCACAGCACTGACACCCTCAAGCCGCGACAGTTGATCCCCGCTCAATTGCACATTCAACGCCCCCAAGGTCGCATCCAGTTGCTCACGGGTGCGTGAGCCGAGAATCGGAATCAATGCCGTGGTCGAACGCTTGGCTTTTTCTCGCAGCCAGGCAATGGCCACGTGCGTCGGGCTGGCGCCCAGTTCCGCGGCAACGGCCAGCAAAGTGTCGAGCAGGGCGGTTTCACGGGCACTTTTCTCGGCGTGGATCAGCATGCCGAGTTTGGCGGCGCGGTTGTCGCCATCGTTGGTGCGGTACTTGCCAGTGAGGAATCCGCCACCCAGCGGCGACCACAACGTAGCGGCCAGGCCCAGGGCTTCGGCCATCGGCAGTTGTTCACGTTCGGCGGTGCGTTCGGCGAGGCTGTATTCCACCTGAATCGCCGCAATCGGTGAGAAGCCGCGAATCTCGGCCAGCAAATCGGCCCGAGCGATGCGCCACGCCGGGAAGTTTGACAGCCCTGCGTAGTGAATTTTGCCAGCGCGCACCAGATCGTCGAAACCGCGCAGTATTTCTTCCATCGGCGTCACGCCATCGCTCATGTGGGCCCAGAACAGGTCGATGTGGTCAGTGTTAAGTCGTTTCAGGCTTTCTTCCACGGCGCGAACCATGTTCTTGCGGTTGTTGCCGGTGTGGGAAATGCCCTCATCCGGCGTGGTCCCCAGGGTGTATTTGGTGGCGATGACCAAGCGATCCCGTTCCGCTGCGATGAACTCGCCGAGCATGGCTTCAGACTGGCCTGCCTGATAGCCGTTGGCGGTGTCGATGAAGTTGCCGCCGGCCTCCAGGTAGCCATCAAAAATGCGTTTGGCTTCGTCGCGCTCGGCGCCATGGCCCCAACCGGTGCCGAAATTGCCCGCGCCCAGCGCCAGTTCCGAGACCCGCAAGCCGGTTTTGCGGCCAAAGACTTTGTAATGCATGGGATGACTCCTGAGGGGAAAAGCGTTGGGGGTCGAATATAAATGTCTAGCGACATGTATTTAATATTATGCGAGTAATATTCGCCGTCAAGGCGCTTTTCCGTTTGCAAGAGAAAGGCCGACCACCGGCCTCATTGCTACTGCCACTTTCTGACAGGGTCCTCTGCTAAACTCCGACAACTTTTACGGACAGAGCCTGCCGATCGTGTCGCGTACCACTCGTTTACTGACCTTGTTGCAAGTGCTTCGCGGCAAAAGTCGTCCGGTGACCGCGGCGACGCTTGCCGGCGAATTGGAGATTTCCGAGCGCACGCTGTACCGCGACATCGCCGAACTCACAGCCCTTGGCGCGCCTATCTACGGCGAAGCGGGGATCGGCTATGTGCTGCGCAGCGGTTTGTTTCTGCCGCCGTTGATGCTCAACGCCGATGAAACCGAAGCCATCGTGCTGGGGTTGCGCTATGTGGATCAGCGCGGGGATGAGGTGTTGAGCAAGGCTGCGGCGGATGCGCTGGCCAAGATTGCGGCGGTATTGGCGCCTGAAGCGCTGGACGCGTTACGCAACCCGACGGTGTTGCCGGGACCGCCCGGCTATGGCTTTGCGCCCAACGCCGTGCCACTGAGTGTGTTTCGCCAGGCCATCCGCGATCAGGCCAAGCTGCACATCGATTACGCGGACGCCAACCAGGTGCCGAGTCAGCGGCTGATCTGGCCGCTGGCCCTGGGGTTTCTAAACGAGGTGCGAATCATCGTCGCCTGGTGTGAATTGCGCAGCGCCTATCGCACCTTTCGCACTGACCGGATCTCGGCAGCGAACGAGCAGGGCGAGCGTTATTCGGGGCGGCGCAGCGACCTGCTGCGCACCTGGCGCAAGCAGATGCAACTGGATGAAGCAGGGCGCTTCACTCCTGACAAGAACTGACACAGGCTTGTTTTAGCATGGCTCCAAAATCAACAAACAAGGAGCCGTAACCATGTCCAATTCCGCCTCTTCACTGGCGCCCGCCATCGCTGCCTACATTGCTGCCGCCAATGCCCGCGACACCTCGCGGGTCGCCAGTTTTTTCGCTGAGGATGCCAATGTGTTCGATGAAGGCCAGCACCAGGTCGGCACTCACGCCATCGCGCAATGGATGCAAGACACTGCCCAGCGTTACCAGCCACGGGTCGAAGTACTCGACGTGCAATTGCGCACCGGAAAAGTGCTGGTGCATAACCTGATCTCCGGGACGTTTCCGGGCAGCCCTCTGGAATTGCGCTACATGTTTCGCCTGAATGAACAGGGCAAGATCGCCCGGCTAGACATCTCTCTCTAACCAGACCGCGTGGCATACTGCCGCGCATGAATATCGACTCTCCCTTAAGCGCCTGGCAACACGCCATCGAACAGAAGGGCTTCGTCCAGGACGAAGCCCAGGAACATGCCGTGTGGGCGCTGCAGAAATGCTACGAGGCGCTGCATGAAGGGCGCACGCCGATCACTGGCGTGTACCTCTGGGGCCCGGTCGGGCGCGGTAAGACCTGGTTGATGGACCAGTTTTACCAAAGCCTGAAGGTCCCGGCCCGCCGCCAACACTTTCACCACTTTATGGGCTGGGTGCATCAGCGTTCGTTTCAACTGACCGGCACCGCCGACCCGCTGAAGGCGCTGGCTCGTGAACTGAGCGAGGAGGTGCGGGTCCTGTGCTTTGACGAATTGTTCGTCAACGACATCGGCGACGCGATCATTCTCGGACGTTTGTTTCAGGTGATGTTCGAGCAGGGCGTGGTGGTGGTTTGCACCTCCAATCAGCCACCGGATCAGCTGTACGCCGATGGCTTCAATCGCGACCGGTTCGTGCCCGCCATCGAGGCGATAAAGCAGCACATGCAGGTGATTGCGGTGGATGGCGGCGAAGATCATCGCCTGCACCCAGGCAAAGGTTTGCAACGTTACTGGGTGGCAGCACCGGGGCAACCCAGCGCTCTGGGTGAAGTGTTCAAGCCATTGACCGTCGGCCAGTCGGTGTCCAGTGACCCGATCAAGGTGGGCTACCGCTCACTCAATGTCGTGCAGGCCAGTCCAACCGTACTCTGGACTCGTTACGCCGATCTCTGTGAACAGCCTTTTGCCGCCATGGATTTCATCGCCCTGTGCGACACCTTCAGCGCTATTCTGTTGAGTGACGTGCCCAACCTCAGCGCGCAAAAGCGCGAAGGGCGCATCGCCCGAGGCACTGAAGACGGCGTCGAACGGGTGGTGGCGGGCGATCGCGAGTTGCCACAATTGTCGGTGCATGACGACGGTGTACGGCGTTTCATCGCCCTGGTGGACGAGTGCTACGACCGCAAGGTGCCGCTGTGCCTCGAAGCGCAGGTGCCCATGGAATCGTTGTACACCGAGGGTTATCTGGAGTTTCCGTTCCGCCGCACCCTCAGCCGTTTACAGGAAATGCAGATGCAACGTTTCGCCGAAGCTTGAACAAGGAGCCGCGAACATGAACCAGCCTCTGTCACACCATTTGCTGACCATGGCTTATCAGAACGCTTGGGCCAATCATCGCCTCGCCAAGGCCTGGAGCCAGCTGAGCCCGGCCGATCTGGCGGCACCGCGGGTCAGCTTCTTTCCAAGTCTGCGCGCCACCCTCAATCACATCCTGACCTGCGACTGGTTTTACCTGGATGCGCTGGAGCGGGAGTTGCGCGGCGATGACCCGCATCCCGAATGCTATGTGTTTTTCAACCAGGACGAGCCGTTTACGCACGCAGTAGACCTCAAGCGCGAGCAAACGCTGGTAGACCGGCGACTGATCGCCTACTGCGAGCAAATGCGCGATGCCGACCTCGGGAAGATCGTGACCATCGCCCGGGACACGCCGCAACATGAGAGCCGCGTACGCATGCTCTCCCATCTGTTCGAGCACCAGATTCATCATCGCGGGCAGGTTCACGCCATGCTCAGCAGCACCTCGGTCAATCCGCCGCAACTGGACGAGTTTTTCTGTGCCGGGGAGTCAGGCTTGAGGGCTGAGGATTTTGCCGAACTGGGGTGGACCGAGGCGCTGATCTGGGGCGCTTGAGCGAAAAATTACAGCAGGATCCGGTTGTCGACACGGCTGTGCCCGCGATATTGTCGGTCGGCCTTTCAGTGCGAGATGTGCTGGGGCAACTTAATGTGTGAACGAGGGTGGAAATGGAATCCGCAGAAATTCTTGTGCTTCAGGCCAGTTACACCAATTCGGTGCATGCCGAGGCAATTGGACTGGTGCTAAATGCTTACGCTGAAGACCCGATGGGTGGCGGCCACTCGTTGCCCGCCGACTTGTTGAAGCAACTGCCGGCGGAACTGGCCAAACGTCCCCACGCGTTCAGCGTTCTGGCCTTCGTCGGTGGCGAGCCGGCCGGGCTGGTCAATTGCTTTGAAGGTTTTTCGACTTTCGCCTGTCGACCGCTGGTCAACGTGCACGATGTGATGGTGGTGAAGAAGTTTCGCGGCTTGGGGTTGAGCCAGAAGATGCTGCAAAAGGTCGAGGACATCGCTCGCCAGCGCGGTTGCTGCAAAATCACGCTGGAGGTGCTGGAAGGTAATGCAGTCGCCCAGGCTTCCTATGGCAAGTTCGGTTTTGCCGCAGGCATGTTCGACCCGGCGCACGGTCGGATGCTGTTCTGGACCAAGGCGCTTTAAGGTAATACGAGCAAAGAAAAGGGCGTCCATCAGGACGCCCTTTGTCGTTACGGTTTGTAGGGCTCTGTCACTTGCGCGGTTTGATCATCCGGAACTCTGATTTCCTTGGTGTTGCTGGCGTTACTTTGATTCGCCTCTTGGCTGAGCCGCAGGCTCTCAAAGTAATACCGCATGCGTTCAGCGCCACCTTCGGCCAATGCAGCGGTTGAACTGAACATCATCAGGCCGGCGAGGATCATGGTTGTACGTTTCATGGTGTGCCCCACTACGAGTTGTCGGGTCCTTTCGTCCATGAAGCAATGTCGAAGGGACATTATCCGCCGATTCCGATAAATGGGAATTACCTGAGCCTAGAGCTTCCAGTCCAGGCTCAGGGTCACCGTGCGCAGGCCCCTGAAATGATTACTTCTGAACGACTGCCGGAGCACCTGGCAGCGCTTTGGGTTTCATCAGGCTGAAGTCGATCAATGCCTTTTGCTCGCGCTCATAAGGATTGCCGATCATCAATGGTCGTGGCTTGAAACTGTCACTTTCCAGAATGCACGACGATCAGCTCGCGCGGTGCCGCGTCGGCCAAGGGGGGAGTTGTTGGGTTTGTAAAGGGGGATGGCAGGTCGGAAACAGCAGTGGGCTGCTTCCGAATCAAGCGAGGGGATCAGGCGTGAGGCACACGGTGAGTGACGGGCAAAGGCTGGGCCTGATTGCTTTGTGTCAACAAGCGCAATTGCGCGAGCTCCTGCTTCAACTGGTCGCGCTCGTCTTTCAACTGGCGCAATTCATCGCGACGGATCGTGACGTAAAGGGTTTGTGCTGGCAGTGCTGCGTGTACTGTGCCCATTGCTCACCTCGCAAATGGCTGTCTCAACTGTAAATCCGCCCCGACATCGGTGCTTATTTACTATCGGCTGCGATTTTGATTTCTTTTGCCCCGGAAGGGAACTTTTTTATTTTTTATGGTCGTTGTGTCTTCGGCGCGATTACCGACGTTATCAATCTGGATCGGGCACAATGCCCGGAAACTATGTGCCCCAACGCTGGACTAAGTCGAATGAGTCGCGTTGGGCTATAACCTTTGACACACATTATTTGTAGTAGGGAGCATCAGCACATGCAACTCGGGATTATTGGACTGGGCCGCATGGGCGGTAATATTGCGCGGCGTCTGATGCTCAACGGGCATACCACCGTTGTTTACGACCGCAATACCGCCTTTGTCGACACCCTGGCCGCAGAAGGCGCCTCTGGCGTCATCGACCTGCCGGCGCTGGTCGCTGGCCTGGCCAAGCCACGTGCGGTGTGGGTCATGCTGCCGGCCGGCGCACCGACCGAAGACACCATCGACACCCTGAGCACCTTGCTTGAAGCTGGCGATACCATCATCGACGGCGGCAACACCTTCTATAAGGACGACATCCGCCGGGCGAAAACCCTCTCGGAAAAAGGCCTGCACTACGTCGACGTCGGCACCTCCGGCGGCGTCTGGGGCCTGGAGCGGGGCTACTGCATGATGATCGGTGGCGAAGCCGAGGTGGTTAAACGCCTCGATCCGTTGTTCGAGAGTCTCGCACCGGGCCTGGGCGACATCCCTCGCACCAAGGACCGCAAGTCCGAAGACGATCGTGCCGAGCGCGGTTACATCCACGCAGGCCCGGCCGGTTCGGGCCACTTCGTGAAAATGATCCACAACGGCATCGAATACGGAATGATGCAGGCCTTCGCCGAAGGCTTCGACATCCTCAAGACCAAGGCCAGCACCAACCTGCCGGAAGATCAGCGTTTCGAACTGAACGTAGGCGACATCGCCGAAGTCTGGCGTCGTGGCAGCGTCGTGTCGTCCTGGCTGCTCGACCTGACCGCCGACGCGCTGGCCAGCGATCCGAAACTCGACGGTTACACAGGCGAAGTGGCTGACAGCGGTGAAGGTCGCTGGACCATCGAAGCCGCCATGGAGCAATCGGTGCCTGTACCGGTGCTGTCGAACTCGCTGTTCTCCCGCTACCGTTCGCGCGGGCAAGGCACCTTTGGCGACAAGATTCTCTCGGCCCAGCGCTTCGGCTTCGGCGGCCACGTGGAGACTTCGAAAAAATGACCCGTCTGATCCGCAATAAATCCAAGGCAGAACCTGCACCACCAACCACGCTGTTTTTGTTCGGTGCCCATGGTGATCTGGTCAAGCGTCTGCTGATGCCGGCGCTGTACAACCTGAGTCGCGACGGTCTGCTCGACGATGGACTGCGGATCATCGGCGTCGACCACAACGCCATTACCGACGAAGCCTTTGCCCGCAAGCTCGAAGATTTCATTCGAGCCGAAGTGGCGAGCAAGGTGGGCAAGGGCGATCAAGCCCTTGATCCGGAACTGTGGGCCAAACGGGCCAAAGGCATCAGCTACGTCCAGGGCGATTTCCTGGACGACAGCACTTATCAAGCGCTGGCGGCGAAAATTGCCGCCAGCGGTACTGGCAACGCCGTCTTCTACCTGGCCACCGCGCCACGTTTCTTCAGCGAAGTGGTGCGTCGTCTCGGCGCCGCCGGCTTGCTGCAAGAGTCGCCAGAAGCGTTCAGAAGGGTGGTGATCGAAAAACCCTTCGGTTCCGATCTGCATACTGCCGAAGCCTTGAACGCTTGCTTGCTCAAGGTGATGACGGAAAACCAGATCTACCGAATCGATCACTATCTGGGCAAGGAAACCGTGCAGAACATTTTGATCAGCCGGTTTTCCAACAGCCTGTTTGAAGCGTTCTGGAACAATCACTACATCGACCACGTACAAATCACCGCCGCCGAAACCGTTGGCGTGGAAACCCGTGGCAGTTTTTATGAACACACCGGCGCCTTGCGGGACATGGTGCCCAATCACCTGTTCCAATTGCTGGCGATGGTCGCAATGGAGCCGCCGGCCGCTTTTGGCGCCGATGCGGTACGCGGCGAGAAAGCCAAGGTGGTCGGTGCGATTCGCCCCTGGTCGGTCGAGGAAGCGTTGGCCAACTCGGTGCGCGGCCAATACACGTCCGGCGAAATCGACGGCAAGCCGTTGCCGGGGTATCGTCAGGAAAACAACGTGGCGCCCGACAGCAAAACCGAAACCTACGTCGCGCTGAAAGTCATGATCGACAACTGGCGCTGGGTCGGCGTGCCGTTTTACCTGCGCACCGGCAAGCGCATGAGCGTGCGCGACACCGAGATTGTCATCTGCTTCAAACCGGCGCCGTATGCGCAGTTCCGCGATACCGAGGTCGATGAGTTGCAGCCGACCTATCTGCGAATCCAGATTCAACCCAACGAAGGCATGTGGTTCGATCTACTGGCCAAACGGCCCGGTCCGGCCTTGCAAATGGCCAATATCGAACTGGGCTTTGCCTACAAGGATTTCTTTGAAATGCAGCCGTCCACCGGCTACGAAACCCTGATCTACGATTGCCTGACCGGCGATCAGACGCTGTTCCAGCGCGCCGACAACATCGAGAACGGCTGGCGCGCCGTGCAGCCTTTCCTTGATGCCTGGCAGCAGGACGCGAGCGTGCAGAGCTATGCCGCTGGCGAAGACGGCCCGCAGGCTGCAGAAGATCTGTTGACTCGCGACGGTCGCGTCTGGCACGGCCTCGGATGAGTGATACAACGCCGCAACCCATCCGTTTTCTGCTCAGTGACATGGACGGCACCTTGTTGCTGCCCGATCACAGCCTCAGCCAACGGACCCTCTCGGCGGTCCGTTCCTTGCGCGAGGCGGGCGTGTTGTTCAGCCTGGCCACCGGTCGTCCACCCAAAGCCATGTTGCAGCAGATTGAAGCCCTGGGCGTCGACCTGCCAACGGCAGCCTTCAATGGCGGCACTATCGTCAACCCGGATGGCAGTTTGCTGGTCGCGCATTACTTGCCGGCCACGGCGGCGTTGACGGCATTGGCGCTGTTTGCCGACCGGCCGGACATCGAAATCTGGGTGTTCAGTGGTGGCGACTGGTTGCTGAAAGATCCGAACGGCCCAATGGTGCCTCGTGAACAGCACGGCCTGGGTTATCCGCCAGTGGTGGTCGAAAGTTTTGAGCCGTACCTGGAGCGCATCGACAAGATCGTCGCCACCAGCAACAACACGCAGTTGTTGATTGAGCTGGAAGCGCGCCTGCTGCCCAAAGTGGAAGGCCAGGCACAGGTCTCCCGTTCACAGCCGATTTATCTGGACGTGACCGCGATGCAAGCCAACAAGGGTGCAGCGCTGGCGACACTGGCCGAGTTTCTCGGTGTACCGCTGGAGCAGACCGCGGCGCTGGGCGATGGCGGCAACGACCCGGCGATGTTTCACCGCGCAGGCTTGTCGATCGCCATGGGGCAGTCGGAAGAGGCGGTGAAGCGCCAGGCTGATGTGGTGACGGGCGCCAATACCGAGGACGGTGCGGCCCAGGCAATCGAGCGCTACATCCTCCCTCGGTAAGTCCCGAATGGGTGGGTTATAGCCAGAAGCTCACGGCATACCACCCCAGCACACCCATCACCACGGTGTACGGCAACGCCATCCACACCATCCGCCCGTACGACAGTCGAATCAGCGGTGCAATCGCCGAGGTCAGCAGGAACAGAAACGCAGCCTGACCATTGGGCGTCGCCACGCTCGGCAGGTTGGTGCCGGTGTTGATCGCAATCGCCAGCGTCTCTAAATGCTCACGGCTCATGTGGCCGGAGATGAAGGCCTGTTTGACTTCGGTGATGTAAATGGTCGCGACGAACACGTTATCGCTGATGGCCGACAGCAGGCCGTTGGCAATAAACAGCATGCCCGGCTGTTGATCCGCTGGCAGCGCCAACACCCACTGGATCAAAGGCGTGAACAGTTGCTGATCGTGAATCACCGCCACCACCGCGAAAAACACCACCAGCAGCGCTGTGAACGGCATGGCGTCCTTGAACGCGTTGCCGATACGGTGCTCGTCGGTGATGCCAGTGAATGCGGTGATCAGCACGATCACCATCAAGCCGATCAGGCCGACCTCAGCAATATGGAACGCCAACCCCGCAATCAGAATCAGCGCTGCCAATCCCTGCACGATGAGCGCTGCCCGTTGGCGCGAGGTGCGTTCGGTATTGTCTTCTGCAGCGTAATTGGCCAGCACCGCACGCACGTTGTCCGGCAACAGCGTGCCGTAACCGAACCAGCGAAGCTTCTCCAGCAGGACGCAGGTCACCAGGCCCGCCACCAGGACCGGCAATGAAACCGGGGCGACTTTCAGAAAGAACTCAGCGAAGTGCCAGCCCATCTCGTGGCCGATCAGCAGGTTCTGCGGCTCACCGACCAATGTGCAAACACCGCCCAGTGCGGTCCCCACGGCACCGTGCATCAGCAGACTGCGCAGAAAGGCGCGGAATTGTTCGAGGTCGGTGTGATGGAGGGTGGGCAGGTGCTTGTCATCGCCAAACTCGCTGTCCTGACGCGGATCGTTGCCGGAGGCGACGCGGTGGTATACCGAGTAAAAGCCGACGGCTGCACTGATGATCACGGCGGTCACGGTCAAGGCATCGAGAAACGCCGACAGAAACGCCGACAGGAAGCAGAACATCAACGCCAGCAGCGCCTTGGAGCGAATCCCGAGCAGCAGCCGTGAAAACAGAAACAGCAGCAGGTCTTTCATGAAGTAGATGCCGGCCACCATGAACATCAGCAGCAGGATCACCGGGAAGTTGTGCACCAGCTCGTCGTAGAGTGCCTGGGGCGTGGTCATCTTCAGCAACAGTGCTTCGATCAGCAGCAGGCCACCAGGCATTAACGGATAACACTTGAGCGCCATGGCCAGGGTAAAGATGAACTCCAGCACCAGCAGCCAGCCGGCCACCACCGGGCCGACGGTCCACAGCGCCAATGCGTTGAGAATCAGGAAGCCGACAATGCTTACCTTGTACCAGCGGGGTGAATGCCCGAGGAAATTGTGCGCGAACGCCTGAGCCATTGAGCCGGGCATCGGCTACTCCTTGTATTAAGAAGCGCGCAACTTGCCGTAAACGGGAGGGAAGATCAAGTGTAGGAAAACTGTGCAGGCCTACCCCAGATAGCGTGCGACGATCGCTCGATAGTTGCCGTCCAGTGAATAGCCTCCGACGACGATGTTTCCATCGGCCTGCATGACCACTGAAGTCGCGGTATCCAGGCTGCGGCCAAGGCGGGTGCGAACCCAGCCAGCGCCATTGCCGAAGCTGCGATCGCGTTGCCCGTCGGGTAGATGCCGCGCCAGAATGAAATCCGCCTCGACGCCGCCGATCGTGGCCCCGACCGTCACCACGCAGCCGTCCGGCAGTGCCTTTGCGTCGGTCCACTGGCAGCCACTGTGACCGATTTCCAGCAATTGGGCCTGGCCTCCATTGCAATGAATGTCCGGGCGGCCGTTGCTGTGTACTTTCAGTGCCAGGCAATGCATCGGGTCGCGGCTGCTGCCAAAGCACTGCACATCGCCATTTTCCTGTTGGACGATCTGGCTGACCTGAGCGCTATATCCCCGTGCCTTGAAGGTCATGAAACCATCCACGGCGAAACTTTCGTCGAGTCTGCCGTCGGTGTGATAGCGGGCCAGCAAACCTTCTTCAGGGAAGTTGATCGACCCGCCCACCAGGATCCGGCCGTCTCGTTGCACCACCAGGCTGCTGAGCCAGGTGTTCATCAACAAGTGCCTGACAATCACGAAGCCACGGCCGTTGAAGGAGTCGTCCAGTGAACCGTCGGTGTTGAGTCGTATCAGCATGCCGACATGATCGGCCAGTTCGAAGTGATGATTGGCCTGCAGCAGGATTCGACCATCCTCCTGCACGCAGACATCGCAGGCTTCTGCGCCCGGTATGCCAGGTGGTAGCCAGGTGTCACGCACCCCTTGGGAAAGACCGCCCGGCAGACGCACGACGCAGCGGCCATTGTCGCCAAAACATTGAGCCGGCCGACCATGCTGATCAAACAGGGCGAGGGCGGGCAGTGTCCGGTGAGCATTTTCGTAGTGCAGGCCGGCTACCAGAATGTGCCCATCGGCCAGTACGTGGACTTTGCCGGCCATAGCCTCGAAGCCGTGTTCAAATTGCCCGATGACGCTGCCTTGAATGCCAAACGTCAGATCTGCCGAGCCGTCCTCGAGCAAGCGTGCCACGCCGAAGCGGCTACCGCCTGGCTTTCCTACCTTCGCCGCGACTAACAACCTGCCACGTGAATCAAGCGCGACCCCGTTGGCCATGCTTGAGAGGCTGCCAGCGAAATACACCTGGGTTTTGCCAGACGAGGCAAAGGTTGTATCAAGATTGCCGGCGTTGTTCAGGGTTGCCGGTAGTGCAAACGCAGTCTGGATTGACATGCACGCAGCTCCTTGCGAGTCGTCCTGAACCAGGAGTTTGGGTGGCGACTGTATAAGGAAACATTCAATCCCTGAACGCCTGGTTGCACAACTGTCATAACTAACAGGCGGAGGGTCGCTGTGTGCCAGAACAGTGTCTTTTCGAACCATTGACAAGCCTGCCAAGTAATTGGGCACGTGCAAGTTCGAATAATAATCGGGGAGGGTGCGGGTTACCGTTTAGTAACCCGCAAAACGCTTAGTGTGGCATCGACCACGATAGGAGTTTGTAACCCTCCTCACTCAATTCCGCACGTGCTGCTTCAAGCAGGCATTCAAGTTGCGCAGGATCGGTATAGGCACTGCTTGGAATCTGCTTACGGCCGATGCTGCGGGTGTTGGTGCGATCGATAACGGTCAGGCTGAGTTCGCCATTGCCGTCTTGTGGGGCCCAGGCCACGCATTGGAACGGTTGGAATGCGCGGTCGGCAATCAAAAGAGCTTCGTTGATGCGCAGCGGAGCGTTCATGGGGGTTTCTCTCTGTATGCCCAATCAAATGATGTGCCGTCGGTTGGGCTTACCGTTCGGCTGGTTACTTGTACTGATGCCCGCAACCGGGGGGCGGGTCACATACAATTAAAAGAAATATCAACTTTCTTTCATTGGCTCAAGGTTCGGACAGGGTTTAAAGCTGAATGAAAGGCAGGACTCGTTAGGTAACTAACTAAGTCGCTTCTTATAACTAATAACGCAACTGCTCTATAGTCAAACGGTACAAGGTCACGTCAAATTATTGCTAACGTTACAGCCAGGTCCGCCAAACGACTGTTTTTAATAATATTTCATAAATTTGGCGCCAAGGAACAGCCATGATCGAAGCGCCTGCCTTACGACGTCTGTTAGTAGTGGACCCTTGCGACGACTGTCATCGTCTGCTGCCGGTTTTGCGCTCTGTGGATTGGGATGTTGACAGCTGTAGCCTGGAAAATGCTGCCGACAAAACCTGCGATGTCGGCCTGTTGCGTTTGCAGCCTTTCCACCTCGAACACCCGGAAGCCGTCAAAGAGCTGATCAGCCGTAGCGGTACCGAGTGGATCGCCGTACTCAACCAGGAAGTCCTGCGATTGCAGAATGTCGGGGACTTTGTTTGCGAATGGTTTTTCGATTTCCATACCTTGCCATTTGATGTGTCCCGGGTTCAGGTGACGCTGGGCCGGGCATTCGGGATGGCACGCCTGCGTGGGCAGGGCACGGTTCACATTGATCAACCTGAGCACGAGCTGCTTGGCGACAGCAAGCCGATTCGCGAACTGCGCAAGTTGCTGAGCAAGCTGGCGCCCACGGAGTCTCCGGTATTGATCCGGGGTGAAAGCGGTACCGGTAAAGAACTGGTCGCCCGCACGCTCCATCGACAATCCCAACGTCACAGCAAACCCTTTGTCGCGATCAATTGCGGCGCAATTCCCGAACACTTGATCCAGTCCGAACTGTTTGGCCACGAGAAGGGGGCCTTTACTGGCGCCCATCAACGCAAAGTCGGGCGGATCGAAGCGGCTAACGGCGGCACGCTGTTTCTCGACGAAATCGGTGATCTTCCCCTGGAGCTGCAGGCCAACCTGTTGCGTTTCCTCCAGGAAAAGCACATCGAGCGGGTGGGTGGCAGTCAGCCGATTCCCGTGGATGTGCGGGTGTTGGCCGCGACCCATGTCGATCTTGAGGCTGCGATCGAGAAAAAACGCTTTCGTGAAGACCTGTATTACCGCCTGAACGTGTTGCAGGTCGCGACCGCACCCCTGCGTGAGCGCAATGGCGATCTGTCGATGCTGGCCAACCACTTTTCCCATTTCTACAGCCATGAAACCGGCCGCCGTCCGCGCAGCTTCAGTGAAGACGCCTTGATTGCCATGGGCAAGCATGACTGGCCGGGCAATGTGCGCGAGCTGGCCAACCGGGTACGTCGCGGGTTGGTACTGGCCGAAGGCCGGCAGATCGAAGCGCGAGACCTGGGGCTGATCAGCCAGCAGGCCATTGCCGCGCCGATGGGCACGCTGGAAAACTACAAGCACCGGGCAGAGCGCCAGGCCTTGTGCGATGTACTTAACCGCCACAGCGATAATTTGAGCATCGCCGCCAAGGTGCTGGGGATATCCAGGCCTACCTTCTACCGTTTGTTGCATAAGCATCAGATACGTTGAGCTGCAAGTAAACGCTCTGAAAATTTGGAGCAATAAACAACAAAAAACCCGCCGAAAAGCGGGTTTTTTGTGGGTGCCGGGTTAGAAGTAGTACGGGAATTTCAGGCTGAAGGAAAAGTCTGGCGAGTCGTCGGTCAGGCCGATGGCCAGGTTGGGTACGATCGTCAGGTTATTAGTGGCTGCCAGGGTCATGCCGATGTTGAAGTTGGCCGAGTTGTAATCGCTGTTGGTAATCGATTGCCAATCGCCACCGTCCGGTTTGATCTTGCTCTTGCGAGCGAACTGGTCGGTGAACGAGAACGACATACTCATCTTCTCGTTCAAGGCGAATGCAATACCGGCGCCGACCTGCCAGGAATTACCCAGTTTCACGTCCCCGGGCACCTTGGAGTTGACCTGAGGGCTGATGTCGCTGAAAGAGTCTTCAAGGTTGTAGGTGTAGGCCAGGCTGCCGAACAGCACGGCCGGGTCGTAGGTTTTGACCAGCGAGATACCCGGGGTGATCGACCAGACACCGTTGCCAGTAGGCAAGTCCTCGGGAATCGCAAGGTTATCGTTGTTCGGTTCCTGGACCAGCTTGATGCCGTATGGATCCTTACCGGTCGGCGCCTTGACGCGCAATGTAACGACTGCATCGGGCAGGTTGGCCGACTCATCCAGAAACTTATAAGCAACACCAAAGTTCACATCGCCGATGGTCGGGTCGCGGGTAACGGTGGCGTCCGACGTCACCGGTCCTGCGCCACCGGCGCCACCGGAGGAATACGTTGATTCGCGATAAACCACAGGAACGTTAATGTCGAACTGCCAGCGTTGTCCCGTGTTGTAGCGCGCGGTCAGGTCCAAGGTCCAGTTATCCGCCTTGATACGGTCGATGTTGATGTTGCCAAGAAAAATCGAGTCCAGTGCCAGAAAGCCATTGAGCGTCAGCGCACGGGTATCGTAGTGCGTGTAGGTCACGCCGGTTTCGAGGCTGAACTTGCCACCACCGAAGAAGCCGCTGGCTTCGTCATACAGATTGGAAACGCTTTGCGCAGGTTCCGAATCATCCTTGAGTGATTGGCCGTACGAACTGCCTGTGGTTCCCGGCGCACCGGCGGCCACCGTCTGGCCACCCTTGGGCGTTTCGGCAGGGGATTTGGTCAGGCGTTTGGGAACCGGTGTCGCAGGTGTTTCTTCGACTTGGCGAACGCGTTGCTCGAGTACCATCAGCGCGTTCTGTTGTGCTTCGTAACGCTGTTTCAACTCCATGAGTTCTTGTTTTAATAATTCGACCTGGGGGTCCGGTGCTGCGTATAGCAGTGGGGCCGGGGCCAGGCTACTCAAACAAACGATAGCTCTGAACGTTAACGATCGGTGCATGGGTTAGGCGTCCCTTCTGACTTCATCTGATGAGACTGAGCGTAGATCAGAATCCTTGAGTGCGAAGACCTTTGAGTTGGTCCAGGTTGCCGTTCAGGGACCCGCCTGTTGGCCCGTTGTCGCGCAGCACGACATTGAGGGACGTGAGGTTGCTGACATGGTTGCCACCGCCGAGCAACGTCGTGTTCTGCATCAGCCCACCCTGGGCCAGACGTTGTACGGTACTGCCCTGGTTATTGTTGGCCACGATGTTGAGTTGCACACCCGTACCGGTCGAGGAAATGCTCAGCGAGCCAGCGCCATTGGCGCCGGACAACGTCGAGCCTGCGGCCAATGCCTGGCCCTGCTGTTGCGTTGCTGGCGCTTGGCTAGCCTTTGTGACGTTGATCTCAACGTTGTTGTAGGCAGTGTTATTGTCGCCGGCAGCACGCACGACTTGAGTGACGCCTTCGGTGCTGTTGAGGCCGCTGCCGCCAGTGACGGTACCGGAGCCTTGCGAATTCGCTGAGCCACTACCTTTTTCGTTGATTATCGACACATAGAACTGTGGCGTGATGGTCGATTGTTGAATTTGCATCGAGGAAGTTGCCCCGATCACTTCACCGTTGGCATTTTGCCAAGTGCTGGTCATGACAAGGCCGAAACTTATGATTCGTCCCGGCATGACATAGCGGCCTCGCAGGGTTGCCAATTCCTGATCGTTCAGTTCAATGGGTTTGAATATCTGTGCCTGGGTCGGCAGGCTGGCGGCCAGGCAAACCACGGCCAGCCAGATTGGAGTCTTCATTGGAATGCTCCCGGAGCGTCGTGCTCCCTTGTTATTAGAAGAAGTCGCTTTGGATGAATCCGAAATCCATCAACTCTGCGTCTTGCACCGGGCTGAAGGTGTTGATGCGGTTCTTGGCGCTCAGTGGCAGGGGTGGATCGAGCAACACATTGGCTTTGTCATAGCCCTGGCCGATGACGGCAAAGATGATGCCGTTCCAGCCTTTGACAAAGTCGTCGACTTTGTAGCGTTTATGACCGAGTACCGGATCTCCGATATATACCCAGCCCTTATGGACTCTTTGCATGACCACAAAATGTTTGTAGCCACGGATATCCATGAGCACCACCACCGGAATTTTGATTTCGCTCAAGGTTTCCGTCGCTACCCGGTAGCCACGGGCGCGCATGCCGATACTTTCCACGTAGCGCTTCATGTCGAGCATGGAGAAGCCCTGGACGCGGACAAGATCCTGATCGGAATGTGACAGCATGCCTTCGATGATTTGTTCTTCGTTCACGTCCAGCCAATAGGCCTGGCGCAAAATGGTCGCTAGCGCAGCTGCGCCGCAACTGAAGTCGGTTTTCTGTTGCACCAGATCGGAAAATTTGCGCTCACGCACGCTTTGGATCGGCTTGAACACCACCGCGCCGCCCGGCAGGACGGAAAACGGCAGTTGTGCAGCCTCGCTCACACTGGCCAAGCAAAGCAAAAATGCCAAGGCGATAATGCGCATAGAGGGACGCCTTCTGGTTGTGTTGAAAAAGGCCCCCAAAAGGGGGCCTCCAGAGACAACAATTAGAACGATTGGTTGGCAATGGACAGCGAGTTGCTTTGTTGGTTACCCACACCGGCAGCTACGTTGACGCCCAGGTTGCCACTGCCACCATTCACCGAACCGCTCAGGGTTGCAGTGTTGGTTACAGGGTTTGCCCAGCCAGTTGGAGTCAGCACTTGATAGGAGTAGGTGTTGCTCAGATCATATGAGCTGCTTTCACTGTAGCTTTTCGCTTTGTCATACGCAGATTCGGACGACTTGCTGCCCGATTTATCGTACGAGGAGGAGGACGATTTATCGTAGGATTTATCGTACGATTTTGCGAACGAGGAATCGCTCGATCTGTCGTACGAGGAATCGTGCGATCTGTCGTACGAGGAATCGCGCGATTTGTCGTACGATTTGTCTATCGATGCATTGAGCGTTGCGTCGACCGATGCGTTAAACGATGCGTCGGAAGACCTGCTGCGGGTGCGATCGCCATTACCGTTATTAAAGGTAGTGGAACTGGAAGCCGCCGCAGCAGCGTCCAAAGTAGCGTTCAAGGAAGCACTCAAAGAAGCACTCGAAGAACCGCTTGCATTACTGCTGTTGGAACCGCTTGAATTACTGCTGTTGGAACCGCTCGCATTACTGCTGTGAGAACCGCTTATATCAACGCTTGTGGAACCGCTGGCTGCAGAGTTCTTGGAGCCGGCCGCGGCCCAACTCGAAGAAGCGCTTTCACTGCCGCTAGCCGAGAACGACTTATCCTTGGAAAAACTACCGCTGGCCGTGTTGGTAACGGTGATCGTATCCACACGGTAGGTCCGATCAGCGTCGTTATTCACTGTCAGGCCAGGACTGCTTTGGTTGGCAGAGGCGGTGGCGTGTGCGTTACCCAACGGGGAGTTGGAGTTGGCAATTGCCATGGTGTTTTTCTGTTGGTTAAGGTCGCCGCCAGCAACGTTGACCCCCATATTGCCGTTGCTGCCATCAGCCGATCCGCTCATCACAGCAGAGTTTGTGGTGCCGTAGTTGTGGACCTTGTTGTTGTTGCTGTATTGCATGACTTTAGCGCTGGCGTCGGCATTGCCGAACACGAAGCTGTTATCGAGGCTGGAGGAGGAACCAGCGTTTGCGATGGCGGCCGCGTTGTCTTGTTGGTTGCCGGCGCCTGCTGCCACGTTGACGCCGACGTTGCCGCTCGAGCCCGAGGCAGAACTGCTCATCTCGGCTGAGTTCTGAGTCCCTTGGTTGTAGATGCTGTTGCCGGTATTGGTCTGCTTATCGTTCGCATTGGCGGTCGCGTCAGTATGGATCCATGTTGGAGGAGGGGTGTGGTTATCGTTGTTATGGTGACCACGTCGATCGTTCTGTCCAGCTTGAGCAGCAACAGCCAAGACCGCAGCGATTGCAAAAACCAGAGGTTTTATTGCCATCGAAGGTTTCATGGTGATTCTCCGTACTTATTTTAGGTTAAGTGTTGTACCTACCTGTTTGGGTCAATCCGTGACCCGTACGCTCAGGGTATTGGCCGTTCGGTTTCCCACCCCGGCGCTCTGATTCAACTGGATCACCCCACGGCTACCGGTGAAGGCCTGATCGCTGGTAGCGACTTGGCGATAGCCTGGTGCAGAGTCAGTTGGATCGGAGTTAGTGATCAGCGTCACGTTCTGTTGCCTTAGGACGCTGTCGTCGATGCTTTGCGGCTGAGTACTGATGCTTATCCTCAGGGCATTGGCTTGCTGGTTGCTGGCCCCCGCGCTCTGGTTGACGCCCAGTACGCCGTTGCCGTGGCTGAAGGAGTCGCCTTGAATGCTGGATCGAGCATCGATTCTGGGGTCGACCACCGTACGCAACCGTTGGCGAATCTGTGTGGTCGCGCTGGCTCCGTGGCCAACGGCAATGGCTCGGGCGTTAGCCTGTTGCTGTAGATCGCCGGCAGCCTGGTTGACCGTGAGGTTGCCGTTGTACTGCATGCCCGAACCGTCGATGTCGGCGTTATTGATGACGGGAGGTTGGGCAAAGGTCGATGCACTGCAAAACATGGCGATAATCAGCAGCGTACGATTCATCTTAACGGTCTCCCGTTATGACTTTCAGAGCACCCAGGCCTTGCTGGACGCTTGAATTGACCATGTTGGCAATACCGTTGCCCGAATTTCCCGAACGTCCAGCGGGGAGGTTGGAAAGCTGGGTCTGGTTGGTGATATTGCCGCTCAGGTTGTTAGAACCTTGAGCAACCAGGCGTGTGATACCTGCACCACTGGCGACGTTGGCAAAGTCACCGTCGCTCAATTCGCTCGTTTGACTGAGGACGTATTTGGACGGGTTGGCATTGGCGGTCGTGGGGCTAGGATCGGGAATCATCGGCGCACGCGTTGCCATGCGCGGTTGGACATCACGTTTGATAATGATGATGCCGTTGTCAGCTTGTACGGGCAGACAGACACTTGAGCCCAGTGCGCATCCGATCAGCAGGAGGCTATAGAAGTTGTTTTCAAGTTTCCCCACGGCGGCAATTCCTTCTGTAAGTGGAACGCTGGCCCTTATCAGCGTTGCGAGGAAGAGAGCAGAAGGTGTGCCGGTTTTGGTTTTTCTTTTAAAAACAGTTGGTTGGCTTTAATTGTCGAGGTGGTTAATAAATTTTGTAACGCCACTGAGACAGAGCCGCGCAAAAACGCCGTCCATGCAGGCGGTATTGCTCGCTAGGGGCGCTGAAGGCAGGTTGTATCAGTGGCTTAACATTTTTATGCTGGATGGCTTGAGCTGCTTTAGCTCGCTTGTTTGCGCAGAGGTGGGTGTTTCAGGAATGGACATTTTCGGCAGAATGGGGGGCCGTTTCAGGTCTTGAACAAGTGTGTCACAGCCTCGAATGCCGCGTCCTTGCGCTGTTTCCAGTCACCTTGCAGCACCTGGCAAGGCTGGCGGTGCAGGTCAAGCCATTGGCGGCTGGCCTGGAAAAATGCCTGGCGTTCTGCCAGTTGCGGTTGGCAACGCTGCCCGTCGTCATGCCAGGCCACGGTTTCGGGGCTCAGCAGCAAATGCAGGTCGTAGTGCCGTGTCAACAATGCTTGCTCGACCCACGTCGGGCAAGCGCCAAACAAGGTCTGGCTCCAGAGGATGTTGCTCAGCAAGTGAGTGTCGAGAATCAGCAAATGCGGCTGCCGGGCGCGTGCCTCGTCCTCCCATTTCAGCTGCCCTCGGGCGATTTCCGGAATGTCGGTCAGGCAGGTGTCTCGTGGGTTTTGTTCGATGAACCAGCGTACATATTCGTCTACCAGGACCCCGCCGAAATGCTGTTGTAACTCGGCTGCCAGCCAACTCTTGCCGCTGGATTCGGGGCCTGTGAGTACCAGAACCTTCATGTGCGCAACGCCGGATCGGCCCGCCATTCCCGCCAGCCTTGCACGGCAATCAGGGCGAACAGCGCGTAGAGCCCAGCAGTCAGGTACAGGTCTTTGTAGATAAACAGCCCGACGAAGATCACATCCAGGGTGAACCACAGCGGCCAGCATTGAACGCGTTTTTGCGCCATCCATAGCTGCGCCACCAGGCTGAAGCCAGTCAGTGCCGCATCGAGCCAGGGTTGTGCGGCATCGGTCCAGTTCGCCATTGCAGCGCCCAGCAACAGACTGCCGACCGCTCCAATGACCAGACTGATAGCGACCGATTTACCATCGAGTCGGCTAACCTGCCGACCATGGCGCGCGCCCCCCGCATGCGTCCACTGCCACCAGCCATAGAGCTGCAATGCGGCGTAGATCACCTGCAGGAGCATGTCCGAGTAGAGCTTTACCTCAAAAAAGATCCAGCTATAAAGCAGCACCATGACCAGACCGATCGGCCAGCACCAGGGGTTCTGTTTGACCGTCAACCAGACGGCAATGACACCGAGGGCAGCGGCAAACAGTTCAAGCCCGGACATGGAGGTTCCTTGGGGAAGTCGAAGAGGGTGCGGATTGTAACGGCAGTCGCTGCCAAGTAGAACCGGCGTGCGCCGCCCTTTGTAGCAGCTGCCGAGCCTGCGAGGCTGCGTTCGGCTGCGAAGCAGTCTTCAATCCTGTCAGCAAGATTTTTCTGACACGCCGTGGAGTCTGATTTCACGACTGCTTCGCAGCCGAACGCAGCCTCGGCAACTGCTACACAGGGCTGTGGTTACACCCGGAACTGCTTGAGCAGCCCGTTCAACTGCTCACTCAATTCCTTCAGATGAACGCTGGCCACGCTCGACTGCTCGGCCGCCAGTGCCGTGCTGTGGGACAAACCGGCCGCCTGGGTGACGTTCTGGTTGATGTCCTCGACCACATGTGCCTGTTGCAAGGTTGCGCTGGCGATGGAGGCGTTCAACACGTTGAGGTTGCGCAGCGCCTGGCCAATGGCATTCAGGCTTGCACCGGCCAGGCCAGCCTGCTCGATGGTCAACTGCGATGCAACGCTGCTGTCGCCGATCACTTTGACCGCCGCTTCGGAGTGGCTTTGCAGGCGTTCTATCATCGACTGGATCTCGGCCGTGGACTTCTGGGTACGCTGGGCCAGCAGTCGCACTTCATCGGCCACCACCGCAAAACCCCGACCTTGCTCGCCGGCCCGGGCGGCTTCGATGGCTGCGTTGAGGGCCAGCAGGTTGGTTTGCTCGGCAATGGAACGGATCACTTCGAGAACGCTGCCGATCTGCGTGCTTTCGGCGGCCAGGGTACGGATCACCTCCACCGCCTGATCGATGGTCGACGACAGCTTGTCGATCTGTTGCAGGCTGCCATCGATGTTGACCTGGCCTTGCTGCGCCTGAGACTCGGCATCGCGCATTTCGCTGGCGGCGTGCTCGGCGTTTTTCGCGACGTCGTGTACGCCATACGTCACTTCATTGATGGCAGTGGCCACCAATTCCATTTGCTGGGACTGTTGCTGACTGCGTTGCTGGGCCTGGACGGCGTCGTTGCCCAGTTCGCTGGAAGACTGGCCCAGGGCACTGGCGGACACTTGCAGTTCTTTGATCACCCGTCGCAGCTTGGCGGTGAAGGCGTTGAAGTGGCGTGCCAGTTGCGTGACTTCATCCTGGCCATGAGTGTCGAGGCTGCGGGTCAGATCGCTCTCGCCGCTGGCGATGTTGGCCATGGCGTTCACGGTTTCCTGCAGTGGACGCACGATGCTGCGGGCAATCAGGATGACCAGCAACGCCATGATCAGGGCAATCACCAGCCCCACGAACGAGGCCTTCCAGACCTGGCCATAGAACTCGGCCTGCATGTCATCGATATACACGCCCGAACCGATCACCCAGCCCCAGGGTTCGAAGAGTTTGACGTAGGAGGTTTTTTCTACCGGTGCGCTGGCGCCCGGTTTCGGCCAGCGATAGTCGATGGTGCCGGCCCCCTTGGACTTGGCGACGGCGACCATTTCGTTAAACAGGGCAAAACCGTCCGGGTCGCGGATCGCCGAGAGGTTCTGGCCATCGAGTTTCGAGTTGGCCGGGTGCATGATCATCACCGGCGTCAGGTCGTTGATCCAGAAGTAGTCGTTCTGGTCATAGCGCAGACCGCGAACGGCGCTCAGTGCCTGCTTCTGCGCAGCATCGCGGGTGAGCGTGCCGGCGGTTTCGAGGTCGTGGTAATAGGTCAGAATGCCACTGGCGGTTTGCACCACGTGCTGGGTTTTCTGGGCCTTGGCGTGGTACAGGTCATCGTGAATCTGCTTGAGCATCAAGACGCCCAACGTCATTAGCATCAGGACGGCCACGATCAAGATGAGCCACAAACGTCGGCTGATCGACATACTGCGCAAGCTGTTCATAACGCTGTCACTCCGAATTCTTTTTCTTGTAATAAATGATCGCCAGCATCCAACCACACTTTGCCAATCTGCCATATCCGACCCAAGTCCAATAACGCGGCAGCGCTAATCAAGCTTGTCTGATAGGATTTCGGCCCCGCACGGAAAAACCTGAATCCAACTTGATTTTTCACGGAATTTTTACGGTTTCGTCTGGATCCTGTGCGCGCGGGACTTCAGCTACGCTGATCGCATTGAAACGCTCAGACAAATATTAATGGGGCATGCTTTTGCGCGTCGCCTTTGGGGGATTGATGGATCTTTGGACGGCCTTGCAGGCATTGATTTTAGGGGTTGTAGAAGGGCTGACGGAGTTTTTGCCCATTTCCAGTACCGGGCACCAAATCATTGTGGCGGACTTGCTCAACTTCGGTGGCGAGCGGGCCATCGCTTTCAACATTATTATTCAGCTGGGGGCGATTCTGGCGGTGGTGTGGGAGTTCCGCCGCAAGATCATCGATGTGGTGACCGGTTTGCCAACACAGCCCGGCGCTCGCCGCTTTACCGCAAACCTGTTGGTTGCCTTCATGCCGGCCGTGGTTCTGGGGGTGATTTTTTCCGATTTGATCCACGAATACCTGTTCAACCCGATCACCGTCGCGACGGCGTTGGTGGTAGGCGGGATCATCATGTTGTGGGCCGAAAAGCGTCAGCATGAAGTGCATGCCGAAACCGTTGATGACATCACCTGGAAAGACGCCCTGAAAGTCGGCTTCGCCCAGTGCCTGGCGATGATTCCCGGGACGTCACGCTCCGGCTCGACGATCATTGGTGGCTTGTTGTTCGGGCTGTCTCGCAAGACCGCTACCGAGTTTTCGTTCTTTCTGGCAATGCCGACCATGGTCGCTGCGGCCGTTTACTCGGGCTACAAATACCGCCACCTGTTCGTCCCGTCGGATTTTCCGGTGTTCGCGATCGGCTTCGTCACCGCGTTCATCTTTGCAATGATTGCCGTCAGGGGGCTGCTCAAGTTCATCGCCAACCACAGCTACGTCGCGTTCGCCTGGTACCGCATTGCATTCGGCCTGGTCATCCTGGCCACCTGGCAATTTGGCTGGGTTGACTGGGCCGCGGTCAAGCCATGAATGACGCCAGCGCGCGCAACAACCCCGGACGCAAACCCGCAGGAGAGATTCGCAATCTTCAGCTGAAATTGTTGGTGTTTGCGGTCCTGTGCGCGCTGCCGCTGTACGGCTCGATGTCGTTGTGGTTGCGCGGGGTTTCCGTTATTCCCCTGGCGGCGTACGGGCTCGTCAGTCTGCTGGCATTCTTGCTGTACTGGAGCGACAAGCGCAGGGCGCGCGCCGACCATTGGCGCACACCGGAGAACGTGTTGCATGCGGTGGAACTCGCCGGAGGCTGGCCGGGCGCCTTACTGGCGCAGCAGCTGTTTCGGCACAAGACGCGCAAAGTGTCGTTTCAGCTGTTGTTCTGGATGATTGTTCTGCTGCACCAGGTGTTCTGGATCGATCAATTGTTTCTGGGTGCAAATCTGCTGGCGCTGCTTTAAAGCAGCAGTCCCACCTGGGTGCGCTTGGGCAACTTGCTCACCACCAATTGATGGGAACGCCGCAACAAGCCTTGCAGCTCTTCAGGGCCCAACGGGTAGGGCGTTTCCAAGATGATCCACTGAGCCCGCGCCAGATACGGCGCCGGGCGAATTCCCGGGCGGTCGCAATGACCGAGAAACAAGTCCTTGTCGACCTTGAAGGCCAAGGATTCGCCCCGTAGATTCTGCAAGGCGAACATCTTGTTCCCCGCGATCGAAAACACCCGTACGCCACCCCACTTGTAGTCTTCCCGCGCACCCGGCAGCGCGAGACAGAATTGCGCGACATCCTCTTCGCTCATACGTCCAGCCTTCATATCAGTCGGTCCCCACAGGCATTGAATGATTCGATCAAATGGTCGAGCCAGGCGCGTACGGCTGGCATCACCCCGCGCCGATGAGGGTAGACCGCTTGCAGCCAGCCACCAGGCAACGACCAGTCGGGCAGCAACTGTACCAGCGAGCCGTTTTCCAGTTCCTGCTCGCAATACATCATCGGCAGCATGGTAAAACCCTGGCCGGCGAGGGTGCAGGCCTTGCGCACGATAAAGTCATCGATGCCCAATCGCGCTTCGAGGGTGAGATCGCAGCTTTTGCCCTGTTGGTCGAGCATGCGGATATGCACCAGGCGGTCGGCCTCCAGAGCTCCGAGCACGGGAAGGTTTTTCAGGTCTTCGGGGTGGTTGATTTCACGTCCGTGCAAAAATCCGGGGCTGGCGACCATCGCCATCTGCGCCTGGCGCAAACGTCGGGTGACCAGCAGCGGATCCTCATCGCCCAACTCACGCACCCGCAGCGCCACATCGACGCCCTCGGTCACCAGGTCGACGCGGCGGTTGAGCAACATGACTTCCAGTTGGACCTGAGGATACTTCTCAAGGAAATCGCTGATCACTGTCGGCAGAATTTCGTGGGCCAACCCGACGGGGCAGGACACCCGCAAACGCCCACGAGGTTCGCTGGACATACTGGCAACGGCTTCGTCGGCCATTTCGGCTTCCAGCAGCATTGCCTGACAGTGCCGCAAGTAACGTTCGCCCACGGCGGTCAACTTCAGTTGTCGGGTGGTGCGTTGCAGCAGGCGCGCGCCGAGACGCTCTTCCAGTTCGGCGATGCGCCGCGACAACCGCGACTTGGGAATTCCGAGCAAACGCCCGGCCGCGGCGAAGCCACCGGCTTCAACCACCTTGGCGAAGTAGTAGAGATCATTGAGGTCTTGCATGGTGGGAGCTCGATTGTTCTATCAGTGGGACGAACTATCGCATTGTTGCAGTCTAATCAGCTATTGGTTTCGCCTGTAGGATTCTCCCCATCAGATCGCCTCGTAGCGATCCTCACCTGGAGATCCCACATGAAACTGCTGCATATCGATTCGAGCATTCTTGGTGACAACTCGGCTTCCCGTCAGCTGAGCAGCGAAGTCGTTAAAGCCTGGCAAACCGCCGAGCCGACTGCCGTGGTGACCTACCGCGACCTGGCTGCCGATGCCATCAGCCATTTCTCCGCCACAACCCTGGTTGCCGCCGGTACCACCGCTGAACTGCGCAACGCCGCACAGCAGCACGAAGCCGAGCTGAGCGCCACCACTCTGGCCGAATTCCTCGCCGCCGATGCCGTGGTGATTGCAGCCCCGATGTACAACTTCACCATCCCGACCCAACTCAAGGCCTGGATCGACCGCATCGCCGTTGCCGGTCAGACCTTCCGTTACACCGAAGCCGGCCCTGAAGGCCTGTGCGGTGGCAAGAAAGTCGTGATCGTCTCGACTTCCGGCGGTCTGCATGCGGGTCAGGCGACCGGTGTTGCTCACGAAGAGTACTTGAAGGTGCTGTTTGGCTTCATCGGTATCACCGACATCGAGTTCGTCCGTGCCCATGGCCTTGCCTACGGTGACGAAGTCCGCACCAAAGCCATGAGCGACGCTCACACGCAAATCAGCGAGCAGTTGTTCGCCGCCGCGTAAGGCGTGTGTAAAGAAAATCAAACAGCTCGGGCAATACCCAAAAAACTCTGTATTCTGATCACGCAAGTGCCAGATACGGAGTTTTTTGTTTCTGGCTATTTCATCTCCTGGCCCGAGTTATGCAGTCGAGGGTTACCGTCTCCGGTCAAGTAACAAGGTGGGGCATCCCATGGTGCGTCTTTGTGCAACCTTACTGATTTGCCTGTTCAGCAGCCTGAATTCAGTGCACGCCGCGCCTGCGCCGCATTTTCACTGGAGCGTCGGCTTCCATGAGATGAGTTTTCTTGACCCTTTGGACTTGCAGCCGATGCGCGCCATCGCCTTCTATCCCTCCAGCGAGAAGGAGCACTCCAGCATCCTCGAGGGCTACACAGTCGAGGCGGGCGAAGACACCCGAGTCGCCATCGGTCGTTTCCCGATGTTGATGCTGTCCCACGGCAACACCGGAACCCCGCTGGCCTTGCATGACCTCGCCACGTCGCTGGCACGCAAAGGGTTTGTGGTGGTGGCGGTGATCCATCCCGGTGACAACTCCAAAGACCACAGTCGCCTCGGTACGTTGAGTAACCTTTACGGTCGGCCCATCCAGATTTCCGAAGCCATTACCGCGACACTTGGTGATCGAATGCTCGCGCCCTTCGTCAATGCCGATCAGGTCGGTGTCATCGGTTATTCGGCGGGCGGGGAGACGGCGCTGATTCTGTCCGGCGCGACGCCAGACCTGGACCGCCTGCGCCGCTATTGTCAGGAACGCCCGGACGACCGCGACGCCTGCAACACCCATGGCGAATTGATTGCTGACCGCGATGACTTGCAACCAGTGGCTGACCCTCGGGTTCGCGCCTTGTTGCTCATGGCGCCGCTGAGCCTGAAGTTTGGCCGCCATACCCTGGCCGAAGTGCATGTGCCGGTGCTGCTCTACAGCGGCGACGGCGACAAACTGGTGGCGTTCGACAAGAATGCCGCCGCCCTTGCGCGCAAACTGCCGATCGCACCGGACTTCAAATTGCTGGCCGGGGCAGGGCACTTTGTATTCCTGGCGCCTTGCAATGAAGAACAGATCCTCGCCATGCCGGCGCTCTGCACCGATGCCGATGGCGTCGATCGCAAAGACATCCATCGCACTATGGTGTCCGAAGCCGGGCGTTTCTTCGCTCATGCGCTTGGCAAACCGACCCGGGCCGGAATGCAGACCGCCGATCAATGATTTTGTGACCACCACTAATCCCTGTGGGAGCGAGCTTGCTCGCGATAGCGCTCTCAAATTCAATATGGATGTTGGCTGACAGACCGCTATCGCGAGCAAGCTCGCTCCCACAGTGGATTGCAGTGTCAGGCCATGGCGCGGCGTTTCAGTAACAGGGTCAAACCGAGGCCAGTCACCGACAACAACGCCGCGCTGAAGAAAATCCACGTGTACCCCAGGTTCAACGCCACCGCGCCCATCAACGGCCCGGCAATCGCCAGCGCCAGATCGAAAAACACCGCGTAAGCACTCAATCCCGCCCCACGACTGGAGTTGGGCACTTGCTTGATCGCTTCGACCCCCAGCGCCGGATACACCAGCGACAGACCGAACCCGGTCAGGCCTGCGCCGATCAGCGCATAACCGGTCGAAGGCGCGAGCCACAGCAACACCAGGCCCACCGTTTCAATGCTCATACAGGCAATGGCCGAGGTGAACCCACCGAAACGGCTGATGCTGGAGATGAACAACAGTCGCGCCAGAATGAAACACACGCCGAACACCGTCAGGCAATAAGCCGCGCCGGCCCAGCCACGGCTGACGTAATACAAGGTAATAAAAGTGGTCAGCGTGCCGTAACCGATGGAGGCGAGGCTCAGGCTCGCGCCGAACGGCGCAATGCGCCCGAACACCGCCCAGAACGGCAGGCGTTCGCCGCGAATCACCGGCACCGAGGGTTTGTTTCGGATCAGCAACAACGCCGCCAGCGCCAGCACCGACAGCGCGATCCCAAGACTGGCGAACCCCAGCTCGCCAACCATCACCACGCCCAGCGGCGCACCAATGGCGATGGCGCCGTAGGAGGCGATGCCGTTCCAGGAGATCGATCGCGCGGTATGTTCCGCGCCCACCTGACCCATGCACCAACTGATGGTGCCGACCCCGATCAATCCCTGGGCAATCCCCAGCAACAAGCGTCCGGCAATCAGAATCAACAGGCTCAGCAAGGGAAAACTTTGCAGCAGCGTTGAAATCAACGTCAGCACGCCGCTCAACACTATCCCCGATAACCCATAAACAATCGCCCGCTTGGTGCCGATGGTGTCCGACAGGCGTCCGGCCATCGGGCGGCTGAGCAGAGTGGCCAGGTATTGGGAGCCTATGGCCAGCCCCGCGATGATCGCGCTGAAACCGAGCTGTTCGTGGACATAGCCCGGCAACACCGCAATCGGCAGGCCGATGCAAAGGAAGGCAATAAAGGTATAAAAGACGATGGAGACGATCTGCAGGGTGATCGCCATGGAGCTTTGGGGTGGCAGTTGCTGCACAGACATGACGGCTCGTTCGCGGGCGGCGGTAGGAGAGCTGCATCATGGCGCGGGTTGCAAATAAAAGGAAGCAGGCTAACTATATTCATAGGGTTTGAGGGCCTCTTCGCGATCAGGCCCGCGAAGGTTTCGGAACCAAAGTTTCCCTTGACCCTTGAATGCAAAAAGCCCCGTCGCAAGGACAGGGCTTTCAGTTGCTGCAGGGCTATTTAGAACACAACGCCCTGGCTACGCAGGTAGTCGTCATAGGTGCCGCTGAAGTCGATCACGCCGCTGGCGCTCAACTCGATGATGCGGGTGGCCAGGGACGATACGAACTCACGGTCGTGGCTGACGAAGATCAGCGTGCCCGGGTAGTTCTCCAGCGCCAGATTCAGCGCCTCGATGGATTCCATGTCCAAGTGGTTGGTCGGTTCGTCCATGATCAGCACGTTCGGCTTTTGCAGGATCAGCTTGCCGAACAGCATGCGACCTTGCTCACCACCGGAGATGACCTTGACCGACTTGAGGATCTCGTCGTTGGAGAACAGCATCCGGCCGAGGGTACCGCGAACGATTTGCTCGCCGCCCTGGGTCCACTGGCCCATCCAGTCGAACAGGTTGCAGTCGTCTTCGAAGTCGTGCGCGTGGTCCTGGGCGTAGTAGCCCAGTTCCGCGGCGTCGGTCCACTTCACGGTACCGGCATCCGGGGTCAGTTCGTTGACCAGGGTGCGCAGCAAGGTGGTTTTACCGATACCGTTCGGGCCGATGATCGCCACGCGCTCGCCAGCTTCAACCTGGAAGCTGAAGTCCTTGAACAGCGGCTTGCCGTCGAAGCCTTTGGCCATGCGCTCGACGATGACCGCCTGACGGTGCAGCTTCTTGGTTTGTTCGAAACGGATGAACGGGCTCACACGGCTCGAAGGCTTGACCTCGGCCAGCTGGATCTTGTCGATCGCCTTGGCGCGGGACGTGGCCTGCTTGGCTTTCGAGGCGTTGGCCGAGAAGCGGCTGACGAACGATTGCAGTTCCGAGATCTGTGCTTTCTTCTTGGCGTTGTCCGACAGCAGTTGCTCGCGGGACTGGGTCGCCACGGTCATGTACTCGTCGTAGTTGCCCGGGAACAGGCGCAACTCGCCGTAATCCAGGTCAGCCATGTGGGTGCACACGCTGTTCAGGAAGTGACGGTCGTGAGAGATGATGATCATCAGGCTGGAGCGCTGGGTCAGGATGTTTTCCAGCCAGCGGATGGTGTTGATGTCCAGGTGGTTGGTCGGTTCGTCGAGCAACAACACTTCAGGATCGGAGAACAGCGCCTGAGCCAGCAATACGCGCAGTTTCCAGCCAGGGGACACTTCGCTCATCGGGCCGAAGTGTTGCTCGATGCCGATACCCAGGCCCAGCAACAGTTCGCCAGCACGGGACTCGGCGGTGTAGCCGTCCATTTCGGCGAATTCGGTTTCCAGTTCCGCAACGGCCATGCCGTCTTCTTCGGTCATTTCCGGCAGCGAGTAGATACGGTCGCGCTCGGCCTTGACCTTCCACAGCTCTTCGTGACCCATGATCACGGTATCGATCACGGTGAATTCTTCGTAGGCGAACTGGTCCTGGCGCAATTTACCCAGACGCACGTTCGGCTCGAGCATGACCTGGCCGCCGGACGGCTCGAGGTCGCCGCCGAGGATTTTCATGAAAGTCGACTTGCCGCAACCGTTGGCGCCGATCAGGCCGTAGCGGTTGCCCGCGGCGAATTTGACCGAAACGTTTTCGAATAGCGGCTTGGCGCCGAACTGCATCGTGATGTTAGCTGTAGAGATCAAAGGTTTTTCCTGCGAAGCATTCAGAGTAGCTAGGGTTGCGGCAGTACCGATTCAGTACCCGTTTCCGGTATTCGAACCACAGGAAATGCATCCCGGTCAGAAGCGGAAGGTCCATCTGGCAATAAGTGGACAGCAGCATATGAAGCGCTTGGCCCGAGTCGAAGTGCGCTGAGACGGGGTTCATTCCCGTCGTCAACCAAGGGGGGCGCGTAATGTTTGGCGGCGATTGTACTGGTCTGGCTCTTTAAACGATAGGGCGTTAAGGCCGCACGGCCACTTTGGCAGCATCAGCGGACATATTTTCACAGTTGAAGGTTAACTATTGGTTACAAGCTGTGGCTAAAATGCCATCTATCACCCGATGCCGACAAGCGGCATAGGCTCAAGGACGCGCCATCCGGGCCGTAGTTTCGTATTCAGACACTGCACAAGACCCTTGGGCCGATTCGCCGGCAAGGGACGCAGTTTGTTCATTTCTGACGTGTGACGATTTTTTGTGAAATTGATCATTGCCGCTATTTACGTTGTATCCATTGCGTACGTTCACTTGCGCGGACGCGTGCGTCACAAGCTGGGCCGCCAACTGAGCGACCACTCAACGTTTCTGGCACCGATCAACTGCTTCCTTTATCTGTTCTCGAAAATCCCCAACAAGCCTTTTCTGAACCCGGCCGATTTTCCTGAGCTGAGTCCGTTGCAGGACCATTGGGAAGACATTCGTGCCGAGGGCCAAAACCTGCTCAGGGCCGGGGAGATCAAGCGCTCGAGTCAGTACGACGACGTCGGTTTCAATTCATTCTTCAAGACGGGCTGGAAACGTTTCTACCTGAAGTGGTACGGCGACAGCCATCCTTCAGCCATGAAGCTCTGTCCGCGCACCTCCGAACTGCTGCAAAGCATCGGCTCGATCAAGGCTGCGATGTTCGCCGAGTTGCCACCGGGTTCGAAATTGGTCCGTCACCGCGATCCGTATGCCGGTTCCTATCGCTATCACCTGGGCCTGGAAACACCGAACGATGCCGGTTGCTACATCAACGTCGATGGCGAGAACTACCACTGGCGCGACGGTGAAGCGATCATGTTCGATGAGACCTTCATTCATTACGCCGAAAACACCACCCGGCAGAACCGTATCATTCTGTTCTGCGACGTAGAGCGGCCGATGAAGTATCGCTGGGCGGCGGCGTTCAATGGCTGGTTCAGCAATAACGTGATGTCGGCGGCGGGCGCACCGAACGATGCGGGTGACAAGACCGGCGGTATCAACCGCTTGTTCGCCAAAATCTACAAGATTCGCTTGCGCGGCAAAGCACTGAAGAAGCGCAACCGCAAGCTCTATTACCTGGAGAAGTGGGCTATTTTCGGTGGCCTGTTGGCGATTATCGTTTTGATCTGAATTTTGTGTTTCGGCGTGCGAAGCCTTCGTGAGCAAGCCATAACATCCACCGCAAAACCCTCAATCAGCCACGAGAAGTCTTCGTGGATTTTTTGCGTGCGGCGGGTTTGGTTTTACCGGCACTCTTGCCACCCAGGCTGCGTTTAAGCAACTCGGTCAGATCGATAACATCCGCAGTTTTACGCTCATCTTCGCCAGTCGCCGTTTCGACATCTTCGATTTTTCCTTCGTTGGCCTTTTTCTCCACCAAGGCCATGATCTTGTCTTCAAAACTGTCGCGATAATCCTCGGGTTTCCAGTCTGCGCTCATGTCCTGAACCAGTCGTTCGGCCATGTCCAGTTCGCCCTTGGCCAGTTCGGGCTTGGTGACTTCACTGCCGAGCTCAAGCGTATCCAGACTTCGCACTTCGGCGGGCCAGCGCAGCATCACCAATACCATCGCCGATTCCAGCGGCATCAGCGCGGCGAGGTGCTGGCGCGTGTGCAGCACAACATGAGCCAGGGCGACTTTATTGGTTTTGCTTAACGTTTCGCGCAACAGCGCATAGACCTTGCCACCTCGTTTGTCCGGCGCGAGGTAGTAGGGCGTATCGATGTTTTGCAGGGGGATCTGCTCGCTGTCGACAAAGGAAAAGATGTCGATGGTCTGAGTGGACAGCGGGTGCGCCGACTTGATTTCCTCTTCGCTGAGGACCACATACCGACCCTTTTCATACTGCACACCTTTAACGATGTGTTCCTTGGTGACTTCCTTGCCGGTGACCTTGTTGACGCGCTTGTAGCCCACCGGGTCCATGCTGCGGCTGTCGAGCCAGTCGAAATCCACCCCTTGCGAGGACGTCGCCGAGACCAGCGCCACAGGAATATGCACCAGACCGAAACTGATCGCGCCTTTCCAGATTGCCCGTGCCATGGTCGTCTTCTCGCCAGTGATGTTCAGGTGACCTGTGACGCTGTGCGAAAGTTTCAGCGGGCTGCGAACCGGCCCTGCGGGCGTATCGGCGGTCGGGTCAACTCGTGTTACATCTTGTGAAGGAGGTTTTAGTTAACAAATCCGAACCCCGGGCGTAGCGTGATATCGAAGTTCCTATACACGCTGATGTCGAGAGGTTCCCCATGAACAGATTTGTGCTCGGCTGCACCGCGTTGGCGTTGAGTGGTGTGCTGAGCAATCTGGCGCAGGCTGACACCGCATCGCCACCTTCTTCATTGCTGTTGGCCCAGAGCCCGACGGGCCACACCAGCAATCCTTACAACAGCCCGATTCGCCGGGCCAATCCCAACAGCATGCAAGGCACGCAACCCAGCGCGCCGGCCATTCGCGGGCCGAACACAGTGCCCGTGCCGCGGCCACCGACGCTGGATAATGGTGGCATCGGCAACCGCTATCCTCAGGACCGGCCGCCTCCCGCCACCCCACCGAAATTCATTCCCAACCCACCTCATCGGGACGCAGACACCAGCAACCGTTGAACGGCACGACAGCGATCTTGCCAGCCATTCGAACGACAAAAGGAATCGTGCATGTTGCGTAAAACCCTTCTGGCCACACTGTGTGCCAGCGCACTGCTCACCGTCACGGCGCCCGTTTTCGCAGCGCCAACCCAGGATTTTAAAAGCGAACAGGGCCCCCTTGAGGTGACGACAATGATCAAGGGGCTCGAACATCCTTGGGCTTTGGCGTTTCTTCCCGATCGCCAAGGGATGCTGGTGACCGAACGGCCCGGCAACCTGCGGGTGGTCAGCGCCGACGGTAAACTTTCCGCACCGCTCAGTGGCGTGCCAAAGGTTTGGGCCAAGGGGCAGGGCGGTTTGCTGGATGTAGCGTTGTCGCCCGACTTCAAGCAAGACCGCACGGTCTATCTGTCGTATGCCGAAGGTGGCGGTGAGGGCGACAAGGCCGGGACGGCAGTCGGTCGCGGACGTCTGTCTGACGACCTGACGGCCCTCAAGGATTTCAACGTGATCTTTCGCCAGGAGCCCAAGCTTTCGGTCGGTAACCACTTTGGTTCGCGCCTGGTGTTCGACCGCGACGGCTATCTGTTCATCACCCTTGGCGAGAACAATGACCGGCCGACCGCCCAAGACCTCGACAAGCTGCAAGGCAAGGTTGTGCGGATCTACCCGGACGGCAAGGTGCCGGATGACAACCCCTTTGTCGGTCAGACCGGCGTACGCCCGGAAATCTGGTCCTACGGTCATCGCAATCCACAAGGCGCGGCACTCAATCCCTGGACCGGCACCCTCTGGGAAAACGAGCACGGTCCCCAGGGTGGCGATGAAATCAACATCATCGAGCGAGGCAAGAACTATGGCTGGCCGATGGCAACCCATGGCATCAACTATTCCGGCCAGCCGATACCGGAAGCAAAGGGCAAGTCTGCCGAAGGCACCGTCGCCCCGCATCACGTGTGGGAAAAGTCCCCCGGTCTCAGCGGCATGGCGTTCTACGACGCTGACCGCTTCAAGGCCTGGCAGCACAACGTGTTTATAGGCGCGCTGGTGAGCCAGGAGTTGATCCGCTTGCAGTTCGATGGCGACAAGGTCGTTCACGAAGAGCGATTGCTGGGTGAACTCAACAAGCGCATTCGCGATGTGCGGCAGGGGCCGGACGGGTATTTGTATGTGCTGACCGATGAAGACGATGGTGCCCTGTACAAGATCGGACTGAAGTAACCGACACCTGTAGCAGCTGGCGAAGCCTGCGTTCGGCTGCGCAGCAGTCGGACGACCCGGCCTCGATTCTGCGTTGCACCAACAAGGTGTACCTGACCGATCTGCTCAAGAGCCATCAGCTGGGCATGCCCGCCACCGAGATTCTCTACAAAGAGCGACCGGAAGACTTCGAGCGGGTTGGCGAGCGCCTCGGTTTCCCGTTGGTATTGAAGATCCCCGACGGCTGTTTCTCTCGGGGTGTGATCAAGGTCGAAAGCCAGCAAGCCTTGCTCGACGCCACGGCCGAACTGTTCGAGCATTCGGTGCTGTTGCTGGCCCAGGAGTTCTTCTACACCGAATACGACTGGCGCATCGGCGTGCTCAACCGCAAACCCATCTTTGCCTGCCAGTACTTCATGTCCAAGGGCCATTGGCAGATCTACAACCACAAGGCCAAGGGCCAGGACATCAATGGCGAATGCCGCACCCTGGCGGTTCACGAAGCACCGCGGGCGGTGGTGGAGTTGGCGGTGAAGACTGCGAACCTGATCGGCGATGGCCTCTACGGCGTCGACCTCAAGCAGTCCGGCGACAAAGTGGTGGTGATCGAGGTCAACGACAATCCGAACATGGACGCCGGCATCGAAGACGCTTACTTGCAGGACGATCTGTATTCACTGGTGCTGGAAGAGTTCGTCCGTCGCCTGGAACTCAAGCGCCGCGGCCAGGCCTGGTGAACGGCCGATGATCAAGAGCTTTCAACTGATCCACGGCGCCCTGCACAAAGTCGAACGGCTGGATGCCGAAGTGATGTTGTTCAGTAATCCCGGTGCGGCCGAACGGGATCTGCTGCACAGCCATTTCAAAGTTGATGAACACGCCCTGGCCTCGGCCCTGGACCCCGATGAGGTGTCACGCATCGAGTTTCACCCCGACAACCTGTTCCTGATCTGGAAACGCCCGGAAAACTATTCCGGCGCCGGCAGCCTGGCCTTCGAAGTGTCGTCCTGCGGTTTGCTGTTTTCCGAGCATCGTTTGCTGGTGATCGCCACCGACGATTCGCCGCTCAGTGGCCTCGGCATGCGCCAGCCCCTGAACAGGCCGCTGGATGTGTTGCTCGACCTGCTGTTCAACAACATCCATCACTACTTGGGCCACCTGAAGGTGATCAAGCTGGTTGCCCGGGAGTTGCAGCAGAAATTCAACGCGTCGATGCAGAACCAGCACCTGATCCAGATGTTCAACCTCAGCGAAAGCCTGATCTATTACATCAACGCGATTCACAGCAACGGCGCAGTCCTGACCCGGTTGCGCAATCACGCCGCAAAGGAACATTTCAGCGCCGAAGCCATTGGCCTGATCGACGACCTGATCATCGAAAACAACCAGTGCTACAAACAGGCGGAAATCTACTCCACGGTGTTCTCCGGGCTGATCGACGCCCGGGGCAACCTGATGAACAACAGCATGAACAACCTGCTGCGCAAACTGACGTTGATCAATGTGGTGTTTTTGCCGCTGAACCTGATTGCAAGTATCGGCGGCATGTCCGAGTTCAGCATGATGACGGCGGGCGTGCCGTGGTGGGTTTCGTATCCGCTGTTTCTGACTGCGATGATAATGGGGGCTGGAGTGATGGTGCTCGGGCTCAGACGGTTGGCGAAATAACTTTGGCGGCTGTCAGATCGCTTTCGCGAGCAAGCTCGCTCCCACATTTTGATCAGGGTGTACGCAAGTTCCGAGTCCTCTACAGAACCCTTGTGGGAGCGGGCTTGCTCGCGAAGGCAATCTCAACAGCACTACAAATTCAGGATCAGACTTCTTGATGGACGGTTACGGATTTCTTCCGATCCTGCAGCCCACGCACCACCAAGTACAACAACGGCCCGATGGACACAAATATTGCGGTAAGCAAAAGATACGGCACCACCGACAGCCCTGACTGCCCACGCTTGCGCGCATCCGTGTACATCCAGATGCCCGCGAGCGTCGCCAGCAGGTACAAATCAATCACTACCTGCGCCGTGTCGGGGCGCGACATCAGGCTGAGGCCGAAGTCGATCAATGACTGTTCGGCCTGAAGCATCACCGAAACGGTGTAGCCGGCGAACGCGATCAGGGCAATGAGGGGCAGGGCGACAGACTTCATGGTTTCCTTCCTTGGGACAATGAGCAGAGTCGTCAGCCTACAGAGGCCGAGGAAAATTGGCCATTGACTTGCCATCAGCGCCCGGCTAATTTTCGGACATGACTTCCACTGTATTGCGCTGCCAGCCAAGCATTATTACCGCCATTCCTTATTTGGCGGGCTAGCTCACGACTGCAGCACCCAACCCGCCCTAGAGGCGGGTTTTTTACTTTCTGTCTCCTGGGTCTTGAACCAACGCCGACCGGCGTAGGAGCTGCCGAAGGCTGCGATCTTTTGATCTTGGCGTCCGCAAGATAGATCAAAAGATCGCAGCCTTCGGCAGCTCATACACACAGTCGGTGTACGACAGGAGACAACCATGAGCACCACCGCCCAGCAGACCTTGCTTGAGCACTACGTGAAAAAGATCCTCGCCGCGCCCGTGTATGAGCTCGCGGTGCGTACGCCGTTGCAGGTAGCACCGGCACTGTCCGAGGTTTTGGGTAACCAGATCCTGCTCAAGCGCGAAGACCTGCAACCGACCTTTTCCTTCAAGATCCGCGGCGCCTACAACAAACTGGTGCAGTTAAGCGATGAGCAAAAGGCACGCGGGGTAATCACCGCTTCCGCAGGTAATCATGCTCAAGGCGTGGCATTAGCGGCCCGTGAACTGGGAATTGCGGCGACCATCGTCATGCCGCGTACGACGCCGGAACTGAAGGTGCTGGGTGTGCGCAGTCGGGGCGCCGATGCCGTGCTGCATGGCGAGAGTTTTCCGTTTGCGCTGGACTATGCACTGAACCTGGCGCGGCAAACCGGTCGCACCTTTGTCTCGCCCTACGACGACCCGGACGTGATCGCGGGGCAGGGCACCGTTGCCATGGAAATCCTGCGCCAGCATCAAGGTCAACTGGACGCGATCTTCGTCCCGGTGGGTGGTGGCGGCCTGATCGCCGGCATCGCGGCGTACGTCAAATACCTGCGACCAGAAGTCCGCATCATCGGCGTCGAGTCGGAGCATTCCGCCTGCTTATATGCGGCATTGCAGGCCGGCGACCGAGTTGTCCTGCCAACCGTAGGTACGTTCGCCGACGGTGTGGCCGTCGCCCAGATCGGTGCGTATGGTTTCGAAGTCTGCCGGTTCTGTGTCGATGAGGTGTTGACGGTCAGCAACGACGAACTCTGCGCCGCCATCAAGAATATCTACGACGATACCCGCTCGATCACCGAACCTTCCGGTGCCTTGGCGGTGGCCGGAATCAAGAAATACGTGGCGCAGACCGGTGCCCGTGATCAGACACTGGTAGCGATCAACTCAGGCGCCAATATCAATTTCGACAGTTTGCGCCATGTGGCCGAGCGCGCCGCATTGAGCGGCGCCCCGGCGTGAGCGGTGTCAGGCCAGCAGCGGGCGAAGGAAGGTCCGCTCATAACTGACGATAAACTTCTTCTCGACCAGCGAAGCTACGAGCGCGGTGCTTTCGGCGTCAGTCATCGCGATATGCCGGTAACTTTCGTAGTCCGCCAGCGAAGGAAAGCTGAACAGGCAGTAGGCGATATTGCTCGCGCCCTCGGAAGGCAGGAAATACCCGTGGTGCGTACCGCCCAAACGCTCGACGATGCCGAGCCAGGCTTTGGCGTAGGCTTCGAATTCGCTGAGTTGATACGGATCGATCACATATTTGACGTGGCAGGTAATCAAAATGGCGCTCCTGTAACGGGATAGAACGGTTATTCCTGGACGGCGTTCTCGACCTTGCTCGACGCCGACCAGATCCGGTAGCGGACTTCGACGTCTTTGGGCACGTAGACCACGATCGGCAGTTTGCTGTTGTAGCGCAGCATGAAACCGTCACCGACCACTGGCACGAAGTCCTTTTTACTTTTGCCGTCCGGGCAGGCCATCAGCGTACTCATCGGGCCGATGACTTTTTCCAGTCGGTAGAACGGGTAGCCCCAGCCTTCGAGGTTTTTCTCCTCGAGAATGCCGCCCAGGCGTTGGCGATTGCAGTCGACGGTCAGGGTTTTGCCCGCGAGGATTTCGACCTGGTAGCCGTCTTCCTGAGCCTGTGGGGCAAGGTGAATGACCTGGCGGGTGAAACCGCTCTCGGGCTTCGGGAACGGCGCAACCTCTTCGAGTTTCGCGGCGTGAGCGATGGTCGACAGCCCGGCAAGAATCAGCCCGACGGTAGTGATATAGGTCAAAGAACCCATGATGCCTCCTTGCTTGCGAGTGGGGTCAGCGGATACTGATTTGATTGGCCGCATTCTTACTGGGGTGGTCGGCCAATGCAAACTTGTCGCTGGATGTATGCAAATTGCAGGGGCACCATAACGCCTTTCTTGCATATTGCAGGGGCTATTTACGTGCGGTTTCGCTAAATCGTTGATTTACCGATGAGCTGCAGTGCGAAATCCAAGGCATGTTTTATGCTCAAGCTGGTCTTAAGCTGACCGGGGATTTCATTGCGTCAGTATCGATAGTTGATCGGCAGTCTCACATTAAGGAGAGGGTCGCCATGTTTCTTTCTGCCTTGGAACTTCGCAATATCATTGAAAGCAGTTTTTTGCCGAAACGTTGTCAATGCACGCTGTCGCCGGACCTGTCGATGACCGTAAAGGTGTATTCCGATCGTCAAACCAATCACCTCGATCTCATGGTGACCGGAATAAATGCCAAACAGCTAAATGGTTGCCGAGAAATCAACGACCTGATTGCCGGACTGCGCTCTGACATGCATCAGCAAACCATTGCCCAGACTCTGCATACAGACAGAAAAGCGCTTTAACCCACGGTTTCGAGCTCCACCGACACGCGCTTGGTCTGGAGAAACGCCAGACCCAGCGCCAGCTCAACCACCACCGCAAGCAATATGCCCGGACCGGCATGGCCATTGAGCCATTCGCCGAAGCCCAGTGCTGCCAGCCCCCAGCAGCCGACCATGAAACCATTGGTCAGCGCATGGCGGGTGATCGAAGGCGACTCGTTTCGAACCAGATAAAACATCACGCCCAATGCCGCGAACAGCATTGCGCTGCGCCGCGCGACAACGCCCACCGCCAACGAGTACTCGATACTCCAGATTGACAGCAACCTGTCCGGCATCAAACCCCAGACCAGGGCCAACAGAAAACACAGCGCGGCGGTAAAAGTCGACAAGGTACGAAACGATAACTGCATGGCGAATCCTTGCGGCAGTGGGGAGAGGCGCTGAGCATAGCGCCAGAACCCCTCACAGGAATACCGCAAAGTATTGAATCAGACCTTTCCGTCAGTTTTGATAACTGCAAGCGTCGGAAAGCTTCCGATAGGAGATTTCCGCAGGCTTGCCCGAGGTGCTGTCGATGTACTTCATGTCGGCTGTGACCACTTTGCAGTCCAGCGTCGACGGTTCGGTCAAGGTGATGACCTTGCCCACGTGCAGCGGCATGCCGTAGTGATAGGGCACGGCCTGGGAGGATGAAGTGTCATTGGCCTGAGCCAGACCGGCAAACGCGGTGCAGGCGAGGGCGGTGGTGATCAGCAAGGTGCGCATGTTCATGAACGATCTCCGATGCAGGCTTAATGTCAGCTCGACGTTTAGGCGTCGAACCTGCCGCACTGGGCGTCAGAGAACTCTGAGGGCGTGCGGTCCAGTAAAGTTTTGGACCGCGGGGTTAAGCGATGGTTAACCCGACTGAATGCCGCCTGTCGTGAGGAGGTTTCTGACAGAGGTTTCATGTAGGTAAAAAAACTGAGGGAGGTTCGGCCCGTTCCTACACGGTCGGACTCTTTGTCGTCTTTCGCCGGCAAGCTACCAGCGTTTACTGTTTGACCTCGCTGCAAAATCAGCGAGCAGGTTTGGTCACCTGATATCCCGCATACATATGTGCCATCATTCGCCCCGCGGACATCTTTGTCTTCGTTGTGCGTTGTTATGGCGGCTGTGTGCTGGACGCCTTCGGGCGAGCCGATTTGCGGGTTATCGGTTGACCAAGCCTGTACACAGTCCGCCTCCCATCGTTTGGTCACGGTGCTGGCGGTTACTTAACTGACGTTCGAGTAATCCTAATGACAACGTTTAATCCGTTTCCTGATCGTTATCGTTCAATCAAAAGTAGCGTTACCGACTCAAACCCCATGGTCATCGATACAGAGGCCAATCCCCAAGACATTCTCGAAGCCACTTTACAGCGTGTCCGAGCCGCCAGCCACTTGCTTGAAACGCTCCATTGCCAGTGTTTCAAGAACGGTGATGTTCAAGACATTCCGCACATTACTCATGCGCTTTATCTGCTTACGCAGGATGGGTGCGATTTGCTGCTGGTTGCGCAGCAGCAGATGATGGGGTGGAAGGCGCCGGTCTGACGCCACACTTTCACAAACAAGCCAGGCTCTTGTGGGAGCCTGGCTTGTTTGTGAACTGTGCAGAGTCAGCCTTTGATCTGCTCCAGGTAATCCGGAGCCATACCTTTGGTTTTGGTGAGATCGGGGCTGTCGAACTCTCGCACCAGGAAGTACTTGATGGTGGTTTGAGTTTGCGGCATCTGACTCATCATGAACTGGTCGTTGAGGTACAGCTCAAGCAAGTCCTCGATATCGAAGCTCAAATTTTTGGGCTTGGGCGCGAACCATTCATCCAGCAGCGCCTTTTCCGGTGGAGAGGCAAATCCCGTACGCAACCGCCAGGCCTCGCGGTCTACCTGCTCGAGCCATCCCAGGTCAGCACGAAGACCGGCCTTTCTCTCGCGCGTTTGTTTCAGTGCATTGTCACGCTTGGCAGCCTGAGCCTCGGTTTCGCTGCCCATGCCTAGCATCCGTTTCAGCGAGCCTTGGTCGCCAAGAATGGGGCGCTCAAGGCGCTCCTCCTCGTCGCTATAAGCTCGGTGTTGCTCGCTGTAGATTTCCCAAAGCCCGCGCAGGCGCTGGATGTATAGGCGGCGGTGGGCAAGAAAGGATTCGGCGGACACCTTTTGATTGCCTGCCTTGCTCATGTAGCGCTTGCTGGCATCGAGGGCACTGGTGCCGTTGATGTGGTCATTTAGTTCGAATAGCTTGGAGATCTTAACCCCTATATCCGGAAGCTTCTCCATTTCCGGGAATGGAACGCCTGCTCGAAACGCTGCACGATACATCTCGTGCAAACTTGCCAGATGCAGTTCACGACTGTGGAGAGAGTCTTCCTTTTTCAGGCCGCCGCCTACATCGTAGCTCGTACCGGGTACCAGCCGCTCTTCCCAACGTGGAGTAAGCGAGCCAGTGCCGATCAGACGGGAACGCCGGACACTTCTGCACTCATGCGCAGCTACCAAATGTAGTGCGGCCTTAACTGGACCGGGGAGGCACTCACCATCATCTACATCATTCGTGAACGGCAACAGGAAGTCGCGCACGACGGAAGCTTCCATGCTTCGATCCACTGCGTCGAATAGACCTGCGAATACCACCTCCAGAGTGGCGTCTTTGTAGGTATTGGTACCTGGATCGCATTCTTCAAACAGTTTATGCGCGAAAGCCCGGGCCAGCGTAGCGCCATAGTCGTAACCGAACACAGATACCGAGATCCGCTTGATTGGAACAGAGCTGGTCTTGCTTATCTCGTCAACTAGCTTTTCGAATCGATCCCACGCAGCCTCAAGTCTTGTGTCTACACCCGTTTTGAGAAGATCGGCCACTAACTCGTTGTCTCGAACGATGGGAACAGCCTCGATAGACGCCTTGGCCGCAGCGTTCAGTGCAGAGGCAACCGCGTTTTTGAGTTTCAGATTATGAACCAGGCGTTCCCACCAGTTTTTGCCAGTCAGAATGTCCTTGCCTGCTTCCAATGCGGTGTCTGTAGCGGTGTCCTTTGGTAGCTCAGAAATATCGTCTTTGGTTTTATTGATGGCTCCTTTTAGACCAGACGCCGGCGTTTCAGCACCGGTGCCCAATGTGTCATCGAAGGGGGCGCCCAGGCCGGAAATGTAAAACTTCTGAAACTGCCTGACTGGATCGGGAGGAGGAGTTGTTTGGTCATAAGGGTGGGCCAAAAATAATCGACCCACATTGCTCAGCCGATCCTCTCGTAAGTCATCCTCGAGGTTGCGGCTAAAACCATCGAAAAAGAAACCAATATGCAATGACGCGTTGCAGGGTAGCGCCGCAGTATTTTTGGTTCCGGCTGCTGCACTTGAGCGAGCGCTGATTGCTTGGGCGTTGTCGAGATTGGCCGGACTACTCATAGACGACTTCCTTGTTCATTAATGTTGTCACCGGCGGGAACTCCGTTCGGGTAGTGCAACGGACTCAGCATCGTTGAGGCCCATATCAACTCGATACGATTATCGGGAAAAAAATACACATGCAACGTATCGTCGCCCGATTTGCGCGGAGGCATGGGGACCGTTATTTCATGACGCTCTTCTACCGCTCCCTCTAACTGCTGTTTACGTGTCATATCGAGGATCCAGACAACCTTCGCGACTGATCCATCCAAACGCCAACAGCAGGTGACGCCGCCGTTTCCACCCCAGTTATCATTGACCCAGTAACTAAACACGGGTCGATCCGTATAGTTGTGGGACATTAATGCTGCACCTGGCGTGCGGAATAGTTTGTAAAGATAAAAACCCAAGGCAGGTGCCAGCAGAATCAGAACGGTAATGATCAGGATGCGCCGGTTCCATCGAGGTTGCCGAGACGTATTCATTGTCAGGCTCATGCGGAGAAGTTCCTTGTGCATCGAAATCGGTCAAGGATAAGTGTGCCAGTCATTAGCGACTTCCTTCTGCATTAGGTGCTGGGTCAGCGAGTGAAGAGGTTTGAAATAGCAATGGGCTTTGCATCGTAGAAGCCCAGATTAATTGAATCTTGCTGTGTGGAAAAAAACATGCAGTGTGTCATCGCCAGTTTTGCGTTCTGGCATCTGCACTTCTATTTCATGGCGTTCAATTTTCATTCCTTGATTTTCTTGAGCTTGAGACATACTTAGAATCCAGACAACTTTCGCTTTAGACGCGTCTATATTCTGGCAGCACATCACGCCCCCACCACCCATTACGGCGAGATTACCTCCCCAAAAATCATTTACCCAAAAGCTTCCTATTGGTCTGTCTGTGTAGTTATGCGAGATCAACGCGGCACCAAGTGTACGCAGTACTCCATAAAGATAGGAGCCAATAGTAGGAAGTAGAAGAACTAAAAAACCAATGACAAGACTGCGACGACACCAACGGCGTTGCGCAGGTGAGTCAAGCGTAATGCTCATTCCGAAAGCTGCCTCATCGCGATCCCCAGCGGCAGCTTCTCGTCGCGAACAAGGTCTTTCGCCTGCGGCCACTGTGGCCAGGTCGCCGGAAACTCATGGTCCATCAACTGAAGGGTAGCGAACAGGCTGACGTCTTCAGACTCTTCAAACCCTTCGTCTCGACCGGTAGCCAAGGCCTGTTTGACTTGTGTCAGGCGGTCGTCATGGCAGGTGCTGGTAAAGACTTCCGGTGCGGATTTTTCGAGTTCGGTGGTCAGGCTATAGGCCAGCGGATCTACTTCCATGGCTTTCCACAGATCGGCATCCAGGGTTATCGGCTGGTAATCCGTGGGCTGTTCAAACCCTGAACCTTTCAAACACTGCCAATCAACGTTGGTGGTTGGTAACCACCACTCGTGCATTGGGCCGAATAGCCATGGGTGCCAAGGCATGTCGTTGCGGGCGTAAAGCAGGGGGAGCACTTCGGGGGCGTAACTGCGTATCAGCAACACTTCGCCCGCGTCGTTTTTGGCCAGCAATGCATCGCTCAGATGTGTCGCGAGCTTGTCGGGGGGGCAATGGGTCCGTATCCAGCCCGTCACCGCTTCGCAGCCGGTGAAGTATTCGTGCGCCAGAAACGCCTCGAAGTCCAGATGGCTGACATCAAGAAGCCATGGACCATGATTGCGCAGTTCTGCGAACTCGGGTTGCAGCATCAGGGGGCGACGAGTGAAGTCGGACTGTAGAAGCTGCAAGCGTTTCTGGTCGGGTAGCAGGCCCACCTCAACAATAGCGAAACATGACTGGTTGCTTTGCCTGGCTTCGCTCCACGCCTGTGCGCATGTATCGAGACTCATGCCGCGGCCCCAGACTGCAGCGCCAGTTTTTCACGCATCGCTTTTTTCAAACACTCCACGCAAATACCTTTTGGTGCCTGCAACTTCGGTACTTTTGAAACCGCTAGCGGCTTCGCTTGACCTGGAAGCGTTTGCATCAGCTTGCCTGCATTGTCCACAGCGGCAGCACCGGGGATCACCGGAGGAAGAATCTGGATGCCAGTGCCGGCACCCGGCCTACCGCCCGAATTAACCTTCACCTCAGCCCCGCTGATGGTCACGCCACCCGCATCAATCTTCACAAAGCTCCCGCCAGCCTTGGCCGTCAGCTCCATGCCGCCCTCAACCACAACCTTTTCCCCAGCGTTGTAGTGAATCTCCTGACCCGCCTCAACAAACTGCGCCGTCCCCACCTTCACATGCTGAGTAACGGTAACTGTCAGGTGATCATTAGCCCGGGTCTCAGTCTTGCGATCCAGATGGGTAATCCGATGTTCTTCAACCTTAAACTCACTGAAAACATTGGCCTCAACAGTGTCGTGCCGCTCATTGCCGATGCGAATCTTCTGGTCATGCTCAATGTTTTCATCCCAATCGCGCTGGGCGTGCAGATAAATCTGTTCCGCACCTTTCTTGTCTTCAATCCGAAACTCGTTGTAACCCTTGCCGCCCGGTGAGCTGAGCGTCTTGAAGGTGCTGCGGGTTTTGTTCGCCGGCAGGTCGTAGGGGACGACGTTTTCCTTGTGGTACAGGCAGCCGGTGATCAGTGGTTGGTCGGGGTCGCCTTCCATAAACGACACCAGCACTTCCATGCCGATGCGCGGGATGGCGATGCCGCCGTAGGCGCTGCCGGCCCAGCCAGTGGCGACGCGCAGCCAGCAGCTGGTGTTGTCGTCGGCCTGGCCTTCGCGGTCCCAGTGGAACTGGACTTTGACGCGACCGTACTCGTCGCAATGGATTTCTTCACCCGCAGGGCCGGTGACGATGGCCGTCTGGCTGCCCAGGACTTTGGGTTTCGGGTGTTCGAGGGCAGGGCGGAAGTGCGCGTCCCACGGGGTGGCGAGGAAGCGGTTGCGGTAGCCCTGGTGGAAATCGTCTTTGTTCTGGGTGACGTCGCTGGTGACGTTTGCGCCGAGCACTTGCGGCTGTTTGCCTTCGTGCACCACTTCCAACAGTAGCCAGAGGTCGTTCCACTCGGCGCGCGGGTGTTCGCTCAGGGCCATGAAGTGGCCGCTGACCAGGGTTGGCTCGTCGCTTTTGCCTTCAGCAAGTTTGTAGTCGCTGCGGTGGCGTTCCAGGGCGCGGGTTGCCAGCTGTTTGCCGCGTTCGCGGTCGGTGAAGCGGCCGGGGTAGTCGTAGTCTTCCAGGTCCGGGGCGAACGCTCTTTTGGCGGCGCCCTCGGGCAGGATGCGCGGTTTCTCGAAGTCGTAATCGCGGCGGCTGACGCGGGTGGTGCGGGTTTCCAGGCGCAGGTTGAAGCGCTTGATCACCGGTTTCTCGGCGGCCATGCCGGAGTCTTGCTGGTAGGCCACGGGCGCGAGTTTGCGGAACACTGTCTGGTCATCACCGAACACCAGTTTGTGGCCGCTGGACGAGTGCTGGAAGTGGAAGTGAATGCCTTCTTCTTCGCACAGACGCTGGATGAAATGCAGGTCGGATTCGTCGTACTGCACGCAGTAATCGCGTTCCGGGTAGATCGCGCCGAGCTGGAAGCTGTAGGCATCGGCCAGAATGCCGCGCGCTTCGAGGACCTCAGCGATGATCTTCGGCACACTTAAATGCTGGAAAATCTGCTGGTCATGGTTGTGGCGCAGGTAGGCGAGTTGCGGCACCAGGCTGATGCTGTAACGGGTCAGGCTTTTGCCGGAGTCGCCTTGCTCGATGCGGTACACCAGGCCGTGGATGATGCCTTTGCCGGTGGCGCCGAAGGTCAGGCAGCCGGGCTTGTGCAGCAACTCTTCGAGTTTCAGGTCGGGGCGGGCGCTGACCAGTTCGATGTCGAAGCAGAACGGCTGATAGAGGGTTTCGCGACCGACGAAGCTGAGTACCTGAAGGTCAACGGAAACGCCCTCGAGCGTGAGGGAAATATGGGTTGCGTTCGCGTCCAGCATGCCTTTAATTCAGTCCTTTGAATAAGCTGGGGCGGATGGTGCAGGATTAAAGCGCCTCGTTCAAGGAAACGAGCCGTCAGATCCATCCCCGCCTCAACCACCACTTTGTCGCCTGCGTGGTAGTGAATCTCCTGACCCGCCTCAACAAACTGCGCCGTCCCGCGCATGTTCAATTGGAGGATGTGCAGCGCGCTAGCCCGTCACCTCCAGGAAACTTTAAGGGCCAGCTCTGACTTACTTCCAAGAGTCGTACGGCACACCAAACTTCTCGACATAGGCTTTGGACACATCAGAAAGTGAATCGTACTCACCGCCAGACTTACCTTCATACGGGCCGCGCGGATCAATCACGGCTTTTACCGTAGTTACCTCAATCGGTGTCATGCAAGGGCCGCCTACCCAGACTCTGGCGATACCTCCGGGGACCAGCCTTATGCCGATTGAATCACGATAACCTGTGATCCATTTCCCATCGGCCGCGCAGAACACTTTCTCCCCCTTGCGCATGATCTCTCGAGTGGCTTCGGGGATTTTTATCACCATCAGGTAGGTTTGCGGTTCGACCAGCGATTGCCAGCGGACATAGATCTGTTGGGGCAAGTCCGCCCCTGTCACACGTTTTCCGCCTCCGGCTGGCCCTCTTTTCGGCCAACCACGCGGATTGCCGGCGTTGTTGGGAGGCGCTTGCATTGACGCGATGCCACTCGCCGCACGTTGAAACACATGGTCCTGAATGTCGACGACATCGGCTGTTTCGATCCAGACCTCCATGTAATCAGGAGCCGAGAACCCCAGAGTCCATGCTTTGTAAGGCATTGAGCTGCTGCTAGCAAATGTGCAGCCACTGAGCAGAAAAACGACAAGAGCGATACGGATAAAATTACTCATTAGGATGCACCGTGCGCACAGAGTTTTCGTCTGGTCGATTAATGAAGACGATATTCAGATCGCTATTATTTCGACTTTTAGCGGCGTTCCAGTTATCGGAGATATGAACGTAACGTTGGAACAGCAGTTCCTCCTCCTGCGGAGTCAGCCCGGTTGATTTGCTTTTCCCCTGAGCGTAGGCCATCAGTTTTTCGGAGATGGGAACGAGGTCCGCGGGTAACGCAAGTCGCGGATTTTTTTCGGGGATCTGTCGAAAAGGCACTCCATTTTCCACGGCCAGTTCGCGCATGATCCGAAAGTAGATCAAGGACAGCTCACTGCGGACTTCGCGTTGGCTGCTGACGGCGGCATACACGTATTTCATGTTTTTTTGATCGTCTTTGTCAGTGCTACGAAACGGCACCTCCCAAGTCCGGATTTCCAACGGAAGGTTATATTGGGCCAGTTGATCTTGAAACCGTCTCAAGTCCTGCTGGGCAACCTTGTAACTGTTGGCTTCAGCGAAAGTGGTCCTTTCTTCGACCGGGCTTTTACGCGGTTTGCTGAGTAGAATGCGCTCCATCGCCTTGGGTAAATAGCCACCACCCAGGTCTGAATGCACGCCAGGCAGGACAATATCGGCCGCGCCAAGACTGTTGAGGGCAAAGTTATAACGGCGTTCATTTCGAGCCACCAATTGGACGACCTTCTTGGCCGCCTCGGGTGCCAGATGGATATTGATCCCCGGGTTATAAGCATTATTACCAGTCCAGTCCCCCACCAGCGGATTGGCAATAGCCGCGACGGTGTCGTAAACGCCAATGAAATTTATGGACACATCAGAATGCGGTGTCCAGGCAAAGCTATCCGACAATATCGGAGCCCCCATCGGCAACACTTTGGCGAGGATACTTTTGTTCCCCTTTAATACCTCATTGGCAAAGTCCCTTGCCGCTGCGGAGCCACGGCTGAATCCGAAGATATCGAACTCGATTTTCGCCACCCGCTTATCGGGGTTGTTGTCTTGAAAGGTTTGGATAGCCCTGAGAATAAGCGGCGGAGTTTCTTCAGCTCGCGCCCGGACGCCCTGGGCACCAATGCCTGTACCTTGCGAAAAGGTGGAGTCAGCTTCGGTACTGCTAGTACCGATGCCATCCACGTAAACGCGCAGGCTGGCTGTCCTAGCATCAATCGGCAGAGTTATGTCCCTTTGGTCTAAGTAAAGGTCATAGAGCCGGGCGACGTTGCTGACATCATTGCCATAACTGTTATCCGGGCTACTTCCCTTTCCGTCATAACCGTGAGCCGCACAGAACTGACGAATATCTTCAGCTGCTTCCTCCAGGTTCACGTCCGGCGCAAAGCAGCCAAAGACACGCTCGCTGTTGTTGCGGTTGTTGCCCGTCCCATCGAAGAACATCCCAACACGTAAGGTGATGTCTTCCAGCTCGACCTCTTCTTCCTCTTCCTCAAACTCTTCTTCCACCGCAGGTGGTGCCGAGTCAGGAGCGACACTGAGTTTCCCAACCGGTGGCGCACTCAACAGTTGCCCCGCAATGGCAGCGGCGGCGGCACCAGGGATTAATGGAGTGAGAATCTGGATGCCAGTGCCGGCACCCGGCCTACCGCCCGAATTAACCTTCACCTCAGCCCCGCTGATGGTCACGCCACCCGCATCAATCTTCACAAAGCTCCCGCCAGCCTTGGCCGTCAGCTCCATGCCGCCCTCAACCACAACCTTTTCCCCAGCGTTGTAGTGAATCTCCTGACCCGCCTCAACAAACTGCGCCGTCCCCACCTTCACATGCTGAGTCACGGCAACTGTCAGGTGATCATCCGCCCGGGTCTCAGTTTTGCGATCCAGGTGGGTAATCCGATGCTCTTCAACCTTGAATTCGCTTAAAACATTGGCCTCGACCGTGTCGTGTCGCTCGTTGCCGACGCGAATCTTCTGGTCATGCTCAATGTTTTCATCCCAATCGCGCTGGGCATGCAGGTAGATCTGTTCCGCACCTTTCTTGTCTTCAATCCGAAACTCGTTGTAGCCCTTACCGCCCGGTGAGCTGAGCGTCTTGAAGGTGCTGCGGGTTTTGTTCGCCGGCAGGTCGTACGGGACGACGTTTTCCTTGTGGTACAGGCAGCCGGTGATCAGCGGTTGGTCGGGGTCGCCTTCCATAAACGACACCAGCACTTCCATGCCGATGCGCGGGATGGCGATGCCGCCGTAGGCGCTTCCGGCCCAGCCGGTGGCGACGCGCAGCCAGCAGCTGGTCTTGTCGTCGGCCTGGCCTTCGCGGTCCCAGTGGAACTGGACTTTGACGCGCCCGTACTCGTCGCAGTGGATTTCTTCACCTGCAGGGCCGGTGACGATGGCGGTCTGGCTGCCCAGGACTTTGGGTTTAGGGTGTTCGAGGGCAGGGCGGAAGTGAGCGTCCCACGGGGTGGCAAGGAAGCGGTTGCGGTAGCCCTGGTGGAAATCGTCTTTGTTCTGGGTGACGTCGCTGGTGACGTTTGCGCCAAGCACTTGCGGCTGTTTGCCTTCGTGCACCACTTCCAGCAGCAGCCAGAGGTCGTTCCACTCGGCGCGCGGGTGTTCGCTCAGGGCCATGAAGTGGCCGCTGACCAGGGTGGGTTCGTCGCCTTTGCCTTCGGCCAGTTTGTAGTCGCTGCGATGGCGTTCCAGGGCGCGAGTTGCCAGTTGCTTGCCGCGTTCGCGGTCGGTGAAGCGGCCGGGGTAGTCGTAGTCTTCCAGGTCCGGGGCGAACGCGCTTTTGGCGGCGCCCTCGGGCAGGATGCGCGGTTTCTCGAAGTCGTAATCGCGGCGGCTGACGCGGGTAGTGCGGGTTTCCAGGCGCAGGTTGAAGCGCTTGATCACCGGTTTCTCGGCGGCCATGCCGGAGTCTTGCTGGTAGGCCACGGGCGCGAGTTTGCGGAACACCGTCTGGTCGTCGCCGAACACCAGTTTGTGGCCGCTGGACGAGTGCTGGAAGTGGAAGTGAATGCCTTCTTCTTCGCACAGACGCTGGATGAAATGCAGGTCGGACTCGTCGTACTGCACGCAGTAATTGCGTTCCGGGTAGATCGCGCCGAGCTGGAAGCTGTAGGCGTCGGCCAGGATGCCGCGCGCTTCGAGGACCTGAGCGATGATCTTCGGCACACTTAAATGCTGGAAAATCTGCTGGTCATGGTTGTGGCGCAGGTAGGCGAGTTGCGGCACCAGGCTGATGCTGTAACGGGTCAGGCTTTTACCGGAATCGCCTTGCTCGATGCGGTACACCAGACCGTGGATGATGCCTTTGCCGGTGGCGCCGAAGGTCAGGCAGCCAGGCTTGTGCAGCAACTCTTCGAGTTTCAGGTCGGGGCGGGCGCTGACCAGTTCGATGTCGAAGCAGAACGGCTGATTGAGGGTTTCGCGACCGACGAAGCTGAGTACCTGAAGGTCAACGGAAACGCCTTCCAGCGTGAGGGAAATATGGGTTGCGTTCGCGTCCAGCATGCCTTTAATTCCGTCCTTTGAATAAGCTGGTGCGGATGGTGCAGGATTAAAGCGCCTCGTTCAAGGCGCAAATGCCGTAGGCGTGGACGCCTTGTGCTATCAGGAAAACCCCTAGATAAACGGTTTCGGCCAATGAATGCGGGGATGTTTCGTCATCCGTTCCTGGACATGACAGCGTCATACCCTTGCGGCGACCGTGAATTGACAGTCATATTCAGACTTTTGGAGTGGTGCCCCTGATGTTAGCGGTGTGTGTTGCACCGCCATCGCGAGCAGGCTCGCTCCTACAGTGGATCGTTGTTGAGCACAAAACCTGTGTTCACTGATGATCCACTTTGGGAGCGAGCCTGCTCGCGATGAGGGCCTTACATTCAGCGCATTTCCAACTGCTGCCGATACGGCAAATCCGGCCCGGTCTTGCTGCATGTCAGCGCCGCTGCCTGCACTGCAAATTTCAACATCCCGTCGATTTGCCCGCGCTCAAGCGATTGCACACCCTCAACCGAATCCAGCTGCTGCTCGGTCAGCCAGGTAATCAACGCCGCCTGGAACGTATCACCCGCGCCCACGGTATCGGCGATTTTCACTGAGCTTGCTGGCACCGACCATGAGCCATGGTTGCGGCTGAACACCGTAGCCCCCTCACCACCCCTGGTCAGGAACACCAACTGACAGCGATGCTGCAGCCAACCTTCAATCACCCGCTGCGGGTCCTGCTCGGGATACAACAGGCTCAAATCCTCATCGCTGACTTTGATCAGGTCGGCCAGCTCAACCAGGGTGGCAATTCGCGAACGCCACAGGTCGATATTCGGCTCAGGATTGAGCCGCACGTTGGGATCAAGGCTGATCAAGCGTTTGCCGCTTTCGCGCTGCACCAACGCCAGCAGCGTGTCGGCAATCGGTTGCACCACCAGCGAAAACGAACCGATGTGCAAGCCGCGCACCTCAGGGCCCAGTTCCGGCAGATGCTCGGCTTTCAGCTGACGATCTGCGCAGCCTTCACCCCGGAAGCTGTAATGCGGCGAACCATTGGTACCGACGGCCACCATGGCCAGGGTCGTAGGCGCAGCGAAATCCACCAGGTAATCCGCGCGCACGCCTTCATCCTGCAGGACCTGCTGCAAGCGCCGACCGAGATAGTCGGTGGACAGGCCGGCAAACAACGCAGCCTCCACCCCCAAACGGCGCAAACCCACCGCCACGTTGAACGGCGAGCCGCCGGCAATCGCCTTGAAATTCACTTTTGAAGCCAGGCCGCTGGCGTCGTCTTCACTGAAGAAATCGAACAGCGCTTCGCCACACACCAGGTACATAGTTATTCACTCTTTAAAGGGTTGCGACATGTTGTTGATAGCGTTCGTAGGCCTGCTGACAGGCCGCCACATTGTCTGCGATCGGCAAGGTTTGGCTGGCTGGATCGAGCTTCACGCAACGCTCGCATAGGTCCGCCAGGCTGTCATCATGCCCGCTTTCCCAGGACCTGCACCACGCCGCCTGAATCGCGGCGCCAAGGGCCGCGGCTTCGCTTTGTTCGGTGCAGATGACTGGGGTATTCATGATGTCCGCGACGATCTGCCGCCACACCGGGCTTTTCGAGCCGCCGCCGATCAGGCAAATGCTGCGGCTTTGTAGGCCATTCTGGCGCAGCAGGTCCAGCCCATAACGCAAACCGAAGGTGGTGCCTTCGACTACCGCGCGGCACAGGTTGGCCTGAGTCAGGTTGGTCATCGTCAACCCCAGCAAGCTACCGGTGGCATGGGGCAGGGCGGGGACGCGCTCGCCGTTGAGGAACGGCAGCATGCACACGCCTTCGGCACCGATGGGTGCTTGCTCAACGAGGGTGTTGAACTGCTCGATATCCAGCTCGAACAACTCGCGAATCACCCCGGTCGCGTTGGTCAGGTTCATGGTGCAGATCAGCGGCAGCCAGCCACCGCTGGAGGAACAGAAGGTTGCGACGCAAGCGTCCGGACTGACTTTCGGTTGATCCGCATAGGCGTACACCGTCCCCGATGAACCGAGGCTCATGGTAATAGCGCCGGGCTTGATATTGCCGGTGCCGATGGCGCCCATCATGTTGTCGCCACCGCCGCTGGAGACCAGCGCCTGCGGGTTGATGCCCAGGTGTTCGGCGATGCTCGGCAGGATCGTGCCGACGGCTTGATGAGCGTCGATCAGCTCCGGCAGCGCAGCTTGCAGTCGTCCGGTGGGATCGATGTCACGCAGCAGCTGCAAATCCCACTGGCGGGTGCGCACGTTGAAATAGCCGGTGCCCGAGGCGTCGCCGTACTCGCTGCAACTGCGGCCGGTGAGCCAATAGTTGAGGTAGTCATGGGGCAGCAGGATGCGGGCGGTGCGAGCGAAAATCTGCGGGTGTTGTTCTTTGCTCCAGAGCAGTTTGGAGACTGTGTAGCCCGGCGCGATCACAACGCCGAGGCGTTCCAGCGAGCCTTTTTCGCCACCCAGATGGGCCAGCAGACGGTCGTTTTCCGGGGTGGATTCGGTGTCACACCAGAGTTTGGCCGGACGCAGCACCTGGCCCTGATCGTCGAGCAGCACCAACCCATGTTGCTGGCCGGAAACGCCGATGCCGAGGATGTCCTGGCCGTCGACCTTTGCCGCGAGCAATGCGCGGTGGGTGGCAAGCGCGAAGGCCTCCAGCCATTGCGAGATGTCTTGCTCGCGGCGGCCATTGGCGCCACTGATCAGGCTGTGCGCGGCGGCACCCTGGCCCAGCACCTGACCGCTGACGGCGTCGAGGATTATGGCTTTGGTGCCTTGGGTGCCGCAGTCGATGCCGAGGAATAGTTGCTGGTTTGTCATGAATGCATGCTCTGCGTGGGAATGCCTCAATGGACGCTCTACGTCCGCATCAGTTGGCGAGTACTCGTTCGAGGGTTGTTGTCACGCCGACGTCACGCAAGCTGTTACAGCACCATTCAAACGCCGCCACAAACTCGGGCGAATGCGGGATCGCCGTACCAAAAATCTCCTCAACTGCCAGCAACCGCTGCGTGATCAACGCATCATCCGCCACCAGCGCCTGACAGAACGCCGCCCGCGGATCAGGAATGCTGTAGGTATCGCCATTCTCGTCCACGCCCTTCAAATACAACGCCCAAGCCGCTACTACTAATGCCGCCCGTTTGGTCTCCTGCCCATCAGCAATCAATCGAGTGATCGTCGGCACAGTGAACTTCGGAAACTTCGACGAACCGTCCGAACACACGCGCTCCAGCTGATCGGCAATCGCCTGGTTGGAGAAGCGCGCCTCCAGCGTGTTTTTGTATTCGGTCAGGTCAATCCCCGGCACGGGTGACAGTTGCGGTGTGACGTCCAGGTCCATGTAGGCACGCATGTAGCGCACGAACAGCGGGTCGTTCATGGTTTCGTGAACGAAGCGGTAACCCTTCAAAAAACCCAGATAAGTGAGTGCGAGGTGACTGCCGTTGAGCAGTTTGATCTTCATCTCTTCATAAGGCGTGACGTCGTCGGTGAACTGGACGCCGACCTTTTCCCAGGCCGGACGACCGTTGACAAACTTGTCTTCCAGCACCCACTGCACGAAGGGTTCGCAGACCACCGGCCAGGCGTCGTCGACGGCATGTTTGTCGGCCAATTGCAGGCGATGTTCGGTGCTGGTCATCGGCGTGATGCGGTCGACCATCGCGTTGGGGAAACTCACGTTGGTGGCGATCCAGTCCCGCAGATCGGCATCGCGCAGGGCGGCAAACGCAAGCAACGCTTTGCGAGTGACCGCGCCGTTGTGCGGCAGGTTATCGCAGGACATCAAGGTGAACGCGGGCGTGCCGGCTGCACGACGTTTGGCCAGCGCGGCGCAGAGAAAACCGAACACGGTTTTCGGTGCGTTCGGGTGTGCCAGGTCGTGCTGGATTTGCGGCAGCTGGGCCATGAACTCGCCGTTGCTGTCGTCGATGCAATAGCCGCCTTCGGTAATGGTCAGCGAAACGATACGGATCTCGGGGCTGGCGAGTTTGTCGATCAGCGCTGCCGCGCCATCTTCGGCCAAAAGCATGTCGCGAATCGCGCCGATGACCTTAACTTCGGTGTCGTCGGTATCACCCAGTTCAAACAACGTGAACAGATAGTCCTGTTCCTTTAAGTCGTCCCGGGCGCGGCGGTCTTCGGCGCGCAGGCCGACGCCGCAAATGGCCCAGTCCAGGGCTTCGCCGGCATTCATCAACGCATCGGTGTAATACGCCTGATGCGCCCGGTGGAAACCGCCGACGCCGATGTGCGCGATGCCTTGGCGGGTGTCGCTCAGGGCGTAGGCGGGCAGGACCACCTCGGGGGCGAGGCGGTTGAGGTTCTGTTTATTGAGTTTCATCACATGCTCTCTAAAATCAGGCCGCAGCGCGCAACGGGCGGGTCAGCGCCACACCGTCGGCATCGAATAAATGGCAGTGCTCGGCGTCCAGGTGCAGGCTCAGCGACTCGCCATAACGGCTGGCCAGGTCGCCGCGAACGCGCATGGTCAGCGCTTCACCGGACGAGGTCACCACGTGGCAGAAGGTGTCGCTGCCCAGGCGTTCACTGACGTCGGCGGTGACCTGCAAGGTGCGGTCGCCGGTTCGCGCGAGGTTCAGGTGTTCCGGACGAATGCCCAAGGTGACCGCGCCACCGACACTCAGGTTGGCGCCGCTCAGCGGCAACGTGATGCGGGTGCCGGCGTCCAGCAGCACTTCGCAGCTCTGGCGCTCAATGCGGGTGACTTTGCCCTTGAGGAAACCCATTTTCGGCGTGCCAAGGAATCCGGCGACAAACAGATTGGCCGGTTGGTGATACAGGTCCAGGGGCGAGCCGACTTGTTCGACTTTTCCGCCATTGAGTACGACAACCTTGTCGGCCATGGTCATGGCTTCGACCTGGTCGTGGGTCACGTAGATCATCGTGGCTTGCAGTTCTTTGTGCAGGCGCAGCAGTTCCAGGCGCATCTGTACGCGCAGGGCGGCGTCGAGGTTGGACAGCGGTTCGTCGAACAGGAAAATTTTCGGGTTGCGCACGATGGCCCGGCCGATGGCCACGCGCTGACGCTGGCCGCCGGACAACTGTTTCGGCTTGCGTTCGAGCATCGGCCCGAGTTCGAGGATGCGTGCCGCTTCGCCGACTTTCTTCTCGACTTCGGCTTTCGGTACGCCAGCCAGGTCGAGGGCAAACGACATGTTTTTGCGCACGCTCATGTGGGGGTACAGGGCGTAGGTCTGGAACACCATCGCCAGGTCGCGCTTGGCCGGGCTGACTTCGGTGATGTCGCGGCCATCGAGTTCGATGGTGCCGCCGCTGACTTCTTCCAGGCCGGCGATCAGCCGCAGCAAGGTGGATTTGCCGCAGCCCGACGGGCCGACGAACACCACGAATTCCTTATCGTTCACTTCCAGGTCGATGCCTTTGATGATGGAAAAGCCTTCGAAGCCTTTTTGCAGATTCTTGATTTTCAGGTTGGCCATGATGATGGGCCTCCACTTGTTGTTATTCAGTTGAGCCGTGCGGGCTTTTTTGTGGGAGTGAGCCTGCTCGCGATGAGGCCGTGTCAGTCAACATCACTGTTGAATGACACTCCGCCATCGCGAGCAGGCTCACTCCCACAGTGGATCGCGTTGAGTCGGCGATCTTCATTTCACGGCGCCGAACGACAGGCCGCGGACCAATTGTTTCTGGCTGATCCAGCCGAAGATCAGGATTGGCGCGCAGGCCAGCGTCGACACCGCCGACAACTTGGCCCAGAACAGACCTTCGGGGCTTGAGTAGGAGGCGATCAACGCGGTCAAAGGCGCGGCTTTCGACGAAGTCAGGTTCAAGGACCAGAACGCCTCGTTCCAGCACAGGATCAGCGACAGCAGCACCGTGGACGCCAGGCCGCCCTTGGCGATCGGCAGCAGCACCCGGACCATTTCCTGCCACAGCGTGGCACCGTCGAGGCGCGCGGCTTCGAGGATGTCCTTGGGGATGTCTTTGAAGTAGGTGTAAATCATCCAGACCACGATCGGCAGGTTGATCAGCGTGTAGATCACGATCAGCGCGATGCGCGTATCGAGCAGGCCGAAACTCTTGGCCAGCAGGTAGATCGGCATCAGCACGCCCACCGGCGGCAGCATCTTGGTGGAGAGCATCCACAGCAACGTGCCTTTGGTGCGCTTGGTTTCGTAGAACGCCATCGAGTACGCCGCCGGCACCGCAATCAGCAGGCACAGAGCGGTAGCGCTGAACGAAATCACCACCGAGTTCCAGGCGAAACTGAAGTAGTCGCTGCGCTCGTTGATGTGCAGGTAGTTCTCCAGCGTCGGCGTGAAGATGAACTGTGGCGGCGTGGCGAACGCATCGATTTCGGTTTTGAAACTGGTCATCACCATCCAGAAGATCGGGAAGAAGATCAGGATCGCGATGGCCCAGGCCAGGGTGCCGAGCAGCAGGCTTTGCAGGCGGCGGGATTGTTGAAGGGTCATGGCGCAGGCCTCAGGCTTTGTCTGTCAGGTTTTTGCCGATCATCCGCACCAGCACGATGGCCGCGATGTTGGCAATCACCACCGCGATCAAACCACCGGCGGACGCCATGCCGACGTCGAACTGCACCAGCGCCTGGTTGTAGATCAGGTAGGCGAGGTTGGTCGAGGCGTAGCCGGGGCCGCCGTTGGTGGTGGTGAAGATTTCGGCGAACACCGAGAGCAGGAAGATGGTTTCGATCATCACTACCACCGCAATCGGCCGCGCCAGGTGCGGCAGGGTCAGGTGCCAGAAAATCGCGATCGGCCCGGCGCCGTCGAGGCGCGCGGCTTCTTTCTGTTCCTGGTCGAGGGACTGCATGGCGGTCATCAGGATCAGGATCGCGAACGGCAGCCATTGCCAGGACACAATGATGATGATCGACAGCAGCGGGTAGTGCGCCAGCCAGTCCACCGGCTGCGCGCCGAACAGCTTCCAGACGTAGGCGAGAATCCCCGACACTGGATGGAAAATCAGGTTCTTCCAGATCAGCGCACCGACGGTGGGCATGATGAAAAACGGCGAGATCAGCATCACCCGCACGATGCCGCGACCGAGAAACTCACTGGCCTCCAGCAACGCACTGATCAACACGCCGAACACCACGCTGATCAGCAGCACGCTGCCGACCAGCAACAAGGTGTTGGTGGCGCCGGGCAGGAACCCCGAGTCGCTGAGGAAATAGGTGAAGTTCTCCAGCCCGACGAACTGGTTTTCACCGGGATAGAGCAGGTTGTAGCGGATCAGCGAGAAGTAAACGGTCATGCCCAGCGGCACGATCATCCACAGCAGCAACAACGCCACCGAGGGACTGACCAGGAACCAGCCGGGGTTGGCCAACCGGCTTTTACGCACCGGTTGGGCAATGTCCATGTGAGCTTTGGCAGTTGAAATATTCATGGCTTCAAACCGATTAGGAACAGACAAAATGAAGATCAACTGTGGGAGCGAGCCTGCTCGCGATAGCGATCGTTCAGCCGACATAGATGTTGAATGTCATGGCCTCATCGCGAGCAAGCTCGCTCCCACAGGGGGACGCGGGTTACTTGGGGTAACCGGCGCGCTTCATCTCACGTTCGGTGGTTGACTGGGCAGCGGTCAGGGCCTGGTCAACCGTGGTCTGGCCGATCAGCGCTGCCGAGAACAATTTGCCGACCTGGGTGCCCACGGCCTGGAATTCAGGAATGGTCACCAACTGGATGCCGATATACGGCACGGGCTTGAGGGTCGGCTTGCTCGGGTCCGCGGCTTTTAGCGACTCGAGGGTCACCTTGGCGAACGGCGCAGCCTTCATGTACTCATCGCTGTACGTCGAAGCGCGGGTACCTGGCGGCACGTTGGCAATGCCGTCTTTCTCGGCGACCAAAGCGCCATATTCTTTGGAAGTGGCCCAGGCGCTGAAGGTTTTCGCCGCGTCCTTGGCCTTGGAACTGGTCGGAATTGCCAGCGCCCAGGAATACAACCAGGCCGAGCCCTTGTCGGTGGTCTCGTGCGGTGCGTAGGTGAAGCCGACGTGGTCGCTGACTTTGCTTTGGGTTTTGTCTGTGACGAAGGAGCCGGCGACGCTGGCATCGACCCAGATCGCGCATTTGCCGCTGTTGAACAGCGCGAGGTTTTCGTTGAAACCGTTGCTCGATGCACCCGGTGGACCGGATTTCTTCATGGTGTCGACGTAGAAATTCAGCGCGTTCTTCCACTCGGGGCTGGTGAACTCCGGTTGCCACTTCTCATCAAACCAGCGCGCACCATAAGCATTGGCGACGGTGGTGATCAGCGCCATATTCTCTCCCCAACCGGCCTTGCCGCGCAGGCAAATGCCGTACTGTTCTTTATCCTTGTTGGTGAGTTTGCTGGCGAATTCGCTGATCTGGGTCCAGGTCGGATGCTCGGGCATGGTCAACCCGGCTTCCTTGAACAGATCGGTGCGGTAATAGGTGATGGAGCTTTCGGCGTAGAACGGCAAGGCATACAGCGAACCCTTGACCGACAGGCCTTCACGCACCGATGGGAACACGTCGTCGAGGGCGTAACTGGCCGGCAAATCCTTCATCGGCTCCAGCCAACCCTTGGCACCCCAGAGTGCGGCTTCGTACATGCCAATGGTCAATACGTCAAACTGTCCGCCCTGAGTGGCAATGTCGGTGGTCAGGCGTTGGCGCAGGACATTTTCTTCCAGTACCACCCAATTGAGCTTGATGTCCGGGTGCTCGGCTTCGAAGGTTTTCGAGAGTTTTTGCATGCGGATCATGTCGCTGTTGTTGACGGTGGCGATGGTCAGGGTCTGGGCGCCGAGGCTGACGCTGCTGAGGGTCATGCAGGTGAGGGCAAGCAGAGCTTTTACAGAAGGTTGCATCGTGCACTCCTTTTCTGCACCCGGCGGGTTACAGAAGGACAGTTATTGTTTTTGTGTCTTCCGACGGCAGGAAGAATGTGCACTGATTACAGCCTTCAATTGATGACGTGACAAATCATCCGTCGCACTTGAATCGATACTTTTTTGCACTCATGTTTGGAGGGAGAGGTGCAGGGAACGGCTTTTTAGCGGTTAGACCCTATGGAATCCGTACAGGTTTCCAGGCGTTTAACCCAGATTTTGCTCAGTCAACCGCTGCACCGCCAACCGCCGGTAATGCGACGGCGTCATGCCCTTGAGTTGCTGAAAACGTCGATTGAAATTGGAAATATTGTTGAAGCCCGATTCGAAACACACATCGGTTACCGGTTTGTCACCGTCGGCCAACAGCTCACAGGATTTGCTGATGCGCAGTCGATTGACGAATTCGATGAAGCAGCGGCCGGTGGCTTGCTTGAACACTCGACTGAAATAAGTCGGCTTCATGCCCAGGTGCTCGGCGACTTCCTCCAGTGGTAGCTCCCGCGCGTAATGCGCAAAGATGTAATCCACCGCCCGGTTGGTGCGATCGATATTGTGCTCGTCGGCCAACTGCGGTGTCGTGGCCCCAGACAGCAACTGAAAGTCGTCAGAGGCGGCAAGCAACTCCAGCAGTATGAAAAAGTGCCCGAGGCGCGTCACGCCTTTGGTGTCGGCGATGCGCTGCATCAAGGTCATGGCCTGGCGGATGGTGCGCTTGCAGCGAAACTCGATGCCGTACTGGGCGCGCTCCAACAACGGCGCCAACGCTTTGAGTTCGGCAAACACCAAGTGGCCGCTGTCGAATAACTCATCCGTAAAGTTGACCAGCATGTCGCGCTTGGGCACTACTTCGTCTTCGGCCACCTGACTGATCCAGTTGTGGGGCAGGTTGGGGCCGGTGAGGAATAGCGATTCCGGATAGAAGTTACCGATGTAGTCACCGATGAACACTTTGCCGGAGCTGGCGACGATCAAGTGCAGCTCGTATTCCTTGTGAAAATGCCAACGCACCAACGGGCAGGGGAATCCGTGCTGACGATAGATGATGGACAACCCGTTGTGGTCGTCCATCAGTTCGTAGGAGGGGTCTGTTACACGGGCTGTTCGAGTCATGTCGGGGCGCTTTTCTGTTATCGCTACCCGATCATGCCTCTTTTGGCGCCGGCTGTACCAGCCTGCCAAGACTTTCGCTTAGACCCGCGCGCGCAACCTGTCTCCGTAAACCGCCTTCATGCTGCTGGCGACCGAGCAGTAGCGGACAATATCCGACTCGTCAAAGAAATCGGTGCTGATGATGCTGCACCGGGTGCCCCAATCGCGACTGGAATGAAACCAGTCGTTGATCTGGTTTTTGATGTGCTGCGGGCCACCCAACAGCGAATAGCACGTCGCCGGCAAAGACCAGAGAAATCTATCGTAAGGCGCCTCCACAAGGGTGGTCTGGATATGCGATTGCAGATCGTTGGTGTCGGTGAATACCTTGCCATTCCACTTGTGAGGGATTTGCGGCCAGAAATACTCACTGTCGAGTCCGCGCTTCGCCTGTGCTGCCATGACAATACGGCGCTGCGAACTGGCGCTCTTGAGCTGTTCCACGGTACTGAATGCAGCTGAAGAGGGGATCAAGCGCGACCCCAGGCGGCGCATCAGAAGATCATTGAGTTGTTGGTAGTCGAAAGGCTTAGCTGCATCCCCTAACTGGTGGAAGTCGAGGACGATGAACTCATCCGGGTTTCGGTCGAGGAATGTCGTCACCGCGTCGATCAGTTCATCAAGAATGCGGTGGGACTGATAGCCGTTGTGATGGAAGTAAAACACCGGCACTACCGGGCCGGCGGTACAGCCAAGCCGGATATCGAACGCCCGTGCACCGTTGGCCAGTTGCCAGGCAAATGAGTCGTTCTGGCACGTCGTCCAGTTGCCGAGCACCACTTCATAGTTCGGCGCTTTTTTGTCCATGCCGGCGTTGTGCGTGCCGGGCCAGACGATGTCGGTCAGCCTCAACCGGTCGATTTCCAGTACGTTGCTCATCCATTTCTGTTTGTCGAGTGTGGTTGCTGTATTGCGGGTCATGACAGTTCCTTGTCGTTGATTCGCCCCATCCGTGGGGAGAAGAAGTTCATGTGTCGGATGTGGCTGGGTGCCACATCCGTATCACTCGCCTGAGACAAAAGGCTTTCATGACCCAGCATAGAAGTGCGTGGCAGTATTGCCAGCGTCGGAAACACTTACACAAGAATAGCTATTTGATGGCGCGAAAATTGTTAATTTCGCTCGCTCGCTTTCGTCAGGTTTGCACTTCGGCAATAAGAGACAATGTTGGACTCTTCAATAAAATCGACATTGATGATGTTGCACTTTGACGCCCAGTCGCTTTTCTTCGGATCGAACCAGAAATTAAGCTCGTCATGAATATCCACGGGGCCGCCGAGAGCGCTGTAACTGGTGGCGGAAAGCGACCACGGGGCCCATGTGCCTGGCGGGTTTTTTAGCACATTAATAATGTGCTGTTTCAAATCAGCGGCGCTGGTAATACCGTTGCCAGACCATTTGTGCCCGATCTGCTCGACAAATACGTTTTGATCGAGTGCCCTGTTCCAAGGGGCCGCGACCAAAATTCTTTGTACAGAACTGATTTGTTTGAGTTGACGGAGGCTCAGAGACCGGTTTTTGGTGGGGATTATGCGATGGCCGAGAAAGTGCATCATCATGCTGTTGAAGTAAGCGAAATCAAACTGATCCCCCTTCAGTTCATGAAAGTCCAGGATGATGAATTCGTTGGGGTTCTCCCGAAGAAATTTTTCCACGTCGGTTACCAGGTGCCCCAAGGTGCGACCATTGCGATAACCGTTGTGATGAATGCTGAACTTTCCGAGTCCCTGCGGGCCAGCGTCGTACATCAAACGGATATCGAGTGCTCGAGAGCCGTGGCTCAGTTGGGCATAAAAGGATTCGTGCTGACAGGCGAGCCAGTGGGCGCCTGGAATCAGCGGCCAGGATGCTTTCCAGTCGCAGCCCGCGTTATGGGTGCCTGGCAGCGTCAATTCGAAGAGCGACAATTTATCAATTGCCGGAGTAGCGGTCATCCAGTTGTTAAGTGTGTGATTATTCTGAACAAAGTTGTCCATTTAATGCATCCTTGCATTGATTTATTAGGGGGGTCACCAAATTTAACCAATAAAGTTAAAGCTCGGCTGGGTATTTATAATGCGTGGTATTAAGCTTGGTCAATAACAGTGATAATGCAAAATGTTTGTTGTTGGAATAAGTGCTATAGCGGATTTCGATTCTTTGCCTCAATCCATTGCGCCATGTATTGCGTACTTTTGTGATAGTGATGACGCAACATGCTGCCCGTAAAATTATCGCTTCTAAGTTGCGCTAAATTATGTTGGCAGTACAACAACTTTTCGATCAGTGCCGGGCCATGTTCGGACTGACGATAACGACCAGCCAGTAATGTCTGCCCCTGGGACTGGGCATCTGTCCAAAGTGCTTCATCCTTGTACAACTGAACCGCGCAATCGGCGAACGCCTGTGCTGTGCTGGCGATCGCGCCGGGCCAAAGATGTTCGCCGTGCATCGCTTCTGCACCGATTGGCGTTGTGATCGTGGGCGTGCCGCACAACATGGCGTCGACAATCTTGCCTTTGATTCCGGCACCGAAGCGCAAAGGTGCCAGGCAAATCCGTGCACCAGACATGACCTCTAACGCATCTTCCGCCCAGTTCATCACATGAAAACCCTGGCCGGGGTTGTGCAACGCAGTCGCTTTGGGCGGTGTGTAAGCACCGTAAATGTGCAATTGAGCCTTTGGCAGCTGCTCGCGGATCAGCGGCCAGATAGTGGTTTTCATCCAGAGCACTGCATCCCAGTTGGGCGCATGACGGAAGTTGCCGATGCTGAGAAAGTGCGTGCGGTCTTCAAAAGAAACCGGTGGCACGCTCGGGAGATCGACCATCAGCGGGCACCAGTGCAGCAAGTAGCGCGGCAGCTTGAATTGCCCGACCAGCAACTCGATTTCCACTTCAGAAATCATCAGATTCAAGTCGCAACGATAAATCGCTGCGATTTCCCGTTTGGCCAGATCGGTCTCGGCCATGAGCTCAAACTCTTCACGTAACGCCGGCGCGAACAGTTCATTGAAGTCATTGACGTCGTCACTGGCCTTCAAACGTTGCTTGAGGCGTTGATGGCGGGCATCTCGCAGGCTTTGCAGGTCGGAGGTCTCAAGCACGCGCAAGGCATCGGGGCAGTGCTTCTCAACTCGCCAGCCGAACTGTTCTTCCATCATGAACCGATCGAACAGAACGATATCCGGGGCCAGTTCGCTGATGAACGTGTCGAAACTGCTGTTGTTCAATTCGATCGGGACTTCGCGAATGCCCAGCACCGTCAGGTCTGCCCGGTGTTCACCGGTGCCGGCCGGGCTACTGAACGTAATGTCCCAGCCTTGCTGCAAGAAGGTCTCGAGAATTTGCATCATGTGCCCACCGGCCGCTGAAGAGCGGGGCTCGGGCCAGACGTAACCAATGACTAGGACTTTGGTTGCGTGGGGCTGAGTCATGAACAGTGATCCTTTGCAGCAAGCGAGGGGGCAAAAAAGGGCGCAATTAAACCACAGTACAGTAGTGGTCGCATGCGCCCGGCTTCAGTAACTCGGTATGTCTGAAACTCAGAGAATGTTGATTTTTACCAGTGTCTGCCCACTGATGTATCCATGGTTGGCATTTTTGAGTGCCGCTTTCATGGTCGCTATATTCTGCTGATACGCTTGCTTGTTGGTCTTTAATTGGCTTAGCAGCGATGTCGTTAATGCAAACGAGTCGGCATTTTTAAACGCCATGCCGCGGTTGTAGTTGGTATTTGGAAAACTCGGCAGGCCCATGGATATCTTGCCGTTGGCGAGATTCAGGAGTGGACTTACGTCCAATTGCTGAGAACCGCGTTGAAATATTCCGCTGTGTTCGGCGTAGGTGAAATCTTTGGTTTTCGGCGCGCCGTGGAAAATTTCATGAACGAAAGTATCGGCAGTGAACCCCGGGTTGAAATGATCCCTGTGATAAGCATCGTTGAAGTTGTTGCTGTAGACCCGGATGAATTCGTTATTGGCATTTTGCGCCTTGTTGCCGGTCTTCCAATCGTTGTAGAGCCCCCAATGCAGCTCGGCTATTGCGTCACTTTTTTTACTGCTGTCGAGGATGAAGTTGCCGGGTTTGATATTTGAAAGATCCTCTTTGACTGCAATCAGGTAGTCGCGGTAAGTACTTCGGGCAGCGGAAGAGTCATTCGCAAGCAGAAGGTCAAGAACCGCATTCGCCTCCTGAATCAGCGTGGGGTCATTCAATACGTTGATGGCATCGTCTACTTTTTTGCTGGCGAGTGGTAAACCTTCTTTGATCACTGTACGAGCGTAGCTTTTAGGCATGACTTTATGCCAGTGTGGGGTGGGCAGTTTAAGTTTGAAATCAAAACCCTTCAGTTTGGCTCCCCAAGGCTGGCCAAATCGGTTCAGAGCGTACCATTCGTCGTTCTGGCGTATACCCCAGACCCGGAAAAGATCTTTCGAAGAATCCACGGGGCGCCAGGTTCCAAGACGAATGATGTCTGAATCGACGGTTCTGGCCAATTGCTCGAATTGAGTTTGGCCCGTCAACTGGCGAAGATCGGAAACGGCGTTTTCCAAGGCCGCAACACTCCCGTTAAAACCTTTGCGCAACAGTTTTGCGCCACCTGTAAGCAAATCCGGAACGCCATCCAGCGGATTTAGCAAGCTGCTCACCAGGCCCAGGCCAGTCTTGGCCATGGCGCTGGCTTTCGTTGCAACGGTCATGCTTCTGGCGGCAATACTGGCTATCTTGCCGATGGCCCCGACCACCAACAAAAGTGTCATCGCAGCTTCCAGGGTGCAGGCAGCTACTCCTTGGAACTGTCGATCCAGATCGTCTGAACTGATGTCTTCGATGCATGATTTGAACGGCACGACAATATTGAGAAACGTGTTCAAATCTTCTTCACGTTTTGCGCGCAATGTCTCCAGCCGGGTTTGCCCCCTGCATTCTTTTACCAACTCATCGTAGGTTGCGATTGGCCGGTGCTTGAGCACGAAGTTTACGAGCGGATCGAATTCACTTGAATAGAAATTTTGGTAATAGCCTTTACTTTCAGTGTTCGAAGGCAGGCGTGCCGCTGATAGTTCACCGATCTTTTCAATGACGCCACGACTGGTATTGACGAGGCCAGGTGTGACTCCATGGGTGTAGCACTCGATGTCGGTGGGCAGTTGATGCACCGGTGCCGGGTGGGAGTGGTTTTTCCCACTGCTGGGGCCTGTATGTAACAGGTTCTCCCTTTCGATCAGCTCGGCCAGTTCCGTGTTTTCACGGCAGACTCCGTGCAAGGTGAATAGCTCATAACAACTCAGTCGTCCTTCCAAGTAGGTACACATCACGACGCCGTAACGACCGGTGGCCTGCTCTTTGTCTTTCTGACTCTCCATGGGAACCCGATTCTGCACTTTCAGTATGGCGTCAAGGGTTGACGATAATGGATTCATGGGGAAGCGGGTGATTGGATGAAGAGTAGCGACTGAAGGCCGTACAGAGAATATCGTCACCTGTCCGCGTAGCAGCCGCGCCCGATCAGGAAGCGGCAAGGATGAAAGGGCCAGTTTCAAATGCGTACTCATAGCCTGCGTCTGTGACACATAGTGCCGATTGAATTGGCGGTAAAACTCTCCATCCGGAGAAATCAGATTGGGGAGCATCTTTGGAAACGCTTTATAAATACTCTCTCCATGCTTCAAGTCCCAATCACCTGTCAGCAGGTCGTTGGACATGTGCAGTTCTACAGGGGATATGAGAAACGGTTTGACATAGGCGTCTTCCAGTGATCGATTGCTCTTTTGGTGAAGGACGTCATCTTCAAGATAGGTGCATCCCTTGGCGACTTGCTTGAGGATGTCCAGGGCGACGCTCTTGCGGGTCGGCAAGGGGCGAGACAACGTTTCAGCCGTTTCAGCAAAGGTTTTCGCATGGCGGGCGTAAGCGGCCACTGCCACTTCAAGCGAGTCCTTGGTCGACCGGTTCACTTCATTATGGGTGACGATACCGTTGAGCAACGCCCAGTCGATCACTGGATCTACAGCAGCCAAGGCATTGAGTGTCTGTTGCGACTCGGTGACGGAGTCCGACTTCATCAGGTGTTGTATCTGCGCATGAGTCATTGAGCGCGACGATCCCGGTGAAATGATTTCCTGCACCTCGATGGTCCGGCAGTAATCAACCCATTGCGGGGTGCCGATTAGCAGAGTAGGCGGCAAGTCCTTGACCAGGAACTCCGGCGCGGTGCCGGCCAGCAATAAATGCGAGGCCAGTGCCGCGTTCTGTTCAGAGATCCGGTGGTTATCGATCAGATGTCTTTCGAATTCCGTTTGAACACTGGCGAAAGACTTCTCTATGTGTTGGGCCGCATAGAGATCGAAACCGGCAACTTGATTGCGCGGCTCTTGCTCCCCGACCATCGGGTGGAGATCCAACAGTAGCGCAGTAAAAAGTATTTGCTGGAGAGACTCATCCGATAAGGGCTGATTATCTTGCGCACCATACCAATCCAGGTCCCGTACAATACCTTTTGCCCAGATTAGAGCAATGGAACTGGAAACAAGCTTTTGCAGGAAATACTCCGCATCAGACCGTTTGAAGTGAGTGGATCGTCCACCCAGAATAGTGCCTGACAGATATTCCAATAATGGCCGGCCCTTGATGTATTCCTTGATAAGTGCTCGAAGCCGACTGCGCTGTGCTGATGACATAGTAAGCGGATTGTTTTCCCCGGCCTTTATCATTTCCCAATAGTTGCCGAATGGCGGACTGACGGGCTGTGGCTGTTCCAGGAATGCAATCAGGTTCTGGGCGTCGATGACCGTCCGAGGGAGGAGGTAACGATGGAATCTCAACCATTGAGTCATGCTGACTTGGTCATCAAGGGTGACGACGCCACCGGTCAATTGCGCCATTTCAACCAATGCAACAAGATCATCGTCCAGATCCGGAGCCAGTTTGAATGCACTCTCGAAACTCAGGGTTCTGCCTGCGTAGTGAGCCTTGACCTGACCATCAGCGGTGATTTCAAACAGTGAATCTTCGGATAGCTGGAGTTTCATCAGAAGTTTTTTGAAAGAGTCTTTTTTGACCATCTTTCGCAACATGGCTCTTGCAGGCTGGAGAGCTTCTTCTAACGATGAGCCAGACTCCAGGGAGATGGAAGCACCTTCCAGACTGACTTCCTTGGAGTGACTGTAGTCTTGCGCGCGACGCTTTAATTTGCTGAGGAATTCCTGGCGTTCGATATTGTCTTTTTGACTGTTGTGATTTTGCGGTGGGACATAAGTTGAAGGCCTTGATAACTGTCGTTTAAAGGTAATGTCTGTATTTTTAATGGTCATGGTAAGTCCATTTATTTTCTCGGCGATATGTTGGCGGCATCCTCTTTGAATGTTTGAATGCTGGCAAGCTGGCGTATGTAAGTGTGTGTTGCATTTGCCTGCCAATCATTAAGGCTTTAGTTGGCTGCTTTGTTGTTCGATTGCAAAGACCTCTTCGCCGTAACTGGCAAGAGGTCAGGTGACTTATCTCAGTTTTAAATAATGTTTTGACTTTATTCCGCAACTGATCAATGGAAAACGGCTTGCCGATCGCATGCAGCTCATCAGGCACGTCGATGCTTTCGGCACAATCAAGGAAACACGACAACCCCACAGAGCAAAAGGGTTGAGATTGTCGTGTCTTGATTTACTGACCCAGGGTAGCGGGTAGCGTTCTGCAAAACGCCTCATCGGCGGGTGGCGCCTGATTCGGATACGTATCCGGAAGAACCTTGACCATCGTCGTCTCGACAACGCCGTCCGCGTGCTCACCTTCGAAGTACTCTGCGGCCCAACCCACTTTGGGAGCACGGAGAGTTGTCTGGACGTCCATTGAGGCCGGCAATTGTGCTGCGGTGTAGCGCACGCCGCAGTTGTACCGGAAGTCCCGGGCTTTCGGGTTGTGGGCTGTCCACTGTGTCATCCTGATCGGTATTTCGGACAAGGTCAGGTGCAACTTGGTCGATGTGGCGTCCAGGCGCTGTTCCTGTGCCTTTAACCTCGGTGCGGTATTGCCGGTCTGCCGCCGCTCGATATAAGGAATCAGGTTCGCTTCAACAAACGCCCGCACATCGTGGGCGGAATTGGGAATGACCCGAAGTGTATTGTCACCCGGCAGGTCCGCAAGATACTGGCGTGAAGCATCCGGGATGAAGAAGTCATCGCCACTGGCATTGACGATGTATTTCGGGATCTTCAAGCGGTCGGTGTAGCCGGGCAGGTTCCGATAGGTCATTGGATCTTCGACTTGCATCAGCTTCTTGAACGGCTCGGTCTTGCGTTGGGCGATCACACCTTGCAAGTAGTAGCCGATGTACGCCAGTGGCCAGTTACCGCCGTAGGTCAAATACTGGTTGGGGACATTGCTGACAGCCACGACGATCAAATCGGTTTGCCGGGCAATGTTGAGCAGTGTTTGCTGCGAAAAGTTGTTGGGTGCTCCCGCAGACTCTCCGGGCAAAGGATTGTTGACGCCGTCGTTGGCGACCAGCACGGCGCGCGTCCCCTTGACGTTGTCGGGAATGTACAGATCGACTCCATGAATCCAGTCTGCCGGGGCGACTTGACCGCGCTGGCCCCAGGACTGTGACCTCAGCTCGAAGCGTCGGATGTTGACGCCGGGTTGTTGCTCTTGTCCTTTACTGATGTAGCGCAGCGGTTGCGTCGCTTCGGCTTTGCGATAGCAGTTCAATACTTCGCTGAACGCTTGTCCGCTCTGTTCAAAGCAGTGCTGGGGATTGTCGGAAGAAGCTGACTGGCAACCATATCCGGCGATGAGCATCAGCAATAATCCGCTGATTTTCAAACAACGTGCGTAGCGTTCGGTTCGACTCGGCATGGACTCGGTTCCTTATGAGTGGGATCACCGGTCCAATCAAACGCCAGGCGGGCGGCCTCTTTTACTGTCAAAATTGACAGGTCAGAGCCCAAAAACGCCAAAAAATGCAGCCTTACGTCGGTTTATGCAGAAAAGTGGTGAGGCCAGGATGTCCAGTCAACTGTCTCAGGCCAGCATGCCTTTGACCTTGTCGCGCAACTGATCAATGGAAAACGGTTTACCAATTACGTGCATACCTTTGGGCACATCAATACTTTCGGCATAGCCGCTAGCAAACAAAATGGGCAACTCAGGGCGCAGCATCCGCGCCTGGGTGGCCAATTCGCGACCGTCCATGATTGGCAGCCCCACATCGGTCATCATCAAATCGATGTACTGACCTTCATCGTTGAGAAACTCCAGCGCTTGTTCGCTGCCATCGGCCTCGAGCACCTTGAACTCGAGTTCCTCCAGTACATCGACAATCAGCATGCGCACGATGGCGTCGTCTTCGACTACAAGGATGATGGACGCGGTGGCGGACATAGTGGGGGTCTCAGAGATTGGATTCGCGATTGGCGGTCGATCGAAATCGCCGGGCTCTTGCTTGAATAAGTGGCGGAACCTGACAAGTTCCCACGCGGTAGGAAAAAGAATAGCCGCACAAGTGCTGGCAAGGATAACCGCTCCTTTGCGGTGGAGCAGTGGAATGTAGGATTTTGCGCGAAAACGCGTCAGAAAATTGGATCACTCCGCCGCTTTTGGGGCAAACTCCTTGGTTTTCAACAGCTCGACAAGGTTTCCCCCATGACATCCGCGTCTTCGGTTGATGAGCAACGATTCCGTAAACTCCTGAGCCGCAACGTCAGCCTGCCGTTGGGTGTCGGCGTGCTCAGTGCAGTGTTCTTTGTTTCGCTGATTACTTATCTGCTGTCGATGATCCAGTGGGTTGAGCACACCGACCGGGTGATCAATAACGCCAATGAATCGATCAAGCTGACCGTCGATCTGGAAACCGGTATGCGCGGCTTCCTGCTCACTGGCGACGAGCACTTCCTTGAACCGTACGAAATGGCCAAGCCGCGAATCGCTGTCGCCCTCAATACCTTGCTCGAACTGACCGCGGACAACCCGGTGCAGACCGACCGTCTGCACCGGCTCCAGGCCTTGCAGAATGAATGGGCCACTTACGCGCAGGCAATAATTGAATTGCAGCGATCCAGCGGCGATTACCGCAGCGCGGTAAAGGCCGGGCGCGGCAAGCGGCTGACCGATGAGATCCGCAAGCAATTCGAAGACGTGATCGACATGGAGCAACAGTTGCGCACCACGCGCAACGAGGAAGTGCGCCGCACCACGATCTGGAGTATCAGCCTTTATCTGTTGTTCATCGCCGGGATCAGCGCCTTGCTGGCCTACATTGGCCGTCGGGACTTGCTCAACCTTTCACAAAGTTACAGCGCCAACCTCGCCGCACAACAAGCCAGTGCTCATCGCCTGGAGCAGCAAGCCTGGCTGCGCAATGGCCAGACCGAACTGGCCGAGCAAGTACTGGGGCAACTGTCGCTGAATCTGCTGGGGCGCAACATTCTGCAGTTTTGCGCGCAGTACCTCGGCACCGTCGTAGCAGCCATTTATGTCCGCGAAGACCACGGTGGTCTCAAACGCATTGCCTCTTACGGTTTCTCTCGCGAGCAGGAAGCGCGCGAACAGCAGATTTACAGCGATGAAGGCATTGTCGGCCAGGTAGCGAATCAGGCTCGCTTGATTCGTCTTGAGGACGTACCGAGCGATTACTTCAAGGTCAGCTCCGGTCTGGGCGAAGGTCTGCCCCATAGCGTGTTGGTGGTGCCGACCAGTGACGACGATCGGGTCAACGGTGTGATCGAACTGGGCTTCCTGCGCCCGCTGACGGACCGCGATGTCGAATTGCTCGAACTCATTGCCGGCAACATCGGCACGTCCATCGAGGCCGCTCGCTATCGCCAGCGCTTGCAGGAAGTGCTGGCCGAAACCCAGCAGCTCAATGAAGAACTGCAAGTCCAGCAGGAAGAGCTCAAGACCGCCAACGAAGAGTTGGAAGAGCAGTCGCGGATTCTCAAGGAATCTCAGGCGCATCTGGAGACCCAGCAGGTTGAGCTTGAACAAACCAATGAGCAGCTCGCCGAGCAGCGAGACGCGATGGACTTGAAGAACACCCAGCTCAATCAGGCCCAGACCCAGCTCCAAGAACGCGCCGAAGAGTTGCAGCGCTCGAGCAAGTACAAATCTGAATTCCTCGCCAACATGTCCCACGAGTTGCGCACGCCGCTGAACAGCTCATTGATCCTGGCCAAGTTGCTAGCGGAAAACCCCCAGGAAAACCTCAGCGCCGAGCAGGTCAAGTTCGCCGAGTCGATCTACTCCGCCGGCAATGATTTGCTTAACTTGATCAACGACATTCTCGACATTTCCAAGGTCGAGGCCGGCAAGCTTGAGATACGACCGGAGAACACCAGTGTCGCGCGTCTGGTGGATGGCTTGCGCGGGTTGTTCCAACCCCTGGCGACCGACAAGAAACTGAATTTCCAGGTCGAAGTGCAGGCCCGGGCGCCGATGATGATCTTCACCGACCGCCAACGTCTGGAGCAGGTCATCAAGAACCTGCTGTCCAACGCGGTGAAATTCACCGAAAGAGGCGAGGTCAGCCTGACAGTCGCCAATCATCCCGGCGACGGTATCGCCTTTATCATTCGCGATTCGGGGATTGGCATTGCCGCGGATCAGCAGGAAAGCATTTTCGAAGCCTTCCGCCAGGCCGATGGCACCACCAATCGCCGTTATGGCGGTACTGGCCTGGGCTTGTCGATTTCCCGTGACCTGGCGGCCTTGCTCGGCGGTTCCATCAGTGTCACCAGCGAGCCGGGGCAGGGCAGTGTGTTCACGCTGGTTTTGCCGCAGCAATACGTTGAACCGGGCGAGGAGCCTGTCGAGCCGATGAGAGCCACGCCGGTTGCCATTGCGCCGAGAGTGTCTACCGCTGCGCTGGTGCCGTTGATTGCCGAAGTCGATATCCCGCGTTTCGACGACGATCGCACCAAAGCGCCATTCGCCACTCGTTGCATTCTGGTGGTGGAAGACGAGCCGAATTTTGCCAATATTCTTTATGACCTGGCGCATGAGCTGGGGTATCAGTGCCTGGTGGCGCACGGCGCGGACGAGGGTTATGACCTGGCCAAGGAATTCATCCCGGACGCCATTCTGCTGGACATGCGTCTACCGGATCATTCCGGGTTGACTGTGTTGCAACGCCTGAAGGAGCACGCTGAAACCCGGCACATTCCGGTGCATGTGATTTCCGTGGAAGACCGGGTCGAAGCCGCGATGCACATGGGCGCCATTGGTTACGCGGTCAAGCCGACCACCCGCGAAGAACTCAAGGACGTGTTTGCCCGCCTTGAAGCCAAGCTGACCCAGAAGGTCAAACGCGTCCTGCTGGTCGAAGACGACGATGTGCAGCGCGACAGCATTGCCCGGCTGATCGGCGACGATGACATCGAGATCACTGCCGTGGGCCTGGCACAAGATGCGCTGGACCTGCTGCGCACGACGATTTTCGATTGCATGATCATCGACCTGAAACTGCCGGACATGCTCGGCAATGACCTGCTCAAGCGCATGTCCACGGAAGACATCTGCTCGTTCCCGCCGGTGATCGTCTACACCGGGCGCAACCTGACCCGGGACGAAGAGGCCGACCTGCGCAAGTATTCGCGTTCGATCATCATCAAGGGGGCGCGCTCGCCAGAGCGTTTGCTGGATGAGGTCACACTCTTTCTGCACAAAGTCGAATCCAGGCTGTCCCATGAACGCCAGAGGATGCTCAAGACCGCGCGCAGCCGCGACAAGGTTTTCGAGGGTCGTAAGGTGCTGCTGGTGGACGACGATGTACGCAACATCTTCGCCCTCACCAGTGCCCTGGAGCAAAAGGGTGCAGTCGTGGTCATCGGCCGGAACGGCCGTGAAGCGATTGAAAGACTGAATGAAGTCGAGGACATCGATCTGGTGTTAATGGACGTGATGATGCCTGAGATGGATGGCTACGAAGCCACCATCGAGATCCGCAAGGACCCGCGCTGGCGCAAGCTGCCAATCATTGCGGTGACGGCCAAGGCCATGAAGGACGATCAGGAGCGCTGCCTGCAAGCGGGCTCCAATGATTACCTGGCCAAGCCCATCGACCTGGATCGCCTGTTCTCGCTGATTCGCGTGTGGTTACCGAAGATGGAACGAATTTAGTGGAACGTAACTTTTCAGTGGAGCGCAATAGCGAAATCGAATTGCGCTTGTTGATCGAGGCGATCTACCTCAAGTACAGCTATGATTTTCGCGACTACTCCGGCGCTTCGATCAAGCGCCGGGTCAATCACGCGTTGAGTCAGTTCGAGTGCGCCACCATTTCGGCGTTGCAGGAGAAGGTGCTGCACGATCCGACCGCATTCATGCAGTTGCTGCAATTGCTGACGATCCCGGTCAGCGAGATGTTTCGCGATCCTTCGCACTTCCTGGCGATCCGTAAGGAAGTGGTGCCGCTGCTCAAGACCTATCCGTCGATCAAGATCTGGATTGCCGGTTGCAGCACGGGGGAAGAAGTTTATTCGATGGCCATTGTGCTGCGCGAAGAAGGCTTGCTCGATCGCACCATCATCTACGCCACCGACATCAATCCGCGCTCGCTGGACAAAGCCAAGCAAGGGATTTTCTCCATGGAGAATGTCCGCGCCTACACTCATAACTACCAGCAGGCAGGTGGCCAGTGTTCGTTCGCCGACTACTACACGGCGGCTTACGGTTACGCCATTTTCGACAAGACGCTGTGTGAGAACGTGACCTTCGCCGATCACAGCCTGGCGACTGACAGTGTCTTTTCAGAAACTCAATTAATTTCGTGTCGTAATGTTTTGATTTATTTCAACAAAAAACTTCAGGATCGTGCGTTCGGTTTGTTCCATGAATCCCTTTGCCATCGAGGGTTTTTGGTGCTGGGCAGTAAGGAAACCCTGGATTTTTCGGCCTACGGCAACCAGTTCGAACCGTTGGTCAAACAAGAACGGATTTACCGTAAATCATGAACAGTGCAGCGGATTTACCTTCTATAAAGGCCATCGTGATTGGCGCCTCGGCCGGCGGTGTGGAGGCATTGTTTAATATCTTCAGCCCACTGCGAGAAGGCTTCAAGCTGCCGATCATCGTGGTGTTGCACCTGCCGGACGAACGTCGAAGCCATTTGGCCGAGGTGTTCGCACGGCGAGTCTCCATGCCTGTACTGGAAGCCCGCGACAAGACGCAGGTCGAAGCGGGAACGCTGTATTTCGCGACACCGGGTTATCACTTGTCGGTGGAGCAGGACCGCAGTTTTTCCTTGAGCCTGGAAGCCCGCGTGCATTATTCGCGACCGGCCATTGATTACCTGTTCGAGTCGGCTGCCGATGCCTACGGTTCAGCTCTGGCGGCGGTGTTGTTGACCGGCGCCAACCGTGATGGCGCCCGCGGCTTGGCCCAAGTCAAGCGTCGTGGTGGCATGACCATCGTTCAGGATCCGGACGAAGCCCAGGTCGCGACCATGCCTCAGGCTGCGCTTGATATACACCAGCCGGACCACATTCTCCCTATACGCGGCATCGGCCGTCTGCTTGTCGAGTTGGAACGAATCGCATGCTAAGTACTGTCCAAGCCAAATTGCTGATCGTCGACGATCTGCCGGAGAACCTGTTGGCGCTCGAGGCACTGATCAAGCGCGAAGACCGTATCGTCTATAAAGCCTTGTCCGCCGACGAAGCCTTGTCGCTGTTGCTGCAACATGAATTCGCCATGGCCATTCTCGACGTGCAGATGCCGGGCATGAACGGTTTCGAGCTGGCCGAGCTGATGCGCGGCACGGAAAAGACCAAGAACATCCCGATCGTGTTCGTCAGTGCCGCCGGTCGTGAGCTGAACTACGCGTTCAAGGGCTACGAAAGCGGCGCCGTGGATTTCCTCTACAAGCCGCTGGATATCCACGCGGTCAAGAGCAAGGTCAACGTGTTCGTCGAACTGTTTCGCCAAAGCAAGGCGATGAAACGGCAGGTCGAGGAGTTGGAGCAAAGCCGCCGCGAGCAGGAAGCGCTGCTCAAGCAGTTACAGAGTACTCAGCTGGAACTGGAGCAATCGGTGCGCATGCGCGATGACTTCATGTCCATTGTTGCCCACGAAGTCCGCACGCCGCTCAATGGCCTGATCCTCGAAACCCAGTTGCGCAAGATGCACCTGGCCCGGGATAACGCCGCGGCGTTCACCCTGGACAAGATGCACGCGATGGTCGACCGCGACGAGCGGCAGATCAAAAGCCTGATTCGCTTGATTGAAGACATGCTCGATGTGTCACGCATTCGCACCGGCAAGTTATCGATCCGGCCGACGCGCTTCGATCTGTCGGCTCTGGTTCGCGGTTTGTTGCAGAACTTTGCACCGCAGATCGATGCTGCCGAGTCCTCGGTCACCCTGGATGCCGGGCAACCGGTGGTGGGCAGCTGGGACGAATTTCGCATTGAACAGGTGATTTCCAACCTGCTGACCAATGCTTTGCGCTACGGCGCCAAGAGTCCGATCACCGTTAAGGTGTACAGTGAGAGCGGTCAGGCTCGGGTGGAAGTGCGCGATCTAGGGATTGGTATCAGTGAGGAGAACCAGAAGCGTATTTTCCAGCAGTTCGAACGCGTCACGGCCAAACATGCTGTCGCTGGGTTGGGCCTGGGCTTGTTTATTTCAGAGCAGATTGTGGCCGCCCATGGCGGTTCCATTACCGTCGAAAGCCGGATTGGCGAAGGCGCCTTGTTTCGCGTTTGTCTGCCGCTGTAGGAAAACAGCCAGATAAACGCAACCTCTGATCGACCCCACTGTCGTATCAGCAGCTATTGACCGAACAAAGGCTTCCCATGAGTGAAGATGCACAAGACGTGGTATTGATCGTCGAAGATGATCCCTCGATTTTGATGGTGCTGTCGGCCTATCTTTCGGGTGAGGGCTACCGGGTATTGCAGGCCGAAAACGGCGAGCAGGCCTTCGAGATTCTATCGAGCAAACCGCACCTGGACATGATGATCACCGACTTCCGTCTGCCGGGCGGAATCTCTGGTGTCCAGATCGCTGAACCTGCCGTAAAGCTGCGACCGGAACTCAAGGTGATCTTTATCAGCGGTTATCCGCAGGAGATCCGCGAGACGGACAGCCCGATCACCCGTAAAGCACCGATCCTGGCCAAGCCGTTCGATCTGGATGTACTGCAAGAGCTTATGCAGGAAATGCTTTCCTGATGCAGGACGCCGTTCGTTGACCGGCGCCCTTTCAGTGGCTCAACGTTTTACCTGATCCGCTGCAATGTAGGTGAATACAGCATCAGTCGTTGCGGTAGGCATCGTAAGTTTTATGATCGGAACCACCGCTCCACCGGTTTTGGCGAAGTAGTCTGTCTGATCATGTTGTGCGCCAGGCAGCCCACCCGAGACGTAGAAAAACGCTTCGATGGGAAGTTCGCGTGGGATGTTTTGCGGCCAGGTGGCAAGGATCAACTCGATGTACTCATGCCGGCCTGCCATGAATTTACCCAGGTTATGGGCTCGAATGGTTTGATAGAACGAGTCGGCACCCAGATTATTCATCGAATCGCGCACATCAAAACTGCACAGCGCATTGTTTGTTCTGAAGTTGGCCAGCCATTGATCGCCGGTAGTTATGCCTTGTGATTGGCAGCGATTGCTGCGAGCGGGCCTTGGTTTGTAAAGACCGCAGCCTGGATCCTCTCGTTGGTCCGTTGCACCGTCTATAGGAAACGAACATAACACTTCGATCTGCCGTGTACCGGTGGGTCTTGCCAGTACCGGGGCCAATATGAAGCCATTTTTGTACAGGTACACCATGGTGGCGAACTTGGCGTCCTTCCTCAAATATGAAAAAGATACGCCTCCGCTGGTTTGTGAGCGTGGGCTAGGGTTCCAGCTCGAATACTGGGTCGATGGCACTGTTGCGCGCAGCATTATGCCTGCGCACAGAAACGCGGGCATCGAAGCCTTGCCACAATTTTGGCGAGTGTCGTTGTAACGACTGGTCAGGTTGGCTGCGACCGATGCACCACTGGCCGTTGCTGCGGATGAATACGTTTCTACGCTGGACCCCGATTCCAGGGTTCCTATGGAGGCCCGTTCGACTGGCGGTGCTGGTTCTTGTTTTTCGTGGACCTGGCAGCCCGCGAGGGCAACCGTCAGTGCAAATGCGATTATCTTGTTCATGAGTGTTCATCCCTTGAATGTTGACCTGCCCGTGGCAGGCGAGCGCAGAGTCGCCTGCGAGTAGGCACGCTGCGTACTTCAGGGGGGATTGAACCCAGAAAAACATACCGCGAATAGCTGTCAGAGTTGACAGGTGACAGGCTTCTAAACGAAGCCTAGGCTTAGCTGTCGTGTGGTGACGCTCAATGAAACAGGGCTTGCGGATTATTGGCGGATCATCTCCCGCACCTTCGCCGTCAGCAGGTCGAAGGTGAACGGCTTGGTGATCATCTGCATGCCAGGATCAAGGAAACCGCCGCGCACTGCGGCGTGTTCGGCGTAGCCGGTGATGAACAACACCTTGAGGTCCGGCCGGTATTGCCGGCCGATTTCCGCCAGTTGCCGGCCATTCATGCCGGGCAATCCAACGTCGCTGATCAACAGATCGATACGCTGCCCGGAATCGAGAATCGGCACCGCGCTGCCGGCATCGCCAGCCTCGACGAAGGCATAGCCCAGATCACTCAACACCGTACTGACCAACACCCGTACCGCCGGATCGTCCTCGACGATCAGTACCGTTTCGCCGTTTTGCGCGAACGGAGCGTGCTGGACGTCCACCGGGCTGTCCTGAGGCACGTCGCCGCCGAATCGCGGGAGAAACAGACTCACCGTGGTGCCTTCGCCCACTTCACTGTGAATGGCGACGTGGCCGCGCGATTGTTTGCTGAAGCCATAAATCATCGACAGGCCGAGGCCTGTGCCTTGACCGATAGGCTTGGTGGTAAAGAACGGGTCAAAGGCCCGGTTGATGGTGCTTTGCGGCATGCCACACCCGGTGTCTGTGACGCTCAGCACCACGTAATCACCCGGTTGAAGGTTGCTCTGGGCCTGGGTGAAGCCAATGTCCAGATACTGATTGCTGGTTTTCACCACCAGTTTGCCGCCATCGGGCATCGCATCCCGAGCATTGATCACCAGATTGAGCAGGGCGCTTTCCAATTGGTTGGGATCGGCTTCGGCCACCCAGAGTTGCTCGTCTAGCTGCATGTCCAGCTGAATGGTTTCGTTGATGCTGCGCTGAAGCAACTCGCCCATGGAGACCACCAGGGTGTTCATCTCCACGGGTTTGGAATCCAGCGACTGACGCCGGGAGAACGCCAGCAGACGGTGGGTCAGGCCTGCCGCGCGGTTGGCTGAGGTCACGCCCAGGTCGATAAGACTGTCCAGATCCTCGGTGCGCCCACGGGCCAGACGTCGGCGCAGTAGCTCCAGGCTGCCGATGATGCCGGTCAGCATGTTGTTGAAGTCGTGGGCAATACCGCCGGTGAGCTGGCCGACCGCTTCCATCTTCTGCGATTGGCGCAGAGCTTCTTCATTGTGTCGCAGCTGGGCAGTGCGTTCCTCGACCTGCTGTTCGAGGGTTTCGAGGGTGTTTTGCAACCGCAGTTCGCTTTGACTCAGATCGATCAGCCGGTCCCTGGCTTCGTACTGTCGTCGACGTCCGCGCAGCGCGGTGGTCACCAGGCTGATCAACGTGACCGGGTGAAAAGGGCGCTCAAGAAAGGTCACGTTCCCCAACTGTGGGCCGTAGCGCGATGCCGGGTTTTGTTCCGGGCCGCCATGGTAGGTCATCAATACAATCGGAAGGTCCGACCAGGCCGGTTGTTGCTCGATCAGACCGAGCAGCGGTTCAAGATCACCGCCCAACAAGGCCTCGGAAGAAATCAGCAGCAAGCCTGCCCCTTGCTCCAGCTCGCTGCACAAAGCCACCAGGTCCCGAGTAATCACCCCGTCGTAACCCGCTTCATTGAGCATCATCAGCGCAATCTGGCTGTCACGACCCAGCGGCGCGAGAATGATCGCGCGCTCGGACATTGCTTCCTTGGCAATCACGGGCTTTGTTCCTCAAGCAAGGGGTTGCTGGCACCCAGATAGGTCGGGACGCCGCGCAATACACCTTGAAATGCATCCAGCGGTTCACCAATGGTCATGCCCTGAGCGCTAATGCGGTATTCGCGAATGGTCGATTCATGGCTGCCCGTGCGTTTCTTGATGATCGAGATCGCCCGGCGAACCTTGCCCAATGCCTCGAAGTAGCGCAGCAGAATGACCGTGTCGGCCAGATAGGTGATGTCCACGGGGGCTTGCATGTCACCGACCAGTCCGTGCTGGGCGACGGTCATGAAGGTCGCGGCACCCTGGCGATTGAGGTACAGCAGCAACTCGTGCATGTGCAGTACCAGCGCGTTTTCCTCTGGCATCGCCGCCTGATAGCCATTGATGCTGTCAATCACCACGGTCTTGATATCGCCCTCATCGACACAGCGACGAACCCGGTAGGAAAACTCTCCGGGGGACAACTCGGCCGCGTCCACTTGCTCGATCAGCAGGTTGCCAGTGTCTTGCAGCGCCTGCAGGTCGATGCCGATGTTCTTCATGCGCTCGAACAGCAACCCGAGCTCTTCATCGAAAATAAACAGCGCGGCTTTTTCGCCGCGGGCCACGGCGGCCGCGGCGAAGATCATCGAAATCAGCGATTTGCCGGTACCGGCCGGGCCGAGGATCAACGTGCTGGAACCGGTCTCGATCCCGCCACCGAGCAAGGCGTCCATGGCCTTGATGCCGCTGGTCAACTGCTGGCGGATATAGCGACCACGATGCTCGGCGGCCACCAGACGCGGAAACACATGCACGCCATCGCCCATGATGGTGAAGTCGTGAAACCCGCCTCGGTACTTCTGTCCACGGTACTTCACCACACGGATCCGCCGACGCTCGGCGCCATAGTTGGGGGTCAGTTCCTCAAGGCGAATGACGCCGTGGGCCACACTGTGCACGGTTTTGTCGAGGGATTCGGTGGTCAGGTCGTCCAGCAACACCACCGTGGCGTCATAGCGCACGAAGTAATGTTTGATCGCGAGGATCTGGCGACGGTAGCGCAATGAGCTTTGGGCCAGCAGACGGATCTCGGAAAGACTGTCGAGCACCACGCGGGTCGGCTTGACCCGTTCGACCACTTCGAAAATCTGCTTGGTGGCTTCGCCCAGTTCCAGGTCCGAGGAATACAACAAGCTCTGCTGATGCTCGGCATTGAGCAGGCTTTCCGGGGGCGTCAGCTCGAAGATGTGGATGTTCTCACCCAGCTCCCAACCGTGGGACAACGCACCCTGTCGCAGCTCCCGCTCGGTTTCCGACAACGTGATGTACAACGAGCGCTCGCCGGCACGAGCGCCGGCCAACAGGAAATGCAAAGCGACGGTGGTTTTGCCGGTTCCGGGCTCACCCTCCAGTAAAAACACATGCCCGCGGGACAAACCGCCGGCCAGGATGTCATCCAGACCTTCAATGCCGGTGGCGGCTTTTGCACTGATCAACTCGTTTGATGTAGACAAAAAATGCCCTCTCATGACTAGGGGGAACGAGGCAGCAGGCTGTAAGTACCTGAATGGACTACCTGTTCTCTTGACCCTTGGCCGAGACGACGAGTTCAACGAAATTTTTGCTGGTGTTAAAGCCCTTGCTGCAAGGCGGGGTCGTCGGGATTGAGTTGTTCGAGTTGCGCCAACAGAATCTGCACGTTCTGCAGCTGGCCGCTTTCTTTCCAGTAGTTGATCAACAATACCCGGGCTTTCCGGTCGGCCGGGTGCCGCTGGACAATCTCCTGCAACTGTTTCTGCGCCGCTTCCAGCTCCTGTTCATCGTGAAGTGTGGTGGCCAGGTCGTAGCGGTAATCCTTGTTGTCCGGATCCAACTCCACGGCTTTGGAAAGGCCGAGCAGGGCGAACTCACTTTGCCCGTGATGCAACAGCCAAAGTCCCAGGGCATGTTGCAGGTAGGCCGAGTCGGGCTGAGCCTTTAGCTGCTTGGCCAACAGTTGCCGGGCAGCATCGTTTTGGCCCAGGCGATCCAGCACGTCGATTTGCATCACCAGCGCGGGCAGGTTGCCGGGCGCAAGACGCAAGGTGTTCTCCAGTGCCTGCTGCGCCTCTTTCAATTCGGCATTGTGCAGATGCAGCCGAGCCAATTGATATTGGTTGTCGGCGCTTTCCGGCTGACTCTTCAGGTCCTGTTCCCAGGCATCGATGGCTTGCTCCAGCGGCCCGAAGTACAAACCGAGATCGTCCGGCGATAGCCCCAGCAGCGCGTTCACGGCGACATAGCGCACGCGCTGTTCGCTGTCATCGAGCAGCGGGCCCAGCAGCAGACTGCGCTGACCGCTGGGCACCAGACCGCTGATGCTTTTGATCGCCGCGATGCGCACGTCCGGCGATTCATGCTGCAAGTCCGCATCCGCCAGTTTCAGGGCCACGGAGCTGGGGTAGTTAGGCAGTTCGGCATGCAACCAGACGCGGCGTTTGGCCGATATATCAGAGCGCCCCAGTTGCTGGTAGAGGACCCGCGCTGCGCCCGGTTGGCCTGCGCGAGCCTGGTTCAGCGCCTCGCTGTAGCCACGCTTGATCGCCTCCGGCACGGCGGGGGTTGAACTGCGCAGGAAAAACCAGGCAACGCCGATGACAAACAGGACGCAGAGGCTGATGAGCAGGAAACGGCGGGACTGGGGCATGCAGGAATCCGGGAGCTGGCAAGCTGTTGCAAAGTTGCCAGCTTCGGTCAGGCGGGGCTTTGAGTCAAACCCGGACTCAGTTCTATTCGTTAGTCAGTCAATTCGAGGCAGTCTGGCCTTTCAATGATTTTGCCTACAGGTTGCGTCGACATCGAAACCCATCAGGCGCCGTAGCAGTGACTACGCTTGCTGGAGATGACTCGATGAGCGCTCCCATGCAACCGCTGCTGCAGTACTTCAAAGCGATACTCAACCCCGGACCCGGAGTGGCGTTATTCGCCCTGCGGACCATCGCGGCCGGGCTGCTGACGTTGTATCTGGCGTTCCTGTTCGACCTTGAGCAACCCAAGTGGTCGATCATGGCGGTGGTCATCGTCAGCCAGCCATTGGGCGGCATGGCCCTGGCCCGAAGTTTCGGCCAGGTCATCGGCACCACGCTCGGGGCGGTCGTGGCGGTGTTGATCATGGCGATCTTTCCCCAGGCGCCCCTGCCTTTCATCCTCACCCTGGCCTTGTGGCTGGCGCTGTGTACCGCCGGCGGCACCTTGTTGCGCTACACCAGTTCCCAGGCGTTTGTTCTGAGCGGGTACACGGCGGTGGTCGTGGCACTGCTGGCGGTGCCCGATCAGGACGGCACGTTCCTTCTCGCGGTCACCCGCGTGACCGAGACGCTATTGGCGGTGGCTTGTGTGTGCGTGGTCAGCCTGCTTACCGCACGTCCGGAGGCTGTGGCCCGGGATTACTTCGCCAAGATCGATCAGGTCATCAAGCTGCTCGCGACCCACGCTGCAGCCGTCATCCGAACCGAGGAAAGCGAGGCCGATTTCCATCGGCGGCAGATGCAACTACTCGGCGCGATCAGCGCCCTGGAAGGCGTACGGCGGCATTTGTATTTCGATGCGCCACGGTTGCGCAGCGCCAATGGCCTGGTGCAACTGCTGGGCAATCAGCTTGTGTTGCTGACCTCGCGGCTGACGGCGCTACGCCACCAGCGGCAGCTGCTGGCCGAGCGCTGGAAAGGTGATTTGCCCGAAGAGATACAGCGTTTGCGGGCCGAAGAACTGGTGTTTCTCGATGATTTGGCCCTGCAAGGGCGCTCACTGTCGACCGAAGCACGGCACCATTTCGCCGCGCTGCAACAGCGCTTCGATGACCAGGCCTACAAGGCCGAACAACTCACCGAGACGATGCCTGCCACGCTGCGCTCACTGGCCTGGGCACTGCGCTGGGAGCAGGCACGGATGCTGGAGCAACTGGGGCAGACTCTGGAACTGAGTGACGCGATCCAGGAAGGACGTGAAGCCAGTTGCGTGTTCCGCGGCCAGGACAATCCACTTCATCTGGACTTCACGTTGGCGGCAATGAACGCGATCCGCGCATTTACCGCATTGGTGGTGGCCGGCCTGATCTGGATCGAAACCGCTTGGGACGGGGCTCGTGGCGGGATGATCGTGGCGGGAATTCTCTGTTCGCTGATGGCGACTTTTCCCCGGCCGTTGCTGGCCAGCCAAAGTTTTGCCAGGGGGCTGGGTCTGGCTTTGGTGGTATCGGCGCTGTATCTGTTCCTGCTGATTCCGAAGATCAGTGACTTCGAGTTACTCGCCTTGTTGTTAACACCATTGCTATATGCCGTCGCGGTGGGGTTGTCCAGTCCGCCAACCACGGGCACAGGCATTGGTCTTGGACTAACGACAATGCTGTTGTTGGGCCCGCAAAACACGGAAATCGGCCAAAACAGTGCCATTCAGTGGTTCGAGTTTGCCGGTTCCTATATCTGCGCCGCCGCGCTGGCGCTCAGTGTCTACGCCTTGATCTTCCCGTTCAGGCCCGTTTTGCGGATACGCCGGCTGTTCAATGAGAACTGTGAGCAGGTCTACGCTTTGCTGAAGACGCCGGCCACCGATGAGGAGCAATTTGCGTTTGAAAGCCGCATGGTCGATCGCCTGACCATGATGTTGGGATTATTGCCGGCTACCAACGACAAGCAATCCAGCGAGCTGTTCGAAGTCAGCCTTGGGTGCATGGCACTGGGTGTGGCGTTGAACCAACTCAGGCAACAGGGGCAAAGCAACACGTTGCTCAGTACTGAACAGCAAAACCGTTTGCTGGCTGCCGTCCGTGAGACAGGACGATTGATCGCCGGGCGGCCCGGGATTGACCTTGAGCAGTTGCTCGGAAACCTGCGTGTCTTGGGCGATGAAATGGACGACTTGCATTTAGACGTTCATGAACACCTGTGGTCGGTATTCCGGATGCGCGTGGCGTTGTTGATCGTGGTGTCGTTTCTGGAGCGACATCGCAAACACTTTCAACCCGCAGAAACGGAAGGAGTGCAGGCCCTTGCCCATTGATTTTGAATTAGGTGGCGTCTACTTGCCGCCGATTGCTCAGGCGTTACTGCTGGCCCTGCCGATTTACCTGCTGCTGGACTGGGTCTTGCGCCGCCTTGGCGTGCTGCGGTTCGTCTGGCATGAGGCCTTGTTCGAAGGCGCGTTGTACGCCTGCGTTTGCGCAACGCTGATTCTGGTGATGGGAGCTTGATGCTTTGAAGAAGATCCTTGCCCGACTTGCGACGGTGGCGGTGGTGTTGCTGGCCTTTGTTCTCGGCTGGTTTGCCTGGGAACATTACACCCGCGCCCCCTGGACCCGGGATGCACGGGTGCGTGCCGATGTGGTGACCTTGTCCGCCGATGTCTCGGGGCGCATCGTTGGCCTGGGCGTGCAGGACAACCAGCATGTGGAGAAAGGCCAGCTGCTGCTGGAGATCGACCCGGCACGCTATGTCCTGGCGGTTGAGCATGCCAAGCGTTCGGTGGAAGTGGCGAAAGCCACCCTTGGCCAGTCCGAGGCAACGATTGTTGCCAGTGAAGCGTTGCTCCGCCAGCGTCAGAGTGAAGAGCGCCGACGGCGCACGCTCAAGCAGCGGTTCGCAATTTCTGGCGAAGAATGGGAAAAATCCAGCACGGAAGTGGCGGTGGCGCAGGCCGAGTTGCTGCGCAACCAGGCCAACCTCGGTTTGGCCCAAGCCAACGTGCAACTGGCCATCGCTGCGTTGACCCAGGCCGAACTGGACTTGCAGCGCACGCGGGTCGAAGCGCCCGTGACGGGTTACGTCACCAACCTGCTGACCCGTCAGGGTGACTATGCCGCGGCCGGTGGCGCGCTGTTGGCGCTGGTGGACAGCGACTCGTTTTATGTCAGCGGCTACTTTGAAGAAACCAAGCTGCCGCGAATCGAGGAGGGCGACCGGGTCAGGATCGAATTGATGAGCGGCGAAACCTTCGGCGGTACTGTGCAAAGCATTGCCTTCGCCATTTCCGACCGGGAGAACCTGCCCGGCGGTCGCCTGCTGGCCAACATCAACCCCAGTTACACCTGGGTCAAACTGGCGCAACGGGTGCCGGTGAGGATACAGATCGACGCCGATTACGCGGCCAAAAACCGATTGCGTGCCGGGACAACCGCCACCGTCACAGTCCTTGAGTCCGAACAGAGTAAAAACCAGGCCAAAAAAGCCCCGCGACCGAATGAGGCGCAGGGCAAAGGAATTGGTTGGTTGCGGCCAACCAAAGGAGCTCGTTAAAACTTTACTTGCTAGCGACCGTCTCTGGTTGCCAGCCACCGCCCAGGGCTTTGTAAATCGCGACAATGCCGCGATACAGATCGACTTCGGCCTGGGCCTGAGTGTCTTCAGCCGCCAGGCGCTCACGCTGAGCGTCGAGCAGGACGAGGAAGTCCGCAGTGCCTTCGCGGTAGCGAATTTCGGCCAGGTCAGCCGCGGCGCGGCTGGATTCGCTCTGACGGATCAGCGAGATCAAGCGTTGTTGACGTTTGCCGTAGTCGCTAAAGGCGTTTTCCGATTCTTCCAACGCCAACAGTACTTGCTGCTCGTAGGTCGCCAGGGCGCCTTCGGCATCAGCATCGGCACCACGTAGACGGGCGCGCACGCTGCCAAGGTCGAACGCCGCCCAGGTAATGCTTGGACCCAGTGCCCAGGCGTTGGCCGCCGAGGAACCGATTTGCGAACCGCGCCCGGCGGTGAAGCCAAGGAAACCGCTGAGGCTGACCCGTGGGAACAAATCCGCCTTGGCCACGCCGATACGGGCGGTGGCGGAGGCGAGTTTGCGCTCGGCGCTGAGAATGTCCGGGCGACGTTGCAGCAGTTCGCCCGGATCACCGATCGGCAGGGCCTTGGCGATCGCCGGCAAGTCTTTTGGACTCAGGTCGACGGTCAGCTTATCCGGCCGCTCACCCAACAGGGTGGCGATGCGGTTTTTCTGCCGAACCTGTTCGGCCTGCAATTGCGGCACGCTGGCTTCGACGGACGCCAGGCGCGCATCGGCGCGAACCACATCGAGCTGATCACCGACGCCGGCATCACGCAGGCTGACGGTGATCTTACTCGATTCCTGCTGGTTGTTCAGGTTGGCCAGGGCGATCTTTTCCCGCAACTGCGCGCCGCGCAGTTGACCGTAGGCATCCACCAGTTCAGCAATCATCGAGACTTGCAGTTGGTACAGATCGGCTTCGAGCGCTTGCTGTTCGGCGTCGGCGGATTCCAGATTGCGCTGGATACGCCCAAACAGGTCGATCTCCCACGCCATGTCCAGGCCCAGGTCGTAGCGTTCGCTATTGACCCGCTTGGTGGTCTGGCCCGGAATCTGACCCTTGGCCAGGTCACTGCTGACCCGGCTGGTGATGGTCGGCATGGCGTCATTGCTGACGTCATCGCGAATTGCCCGGGCGGCTTTCCAGCGAGCGAAGGCGACGCGTAAATCACGGTTGCCTTTCAGCGATTGAGTCACCAACTGGTTGAGGGTCGGATCTTCGAACTGCTGCCACCAGATGCCTTCGAAACGCGAGCGGTCGAAGTTTTTCTGGCCGGCGCTGCCATCGGTGGCGGTGGTGATGTTGGCCGGCTCAGTGGCTGGGGTCTTGTAGTCCGGGCCGACGGCACAGGCACTCAGGGCCAGCACCAACAGGCTCGGCAGGAAGGCTTTCAGGCTCATTGTTGTGCCTCCAGTTTCAGGGCCTTGGCCGCTTTGCGCTTTTCACCGCGCTCCACAAAGTTACGAATCAATACGTAGAACACTGGCGTCAGCAACAGACCGAAGAAGGTCACCCCGAGCATCCCGGAGAACACCGCCACACCCATGGCATGACGCATTTCGGCACCGGCACCGCTGGAGAAGACCAGAGGCACAACACCCATGATGAACGCGAAGGAAGTCATCAGGATCGGACGCAGACGCAGGCGGCAAGCTTCCAGTACCGCGGCGAGTGGGCTGAGGCCTTCGTCCTGCTGTTTATCCTTGGCAAACTCGACGATCAGAATCGCGTTCTTACAGGCAAGTCCCACCAGTACGATCAAGCCGATCTGAGTGAAGATGTTGTTGTCGCCTCCCGAAGCAATCACACCGGTGATGGCCGACAGCAGGGTCATCGGTACGATCAGGATCACCGCCAGTGGCAGACTCCAGCTTTCGTATTGAGCCGCGAGTACCAGGAACGCCAGCAGTACGCAGAGCGGGAACACGAACAGTGCGGTGTTACCGGACAGAATCTGCTGGTAGGTCAGGTCGGTCCACTCGTAGGTCATGCCGTTCGGAAGTTCTTCCTTGAGCAGTTTCTCGATGGCTTTTTCGGCCTGGCCGGAGCTGTAGCCGGGGGCTGCTGCACCGTTGATTTCAGCAGTGATGAAGCCGTTGTAGTGCATCACGCGGTCCGGGCCCGAGGTGTCGCTGACCTTGATGAAGGTCGCCAGCGGGATCATCTCGCCTTTGTTGTTACGCACTTTCAGCTGACCGATCTGGTCCGGTTCGAGACGGAACTGCTGTTCAGCCTGAACGTTGACCTGGTAGGTGCGACCGAAGCGGTTGAAGTCGTTGGCATACAGCGAACCCAGATAGATCTGCAGGGTGTCGAAGATGTCGCTGACGGCCACGCCGTGGGTCTTGGCTTTTTCGCGGTCGATAGCTGCATCGACTTGCGGCACGTTCACGGTGTAGCTGGTGAACAGGGCGGCCAGTTCCGGCACGTTGTGGCTTTTGTTGATGATGTTCATGGTTTCTTTGTACAGCTCGTCGTAACCCAGGTTGCCCCGGTCTTCGATCTGCAGGCGGAAACCGCCAATGGTGCCCAGGCCTTGTACCGGCGGCGGCGGGAAGATCGCCATGTAGGCTTCCTGAATCCCGGCGAACTGTCCGTTCAATGCACCGGCAATCGCACCGGCGGACATGCTCGGGTCTTTGCGCTCGTCGAACGGTTTCAGGGTGACGAACACGATGCCGGCGTTAGGGCTGTTGGTGAAACCGTTGATCGACAGGCCCGGGAAGGCCACCGCACTTTCGACGCCAGGCTGTTTCAGGGCCAGGTCGGACATGCGTTTGATCACGTCTTCGGTACGGTCCAGGCTCGAGGCATCCGGCAGTTGCGCGAAGGCCACCAGGTATTGCTTGTCCTGGCCGGGTACGAAACCGGTCGGGGTGCTGGAGAAACCGAAGAATGTCAGCACCATCAGGCCTGCGTACAGCAGCAGGGCGATACCGCTGCTGCGGATAACCCGGCCTACCGTGCCGACATAACCGTGGCTGGCCTTGTCGAAGAAGCGGTTGAACGGACGGAACAACCAGCCACCGAAGATCTTGTCGAGGACCTTGGAGAAACGGTCTTTCGGTGCGTCGTGACTTTTGAGCAACACCGCAGCCAGTGCGGGTGACAGGGTCAGCGAGTTGAACGCCGAGATAACGGTCGAGATCGCAATGGTCAGGGCGAATTGCTTATAGAACTGTCCGGTCAACCCGGAGATGAAGGCCGCCGGGATAAACACCGCACACAGCACCAGCGCCGTCGCGATGATCGGACCGGTCACTTCACGCATGGCCCGCTTGGTCGCTTCGACCGGAGTCAGTCCCAGTCCGATGTTTCGCTCGACGTTCTCCACCACCACGATGGCGTCGTCCACCACAATACCGATGGCCAATACCAGACCGAACAGTGACAGGGCGTTCAGCGAGAAGCCGAACAGGTGCATCACGGCAAACGTACCAATCAGCGAAACCGGCACCGCCACCAACGGGATGATCGAGGCGCGCCAGGTTTGCAGGAACAGGATCACCACCAGGACAACGAGGATCAGTGCTTCGAAGAGAGTGTGAACCACCGCCTCGATGGAGCCGCGCACGAAGATCGTCGGGTCATAGACGATGCTGAAATCCATGCCTTCCGGGAAGCTCTTTTTCAGCTCCGCCATCTTGTCGCGCACTTCGTTGGAGATTTCGATCGCATTGGAGCCAGGGCGCTGGAAGATCGGGATCGCCACTGCCGGCTGGTTGTTCAGCAGCGAACGCAAAGCGTATTGGCTGGAACCCAACTCAATGCGAGCGATGTCTTTGAGGCGAGTGATTTCACCGTTCTCGCCGGAGCGGACGATGATGTTCTCGAACTCTTCTTCAGAAACCAGACGACCTTGCGTGTTGACGGACAGCTGGAAAGCAGTGGCATTCGGCGCGGGTGGCGCACCCAAGGCACCGGCGGCCACCTGACGGTTCTGTTCACGAATCGCGGTCACGACATCGGTGGCGGTCAGGTTACGCGAAGCGGTCTTGTTCGGATCGAGCCAGACACGCAGCGAGTAATCGCCCATGCCAAACAGCTGCACATCACCGACACCGCCCAGACGCGCCAGCTCATCCTTGATGTTGAGCAAGGCGTAGTTGGACAGGTAGAGCATGTCGTAGCGTTTGTCCGGCGAGGTCAAGTGCACAACCATGGTCAGGTCGGGGGAAGCCTTGTCCACGGTGATACCGATGCGCGTCACTTCCTCGGGAAGTTTCGGCTCGGTCCGGGTCACACGGTTCTGCACCTGTACCTGTGCGTTGTCCAGGTCAGTGCCCAGCGCAAAGGTGATAGTCAGGGTGATCTTGCCGTCAGCGGTGGATTGCGAGGACATGTACAGCATGTTCTCGACGCCGGTGATGGCTTGCTCCAACGGAGCAGCCACGGTTTCACCAATGACTTTTGGGTTGGCACCCGGGAAGTTGGCGCGGACCACAACGGTCGGCGGAACCACTTCCGGGTATTCGCTGATCGGCAATTGGAACAGCGAGATGGCGCCAGCGATCAGGATCAGCAGCGAAAGTACCGCTGCAAAGATCGGCCGTGAAATGAAGAATTGGGAAAAATTCATCGTAGAGATCCCTTAACCACGTGGAGTCGCAGCAGCGAGTTTCACAACCGAACCCGGCGCGACCTTGGCAGGGGCGACTTGGGGCAGGTTGCTGGCTTCCAGCGCTTGTCGTTGTTGAGCCAGAGCGGCGAGGGTTTGTTCGCTGGCCATCGGGATCACTTCAGGGGTGACCGGCGAGCCAGGGCGAACCCGTTGCAGCCCCTTGACGATGACGGTGTCGTCCTTGTTCAGGCCGCTGCGCACGATGCGCAAACCTTCAATCTTCGGACCCAGTTCGACCGAGCGATACACCGTCTTGTTGTCGGTATCCATCACCAGCACGAACTTTTTACCCAGATCGGTACCGACCGCTTCGTCGTTGATCAGCACGGCGGAATAGGTGCCGCTACCGACCAGTTTCAGACGGGCATACAGGCCAGGGGTGTAGGCGCCGTCGCTGTTATCGAACACGGCACGACCGCGGATGGTGCCGGTTTTCGGGTTGACCTGGTTGTCGACGAAGTTCATCACGCCCTGGTGCGGGTTACCGTCTTCGTTGGAGAGACCGAGGTAAACCGGCGTGGTCGCACCGCGTTTGCCCTGGCGAGCGAGCTGGGTGTATTTGAGGAACACACGCTCGTCGGCGTCGAAGTAGGCGTAGACCTTGTCGGTGGACACCACACTGGTCAGCGCGGTGGTATCGGCGGTCACCAGGTTGCCGGCGGTGATTTCCGCGCGGCTGGCGCGACCACTGATCGGCGCGGTGACACGGGTGAAGCTCAGGTTCAGTTTGGCCAGGTCCAGTTGTGCCTGAAGGGCACCGACGGCGGCGCGGGCTTCTTGAGCAGCGCTGGTGCGCGAATCGGCCAGCTCGGCGGAGATTGCGTTGCTGGTGCGCAGACGTTCGCCGCGCTGGGACTCGTTTTCGCTGCGGGTGGCGTTGGCGCGGGACTGGGCAACCAGGGCTTCGAGGCGGCGGACCTCGGCCTGGAATGGACGCGGGTCGATCTGGAACAACAGGTCGCCTTTCTTGACCAAAGCGCCTTCAGTGAAGGCCACTTCATCGATCTGGCCAGAGACCCGTGGACGAATTTCTACGGTTTCCGGCGCTTCGAGGCGCCCAGTGAATTCGTCCCACTCGTTAACCGGTTGTTCCAGCACCTTGGCCACGCTGACCTTGGCTGCGGGCATAGTGGCGGCCGTGTCCGGAGTCTTGCCGCAGGCGCTCATCACCAGTACGGCCAACAGGGCCAACGGGAAGCGTAAATGTTTGAGTGATTGTTCCATGGATGCATCCGCCAATGTATTGAGAATGGACGGATGATGCTCGGCGAGGATGTATCGCACGAATCGAATGAGGCAAAGGTAACTATCATTCGGAATGATATAAGCCCCAGCCAAGCTCTCTAGCGTGCACCTTTCGTTAGGCGGCGATCAATAGATTGATGACAATTCTGTGTTGCGGGGAATGCAAAGATAAGGCGGTAGATCGAGTCGCTCCCATCGCGAGGTTGCTCGCGATGGGACCAGAAGCCCTCACACATAATCAGGATCAGGTCAAACTATCCGGATCCCCAAAGAACATTTGAATCCGCGACCTTAACCAACGCTCGCCCGGATCATTATCCTGCGACCCGCGCCAGGTCATGTGCAATTCAAAACTGCGCACCGGCAACGGCGGGTCTTCAGCCCGCACACCACCGGCCGCCGTCAACGCTTCAGCTGTGTAGTCCGGCACAGTCGCGACAATATCGGTCCCGCTGATGAGTGTGCTGAGTCCGTTGAACTGTGGCACTGCGAGCACCACATGTCGTTTGCGTCCGAGCTTTTCCAGCTCTTCATCTATAAAGCCGCTCAGGTCACCGGCGAACGACACCAGCGCATGAGGCCGTGCGCAGAAATCATCCAGGCTCAACGGCCCCGGCACCGTGTCGGCCCGTAATAGCTTTGGCATGCTGCGGCGCAGTACTTTGCGCTTGGCGTTGGCCGGCAGGTCGGCGGTGTAGCTGACGCCGATGGAAATTTCGCCAGAAGCCAGCAGGCTCGGCATCAGGATGTAGTTGGCCCGACGCACCACCAGCACGATCCCCGGTGATTCGGCGCGCAGGCGCTTGAGCAGCATCGGCAGCAGGGCGAACTCGACATCGTCCGACAGACCGATGCGAAACACAGCGTTGCTGGTGGCCGGGTCGAATTCCGCCGCACGACTGACCGCGGTGGAAATCGAATCCAGTGCAGGCGAGAGCAGGGCGAAGATCTCCACCGCCCGGGCGGACGGCTCCATGCTGCGGCCGGTACGCACGAACAACGGATCATCGAACAGCCCACGCAGGCGCGAGAGAGCCGCACTGATGGCCGGCTGGCCGAGGAACAGTTTCTCCGCAGCGCGGGTCACACTGCGTTCGTGCATCAATGTTTCGAAAACGATTAACAGGTTCAGGTCGACACGACGCAGGTCATTACGATTCATCTGGAGTCCTGGCAGAGTCATCAAGCTTGACGAGAGCGGCCATATGAGAACAATGGCCGGCATGAATATTACGGGGAAAGGCTGCTACTCTGCACCGAGTAATTCAGTTTTCATGAAAAGGCTGCTTCGGTTTTTACGGCATTTGACGATGTCGCCGGCGCTGCGGAATCAATGACAGGCATGTCGACTATTAATAGCCACTGATAGTCTTGGGTAGAAAGCCCAGATAGAGTTCAGGGCATTAGAGGTTTCTTTGACGAGGTTTGCGATGTCCCGCACGATCCGTTTTCACAAGTTTGGTCCAGCCGAGGTGCTCAAATGCGAAGAGCATGCGGCCGCTCTCCCTGCGCCGGGCGAAGTGCAGGTGCGCGTCGAGGCGATTGGCATCAGCTGGTACGACATTCTCTGGCGCCAGAACCTGGCCTCGTCCCATGCTCGCCTGCCTTCAGGTCTTGGCCATGAAATGTCCGGCGTCGTGACGGCGGTTGGCGAGGGCGTCGATGATCTGGCAGTTGGCGACAAGGTCGCCAGCTTCCCGGCTGAAAGCCCCAACGATTATCCGGTCTACGGCGAGCAGATCGTTCTGCCGCGCTCGGCACTCACCCGTTACCCGGACGTACTCAGCCCGATCGAAGCCAGCGTGCATTACACGCCGCTGCTGATCGCTTACTTCGCTTATGTCGATCTGGCACGGGTCAAACCCGGGCAGTTCGCTCTGGTGACTGACGCCAGTCACTGTGCCGGTCCGTCCTTTGTACAACTGGGCAAGGCTCTGGGTATCCGGGTCATTGCAGCGACCAAGACGGCGGAAGAGCGTGAGTACCTGTTGTCCCTGGGTGCCGAGAAAGTCATCGTCACCGAAGAGCAGGATCTGCTGATGCAGATCAACAAGATTACCGACAACCGTGGCGTGGACGTTGTGTTTGACGGTCTCGGCGGTCCACAGATGTCGTTGCTTGGCGATGTGCTTGCACCTCGCGGCAGCCTGGTGCTGTATGGCCTGCAAGGTGGCAACCAGACGCCATTCCCGGCCTGCGCAGCGTTCCAGAAGAACATCCAGTTCTTTGTGCACTGCATCGGCAACTTCACCGGCAAGCCTGAACTGGGCATCATCCAGGACCAGGTCGCACTGAAACGCGCTTTGCGCGACATCAACCAGATGACCGCCGACCGCGTGTTGCTGCCGCTCAAGACTCGGGTCTTCCCGTTTGCCCAGTTTGTCGAAGCACACCGCTACATGGACGAATGCCCATGCCGCGAACGAGTCGCCCTCCAGGTCGAACCTGCATAAGCCCTTCATGTAAGCCCCTTTGCAAGAGTCCGTGCCCCCCACGGACTCTTCTGATTTCGGCACCTGCCAAAATGAGACGTCCCATTGCCCCATCAATGGGTCAGTTCAGCAACTGAACTGGTTTTTGCTCTCAATCTGTATCTTCTAATCATCATATAAGCCTTGATAATTGAATGATTACTTTCATCTCAAGGAATGAGTCATGGCTGGGTATCGGCTTGATACTTTTCAATATGCACTGTTAATACATATCCGACCAATAGTTCGTTGTTGCGCAGTTACCAAAAAAACATGGGTGACTTCTTTCTCTATTTCTTGTGCTAATTGTCTGTGGGACGTTGTCGGACATTTCCTAGGATGTCGCTCGCAGCCGTTAGAGGTAGGTTCTATAGGGGCATGCGGCCACCTGCCTCTGGACGGGGCGGGGGAGTCTTCTAGTTATTTCAAATAATTACTAAAAGCTTAAGTGCTAGCATTTGGCAATAACGCCCAGTACTTCAATCGTGGCAAGCAACCCATGGCGCAACGCGTGTCGTTGTTGGCGCGATATCGAACTTACAAGCATCAGGTAAACCAAAGATGACCAATATCCATGACCAAGCGATGAACTATGTCTACCAGCAAGTACTGCAGAGATTGCTGAGTTTCTTCTCGCGCGCCGAACGCACGGCATTGCAGCTGATGATTCAACGACTGGTGGTGGCCGCCGGGGGTATGGAGCGTATTGGCGATTACAAGGTGCTGGCGATTCAGTCCGGGTCCCGCGACAGTTGTTACACCCTGGCGCTGCTGCGCGCTGCACAGCTGAGTATTGCCGGCCGGGCCCCTGCGACGTTCAAGTTGCGAGTCGCATCCTTGCGCTTGAACGGCGCAAGCCAGACGGCTCTGGAAAACATCCATCGCAGCTACAGCGCCTTGTTCCTCTACGACGATCCTCGGGTCGAAGTGTTGATGGTTGATGACCGGGAAGTCCTGCCGTTCAACCACCTGACGCCGATTTCCGAAGGCGGCCGTGAGTCGAATCGGCTCAATCTTTTGATGGTGGGCCATTGTCGCGCCTGGAACGGGCCGCTTGATCTGTGGGACGACGGGTATCTGGCCACCGGCGAGTTCTATGGGCAAATAGCTCGTTGGGACAGCGGTGTTGATGCATTGATCAGCAGCGACTCACCTCGTCAGCAGAAGCAATTTCTCGACGGGTTGAAGCGTGCAGCCGCCAAGGCCGGGCTCAAGACCTCGAACCACCACGAAACCGGCTACGAGGAGCTTTTCGCATTGCTCGATGAACTGGGCAGCGACTGCTACCGCGCTTTTTATGCTGAGCATGGCCAGGTTGCGTGGCGTCCGGCCGAACGATTTGAGGCCTGTCGTCGCGCCACGTACATCGATATTCACGACATGCTGGTCAGTAACCTGGAAGACCGTTGGCCTCTCCTTACAGAGTTTCTAGGTTTTCAACCTGACGAGTTGGCGGCTCAGCTCAGCGACAACGAGTACGTCAGCCTTTCTATCTCTGCACACATGCGGGGTTTGCAATCGTGCTTCATGCATGACCACGGCTACGAGACGGGTGTCGCCGAATACTTGCAACGGGCATTGGTGATGATGCGGCGCAAACAACTGGCGGAACGGTTGTGCGAGCAAGCGGTAGAGGCGTTCGGCAATCCGGCGACGTTCGCCGAGCAGCGCGTGCTGGCAACGGCCGAGGCTCAAAAAAACCTCGGCCTGAGCGAGGCTCAATTGGTGTGCCTGCTCTTTTCACCTTTCGTCGAAAATGGCGCGGCGCTTGAGCGTTTTCTGCGCCAGTGCCACCCCGGCATGCTCGTGGCGATGCCTGATTTGCACCGTGCAATGCAGGGCAATCCGGTGCCGGAGCAAGTTCTGCAATGGATAACCGACGTCAGCGGGTTGCCTGTCAGCTTGATCGGCAAGCTTTACCGCATGGGCCGTGTGTCTGCGGATGAGGGTAGGGCAGGCACGCTGGAAATCGACGGCGCGGGTGTGCAAGCAGCAGCCGACTATGACGATGACACGGCGGTGGCGGATGAATGGTTAGCGGGGCGCTGAAAATGCGTGGCTTGACAGATTTCTTGACGATGCATGATGACGTTCACACAGCATTCGGCCCTCGCCCATGAAAGGGCCACGAGAAACTGACTTCGCGTATCAGGCGGTGTATCGATATCTGACTAACCTGATCAACGAACCGGTCAGTGACACGCGAGTCCGTCTGCCTTCGTTGCGACAGTTGGCGGAGCGTCTGAGCGTGTCGATCTCGACCATTCAGTACGCTTATTCGCTGCTGGAGAAGGAAGGGCGCGTTTATTCGGTGGCCAAGTCCGGATATTACGCGTTACCGGTGTCCTCCATCAGCACGCTCAGCAGTGGTAACGACCTGCTCGAAACCGTTTATGTCAACGCCAGACGCCCAGGAATGCTGGTCTTGAGCGCAGATGAGCCGGCGTTGTTGCAACCCCTCGACAGTCCGTTGTTACTGCTGGAACGAGAACTGCTGCGCCAGTATCCGCGTCAGCCACAACCGACATCGCAACCTTGCGGCGAACTGGAGTTGCGTATTGCCGTGGCAGCGCGTTACACCACCTCGCCGCTGCGCTGCTGGCATGCCGACGATGTCTATATTGGCGCCGACCTGCGTGGAGTGCTGGAAATACTGATCGCTGTGTTGAATCTCAAGGACGCCACTGTATTGGTCGAGTCGCCGTGCGACTGGGCGATTCTGCGGTTGCTCCAGGCTGCGCAGGTGCGAGTGATCGAGCTGGCGGTGCAATCCAGCGGTGGCCTGGACGTCGAATGGCTCAAGGAACTGTTGGAGACCCAGCCGGTGCGGCTGGTGATGGTTTCATCCGGGCTGAACATGCCGCGAGGCAGCCTGGCACCCGACGACAACCGACAAGTCGTCGCGCAGTTGCTGGAGCGACATGGCAGTTGAGTGTTGGAAAACGACTGCTACGGCGAACTCGGATTCGAACCGGAAGGCCATCGGTTTCGCGACCTGCTGGACCCCGATCGGCTGATCGTGTTTTCCACCTTCGAGAAAATCATCGGACCGGAGGCGCCATACGGCTATCTGCTGTCGCGGCATTTCAGTGCTGAACTGCAACGGTACTTTCTGCTGCGTTCGTTCCGCTTGTCACCGATTCGCCAGAAAGCCATCGCTCGCTTGTACGGCAACGGACGTGTCGATCAGCACCTTCAGGTATTACGGCGGATGCTCAAGGACCGCAAGGTGCAGATGACGCAGCTGTTGCAGGAGCGTCTGGGAGATGCCTTGCACTTTGTCGAACCCCAGGGCGGTGCAACCATCTGGGTTCGTTCGCTACGCCAGGTCGATGTACGTCGGGTGTTCCAGCGCCTGCTCAAGCACCATGTGGTGATCGCACCGGGAGAACTGTTCAGTCTCCAGGGCTTGCATGCGCAACACTTGCGCCTGAGTCACACCTTCGGCGGCGATCACGATCTTGGCGCGGCAATGGGCTTGTTAGGGGACGCCTTGCGTCTGGAGTCGATCGATTGAACGGGGTTACACACCCTGCGTGAGACTCATGGATCGATCCCATCGCGCTGCGGTCAAACTGCCAGTAAACTGCGTTCCTATTCCTGAACCACTCGACTTCAGAGGTTTTGCATGACACTCAGTCCTTTTGCGGGCAAACCGGCACCGGTAGAACTGTTGGTCGACATCCCGCGACTGGTAACGGCCTATTACACCGGCCAGCCCGATGCCGCCATTTCGACCCAGCGCGTAGCTTTTGGCACGTCCGGGCACCGAGGCAGCTCGTTCGACTTGAGTTTCAACGAATGGCACGTTCTGGCGATCAGCCAGGCAATCTGCCTGTACCGCGAAGCCCAAGGCATTGACGGCCCGCTGTTCGTCGGCATCGACACCCACGCGTTGTCCACCCCGGCCGGCGCCAGTGCCCTTGAAGTGCTGGCCGCCAACGGCGTGACGGTAATGATCGCCGAGGGTGACGAATACACCCCGACACCGGCCATTTCCCACGCCATTCTCTGCTACAACCGCGGACGCACGTCAGGCCTGGCGGATGGCATCGTCATCACGCCGTCCCACAATCCGCCGCAAAGCGGTGGCTACAAATACAACCCTACCAACGGTGGCCCGGCCGATACCCACATCACCAAGTGGATCGAAGCCAAGGCCAACGAACTGCTGAGCAACAAGCTCGCCGGCGTCAAACGCATCAGCTACGAACAGGCGCTGAAGGCCAACACGACCCATCGTCACGATTACCTCAATACCTACGTCGCCGACCTGATCAACGTGATCGACTTCGACGCCATCCGTGATGCCAAGCTGCATCTGGGTGTCGATCCGCTGGGCGGAGCCGGGGTACGCTACTGGTCGGCGATTGCCGAGCATTACCGCCTGGATCTGGAAGTGGTCAACAAACAGGTCGATCCGACCTTCCGCTTCATGACCGTCGACTGGGATGGTCAGATCCGCATGGACCCATCGTCCACTCACGCCATGCAGGGCCTTATCGGTCTGAAAGAGCGTTTCGACGTAGCATTCGCGTGCGACCCGGACCATGATCGCCATGGCATCGTGACCCCGTCCGGTGGTTTGCTGGCGCCGAATAACTACCTCGCCGTATCGATCGATTACCTGTTCCAGAACCGTCCGCAATGGCGCGCCGATGCGGCCGTGGGTAAAACCGTGGTCAGCAGCGGCTTGATCGATCGCGTGGCAAAACGTTTGGGTCGTCGCCTGTACGAAGTGCCGGTCGGCTTCAAGTGGTTTGCTGACGGCCTGTTCGACGGCTCTCTGGGCTTTGGCGGCGAAGAAAGTGCCGGTGCTTCGTTCCTGCGCAAGGATGGCAGCGTCTGGTGCACCGACAAGGACGGCTTGATCCCGGCACTGCTGGCCGCAGAAATGACCGCCCGCACCGGCCGCGACCCAAGTCAGGCCTATCGCGCCTTGACCGATGAGCTGGGCGAACCGTTCTCGGTGCGCGTCGATGCCAAGGCCAACCCTGAGCAGAAGGCACTGCTGAGCAAATTGTCGCCGGACCAGGTCACCTCGACCCAACTGGCGGGCGAAGCGATCCAGAGCATCCTCAGTCACGCACCGGGTAACGACCAGGCGATCGGTGGTCTGAAAGTCATGACCGAGAACGGCTGGTTCGCGGCGCGTCCGTCGGGCACCGAAGACATCTACAAGATCTACGCTGAAAGCTTCGTCAGTGACGAACACCTCAAGCAATTGGTGGCAGAAGCTCAAACACTGGTGGACGGCGCGATCTCTGCGAAGTAATCCAGAATGTAAAAAGGGGCGGCCATGACGGTCGCCCCTTTTTTTGTCCCGCATTTATCCGATCAAGCCAGGTCCACCAAGACGATCTCACTGTCTTCGATGGCGGTTACCCGCAACACTTGCTCATCGGCAACCGCAATACCGTCTCGAGCTTGTGCACGCAAGCCATTGACTTCAATGACACCAGTCGCCGGTACCAGATAGGCGCGACGGCCATTGTCCAGGCGATACTCGGCGGTTTCACCGGCCTTCAGGTTTGCGGCCACCAATCGGGCGTCGGCTCGAATCCGCAGGCTTTGATCGTCGCCTGCCTTACCGCTCGCCAGCGTTACGAAACCTTCGCGCTGGCCTTTTGGAAAAGGCTTGGCGCCCCAGGACGGTGCCAAACCGGTTTCGTTCGGGATGATCCAGATCTGGAAGATCCTGGTCTCGGACGCTTCCAGGTTGTATTCACTGTGGGCGATCCCGGTGCCGGCGCTCATGACCTGAACGTCGCCCGCTTCGGTACGACCCTTGTTGCCCAGGTTGTCTTCGTGAGTGATTGCGCCTTCACGGACATAAGTGATGATTTCCATGTCTCGGTGCGGGTGTTTCGGGAAGCCGGTGCCAGAGGCAATCACGTCGTCGTTCCACACCCGCAGGTTGCCCCAGTTCATGCGCTTTGGGTCATGGTATTCGGCGAACGAAAAGTGGTGATGAGCATCCAACCAGCCATGGTTGGCGCCGCCCAGGGATTTGAAAGGTCTGAGTTCAAGCATGATCGTCTCCTGAAAAGGTTCGTCATGGGGGCAGAGCGCCTGAGCCACGAAACGCGAACCGGTGGTTGATGGCGAGCATCATCTATCAGGCACTGATCGATAAAAAGCGTAAAAAATGCCTCAATACAATCGAATAATTTGATATCAAATGACCTCGAAATATTCTCACCCAACCTTCACTTCATCGCATAAGCCAATGACCTGTAAGCATTTCACTAGAACTGAACGGCAAATGCAGACACCATAGCCCTCAACAGCCTCACACCCTGGAGTCAGCCCGCGTGCCGCAACACACCCCCGATCTTCCTCCTGAACTTCGTCCCTTGGCCGAGATGCCGCTGCTCAAGCGTCTGGCCGCCCGTTTCTTTGGTCACGGCCTGACGCGTCTGCGCGCACAGCACCGGGCATCCTGGCTGCACGGCCAGGCCGACGGCTTTCGCAGTGGGCACAGCGCCGGGGTGGATTACGGCTATAAGGAAGGCAAGCTTGAAGGGTTGGAGGAAGGCCGGCAGGTATTACTGATCCGTGACTCGCGCTCGACCGAACACCGGCCGCCCACCGTTGACGAGAATCTGTTCGACGATTGGCGTCTGATGTTGAGCGCTGAGTTGAAGAAGCGCATGAAGACGGATGTCGCTCGACTGCTGCCACCGCACGCCCAGCCCAGCGCCGCGCAGTGGAAAATGATCTTCAGTGACACACCCTCGACCTCGGTGATTGCCGGCGCGGGTGCGGGCAAGTCGACCACGTTGGTGTTGCGTATTTTGCTGCTGACCCACTATCTGGGGTTCGAGCTGAGTTCGATGACGGTAGTGACCTTTACCCGTGAGTCGCGCAAAGATTTCATCAACAAACTGATCGAGCTGTTTGCACTCTGGGGCCGGTCACTCAGTTTCAAAGAGGCGCGAGATCTGGTGCGCACCTTCCATTCGCGAATCCTGCCGATGGTTCGCAGTCTACCGGGCTTCGAGCGGCTACAAGCCTTCGAAAACCTCAGTCATCGTGCGCAAAACGGCGACGAGGAGGTCGACAGCAATCCTTTCGACCTGCGCATCAACGACGCCCAGCGCCAGCAACTCAACGCTTGTTATCACAGCCTGCACACTCGCAATGAGCGCTTTCGCGAATTAATCAAGCCATTGTCCCGTCACGCGCTGCAACTCAAGGAACTGGAGCGCGATCACCCGGACGTGCAGAAGCGCATGGCCGTGACCGAACTGGCCGCCAAGCGAGATGAAGAGCTCTGCGACGCAATCGAAGATTTGTGGTTTCGCGCGGGCGCCTGGCCAATCAAAGGCATCGAACCGAAGCGCCAGGCGTTCGATATCAACGGCTCAACGTTTCATTGTCATGGCTATATTCCGAGCCTAGACGCTTGGGTGGTGCTGGGATTCGATCCCCGGGAAAACCCGCAGGTCAGCCGCCCGAATGCCAAATTGAGCGTGCGCGCGGAATGGGCGGTAAAGCGCACTCTGTTTCAAGCTTTCTGTCGTAAGCCGTTGATATGGTTGGATAGTTACGAGTCATCAAAACGTGTATTGGCGTCTCTTGGAGGCGATGCCAGTGCCGGGCCGGGCTTCGATTACAAGGTCAAGGGCGAGCTCAGCTCTGCACCGTTACTGGACTGTTTTGTCGCTGCCGCCGGGTTTATCGAGAATCTTGGCCTGGATGTACCCAATGCCGTGGGCCAGATGAATTTTGCCAAGGACGACCCGGACCGGTTTTTCTTCGAGGCCTTGAGCCTGTACTGGCGAGCGCTGGAAGATCACTTGCTCGATCAGAAACCACCGGTGATGACCTACAACCGGATGTTCGCCTTGTTCAGCGAACATTCGCCGGAAAACCTGAAACTGCTGAACGATGAGTTGCTCAGGCCGATGTCGCACCTGATGATCGACGAATTTCAGGACGTATCGCCGCAGATTGTTTCCTGGATCCGCGCGAGCCTGACGGAAATCCGCAGTCGCGGCCCGGCCATGCACGTGGGGCGCGGCGCACAACGTTCCTCTTTGCTCTGTGTTGGCGATGACTGGCAGTCCATTTATGGCTGGCGGGGCAGTTCGCCGACGTACTTCATGGAATTCAGCAAGGAGTTTCCGTCGCCGAGCACGACCAAAGTCATGCTCAGCGACAACTATCGCAGCCATCAGCACATCATTGATGCCGCCGAACATATCGTTCGTGCAGCGCCAGCGATCGCTGGCAAGAAGGCCAAGGCCAGTGGCGAGCCGAAGTCATTGCTGCCGGTTAACGTTCTCGATCGTGACGATCCAGGCATGGCCAAACGCCTGATGGAGCATTACAGAAAGGGCGACTCAATCTTGATGCTTTATCGAAAAAGTAGCGATAAGTTATTGATAGAAGAACATATTCAGTCTGTAGTTGATGTGGATTCTAGCTTGCCGTACGAGGCGCGACGCCTCAAGCAACTGACTTATCACAGCGCCAAGGGACTTCAGGCTGACGCCGTGTTCCTGCTGGGTGATTGTCAGCACCTGACCAGTTCACCGTACAAGAACCAGATCTACCGCATGGCAGGTCTTGGCAAGACAGGCGACAGCGAAGCGTATGACAGCGCACAGAAAGACGAGATCCTGCGACTGGCTTACGTCGGCATCACTCGGGCGGTGAGTCATTGCTATTGGTATGTCGATGGGCAAGACACCCAGGCAGCCAACCTGCCTAAAGCTTCCGATCGGATCGGCAAAGGCAAGGCGTTCTTTGCCGATCACCGACTGGGCAAGACATCGGCGTGAACCGTCAAAGATCGTCGCGTACAAAAAAGCCCACTTGACGTGGGCTTGTTGTTGAGTGTTCAGCCTTCAGGCATAGCTCCTGAGGGCGGCGGGTGGAATGAAAGCCTCAAGCTCGTCTTCCACCGCTTCGATTATTCGTTCTACATCCGCAGCATTCATTACCGTCGCGCAAGGAATGCCGGCGATGGCGATCATGGTCTCGCCACTGGCACGGTCAAATAGACGGGCAATCATGCTGCCCGGCGCATCCATGCTCGCCTCGAAACCCATGGGATGAAAATGCCAGCGCATCAGCTGGCAGGCGTTTGGAAAGGTGACTTTACTAAACCCTTTATTCATATGTAGCCCGCCTTATTCATCGAGCGCTTCCTTTAGCTCATGTTAGGAGGGAAGAGCCCTCAATGGCTCAACCGGTGACTGCCTTTAAAAGTAGCATCCAGATGTGAAGATAATGTGGATTTTTCAGGCCATTTGGCGATTGGTTCAGTTTTTTTGATGCAGGTCACGAGAATGGTGGGTTTCCGGCAATTGGCTACCACTGGTTGGCCATTCATTGGCCATTGAAGCCGAGATGGAATTTCGGCAAGCTCGGCTTTTTCTCGCCGAGTCCTTTATGCACGCCGATGATGATGGTCCACTGCAAACCCAGGCCACGGGTGACACGGTGATGCGTTATCACTTGCGCTGGAAACACCGGGACCTGGACGGGGTGATGGCGCTCTATCACCCAGAGATTCAGTACTGCGATTTTTTCCAGAACCGTGTGATGGGGCTGTCCGAATTACGTGAATACGTGCGCAGCAGCATGCCCCGAGATCCCGATGAGGCCCTGGAGCACTCGGACCGTATTCGTCTGGACGGCAACACGGCATTCATTCAGTACCGTATAACCCTTCGCGGCGGCGAAGGCCTGGTATCGTTCCGGGCCAGCGAGGCGATTACCGTCCGTGACGGACTGATCTGGCGGGTCAACGAATACGCCTCGCTGATGCATGAACAGCCCGTCAGCAAAGCCGCCAGCAGCCAACGCCCGGCAGTCAGTCGACTCGGGCTGTCTGCACGCCAGTTGAGTTTCATGGCTGAAGACTTGCAGCAGTATTTTCAGCGCCAACAACCTTATCTCGATCCCGAACTCGACCTGCAACGGGTGGCGAAGGAGTGCGGGTATAGCCGCAATCAGATTTCCTACCTGCTGAATCAGGTGCTTGGCCAGAGCTTCTATCGATACGTTAACCAGGCACGCCTGCAGCATTTGCTCGCGGGACTGGATACCGCCACGCCGCCACTGCGTATCGACGAACTGGCGTTTGCCGCCGGGTTCAATTCGCTGTCGGCGTTTTACAGCTGCTTCCGTCAGCACACCGGCCAGTCGCCCAAAGCCTACGTAAAACAAATTTCTTTGCGTGCACGCGCGCAAGACAGCCCCTAAGTCCACGCACTAGGATCGACGCCATCGAAGTTTGAGTGGCGGAGTCTTGCATGTCGGCGTGGCGCACTATCAGTTTGTGGATGGATCAACTCGACGAGCCATTGTTGGCGCGTCCGGCGCTGGAACAGAATCTGGACGTCGACGTCGCCATCATTGGCGCGGGGTACACCGGGCTCTGGACCGCGTACTACCTCAAACGCCAGGCGCCCGACCTGAACATTGCCATCGTTGAAGCGCAAACCGCCGGTTTTGGCGCCTCGGGGCGTAACGGTGGCTGGCTGATGGGCAATGTGCTGGGCGAAGACCGCTTGCTCGCCGACTTGCCGCCCGAACAGCGCCGGGCTTCTTTCGATTTGCTGCACGGCATTCCGGATGAAGTCGGGATTGTCCTCAAGCGTGAAGACATCGACTGCGATTACCGCAAAAGCGGGGTGCTGTATTGCGCTGCCCGCTATCCGGAACAGGAAGCCAGCCTTCGTCACTATCTCGACACGCTCTATAGCCAGGGATTGACCGAAAGTGATTACCGCTGGCTCAGCCCTGAGCAGTTGGCGCAACAGATCAGAGTCGCCAAACCTTATGGCGGTATCTATGCACCGCACGTCGCGACCATTCACCCGGCAAAGTTAGTGCGAGGTCTGGCTCGGACGGTGGAGAGAATGGGCGTCAGGATTTACGAGAACAGTCCGGTCACCCAATGGCAATCGGGTGGCCTGCGCACGGCGAAAGCCTCGGTTCGCAGCCATTGGATCGTGCCGGCGGTCGAAGGTTATTCGGTCACCTTGCCACCTTTGGGCCGTTATCAGCTGCCGGTGCAAAGCTTGATCGTGGCCACCGAGCCGCTATCCGCTGCCACGTGGGATGAAATCGGCCTGAGTCGCGGCCAGGCCTTCAGCGAAAGCAGCCGCCAAGTCACTTACGGTCAGCGCACGGCTGACAACCGGCTGGTGTTCGGCGCGCGGGGCGGTTATCAGTTTGCTGCCAAGTTGCGCCATGACTTCGACTTGACCACCAGCGAAGTGGAGCTGCGGCGTTATCTGTTTGGCGAACTCTTCCCGCAGCTCAAGAACGTGCGGATTACCCATGCCTGGGGCGGCAATCTGGGGATGTCCCGGCGTTTCAAGCCGCACATGCTCTGCGATCAGGCCAGCGGCATCGCCTTGTCGGGTGGCTATGGCGGGGAGGGCGTGGGTGCCAGCAACCTCGGTGGCCGTACTCTGGCCGACCTGATTCTGCAGCGCGACACCGAGCTGGTTCGCCAGCCGTGGGTCATCCAGGGAGGGCTCGACGCGCTCCGGGCCTGGGAGCCGGAGCCCTGCCGCTGGCTTGGTTACAACGCGATCATCCGCAGCTTCGCCCATGAAGACCAGACCCTGGCCAACCCGGCCACCGCACCATGGCGTCGCAAACTGGCCAGCGGTATTGCCGGCTTCATGGAAGGTTTCATGCAGTAAATGGCGCGCTTTTTATCTATAGGCTCAATCGACAGGTACTCCCATGAGCATCACGCAATTCAAGAACACTGCAACCCTGAAGCTGGAAGAGTCGAATCCAGTCGCCGTACCACTGGGCATGCCCGTGGCGGTGGCCTCGACCACCAGCGTTGAACGCGACGATGGCGTTGAAACCGGCGTCTGGGAATGCACCCCCGGTCGCTGGCGGCGGCAGATCGTCGCCCAGGAGTTCTGTCACTTCATCCAGGGGCGCTGCACGTTTACCGCGGATGACGGTGAAACCCTGCACATAGAAGCCGGCGATGCACTGATGTTGCCAGCTAACAGCCTCGGTATCTGGGATATCCAGGAAACCGTGCGCAAGACCTACGTTTTGATTTTTTGATCCTCTGATTGCCTGCCAACAACAACAAACCCATCAGGAATCGACTCATGATCCGAAAGACTCTGACTCTGGCTCCACTTGCGCTGTTCGCGACCCTCGGCCACGCGGCCGAGACCGTCAAGATCTACAACTGGTCGGAATACATCGCCCCGGACACCACCAAAAACTTCCAGAAAGAAACCGGCATCCCGTTCAGTTACGACGTCTTCGACAGCAACGAAACCCTCGACGGCAAATTGATGACCGGCAAATCCGGCTACGATGTGGTCTTCCCGTCCAACCACTTCATGGCGCGACAGATTCAAGGCGTGGCGCTGAAGAAACTCGACAAGAGCCAACTGCCGAACTGGAAAAACCTCAACCCGGCGCTGCTCAAGGCCTTGCAAACCAACGATCCGGGCAACGAACACGGCTTCCCGTACCTCTGGGGCAGCACCGGCATCGGTTACAACATCGCCAAGGTCAAGGCCGTGTTGGGTGATAACGCGCCAGTGGACTCCTGGGATCTGATTTTCAAACCCGAAAACATGCAAAAGCTGCAGAAGTGCGGCGTGGCCATCCTCGACAACGGCCCCGAATTGTTGCCGGCGGCACTGAACTACCTGGGCCTGCCGCATCACAGCAAGAACCCGGAAGACTACAAAAAGGCTGAAGCGCTGCTGATGAAAGTCCGCCCGTATGTCAGCTATTTCCACTCGTCCAAGTACACCAGCGACCTGGCCAACGGCGACATCTGCGTGGCCGTCGGCTTCTCCGGTGACATTCTGCAAGCCGAAAACCGAGCGAAAGAAGCCAAGAACGGCGTCGACATCGGCTATGCGATTCCCAAGGAAGGCGCCGCGATCTGGTTCGACATGGTCGCCATGCCGGTAGACGCTCCGGACGAAAAGGCCGGCTACGCCTTCATGAACTACCTGCTGCGCCCGGACGTCATGGCCAGCATCAGCAATTATGTGCACTACGCCAACGGTAACGAGCAGGCCGACAGCCTGATCGACCCTGCGATCAAGAATGACACCAAGGTCTATCCGAGCCCGGACATGATGGGGAAATTGTTTGCACTGGAGGCGATGCCGCTGAACATCGACCGAGTGCGCACGCGGGTCTGGAACAAGATTCGTACCGGGAGCTAAGGCTCGATGGAACAGGGGGCAATGGAATGCCTGTTTATACAAATGCGGGTCAGCTACGCGTTGGTCGCTTCTCTGAGTCCGGACGTATTATTTGCTAACGGCTGTCGTTGACCAACGGCAGCCGTTTTTTGTTGATTGGCGATTGGGGAGGTTGGTTGTTCAGGAGTTGCGTCAGGCGCAGGAGGAGGGTTGGGCGGGTTTTTTGACGTGGGTTGTGATGCCGGATCATATGCACTGCCTGGTACAGCTGCATGACAAGACGCTGGCGGAGCTGATGTGTCGAATCAAATCCCGGAGCGGTTTGGCGGTTAATCAGGCGTTAGGGCGGCGAGGGAGGTTGTGGCAGAAGGGGTATCACGATCGTGCGGTTCGGCGGGAGGAAGATGTGAAGGCGCTTGCCCGGTATGTCGTGGCCAACCCAATACGAGCAGGACTGGTGACACGCGTTCATGATTATCCGCTGTGGGATGCGTGTTGGTTGTGAGTATCTGACGACTGCTGCGCAGCCGAACGCAGCCTTCGGCAGCTGCTACAGGTTTCGCGTACACCGCAATCCTTGTAGCAGCTGGCGCAGCCTGCGTCCGGCGGCGCAGCAGTCGCCAAAATCTAAAACCCAACAAATCTCTAACTGATATCAATGCGCTGGCACTCATATTAATAACTCACACAAAGTGAGACCCCATCGACAAAAAACAACTTACCTCTATTTAATAATTAAATAACAAATTGTCCGACAATTTGCGCAAACCCTCATCTAACAAACAATATTTCGACAGCACAGGCATTGTTTTCGGGTACTTGCAGGAACAACTCAATTTGACGTCAAAAAAAATGTAGACGTTTGATTTCGAATTGTGTCAGTTTTCTTTCGCCTTCATTGGGCGAGTGATAGGACGATCTCGCCAGAGATTGTTGCTGTCTGACAAAAAACTGTTCCATAGCTAAACAAGGAAGTGTGTTTATGTCGAAAGTAAAAGACAACGCTATTGATACCGCCGAACAGGCGTTCCAGCCACTGCAAGCATTGGCTGCATCCAGTTCTGCGTTCAACCAGATCAATAGCTTCAGCCATCAGTATGATCGGGGCGGTAACCTTACGGTCAATGGCAAACCCTCCTTCTCCGTCGACCAGGCAGCTACCCAGTTGCTGCGCGATGGCGCTGCCTACCAGGACAAGGACGGCAGCGGCAAAATCGAACTCACCTACACGTTCCTGACCTCGGCGTCGTCGAGCACCATGAACAAGCACGGGATTACCGGGTTCAGCCAGTTCAGCGCTCAGCAGAAAGGCCAGGCCGTGCTGGCCATGCAATCCTGGGCCGATGTAGCCAATGTCACGTTCACCGACAAGGCTACGGGCGGCGACGGTCACATGACCTTCGGCAACTACAGCGGCGGTCAGGACGGTGCGGCGGCCTTCGCCTATCTGCCTGGCACGGGCGCGGGTTACGACGGTACTTCCTGGTACCTGACCAACAGCAGCTACACGCCAAACAAGACGCCGGACCTGAACAATTACGGCCGGCAAACCCTGACTCACGAAATCGGTCATACCCTGGGCCTTGCCCATCCTGGCGACTACAACGCCGGCGAGGGCGCGCCGACCTACAACGACGCGTCCTACGGGCAAGACACCCGCGGTTACAGCGTCATGAGCTACTGGAGTGAAAGCAATACCAGCCAGAACTTCAGCAAGGGCGGCGTCGAAGCCTATTCGTCCGGTCCGCTGATGGACGATATTGCGGCGATCCAAAAGCTCTACGGCGCCAACACCAGCACCCGTACCGGCGACACCACTTACGGCTTCAACTCCAACGCCGGGCGCGACTTCCTGAGCGCGACTTCGTCGTCGGACAAGGTTGTGTTTTCGGTTTGGGATGCGGGCGGCAAGGACACCCTGGACTTCTCCGGTTTCACCCAAAACCAGAAGATCAACCTCAATGAGGCTTCGTTCTCCGACGTTGGCGGCCTGGTGGGTAACGTGTCCATCGCCAAGGGCGTTACCGTCGAGAACGCTATCGGCGGTTCGGGCAAGGACCTGCTGATCGGCAACAGCGTGTCCAACGAACTGAAGGGCGGTGCCGGCAACGACATCCTCTTCGGCGCGGGCGGTGCGGACAAACTGTGGGGTGGCGCCGGTTCGGACACCTTCGTGTTCGCCGCCAGCAGCGATTCCAAACCCGGTGCAGTCGACCAGATCCTCGATTTTGTCAGCGGTCTGGACAAGATCGACCTGACCGGCATCACCAACGGCGCGGGCCTGCATTTCGTGAACGCGTTCACCGGTGCGGCAGGCGATGCGGTGTTGACCTCTTCGGGTGGCAACAGCCTGTTGTCGGTGGACTTCTCCGGGCATGGCGTGGCTGATTTCCTGGTCAGCACCGTGGGTCAGGCGGCTTACTCCGACATCGCTGCGTAATGTGAGGTGAAAAGGAGGGCGGCGCAGACGCGCTGCTCTCTGCCCTTTGAAATGAGTAAAGCGCCCTATGATCCATAACGGCTTCACCTACAGAACAACCGCGTGGCTATTGGCGACGTTCATGATGATTTTTGGAGATGTAGCCATGGCGAGCAGCCTGAAATTAGCAGACCCCTCGGAACTGGCCGGCAAATGGCAGGCGACCCTGATCGCCAAAGATGACTCGCCAGAGTCCCAGGCGTTGCAGGACAAACCGTCCAACGTCTGCGTCATCGACTTTCAACCGAAACAGGCGCTGGGTGAGGGCGCCGATTGTCTCAGCGCCTGGCTGGACGGCGAATCTGCGATTGGCTGGTTCCCTGAGCCGGATGGCCTGGCGATCACCGGCAAAGAAGGTTCGAAGATTCTGTTTCTCAGCCGCCAACGCGACGGATCGTATAAAGCCACATTGAAATCCGATCTGGTCATAACACTTGTGCGCCAGGTGCAATAACACGATTCGAATATAACGTTGGTCATTACCGGCATAAGCACAGCACAACTAATCGAAGCGCCCTGTCGCCCACGAAAAGTTGTTATTAGTTTGTAAGCACTCCCGCAAAGCCTATATCCGCCCCTGCGCGGACAGTTAATGGAAACTTCGCCAGACAGGGCGAGGAATAACACCTCAGGAATAACCCATGAAGATGGCAAAGAGCCCGGTCACCGCACCCTTATTCAAAGCGCTGGGCGACTACAAGAGCGTCCTGATCAGCGTCGGTTGTTTTACCGCGTTAATTAACGTGCTGATGCTGGTCCCGTCGATTTACATGCTCCAGGTCTACGACCGCGTATTGTCTTCGCAAAATGAAACCACCCTGGCGATGCTGTCGTTGATGGTGGTCGGGTTCTTTGCCTTCATCGGTTTGCTTGAGATTGTGCGTAGCTTCATCGTTATCCGCATCGGCAGCCAACTGGAGCGCCGCTTCAACCTACGGGTTTATCAGGCCGCATTCGAGCGCAACCTGTTTCGGGGCGAGGGCAACGCCGGGCAAGCCTTGGGGGACCTGACGCAAATTCGCCAATTCGTCACCGGTCCTGCGTTGTTCGCGTTCTTCGATGCGCCGTGGTTTCCGGTCTACCTGTTCGTGATCTACCTGTTCAATGTCTGGCTCGGCGTGTTTGCGACGGTGGGCGCGGTGGTGCTGATTGGCCTTGCTTGCCTCAACGAGACAATGACCAAAAAGCCCTTGGGCGAAGCCGCAGGGTATTCCCAGAAATCCAGCCAACTGGCCACCAGTCACCTGCACAACGCCGAAACCATTCAGGCCATGGGCATGCTTGGGGCATTGCGTAAACGTTGGTTCCAGGTCCATTCACGTTTCCTCGGCTTGCAGAATCAGGCCAGCGACACCGGTGCCGTCATCAGCTCTCTGAGCAAAACCCTGCGCCTGTGCCTGCAATCATTGGTGCTGGGTCTGGGTGCATTGCTGGTGATCAAGGGTGATATGACGGCCGGGATGATGATCGCCGGCTCCATTCTGATGGGCCGCGTCTTGAGCCCCATCGATCAGTTGATCGCCGTGTGGAAGCAGTGGAGCGGCGCCAAGCTCGCTTACCGTCGTCTTGATTCGTTGCTGCAAGCCTTTCCACCGACTGACGAGGCCATGGCGCTGCCGGCGCCGAAAGGCCAGATCAGCTTCGAGCAGGTCAGCGCCGCGCCGCCGGGGCAACGGGCCGCCACGCTGCACCTGGTCAATTTCAGCCTCGGTGCCGGGGAAGTGCTGGGGGTGCTCGGGGCATCCGGTTCCGGCAAATCGACATTGGCCCGGGTGCTGGTCGGCGTCTGGCCGACGCTGGGCGGTACGGTGCGGCTCGACGGCGCGGACATTCATCGCTGGAACCGCGACGATCTTGGGCCCTACATCGGTTATCTGCCACAAGACATCGAGCTGTTCAGCGGCAGCATCGCCGAAAACATCGCCCGGTTCAGCGAGGCGGACCCGCAAAAAGTCGTTGAAGCCGCACAACAGGCCGGTGTTCACGAGCTGATTCTGCGCATGCCGCAAGGCTACGACACCGTGCTCGGCGAGGACGGCAGCGGCTTGTCCGGGGGGCAGAAGCAGCGCGTGGCACTGGCGCGCGCATTGTATGGCAACCCGCGCCTGGTGGTGCTGGATGAACCCAATTCCAACCTCGACACCGTGGGCGAAGCAGCATTGGCCAGCGCCATTGCGCAAATGAAAGCCCAAGGCACCAGCGTGATTCTGGTGACCCATCGCTCCTCGGCACTGGCCCAGGCCGACAAGTTGTTGGTGCTCAACGAAGGACGCTTGCAAGCCTTCGGTGCAAGCCAGGACGTGCTCAAGGCACTCGCAGCCAATCAGGAGCCGCAGCGGGAGAAAACCGCGCAAGCACCGGGCGGGCTCAGCATGAGCCGGCAGTATCAGCCCTCGACAAGGAATTCAGGCGTATGAGCAACATCAGCGAAGCCACCATGGAACACGACTACATCACAGAACGCCCTGAGCGCGACGCGCGTTTCTTCGTCCGCATGGGCTGGATTCTGGCGATCGTCGGCGCCGGCAGTTTCTTCACCTGGGCCAGTCTCGCGCCGCTTGACCAAGGCATTCCCGTGCAAGGCACAGTCGTGGTGTCGGGCAAGCGCAAAGCCGTGCAATCGATGAGCAGTGGGGTGGTCAGCCAGATTCTGGTGCGCGAGGGTCAACTGGTGAAGCAGGGCCAGCCATTGTTCCAGCTCGACCAGACGCAAGTCGCCGCTGACGTGCAATCGCTGCAAGCGCAATACCGCATGGCCTGGGCCAGTCTGGCGCGGTGGCAGAGTGAACGGGACAACCTCAAACAGGTGAGTTTCCCCGCTGAACTGAGCAACAATCCTGACCCGCGCCTGGCCTTGGTGCTGGAAGGTCAACGGCAGTTGTTCAGCAGCCGCCGTGAAGCGTTTTCCCGCGAGCAGGCTGCCTTGCGCGCCAGCATCGAAGGCGCCAGCGCGCAACTGTCCGGCATGCGCCGCGCCCGCACCGACTTGACTGCTCAGGCCAGCTCTCTGCAACAACAGCTCAGCAACCTTCAGCCCCTGGCGGATAACGGCTACATCCCGCGCAATCGGTTGATGGAGTACCAGCGTCAGCTGTCGCAAGTGCAGCAACAACTGGCGGAAAACACCGGCGACAGCGGCCGTGTGGAGCAGGGCATCCTCGAATCGCGGCTGAAACTGCAACAGCACATCGAGGAATACCAGAAAGAAGTCCGTACCCAACTGGCCGACGCGCAATTGAAAAGCGTGACGCTGGAAGAGCAACTGACCTCTGCCGGGTTCGATCTGCAACACAGCGAGATCATCGCCACCGCCGATGGCATTGCGGTCAACCTCGGGGTTCACACCGTGGGCGCGGTGGTGCGTCAGGGCGAAACCCTGCTGGAGATCGTGCCTCAGGGGACGAGTCTGGAGGTGGAAGGGCACCTGCCGGTCAATCTGGTCGACAAGGTCGGCACGCATTTGCCGGTGGACATTTTGTTCACTGCGTTCAACCAGAGCCGCACGCCGCGCGTGCCCGGCGAAGTCAGCCTGATCTCCGCCGACCAGATGATCGACGAGAAAACCGGTGCGCCCTATTACGTACTGCGCAGCAGCGTCAGCGATCAGGCCATGGAAAAACTCAACGGTCTGGTGATCAAGCCTGGCATGCCGGCGGAAATGTTCGTGCGCACCGGTGAACGTTCACTCCTCAACTATTTGTTCAAGCCGCTGCTCGACCGGGCAGGTTCCGCGTTGACTGAGGAATAAGGATGTTCCGCTGTATGAATAAGCTTTCCATGCTCGCCGCGACTCTGGCGTTGCTGACCTGCAACAGTGTGCTGGCGATGGGACCGTTCGACATCTACGAACAAGCATTGCGCAATGATCCGGTGTTTCTCGGCGCCATCAAGGAACGCGATGCAGGCCTTGAAAACCGCGCCATCGGCCGCGCCGGGCTGTTGCCCAGGATCGGTTACAACTACAACAAGGGACGCAACTCCTCCAAGGCCACCGCCCTCAATGAGCGCGGGCAGAACCGCACTGATGACCGCAACTACAGCAGTTACGGCTCGACCCTGACCCTGCAACAACCGCTGCTCGACTACGAGGCTTACGCGTCGTACCGCAAAGGCGTGGCGCAATCGCTGTTTGCCGACGAAGCCTTTCGCGGCAAGAGCCAGGAATTGCTGGTTCGGGTGCTGGAGAATTACACCCACGCGCTGTTCGCTCAGGATCAGATCGACATCGCGCAGGCCAAGAAAAAGGCTTTCGAGCAACAGTTCCAGCAGAACGAACACATGTTCCGACAGGGCGAGGGCACGCGTACCGACATCCTTGAGGCCGAGTCCCGCTATGAACTGGCCACGGCCGAGGAAATCGAAGCCCGTGATGAGCAGGACGCGTCGTTACGAGAGCTGGGCGCGCTGATTGGCGTGCAGGCGATCGACATCGGGGATTTGGCGCCGCTGGATCAGAGTTTCCAGACGTTCACCCTGCAGCCGGCCAATTACGACACCTGGCACGAGATCGCGGTGGCCAACAACCCGAACCTGGCTTCGCAGCGCCATGCCGTGGAAGTCGCGCGTTATGAAGTCGAACGCAACCGCGCCGGACACCTGCCCAAAGTCAGTGCCTACGCCTCGGTGCGCCAGAACGAGTCGGAAAGCGGCAATACCTACAACCAGCGTTACGACACCAACACCATCGGGATTGAAGTCAACGTGCCGCTGTACGCCGGCGGCGGGGTTTCGGCCTCGACTCGCCAGGCCAGCCGCACCATGGAGCAGGCCGAGTACGAACTGGACGGCAAGACCCGGGAAACCCTGATCGAGCTGCGTCGGCAGTTCAGCGCCTGCCTGTCGGGCGTGAACAAGTTGCGGGCTTATCAGAAAGCCCTGAAGTCTGCCGAAGCGCTGGTGGTTTCGACCAAGCAAAGCATCTTGGGCGGTGAGCGCGTCAACCTCGATGCGCTGAACGCCGAACAACAACTATTTACCACCCGCCGCGATCTGGCACAGGCACGCTACGACTACTTGATGGCCTGGACCAAGTTGCATTACTACGCCGGGACATTGAATGAGCAGGATTTGGCCAAGGTTGACGAGGCGTTCGGCCAAGGCCCGAGGAGTTAATGATTTGAACCTGTAGCAGCTGGCGCAGCCTGCGTTCGGCTGCGTAGCAGTCGCCATTCGGTCTATCTGACAAACCGTGTTGTCAGGTTTTACGACTGCTTCGCAGCCGAACGCAGGCTGCGCCAGCTGCTACAGGGAGATGCGTTGCTGCCCGTTTTGGGTGACCAGAATTCTAAAAACGCCAAAAAAGCGAGAAGTAGACATGGATGTACAGATCAAGCCGATGTCGGTCGGCACGCTATTACTCCTGGTGTCAGCAATGCCCGGCTCGGTGCAAGCCGCTTACCTGGAAACCGGCACACCCGGTGATGCCGCCAGTTGGCGCTCGGCGGAGTTCCAGCGCGACTGGGGGCTTGCCCGCATGCAAGCCGATCAAGCCTACGCCGCCGGCATCACTGGCAAAGGCGTGAAAATCGGCGAGCTCGATTCAGGCTTCGATGCTGCCCATCCCGAATTCGCCACCGACCGTTACCACGCGGTGACCGCCAGCGGCAGTTACGTTGACGGCTCCCGGTTCAATGTCGACGGCACACTCAACGCCAACAACGACTCCCACGGCACGCACGTCGCCGGCACTATCGGTGCCTCGCGCGATGGCACCGGCATGCACGGCGTGGCCTACAACGCGCAGGTCTACGTCGGCAACACCAACAAGAACGACAGCTTCCTGTTCGGCCCCAACCCTGATCCACGCTACTTCAAAGCGGTCTATAACGCGTTGGCGGATGCCGGTGTGCGAGCAATCAACAACAGCTGGGGCAGCCAACCGCCGGACGTCAGCTATCGGACCCTCGACGATCTGCATGCGGCCTACGCCCAGCACTGGAACAAAGGCACCTGGCTCGATGAGGCCGCAGACGTTTCCCGACGCGGCGTGATCAACGTGTTCAGCGCCGGTAACAGCGGTTACCCCAACGCCAGCGTGCGCTCAGCTTTGCCTTATTTTGAGCCGGACCTGGAAGGCCACTGGCTGGCGGTGTCGGGGCTGGATCAAGGCAACCAGCAGAAATACAACCAGTGCGGAATCGCCAAGTATTGGTGCATCACCAGCCCCGGCGCAAAGATCGACAGCACCATTCCCGGCGCAGGCTATGCGATCAAGTCCGGCACCTCCATGTCCGCGCCGCATGCCACCGGTGCCTTGGCGCTGGTGATGGAACGCTATCCGTACATGACCAACCAGCAGGCGCTGGAAACCCTGCTGACCACCGCCACCCAACTCGACGGTTCGATTACCGAGGCGCCCAATACCCGCGTCGGCTGGGGCGTGGCCAACCTCGAACGGGCGATGCGCGGGCCGGGGCAATTACTTGGACGTTTCGACGCTAATCTGGGAGCAGGGCAGAGCGATGTCTGGAGCAACGACATCGCCGACAAGGCGCTGATTCAGCGTCAGAGTGAAGACGCGGCGGAACACAGTGCCTGGCAACAGACACTGAAGACCAAAGGTTGGGAGAACGGTGTACCTGTCGGTGCCAGCCAGCAGGATCAGACCGACTATGCGGTGGGCTCGGCACGCGATCTCGCCGCCTCCACTCGGGTCTACGAAGGCAGCCTGATCAAGTCCGGTGCCGGACGCCTGATGCTGACCGGCAACAGCACTTATCGCGGGCCGACCACGGTGAATGGCGGTCTGTTGTCGGTCAACGGTTTGCTGGCATCGCAAGTGACCGTCAATGACAGCGGCACGCTGGGTGGGTCGGGACGCGTCGGCTCACTGACCGCCAACCGCGGCGCTACGGTTGCGCCCGGCAATTCCATTGGCACCTTGCAGGTCATCGGCGACGTCACGTTTGCGCCGGGCTCGACTTACGCGGTGGAGCTATCACCGACCGATAGCGACCGGATCGTCGCGGGCGGCACGGCCATGGTCAGCGGCGCGACCGTCAGCCTGTCACTGGAAAATAGCCCGACCTTGCTCAGCACTCAACAAGTGCAAAGCCTGCTCGGTCATCAGTACAACATCCTGCAAGCCGCCGGCGGCGTTCAAGGTCAGTTCGGCGCGGTGCTGCCCAACTACCTGTTCATCGGCGGCAGCCTCGATTACGCCGCCACCGGCATTCAACTGAGTGTCGAGCGCAACGACACGACCTTCGCCAGCGTCGGCCAAACGCCGAACCAGCACGCCGTAGCCTCCGCCGTGGAAGGCCTAGGGGCGGGCAATCCGGTTTACGAAAGCCTGCTGCTGTCGCCCACCGCGACGTCCGCCCAACAGGCGTTTCAGCAGTTGTCGGGGGAAATCTATCCGGCGCTGGGATCGGTACTGATCAATGACAGCCGCTACCTGCGTGATGCTGTCGGCGAGCGACTGATTGACGCCCAAGGCACTCAAAGCAATGGCTGGATCAAGGCGCTGGGCGCCTGGGGAAAAACTGATGAGCGCCATGACACCGCCGGTTACACCACCTCGATTGGCGGCTTGCTCGCCGGTGTCGACGGAGCGCTCGATGAGCAAACCCGGATCGGTCTGGTCACCGGCTATAGCGACAGCTCGGTGAGCATGGGCTCTGGCACTCACTCATCTGCCAAGGTCGACAGCTATCACCTGGGTGCTTATGCCGGCCGCGAGTCAGGTGCCTGGCGTCTGAGTGCCGGCGGTGCCTACAGCTGGCATCGCGCCGACGTCAAACGTGACCTGCAATACGGCGACGTCAGCGCCAAACAGAAAGCCAAGGTCGATGCCGGGACCACCCAAGTGTTTGGTGAAGCGGCGTATCGCCTGAACCTGCCACCGCTGGCGCTCGAACCTTTCGCGAATCTGGCTTACGTGCACCTCGACACCGAAGGTTTCACCGAGAAAGGTGACGCCGCCGCACTGAAAAGCAGTGGTGACACGCGTGACGCGGTGCTCAGCACGTTGGGCGTGCGCGCATTGAAAACCGTGAACCTCTCCGGCCAGCAGAAACTGGACCTGAGCGGCAGCCTCGGCTGGCAGCACAACCTGAGCCATACCGATTCTGAAGAGCACCTGGCGTTTGCCGGCGACAGCACAGCATTTTCCGTGGAGAGTTCGCCAATGGTGCGTGATGCGGCGCTGCTGGGCGCCCATGCCAGCCTCGCCCTGAGCCGGGACATCCGCTTGAACCTCGATTACATCGGCCAACTGGCCAGCCGCGAGAAAAGCCATGGAGTAGGCCTCAGCCTCAATTGGCAGTTTTAACCCGAACCCTGTAGCAGCTGCCGAAGGCTGCGTCCGGCTGCGTAGCAGTCGCAAAATCAGGCACTGCGGTCCGTCAGATACACCGTGCATGCAGGGTTTACGACTGCTGCGCAGCCGGACGCAGGCTGCGCCAGCTGCTACAGGACGTGTGAATTTGAAGGGTGCTTATCAGGCACAGGGATTTTGGCAACACAACTAAGGACGGTAGCTGGATGAATAACAAGCACAACAACCTTGCCATGCTCTGCGCATTGGCCACCCTCGGTACCGCGCAAGCGGCGCCTTACGTGGAAAACGGTAGAGCGGGCGATCCCAACAGTTGGCGCAGCACTGAATTCAATGCCGATTGGGGGCTGGGAGCGGTCAACGCACAAGAGGCCTACGCCGCCGGTTACACCGGTAAAGGCGTGAAGCTGGGGATCTTCGATCAACCGGTCTACGCCGCGCATCCGGAGTTTTCCGGCCCGAACAAAGTGATCACTCTGGTCACCAGCGGCATCCGCGAATACACCGACCCGTACATCCCGGTGAAAGCGGGAGACGCCTTTCGCTACGATGGCTCGCCCTCGATCGGTTCCGACGGCAAGCTGGGTGCCCACGGCACCCACGTTGGCGGAATCGCTGCCGGCAGTCGCGATGGAGGCCCGATGCATGGCGTGGCGTTTGGCTCGCAGATCATCAGTGCGGACAACGGAGATCCGGGCCCGGAAGACGGCATCATTCGCGGCAACGACGGCGCGGTCTACAAGGCCGGTTGGGATGCCTTGATCGCCAGCGGCGCGCGGATCATCAACAACAGTTGGGGCATCGGCATCACCGATCGCTTCGACCTCGGCGGACGCAACCCCGCCTACCCGCATTTCACCGTGCAAGACGCGCAATTGCAGTTCAACGAGATCCGACCGTTGCTCGGGACCAAACCGGGTGGAGCCTACGATGGCGCCATCGCGGCGGCCCGCAGCGGTATCGTGACGATCTTCGCGGCCGGCAACGACTACAACCTCAACAACCCGGACGCCATCGCAGGCCTGGGCTATTTCGTCCCGGACATCGCGCCGAACTGGATGACCGTGGCGGCGTTGCAGAAGAACCCGGACCTCAACAGCCCGGACCTCTACAACATCAGCACCTTCTCATCGCGCTGCGGCTACACCGCAAGCTTTTGCGTGTCCGCACCGGGCAGCAAGATCTACAGCTCGATCATCAGCGGTACCAACGCCGACAACCTGACCACCGACTACAAGAATTACAACGGCACCTCGATGGCGGCGCCGCATGTCGCCGGCTCCATGGCCGTGCTGATGGAACGCTTCCCGTACATGACCGGCGCCCAGGTCGCCAGCGTGTTGCGCACCACGGCCACCGACCTCGGTGCGCCAGGTGTCGATTCGCTCTACGGCTGGGGCATGATCAACCTGCGCAAAGGCATCGATGGCCCGGCGATGTTTGTCACCGAGCAAGACATTCCCGAGGAGTTCCGCATCCAGGGTGCCTACGGTTCGAGCCAGTTTGTGGCGGACTTGCCGGGGATCGGCGCGATCATCGACGCGGGCAAACCGACTGAACGCGTCTGCAATGATGTGCACTGCGGCCTCGACACGTGGCGCAACGACATTTCCGGCCATGGTGGCCTGACCAAGCAGGGCATCGGCACGCTGGTGCTGACCGGCGCCAACACTTACGCCGGCCCGACCCTGGTCAATCAGGGCCGCCTGGCAATCAACGGCTCGCTGCTATCGGCGGTCACCGTCAACGACAGCGGGATCCTCGGCGGTAATGGCCGCATCGGCGCATTGACCGCGAAAAGCGGTGGCACCGTGGCGCCAGGTAACTCAATTGGCACCTTGCAGGTGGCGGGCGACGTGACCTTCGAACCTGGCTCGACGTACGCCGTGGAGTTGTCGCCGACCAGCAGCGATCAGATCGTGGCGGGCGGTAAAGCCGTGATCGACGGCGCTACCGTCAGCCTGTCTCTGGAAAGCAGCCCGACCTTGCTGACCACCAGCGAAGTGAAATCCCTGCTCGGCCATCAGTACAACATTCTGCAAGCGGCCGGCGGGATCGAAGGGCGTTTCGGCGCCGTGCTACCGGATTATCTTTTCATCGGAGGCACACTCGGTTACTCGGCCAATGGCATCCAACTGGCGGTTGAGCGCAACGCAGCGTCTTTCGCCAGCGTCGGCCAAACCCCGAATCAACGCGCCGTCGCCGCGGCCGCCGAGCAACTGGGCGCGGGCAATGCGCTCTATGAAACCTTGCTGCTTTCACCGACCGCGGCCGTCGCGCAACAAGCCTTCCAGCAACTGTCTGGTGAAATTCACCCGGCGATCGGCACGCTGCTGATCAACGACAGCCGTTACCTGCGCGATGCCGTCGGCGAACGCCTGCGTGAGCGTGATCTGTTCAACGCTGCGGCACCCACCGATGACCGTAGCAACGCCTGGGTCAAAGTCCTCGGCGCCTGGGGCAAGAGCGATGGCGGGCATGACAACGCCAGTTCCAACAGCTCCATCGGCGGCTTGCTGGCCGGTGTCGACGGTCTGATCACTGAAAATACGCGGCTGGGTTTCGTGACCGGTTACAGCGACAGTTCGTTGAGCATGGGCGATGGCACGCATTCGTCCGCCTCGGTCGACAGCTACCACTTGGGCGCCTATCTGGGCCAAGAAATCGATGCGCTGCGTCTGAGCGTCGGCGGCGCATACAGCTGGCATCGCATTGACGTGAAGCGTGACCTGCAATTCGGCGACGTCAGCGGTAAACAGAAATCCAAACGCGATGCGACGACTGCGCAACTGTTTACCGAAGCGGCGTATCGCCTGGACCTGCAACCGCTGGCGCTGGAACCGTTCGCCAACCTGGCTTACGTGCACCTGAACAGCGACAGCTTTTCCGAGAAAGGTGATGCCGCAGCGCTCAAGGGCGGCGAAGACAACCGCGACGCCGTGCTTTCGACCCTCGGTCTGCGGGCGAGTAAAGCGATTGCCCTGTCGGACAAGCAGCTGGAACTGTCCGGCACGCTGGGCTGGCAGCACAACCTGAGCAACACCCGTTCCGAAGATCACCTGGCCTTCGCCAACGGCAACACCGCGTTCAGCGTGCAGAGCGTTTCCCTGGATCGTAACGCCGCCGTTGTGGGTGCGCGGGCCGGTTTGGCGGTGGCGCAAGACGTTCGTTTGAGCCTGGATTACAACGGACTGCTTGGCTCCAACGAGAAAGACCACGGTGTGGGTCTGACACTCGACTGGCAGTTCTGATTTGACGCAAAGGAAGCAAACCTATGGGACTGTTTGATTACAAAAATGCTGACGGCAAGGCGGTGTACAGCGACGCCATCGCGCTGACGCTGTATGCGTACACGCCAACAGGTAAACCGTTGCCGGCGACTGGTTGGGCGCCGATTGGCGCCATGCAGCTGGGTTATCAAGGCAAGGTCGGCGCACAAGGCACCTTCTATGGCGAGAAGGACGGCTTCACTAGCGCCGAAGCCGAAGTGCTCGGCAAGTACGATGCGGCGGGCAAGCTGATCGGTATCGGCATTGCCTTCCGAGGCACCGGCGGCCTGGGTTACAGCGACACTTTCGGCGACATGAAAAACAATCTGCTGGCCGCCGTCGGCCCGATAGATTACGCGACGAACTACGCGAAAAACGCTTTCGACAATTTGCTCAAGGACGTCGCTACGTTTGCGATCGGTCATGGCCTGAGCGCCAGGGATGTGCTGGTCAGCGGACATAGCCTGGGCGGGTTAGGGGTCAATAGCCTCGCCGAACTGAGCGGCAACAACTGGGGCGGTTTCTTCAAGGAGGCCAACTACGTTGCCTTCGCCTCGCCGACCCAGAGCGCTACCGGCAACAACGTGCTGAACATCGGTTACGAGAACGATCCAGTGTTTCGGGTACTCGACGGCACCACGTTCAGCAGCGGTTCCCTGGGCAAGCACGACGGACATCAGGACTCGGGGACCAACAACATCGTCAATTTCAATGACCAGTACGCGTCCACCTCACAGAACCTGGTGCCGTTCAGCATCCTCAACCCGCTGAACTGGTCGGCTCACGGCTCGCTGGGGTATGCCGACGGGTTGAACCGGGTGATCGACTCGCGTTTCTACGACCTCACCGACAAGGACTCGACGCTGATCGTGTCCAACCTGGCGCAAGCGTCCCGGGGCAAGACCTGGGTCGAGGACCTTGGACGCAGCGGCGAACCTCACACCGGCAGCACATTCATCATCGGCACCGACAGCAACGACCTGCTCAAGGGCAGTGCCGGCAATGACTTCATCGAAGGCCGCGATGGCAATGACCGGTTCCGCGATGACGGTGGCTACAACCTCCTGCTGGGCGGCAAGGGCAGCAACACCTTCGAATTGCAGAAGTCGTTGCAGAACTTCAGCTTTGCCAACGACGGCGACGGCACGCTGTACGTGCGTGATGCCTATGGCGGCATCAGCATGACCCGCGACATTGGCGCGCTAGTCAGTAAAGAGTCGGGCTCATGGTGGGGGAGCAAGGAGGTGACTTACAGCGTCACCGCCAACGGTTTGCTCAACGGCAGTGAACTGACCCACTACAACCACTCGCTTAACGGTGATGCCTACGGCAACACACTGGCAGCCAGCGTCGACGGCGACTGGTTGTTCGGCAATGCCGGCAACGATCTGCTGCGCAGTGACAAAAGCCACGTGACCTTCGTCGGTGGCGCGGGCAATGACGTAATGCAGGCCTCAGGTGGCAACAACACGTTCCTGTTCAGCGGCGCCTTTGGTTTCGACGTAATCAATGGCTACCAGAGCAACGACAAACTGCTGTTCATGGGCGTTCAGGGCGCGGGGCAGGGTTATGACTACAAGCAACACGCTTCGCAGTCGGGCCATGACACGGTGCTGAAGATTGGCGACTTTGCCGTGACGCTGGTGGGAGTGGGACTGGATAACCTGTCGGCTTCAGGCATTACGTTTGCCTGAGGCTGCATGCACTAAATGCTCCGGGGCGCCTCATGATCGGGCGTCCTGGTTGTGAGCTATCTCTAACAATTCCAACAAAGAGAGAGGCAATACCAATGGGTGTGTACGACTACAAAAACTTCGGTACAGCCGATTCCAAAGCGTTATTTACCGACGCGATGGCGATCACGCTGTATTCCTATCACAACCTGGATAACGGCTTTGCCACCGGCTATCAGCACAACGGCTTCGGCCTTGGCTTGCCGGCGACACTGGTGACCGCACTGATCGGTGGCACCGACTCCCAGGGCGTCATTCCCGGAATCCCATGGAATCCCGATTCGGAAAAAGCCGCACTGGACGCGGTGCAGAAAGCCGGCTGGACGCCCATCACCGCCACGCAACTGGGCTATGACGGCAAGGTCGACGCACGCGGAACGTTCTTCGGCGAAAAGGCCGGGTACACCAGCGCTCAGGTGGAAATCCTCGGCAAGTACGACGCGCAGGGGCATCTTAGCGAAATCGGTATCGCCTTTCGCGGCACTAGCGGCCCACGAGAAAGCCAGATCAGCGACTCCATCGGCGATGTGATCAATGATCTGCTGGCGGCGCTAGGGCCCAAGGATTACGCCAGTAACTACGTCGGCGAAGCCTTCGGCAACCTGCTTGGCGACGTTGCGGCCTTTGCCCGGGCCAATGGCCTGTCGGGCAAGAACGTGCTGGTCAGCGGTCACAGCCTCGGCGGGCTGGCGGTCAACAGCCTGGCGGATTTGAGCAACGACAAGTGGGCCGGGTTCTACCAGGATTCCAACTACATTGCCTACGCCTCGCCGACCCAAAGCGGCACCGACAAAGTGCTGAACGTCGGTTACGAAAACGACCCGGTGTACCGCGCCCTCGACGGTTCATCGTTCAACCTGTCGTCGGTGGGCGTGCACGATGCCGCCAAGGTTTCGACGACCGATAACATCGTCAGCTTCAACGACCACTACGCCTCGACAGCGTGGAATGTGCTGCCGTTTTCGATCCTCAACATCCCGACCTGGATCTCGCACTTGCCCACCGCCTATGGCGACGGCATGAACCGGGTGATCGAGTCGAAGTTCTACGACCTCACCAGTAAAGACTCGACGATCATCGTCGCCAATCTGTCGGACCTGGCGCGCGCCAACACTTGGGTTCAGGATCTGAATCGCAACGCTGAAACCCACAAGGGCAGCACCTTCATCATCGGCAGTGACGGCAACGATCTGATCCAGGGTGGCAAGGGCAATGACTACCTGGAAGGCCGCGATGGCAACGACACCTTCCGCGACGGTGGTGGTTACAACATCCTGTTGGGCGGCAAGGGCAACAACGTGCTGGACTTGCAGCAATCGGTGAAGGACTTCGACTTCGCCAATGACGGCGCCGGAAGCCTGTACATCCGCGATGCCAATGGCGGCATCAGCATGACCCGCGACATCGGCAGCATTGTGACCAAAGAGCCGGGGTTTCTCTGGGGGCTGTTCAAGGATGACGTGACCCACAGCGTCACTGCCGAAGGCCTCAAGGCGGGCAACAACCTGACTCAGTACGCGTCAACGGTAAAGGGTGGCGCCGGCGCCGATACGCTCACGGCTCACGCGGGTGGCGATTGGTTGTTGGGGCTGGACGGCAACGACCATTTGCTCGGCGGCAAGGGCAACGATGTGTTTGTCGGCGGGGCCGGTAATGACTTGCTGGAATCGGGAGGCGGGATCGATACGTTCCTGTTTAGCGGCGCGTTTGGTCAGGACCGGGTGGTTGGCTACCAGGCCAGCGACAAACTGATATTTCTCGGGGTTCAGGGGGTGACGCCGAACGACGACTATCGGGCGCATGCCACGGCGGTGGGGCACGACACGGTGCTGACGTTTGGGGGGGATTCGGTCACGTTGGTCGGGGTTGGGCTGGATAGCTTGTCCAGCTCAGGGGTGGTTATCGTCTGACGGTGATGGGCTGACTGTTAAGGCCCCATCGCGAGCAAGCTCGCTCCCACATTGGATCTGTGGCGTTCACAAATCCCCTGTGGGAGCGAGCTTGTTCCGGGCGGCGTTCCGACGATGAACGATAACGCGGTATTTAGTCTTCCTGCCGAATCGTGGTCACTTCATCGGCCTTGACCTTCACTTTCGCCCCGGAAATATCTTCGAATTCAAAGAAGCCGTCCTTGGTCTTGGTTTTCGGCATGTCCTTGGTCAAATACTGGGTGCCGTTCTGCAGCGTCACAACCGTTGGTGTCGAGCAACCGGCCAGGGCCAGAAAGGCCACTACCGCCAGGGGCAAGCCCAGAGTCTTGATATTCATAACCACCTCTCATCCTTCAAAAAAAACAGCGCGACTGCCACGAGCGAAATCAATCGTCACTGCACCTCTAACGCGGTTAGGTGCGATGGATCGGCAGAAAGTTCATAGACACTCGAAAAATCACCGATTAACGCCGCCGCTTATCCTTTTCCGTTTGCCCGGGCAGGGCGTAGCTGGTATCTGTACGCATAACCAGTACTCGCTCGCCATGGCCTTTTTTCCTGTGACTGCAAATCCTCTCGACGATCCGTTCTACTACTTGAACAACTTCATGCAAGTGCTTGATTGGCTTGAGCTTCGCTATGCCGATGTGCTGAGTGTCGAAGAGCAACACTTCATTCGCGAGTTCAAGCGGTTGCCCCGTGAGTCCAGGGCGCTGCTGGTCAGGATGGTGATGCGCAAGGGGAATCACTTCCGGGCGAGCAAGCTGCATTACGTCGAAATCGGCGACATCGCCATCGCCGCCGGCCCATTGCTGGCGCTGGGCTGGATCGATGAGCAATCGCCGCTGTCGATCGAAGCGCTATTCGGGGTGTTGCTCAAGGCGGAAATTCTCCAGTGTTTTGGCGCCACCATCGATCAACCCAAGGGAAAAAAGACCGATTGGCTGCCCGCACTGAGCGAACGGTTTCCGCAGGCTCACAGCTTCGGCCAGTGGTGCCCGTCGCTGGATGACCGATTGTTCAGCCTGACCATCATGGACCTGTGCGACCGGCTGCGCTTGATGTTTTTCGGCAACCTTTACCAGGACTGGTCCGAGTTCGTACTGGCTGACCTGGGCATCTTTACCTATGAAAAAGTCGAGTTCTGCGCCGACTCCCGAGGCCTGCGCAGCCGTGACGACGTGGACGCCTGCCTCTTCCTTCATGAGTGTCAGCAGCATTTCGAGGCCGGCGAAGCAGTAGAAGACATTGTCGAGCAGATCAAAGGGCTGGCGCTGAGCAATCCCTGGCTGCAAAGACGTCGCGGCAAACTGTTGTTCCAGATCGGTCAGCACTGCGAGCGCCTGGCGGATTTCTCTACCGCACTGACGATCTACCGCGAGTGTGCCTATCCCGGCGCACGCCTGCGGTTGATTCGAGTATTGGAGCGCTGCGGTGAATACCAGCTGGCCATGGAGCTGGCCGTCGCGGTGGAGCAATCGCCGGAAAGTGCCGCCGAACAGCAACAAGTGTTGCGTGTGCTGCCCAGGCTGCGGCGCAAGTTGGGCGGACCGGTGATGAAGCGCTCGTCCCCACGGGAGATGCTGCGCCTGGACCTGCAACTGCCCCGGACCGATCCGGCATTGTCGGTGGAGTCTTACGTTCAGGCACATTTTGCGCAAGAGTCGGCACCGGTGCATTACGTCGAAAACAGCCTGATCAACTCGCTGTTCGGACTGCTGTGCTGGCCGGCGATTTTCGCGCCGTTGCCGGGGGCGTTTTTCCACCCGTTCCAGCGTGGGCCGGTGGATCTGCTCAGTGAGGACTTTCACGAACGCCGCGCGGAGCTGTTCCAGGGCTGCCTGGCTGAACTCGATGACGGGCGTTACCACCAGACGATTCGGGAACGCTATGCCAGCAAGTGGGGCGTGCAGTCGCCCTTTGTGTTCTGGGGTGTGCTGAACGAAGAATTGCTCGATCAGGCACTCGATTGCCTACCGGCCGAACACCTCAAGCACTGGTTCAATCGACTGCTGTCGGACATCAAGGCCAATCGCGCCGGTATGCCGGACCTGATCCAGTTTTGGCCGCAGGACAAAACCTACCGGATGATCGAAGTCAAAGGCCCCGGTGATCGCCTGCAAGACAATCAATTGCGCTGGCTCGAGTTCTGCCATGAGCACCAGATGCCGATTGCCGTCTGCTATGTGCAATGGGCGGAGCAGAGCGCTTGAGTTACAGCATCGCGGTGCGGGCGCTGTGTGAATTCACCGCCAAGGTCGGTGACCTCGACCTGCGTTTTACGCCCTCGCCGACCGCGCTGGAAGGGATTGTCGGGCACCGTACGGTGGCGTCCCGGCGCAGCGAGGGCTACCAGAGTGAAGTCGCGCTTGAAGGCCTGTATCAAACGTTGACGGTAAAGGGCCGGGCCGACGGCTACGACCCCGCGCAAAATTGCCTGGAAGAAGTCAAAACCTATCGCGGCGACTTGAGCAAGCAACCGGCCAACCACCGTCAGCTGCACTGGGCGCAGGCGAAGATTTACGGCTGGTTGATGTGCCAGAAACTGCAGCTGGCGCAGATCAATCTGGCCCTGGTGTACTTCAACATCGTCAATGAAAAGGAAACCTGCCTGGTCGAGGCTTTCAGCGCCGCGCAACTGCGGCTGTTCTTCGAACAACATTGCGCCTTGTTCCTGCACTGGGCCGAACAGGAAATGGCTCATCGCGAAGGGCGTAATCGGGCGGCGCAACAACTGGCGTTTCCCCATGCCGACTTTCGACCGGGGCAGCGTCATCTGGCGGAGTCGGTGTTCAAGGCCGTCAGCACCGGTCGTTGCTTGATGGCCCAGGCGCCCACGGGGATCGGCAAGACCGTCGGCACGCTATTCCCGATGCTCAAGGCCCTGGCGCCGCAGCAACTGGACAAGGTGTTCTTCCTCACGGCGAAAACCCCGGGGCGCAAACTGGCGCTGGACGCCGCGCAAGTGATCCTCGACAGCGCCGACGCGCCACCCTTGCGGGTGCTCGAGATGATTGCCCGGGACAAGGCCTGCGAGCATCCGGACAAGGCCTGTCACGGCGAATCCTGCCCGCTGGCCCAAGGTTTTTATGATCGCTTGCCCGCCGCTCGCCAGGCGGCCAGCAAGTTGTCCCTGCTGAACCAGAACGCTTTGCGCGAGGTCGCCCTGGAGCACGACGTCTGTCCTTACTACCTGAGCCAGGAAATGGCCCGTTGGGCAGACGTGGTGGTCGCCGATTACAACTACTATTTCGATTTCAGTGCGCTGCTGTTCGGGCTGGCCCAGGCCAATAACTGGAAAGTCGCGGTGCTGGTGGACGAAGCGCACAACCTGGTGGAGCGTGGCCGGCAGATGTACAGCGCCAGCCTCGACCAATCGACCCTCAACGGTGTACGAAAAACCGCGCCTGAGGTGTTGAAAAAATCCTTGCAACGGGTCAACCGTGAGTGGAATGCCCTGCATAACCTGCAACTCGGCGCCTATCAGGCCTATGACAAGGCGCCGGAAAAACTGCTCCAGGCGTTGTCGTCGTGCAGCGCGAGCATCGGCGACTACCTGAACGATCATCCTCAAGGCCTGGACGGAGCGTTACAGAACTTCTATTTCGACATGCTGCAGTTTTGCCGCGTGGCCGAGCTCTTTGATGAACAGTTCCTGTTCGACATCAGCAAGCGCGATCTCGACCGCCAACGCAACCTGTCGCAGCTTTGCCTGCGCAACGTGGTGCCCGCCGGCTTCATCCGCCCGCGCTTGACGGCTGCACGCAGCACCGTGCTGTTTTCCGCGACCCTGAGCCCTCGCCACTACTATGCCGACCTGCTGGGTACACCGGTGAACACGGTGTGGATAGACGTGGAATCGCCATTTCACGCCGATCAGCTGCAAGTGCACATCGTCAGCCAGATCTCCACGCGGTTCGTCCATCGCCAGTCATCCCTTGCGCCAATCGTCGAGCTGATCGCCGGGCAGTTCAGTCAACGTCCCGGAAACTACCTGGCGTTTTTCAGCAGTTTTGACTATTTGCAGCAAGTGGCGCAGTTGCTGGCCGAGAAACATCCACACATCAATCTGTGGTCGCAGTCCCGGGGCATGGGGGAAGGGCAGCGCCAGGACTTCCTCGATCAGTTCACCGCCGAGAGTCAGGGCGTCGGTTTTGCGGTGTTAGGCGGGGCGTTTGGCGAAGGCATCGACTTGCCGGGCGCGCGACTGATCGGGGCGTTTATCGCCACCCTCGGACTGGCGCAACTCAACCCGGTCAACGAGCAGTTGAAACGGCGCATGGCAGCGATTTTCGGCGCCGGTTATGACTACACCTACCTGTTTCCAGGTGTGCAGAAAGTGGTGCAGGCGGCGGGGAGGGTGATCCGCACCCAGCAGGATCAAGGGGTGGTGATGTTGATCGATGACCGGTTTGGCGATAGCAAGGTCAAACAGCTACTGCCGCGTTGGTGGTCAATTGCTCCGAGGCTTTTGTACGCTGCCGAGTAGGATTTTTTACTTTAAAAACATCTACATATCTTGAAAGAAACACCCATTTGAACAAGCAGCGAATGCCGTCTTTATTCAAAGAACCAGTCATCACTTTCAAGCTGAATCTTTGATAAGGAAATCAAGATATGTCAGTAGCACCGAAATACACGTACACCCCTGAGCAGGTCTCCGCAGCATTCAATGAAATAAAAGCGAGGCTGTTCAGCGGCATCAAGGCCGAGGCAACCCCAAAAATTCTGATCGTTGCCGGGCTGCAAGGGTCAGGCAAAACCTATCTGCTGGAAAAGAACCTGCTGCCTTCAAAACGCTACGACAACTATGTTCGCCTGTACCTGCCCGACTACCGCAAGAAACACCCCCAATATGCAGAAATGATCAAACTTGGCGTCTTGCATGCGTATGAGCATACCGAGGCATTTGTTCGTGAAGTCAGCACGAAGATCCATACGCAGGCCTTCACTGGCAAATTCAACATCATCATGGAATGTGCGTTCGACAGTGTCGATTTCGCGGCCTTCCCGCCGTTGGCGACCGCCGCCGGTTATCAGTTCGAAACTCACATCGTGGGCTGCACTCAAGAGTTTGCTCATGTGTCGAGCATTAAACGAGCGTTCAAAAGCCTTGAAGACCAGGAAATGGAACGGTTTCTCACGGTATCGAAGCTGGATGCCAGCATGAGTTATGCGCCTGCGATCATCCTGGCCTTCGAGACGGCTGCAAAGGCGGTTAGCGGCTCGCAAATCAATTTGTACGAGCGCGGGTTCGGTGGGTTGAACGAGCGAACCTTGATTGCTCAGAGTACCTACTCCAAAGCTGCCGACGGTTCCGTCAGCACAACCACAACCAAAGTGGATTTTGCATACAGCGTCTACTCCAGCATTATCGACAACCACGTCTTCGCGGTGAGCGATCGCGACGAAGTCATCAAAGAGTGCCACCTGGCACTGCTCAAGATGGCGACTCATGCTTCGCATGTTCCGAAATTCGTCTACAACGATCTATACGCCTACATCGTCAAACACGTGAATCGATAACGCTGGGCGACGAGTACCGTTTTTCCGACTTTCCAAATGCGTGGTTTGTCGCATACTCCAAAAAAACGGTAATACCCAGAGGGATCAATGAACGAGGATCGGACCAAAGCCAGCGCCATCGACGACAGTCGTTTTCGGTTGTTGATCGATGCTGTCGTTGATTACGCGATTTACATGATTGATCCCGATGGAATCATCACCAGCTGGAACGCCGGCGCCAAGCGTTTCAAGGGGTATGAAGAAGCCGAAATACTCGGCCAGCACTTTTCGCGTTTCTATACCGAAGCGGATCGCCTTGCCGGTAAGCCCCAGCGAGCGCTGGACACGGCGATTCGGGAAGGGCGTTTCGAGGGAGAAGGCTGGCGGGTTCGCAAGGACGGTACGCGCTTCTGGTCCCACGTAGTGGTCGATCCAATTCTCGATCCGTCGGGCAAGCTGCTCGGGTTTGCCAAGATTACCCGCGACCTGACCGACCGCAAAATGGCCGAAGAAGTCCTCAAGCAAAGCGAGCAGCAGTTCCGCCTGCTGGTTCAAAGCGTCACTGACTACGCCATCTACATGCTCGCCCCGGATGGCCGCGTGACCAACTGGAACCTTGGGGCTCAGCGCATCAAGGGCTACTTGCCCGAAGAGGTCATCGGCCAGCACTTTTCGATGTTTTACACCCCGGAAGACCGCGAGGCCGGCCAACCGCAACGGACCCTGGACATTGCGCTACGTGAAGGGCGATTCGAAAACAAAGGCTGGCGCGTGCGCAAGGACGGTACGCGGTTCCTGGCCAATGTCGTGGTCGATCCGATTTGGGGCGAAACCGGCACGCTGCTCGGTTTCGCCAAGATCACCCGTGATATCACCGAAGCCACACAAGCCCAGCAGGCGCTGGAGCAAACCCGCGAAGCGCTGTTTCAGGCGCAGAAAATGCAGGCCATCGGCCAACTCAGTGGTGGCATCGCCCACGACTTCAACAATTTGCTGACCGTTATCCTCGGCAATCTGGAAATCGTCCGCAAACGCGTGGGGGACGATCCGAAAATTACCCGTTTGGTGGACAACGCCACTCAGGGGGCCTTGCGGGGCGTAACCCTGACCCAGCGCATGCTGGCGTTTGCCAGACGTCAGGAACTCAAGGCCGAACCCGTCGAGATTCCGACGTTGGTGCAAGGAATCACCGGACTGTTGCGCAGCTCTCTCGGGCCTTCCGTGGCGCTCGAAACGTGCTTTTCGCCAGAACTTGAACCGATCATGGCCGACGTCAATCAGCTCGAACTGGCGGTACTGAACCTGGTGACCAACGCTCGAGATGCAATGCCCAATGGCGGAAAAATCGTGATCAGTGCTCAGACAGATGCTGTTCTGGACAAGACACAGCTTTCCCTGGCGCCCGGTCGTTATGTCTGCCTGAGTGTCACCGACAACGGTGAGGGCATGGATGACGCGACGCTGGCATCGGCAACGGACCCTTTTTTCACCACCAAGGGAGTTGGCAAAGGTACTGGCCTGGGGCTGTCGATGGTTCATGGTTCTATTGAGCAATTGGGCGGCCGATTCGTTCTCAAGAGCCTTAAGGACAAAGGCACAACCGCCGAATTGTGGATACCCATTGCGGCCGCTGGTTCAGTCGCCAAACCTGTTGCCGAGGAGCAAGCCGCACCACCCGTACCCCGACTGTGTGTGTTGGTGGTGGACGACGACAGCCTGGTATTGACCAGTACCTGCCTGTTGCTCGAGGACCTTGGGCATCGAGTGATCAGTGCAGTGTCCGGTGCACAGGCGCTAGCCATGTTCGACAGCGAACAGGCGATTGATCTGGTCATCACCGACATGGCCATGCCACAGATGAATGGCGCGCAACTGGCGCAGGCTATCCGGATCATCAAGCCGAACCTGCCGATCATCCTTGCCACCGGTTACGCCGAGCGCCTGGAAGGTTTCGCAACCAAACTTCCGCGCCTGTCCAAACCCTTTACCCAACTCAATCTGGTGGAAATCATCGCCACCACCATGAAATGACAACGCGAGCTCAATGTTCGGCCGCTGATCCCGCGTTCTTCTTGAAACCACGCAGGTTCATGGCGCAGAGGCAAAACTGCAACACGATCAGTGCATAGGCCTGGGTGTGGTAACCCCACGTTACCCATAAAACATTGCTGACGATAAAACAGACGAAGCCCGAGACCCTGCGCCTGGGGTTTTGCGAACCGATCAACCACGCTGCCAGCACCGTAACCAGCATCGCCGGCCATTGCACCCAATCGAGATAGTCCATTGCAGGCCTCCGTGTATTGTCATTCCGGCTGAATGTATCGCGTGAACCGAACAAGCAAAAAGGCCCGGCATATGCCGGGCCTTTTGTGTTCCCGCCACCTGCATCAAGCCGCCAGATTGGCTGCACTCATTTCTTTCTTGTACTGGGCTTTTAAACTTTCCATTTGCGCGCCCAGTTCTTCCAGTGTGGCTTTGCCCAGCAGTTTTTTCGCCTGAGGGAACATCTCGGTTTCTTCTTCCTCGATATGGTGTTCCAGCAGTTCCTTGACCACTTTCACGCGACCGGCGAATTCCGGGGTGGAGGGGTCGGTGACTTTCAAGTCTGGCAGCACCAGGGAATCAACGGTGCGATGTTCTTCCTTGGCTTCGTAATACATGACGTCTTGTTCCTTGCCCCCGGCTTTCTTGTACGCCGGGTACAAGACTTCCTCTTCGAGACGGGTGTGTATGGCGATCTCCATTTCCAGTTTGGCCAGCAGCTCGCTACGTTTTTTAACACCACGTTCGGTGGATTCGCTGAGTTGGGTCAGGATGCCTTTTACGCGTTCATGGTCGGCTTTCAACAAGTCTATGGCGTTCATGGTCGAGTCTCTCCAACGAGTCAGGGGTGAGCGCGAACGGTCTCAAGGCCGAAAGTCGCTCATTGTCCTTGAGCATTTGTCGTGCCGATTTTTCAGTGCGACAAAGTTCATATAAAACAATTAGTTGAAGTGGCTGATGGCAAACTGAAGTCATGCAGCCTGCATGAGTCCGGAAATTGACTCATGCAGTTCGCAGTGGAGCATTGATGTTCCAGACAATAAAAAGCCCAGCGATTGTGCCTAATGCCGGTCGGTTAAGGGTGTGAACACCGCTCCCACAGGTTTTGCACCTTAACTGACCGGCATTAGGCGACTGTGCCGGGCTTTCAAGTTCAGGCTCTGGATTCGGGGTGCTGGAGCAAACGACGAGCGGTTTGCGTGGACATCGAGACAGGCGGGAAATCTTCGTTGAGCAGCCGCAAGTGCTCGATCGCTTCCTCGAACTTCAAGTCAGCCTTTCTGCGCATCGCCTGATAGCAATCAAACAGCTCCGCGTCCATGTCACTGCCCTCAAGTAATGCAAAGGCGCTGCGGCTCAATGCCTGGGCGTCTTCAAACATTTGACAATTACGTTCCAGGGCGAAGGCCCGGCAGGCTTTGATTTCTTCGGAGGTGGAATAGTGAATCATGACCAGCACCTGATTTTTCGAGGTTCCTTTTGATAGGTATCGATGCCGTAGGGGAATCGAACCTGGTAAGTCCCGCCGTACAAAAAGCCGGGCAGGATTAAGGTTGTGACCTGCTGGATCGCAAAAGAATTTCAAATTTATGAGCGTGAAAATTCGATAATTCGGACCCTGAACGCACAGACATCAAATCAAATATCCCGTTTTTTATGCTGTTCATATCGAGCCAGCATCGGTTGGGTGCTGATCCCGTGGATGAGGATGCTTAGCGCGACCACGCACAAGGTCAAATCCATGCAGAGCGTTGCAATCGACGGGGCCAGCCCGTGGTTCAGGGCATAAAACAGGTAGTACAGACTGCCGATGCCGCGTATGCCAAACCAGCCAATCAACATTCGCTGCTGACCGTTGAGCAAACTGCCCCAAGGCATGGCGACGACGCTCAGGGGTCGTATCAGGCAAAACAACACGCCGGCGATCGGCAACGCACGCCAGTCCCAGTGCGCCATCAGCACCACGCCGAGCAGCGTCACCAGAAAGACTTCCATGGCCCGTTCCACCAGGCTGCCGAAGGCGAGCATGTCGCCCATCATGATTCCCGCCGCGACCTGGGTGTCTTCAAGGTTCTCGGTATCGCCATGAACGGCGTCTTGCGGCTCGACGTTCTGATGGCCCACAACAGGCTGAACCAGATGCTCGGCGGGAAGTTCGTCGTCACCCGTGGATTTGACTTCTTCGTGGCGCAAACCCAGGCCGGCAGCAAACACCGACAGAAAGCCGTAACCGTGAATCGACTCGGCCCCGACATAGGCCAGGGCAATCAAGGCGAGGGCGAGGTAATCATTTGGGGAAAGGGTGCTGTCGTCATTTTTGATGCGCATTAACAAGGTCAGGCGACCAATGCCGCGTCCCATCCAGTAGCCGGTGAGCAAACCGGCCGGGACTGCCCACAATAAACTGCGCAGCACCCAGTCACTCAGCCAGCCGGGGTTGCCGTCGTGTTGCACCAGCAGCAGGCCAAGGATGACAAACGGGAAGGCGATCCCGTCATTGAGCCCGGCTTCACCCGACAGCCCGAAACGCACGCTGTCGTCATCCCGGGCGTCGTTGACTTGCACCAGGGCGGCGAGTACCGGGTCGGTGGGCGCCAGAATCGAGCCGATCAACACGGACGCGCCCCAGGACAATTCGAAGCCGTAATGCAGCAACAGGCTGACACCGGCAATGGTCAGCACCATGACCGGGCCGGCCAGGCCGTAGGCAATGCGCCAGTTTTTGTCCCTGAGCGGCAAGCGCAACTTCAAACCACAGACAAACAACGAAAACAGCACCGCGACTTCCGTCAGGTGCTCCATCCAGGTGGACGCATCTTCGGTGTCCAGTTTCAACAGCCCCAGCCCTGCGGGCCCGATGGCTACACCCAGCACCAGGCACACCGCCGACGTAGTCACCGGCATCCAGCGCAGGTACGACGACGTCAGTGCCAGCGTCAGCAGCACGGCACCCAACACCGCCACCCACAAAATGAAACTCATGCTCGGTACTCGACGGGTGCGTGCGGTGATGTAGAGCCTCTGGCGATTAACTGACAGTGGCGCGCAGGTATTCAGGCGTCAGTACGTTGAACCATAGCAGGATGCTCTGGAAATGGCGGCGGGTTCAATTTAAAGCATCGGCTTGCCGCCAATGATTCCATACCGCTGGTCAGGACTTGCGATTGAGCAAACTGCGCTCCATCCGCGCGATGCCTTCTTCCAGCAACGACCGTGGGCAACCGAAATTCAGGCGCACGAACTGTTTGCTGTCATCGCCGAAATCCAGACCAGGGCTCAGCCCGACCTTGGCTTGCTCAAGAAAAAACTGCTGAGGGTTATCCAGTCCCAGCGCCGAGCAATCGAGCCACGCCAGATAGGTGCCTTGTGGGATATTCATGGTCACACCCGGCAGTCGCGTGTTGACTGCTTCCACCAGATAATCCCGATTGCTTTGCAGATACGCCTTCAACCCGGCCAGCCAAGGGCCGCCTTCGCTGTAGGCGACGCGCGTCGCTTCCATGCCCAACGGGTTGACGCTGTCGACCATGCCGCAGCGGGCGTGGTTGACCTTTGCACGCAACGCCGAGTCCTGAATGATCATGAAAGACGTCTTCAGCCCGGCAATGTTGTAGGCCTTGCTCGCCGACATCAGCGTGATGGTGCGTTTAGCGATCTCGGGGCTCAGGGAAGCCGTCGGAATGTGCACGCGCCCGTCGAAACACAGCTCGGCATGAATCTCGTCAGAGATGATCCAGGCGTCCTGCTCCACGCAGATGTCGGCTACCGCTTGCAGTTCTTCTCGCGGGAAGACTTTGCCCACCGGGTTGTGCGGGTTGCTCAGTAGCAGCGCACCGCCACCGGTCAGCGCCTGATTCAGGGCATCGAGTGGCGTGGCGTAAGTGCCGTCCGCCAACGCGTCGAATTCGAGTTCAACCTTGTTCAAACCCCAGTGACCCGGCGCATGACGCAGCGGCGGGTAGTTCGGAACCTGAACCACAACGTTCTGCTGCGGCTGGACCAGCGCATTCAGCGCCATGTTGAAACCCGACTCCACGCCCGGCAGGAAAATCAGTTCCTCAGGCAATACGCGCCAGGCGTACTTGTTCCAGAGGTCGGCGACGATGGCATTGCGCAAGTCATCCTGGGCCACGCTGTAGCCGAGCATCGGGTGTTCCAGACGTTTTTGCAGGGCCTGGATGATCACCGGCGGTGCGGAGAAGTCCATGTCGGCCACCCACATCGGCAACACGTCGGCCGGGTAACGGCTCCATTTGGTACTGCCGGTGTTGTGGCGGTCGAACACCTGATCAAAATCGAAAGTCATGCTCAGTCTCATAAAAAGCGTGGTTGAACGTGGGGCCATGATAAACGCCAAGCCCCTGTGGGAGCGAGCTTGCTCGCGATGGCGGCACAACAGTCAACATCTATGGTGACTGACACTCCGTCATCGCGAGCAAGCTCGCTCCCACAGGGGGTGTGTGGTGGCTGAGACCGCGGTATTGCCCGACGGTCGGTTTTCACACAGTCAGTTCTAACATTGTCTACAGTTTTAAGTGTCGGCAGCCAGACTGCCGCAAACATGATTGTCCAGAAAAACCCGGCAAAAATACCGGGTCTCCACCTGACAGGAGTGCACGATGGACCTCAACCGTCGTCAGTTCTTCAAGGTCGCTGGTATCGGCCTTGCGGGCTCGAGCCTCGGCGCGCTGGGCATGGCCCCCGCGACTGCCTTCGCCGAGCAGGTGCGCCACTTCAAGCTTGCCCACACCCATGAAACCCGCAACACCTGCCCGTACTGCTCGGTCGGCTGCGGCGTGATCATGTACAGCCAGGGCGATGCTGCCAAGAACGTCGCGCAAAACATCATCCACATCGAAGGCGATGCCGACCACCCGGTCAACCGCGGCACCCTGTGCCCCAAAGGCGCCGGCCTGCTGGACTTCATTCACAGCCCCGGTCGTCTGCAATACCCAGAGGTGCGCAAACCCGGCACCACTGAGTGGACACGCATCTCCTGGGATGAAGCGCTCAATCGCGTCGCCGACCTGATGAAGGCCGACCGCGACGCCAACTTCATCGAGAAGAATGCCCAGGGCCAAACGGTAAACCGCTGGCTGACCACCGGTTTCCTCGCGGCCTCGGCGGCGTCCAACGAAGCGGGTTACATCACCCACAAGGTCGTTCGCAGTCTCGGCATGCTGGGGTTCGATAACCAGGCGCGTGTCTGACACGGCCCGACGGTGGCAAGTCTTGCCCCGACGTACGGCCGTGGTGCCATGACCAATACCTGGACCGATATCGGTAACGCGAATCTGATTCTGGTAATGGGCGGCAACGCAGCAGAAGCGCACCCGTGCGGCTTCAAATGGGTGACCGAAGCCAAGGCGCACAACAAGGCTCGCTTGATCGTGGTCGATCCGCGTTTCACCCGGACCGCCTCGGTGGCCGACTATTACGCGCCGATTCGCACCGGCACCGACATCGCCTTCATGGGGGGGCTGATCAACTACCTGCTGACTGAAGACAAGATCCAGCACGAGTACGTGCGCAATTACACCGACGTGTCGTTCATCGTCAAAGCCGGTTATGGCTTCGAGGATGGAATATTCAGCGGCTACGACGCGGCCAAACGCAGCTACACGGACAAGTCCGGCTGGGGTTATGAACTCGGTGAAGACGGCTTCGTCAAGGTCGACCCGACCCTGCAAGACCCGCACTGTGTCTATCAATTGATGAAGCAGCATTACAGCCGCTACAACATCGAACTGGCGAGCCAGATTTGCGGCATGCCGGTGGATGCCATGCAGAAGATCTGGGTAGAAATCGCCACTTGCTCGCAACCGGGCAAGACCATGACGATTCTCTACGCACTGGGCTGGACGCAGCACTCGATAGGTTCGCAGATCATTCGCAGCGCGGCCATGGTGCAACTGCTGCTGGGCAACGTCGGCATGCCGGGCGGGGGCGTCAATGCCTTGCGCGGGCACTCCAATATTCAGGGGCTGACTGACCTCGGTTTGCTGTCCAATTCGCTGCCGGGCTACCTGACCCTGCCGGGCGATGCGGAGCAGGATTACGACGCCTACATTGCCAAACGGGTACAGAAACCGTTGCGGCCGGGGCAGCTGTCCTATTGGCAAAACTACGGCAAGTTCCACGTCAGCCTGATGAAAGCCTGGTACGGCGCGAATGCCACGCTTGAAAACCGCTGGGTGTATGACTATCTGCCGAAACTGGACATTCCCAACTACGACATTCTCAAAGTGTTCGACCTGATGGGCCAGGGCAAGGTCAACGGCTACATGTGCCAGGGCTTCAACCCCATCGCCGCGTTGCCTGACAAAAACCGGGTGATGGCGGCGCTGGCCAAGCTGAAATGGCTGGTGGTGATGGACCCGCTGTCCACCGAAACCTCGGAGTTCTGGCGCAACGTCGGGCCGTACAACGATGTCGAAACTGCCGGCATCCAGACCGAAGTAATTCGCCTGCCCACCACCTGTTTCGCCGAAGAAGACGGTTCGCTGGTCAACAGCAGTCGCTGGCTGCAATGGCACTGGAAAGGTGCCGACGGCCCGGGGCAAGCGCGTACCGATGTGCGGATCATGAGCGAGCTGTTTATCCGTCTGCGCCAGCGTTACCAGGCCAACGGCGGCGCTTATGCCGAGCCGATCCTCAAACTGTCCTGGCCGTACAAAATTGCCGAGGAGCCTTCGCCGGAAGAATTGGCCAAGGAAATCAACGGCTATGCCACCACGGACTTCACTGACGCTACCGGCGCGGCGATCAAGGGCAACGCGCAACTGGCCGGTTTTGGCCAGCTCAAGGACGACGGCAGCACCGCTTCCGGTTGCTGGATTTTCTGCGGCAGCTGGACTGAGGCGGGCAACCAGATGGCCCGGCGCGACAACAGCGACCCGTACGGCATGAAACAACATCTGGGCTGGGCCTGGGCCTGGCCGGCGAACCGACGGATTCTCTACAACCGCGCTTCGTGCGACCCGCAAGGCAAGCCGTGGGACGAGAAAAAACGTCTGGTGTGGTGGAACGGCAAAGTCTGGGGCGGCACGGATGTGCCGGACTTCAAGGCCGACTCGCCACCGGAAGCCGGGATGAATCCGTTCATCATGAACCCCGAAGGCGTGGCGCGGTTCTTTGCCGTCGACAAGATGAATGAAGGACCTTTCCCCGAGCACTATGAACCGTTCGAAACGCCGATCGGCATCAACCCGTTGCACCCGGAAAACAAGAAAGCCACCAGCAACCCGGCGGCGCGGATCTTCGATTCGGTATGGGATTCCTTAGGCGTGGCCAAGGACTATCCATATGCCGCGACCAGCTACCGGCTGACCGAGCACTTCCACTTCTGGAGCAAGCATTGCAAGCTCAATGCGATTGCCCAACCCGAGCAGTTCGTCGAGATTGGTGAGGTGCTGGCCAAGGAGAAAGGCATCGTGGCCGGCGACCGGGTCCGTGTCAGTTCCAAGCGCGGACATATAGAAGCGGTGGCGGTGGTGACCAAGCGGATTCGTCCGCTGCAGGTCAACAATCAGGTGGTGCACCAGATCGGTATCCCGCTGCACTGGGGTTTTACCGGGCTCACGCGTCACGGTTACCTGACCAACACCTTGGTGCCGTTCCTCGGCGATGGCAACACTCAGACCCCGGAATCCAAGTCATTCCTGGTCAACGTGGAGAAAGTCTAAATGGCCAGCCAAGACATCATCGCCCGTTCGGCCACCACGACCGTCCCGTCCTCGGTACGCAATCAAGAGGAAGTGGCCAAGCTGATCGACACCACCAAGTGCATTGGCTGCAAGGCTTGTCAGGTCGCCTGCTCGGAATGGAACGAGCTGCGCGACGAGGTCGGCCACAACCTCGGCACCTACGACAACCCTCAGGACCTGACCGCAGAAACCTGGACCTTGATGCGCTTCACCGAGCACGAAACCGACGCCGGCAATCTGGAGTGGCTGATTCGCAAGGACGGCTGCATGCACTGCGCCGAGCCCGGTTGCCTGGCGGCGTGCCCGAGCCCGGGGGCGATCATCAAGCATGCCAATGGCATCGTCGACTTCGACCAGGACCATTGCATCGGCTGCGGGTATTGCATCACCGGTTGCCCGTTCAATATCCCGCGAATCTCGCAAAAGGATCACAAGGCTTATAAATGCACGTTGTGCTCAGACCGGGTGGCGGTGGGGCTGGAGCCGGCCTGCGTAAAAACCTGCCCGACGGGCGCCATAGTGTTCGGCACCAAGGACGACATGAAGGAACACGCGGCCGAAAGGATCGTCGACCTCAAGAGCCGTGGCTTCGAACACGCAGGCTTGTACGACCCGGAAGGCGTCGGTGGTACTCACGTGATGTATGTGCTGCACCATGCCGATGAGCCCCGGTTGTATGCCGGTCTGCCGGACCACCCGACCATCAGTCCGCTGGTGGAACTGTGGAAAGGCGTGAGCAAACCCTTGGGGTTGCTGGCCATGGGCTTGGCGGTGCTGGCCGGGTTCTTCCACTACGTGCGCATCGGGCCGCAGCTGGTCGAGGAGGACGAACACCCGAGCATCCCCGATCCCGCCGTGCATGAAATCGATCCGTCGGTGCATACCTATGATCCGAAGGGGGAGGACAGGCCATGAACGACAAACCGATCCTTCGTTACACCAGCAATCAGCGCACCAATCACTGGCTGGTGGCGATCCTGTTTTTCATGGCTGCGCTATCCGGGCTGGCGCTTTTCCACCCGGCGCTGTTCTGGCTCAGCCACCTGTTTGGCGGCGGCCCGTGGACGCGCATCCTGCATCCGTTCATGGGCGTGGTGATGTTTGTGCTGTTCCTTGGGCTGGTGATCCGTTTCTGGCGGGCGAACTTCTTTATCACCAACGATCGGCTGTGGCTGAGGCGAGTCGGGCGGGTGATCAAGAATGAGGAGGAGGGCGTGCCGCCCATCGGCAAGTACAACCCTGGGCAGAAGCTGCTGTTCTGGACCTTGCTGATTTGCATGCTGGTGCTGCTGTTCAGCGGGCTGGTGATCTGGCGCGAGTATTTCAGCGAGTACTTCGGCATCACCAGCATTCGTTGGGCCATGCTGCTGCATGCGTTGGCGGGTTTAATCCTGGTGCTGAGCATCATCGTTCACATCTACGCCGGCATCTGGATCAAAGGCTCGGTCAACGCCATGTTGCATGGCTGGGTCAGCCGCGCCTGGGCGAAAAAACACCATGAACTGTGGTACCGCGAAGTGACCCGCGACGAGCACCCCGACCGGCCGATCAGCAAAAAAGGATAACCCCCCTTGGCGACGATTCTTGAGCCTGGCGAGATCGAAGCGGCGGCGAGTTCACCGCCGTTTCTCTACCTGCCTCCGAAAAACCTGTTCACCTTGCGCGCCTTGCGCCTGGAGCGTCTGGTCGTCGGCCATCCACTGGCCGATTACCTGCGGCTGGTGACCGGCCTATGCCACGTGCAGCAGGGTCTGATGGACGATCCACCCGTGGCCGCCATGCCCGATGCCCAACGCATGCGCGTGTGCCAGCAACACGGCTTGCCGCCGTTCGCCGCCGACAGTCTGGTGCGTGAGGACCATTGGCTGCCGTACCTCGAAACTCTATTGCAGCGTTACCAGCCACCACCGCAACCTGCTGTGGAAAAAGCCGTGGCGACCTTGCGCAGCGCCCACGTCGGGCAACTCAAGGCCTGGGCGATTGCGCTGGTCAGCGGCCAGTTCACCATGCTGCCCGCCGCCGTGGTGCCGTTTCTCGGCGCGGCGTTGCAGGTGGCCTGGAGTCATTGGTTGCTGAGTACACCGGACCTTGCGCTGAAACCCGGCGACAGTCTCAGCCAATGCCCGGCCTGCGGTTCGCCGGCCATGGCCGGGGTGATTCGCCATCGCGGCAAGTACAACGGCTTGCGGTATCTGGTGTGCTCGCTGTGTGCCTGCGAATGGCATGTGGTGCGGGTCAAATGCGTGTATTGCGAACAGAGCAAAGGCCTTGAATACGTCAGCCTCGATGACGACCGCCATGCCGCCAATCAGGCACCGTTACGCGCGGAGGTCTGTCCTGGCTGCGGCAGCTACCTGAAACTGCTTTACCTGGAAAACGACGCCGAAGCTGAAGCGCTCTCGACCGACCTGACCAGCCTGCTGCTGGACATGCGCCTGGAGCAGGAAGGCTACCAGCGTCCAGCGCCTAATCTTCTGCTTGCACCCGGAGGTGGCTGAGCTACCCCTTTGAGCTCTGCCTTTAAACTCAGCGGCTACACTCAGGCGCTACGATCATTCGTAATCAGGAGCGCCTGATGTCCTTCAGATCCGCCAGCCAGGCTCTGCGGCTGCCTTCCATCGACAGTCTGCTGCGCCATCCCGCCTGCCAGCCGCTGGCCGAGCGTTATGGGCGTGACGCGTTGCTGGCGAATTTGCGGCAATTGCTGGATGACTTGCGTGAACAGGTGCTTTCAGGGCAACTCGACGCCATTGAGATCACGCCTGAAGTGTTGGCGGGCAGGGCGGGTGAACGCCTGGCCACCCAGCATCGCAGCAACGTGTGCCGGGTGTTCAATCTCACCGGCACAGTGCTGCACACCAATCTGGGGCGAGCGTTGTTGCCGGAGGAAGCCATCGACGCCGTGCAGAGGGCGGCCCGTTATCCACTCAATCTGGAATTCGACCTGCACAGCGGCAAGCGCGGCGACCGTGACGATCTGATCGAAGGCCTGATCCGCGAGTTGACTGGCGCCGAGGCGGTGACGGTGGTCAACAACAACGCCGCAGCGGTGTTGCTGACGCTCAACAGCCTGGGCGCGCGCAAGGAAGGCATCATTTCCCGGGGCGAACTGATCGAAATCGGCGGCGCCTTCCGCATTCCCGACATCATGGCGAGAGCCGGGGTCAGGCTCCACGAAGTCGGCACCACCAATCGCACCCATGCCCGCGATTACGAGGCGGCCATCGGCCCCCGTAGTGGTTTGGTGATGCGCGTCCATGCCAGCAACTACAACATCGAAGGCTTCACCGCTCGGGTGCCGACCGCCGAGTTGGCGCAACTCGCGCATAAACACGGTTTGCCATTGCTTGAAGACCTCGGCAGCGGCAGCCTGCTGGACCTGACGCGCTGGGGCTTGCCCGCCGAACCGACGGTGCGCCAGGCGCTGAGCGATGGCGCCGACATCGTCACCTTCAGCGGCGACAAGTTACTGGGTGGCCCCCAGGCCGGGTTGATTGTCGGCCGCAAAGACCTGATCGCGAAGATCAAGAAGAATCCACTCAAGCGCGCCTTGCGGGTCGACAAACTGACCTTGGCCGCCCTCGAAGCGGTGTTGGGCCTGTACCGCGACCCTGATCGACTGGCCGAGCGGTTGCCGAGTTTGCGTCTGCTGACCCGGCCGCAGGCGAAGATCCTCGCCCAGGCTGAGCGCCTGCAACCCTCGCTGGCCAAGGTACTGGGCGACGGCTGGAGCGTCAGCGCAGTACCGGCGCTGGGCATGATCGGCAGCGGCAGCCAACCGGTGGCGCGCTTGCCGAGTGCGGCTTTGTGCCTGCGACCGCACGCGTCCAAACGTCTTCGCGGACGGCAGCTGCACAATCTGGAAGCGACCCTGCGAGCGTTGCCGATTCCAGTGCTCGGACGCATTGATGACGATGCGTTGTGGCTGGATCTGCGGCAACTGGACGATGAGCCGGCGTGGCTGGCTCAACTCGATCAAATTGCAGGAACCGTAGAGTGATCGTCGGCACCGCAGGGCACATTGACCACGGCAAGACTGCCTTGCTCCAGGCACTGACTGGCCAGGCCGGCGACCGTCGCCGGGAAGAACGTGATCGCGGCATGACCATCGACCTCGGCTACCTTTACGCGGCGCTGGAACCGCAAGCGGCCCTGACCGGTTTTATCGACGTGCCCGGTCATGAGCGCTTCACCCACAACATGCTGGCAGGTGCTCAAGGTATTGACCTGGTGTTGCTGGTGGTCGCGGCCGACGATGGTGTCATGCCGCAGACCCGCGAACACCTGGCCATCGTTGAACTGCTGGGCATCCCTCGGGCGCTGGTGGCGATCAGCAAATGCGACCGCGTCGAACCGTCCAGAGTGCAAGCCGTTCGCGAACAGATCCAGACATTGCTGGCCCCGGGACCTTATGCCAACGCGCCGCACATTGCGCTGTCGAGTGTGACCGGGGAGGGCATCGAGACGCTGCGACAGGCCTTGCTCGCGGCGCAACGTGAAGTCCTCCAACGCAGCACCACCGGCGGTTTTCGCCTGGCGATTGATCGTGCCTTCAGCGTGGCCGGCGTCGGTATCGTGGTGACCGGCACTGCGTTGTCCGGCCTGGTGGCGGTGGGCGATACGCTGATGCTCGGCCCGCAGGGCAAACCCGTGCGCGTGCGCGGCCTGCATGCACAGAATCAGGTTGCCGAGATCGCAATGGCCGGACAGCGAGTCGCGTTGAACCTGAGTGCCGAACGCTTGGCCCTGGAGCAGATTCATCGCGGCCACTGGTTGCTGGCCGAGTGGCTGTACGCGCCGACCCAGCGAGTGGATGTCGACCTGAAATTGTTAGCCAGCGAACCTAAAGCCTTCGAGCACTTTCAACCCGTGCACGTTCACGTGGGGACTCAGGACGTGACCGGGCGGGTGGCGTTGCTGGAAGGCTCCAGCCTGGCGCCGGGTGAGCGGATGTTCGCGCAATTGCTGCTGAATGCGCCAGTGCAGGCCGTCAAGGGCGATCCGTTGATCCTGCGTGACCAGAGCGCCCAACGCACCCTCGGCGGCGCACGGGTGCTTGACCCGTTCGCACCGACCCGACAACGCCGAAGCCCCGAGCGACTGGCGCAGTTACACGCCCTCGCCATATGCAATCAGTTGGAAGACAGCCTGCCAGCGTTATTGGCCAACAGCGACACAGGGCTCGACCCGCAGCGTCTGGAGCGTCAGTTCAACCGCCCCCGCAACACGTGGGTGTTGCCCGATGACGTGCGCCTGATCGACACCCGCCAAGGTCCGTTGCTGTTCAGTGCGGTCCGCTGGGAAGCACTGAAAGCACCGTTGCTGGAACACCTCGCTCGTTTTCATCAACTGGAACCGGATCAAATGGGCCCGGACCGGGATCGCCTGCGGCGGTTCACCGGCACAGCGCTGGACCGTCCGACGTTTATCAGTCTGCTCGACGAATTACTCGCCAGTGGTGCCATCGTCGCCAGCGGGCCATGGCTGCATTTGCCTGATCACCAGGTGCGTTTGAGCGAAGACGACGAAGCCCTGTGGCAACACTTGCAACCGGTGTTCGAACAGGCTGGTTTTGATCCGCCGTGGGTGCGCGACCTTGGCCATGACGAGGCGGCCGTGCGCTTGCTGCTGTGCAAAATGGCGAGGTTGGGATTGCTGCATCAAGTCGTCCGTGACCTGTTCTACACCGACACGATGATCCACCGATTGGCGGCTATGCTTGTGCAACTGGCCGCGCAAAACCCGGTGATTCAGGTCACGGCGTTTCGTGATGCGATGGGCCTGGGGCGCAAGCGCAGCATCCAGATTCTCGAATACTTCGACCGGATCGGCCTGACGCGACGGTTTGGCGACAAGCGCCATATCCGCCTCGACAATGCCTTGGCCCAACGCACCGATCACTGATTTCAAGGAAGGCAATCGCGCCCGGTGGCGCGGCCGGGCTTCAAACCCGGTTGGGGACGGCATCCGTTCCCGGGCAGGTTCGACTCCGGCTGCCTTCCGCCATTTTTGTCAGAAGTGCCCGAAGGTCAGCGGGTACTGGATAACGACGTAGATCCTGTCGATATCATCACCGGCCTGCGCGCTGTTGGCGCGATGCGACACATGGGACAGTTGCAGGGACAAGCCCTTGGCCGATCCGGATTGCACGATGTAGCGCAGGTCTATGTCCCGTTCCCAATGGCGCCCGCCGTCCCCTTGTTGAGGTACGTACTCACCGAGCGTCGCGTCGAACGGGTTGTAGGCTCCGCCCTTGGGCGCATGGGTGCCGTCGATCTGGCTGCCTTTCACATAACGGGTCATGAAGTTCAGCCCGGGAATCCCGTAGGGGCCCAGGTCAAGGTCGTAGCGTGCTTGCCAGGAACGTTCATGGGCGCCGTTGAAGTCGGCGTACTTGATCGAGTTGGCGAGGTAGATGGAGTCGCCACCGACGAAATCGAAGGGCGTGTCGCCATTGATTTTTTGATAAGCCAGCGTAAACGCGTGGGCGTCGTGAGTGTATTTGCCCGACAGGCTGAATGCCGTGTTGTCGATGGCGCCGGCCAACGCCTGGCCGGTGTCCTGCGTGTGATAGACATTGGCATCGAGGAACATGCCGGATTGTTTCAGGTGCAGGTTGGCGTAGTACTGATGCCAGGTGTCGGTCAGCTCGGAAGCGTAGAGCGCTCCGCCGACGGGACTCTGGGTGAACAGGTCAGCGCCGAGAAACGAGATACCACCCGCCTTGGTATTGGCGCCGTAGCCGTAAAAGTCGCCCTTGCTCGAAGAACTGTCCTGGTTCTTGAACGCGGTGAAGTGGCCGGCTACCAGATTCATACCGTCGATTTCACGGCTGTTGAGCAAAAAACCCGTGGCGTACTCCGGTTGCAGGCGTTTGTCCGCGGTGTCGAACACCGGGGTTTCCACCATCATTTCACCCAAGGTCACTGTGGTTAGGGAGGCCTTGATTTTCAACGCCGCGCCGCCGCTGGAGTAGTTGTCTTCACTGCGGCCATCAGCATCTACGGGCAGCAGTCCTGTCCCGGAATGACCCTTGCCGCTATCGAGCTTAAGCCCCAGAAACCCATGGACATCCAGGCCAAATCCAAATGTACCGGGTGTGAATCCGGATTCAAAAGCGCCGATAAAACCTTGAGCCCACTCCTGTTTATAGTTCTTGTCCGCAGACGAGGGTGACCGATAGTCACTGTTGAGGTAGAAATTTCGACTGAGCACCGACAACGATGCACCGTCCAGAAACCCCTGTGAGTTTTGCGTCGATTCGTCCGCCAGAGCGGCCCCGACCGAGCCCGCGAACAGCACCGCCACCCAGAACGGCAGCGCGAGTTTCAGGTCTTGCGCGTAAAGCTTCATGGCTTATTCATCACGAGGACAGCGACTCCAGGATGTCCGGAGTCGCTTGTTTTAAGACGGGGCTTAATGGCCTTCCGAGGCACCGAACATGGTCTTGGCATAGATCAGGCCCAGACCGTAGGCACCGCCATTGGCAATCGAGGTTTTCACGGTTTCGTCGTAAGTCTCGCTGCGAGCCCAGTCACGCTGCAGTTCAAGCAGGTATTGCAGGGATGTCATGGGGCGAGCACCCAGCTGGATCATGCGCTGCATGGCCATTTCATGGGCTTCGGTGGTGACGTCGCCGCAGGCATCGGCAATCACGTACACCTCGAAACCCTGGTCGATGGCCGACAGCGCCGGGCCAACGATGCACACGGACGTCCAAAGACCGGCCAGGACGATTTTCTGTTTGCCGGCAGCGTTGACTTCGACAGCGATGCGCTCGTCTTCCCAGGTGTTCATGCTGGTACGGTCAATGACGTTGTGTTCCGGGAACACTGACTTGATTTCGTCGAAGATAGGCCCCGAAAAACTCTTCTCCGCAACGGTGGTCAGGATGGTCGAGACCTTGAAGCCGCGGGCGGCCTTGGCCACCAATGCTGCGTTGTTGCGCAGGGTAACGGCGTCGATCGACTTGGTCGCAAAGGACATTTGCGACTGGTGATCGATCATGATCAGCGTGTGGTCGGTCGGGGTCAGCAGGGTTTTGCCGGGAACAGCTTTTGCGATAGCCATGGCGATGTCCTTACGGGGGTGAGTGAGGAGGACATGGTTGCCGGGATTGCCGCGAGGATATTGAGCGTATGTGCTGTTTTTACGGGGATGGGTGAAGAGAGAGCCCCCGCGCGATAGTGGTTATCGCGCGGGGTTGTCGATCATTGCATCACATAGCGCCCCGGTGCCGACTCAATCGCCGGGTATTGGGCGTTACCGGTATGCAGCACCGAGGGCTGGCGTTCCCCAGACTGTTCAGCCAGCCAGACGAACCAGTCATTCCACCAGCTACCGGAATGTTGCTGGGCGTTCTTGAACCAGGTTTCCGGGTTTTTGGTGACCCGGTTGTTGGTCCAGTAGTGGCGTTTTTCCTTGGCTGGCGGGTTGATCACCCCGGCGATATGCCCAGATGCGCCCAGCACAAAACGCTTGGTCCCGGAGAGCAACTCGGTGCTGGCGTAAGCGCTTCTCCACGGCACGATGTGATCGTCATGGGTGGCGAGGATGTATGCCGGAGCATCGATGGCGCGCAGGTCCAGCTTGACCCCGCAACAGTCCAGCTCACCGGATTTCAGGTCGTTCTGCAGGTAGGTGTGGCGCAGATACCAGCAATACATCGGGCCCGGGAGGTTGGTGCTGTCGTTGTTCCAGAACAGCAGGTCAAGGGGGATCGGTTTCTGGCCCTTGAGGTATTTGTCGACGTTGTAGTTCCACCACAAGTCGTTGGGGCGCAGCAGCGAGAAGGTATTGCCCATGTCCTCGCCCTTGAACAGGCCGATCGGGCCGTCCAGGCCGCCGATGGTGCGCTCGCGGTAGGCCACCAATTGTTCGTCGACGAAGATGTCGATCGGACCGGTATCGAGATAGTCAAGGAAAGTGGTCAACAGGCTCACGCTGCCAATATCGCGGTCGCCGCGTGCCGCCAGGACCGCCAGCGCCGAGCTCAACAAGGTGCCGCCGATGCAGAAGCCAACGCAATTGGGCCGCTGCTCGCCGCTGATTTCACGGGTCACTTGCAGGCCTTTGATGATGCCAGTTTCGATCAGGTCATCCCAAGTCGTGCCGGCGTGTGCCTGGTCGAAGTTGCGCCACGACATCAGAAACACCGGGTGACCTTGTTTCAACAGATGGGCAACCATCGAGTTGTCCGGGCGCAGGTCGAGAATGTAGTACTTGTTGATGGACGGCGGCACGACAAACACCGGGCGCCGGTACTGGGTTTCGCTTTGCGGGTAATACTGGATGAGCTGGAAGAGTTCGTTCTCGAACACCACTTCGCCGGGGGTGTTGGCGAGATCGACACCGACTTTGAAGGCGCCGGCGTCGCACTGGCGCATCTTGCCTTCTTGCAGGTCGCTGGCCAGGTGCAACAGGCCGGTGAGGAGGCTGCTGCCCTGGGTATCGACGACCCGTTGCAGTGCATCGGGATTACTGGCCAGAAAGTTGCTGGGTGCCCCGGCAGCAATGGCTTGTTCCACCAGATAGAGCAGGCGCTGGCGCGGCTTTTTCTCCGGGATCGCCAACTTTTCCAGCAGCTTCAGCAGAAACCCTGCGTTGAGCAGATAAAAGGCGGCGAGGGAGCCGAACAGTGGCTGGCTCCAGTTGCCGCTGGAAAAACGTCGATCGTCGAAGCTGAATGGCTGACCGGTCAGCAGTTGCTGGCCGAGTTCGCCCCATTGCTGTTGGTAGTCCGATTGAAGGCTGTCCAGGGTTCCGCGCGGCAGGTCAAACCACTCGTTGTAGGCTTGGCCGGTAAACCACGGATTGGTGCTGACCCAGAGGCGTAATTGTTGCACTGCAAAGGAGGCAATGAACGGAACCTGGCCTGACCAGAAGGTGTTGAAGGTATGCGCGTTATTGTCCATGGAGCTCCTTGCCCACTTACGTAAACCGGGCAGAAAAAAACCGCGGCGCCGGACTTCGGCGCCGCGTCAGCAACTTAAGCAAACACTCCTGTGTTTCTAGCGCTCGATGACCAGGCTGACGCCCTGACCGCCACCGATGCACAACGTGGCCAGGCCTTTTTTTCCGTCGCGACGAATCAGCTCGTGCAACAGCGACACCAGAATCCGCGCACCCGATGCACCGATCGGATGACCGAGGGCAATCGCGCCACCGTTGACGTTGACTTTGCTGGTGTCCCAACCCAGTTCCTTGCCGACTGCCAGTGATTGCGCGGCGAACGCTTCATTGGCCTCGATCAGGTCGAGGTCGTCCAGGCTCCAGCCGGCTTTGGTCAATGCCAAACGGGTGGCCGGTACCGGGCCGATGCCCATGATGGACGGGTCCACGCCAGCGCTGGCGTAAGCCTTGATGCGTGCCAGAACCGGCAAGCCGAGGGCCTTGGCCTTGGCGGCGCTGGCCAGCAACAGCACGGCGGCGCCGTCGTTGAGGGTCGACGAGTTACCGGCGGTCACGCTGCCGCTTTTCTGGAACGCGGGTTTGAGGTTGCCCAGTGCCTGCAGTGTGCTGTCCGGACGCGGTTGTTCATCAGTGTCGAAGACCAGCGGCTCACCCTTGCGCTGAGGGATCAGGATCGGGGTGATTTCACGCTTGAAGTAACCCGCTTCGATGGCAGCAGCGGCTTTCTGTTGCGAGGCCGCGGCGAATGCGTCCTGGTCTTCGCGACTCAGTTCGTACTTCTGCGCCAGGTTCTCTGCGGTGATGCCCATGTGGTAATCGTTGAAGGCATCCCACAAACCATCCTGAATCACGCTGTCTTGCAGTTGCGCATGACCCAGACGCAAACCGGTGCGGGCCTTGGGCAACACATACGGCGCCAGGCTCATGTTTTCCTGACCGCCGGCAATGATGAGTTCGGCGTCGCCGCAACGGATGGCCTGGACCGCCAGCTGGACAGCCTTGAGGCCCGAGCCGCAGACCTTGTTCAGGGTCAGGGCAGGGGTGGTATGGGGCAGGCCGGCCTTGATTGCCGTCTGGCGTGCCGGGTTTTGCCCCGAGCCTGCCGTGAGTACTTGGCCGAGGATCACTTCATCGATCTGCGAGCCGTCCAGACCGGTCTCTTCCAGCAGACGGCGAATGACCGCCGCGCCCAGCTCGGTGGCTGGAATCGCGGACAGGGCACCTTGAAAACTGCCAATGGCGGTACGAGTAGCGGCAACGATTACGACTTCGTTCATGCGTGACCTCATTAAGATTTTGTCGAGCGAAAGCAGGGCATCCATGCCCTGACCGGTCTACTGCATGTTCATGCCGCCGTTGACCGAGAAATCGGCCCCGGTGCTATAGGCCGACTCATCGGAAGCCAGCCAGGCCACGATGGAGGCGATTTCTTCAGGTTGGCCGAGACGCCCGACCGGAGTGGCCGCGATCATGGTGTCGAGAATGTCCGGACGGATGGCCGCGGTCATGCTGGTCTGGATATAACCCGGGGAAACGGTGTTGACGGTCACGCCCTTGCCGGACACTTCCCGGGCCAGTGCCATGGTGAAACCATGGATGCCGGCCTTGGCCGCGCTGTAGTTGGTCTGGCCGAACTGGCCGCGCTGACCGTTGATCGAGGAGATGTTGATGATTCGTCCCCAACCCTTGGTCAGCATCCCTTCAATCACCTGTTTGGTGGTGTTGAACACGCCAGTCAGGTTGGTGCCGGTGACTGCATTCCAGTCTTCTGGCGTCAGTTTGCGAAAGGACGCATCACGCGTGATGCCGGCGTTGTTGACCAAGACATCGATCGGGCCGAATTGCTCACGGGCCATCTCGAACGCTTTGCGCGTTGATTCCCAATCGCTGATGTCGCCGTAGATGCATTCGAATTGATAACCCGCCTCCAGTTGGCTCGCCATCCATTCTTTCTTGCGGGCGGAGTCAGAGCTGCAGCCCACGATGACCTTGAATCCTTCCTTGTACAGGCGCTGGCTTATCGCAGTGCCAATCCCACCCATACCACCCGTGACCAACGCAATACGACCAAGCGACTTCATAAGCTCTCTACCTTTTTGTATTTTGCGCTGCAAGATGTGGGGATTGTTCGGTATTGGCGGGGTGTGCGGAAGTGTTGAGAGGTGACGGTCTGGTGTCCAACGGTGCCATGCACGAAATGAAATAGAACTATTCGACACTGCTGTCGTCGCCTCGCAGCCCAACGGGGATAAATCCCCTCGCCACAAGGCAGCTGCTACAAGGCGACGACTGGCCTGAAAAAGTGGCTAAAAGTGAGGAGTACCTATACTGGGATCAATATTTTCAACTGAACCACCCGTTAGCATTTGATTCCACGCAGATCAGTCATGGCTCCGGACAGGACGTTCGGCTCCACAGGTCATTGAGGACGCCATGTATAGAATGAGTTCAGGCTATGCCAGCGTGCTGGTAAATACGCTCTCGGCTCAAGGACTGGATGTTGCCAGTCTGTGCCTGGAGGCTGAACTAGACATGAAGCTTGCGAACAAACCAGGAGCGTTTTGCGAGCGAAAGGCTATCTATCGACTATGGGATCTGGCCGCTCAGGCCTCGGGTGATCCGGACATTGGCTTGAAGGCTTATGGCAGTTTCCACCCCGGTAGCTTTCAGATCGTCGGTTACACCATGATGTCCAGCCTGAATCTGAAAAAAGCCCTTGAACGACTGGTCCGTTTCAGCCCGTTGATTGGCACCGGATTCAGCCTTTTCTTTACAGCGGAACAGCAGAATTACCGACTGTCCGGGCTCGATCATCAACAAAAAGGTTCGGTCAAACCTCGCCAATACACCGATGCAGCGCTGGCGTCATTGCTGGGTTTCTGCCGCAAACTGGCGGGCGGCAACTCACCGCGACCCTTGAGAGTGGAGTTCACCTATCCCGAACCTGAGGACACCTCTGAGCATCGACGGTTGTTTGGCTGCGACCTTCATTTCGACGCGCCTTACGACAGCATTTTGTTTGATGCACAGGAGCTGCTGCGGCCGTTGAGCATGGCCAATGAAGCGTTGGCGGTGCTGCATGACAGTTTTGCCGAGGCTCAAATGGATCTGCTGTTTGGTTTTTGCATTGTCGGCAGGATTCGCGCGCTGATTACCGAGCGCTTGAGTCAGGACCAGGGGCAGTGCGACATGGAGTCGATTGCCGCGGCGTTGAACATTAGCAAGCGGACGCTGCAACGCGCGCTGGAAAAGGAAGGGACTCAATTCAAGGACGTGCAGAACGCTGTGCGCCGGCAATTGGCCGATTTTTACCTGCGGCATTCTCACTTCAACATGAAGCATGTCGCGTATCTCCTTGGTTTTCATGATCACAGCAGTTTCAACAAAGCCTGTAGCCGCTGGTTTGGCATGACACCCGGTCAGTATCGGGCCGATGAATCGTTTGAAATCAAGGAAGCCGCGTCGTTCTGACGCGGTCCTCGTCGGCGTTCAACGTTATTTCACCGGAGGTTTTTTCACGCCTTTCTTGCCCTTGGCAGGTTTGCGCACCGGACTCGCAACCTTGGCGATGGGGTCTGGGGTCACTGCGGGTATTTTCTGCTTGATTGGCTCAGGGGTTACTGCTGGGGCTTGCTGTTTGATCGGCTCAGGGGTTACCGCCGGGGCTTTTTGCTTGATTGGCTCTGGGGCTACCACCGGGGCTTTTTGCTTGATTGGCTGTGGGGCTACCACCGGAACTTTCTCTTCGATGGCATCGGCTTCACCCGGTGGTTGGGTCAGGCTGAAACCTGGCAGCGGCACGTCGAGCAGCGTGTGCAGCTCACGCCAGAATGGGTTGTCTGCGCCGCTGGTCAGCAGTTCCGGCAGCAAATTGGCGACGGCTGCCAACACTTGCTGGCGTTCTTCGACCTCGGCAAGCATCACGGGCAGGCTGTGCAGGCTTTCTAGCGGATGGGTAGCGACCAGCAGTTTTTGCAGGCGCAGGGTTTCGCGCAAATCAAGCGGCTCGGCACTGTAGTCCTGAAGCAACACTTGCAGCTGCAGGATCAATTTTTCGACACTTTCCTTGCCCGGTTCGTCGCTGTCGCGGCCCAGCAGGAACAGGATCCGTATCAAGGCTTCCATCAGGCCGCCAAGGGGCAGGGCATCCTGCAAGCGCTCGATCAAAACCTTGTCGTGCTGCTCGGCATGTTCCTGCAGATTTCGCCCGGGTGCATTGCCGGCGAGGCTGTTGAGTACGCCATACACGCCGTAGAAACACATTTCCTGAGCCGCATCACGCAGATCCCGATAACCGTTCAAGGCGTCCTGCATCTGGTTGGAAAACAGTTCCTGCCAGACCAGTAACGGGTTGCTCTCGCTGGCGGGGTGACGATCCTTGCTCACTTGAGCGGCACTGCCGGCCAGCCACCACAGCGCCGGGTTCAAACTGCTGCAGGCCACTTGCTGCTGATGGAAAGGGTGGGCGCGGCGCAGCATTTCGGCGCTCGGTTCGTTGATCAGCTGGCGCAACCATGGGCGTATGAATTCGTCGTACACACTGTTGTTGATATCGGACGCGCGCTGGACCAGCGCAAATTCGCGATCGTCATCACGGGGCGGCTGCACCTGGCCATGGATATCGGCGATACGTCGACGTTCGAAACGCACGGCATACTGCGTCGCCGAGTTCTCCGGCAGGTCTTCGATCAGCATTTCATACAGCCCGGCCGACAGCGCATTGATCGCATCGACCGCACCGAGTAATTCACGGTGCTCACGCCGCGCCACTTCACCGGACACGAAGATGCCCAGGTGACCGATGCTCGCGTGTCGCAAGTAAACGATGGTGCGTCCGGCATTTTGCAACGCGAGATCGCTGGGATAAACGTCGGAGATCCAGTCCAGTGCCTGCTGCGGAGGGGTGATGTTGTCACCATACGAGCAGAACACCACCACCGGCACCTCAATCAGCTTGAGGTCAAGCCCGCTGCTCTTGCGACCGAGGCCACCGGACAGCCGATTGCCGATAAACAGGTCGTCGACAATCATCTCGATCTCTTCGCCATTGAGCAGGGTCGGGCTACCCCACCAGCGTTCGAAATCCAGGAAGCGTGCGGCCTCGCTGTCGACTTCGCTGAACAGGTGGTAGTACTTGCCCCACCAGGCGTTGGCCGGGTCCAGGTTTTCGAAATTGCTGACCAGCCAGGTGCCGTCGAAACGGTCATTACCCAGGTCGCTACCGAGCCGTGCCATCCAGCCACCGCCCAGCAGACCGCCGGAATAGCGCATCGGATTGCGGCCATTGACGCCGGCCCAGTACGACAACGGTGCACCGTTGACGATGATCAGCCCCGGCAGCTCCGGACGGGTGGCGGCGAGCCCCATTAACGCCCAGCCCGCCTGGCAGTTGCCGATTACCACGGGTTTGGTGCTGTCGGGATGTCGGGCGTTGACGACTTCGATGAACCGCGCCTGGGCTTCTGTGATATCGGCGAGGGTTTGCCCAGGGCGGGGCGAGTGACTGAAGGAGATGAAGTAGGTGGGGTGGCCGGCTCTCAGGCTTTCGCCGATGACCGAATCCTGTTTGAAACCGCCGATGCCCGAGCCGTGACCGCCGCGGGGGTCGATGATGATCACCGGCTGTTTTTTGCTGTCGATCTGTTGTCCGGGACCGCCAACGATTTGCAACAACGAATAGTTGACCGGGCGGGGCAGGTCTTCACCGGCGACCAGCGTTTCATGATTGAACTTGAGCAGCAGCGGATACCCGGCGCGTTCGTGGGCCAGGGTGTTGTCGCCGCGCTGACGCAAGGTGTCCCAGAACAACACGCTGCGTTGGCCGAGGTCCGTGAAGTATTCCTGCCAGTCAGCAGGCGTTGGCTGTCGGAGTTGCCCAAGGCTTAAAGGCGCGAAGGTCTTGGCCTGGCGCTTCTGCACGGCGTCGAGGACGTTGCGGGTATTGAGGCGTTGCAGATGATTCAGGTGTTCGAACAAGCCGGCGGGTTCGGAGAACTCTTCATCTTGCAGCGCAATATTTAATTCCTGACCCATCGTGATCTCCTGACGCTGTGCATGGGAACCAGCCCGTCAGACCCCTTTAGATAAAGAGGGCTACTCTGGCCGTTCGATGAGCAGGAGTTTACAGCTAACAAGGAGGGCTTTAGCAAAGTTTATTTTGCAGCGCACAAAAATAGACGTTGCCAAATGATTTTGTGCACTGCAATATCAAGGCTAACGCGATGACTGGCCGGATCGCTATCGCGTCCTCAGGCCCATCAGGGCCTTCCAGTACCAGGAGATTCAAGCATGTCTTTTTTCAATTCGGAAAAACTGCAAACCGCTCAGAAAGCCAACCTCGATCTGTTGCAGCAAATCAGCGGCAAAGTCTTCGCCAGCGTTGAACAGCTCAGCCAGTTGCAGTTCAAGGCACTGCGCGACTCCACCGAAGAGCACTTCGAAGGTGTTCGCAAGCTGCTGGCCGTCCGTGATCCACAGGGTTTCGCCGAGCTGCAGGCTTCGTTCACCCAGCCGAGCGCACAGGCCGAACGTCTGGCCGAGTTCAATCGTCAGGTTCAAGCGCTGATCGTGGGTACTCAGTCGGACATCGCCAAACTGACCTCGAGCCAGGTCGAAGCGGGCACCCAACAGGTGCAAGAGTTCGTTGAAACCATCAGCAAGAATGCACCGGCCGGCTCCGAGCCTGTTGTGGCAGCGTTCAAGTCGAGCCTGGCGAATGCCGGTACCGTGTTCGAAAGCGCACAGAAAGCTGTAAAACAGGCTGCCGATGTGGCTCAGAGCAGTTTCGACGCAGCGACTGCCGCGGCCACCAAAGCGGCCCCAGAAGCAAGCGCCAAGGCTACCAGCGGTAACAAGTAAGTCACGTTAAGCAAGCGGCACCAATGGCGATGGGTTCATTCCCCATCGCCATTTTTTTGTGCCGCGGAAAACCTTGGCGGGGCGGCTCTGAATCACGCTGATACCAGTATCCTGATCCAGTCCAGCAGGACCCCGGGCAACAGTTCGGGTCTGTGCAGCAAGGCATATTGCCGCGAGCCGAATACCGCCGGCAGGTAATTCGCCGCCTGGCGGTCGATGGTCAAACAGAAGGGATAGATGCCTTGGAGCTTGGCTTCGGTCACGGCCTGACGCATGTCTTCCACACCATAGCGGCCTTCGTACTGATCAACATCGTTCGGCTTGCCGTCAGAGAGCAGTAACAAGAGACGGTGCGTGGCGGCTTCGCGCATCAGCAATGTGCTGGCGTGGCGCAGGGCTGCGCCGGCCCGGGTATAGCATTCCGGTTCGAGGGCGGCAATGCGCCGACCGACTTCATGGCTGTAGCGCTCATCGAATGCTTTCAAGGTGCGGATCGTGACCCGCTGCGGTCCTTCGCCGGAAAACGCCAGCATGCTATAAGGCTCGCCCAGGCTCTGCAGCGCCAGACAGACCAGCAGCAACGCCTCGCGCTCGACATCAATGACCCGGCGATGACTGGACAGCCAGCTGTCGGTGGAGCCGCTGACGTCGATCAGCAACATGATCGCCATGTCGCGCCGGCCACGGCGCTGGGTCTGATACAGCGCCTGCGGCATGCTCAGGCCGGCGCGGGCCTCGGCGCAACCGTCGATATACGCCTCCAGATCGATATCGTCGCCCTCCCATTGTTTGCGCAGCCTGACGCGTTGGGCTCGCAGACTTTCGAATTGCCGGCGGATGGCATCGAGCACCGGACGGTGAGTGTCGAGGGTTCGCTCTACCCACTGCTGCGGGCCTTCCAGGGCAGGACACAGTTGCAGGGTCGCCCCCGGATCACGGTAGACCTGGCGGCGGTAATCCCACTCGGGGTAGCTGATTGCGTTGTTGGCGAGATCCTGTGCACCGCGCTGAGCGCGGGTCTGTGGCGGGTCGTCGGACAGCAGCACTTCTTTCGGGCGATCTGCCGTGATCACCAGTCGGGCTTCGTTGAGTTCGGACAATGACTCGGCAAAATCAGCTGCTGGTGTGTCGGTATCCCGGTCGGCAGGGCGCTGCATCCCCATGGGGTCTTCGGCCTTTTCCAGCGGTTCGGCGGGCTGCACCATCCACAGGCCTTGTTCCTGATCATCGTCCTCGCCGGCACAGGCTTCGCGCACAGTGGGCTGACGTGCGAGGCGGGCACTGCGCGGCAGGGTATCGACTGTGTCGATGTCACCGGGCAAGGGCTGCACCTTCAGACCCACCGGCGGCTCGCGCAGGTCGCCGGTCCAGGCATCAAGCAGCAACTGATGAGCGCCGATCTCGTGAGATTCGTCGACGGACAGGAGACGCCTTGCGAGGGTTTCTGACTGTTGCAGGGAGTCGGCTGTTTTGGCAGGTATCTCCAGCCCTTCCAGAGGCGTGCCGCATTCGCTGCTCAGCAGTAAACGAAGGAAGTTTTCCAAGGGTTGTCGATGATTGGGAAAGGCGTGAAGCGGCGGGCGAGTCGCCAGGGCATGTTGGCGCAAGCCATGGATCGATGGCGCCAATCCCGGCAACAGTCGCACCAAATCCGTATCGGCGGCCCAGGCTTCCAGAATTAGATAGACGCTGCGCTGCATCGGGTTGTCGAGGGCTGACAGGGCGCTGGCACTGCCTCGTCGGGCACACATCGCCTGTCGCAAGGCCAGGGTTCTATAACGTTCCAGCGTGAGCGGACCCTCGTTGCTGCCCAAGTCCTCCGGTAGCCATATGGTCACGCCATCGGTCGCCGGGACGGCGCTTTGCCGACACGGCTTCTCGTGACGCAGCAAAAGCTTTTTCAGGAACGTGGGGGGCGAGGGTGGTTGCGCGACGCGCAGCGAATAGTGGGTGTCGAACACCGCCTTGATCAGTAAATCGAGGTGTTGTGCGACATCCCCAAGGGCGACGATTTTTGCAGCGTCCGAGGGTGCCCGGTGACGACGCCACAACGCCTGCGCATACACCGTAGCGTGGCGTGCGACGTCGGTGATGAGGTCCTCGGCTTCGGCCATCTAGATAAATGTCAGGTCGACAAGGTCGCGCATGGCCGCGACCAGCACCGCGTCATCGGACAGCGGCGAGATCAACGCGACCCGGCACGCGATGGGCGCAGCAATGCCGCGGGCAATCAGCCGCGCAGTGGCAATCAGTAGACGAGTGCTGGGGACTTCTGCCAGCCCTCGGTCCTGCAAGGCGCGTAGCCGCTGGGCGAGGGTGACCAGGGCGTGGGCGCTGGCGTAGTCGGTGCCACCCTCATGGATGACGATGGCGATTTCGCGCTCGGCCGGCGGGAAGTCAAAATCCAGCGCCACAAAGCGCTGGCGGGTACTCGGTTTCAAATCCTTGAGTATTCGTTGGTAGCCGGGGTTGTAGGACACCACCAGCTGAAAGTGTGGTGAGGCTTCGAGGATCTCGCCGATTTTGTCCAGCGGCAGAATCCGTCGGTGGTCGGTCAGCGGGTGCAGGACGACAATCGTGTCTTGCCGCGCTTCGACCACTTCGTCCAGGTAACAGATAGCGCCTTCGCGGACGGCTCGGGTCAGCGGGCCTTCCGTCCAATGGGTGCCCTGGTGTCCGATCAGGAAACGCCCGACCAGGTCGCTGGCACTCAGATCGTCATGGCAGGAAATGGTGATCAACGGGCGCTTGAGACGCCAGGCCATGTGTTCGACAAAACGGGTTTTGCCAGAACCGGTGGGGCCTTTGAGCATGACGGCCAGTTGCTGCGCGTGGCATTGCTCGAAAATCGCCACCTCGTCGCCGCTCGGCTGGTAATAAGGTTCAGCTTGCAGCGCTGCGGGTTCGGCGTGCATCAGCGAACGTTCCATTACAGCGCCGCGCCAGAGGCTTGAGGTGTGGCCAGGACCGGATCGGCTTCATCGACATTGAAGTCCGGCGCATGGCGGAAAAATTCGAAGATGAACAGTCCGGCACCCAGGCTGAACATCGACGCTGTCGCCACCAGCATCAGGAAGTGCACCTGAATCTTCAGCTGCACGTCCAGGTAGCCCAGGCCGAGAATGCGTTCAAGGTACACCTGACCAATGCCCGCCGTGGCAAATGACAGGGTCATGCCGAACATTCCCCCCAACTGCAGCCAGAACGCCCAGTAACCGATACTGCTTTCCTCCACCGGACGACGGGTCATGCCGGGCAGCGCATAGGTGATCATTGCAAGGACAATCATGGCATAGGCACCATAGAAGGCTGCGTGGCCATGCATGGCGGTAATCAGGGTGCCGTGGGTCCACTTGTTGACGTCGGGGAAGGTGTGGGCCAACCCCAGCAGACCGGCGCCGAACATGGTGAACACGGCGCTGCCCAAGGTCCAGTGCAAGGCCAGTTTGTTGGGGTGAGAGAGGCCGGAGCGGCGCATCGCGTTGTAGGCATAGATCGCCATGCCGATCAGCGCCATCGGCTCAAGCGCACTGAAGAAGCCACCCAGTGGCAGCCAGTAATGGGGAACGCCGATCCAGTAATAATGGTGTGCGGTGCCCAGAATGCCGGCAATGAACACCAGGCCGACGATCACGTACAGCCACTTCTCCATCACCTCGCGGTCAGCGCCGGACAGCCGGATCAGCAGATAGGCAAGGAAGCCGCCCTGGATCATCTCCCAGACACCTTCGACCCACAGGTGGATGGTCCACCAGCGGTAATAGATCGACACCACGTAACTTTCATAATGCAGCAGCGCTGGCAGAAAGAGCACGGCGGCGCTGGCCAGGCCCAGCAGCAGGACGCCCTCGGTGGCTGTGAAACGCCCGGCCTTCTTGATTGTCATGCCGATGTTGTAGAGGAACATCAGCATGCAAATCACGATCACGATCTTGTGGGGCAGCGGCTGTTCGAGCAGCTTGTTCCCGGTGCCATAACCGAACAGGTAACCAAGAACGGCGGTGACTCCCATGGCCGTCCACAACCCGAGCTGGATGTAAGCCAGTTTAGTGCTGTGCAACTCGCCCCGGGATTCATCTGGCACCATCCAGTAAGTCGCGCCCATGAACCCAGTAAGCACCCAGACGATCAACAGATTAGTGTGAATGGACTTGGTGACATCGAATGGCAAGAGGTTCAGCAGCGGATCCGGCCCGAGGTATTTGGCCGCCGAGAGCAGGCCGAAGACCAGTTGCAGGCCAAACAACACCATGGCAACGGCGAAATACCAGTAGGCGACGGATTGAGATCTGTAGCGCATGGTCATCCCCTGCGGTTACTGGAACGACGCCAGATAGGCGACCAGTTGATCGATCTGTTCGGGCGTTAGCGATTTGGCGAAGGTGTCCGGCATGAAGGACATACCGTTGGCGGAAAACATGTCGCCCGGATGCAGGTAGGCACTCGGCGTGACGATGGATTCGCGGATGAAACCTTCGGCGTCCTTGGCCTTGCCTTTATAGTCAGGCGAGGCGATGACCTGCTTGGCCCGATTGGCCAACCCGGCGAGTGATGGCCCGGCGAGGTTGACGCCCGGAGCAATCGAGTGGCAAGCGCTGCACACCGGCGTTGCGGTCGTTCGAAACAACGCCTCGCCCAGGGCGATCGGGTCTTCCTTGCCGGACACCGGGCGGGCGGCGGGAGGTGGTTGGCCGCCGCCGGTGGCATTCTGCTGTGCCACGGTGAGGTCCATGCCGGGGATCGACGCACCGGTCACCAGAATCGGGCGCGGTGGCCAGCCTTGATTGTCGACCTTGCTCACCCAGTCGAGGAAGGTGATCAAATCGGCGATTTCCTCGTCGCCGAGTTTCAGGTTCGGCATCAGTCGGCGATGGCGTTTCTCGTCATAGAACTTTGAGGGGTCTTTGAGGAACGCAGTGAGATAAGGGGCGCCGCGCTGCTGGGTGATTTTCGTCAGATCCGGGGCGTAATAAGCCCCCTCGCCGAACAGGGTGTGGCAATTGATGCAATTGTATTGATGCCAGACATCCTTGCCGCGAGTGACCTGCGGCGTGATCTGTTGGGCATTGGTCAGTGTGGGAAACTGTCGGTGACTGTCGACAGTCATGCCCAGAAACACCACAGCGGCGATTGCCGTCGATATCAGCGCGAATGAGCGTGTCTGGCGTTTGTTCATTGCGAACTCCCTATACGCCGATACCGGTCCAATAGGTGATGCCGATCACTCCGGCATAGACGACCGCGCTGGCCATCAGCACGAGCACTGCATAGCTGACGAGCTTCAAGACTTTGTGCACGACTGCCTCCCAATGTGAAAGTGCAGGTGGAAAGTGCCTGGTCATTCGCGTTATGCATTAAGTATTAATGCGCGCGAAAGAGCGTTAGCCCGTTGCGCTGACGATTGCTTGAGGTCTGCATTCGAACAGTTGCGAACAGGCGCTAAAGATTGACGACTTCACCAAGCCTTGCGTTTAAGTGCCGTGGTTCAGTGGGGGAGGCAGGATGACTGTGAGCCTAGTAGACGTCGCACGACTGTCAATGACTCGGGAGTACTTCATTCACCGTCTTTTTTCTTTCCGCCATCAGCGTCAGGCTTGCCGCCGAACATGCCGAACAGGTTCTGGGTGTTGAGATAAAGCGCCTTCGACTGGTCGACATACTGGCGCATCAGATCCTGCATCACCGGCGCCTGCTGGTGCATGAAGTCGCTCCAGGCTTCGGACGATTGCGCGCCGGTCTGGGACTGGATGTCGATCACGGTCTGAATGCTCTTGTCCAGATAGCTGCCGAGTACGCCTTGATAAGGGCCGTAGAACTGGATAACCCCCAGCAGCATTTCGGTGGTGAAGATGGGCTCACCGCCGCTTTCGGCTTCCAGAATCACTTGCAGCAGGATGCTGCGCGTCAGATCCTCGCCGCTCTTGGCATCGACCACCTGAAAGGCAATTTTGTCGACCACCAACTGGCGTATGTCCGCCAGCGTCAAATGACTGCTGGTGTGGGTGTCATACAGTCGGCGGTTGGGGTACTTCTTGATCAGGCGGGGGGTGGTATCAGTCATGCGGGGCGTCTCGCGGCGGGCCTGGTTTGCAGGCATCTTAACCTACTCTGGCCACTGCCGCGGGTGATCGTTCCCACGCGGAGTGGGAACGATCTGGGGGAAGGGTGCTTACCAGATCTGCAAGGTGTAGCTGACGATCAAACGGTTTTCATCCAGATCACTGCCGAAATTGGTCGAGCGCACCGTCGCGTTACGCCATTTCACCCCAACATTCTTCAGCGGCCCGCTCTGCACGACATAACCGATGTCGGTATCACGCTCCCATTCCTTACCTTCCGGACGATTGCCGCCCAGATCGATATTGTCGCCGGTGAGGTAGCGGGTCATGAAGGTCAGGCCCGGAACGCCAATGGCCGCAAAGTTGTAGTCGTAGCGCGCCTGCCAGGATTTTTCGTCCTTGCTGGCGAAGTCGCCGATCTGCACGAAGTTCACCAGGAAGGCGTCGGTGCCGTTGATGTAGGCGTAGCCGGTGTCGCCGCTCATGCCTTGATAACCCAGGCCCAACGCATGCCCGCCGAGGTTGTAGGTGAACATCGCGCCAATGGCATTGTTATCAACATTGCTGCCGCCATCATCCGTGGAGCGGGCGAAGCGCAGATCCGTCTTCAGCGACTGGCCGGTTGTGACCGGCAACACGTAGGTCAGGTTGACCAGGTGCTGGCTGTAAAAGTTATCGAGATGGCCGTAGCTGTAGCCGGTGGCGAGGTTGCTGGTCCATTTGTAGTTCAGGCTGGCGAAATCGAAGCTGTCGCTGTCGACATGACGCGTCGTGATGCCCTTGGCGCCGGTGCGGGTGATGCCCATGTCCTCGTAGTCCGAGGAGTCGCGCTGATTGACCTGTGTCAGTCGCCCGGCATCCACGGTCAGGCCTTCGAGTTCCAGCGACGTCAACTGACCGCCCTTGAAGGTTTGTGGCAACAAACGTGAATCGTTGGCCAATACCGTGGGCAGTTTCGGCAGCAGCGTGCCGAGTTTCAGCGTGCTTTTCGAGGCCCGCACTTTGGCGGTCAGGCCCAGTTCGCCGTACTCGTCCTGCGCACCTTTGCTCGTGTCGCGGTGGCGTTTGAGCAGGCCGGAGCCTGCGCGATCAGGGCTGGAATCGAGCTTGACGCCGACCAGGCCAATCGCATCGAAACCCACGCCGATCAATCCTTCGGTGAATCCCGATTCATAGCGCAGCAGGAAACCCTGGGCCCACTCCTCTTGTTTGGATTGGGCGGCGTTGTCCTGGCGATAGTCACGGTTGAAGTAGAAGTTGCGCAGCTCAAGGCTGGCCTTGCTGTCTTTGACAAAGTCGGCAGCGGCGGGGGCCGAGAGGCTGATGACGCCGCCGGCCAGCAACAGTCGGGTAGCGAGGGTGCGGGTGTTGCGGTCCATGTTGAAGTCCCTTTGTTTTTATTATGGAAAGACAGGTCCCACGGCCCTCGCCAGGTGGGCGAGGGCTTATCGATAAAAAACGCGAACGCCGAAAAGATAGGAGCGTGGCGCCGCGTGCGGTTCAATCGTTAGAACTGTTCGGCGCTCAGGCCAAACAAGGAGGCACTGCCCGCGCGGATGGATTGCTCCAGACTCAGAATGCGCGGCAGCAGGCGGTGGATATAGAAGTCGGCGGTGGCGATCTTCGCGCCATAAAACCCTTCGTCTTCGTGCAGCTTTTGCTTGGCAACCTGTGCCATACGCGCCCAAAGCCAGGCGTAGGCGACGTAGCCGAACAGGTGCAAATACTCGACCGATGCAGCGCCGATTTCGTTGCGGTTGGTCGCGGCCTGATCCTGCAGCCAGTCGCTCAGGTCTTCCAGACGCTGTACGGCATCGAACAGTTGAGCGGAGTAGGGCGAGTCAGGCTGATGAGCGAAATGACGGATCTCGCCGGTGAACTGGCGCAGCGCAAAGCCCTTGTCGGCGAGCACTTTGCGTCCGAGCAGGTCCAGAGCCTGAATGCCGTTGGTGCCTTCGTAGATCTGCGCGATGCGCACGTCACGGACCAATTGTTCCTGGCCCCATTCGCGGATGTAGCCATGGCCACCAAACACTTGCTGGCCGTTGATGCAGCTTTCCAGGCCGGTGTCAGTGAAAAACGCCTTGGCCACCGGCGTCAGCAGCGCGACCAGGGTTTGCGCGTTGTCCCGTTCCTGGGTGTCATCGGAAAACTTCGCCAGGTCCAGTTGCTGCCCGACATAGCTGGCGAACGCGCGACCTCCTTCGGTCATGGCTTTCATGCTCAGCAGCATGCGGCGCACGTCGGGGTGAACGATGATCGGGTCAGCCACTTTGTCCGGAGCAATAGCACCGGTCGGCGCGCGACTCTGAACACGTTCGCGAGCGTAAGCCACGGCACTCTGATAGGACGCTTCGGCGCAGCCGATGCCCTGAATGCCAATGGACAGGCGTTCGTAATTCATCATGGTGAACATTGCCGCCAAACCTTTGTTGGCTTCGCCGACCAGCCAACCGCTGGCGCCGTCGAAGTTCATCACGCAGGTGGCCGAGGCCTTGATGCCCATCTTGTGTTCGATCGAACCGCAACTCACAGCGTTGGCGTCGCCGAGGGAACCGTCGGGATTGACCAGCACTTTGGGCACTACAAACAGCGAGATACCTTTCGGTCCCGCCGGTGCGTCCGGCAGTTTGGCCAGCACCAGATGGACAATGTTTTCGGTCAGGTCCTGATCGCCACCGGTGATGAAGATCTTGCTGCCGGTGATGCTGAAACTGCCGTCGGCCTGAGGTTCGGCGCGGGTGCGGATAATCCCCAGATCGGTGCCGGCGTGGGCTTCGGTCAGGCACATGGAGCCGGCCCAGCGGCCTTCGTACATCGGCGGCAGGTAGAGGTTTTTCAGGGTGTCGCTGGCGTGGGCATCCAGTGCCAGGCAGGCACCAGAACTCAACGCTGAATAGAGTGCAAAGCTTGAGTTGGCGCCGTAGAGCATTTCTTCGAACTGCACGGCGAGCATCTTCGGCATGCCCATGCCGCCAAAATCGGCGTTACCGGAAAGGCCCACCCAGCCGCCTTCGATGTAGGTGGCATAAGCCTGTTTGAAACCGATTGGCGTGCTGACCTGGCCATCGACCCACTGGGCGCCTTCCTCGTCGCCGCTGCGATTCAATGGCGCAATCAGGTGCGAAGTGACTTTGGCCGCCTCCTCAAGAATGGCGTCGGCGGTGGCGGCATCGACACTGTCAGCCAGGGCTGGCAGGCGTGCCCACAGGGCCGGGGCGTCGAACACTTCATGCAGCACAAAGCGCATGTCGCGCAGCGGGGCGTTGAATTCGGGCATAACGAGAACCTCAAAAGGTTGTGCGATGGGCACGGCGCCGCGTTAGCAGGCCGTGCCCTTTCTATCAATGAGCGGAAGCGCTGGCGGCACCGAGGCCGGTCTGGGCGCGAACGAACTGGTCGGCGTAAGCGTCACGCTCTTTGTCGGCCCGCACGCTGCGGTCGAGTTTCGACACCACGACGATCACGAAGAACGCCAGCGGCATGGAGAACAGCGCCGGGTGGTCGTACGGGAAGATCGCGTGAGCATGGCCGAGCACGGTGACCCAGACGGCAGGCGAGAGGATCACCAGCACCAACGCACAGATCAGGCCGGCGAAACCACCGATGATCGCGCCTTTGGTGGTCAGGCCTTTCCAGTACATGGCCATGATCAGCACTGGGAAGTTGGTCGATGCGGCGATGCCGAAGGTCAGGCCCACCAGGAACGCGACGTTCATCTTCTCGAACAGAATGCCCAGCAGAATCGCGATGATGCCCAGGCCCACAGTGGCCATGCGGGTCACGCGCATTTCCTGTTTCTGGCTGGCTTTGCCTTTCTTGAACACCGTGGCGTAGAGGTCATGGGAAATCGCCGAAGCACCGGCCAGGGCCAACCCGGAGACCACTGCCAGAATGGTGGCGAAGGCCACGGCCGAGAGGAAACCGAAGAACAGGTTGCCGCCGACCGCTTTGGCCAGGTGCATGGCGACCATGTTGCCGCCGCCAATCAAGGCACCGCCGACTTCGCCATTGACGTAGTACTGCGGGTCGGTGCCGATGATCACCATCGCGGCAAAGCCCAGGGTGCAGACAACAAGGAAGAAGAAGCCGATGAAGCCGGTGGCATAGAACACCGACTTACGCGCTTCCTTGGCGTTAGGCACGGTGAAAAAGCGCATCAGAATGTGCGGCAAACCGGCGATCCCGAACACCAGGCCCAGCGACATCGAAGCGGTGTTGATCGGGTCGGCGAGCATCGAGCCGGGGCCCATGATGTTCCAGCCGCTGGCGTGGGCTTCGACGGCTTTGGTGGCCAGGGTTTCGTAGCTGAAACCGAATTGCGACATCGCCATGAACGCCAGGGTTGTGCCGCCGGCAAGCAGCAACACAGCCTTGATGATTTGCACCCAGGTGGTGGCGATCATGCCGCCGAAAATCACATACACCAGCATCAGCGCGCCGACGATTACCACGGCTACCGGGTAGTCGAGGCCGAACAGCAACTTGATCAATTGACCCGCACCGACCATCTGCACGATCAGGTAGCAGCACACCACCGTCAGCGAACCGAAGGCTGCGAAGATCCGCACTTTGTTCTGGTCCAGTCGATAGGACACAATGTCGGCAAAGGTGTAGCGCCCCAGGTTGCGCAGACGCTCGGCCATCAGGAAGGTGATGATCGGCCAGCCGACGAAGAAGCCGATGGTATAGATGAAGCCGTCATAACCCTTGGCGAACACCAGGCTGGACAGCCCCAGCAGCGTGGCGGCGGACATGTAGTCGCCGGCAATCGCCAGACCGTTCTGGAACCCGGTGATGCCACCGCCCGCGGTGTAGAAGTCAGATGTGGATTTGGTTTGCCGCGCGGCCCACCAGGTGATGGCCAGCGTGCCCAGCACGAAGAGGAAGAACATGCCGATTGCATGCAGGTTGAGCGGTTGTTTTTCCACCGCACCCAGCGCGGGTGCAGCCAGCACAACGGAGGCCGGCAGGAGCCCTGCACCGGCGAGGAGAAGTTTACGGAGCAGGTTCATTACTTGCTCTCCTCGAGAATGGCGGCGCCCAGTGCATCGAAACGCGTGTTGGCGCGGTAGACGTACCAACCGGTCAGTAGCCAGGAAAAAATGATGATCGCCGCGCCAACCGGCATGCCCAGGGTCAACATCCGATGCTCGGCGAGCGGCGCATGCAACCATTGCGGGGCAAACGCCACCACCAGCATGAACGCGTAATAAGTGCCGAGCACGGCAGCACTCAGCGACCAGGCCAGGCGCGAACGGCTGCTCACCAATTGAATGAATTTCGGGTTGGACCGAATGCGTTCACAGCGTTGGGTATCGGTTGAATGGATGTCGATCATGGGTGGCTCCATCTTGTTGTTGTTATCGATGCTTTGGGTATTCAAGGGCAGGGCAGCGCCGAATCCGGCCTGCACGAGCCCGAAGCGGCCGGTAAAAACACCGGCCGCCTGACGGGTACAACGTCGATTCGGTTAGAGCGCTTTGGCCCTGTCGCGCAGAACGTACTTCTGAATCTTGCCGGTTGAAGTCTTCGGCAACAGGGTGAAAACCACCGTACGCGGGACTTTGAATCCAGCCAGGTGTTCGCGGCAGAAACTGATGATGTCGGCCTCGCGAACGTCCTGGTGATCAGCCTTCAACGTGATAAAGGCGCAGGGCGTTTCGCCCCACTTCTCATCGGGACGGGCGACGACAGCCGCTTCCATCACACCCGGATGGCGATAAAGCACGCCTTCCAGTTCGATGGTGGAAATGTTCTCGCCGCCGGAAATGATGATGTCCTTGAGTCGATCCTTGATCTCGACGTAACCGTTCGGATGACACACCGCCAAGTCGCCGGTGTGGAACCAGCCGCCTTCGAACGCTTCAGCCGTGGCGGTCGGGTTCTTCAGGTAGCCCTTCATCACGGTGTTGCCGCGCATGAAGATCTCACCGATGGTCTGACCATCTCGCGGGGTCGGCTCCAGCGTCTTCGAATCGCCGACCATCACGCCTTCAAGCGTCGGGTAGCGCACGCCCTGACGGGATTTGATTTGCGCCCGTTCGTCCAGCGGCAACTCATCCCATTCGGCATGCCAGGCGCAGAGCGTCACCGGACCATAGGTTTCGGTCAGGCCATACACGTGGGTGACCTTGATGCCCATTTCTTCCACGGCACCGATCACTTTGGCCGGCGGCGCGGCACCGGCGACCATCGCGTTGACCGGGTGATCAATCGCCGCTTTAGCCGATTCCGGCATATTGACCAAGGCATTGAGCACGATTGGTGCAGCGCACAGGTGGGTGACCTGATGCTCGCGGATCAGCGTGAGGATTTTTTGTGGATCGACACGGCGCAGGAATACATGCACACCGGCCATGGCAGTGATGATCCACGGGTAGCACCAACCGTTGCAATGGAACATCGGCAGGGTCCAGAGGTACACCGGATGGTTGCCCATGGCCCAGGTCATCTGGTTGCCCAACGAGTTCAGATAAGCACCGCGATGGTGGTAAACCACGCCTTTGGGGTTGCCGGTGGTGCCGGAGGTGTAATTCAGCGAGATGGCGTCCCATTCGTTCGTCGGCCATTGCCAGGCGAAGGCCGGATCGCCTTCGGCCAACAGCGCTTCATAGTCCAGGTCGCTGACCGCCTGGCCTTCGCCGTATTCCGGATCATTGACGTCGATGACCAGCGGCGGGTGATCCAGCATGCCGATCGCCGCGTGAATCACATCATGGAACTCGCGGTCGGTAATCAGCACCTTGGCTTCGCCATGCTGCAGCATGAAGGCGATTGCTTCGGCATCCAGGCGCACGTTGAGCGGGTTGAGCACCGCGCCAATCATCGGCACGCCGAAGTGCACTTCAAGCATCTCGGGAATGTTGGGCAGCATCACCGCCACCGTGTCGTTCTTACCGATGCCGCGACCGGCCAGCGCCGAAGCCAGACGGCGGCAGCGGGTGTAGGTCTGCGCCCAGGTGCGGCGAAGAGAACCATGGATGACGGCGGGGTAGTCCGGATAAACGCTGGCGGTGCGCTCGATGAAACTGAGCGGAGACAAGGCAATATGATTGACAGCCGCAGGGCCTAGCCCTTGTTCATAGATCGACATGTACGGGTACTCGGTGGCTGATTGTTAGCTCTATAGATGACCTTGCAGCGTCGCCGCTGAGGGCACCTTTTATGTCCGGCTTGCTTTATATAACATTCAGCTACTGATATGGAAGTACAACCTACGTCATATAGTAGATGTACTATATTTGATTCTGTCAGGTCTAAATCAATACAGTCACACCGCCAAGGCCGGTATATCCTTGGCTTCCCCAACGAAGCGGACCCGTGATGACCCTGACCCCCGTTCGATTGCACAGCTGGTTGCGCCTGCAGCGCGAGGGTGTGTCTCTGGCCGCCCGGGCCGATGCGTTGTGCCGTGCGCTGCAGGATTGCCCCGAGGTGCGCCGGGCGGTTTATCTGAGTTGGCAAGCCAATGCGCGGATTTACAGCCACGAGGGCGCCGCCCAGCATTTTCCACCGGGGCTGGGCGACCCTTCGCTGGCCAGCGATCAGTTGCTGTTTGATCGGCTGGTCGAGGCAGGGCGGCTGGACCTGGCTCAAGTACGTCAACTCGATTGCTGGTTGGCCGGGCGACTGCGCCGGGCCGCTATCAGTCATGGCCAGGTGTTTGATCTGGCCTTGCAACCGGGGCAGCCGGGGTTGTTGCTGGTGGAAGTGTGCGAGGGAGTGAGTCTTGATTGGCTGGGTTGGGTGCAGGACTTGCTGACGACCTTGCTGAGCAGCGTCAATGGCATGCTGCGCGGCTCGCCGCTGTTGGGGCACGATCCGCAACCGAGTCTGTTGCTCGATGCACAGGGCCGCCCGCTGGAATTCAATGCCGCGCTGTTGGCACTGCTCGCCGAAAAGCCGCTGACCGATGTGTTGGGCTTTTTGCCGGTGAATCACCGGGTGCTGGTCCGTGCCTGCCTCGACCAGCAACGCGCCATCGACGGGGTCGAAGCCCAGTTCGAAGCGCAGATTCTGATCTGGACGTTTATCCCCGATCCCCAGGACAACCGCGTGCTCGCCCGTTGCCGCGATGCCACGGCACAAGTGCTGGCCGAGCGTGAAGCGGCCACGGCACGGCGGCTGTACCGGCTGATCATCGAGAACACCACCGACCTGATTTCCAGGCATACACCCGACGGACGCTTTCTGGATGCCTCGCCGGCGTCCTGGACATTGCTCGGCTACTGGCCGGAGGAGTTGCGCGGGCAAATGGCCCAGGGCTTGTTCCATGGTCAGGACCTGGCCAGCCTGGTGCAGCGCGCGCGGGATGCCCTGGAGCAGGACGGTTATCACACGATGACCTACCGCATTCGCCATCGAGATGGGCATTACCTGTGGTTCGAAACCGCGAGCCGGGCGATTCGTGAAACCTACACCGGGACGGTGGTTGAAGTGGTCAGCGTGTCCCGGGACATTACCGCCCGGGTGCAAGCCGAGGAGAACAAGCGGCGCCTGGCGGAGGTGGTCGAGGCCAACACCGATCCGGTGTTGTTCATCGACCCTGAGGGGCAGGTCACTTATCTCAATCCTGCTGCTCGGCGCATCCTGGGGATCGACGAGCAGCAACCGATGCCAGCCCTGGCGCAATTGTTCGCCAGCGCTGACCTGACGCGTCTGCAGCGCGATGGCTGGAGCAGCGCCGAACGCGACGGTGTCTGGAGCACCGATGCGCGATTGCAGCCACCGGGAGGCGGCACTTCCGTGCCGGTGTCGCTGGTGCTGCTGGCGCATCGTTCGGCCGGCGGCGAACGCTATTACTCCTTGGTGGCGCGGGACATGACCGAGCGTGAACTGCGTGAAGTGCAGCAGCGCCGCCATCAGGACGAATTGGCGCACACCGCGCGGTTGGTCACCCTGGGTGAGTTGGCCTCGGGTATCGCTCACGAAATCAACCAGCCGTTGGCGGCGGTGGTCAATTACGCCAATGCCAGCCAGCGCTATTTACAGACGCTGGATTCCAATCCCCAGGCCGCCGCCCGAGTGGCGCAAGGGCTGGAGCGCATTACCCATCACGCCACGCATGCATCAGAAGTGATCAGACGTTTGCGCGCGTTTCTGCGCAAGGGACAACGTCGGATGCAAGCCCTGAATTTCACCGACGTCGCCCGCGAGGCCGTGCGTTTGTGTGCCTGGGAAGCGAGCAATTGCCAAGTGACAATCGAGGATCGCCTGCCGGATAATCTGCCGCCGATTTATGCCGACCGGGTGCTGCTGGAGCAGGTCCTGCTCAATCTGTTGCGCAACGCCATCGATGCCAACCGCGAACAACATCCGGGGCAACCTTCACTGATCGTGATGGCTGCGGGGCAGGGCGGTGGTGCAACCGTGGAAATCAGTGTGCAAGACCAGGGACCGGGCGTCAGCGAGCCCGAACTGGAGCAGATATTTACCCCGTTCTATACCAGCAAGGCCGATGGCCTGGGGCTTGGCTTGTCCATGAGCCGCAGCATCATCGAAGGTTTCGGTGGCGAATTACAGGCCCGACGCCAACCTGTCGGGCTACTGATGTGCTGCCGCTTGCCGCTGGCCGGCCCAACAAAACAACAACAGGAATAACGTAATGGCAGGTGTGACGGAGCACGTGGTGTATGTGGTCGACGACGATCAAGGCATGCTCGACTCAACGGTCTGGTTGTTGGAGTCGGTAGGGCTCAAGGCCTTGCCGTTTACCAGTGGCGTGGAGTTTCTCAGTGCTTGTGATGCCACGCTCGATGCCTGCGTGCTGCTCGATGTTCGCATGCCCGGCATGGGCGGTTTGAACGTGCAGGAAGAAATGCGCACACGTGAGCTGAACTTGCCGATCATCTTCGTCAGCGGGCACGCGGACGTGCCGATCGTGGTTCGCGCCTTCAAGGCGGGCGCCCATGACTTCATCGAGAAGCCCTATAACGAGCAATTGCTGCTGGACAGCGTGCAACAGGCGCTCAGCAACTGCGCGGCAAACCGCTCAGGCAATCAGGGCCATGAAGCCTTGCAGGCACGTTTGCTGACATTGACCCCACGGGAGCGCGATGTCTTGCTGCCGCTGGTCCAGGGTTACACCACCCGTGAGATTGCAGAACAACTGGGCGTGAGCGCAAAAACTGTCGATTTGTATCGCTCGCGGGTGATGAAACGTATGCAGGCCAATACCTTGCCGGACCTGGTTGGCATGGCCATCGCCGCTGAACTGGTTGATCCGCTGAAGCTGCGGTGATTGCTCGCGTTTTCCATTGAGCGTCTATGCTGGGCTAACCGATCTCATCTCTCTGCAGCGATCTGCAAGGAGGCAGCAATGGTGCCCACATCCAGCTCCGAAAAAGCGTTCACACGCAGCCTGCTCGATGTTTTGATCCGTGCCGGGTTGATTACCGTACTGGTGCTGTTCTGCTTTGAGATCTTCAGCCCGTTCCGCGACCTCATGCTGTGGTCGCTGATCCTGGCGATCACCCTTTATCCATTGCAACAGCGACTCAAGGGGCCGCTGGGTCAGAAAGACGGTCATATTGCGACGCTGATTGTGCTGATCGCTATCGTTGTGCTCATGGTGCCGATCTATCTGTTGGTCACCTCGATTGCCGATTCGGTCGCGCAGGCCATGACCACCGTCAAGGACGGCAGCTTCCATATTCCGCCACCCACTGACTCAGTCGCTGACTGGCCGTTGGTGGGCAAGTCTGTCTCTGCTTTATGGCTGCAGGCCTCAACCGATCTTCCCGACCTGGCGGCGAAGTACCTGCCGCAGATAAAACATTTCAGCGTGAGCTTCCTCGGCAAACTGGCCGGCGTCGGCATGGGGTTCCTCACCTTTATCTTTGCATTGATCATCGCCGGCATTTTCATGGCCTACGGCGAGAGCGGCAGCCGCAGTGCGGCACAGATCGCGGCCCGCGTCAGTGGGCCGGCCAAGGGGCCGAAAATCGCCGAACTGTGTACCGCAACGATCCGGGCGGTCGCGCTGGGGGTGGTCGGCATCGCTTTCATCCAGATGTTGCTGGTGGGCATCGGATTCGTGGTCATGGGAGTCCCCGGTGCCGGGTTGCTTGCCTTGGCGGTGCTGCTGCTCGGCATCATGCAATTGCCGGCGACGCTGATTACGCTGCCCGTGATTGCCTTTGTGTTCGCCACCGACGGGGCCAGCACGGCAACCATCGTCTTCGCCATCTATGTGTTCGTTGCCGGCCTGGTGGATAACGTACTCAAGCCCTTGTTGCTGGGGCGCGGTGTCGATGTGCCGATGCCAGTGGTGTTGATCGGTGCCCTGGGCGGCATGGTCACCAGCGGAATCCTCGGTCTGTTCATCGGCCCGGTGGTGCTTGCGGTCGGCTATCAGTTGTTCTGGCAATGGGTGGAGGATCAGCCGCAGAACAGACCGGACGTCCCGCCGACGTTATGACTGCCCGGGCTTGCGCTAGCATGAAAAGGTGGTCAGGCCACTCGCCCTGACATTGGCAGACGGGATCTTGCAGGGGCAGGAGGAGGCGTTTTGAAAACATTCCTGCTCAGGCCTAGCGCCTCAACGATGAACATGTTGCGTCAAGCGTGCCTGCAACGCCGAGATGCGGTGCCGCCAACGTTAACCGAAAAAGCGCTCATCCCTGGCATTCCGGATGCTCGCTACTGGCTGGACCAGGATCTGACCCCGTTCATCCGGGATGTGAGTCAGGCCAACGTTCGAGAAGCCGCGGCGCTCGCCAGCGCAGGGATGCCCAATGACACCTTGCCGCTGGCAAGCATGTTGGCCGTTTCGGGGGGCGGCGACGCCGGCACATTCGCGGGGGGCATCATTGCGGGATGGACCCTGCATGGGTCACGTCCCGTGTTCAAAGTCGTCACCGGCATCAGCGCTGGCGCCCTGGTCGCCCCGTTTGCTTACCTGGGGCCCCAGTACGACGGTGTCATTCTGGGTATCTGCAATGCAGTCGGCCCAAAAGACATTTTCCATCCGCGCAATGTGCTGACCCGCCTTGCCAGCGACGGTATCGCGCATAGCAAGCCACTGTCGCGGCTCATTGCACAGCACATCACCGCCGAGGTTCTTGCGGCGATCGCGTCGCAATACGCCAAAGGACGTCTTCTGATGATCGGCACCACCGACCTTGATTCAGGGCGCCCGGTCACCTGGAACATGGGCGCTATTGCCTCCAGCCAGGCACCGGGCGCGCTCGACCTGTTTCGCAACATCATGATCGCGTCGATGAGTATTCCCGGCGCCGTCTCACCCGTCATGATCGACGTCGAGGTTGACGGCCAACAGTTTCAGGAGATGCACGTGGACGGAGGGGTCCTGACTCAGGTGTTCCTTTACCCACCCGGCACTGTGATGGCGCTGAACCGCGTGACCGGGGCGCGTTTGCGTGAGGAACGGCATTTCTATGTCATTCGCAACGGCAAACTGGAGCTGCAGTGGTCCGGAACCAAGCGCCGTACCTTGAGCATCGGCGGTCGCGCCATCAGCGCACTGATCCAGAATCAGGGGGTCAGCGATCTGGACCGAATTTACCGAATTGCGCAGCAGGATGGCGCGGACTTCAATCTGGCGTACATCGGCTCCGATTTTGATATTTCTCGCAATCATAGATTTGATGGCGAGTACATGAAGCGCTTGTTCGATTACGCCTTTCAACTCAGCGCGAAAGGGTATCCGTGGCATAAATCGCCGACGACCTGACAGGCACAGTCCTCGCTGACGCGGACTACGCGTATAGATTTCACTTATAGCCATAGCAAGATTCATTATTGTTTTTCTCGCCAATGAAGCTGTTTTACTCCCGCTATCAGTTCACGCGGGAGGGGTGTTTCATGTTGCTTGTGACAGGTCAGGATGATGAGGAAATCAACAAACACTGGATGAGTTGTGTGGTCCCGAGACCAATCGGCTGGATTTCCACCCTCGGCAAGGACGGTGTGCCGAACCTGGCGCCCTACAGTTTTTTCAACGCGCTATCGGAAAAACCGCCGATTGTGATGTTTGGCTCCAATGGCCGACATGCTCACGGCGCAAAAGATACTGCCAGAAACATCCTTGAGACCGGTGAGTTCGTCGTCAACATGGCCACCTATGACCTGCGCGTTGAAGTAAAGGCATCCAGTGAACCAGCACGGCCTGAGGTCAACGAGTTTGATCGGGTGGGACTCGAATCTGAGGCCTCCTCGCTGGTATTGCCCCCTCGGGTCAAAGCAGCGCCCATACACATTGAGTGCGTGCTGCTGAAGGCCGTGGAGCTACCCTCTGAAATTGAGGAAAACCTGCTGATTATCGGGCGCGTGATCGGTCTGCATATCAACGACAACTGCTTCACCGAAGGCCGTATCGATCTCTCCAAAGTTCGGCCATTGGCCCGGCACGGTTATGGCCAGTTCGCAATGTTCGGCGAGACCGTCAAAGGTGTTGCCTGAGGAAATGGGCAAACTCTCGCGCCAGTTGCGAGGGCTCTTCCTGGGTGGGAAGCAGCAGCGCGATTTCGTATTTGATCACCGGTGAGAACGGCTTGAGCAGCAGATTCCCGGTGAAGGGCAGGCTGACCACCGGGTCGATGATCCCGACGCCCATCCCGGAGCAGACCAGTTCGCAGGCGGTGGAGAAGAATTCTGTTTCGGCCACCACGTTCCAGGATGACCCGTATGCCGAAAAAGCCATCGCCAGTTGCTGGTAGATCGGGTCACCCTTGAACAGCGTAACGAACGGCACGCCATCCAGATCCGCGGGTGTAATCACCTCCAGTTCTGCAAGAGGGTGACCGATCGGCACCATGCACTGACATTCGTACGAAATCACTTCCATGTTCGAGGTTGGGTAGTCGAGGGGCAGTTCAGCGATGGCCAGGTCAAATTGCTGCGTCGACATCAGCTCGCGAACAGACTGTGAATTGCGGGTAATGATCTTGAGTTCAAGCCCCGGACGCTCTTTCGCAAACTCGGCCATCAATCGTGGCAACAGATTGATCGAGATGCTGGCGTAGGCGGCAATGGCTAGGTGACCGCGTTTGCCGGTCCGAATCTCCTTGGCGATGCGATTGGTTTTCTCCACCGCTTCCAGCGCCCGTTCAGCCTCGACAAAAAACAACCGGGCTTCGGGGGTGGGTTGCAGGCGACCGCCTTTTCGCACGAAGAGTTTCAGGCCGGTCTCATGCTCCAGATTGGCGATGGTGCTGCTGATGGCGGGTTGAGAGATGCCCAACAGTTCAGCAGCACGAGTCATGGTGCCGTGGATCATCAAGGTTCTGAAGCACTCAAGTTGCCGGATTCGCATGGGGCACCCTATAGATTTCACTTATACAGAGGCGACTTTATATTATTGGTTTGCGGTTTTCCTCTGTGTTTTCCTTTACGACAGGTACCCGGCCTGTAGGCCATTAGCCGTGCATAAGGAGAACAACACAACATGACTGCAATCACGACCATTTACCCCAGCGAGCTGGTCCGTTTGCCTGCCCGGCGAGGGGTCGCGATCCACTTGAAACGGGGTCAAATCATCAAGCTGATCAACACCCATGGCAAGCAGGTCGTAGACACCTGGGCGTTCAATCCGGAGGACCTGTGCGAGGCGATGTCGATGGAGCACAGTCGGCCGTTCTGGTTGAAGCTCAACCCGCGGCAAGGTGACAGCCTCGTTACCAACAAACGTCGGAAAATCCTGACGCTCATCGAAGACACCTCTCCGGGTGTCCATGACACGCTGGTAGCCGCTTGCGATCCGACGCGCTATGAGCAGCTGGGTTTTATCGGTCATCATGACAGCTGCAACGAAAACCTCTTTCTGGCCCTGGATGCCATCGGCCTGGTGACGCCTGAAACGCCGAGCCCGTTGAACCTCTTTATGAATGTGCCGGTGCATCAGGACGGGCGCATCGAGTTCGCGGAACCGGTCAGTGAACCTGGGCAATACGTATCGCTACAGGCTGAAATGGATGCGGTCGTGGTCTTTTCTGCCTGCCCGCAGGACATCACGGCCGTCAACGGAATGCGGCCCCAGGACGTTCATTACAGCATCACCTGACGCCGGACCGCACCTGCCGGCAGAGCCTGTCTGCTGGCGGGCAACTGAACCTGCCGCGAGCAAAAACAAGCATCCGGAGTAAGCCATGCGCAAAATTCCCCCATTGAATTCCGTGCGAGCGTTTGAGGCGGTCGCACGTCACCAGAGTTTTTCTGCGGCCGCCAACGAACTCTCTGTGACGGTCGCTGCGGTCAGTCATCAAGTCCGGCAGTTGGAAGACGGGCTGGGGCAAAAGCTGCTGGAGAGGGGCCGGACGGTGACCCTCACACCGGCGGGTAAAACCATCTATCCGCTATTGCGCGACGGTTTCGACCAGATTGCCCGGGCGTTTGCCCTGATCGGTGCGCCAAAGGAGGGGGATGCCATTCAGGTTTCCACTACGCGCGCGTTTGCCGAGCGGTGGCTGATGCCTCGCCTGGCATCATTCAACGAGATTTATCCCCATATCGTTGTGCACATTCATGCCTCGGAAAAGGTCGTGGATCTGCGTTCGGAAACGGTCGATCTGGCCATTCGATACGGCCCGAGAGATGCCGGCAGGCTGGGGCCGGTGCTGTTCGACGATGAGTACATCGCCGTCGTGGATCAAAGCATTTGCCCTGTCGACCGCCAACCCACGATCAGCGACTTTTACAACCGCTCCTTGCTGGCGTTCAAATGGAAAAATCAGGCGCTCCAGGCGCCGTCATGGTCCGCATGGCTGGCCCGGGTCGAGCACGATACAACCCGGGATTTCCGCATCTCCTGGTACAGCGAAGAAACGCTGGCCTTGCATGCTGTGGAACGGGGATTGGGGCCGCTGCTGTGCAGCAACGTGTTGATTGACGATGCGCTGCGCTCGGGTCGTATGCATCGAGTGGCGGGGCCGGCCTTGCCTGGTTTCACCTACCACCTGATCGAGGACACTAGAAGCGATCAACGTCGCAGCCTTTCGTTGTTTCGGGACTGGCTTCTGAGCGAAGCGAAATCGTTCAGAGAGACGGCTCTGAACGAAGTGTCAGGAAGTTGGCTGGCGCTTACTTCCTGACATTCAGGGCCGTTTCTATCGCCAGACAGGCACTGAGCAGTTGATCGTCGTGACCTCGCGTTGTGGAAAACAGGATTGAGGTGGCAAGCCCAACGCTGTCCTTGCCAGACGGAATGGCCACCCCTGGCATGTCCAGCAGACTGCCAATCATGGTGAGCGACAAGGTTTCGAGATTGACGGCAGCAAACAGTTCGTCATCATTTTCCAGTGGGGTCATTGGCGGCGCGACGTGTTTCACCGTTGGCATGACCATAATGGCGCCCTCAAGCTCACGCTCCATCGCAGACATCAACTCAAGACGCAGGCTTCGAATAATGGCTTCGGCAGCGGCATCGATGTTTTTGGCCGAGAGCAGACGCGCATGCACGCGTCTGTCCATCCGCAAACCTTGCGGACCTTCTACCACCTCGCCCAACAGACGCCAGGCTTCTATCGCCCCCAACCAACCCGTTCGGGCAATCAGTTCGCGAGTGCGAGCGACCGAGGCGATCGGACGTCGCTCGACATGCGCTCCCGCCGCACCTAGCAGCGCCATCATCGAGAGCAGGTTCTCTCGTACCGCTGGTTGCAACGCTGAATCGGACATTACCCCGTCGTCAATGACAAAGCGCAGACCGCAAAGGCTGGCGGACTGGATGACGGCTTCTTTGAGACCCCGCATCGCTGCGTCGAACGCTACGCAATCCGCTACGGTATGGGCAAAAGATCCCAGGCTATCGAGCGTAATAGCGAGAGGGTGCACACCCGCCATGCTGTAACGGCCGGTGGATGCCTTGTAGCCAACCAGGCCATTGAAAGCCGCCGGGATACGAATCGAACCCGCTGTGTCAGTGCCGATGGCGCTGGTGACGATGCCCCTTTGAACCGCAATCGCCGAACCCGCAGAAGAGCCGCCAGGCACGCGGACTTCACGGAGCTGAATGTCGGCAGTCGGCGTACCGAAATGAGGATTCAGCCCCAGGCCCGAATAAGCGAACTCAGTGAGGTTGGTTTTCCCGACCGGGATCATCCCCTGTGACGCAAGTGCGCCGATCACCACGGCATCCTCCAGCGCAATCGGCGCGTTGATCCGTGTGATGGAACCGGCGGTAGTCCGGCTGCCGGCAATATCCAGCAGATCCTTCGCAGCGTAAGGTATTCCGTCGAAAGGGCTCAGCGGAGCCCCTCGAAACCAGCGCTCGGTCGACGCTTTTGCTTCATCGATTGCCCGTTGATCCAGCACGGCAATGAACACGTGTTCCGAGTCCCTAGCGGCGGCCAATGCGACCCCGATCAACTCCCCAGGTGTCGTCAGGCCTTGTTTCAATCGCTCGGCGGTTTCCAGCATCGTGATCATGGTTTCTCCGATTGAGTTGGCGGCAGTAACAGATAGTCAGGCAGGCGAAAGCTCGCTTTGTCGCTCTTCAATCATTTGCTTGACCAGGACAGGAACGGCGTCGAACGCATCCGCGATAGAGGCCTCATGGCGCGCATCACCAAACTCCTGATAGTCGATGGAGATGACGTGGGTCTCACTTACGCCCAGGTAGTGCGCGCAGGTCTGGATGTGAGTGTCCAGGTGATTCATCTTTTCGCGCACGCCGCCCGGGCCGAATCCAAACTCGCCCCGGGAAGACAAAATCACCAGTTTCTTGCCGCTCATGATCGGCTCCAGCGGGTAGTCGCCACGCGCCAGATCAAAGGTGAAGGTCTTGCCGATACGAATCACTTTATCGAACCACGACTTGAGGGACGCAGGCATACCGTAATTGTACATAGGGGTACCCATGACGATGACATCGGCCCGGTCGATCTCGTCGATCAATTCGTCCGACAGCCGGATCTCCTCGCGCTTTTCAGGCGTCATGTGCGCCTCGGGTGTAAAGACTGCGGCAATCCACTCCTCTGTTACGAAAGGGGGAGGGTTGTGGCCTACGTCACGGGTAATGACCAGGGTCTTGTCATCTCGTTCGATCCAGGCGTCGACAAATGCTTTCGACAGTTGGCGGCTCAGGGATCGATCGTTTCGTGCGCTGGCATCAATGTGAAGAATAGTGGTCATAGGCTGCTTCCTGTCAGGCCAGAGGCGTAATTACCTTGGCAACTGAAACAAGTGGGCCACGAGCACAGAGGATTCAGCTATTGATATTTATTTGAGTCGTGGCAAATAAAACTCAATCAGCGAGTTTTATTTGTTAGTGGGACTTAAACGTTATTGAGTTTGAGGTTGTGGGCGGATGTTGCATGGCTCGGCAATCTGCACAATTGATGTTTTCTCAAGGCTGCAATTTTTCTAAAACATCTTTTAGTTATTATCAATTACGTAAAAGTATGTACCTCGCTTTAATGGCTATGGGCGATTCAAGTGGTCGCCGCTCAGCGAGGAAAATAATAATGTCAACGCGTCGTGAATCTGAAAAAAACTTAACGAATGAGGCCAATTATGATGCTTTAGGCATCGAACCTGTGCCTGATAGCCATCGTACTTCAAGTCCGTTGGACCAGTTCTGGATTTGGGCTGGTGCGAATGTGGCGCCTATCAACTGGGTGCTGGGAGCCATTGGTATCCAGTTGGGTTTGAGCTTGATTGAAACGCTGCTGGTGATCGTAGTCGGCAATCTGTTGGGTGCCGCATTGTTTGGCGGTATCTGCATCATGGGCCACCGCACGGGGGTGCCGCAGATGGTGCTTTCGCGGCTGGCGTTCGGTCGGCGCGGTGCCTACTTGCCGACCATCATGCAAGTGTTGATGCCCATGGGATGGGTGGCCACCAACACCTGGATTGTCCTGGATCTTGCGGTGGCCGCCCTGGAGAAAATCGGTATCAGTGGTGGGATAGAGCTCAAATACGGTATCGCGTTGGTCGTGATGGTTATCCAGGTTGGCATCGCTGCCTGGGGCTTCAATGCGATCAAGTGCTTCGAGCGTTACACCATGCCGGTGATTCTGCTGATCATGGTCGTGATGACCGTGCTGGCCTTCACCCACGTAGATATCCAATGGCACGCCTCGACCACCGAGGGCATCGGGAAACTATCGGCCATGAGCAGCCTCATGACCGCGATAGGCATTGGCTGGGGCATTTCGTGGCTGGTATACGCCTCGGATTACACCCGTTTCACCCAGAGCAAACTGTCTGACGGACAGGTGTTCCGCTCGACCTTCCTTGGCATGTTCCTGCCCACCGTATGGTTGGCGTTTCTTGGCGCTGCCATCGCTTCAGCGGGTGGGGGCTCGGACCCTGCGCAACTGATCATTGCGGTGTTTGGCACGATGGCATTGCCGGTACTTCTTGTGCTTCTACATGGCCCGGTCGCCACCAACATCGTAGTCATTTACTCGGCCGCACTGGCAACGCTGTCGCTGGATATCCGCGTCCCACGCTGGGTTGTCTCGATGTTTTCCGGGGTGGTCGCATTGTTCATGCTCTACCTGTTCCTGCAATCCGGAGAATTTGTGCATGCCTTCGAAAACCTGATGGTGTTTTTCGTGGTGTGGATCAGTCCGTGGGCCGGCATCACGCTGGTCGATTTCTTCTTGATTCGTCGTGGGCAAATCGAGCTGAAATCGCTTTATTGTCATCACTCTGAAAGTGCATGCCTTGATGTGAACTGGAGAGGCGTGTGTGCGCTAGCAATTGGTGTGTTAGCCGCGTGGTTATTTCAAGTTGGCACCCTTAAATCGTTGCAGGGGCCTATTGCAATGGCGCTGGGTGGAATTGATTTGTCATGGCTTGCGGGATTTTCCGTGGGGGGCGGCATTTATTATTTGTTGCAACGCTCACGGCGAACTGAAGTTGCTCAGTCCACGGTCATGTTGAAGTAAGCGTTAATCAAGTTCCGGTAACTTTTCATTGATGAAAGAGGTATGTGTAAATGTCTCATCTTGAACAACTTAATGTCCTGACGGCGTTGAGCGCTGGTGCTGGAGTCGATGCATTCCTGGGTAACGTCGTCGAGATCGCGATCGTGACGCGTGACCACAAGCGGACCATGGATGGCTTGCTCAAACTGGGTATTGGCCCATGGCGCGTCTACACCTTCAGCCCGGAAAACACCCAAAACCAGACCTATCGAGGCGAGCCTGCCGAGTTTGTTCTGAAAGTCTGTTTCGCCCAGTCGGGAAACATGGTCTGGGAGTTGATGGAACCCGTTTCCGGACCGACTATTTTCGCGGATTTCCTCGACGAGCATGGCGAAGGCATCCAGCACGTCGCTTATGACTGCAACAACATCCCGTTTGCAGAGCGCATCGCCGAACTGAAGCGACGTGGCTTCAAGTGCGTGCAGTCAGGCTCCTGGATGGGTGTGAATCATTTCGCATTCTTCGGCACCGAGGCTGATACCACCACCGTGTTTGAAACTTATGCATTCCCCGCGGATTGGGATTACCCGGAACCAGAGCAGTGGTATCCACCGCGGGCCTGAAGCGCCGGCAGTAACGCCTCAGCGTTTATGCAAACCAGGCGCTGGGGCCTTTACCACACAGAACGACGCCCGGAGTACAGCATCATGAACACCGTCCGTATGGATAACATCAGTTGGGTCGATTATGAGCACCACGTTCAGTCAGGCGCGGTGGTATTTCTGCCGATTGGCGCGACCGAACAACACGGCCCTCACTTGCCCCTTGGAACCGACGCCTTGCTGGCCAGCGCAATCAGTGAAGAAGTGGCCAGGGAAATTGGCGGGATCGTCGCGCCAGCCCTGTCCTATGGCTACAAATCCCAGCCAAAGTGTGGAGGAGGGCAGCATTTTTGTGGAACAACCAGTGTGGATGGGGTGACGCTGATCGCGATGGTCCGGGACGCTGTCCGCGAGTTTCATCGCCATGGCGTGAAGCGTCTGGTTCTGGTGATCGGCCATTACGAGAATCAGTGGTTTGTCACTGAAGGCATCGAACTGGCCATGCGTGATATCGGCGCCAATGCGGGTTTGGAGGTCATGCGTCTGGAGCACTGGGAGTTCGTGAAGTCAGCGACGCTCGACAAGGTCTTTCCTGACGGTTTTCCGGGGATCGCGCTGGAACATGCTGCGGTCATCGAAACATCGATGATGCTGCACTATCACCCGCAGATGGTTGCTCTGGACAAGATTCCGGATCACGGGCCCGCTGAATTTCCGGTTTACGACATGTATCCGACCCGGACCGAATGGGTGCCGGAGAGTGGCGTGCTGTCCTCTGCACGAGGCTCCAGCGCAGACAAGGGGAAGTTGCTGGTGAATGACGTCATCAGCGGGATCGTCCAGGCCGTGCGGTTCGAGTTCAGGCTCGATAACAGCTTAAGCTGATCCATGCCTGATTCAGCGATCGAAACAGGACACCAGGAAACTCATCACCACCTGCACGGCCGGGGTGTGGTGAATGTCGCTGTGGACCACCAGCCACACGTCCCGCGCTAGCTCCGCGCCAACCGACGGCATCGTTTGCAGGCCGTAGCGATCGCCAAGGAAGTAGGGCAGGGTAGCGACACCTGCGCCTGCTTACGCAATGGTGGCCTGGATATTCAAATCATTGCTGCGCAGCAGGATCGGTCGATCGCTGGCTTGTTTCTTCAGCCACGCTTGTTGTGGGGATTGCTCCATGGTTTCGTCGTAAGCGATGAACACCCGATCTTGCGCGGCAGTATTGGTTAAATAGTCTGCCGAGCCGTACAGATGGAACGGCACGGTGGCGACCTTGCGTGGAACCAGATTCGGTTCCTTGGGGCGGTTCAGGCGCACGGCAATATCGGCTTCCCGTCGCGACAACGAGGCACTGCCCAGGCTGCCGATCAGGTGCAAGGACAGCTGCGAATACTTCGTGCGCAACTCATTGATTCGCGGCGCTATCAACGCGCAGGCCGGCGCCGGCGGGGCACTGACGGCGAGCGGCTGCTGATGGGCGCGCGTCAGCTTCCAAAATTGTTGTCGCGCTTTTGCAAACTCTATCCCGACATTCAGTTAGAACTCACCGCTGGCTTGAGTCACGATCTGCTGAGCGACTACGAAAACAGACAACTGGACGTGGTCATTGCCAAGCGAAAAATCGGTCCCAATGCCCCGCGGGGCCGAATCATCTGGCGCGAACCTTTGGTCAGGATCGCCACCAAAGACTACGAGATCGAAACATCCCAACCTGTACGTTTGGTGATGATGCGGCCGCCATGCGCGTACCGGGCAATCATGATAGAGGCCTTGGCTAGCGTTCGGCGGGAGTGGATGGGGATAACCGCATTGGGAACGTCGCTCCTGCAGGAAGGCATGCGGACTCTGAAGCCATCTGAAAAGTTACCGACGTTACCGAGCACCGAAGTCGCGGTGATGGGTGACGACGTCGGCACTCAACATCTAGTCCAGCCTTTGGTATCACTGCTGACTGAAGGTTTGATGTCGGGCAGTGGTTTGACCTGAGACGAATGAAGTGCTGAGGAAATCGTACTTGCGCCAAAAATCAGCTGACCGGCTCAGCCGTACAACTCATTGCCCCTGAGCCTGGCTTCTGGAAAATGACCCCGTTGCCGTCTTGCCAGAAGCGGTAGTTCCCCTGGGAATCCTTGCCAGTGTATTGGGTTCCCGAATCACTCGGCACCTGGCTCAGGGTGACCGAGGTGTTCGCCCATTTCAGGTACACGACACCCGGCTGCGTGTTAAAGAAGGTGGCGGCAATCAGTGCGTTAAACCCTGCACAACGAAAAGCCAGGGGGCCTTCGGTGAGCCTGTCTGGATCCTTGGTTCTCACAATGGCCGAGCCTTGGCGTAGCTGGTGCGCGCGCTCGGCATAACTTCGGATCGTGCACGCCTTGGGCTCAGACGTGGACGCACACTGATCACGGGAGTCGATCCAGAACTGCTGGTCGATCAAGACTTTGTCCGGCCGCGGTACTGAACGTTCATCCGTGAGCGCCAGGCGATAAAGACGCGTCAATTCGATGTCCATCTGTGCCAGTTGCGAATCGCGACAGATAAGCTTTTCGACGGATGCCCTTGCCGTGGCGCAGTCAAAGCTGGTCTTGAACGACGCAGCATTTGCGCAGGTGCTCGTCACCGCGCAAACGCTGGCAGCGAGCAGACAGGTGAAAAGGGTGGTGACCGTTTTCATGTTGGTTTCACCGAGATCATTACGCGATCCCCGGATTGCCATGGAACCTATCGATCTGTTGGACATTCATTCGTTCGCATTGGGTGTATCGCAGTGTAAGTCAGTGCTCAAAACTTGCCACTTCTTGACCATGTTAAAAAATGTTATTTTTAAAAAAATACTTCACATAATCTGATCACTGGTAGATGATCTCCACCAGCCGGTATGACAACCTGATAACACGACAAAAACAGGATTGCCTTGATGTTCGACGAGATCCCGACTCATGTGCTGAATGACAGCGCCCCTCAGCGGGTTTATCCGCTCGGCGCTGATCCTGTCTACCGCAGCCCTCTCTACAACGCGGCCAATGTCTGCGCCTTGCAGGCGCGCAAGCAGTCGCTGCTTTCCTCTGGAGTACCCCATGAATAACAAGAATGTCGGTGTTGTCGGTCTTGGCGCGATGGGCCTGGGCATTGCTCGCTCGTTGTTGCGCAGCGGTTTCAATGTGCATGCCTGTGATGTGCGGGCTGCGGTGACTGAACAGTTTGCCGGGGAGGGCGGTGTGGCTTGCTCTTCGCCTTCGCACATGGCCGCTGAATGCGACGTGATAGTGACCGTGGTGGTCAACGCCGAGCAGACCGAAACCGTACTGTTTGGTGAGGGTGGTGCCGTGGCCGCACTGCGGCCGGGCAGTCTGGTGATCGGCTGCGCCACCGTAGCCCCGACTTACGCGGTGGATCTGGGCCAGCGCCTGGCCGCGTTGGGCCTGCTTTATCTGGATGCACCGATTTCCGGCGGTGCCGCCAAGGCGGCCGCTGGCGAGATGACCATGATGACCTCGGGGCCGGCCGACGCCTATACCAAGGCTGAGTCGATCCTGGCGGGCATGGCCGGCAAGGTTTATCGCCTGGGTGACGTTCATGGCCTGGGGTCGAAGGTCAAAATCATCAACCAGCTCCTCGCCGGGGTGCATATCGCCGCCTCTGCCGAAGCCATGGCGCTGGGCCTGCGTGAAGGGGTCGATGCCGATGCACTCTATGAGGTGATCACCCATAGCGCCGGTAATTCCTGGATGTTCGAAAACCGCGTACCGCACATTCTCAAGGCTGACTACACGCCGTTGTCCGCGGTGGATATTTTCGTCAAGGACCTGGGCCTGGTACTGGATACCGCCCGGGCCAGCAAATTTCCGCTGCCGCTGTCGGCCACCGCTCACCAGATGTTCATGCAGGCGTCCAGTGCCGGCTTCGGTCGTGAGGACGACTCGGCGGTGATCAAGATTTTCCCGGGCATCGAATTGCCGACTGCCAAGCCCCAGTCCGTTTGAAGCCCGAGCCCGTTTGAGGAACACCCCATGACTACATCCACTGCACGCCCGTTGCTGGGCTGCATCGCCGACGATTTCACCGGTGCCACGGACCTGGCCAATATGCTGGTGCGCGGCGGAATGCGTACCGTGCAAAGCATCGGTATCCCGAGCGCAGACGTCGCTGCCGGGCTTGACGCCGATGCGATCGTCATTGCCCTGAAATCCCGTACCACGCCGGTCGCCGACGCGGTCGAACAGTCCCTCGCCGCACTGGCCTGGCTACGCGAACAAGGCTGCGAGCAGATCTTCTTCAAATACTGCTCGACGTTCGACTCCACTGCGGCCGGCAATATCGGCCAGGTCAGCGAAGCGTTGCTGGCCGAACTGGGTAGCGACTTCACCCTGGCCTGCCCGGCGTTCCCAGAGAATGGCCGGACAATCTTTCGCGGCCACTTGTTTGTGCAGGATCAACTGCTCAGCGAGTCGGGCATGCAGCATCACCCGCTGACGCCGATGACCGATGCCAACCTGGTTCGGGTGCTGCAATCGCAGACCCGACTGAATGTCGGCCTGTTGCGCTACGACACCATTGCCCGCGGCACTGAGCAGGTGCGTGCGCGGATCGCGGAGCTGAGGGCTCAAGGTGTCGGCATGGCCATCGCTGATGCCTTGTCGGACAACGATCTTTACATCCTCGGCACCGCCTGCGCCGATCTGCCGTTGTTGACGGGTGGTTCGGGGCTGGCCCTGGGGTTGCCGGAAAATTTCCGTCGCGCTGGCAAGCTGCGCGACCTCGATGCCTCAAAGCTCCCGGCGGTGTTCGGCGGGGAAGTGGTGTTGGCCGGCAGTGCTTCGATCGCCACCAATGGACAAGTGGCGGCCTGGCTCGAAGCCGGGCGGCCGGCCTTGCGGATTGATCCGTTGGCCTTGGCCGCGGGTGAACCGGTGGTGGCGCAAGCCTTGTCCTTCGCCCGTGATAACGAACAAACCGTATTGATCTACGCCACCAGCTCACCGGATGAGGTCAAGTCGGTGCAACAGCAACTGGGTGTCGAGCAGGCTGGCAGTCTGGTGGAAAACGCCTTTGGCGAAATTGCCCAAGGTCTGCGCCAGAGCGGCGTGCGCCGTTTCGTGATCGCCGGCGGAGAAACCTCGGGCGCTGTGGTTCAGGCGTTGGGCGTACAGTTGCTGCAGATCGGCGCGCAGATCGATCCGGGTGTGCCGGCGACTGTCAGCAATACTGACGAACCTTTGGCGCTGGCACTGAAATCGGGCAACTTCGGTGGTCGCGACTTCTTCAGCAAAGCCTTGAACCAACTCGCCCAGGCCGGAGGTGCGCAATGAGTAACGAAAGCGCCCTGCGTGAAGAAATCTGCGAGGTTGGCCGCAGCCTTTACCTGCGCGGTTACACCGTCGGCAGCGCCGGCAATATCAGCGCGCGCCTGGACGACGGTTGGTTGATCACACCGACCGACGTCTGCCTCGGGCGCCTCGATCCAGCGACTATCGCCAAGGTCAACCTGGCCGGCGAATGGGTGTCCGGTGACAAGCCTTCAAAGACTTTGGCGCTGCACCGTCAGGTTTATGACCGCAACCCGAGTGTCGGCGGCGTGGTGCATACCCATTCAACTCATCTGGTGGCGTTGACGCTGGCCGGTGTCTGGCAGGCAGACGACATCCTGCCGCCGCTGACGCCGTATCAGGTCATGAAAGTCGGGCATATTCCATTGATTGGCTACCAGCGACCCGGTTCGCCGAAGGTTGCCGAGCAAGTCGCGCAGCTGGCCAATAGTGTTCGCGGCGTGATGCTCGAGCGGCTTGGCCCGGTGGTCTGGGAAAGTTCGGTCTCCAGGGCCAGTTACGCCCTGGAGGAGCTTGAGGAAACCGCGCGGCTCTGGCTGATGAGCGATCCCAAACCGGAATCTCTCGACCAGGCGGCTTTGAACGAGTTGCGAGAGACCTTCGGCGCAACCTGGTAAAGCGCTGGCTTAACACGACAAATCGATACCGCAGGCCCTGTACATGAGACGCGCAGCGACTCTCGACGGACCCGGCTTGCCTGAAAAAACAATAACAACAGGAAACCCCAGCATGACTGACCTTCACGGCGGTACTTTCAGTTTCAGTTGCAGAACCCTCGCGCCCACGCAGCGTGGAGGACTTTTGAAATGAGCCCGTTAATCCTGATGGTGACTGCGGGGGTGGGCATCGCGCTGTTGTTGTTCCTGGTGCTCAAGTACAAGTTCCAGCCCTTCGTGGCCTTGATGCTGGTGAGTATTCTGGTGGCGCTGGTGGCCGGGGTGAAACCGGCCGATCTGGTGGCGACCATCGAAGGCGGCATGGGCAAGACCTTGGGTCATATCGCGATCATCATTGCCTTGGGCGCGATGATCGGGCGGATCATTGAACTCTCCGGTGGTGCCGAGGCGCTGGCCAAGACCCTGATCACTCGTTTCGGCAACCGGCGTACACCGCTGGCGCTGACGATTGCCGGGTTCATGGTCGGGGTGCCGGTGTTCTTCGAAGTCGGCGTGATCATCCTGATGCCGCTGGCCTATGGCATTGCGCGCAGTGCGCGTAAGCCGTTGTTGGTCTTCGCACTGCCGATGTGCGCGGCCTTGTTGACCGTACACGCCTTTCTGCCGCCACACCCGGGCGCCGTGGCCGCTGCCAGTCAATTGGGCGCGGACCTGGGCCGTGTGCTGATGTTCGGTCTGCCGCTCACCGCGTTCCTTTGCTATGTCGGCTACCGCGTGGCCGGGCGAATGACCCGTCGGGTGTACCCGATGACCGACGATATTCGTGCCGAGGTCTATGGCCCGCATGTCACCAACGAGGATCTGGCCGCCTGGTCCAATGGCAACGACAAGAGCGCTGAGCGAGCGACTGTGGCCGTGTCGCACATGGGCCTGGAAGAGTCCACCAGCAGCATCGTTTCCAAGTTGCCGCCGGCACCCCCACCAGGGTTTGGATTGATCGTCAGCCTGATCCTGCTCCCGATCATTCTGATTCTGTTGGGAACGCTGTCCACCTCGTTGCTGCCTGTCGAATCGACTCTGCGCGGCATCATGACTGTGCTCGGCGCGCCGCTGGTGGCGCTGCTGATCGACACGTTGCTGTGTGCCTGGTTGCTGGGCTCGCGCCGGGGCTGGAGTCGCACTCAGGTATCCGACGTAATCGGTTCGGCCTTGCCCGGTGTGGCCATGGTGATCCTGATTGCCGGTGCCGGCGGGGTGTTTGGCAAGGTGCTGGTGGATACCGGAATCGGCGCCGTGGTCTCCGATATGCTGCGCACTACCGGTCTGCCGGTGCTGGCGCTGGGCTTTGTGCTGACCATGCTGTTGCGCGCGGTGCAGGGCTCGACGACGGTGGCGCTGGTGACCACTGCCGGCATCATCAGCCCGCTGATTGTGACCCTCAATCTCACCCCGAACCACATGGCGTTGCTGTGCCTGGCCATGGGCGGTGGCGGGTTGGCCATGTCCCATATCAATGACGCCGGTTACTGGATCTTCACCAAACTGTCCGGGCTGAACGTGGCCGACGGCTTGCGTACCTGGACGGTGTTGACCACCTTGCTCGGCACCTTGGGTTTCTGTATTACCCTGCTGATCTGGCCCTTTGTCTGACTCTTTATCTCAGGAGCTACCATGCCTCGTTTTGCTGCCAACCTCAGCATGCTCTACCCGGAACATGCGTTTCTGGATCGCTTCGCCGCCGCGGCTGCCGATGGTTTCGAAGCGGTGGAGTATCTGTTTCCCTACGACTACAGCGCTGAAGAGCTCCAGCAACGCTTGAGCGATAACGGCCTGGTGCAGGCGCTGTTCAACGCGCCGCCCGGTGATTGGGCGGCGGGCGAGCGGGGCACGGTGTCGTTGCCGGGTCGTGAGAGTGAATTTCGTAGCGGTTTTGATCGCGCCCTGGAGTACGCCGGCGTGTTGGGCAACTCGCGTATCCATGTGATGGCTGGGCTGTTGCCGTCGGAACGCGATCGCCCACGGCATCACGGCGTGTACCTGGAGAACCTCGCCTATGCCACCGCCCAGGCGGCCAAGGTCGGTATCACGGTGCTGCTGGAGCCGATCAATACACGAGACATGCCGGGCTATTTCCTCAACCGGCAGGATCAGGCCCAGGCTATCTGCAAGGAAGTGGGCGCCCGTAACCTGAAGGTTCAGTTCGACTGCTACCACTGCCAAATCGTTGAAGGCGACCTGGCCACCAAACTTCGTCGGGACTTCGACGGAATCGGTCATATCCAGATCGCCGGCGTGCCGGACCGGCATGAACCGGACCTGGGCGAAGTCAACTATCCCTACCTGTTCGAGTTGATCGACCAGTTGGGTTATGACGGCTGGGTAGGGTGCGAATATCGGCCGCGTGGCAATACTTCGGCCGGCTTGCAATGGCTACGGGACTGGAAGGCGCGTTAAGCGCAACAGAGGAGGGGGGCGACGGGCGCTGCCGGAGCCCGTCGTTTCAGTCAGACGGCAACAACAGTTCGACACCTTGCATGCGGATGCCATCGGCCGCGGCCGCGGTCAATGCATCGTCGCTGAGGATAATGTCGAACTGTTCCAGCCCGGCAATCTTGTACATGCTGAATGTGCCGTATTTCGAACTGCTGGCCACCAGCACCACTTGCGAGGCCGATTGCATCGCGGCTTGTTTCACCTCTACCTTCAGCGCCGAAGGCGTGGTAAGGCCGCGACGCAAATCCCATGAGCTGGTCGATATGAACGCGATATCGGTGACGACCTGGCGCAAGGTGGCAACTGCCAAGCTGCCCACGCACGATTGATTGGAGTGATCCAGCTGCCCGCCGGTATGAATCACCGTGACATGGGGGGCTTCGATCAGCGCCTGGACAACGCCGAAGTCATTGGTCACCACGGTCATGCCGGACAGCGCCTTGATATAGGGGACGATTTCCAGCGTGCTGGTTCCCGCATCCAGGTAGATCGTCATATCGGCATGCAGTAGCCGGGCGGCGAGCTTGGCCATGGATTGCTTCTGTGGCAACTCGACCACCGCCTTGAGCTGGTGGCTGGGCTCACTATGGAGCTGGCTGGCGATCCGCACCCCACCCGTTACCGAGTAAGCACGACCTTCCTGCTCCAGCAACGCGATATCTCGACGTATGGTCATGTGCGAACAGTCGAACATTTCCATCAACTGATGAACGCTCAGCACCTGATGCTTGCGCAACTGTCGCAGCATCAATTCACGGCGCTGTTCAGGAATCATCGGTGCGCCGCTTTCGGCGGCGATGTCCTTTTGATTAGGCATTCGGGCTCCAGATTAAGGAAAGCTAACGGTCAAACATAGTAGCGAATCTGCGGCGGGATCAGTAGCGCGGCGAAGTGACGGGGCCTGGGGACAAAGACCGGCCGCGGTTAGCTCTCAAGGAGAGTCAATATTGATGATCGATGCTTCTGATAAGCTCGTGGCAATTCCGTTTCTGCGAGATGACCGAATGGCATTCGTCGACAAGTTCGTTGCCGAGATACTGGCGCTTCAGGTTGCCCTGTATCACGCCCGTGCCCGGCTGGAGGCACGGACTGATAGCGAAGCTTTGCACGATCTCAGGATCGCCGTGAGGCGTATCAGGAGTTTGCTCCGACCGATGCGCTCCATGACCGAGGTGGCAACTCTGAACATCGCGGCAGCTGAAGTGGGAAGGCTGACTACACCCGCTCGGGATCTGGATGTGATGATTCAGGAACTGAAGGGCAGGGGTTTTCCTGCCCAGGTTCAGCTCAGAAAAGCGCGCCTGGCATCTCACTACTCCAGGATTCTAAAAAGCCCAGCCCTCAAGAACTTGTTCATTCAATTGGATGAATGGCCTTCCATCTTTCGATCAGTGGAAGTCAATGGCGGGCTAAAACACATCCAGCCTCAAATCGAAAAAGCACTGAAAAAGCAGATTGATCGACTGCATGCTGCCGTGGATGACACTGAATTTGATCGGCACGAGCTGAGAATCCTGGTCAAGCGCACGCGCTACCTCACGGAAGCGTTTCCCCGTCTTTCACCGCTTTCGGGTAAAGCGGCGATTGCGCTCAAGGCACTGCAATCGGCTTTGGGCGCCTGGCATGACCATTATCAGTGGTGCCAAAAGGCGCTGAACGAATCCGACCTGCGCCCGCTGGAAGCGATATGGCAGAGCTGCGCAGCGACCGCTCTCGAAAAAGCCGAGACCCAATTGGCAGGGTTGGCAAAACTGCTGCCAAAATCATCAGGCAAAAAAAAGCCGCCTAAAGTGGCAGCGGAAGAACGAGCACGCGTTGTATAGCCCGAGTATTGCTGTCGAAGGTTACAGTGCGATGACACATTTTTTTGCGTCCTTTGAAGATCTCATCCTCAAGACCCGCGATCCTGGTGTCTGCTCATTCGTAAAGAGCAGCAGGTGTCATCTTTGCGTCATCGTCCCCATGGCAAGATCCTCGCAAACCGCCTAGTGCGCTCAGCTTGCAAGGAATCCCCCCATGAAAGGAGACGCCTCTCTATTTGCAGCCATTGACCTTGGTTCTAATGCGTTTCGCATGATGATCGGCCAGTCAGTCAGACGGCGTCAGGGGTTCGTGATCCAGGAAGTGAAAACCTTGCGTGAACCTGTCCGTTTGGCGGAAGGGTCTCAAGGCGGGGCACTAGACGAGTTGGCGTTGGATCGGGGATGGCAAGCGCTCGCACGATTCGGCAAAAAGTTACGCGGCTTTGAAGCCGGTCGAGTGCGGGCAGTGGCGACCAGTGCCGTGCGCGAAGCCGACAATGCGCAACTGTTTTTGACCAGCGCGGAGCGGCACCTGGGGTTTCGCATAGATGTCATCTCTGGGCATGAAGAAGCCCGACTGGTGTACGCCGGTGTTGCTCACACGATACCCGGTACCGAAAACAGGCGACTGGTCGTGGATATCGGTGGCGGCTCCACTGAATTGATTCTGGGGCAGGGAGCTCAACCCCTGATGACCGAAAGTATTGCCATTGGCAGCGGCCTCTTCGGTGCGCGTTACTTTCAGGGGGGCTGTATCACCGCTCAAGCGCTGCTAGAGGCTGAGCGTGTGGCCACTGTGCAGTTTGAAAAAGTGGCGCGTCGTTATCGTGTGCTGGGTTGGCAGCAGGTGATTGGCTCGTCAGGCACCGCACGGATGCTGGCCAAAGTCCTCAAGGCCAACGGGTTGAACGACTATGGCGAAAGCGGCATCACCTACAGCGGTCTGTTACGTTTGTCGTTGCGCCTGCTTGAAGTGGGGCATGTCAAACAGCTCAGACTGGCGGGCCTGCCAAGCCATCGCCAGAGCATCTTGCCTGGAGGCCTGGTGCTCATGCTGGCGGCCTTCAAGGTGTTTGGTGTCTCACATATGACGCCTTCCGAGCCGGGGCTGAGATTCGGCGTTCTGCATGGTCTGATGAGTAAACACTGATCAGCCCGTAGCAACCTTGGGGAGCAGGAACCTTTACGTTGAATCGTTACAGTGTTTACAGTGCTTGAAGCTAAAAAACTCAGGGAAAGACATGATGTCCACCTATGCTAATTTTTCGGACATTTCATGAGACGTGTGGTTTTTAATCAAAAAGGGGGCGTCGGGAAATCCAGTATCGCGTGTAACCTCGCGGCCATCAGTGCCTTTGAGGGCTATCGCACCTTGCTGATTGATCTGGATGCCCAAGCCAATGCTACTCACTATTTGACCGGACTCAGCGGCGAAGATATTCCCCTGGGGATCGCCGACTTCTTCAAACAGACACTGTTCCCTGGCCCGGCCTCAAAGAAGGCCCAAGCCAATATCCATGAAACCCGCTTCGACAACTTGCATTTGATCGCCGCCTCGTCGGAGCTGAGTGATCTGCAATCCAAGCTCGAGTCACGCTACAAAATTCAGAAACTCAGCAAGCTGCTGGACCGGCTCGATGAAGACTATGAGCGGATCTATATGGATACTCCGCCCGGTCTGAATTTTTACAGCGTCTCGGCGCTGATTGCCGCTGACCGCTGTTTGATCCCATTCGATTGCGATAGCTTTTCTCGCCAGGCGATTTACGGCGTGCTGCGAGAAATCGAGGAGATCAAAAGTGATCATAACGAGAGGCTGGAGGTTGAGGGCATCGTCGTTAACCAATTCCAGGCTCGCAACGCACTGCCGCAACGACTGCTCGACGAGCTGATTGCCGAGAAAATGCCGGTGTTGCCTGCGTACCTGATGAGTTCGGTGAAGATGCGTGAGTCACACCAGGCCAGCAAGCCACTGATCTATCTGGAACCGCAACACAAGCTGACCCGGCAATTCGTGGAGCTGTTCAACTTGCTTGAAAGCCAGACCTGAACGGGGCGGCTACCCGTCGACTAATTGGAAGCTCTCGATCATATTGGTGTAGACCGCACGGGACTGCGTAGTAAAGCCATCGATGAACTTGAGGGGCAGCCGTTCGATTATGTAATCACTCTTTCCGGGCAGAATTGACTGACGGCCGTTAAAGCTGCTGTTGACGCTGGTTCGGCTCGAGGTGCCTGGGACTTAAATTGAGCCACGATTCGCGTGGACAGTGCTTCCTGCTCTTTCGATATGTAGCCAGTGAAGGCACAATGCGCATCCTTTTTTGGCTGGCCTTGCCGGAGGCGCCTCGAAATGATCAAAACGCCGTACTACCTCATTGATAAACAAAAGCTGCTGGCGAACATGCAGAAGATCGCCTATGTGCGCGAACAGTCCGGGGCCAAGGCGCTCCTGGCACTCAAGTGCTTCGCCACCTGGTCGGTGTTCGACCTGATGCAGCAGTACATGGATGGCACCACGTCGTCGTCGCTTTACGAACTCAAGCTCGGTCGACAGAAGTTCGCGGGCGAGACCCACGCCTACAGCGTGGCCTGGGCCGACGACGAGATCGAGGAGATGCTCGAAAACTGCGACAAGATCATCTTCAACTCCATCGGTCAGTTGCAGCGCTACACCGAGGCTTCGGCCGGCAAGGTGCGCGGTCTGCGGGTCAATCCGCAGGTGAGCAGCTCGGATTATCTGCTGGCCGACCCTGCGCGGCCGTTCAGCCGTCTGGGCGAGTGGGACCCGGTGAAGATCGAGCAGGTCATCGAGCAGATCTCTGGCTTCATGTTCCATAACAACTGCGAGAACGGTGATTTCGGCCTGTTCGACCAGATGCTGTGCACCATCGAAGAACGCTTCGGCGACTTGCTGCACAAGGTCGAGTGGGTCAGCCTCGGTGGCGGCATCCACTTCACTGGCGAAGGCTACGCGCTGGACGAGTTCTGCGCGCGCCTCAAGTCCTTCTCGCAAAAATACGGCGTGCAGGTCTACCTGGAGCCGGGCGAAGCGGCCATTACGCAGAGCGCTTCGCTGGAAGTCACCGTGCTCGACACCCTCTACAACGGCAAGCACCTGGCGGTTGTGGACAGCTCCATCGAAGCGCATATGCTCGATCTACTGATCTATCGCCTGAATGCGAAGCTGGCGCCCAGCGAGGGCGAGCACACGTACATGGTGTGCGGCAAATCCTGTCTGGCCGGAGACATTTTCGGTGAGTATCAATTTGATCGTCCTTTGGCTATCGGGGATCGGCTGTCGTTCATCGACGCAGCGGGTTACACCATGGTCAAGAAGAACTGGTTCAACGGCCTGAAAATGCCGTCCATCGTGGTGAAACAACTCGACGGTACCGTCGAGGTGGTTCGTGAGTTTGGTTACAACGACTACATGTCCAGCCTTTCGTAAGCTGGCAGAGAAGGAGAGAGAGAAAAATTGAAGAAGAACGTGCTTATCATTGGTGCAGGAGGTGTCGCCAAGGTGGTGGCCCACAAGTGCGCGCAGCACAACGATGAACTCGGTCGTATTGCTATCGCGTCGCGCAACATCTCCAAGTGCCAGGCCATCATCGACAGCGTCAAGGCCAAGGGCAGCCTCAAAGTGCCCGCCGATATCCAGGCCTTCTCGCTGAACGCCATGGATGTGGAAGCGACCAAGGCGCTGATCCGCGAAACCGGATCGCAGATCGTCATCAACGTCGGTTCCGCCTTCCTTAACATGTCGGTGCTGCGCGCCTGCATCGATACCGGCGTGGCCTATCTGGACACCGCCATTCACGAAGAACCGGGCAAAATCTGCGAGACGCCGCCCTGGTATGGCAACTACGAGTGGAACCACCTCGAAGAGTGCAAAGAGAAGAACATTACCGCCATTCTCGGCGTGGGCTTCGACCCGGGTGTGGTCAACGCCTATGCAGCACTGGCGCAACAACAGTATTTCGACCGCATTGATTCGATCGACATTCTCGACGTCAACGCCGGTTCCCACGGCAAGTATTTCGCCACCAATTTCGACCCGGAAATCAACTTCCGCGAATTCACCGGACAAGTGTGGAGCTGGCAGAACAGTCAGTGGACCAGCAACACGATGTTCGAAGTCAAACGCACCGACGACCTGCCGGTCGTAGGCGCGCAGAACCTGTACCTGACCGGCCACGATGAAGTGCACTCGCTGTCGAAGAACCTCGACGTGCCCAACGTGCGTTTCTGGATGAGCTTCGGCGAGCACTACATCAATGTGTTCACCGTGCTCAGGAACCTCGGCCTGCTCTCCGAGCAACCGGTCAAGACCGCCGAAGGCCTGGAAGTCGTGCCGCTGAAAGTGGTCAAGGCCGTGCTCCCTGATCCGAGCTCGCTGGCGCCCGGCTACACCGGCAAGACCTGCATCGGTGATCTGATCAAGGGCACCAAGGATGGCCAGCCGCGCGAGGTGTTCATCTACAACGTGGCTGATCATGAAGACGCTTACGCGGAAACTGACAGCCAGGGCATTTCCTATACCGCAGGCGTGCCGCCCGTGGCAGCAGCCCTGCTGGTCGCCCGCGGCGAGTGGGACGTGCAGCGCATGGCCAACGTCGAGGAGCTTCCAGCTGAGCCGTTCCTCAAGGCGCTGGATGTGATGGGCCTGCCGACCCGCATCAAGGACGAGAATGGAGACCGTCCCTGGAGCTGAAACGCTTGAGGCTCGTAACATACGGTGAGCCGAGTTTCCCGCTCCATACGCAAAAACGCCGCTCTTTGAGCGGCGTTTTTGTTTGTGTGAGGTTTGGACAGTAATAGGGAATGCAACATCCCCGCCCGTCACCCACATGGAAACCCAGCCCGCCGAACCGGCACTAACCCGTGGTTGCGTGGTCAGTAAAGGGCGCCTGTAGCGCGACGAAGATCGTCTCTGATAGCGGCGCATCCGGCTACGTTTAGTGTTTTCTCCAATGCCTTGGGGCAAAAAAAACCGCGATGGATTGCGTCCTGGACCGACTTTTCCTTTTGTGGGCGACACTCTATGGCTTTGCTTCTCGATCCGCGTCATGACATTGATGCCGCTTTATTAAGCTATCGCCGAGTGTTCTGGTCGCTGGCGCTGTTCAGTGGGGTGATCAACCTGCTGGTGCTGGTACCGTCGCTCTACATGATGCAGGTGTACGACCGGGTCCTCACCAGCCGCAACGAAACCACCTTGTTCATGCTCACCTTGATCGCCCTGGGACTGTTCATGTTCAGCGCCCTGATCGAGTGGGCACGCGGCGAGGTGATGATTCGCATGAGCGCGGGGCTGGACGATGCCTTGGGCGAGCGGATTTTCGACGCCGCCTTCGCCCGCAGCCTGCGCGAGCACAACGCCAACCCGGCGCAGGTGCTCATCGATCTGGCGACGCTGCGGCAGTTGATCACCGGCCAGGGCCTGATCGCCTTGCTCGATGCGCCGTGGTTGCCAATCTTCCTGCTGGTGGCGTTCATCTTTCATCCCTGGTTCGGCGTACTGACGCTGGTTCTAGCCCTGGTGCTGATTGGCCTGGCGCTGTGGGGCGAGTTGTCGACTCGCACACGCTTGGGCGAAGCCAATCGCCTGGGAGTGCAGTCGTCGATCTATGTAAACAGCACGTTCCACAATGCCGAAGTCATCCAGGCCCTGGGCATGCTCGGGCCGTTGCGCCAGCGCTGGAGCCTGCTGCAGCAACGCATCATTGCCGCCCAGGCCCATGCCAGCGACCGCGGCGCGCGTATCACTTCGATGACCCGTTTCGTGCGCATCTCCGGACAGTCGCTGGCACTGGGCTTGGGGGCGTTGCTGGTGCTTGAAGGCCAATTGTCGGCGGGCATGATGATTGCGATGTCGCTGCTGCTGGGGCGTGCCCTGGCGCCCGTGGAAATCGCCATCGGCTCGTGGAAGCAATTCAACTCCGGCCGCCAGAGCTACCAGCGCCTGAGTCAACTGCTTGCCCAGCATCCGCGCGAGCGCCTGCGCATGCCTTTGCCTCCGCCCACCGGGGCAGTGCGCCTGGAGCAGTTGTATGTCGGCCCGCCCGGCGCCACGCAACCGATCCTGCGGGGCATCAATTTCAGCCTGGCCAAAGGTGATGTACTCGCCGTCGTCGGCCCCAGCGCCAGTGGTAAATCAACGCTGGCCAGGGCGCTGGTCGGGGTATGGCCGGCCATGGGCGGGTCGGTGCGCCTGGACGACGCCGAGATCAGTCAATGGTCCCACGACGCCCTGGGCCCGCACCTTGGATACCTGCCGCAGGACATCGAGCTGTTCGACGGCAGTGTGGCCGACAACATCGCCCGCTTCGGCGAGCAGGACGCCGACAAGATCATCGCCGCCGGGCGTCACGCTGGCATTCACGAGATAATCCTGAGGTTCCCCAAGGGTTACGACACGCCGCTGGGCCCCGGCGGGCTTGGCTTGTCCGGTGGACAAAAGCAACGTCTCGGCCTGGCTCGCGCGCTCTATGGGCGCCCGTCGCTGATTGTGCTCGATGAGCCCAACTCCAACCTCGATGAAGCCGGGGAGCAGGCGCTGGTGCAGGCCATCCGTGCGCTCAAGGCTGCTGGCAGCACCGTGGTGCTGATTACCCACCGGCCTAATGTGCTGGCGGTGGTCGATCACATCCTGGTGCTCAAGGACGGCACTCAACAAGCATTCGGTCCACGGGACCGGGTGCTCAAAGCATTGATGCCGGGGCCAAGACCGGCCGCGGTCAGGGAGGCTGGTAAAGATGCGTGATCCGACCCTTGGGGCACAAACGTACAGCGAGCATGGGCTGAGCGTGCGCGGCGCCACAACGCTACCCAGCGCCAGTACCGACGCAGGGGGGGCTGCACGTTATGGTGTGGGTTTCCTGGTCCTGACGCTGGGCGGCTTCCTGCTCTGGGCCTGCCTGGCGCCGCTCGACCAAGGTGTCGTGGGCAGCGGCACCGTGGTGGTGGCGGGCGAACGCAAGGCTGTGCAGTCGTTGGTCGGTGGGGTGGTGGAAAAGCTACTGGTCAGCGATGGCGACCGCGTCACCCAGGGACAGTTGCTGGTGCAGCTCAATACGGTGCAGGCGCAGTCGCAACGGGACGTGACCCTGGGCAAGTTGCTCAACGATCGCAGCGTCGAAGCGCGGTTGATTGCCGAGCGCTTGGGCTCAGCCGAGATCCAATGGCCCGCTGAACTGCTGGAGCGCGCCGACGAGCCGCGGGTCAAGGCTTCCATGGCCTTGCAGGGCCAGTTATTTCTGACCCGCCGCGCAGAGCTGGGTAGCCGCTTGCAGATCATCGAACACGAAGCTGCGGCATTGCAGCAGCAATTGCTCGGCTACGAAGGCGTCAAGCGCAACTACGACACGCAGATGCGCTTCCAGCAGCAAGAGCTGGAAGGCCTGCGTGATTTGGCCCGTGAAGGCTACATTCCTCGCAACAAACTCCTCGAGGCCGAGCGCAACGCAGCCCAATTGGCCGGGCAGATTTCCTCCGGGGTGGGCGATGTCGGCAGGACCCGCCAGGCGATCAATGAAAGCCGGCTCAAGGCCTTGCAGGCGCAGCAAGAATTTCGCCGCGATGCCGAAACCCAGCTCAGCGAGGTCTCTGCCGAGGCGGCAGGTTATGCCGATCAGATACGTGCCTTGCAGTTTGAAGTCGACAACGGTGCGATCCGTGCGCCGGTGTCCGGGCAGGTCATGGACGTGAACATTCATACGGTCGGGGGCGTTGCACAGGCCGGGCAAACCCTGATGCAGGTGGTGCCGCTGGATGCGCCGATGGCGATCACCGCGCGTTTCGAGCCGCTGATGGCCAATAAGTTGCGCCCGGGGCTGCCGGTGCATGTGCATTTCACCGCGCTGCAACGGGTGGATACGCCGACGGTCACCGGCACGGTGACTACGGTGTCGGCGGACCAGTTGATCAATGAACAGACGCACCAGCCGTACTTTTCCGCCAAGGTCGAAATTCCCGCCGACACCGTCGCCTCGCTGCAGGCTGCCGGCCTGCTGGTGCGCCCCGGCATGCTCGCCGATGTCACGGTGGTGACGGGGGAGCGCACTTTGATGAATTACCTGATGAAACCTTTGCGTGAACGCTTGCTTGCGGCGTTCAAAGAGGAATGAGCATGACCGCCGTGGGTCTGTGGTGGTCTTTGATTTTTCGGGCACTGCAAATCCCCTGTGGGAGCGAGCTTGCTCGCGATGGCGGTGGATCAATCAGCATCCATACTGAATGTACCGCCGCCTTCGCGGGCAAAGTGCAACTCAGGCTGTAAAGTCGCTGGCATGCAGCTCCTTGACGCCCACCATTTCGAATTCGAACTCGGGGGTGGCGTCGGCGTTGACACTGCCGTAGAGAATGCCATCGGCAAAGCGCAGTTGGCCGGTAGCGTTGGTGGGGTCGAAGGCGTTGCTGCCGATGAAGGTGAAGGCGTCGACAGTGGCGGTCAGCGGGTTGGCGTCCAGGCCGGTGAAATCCAGATGATCACCCTCGGTGGTCTTGAAACCGCTGATCACATCGCGCAAAGCCCCGACGCCCATGTCCGACAGCGCACCAAACGCATAGGTATCCGCGCCAGTGCCACCGGTAAGGTTGTCGGTGCCTGCGCCGCCGATCAACCGGTCATCGCCCGAACCGCCCACCAGTGTGTCGTTGCCCGCACCACCGCTCAGAACGTTCGCCGCGCTGTTGCCCGACAGGCTGTCGGCGTAGGCGCTTCCCGTCAGGTTTTCGAAGAATTTCAGGGTGTCGAGCCCGGAACCCGCGGTGTTTTGTTGTGCGGACGTCGAGAGGTTTACGGTAACGCCGGACAGGGCGCGTTCAAAAGACACCGTGTCATTGCCATCGCGTCCGTCCAGCACGTTGTTGCCGGCTCCGGCGAACAGCGTGTTGTCCAGCGCGTTGCCCGTGCCGTTGGCGGCACCAGCACTGTCGATATACAGATTCTCGACGTTGTTGCCGAGGGTATAGGCCGCCAGGGTGCTGTGCACGCTGTCGATCCCTCCTGGCGCCGCATTGCTGTTGGTCTCGATCACGGTGTCGTCGGCGTTGTCGACATAGTAGGTGTCGTTGCCATCGCCGCCGCTCATGCTGTCGGCCCCCGCGGCACCATCGAGCACGTTATTGGCGGCATTGCCGGTGATGAAGTTGTATCGCTCATTGCCAGTGCCGTTGATGCCCGACACGCCGGTGAGCACCAGGTTCTCGAGATTGGCGCCAAGCGTCCAACTGACCGAGGCCAGCACCGTATCGATCTGCGAGGTCGAGGTGTTGGTTTCCACCACGCGGTCGAACGCGTTATCGACCACATAGATGTCGTTGCCATTGCCACCGGTCATGGTGTCGGCGCCCAGGTCGCCATCCAGTGTGTCGTTGCCCGAACTGCCCACCAGGGTATCCGCCTGGCCGGTACCGGAAATCATATTATTTGCGTTGTCGAAAATGTCCTGCACGCTGTTGTTGTCGTTGGGGTTGCCCTGGAAGCCAAGGTCACTGGCAATGTAGTCGGCCAGTCGCTGGCCGACGATCTCCGCCGACTCCTCGTGCAGGTGCCAGACGTCGTCGGGATACGCCTGCGGATCGACTTCGTGGCGCAAGGGGAGGTCGGTGTAGTCCACCGCCAGCTTGACGTCGGCGCGCTCGGCAGCGATGGCTTCCTGGGCGGCGCGGACATAGCCAACCCCCTCGACGATGGAGGCAATCTTCTCCTCCGAATAACCACGGGCACGCGCCGCGTCTTGCTCGTAGTGACCGGTTTCCATCAAGTACACGCTGAAATTACCGATCTGGGCATGCAGGTAATCAAACACCTTCAGGGTTGCAGCCTTGTAGGCCGCTGCCGCCGCTGGTTTGTCCGTGGCGCGGGCGATCTCCTGGGCGGCTTCCTCGCCCTGGCCCCAAATGATGCCCGTGGTGACGTTATCGATGGATTGCAGTTCGGTGAGCTGGTCCCGCAGCAGCGTCACGGCGCGCAACAGCGCAGCCCCGGGTTGGTTGGTGTCGGTGAGCCACCAGCACAACTTGAGTTCCTCGGCGCTAAGCGTCGACAGGCCAGTGACCGTGCTCCCGCCCACCGCGATGTCGATGCCGTTGCCATCGGCGTCGGTGAACTGGCTGCGCACGTCATAGGTGGTGTAGCGGTCCAGGTCGTTGACCAACATCGAGGTGCCGGACTGATTGTCGTCCTCCGTCATGCGCAGCAGGCGCGCATTGGATTGGCCGAGGGTGGGCACGTAGAGGATGTCCTGCTGGGCGCGCTCGCCGAACACGAAGTCGCTGGTGGTCAGGGTGTTGAGGTAGTTGCCGTTGAGGGCGATTTCAAAACGATTGCCATCGGCGTCGGTCTCGGCGGATTTGATGTAGGTCTTGTCGCCGGTCGCGTTGAGGGTCATGTACAACGTGCCATTGCTGCCATCGCCGAGGCCGACAAAGCCAAGGCCCGAAACATCGATCTTGTCGACGCCCACGGTGAAGTCATAAATCGTGTCGGTGGCCGTGACACCGCCGGTGTCGTAGTCGCGGTAGCTGTCGAGTACGTTGGTGTAGCGGAAGGCGTCGGCACCATCGCCGCCGTACAGAGAATCGCGTCCGGCGCCGCCATCGACGATGTCGGCGCCAGTGCCGGCCTTGATTGTGTCGTTGCCACCGAGGCCGAGGATCAGGTCGGCGCCCGCCGTGCCGTTGAGGCTTTCGGCGTTGTTGGTGCCCGTGATGGTGTTGGCGGGCGCCTGGCCGGCAAAAACAAAATGACTCGCCGTCAGGCTGCTCACCAGGTTGCCCGCCATCGACACTTCGAAGCGGTTGCCGTTGGCGTCGACGGTGAGATCTTTGAGGTAGGTGCGGTTGCTCGAAGCGCTGTAGGTCAATTGCAGCGTGCCGTTCAGGCCATTGCCCAGGGCCGTGTAGCCAAGCGCCGAGACGTCGATCTTGTCGGCGGTCACGTCGAAATCGAGGATCTGGTCACTGACGCTGGTGGAGCTGGTGCGGTAACTGTCGAGCGTTGAGGTGTAGCGGAACACATCGGCACCCGCGCCGCCGGTGAGTTTGTCCACGCCGGTGCCGCCGACCAGAATGTCGTTGCCCGCGCCGCCATTAAGGGTGTCGTTACCGGCGCCACCGAGCAGTTGTTCGTTGGCTGCGGTGCCGGTCAGGGTGTCGTTGTTCGGCGTGCCATTAATCACAGTGGGTGCGGCGGGTACGTCCTGTACGGCGAGGGTAAAGCTGTCGCTGATGGTGGCATTGCTGCCGTCGGCCGCGGTGACCTGTATGGAGTAGGTGCCCGAGGCGGTGTCGTTGGGTGTGCCGCTGAACGTACGAGTCGCTGCATCGAATGTCAGCCAGCTGGGCAGGGCGCTGCCATTCGCCAGTTTGGCGGTGTAGCTGAGGCTGTCGTTATCCGGATCGGTGAAGCTGGTGGCCGGTACCACGTAGCTGAACGAAGTGTTTTCGCTCGCGTTTTGATCCAGCAACGCCGTTGCCACCACCGGCGCATGGTTGACCGTTGGCGAAGTGGCGAAGACGAAATTGGCGCTGGTCAGCTTGTCGACGTAGTTGCCGTTCAGCGTCACTTCAAAGCGGTTGCCATCGGCGTCGGCGGCCAGGGACTTGATGTAAGTCTTGGTGCCGGCACTGTTGAGCACCAGGGACACAGTGTTGTTCTTGCCATCACCCAAGCCGGTGAAACCTAAGGCCGAGAGGTCGATCTTGTCGGCGCTGACATCGAAATCGGTGATCACGTCGCTAAGGTTGGCACCGCCGGTGTTGTAGTTGCGGTAGCTGTCCATGCGATTGGAAAACACAAAGGTGTCCGCTCCGGCGCCACCGGTGAGGGTGTCCATGCCGGCACCGCCGTCGAGCTCGTCGTCGCCTGCGCCGCCACCAAGGCTGTCGTTACCCGCCAGACCGAGCAGGGTGTCGGCTGAATCGGTACCTAGCAGCGAGTCGCTTCCGCTGGTACCGGTGACCACCCGATTGAAGATGAAGTTACTGGCGGTCAGGGTGCTGGCGAGGTTGCCCGAGAGAATCAATTCGAAGCGATTGCCGCTGGCATCGGCATCGTAGTCCTTGATGTAGGTGCGGTCGTTGCTGGCGCTGTAGCTGACCTGCAAGGTGCCGCCACGGCCGTTGCCCAGGCCGGTGAAGCCGAGGCCGGCGAGGTCGATCTTGTCCTGGGTGACGTCGAAGTCGGTGATGGTGTCATCGAAGCTTGCGGTTGCGTTGCGGTAACTGTCGGACTGAGCGACAAAGCGGAACGTATCGGCGCCGGTACCACCAGTGAGTTTGTCGATGCCTGCACCGCCCACCAGAATGTCACCACCGGCCCCGCCGTTAATGGTGTCGTTGCCGGCTCCGCCGTAGAAAGTCTCGCTTTCGGCGCTGCCCAGCAGGGTGTCGTTGCCAGCCGTACCTTGCACGGTGGTCATCGGCACCGTGGCGCTGGCGTAGCTGCCGTCGCCATAGACCAGCGTGGCACCCTTGCTGGTGTGGCTGATGGTGTTGCCAATAATGGCGTTGCGATCGGTGCCGTCTTCATTGCGCTCTGCAACACCGTAAGTCGACAGGTTGCTGCCGCTGATGATGTTGCCCTGGATCGTGTTATCGCTGCCGTTGAAGTACTTGCCGGACACGCCCAGGGTGTCGTCGTAGGACTGGATGATGATTTCCGGTACGGGGTTGCCCAGGGAGTTGTTGTTGAGCGTGTTGTCGATGATCTCGACGTGGTTGCTGCCGTAGACGCGAACCCCGGCGCTGGCGTTGTCGTGAATATCGACGTCGCTGACGGTCACCTCACTGGACAGCTTGATCAGCACCCCTTCGGCGCCGTTGCCGTACACCTCGCCACCGGTGATGGTGATGTTGCTAGGGGAGGGGATGTTCTCGCTGCCGCGCTGCACCACGATGCCATTGCCACCATTGTTGTAGGCAACGTTGTTGGTGAGGGTGAAGTCGTGGGTACTGGTGACGACGTTGAAACCGTGGCGGTCATTGTCGTAGGCGACGTTGTTTTCGAAGGTGCTGTCGCTGAGGAAGTCAGCAACGAAGCCGTCCAGGCCATTGCCGTGGGACACGCTGTTCTTGATGACCATGTTGACGGTCTGCTCGTGGGGGTCGAAACCGTACCCGGAGCAATCCTTGATCTCGACGCTGTCGAGGGTGACGTTGGAGTCGTAGCCTTCCTGGCCGGGAATATAGCCGTTGAACCAACCGTCGATTTTGCCGGTGGTGTGGTCGCGATTGCCGTCGATGGTGAGGTTGCTGACGCCAAAGTCGTGGGTTTCCTCGCCATAGGCCGAGCGGATGACACCCGTGATCTTGGTGTCGGAGCCGTCAGCCACTTTGACGGTGGTTTCGCCCATGCCGTCGCCGTACAGGTAGACGTTGCTCTTGAGCATCAGGCAACCGTCGGAGGGTTCCTCGCCTCCCGAAACGATATAAGTTCCGGTCGGCACATACACCTGCCCCCCACCTGCCGCGGCCGCTGCATCAATCGCACTTTGTATCGCCGCGGTGTCATCTGTGATGCCATCTCCTTTGGCGCCAAAATTTTGTACGTTAAAAATCATGAGCTTATCTCCGTATCAGGCTAAAACGTCGGAAGCTGCCAATATTCCATCGACGACCAACGTGTTAGGGCCCAGCGGAGGGCAAAAGTTGTGACCACATATCGGGGAAGTGTCAAAAAACCGCACTAACTGATCAGCGGTTGTGAGGCGTTTCGAGATAATAACGTTCTGTTGACGCTCGCTCAGTGAGCGAACAAGCCCGCTCCCACTGGCTCCGAGGTTACCTACGTCGAGATCGAGAAGCCTTTTATCCATCAGGCTGGCGTTGCGCTCAGGATTGGCCTGTCTCGCAAGACTCGACCGTTGAGCGGTTGAAGGCGATAGCGGGTCAAGGCATCAACAGTCGGGCCGATAAGATCAACAAGTACATTACGGACTGATCCTGCCAACAGTCCGGGCTGAAGACGAGGGATCACTTCGAGTCAGGGAGCATTTTTAACGCATGATTTTTTAAGCCTGCGTCGTCTCCAGTGCTGGCCTGTAATCGTTGTACCGCCTGGAAGCCCCATGAAAAGCAAGTCTCTCGACCCTCTGCCGCAGATGCAAACCTCCAGTCTTTCCCTGACCCGCATGTCTTTGATGGGCTTCTCTTGCCTGTTGTTGTCGATCTTCCTGTTGGCCAGCACCTTGATTGTTTACATCGCCTTCGAGCAAAACCAGGACGCCGAGCGCCGTAGTCGCTTCTATACGGAAAAGGCCGTGCAATCGCTGGAGAAGTCGGTTCTTTTGACGATCAAGGACTACGCATTCTGGGGCGATGCCTATGAGCACCTGCACAGGAAGGTGGATACCGACTGGGCATTTGTCCGCCAGAATGCCGGCTCGTCGCTGTTTGAGGATTTCGGGTTTGAGGGTGTGTTTGTGATCGATCCGACCGATCGTACGGTGTACTCGGTCATCAATGGGCAGCTGGAATCGGTCACCGCTGAGGACTGGTTGAAACAACCCATCACCGCGCTCATCGAACGTGCACGCATCGATGTAGAAAGCGAAACACCCATCAAGGCGTTTCTCGATGTCGACGGCACCCCGGTGTTGGTCGCTGCCGCGCCCCTGACGTCTGGCACCAACCCCCAGGTCGAAACGGATGACAGGCCAGCCTCAATACTGTTGTTCGTCTCCAGGCTCGATGCTGCCCGATTGAGTAGCATGGCCAGTGATTTCGGGATTGCTCAATTGCGCGTGGCCTCAGGTGATAGCGCAGCGCTCGGCACATCGTTTTTGCGTCTGGGGGAAACCGGTACGGCGGGCACCCTGCAGTGGACACCGGCGCAGCCGGGGTATCGGTTGATGACCGTGGTGTTGCCGCTGATCGGTATAGCGGGGCTGATTATCGGACTGATGACATGGCTTTTTCAGCGGCGTACCGCGGCGGCTGCGCAAGTGATGGATGCCAGTTACGCCTCCCTGCAGGTCAGTCGCACGGCGTTGGCGGCCAGTGAGGCGCGGTTTCGTGATGTCGCCGAAGCGTCCTCCGACTGGATTTGGGAAATCGATACCGGGTTGCGCTTCACCTACCTGTCAGAGCGCTTCGAAACCGTGACGGGACTGCGCAGGGCCGAGTGTCTTGGTCGTCCTATCGACGACTTGCTGGTGTCTGATCAGGGGCCGCTTTCCCAGTGGTTGAAAAACCACTCCCGACGGGCCAACGCCATCTTGCAATGCAGTTATCTGTCAGGGGACGGGCAAGCCAGGATTTTCCGTCTTTCCGTGCGAGAAATGGAGGGGCTGGGCTATCGCGGCACGGCCAGCGATATCACCGAAGAAGTGGCGGCCCGCCGACGGATCGAATACCTGTCGCAACACGATGCGCTGACGGGCCTGGCGAATCGCGCCCGTATGCAGGAATTCCTTGATGGCAAACTCAAGGCTGCGCCGACCCTGGCCGATCCGTTGGTCATGCTCAGCGTCGACCTGGATCGCTTCAAACCGGTGAATGATTTGCTCGGGCACGCCGCAGGCGATCAAGTACTCAACGAGGTCTCCAAAAGGCTGGGGCAGTGCTTGCGCTCCGATGACCTGGTCGCGCGAATCGGTGGTGATGAGTTTGTGCTGGTGGTGGCGAATATGGTTTCTCAGGATGAGGTCGAGCACCTGTGCCAGCGCCTGATCGACTGCATCGAACAGCCGTTCCAGATTAATGAGCATGAGGTATTTATCAGTGCCAGCATCGGCATTGCCATGGCCCCAGCCGACGCCACCCTGGCCGACGAGTTGCTGCGCTATGCCGACATCGCGCTGTATGAAGCCAAGGATGCAGGACGCAATACCTGGCGTTTTTACGCGGGCGACATGAATGCCCGAATACTCGATCGTCGTCAGTTGGAAAGCGATCTGCGTCACTCGATCAAACATGATGAGTTGCGTCTGCACTTTCAGCCGCGCTATCAGATTGCAGGCAGGGTCATGGCCGGTGCCGAAGCACTGGTACGCTGGGAGCACCCAGTGAGAGGGCTGTTGTCGCCCGACGTTTTCATTCCCATTGCGGAGGAAACCGGGTTGATTCTGCCGCTGAGCAACTGGGTGCTGCACACCGCTTGCACGGCCGCGTCGACCTGGCCTGAAGAACTCTTTGTCTCGGTGAACCTGTCGCCGACAGAGTTCCAGCGCGGGCAGCTGGTGTCCAGGGTTCAGGCGGTGTTGGCGCAGACCGGTTTGAATCCGGCCCGGCTGGAATTGGAACTGACGGAGAATGTCATGCTTGACGACGCCAAGGGCGCACTGCAGATCATGCACGACTTGAAAGCCTTGGGTGTTCGCCTGGCAATGGACGATTTCGGCACTGGGTACTCGTCATTGAGCTACCTGCGTTCATTTCCTTTCGATGGGTTGAAGATCGATCGCAGCTTTATTTCCGGGCTGGCCGCCAGCGGTGATGATCAGTCGATCATCGAGGCCATCGTCGGGCTGGGCAGGGCACTGTCGCTGACAGTCACGGCGGAGGGGGTGGAAACGATCGAGCAACTTCAGGCGTTGCAGGATGCGCGGTGCGATGAGGTTCAAGGGTATTTCTTGAGCCGGCCTATGGATGCGCAGGCGATTGGACACTTGATTGGCGTCCACGCGAAGCATTCAGGGCTGCGAGCGCTGACCGAAAGCGCTTACGCCGAAAGTTGACACGTCAGCTGCGCACGCTTTACTGCACCAGTTGCTCGACCAACTCTGGCGTCACGTAGTGCGGCCCGTCGAACAGGTAGAGCGGATATCCGTCATAGGCCGCCAGTTGCGGTTTGAGCTCGGCAGCGGTCGCGGAGCGGAAGCCGCCACCAAAGTTGGGGCGGAAGGCTTCGACGATGATCCGCACACGGTCTTTGCCCAGGCGCTGGCGCAGGGCGTCGGCGTAGGCTCGGGCGACGGGTGCAGTGCGGGCGTAGACGCCAACACCGTCCTGAAAGAACACGCCGATGTCATCTGGTAGCCATTGCTTGAGCCATTCGGCGGTGGCGACGGGGCCGATATTGGCACCGTCATAAACGCTGATCCACAACGGTCGCGGCAGCTTGGCCAGCAGCGCGGGCAGTTCTTTGGCACGGGTCCAGCTGGGGTCGACTTCAGCCGGGAAATACCAGCCGGTCACGTGTAACGGCGTAGGCAATTTGGCGATTCGTTCCGAGACTGCGGCCAGCTGTTCGATGTTGTCCCGTGAGCGGTTCTCGCTGAAATAACCCGCCAGCCCCAGGATCACATCCTGCGCCCAGGGTGCCTTGGCGATGCGCGCCCAATCGGGCAGCACCGGTACGGCGGGCAGGCCGGTACCGGGAACGAAGGCCTGATCGTCAACGACTGTCCATTGCACCAGCAGCTCACGCGCTCCCAGTTTTTCCCAGTGTCCGCTGATACCGACGGTCTTGTTGTCCGGCTGCCAGACGATGCCGACAATCTCCGGGGGCAAGGCCTTTTTGTTCGTGATGTAGAGCATGCCGGTTCCTGCGCTAAGGGTGACGGCAAACAACAGCGCGGCGAGGGTGACGCGACTCACTGTACAACCAAGAATCTTCACGGCAGTACCTTGTTGATGCGCTGATGCCATTGGCTCAGCGAGGTGACGCCTTTGGCGTTCCAGTTGGCTGCCGCATCAGGGCCAAGGTGGAACTGGCCCTCGTTGAATTGCCAGACGATCACTTGCGGCTTGTGTTCGGCAAAATCCGCCGACTCCAGGTATTGCAGTAGCGTAGCCCACGGACCGACGTCGCCGGGGTTCCAGGTCAGTGCGACGGGACGGTCCAGGTCATTTGAGAGCTTCTGCGTAAAACCCAGGTAAGGCTGGACAAAACTGTTGCCGATCACTTGGACTGGTGCTGGCGCATCGTCGATCAGCAAGTCGTTTTCGGCCTGATGGCGCACGGTGTAGATGTCGCGACCAATCGCCTTGCGCTTGATCGCTGGCAGAAAATTACTGGCCAGGTCGCCGAACGCGCGGCGGTCGAACCACTGGCCCAGCGCTGCGCCGCCGCCGGGTTCGCCTTGCAGGCGGTAACGCTCGGTGATCAATTGCGCCGTGGCATCGGCGGTGTTTTCCGCGCTCCAGGCTGTCCAGTGATAATCGGCGCGGTAGAACGCGGTCTGTTTGCCTTGTTCGGTGCGTTTCAGGATCGGCTTGATGTTCAGCGTGGTCAGACCTGCTTGGGTCAAGTCGTTTTGCAGGTGGTCATAACGCTGCATCACGGCGACGCTCAAGGGGTGATCGGCGGGCAGCCGCTGGGCATAAAACGGCGCTTTCATCGGCACCACCAGCACGACGAGTCCGATGTGTTCCCGGGCAAGGTGCTGTTGGAGTTCCTTGACCAGCGCAATGCTGCGGGCAGTGCCGGTGTTGTCTACCTTGCTCAAGCTTTCCCAGGCCGGGAACAACCAGCCATTTTCGCCGGTGATTACCGCGGAGGCCGCTTGAACGCAGGTGACCGACAGGCTCAACAACAAACCGCCGATCATGGCGGGAACAGGCAGGCGAGATTTCAAGTGAAGGTTCATGGCGCGGTCTGGTCGACAAGGCCAATCAGCCGTGGCGCCTGGCGGGAGCCGATCAGGAACAGGCTATAACGATCACCGGCCTTGAAGGGCGCCAGCTTCAACGGCAGGCTCGCGTTCTCATTGCAGCTGGCAATCAGCGTCGCCTGCACCGGGTTGATCGTGCGTTGGGCTTGTCCGTAGAATGGCAGTTGGTTGAACACAGGAGCACCGTTGGCGAGTTTGACCTCGGCCTTTTCGCAACCGTTGGCCAGGTTGTAGACATTCAGTTCGGCGCGCAGGTCTTTACCGCGCAGTGGCGGGTCGATGACCAGGCGAGGCGCCCGTGCCGGGTCGCTGTCGAGAATCAGCGTGACCCACGCACTTTGTGGTGCGCTGAGGCTTTTTATCTCGCGACCATTGACGGTCACGTGCAACGGCTGTCGCGAGTCCACGACCTGAAAGGGGCTGGCCACTGCGGTCTGTGCGGCAAGGGCAAAACTCGCACCCTGGTCCACCTGGACCTGCATGACGGTTTCGGACGGGTTGACCACGCGCACCCAGGCGGAACCCTCGGGCAGTTTTGGCGCATACAGCCGGGCGATTTCAGGGGCGGCCTGTGCCCACATCGGGGCCAGGCCAAGACCCAGCCACAAACACATTCGAACGTTCATGCAAGTCCTCAATAGGAATAGGTCAGGCGCGCGAACACGCCTTCAGCATTGTCTTCGCCCAGCACCTTCACGCGGTACTGCAGGGAGAAGTCCACGTAGGAGCGGGGCGCGTTGTACGTGTCTTCGCGGAACCAGTAGCGCACGTTGTTGCCCACGCCGATGCCCCCGGCCTTGCCGGACGATGAATCCATGCTGCCGTCGGCGCCTGTCTCGCTGTTCATCTTCGAGTCGTAGTCGAACGCGGCCACCACATGGGGGAACGTCACCCAGCGCGAGCCCGCGCCGCCGATGGCATAGCTGCGGCCCACCTGCCATTCGCTGTTGAAGTAGTCGCGCGAGTCGTTGACGTAATGACCGGCTTCAGCGAACAACTGCGAGGTCCACCAGCTGTCAGCATCGACCCGCAGATCGGTGCCGATGCTTGAGCCGTAGCCCAGACGCACCAGCCAGTCACCGTCGACGCCCGACGATCCCAAGGGGAATGTACGCTCGACGGCGGCCATCACGTTCAACGCGGTGAACGGCTTGACCCGCACACCCACGGCGCCTTGCAGCGCATCGAAACCGGTATCCGAATCTCCGTTCTTGCTCCACAGCGTGTCGGTGATGCGTCCGTAGAGTTCGACAAAGCGTGCGTTGCGATAGCCCAAGGGACGCCAGGAAAGCTCGGTGCTGTTTTGCAGGCTGTCATTGCTGCTACTGCCGCCGCTCGGCGCTGAGCTCAGGCCACTGCTGGTGCTGTTGCCGCGATAACTGGTGGTGTTGGTCAAACCCCAGGTGCGCGACACATCGGCCACCGCGCGACGGGTGTCGAACGTCTGCTGCGGAGACATGTCGAGTTCACCGGCATTTTTCGCGTCGATGACTCGCTTGAAGTAGGTGACGGCTTGCTCGTCGTCATTGACCCGCATGGCGTTGTACGCCGCATCCTGCGTTGCTGTCGGCGTGAGTCGGGTGTCGGCATCGGCCTTGCGGAACGAAGTGTGGGCACCGTCATCGTCGCCGGCCTGGACCGACAAATAAGCGATCTGCAGGTCGCTCATCGATTCCAGCTCGCCCGTGTCCCGCGCTTGTTGCATTCGTTCGCGCGCAGTTCGGCGCTGGCCGATAGCGGCATACAGACTGGCTTCTTCGTAAGCGGGCAGGCTGCCCAGTGCCAGTGCCTGGGTAAAGTCCTTGCGCGCCCCGGCATCGTCACCCGATTGCTGACGCAGACGACCACGCTGGGCGAGCAGACGAGCGTCATCGCCCGTGAGCTTGAGACCGTCACTGGCTGCCGCGATGGCTTCAGGCACACGTTTCTGATCACTCAGGGCGCTGACCAGCAGTCGGCGGTACGCCGGATTCTGTGGCGCACGGGCAATGGCTTCGTTCGCCAGGGCAACCGCGGCCGCAGGGTCTTTGCGGGCCAGGGCCGCGTAGGCTTGGCTGGCCATGTCGGTTCCGCCATCACGCTGGTTGCCCGGCCAGATATCACAGACCAAGCCGAAAGCCGTTTCCTGACAGTTCAAGGCCGGAGCAGGGAAGTGGGCAATCACGTTCGCGCCATTGTTTTTCTGCCGCAGCGCCATACGGGCGGCGGTGCGTCTACGGGCCACTTCACCGCCTTCATCGTCGGCCATTGGCTGCAGATGATCGAGCGCTTGTTGAGGCTCGCCATGGGCTAGTGCAGCGTCCGCGGCGAAGAAACGAATGTCACGGGTTTCCGCTTCCAGCAGGCCATCGATGGCCAGGGCGTGATTCAGGTCAGCCTGGGCTGCCTGAGTTTTGCCCTGGCGATCACGGGCGTAGCTGCGCAGAATCCACGGAGCGATTTCACCGTCGTCCTGAGCCAGTGCGCCTGACGCGGCCTGTTCTGCAGCAGGGTAATCCTTGGCCGCGAGGAGGGCACTGATCAGCAGTTGCTGATTGGCGCCGATTTCCGGCGCCCAGGCGACGGCTTTTCTGGCCTGGTCCACGGCCAGGGACACATGGCCTTGTTCCAGGGCACGATAACCCTCAACCGCCAGCGGTGCGGCCAATTGACGACGAATCGCTTCGCGACGCATCAGCAGGGTATCGTCGTCCGGGAACACGGCAAGCGCCTGGGTGGTGGCTTGATCCGCTTCCTGCAAGTGCTGCTGGCGCTGCAAGGACTCGATCAGCAGCAATCGATAATCCATGCGTTTGGGCGCTTGGGCGATGGCTTTGCGTGACGCCTGGGCTGCCGTGCCGAAGTCATCGCGGTCATAGGCCTTGAAGGCCTGGGCCGCGGCGCCGAAGCCTGGGGCCTGACGAGACTGGGGGTAGCGCTTGGGATGATCACGCAGGTCCTTGTCGCGCTGAGCCAACACAATCAAGGTGTTCAAGCGGGTGATGTCAGCGCGCTGACGCAAGGCTTCGCGGGCCTTGGCGATGGCCAGGTCGTAGTCTTTGCGTTCGTAGGCGCTGTAGGCCTCGTTGGCGGTGACATAGGCCGGACCGGTCAACGGCAGTGGCAGCGTTTCGGCATGGGCCAGCGCCGGTATCAGGCTCAGCCCCGTGGCCATGAGGGTCAGCAGGGGGCGATTCATACCGGAAGCTCCGCAGGGTAGTGGCTGTGCTGACGTGCCACGGCCTTTTCGATGGTGGAGCGGGGCAGCACGCCGCTATCGACCAGATAGTCGCCGATGCGTCCGTGACGCTGCGGGCGGTACTGCAACATGGTGCGATTGAATACGCCGCGATCCAGCAGGCCCATTTCGATCAACAAGTCACCCAGCAGTGGCGCGCGGGCATCCGGCACGGACTGGCCTTCGCGCACGTTCAGTTGACGCAACTGCGCGACGATTTCGCTTTCCCGGGCAATCAGCTGCACCGGTTCGCTGCCCAGTACCTCGCTGACCTGTTGCAGACCTTCGGCCGGCAACGGGCTGGCCACGGCAAGTTGTGCTCGGCCGTCGTCATTCAAGCCAACCGGCACCACGCGCCAGCGCAGAGCGAATTCATCATCCAGGGTAAGGGTCGACGCCTGCGCCTTGTTGGCCACATCGAACACCCGCGGCAGATCGTTCTGGAAGGCGATGGCTTCCGCCAGTGTCTCGTCGTCCAGCCAGCCATTGCTGAGCAAGATCCGTCCCAATGGCATGTGCCGGGTTTTCTGTTCGTCGAGAGCGCTTTGCAGGTCGGTTTCGTTGATCGCCTGCCAGGACACCAACACGCTGCCCAACTTGCGCGGTGCGAAGGCAACCAGGTCGGTGGACGGGAAGTCGTGCATGGTCTTGTCCCACACCAGTTTGCGGTTCATTACCTTGCCGACGATGAACATGCGCCAGGCGCGTGATGCAGCCATGAAGTTGACAAAGTTGCCCACCACCATGCGCGGGATAGACAGCAATCCATGCTGCCAGCCGTACAGCACGGTGGTGAAATAGCAGCGGTGCGCGATACGCCAGGCCAGCGCGATACCGTTGGCCAGCAGCAGATATTTGATGAAGCCGTTGGTTTCAAACGGCGTCGGGAAGCTCACATCCCACAGGCCACTCTGGCGCAGGATGACCAGGCCGAGCAGCTGCACCAGAATCACGTAGGCGATGATGCTGACGAACGCCGTCACCACGCCCTTGCGGTCACGAAACAGCAGATAGCGGTTGGCCAGCGAACCGTTCCAGCCCATTTGCTCCCAGCCTTGCAGTCCGATGCCCAGCGTCCAGCGGGCTTTCTGGCGGAACGCGGTACGGAAGGTATCGGGAAAGAATTCGCGCACGCACAACGGCATCTTCAGGGTCGATTCGTAGGGCTTGCGAAACCAGGATTTACGCAATACGCGAAACTGCACCGGGAAGCGCACGAAGATCGCGTTCATGCCGACCTTGGCCAGGCGTGCGCCGACGTCGTAGTCCTCGGTGAGGCTGTCCGTGTTGAACGGCTGGTTCTGGGTTTCCCCGGCCAGCACTCGCAGGGCACGGTGGGAAAAACAGGTGCCGACCCCGGCAGACGGCACCGTGTCGGTCATGCTTTCACGCACTACCAAATCCTTGCCATGCCATTCGGCGAATTCGTCCATGTAGGTGCCGGCCACCCATTCGTACCAGTTGCGCTCCAGTGAAACCACGGGTAACTGGATCATGTCCTTGCGCGGCAACAAGTAGTTGAACAGGCGTAACTCCATCGGGTGCAGTACGTCTTCGCTGTCGTGCAGCACCACGCCGGCGAAGGTCATGCCGTGGGTTTTCTCGTGCAGGAAGATCGCCTGGATCACCCAGTTCAGGCAGTCGGCCTTGCAGGTCGGCCCGGCATGCGGGACTTCCACGCGATGCAGCTGCTTGTAGCGCCGACGCATGCGTTCCACTTCATCGATGGTGCGTTGGTCATTGATATAGGTGCCGACGAAGACCACATAGTTCTGGTAATCCAGAGTCGACACCATGTTCTCGATCATCGGTGCGATGACGTCATATTCCAGCCAGGCCGGGACCATGATCGCCAACGGCTGTTCATCCCGGGCCATCAACTGCTCGGCAGTCAGTGGCCGGTATTTGCGATCCACGGTGAACTTGCGAAACAGGCGGCGAGACCAGTACCACAGGTCAATGAACAGATCGTCCAGGCTGGAGATCAGGATCAGCACCGCGACCACGATGGTCGAGATTTCCAGGAAGCTGTAGTAGTGGGCCAGCCAATAGGGCCAATAAAGCGACGTCATCGAAAGTTTCCGTTACTGGCGATTGCGACGGGCGTTACGGCCGGCCAGCAACAGGATGAGGACCAACAGGATGCCACCCGGAATCAGCCACAACAGCGACGGCTTGCGCCACGCGTCCAGGCCCTTGGGTTCTTCGTTGTCGATCAGTTGGCTGCCACTTGGGTCCTGGGTATCGAAGGTGGTCAGTGCACCGTTGTCACCGAGGATGGCCACGTCGCCGCGGGTCAGCAGAATCTGTTTGGCGAAGCGTGGCGCGTCATTGCCCAGGGCGCGATAGACCAGACCGTGCTGGCCGCCGGCATCCACCACTTGCAACGAGGCCAGGTGGTTGAGGGGATGCACGTCCAGTAACACCTGATCTTTGTGATTGATGCGCAGGCGACCCTGATCATCGACCTGCACCGATTCTTTGCTGTTCTTGATCGGCAGCTCGAAGGCGAGGAAGGCTTTGTCCGGTGCGACCAAGGCTTTCGGGTCGGCACTTACGTTCAGCTGCGCCCGCAACGGCGAAACACCGGCGGCGTCAGCCACCGAAATCACTTGCGGCAAGCTGCTCGCCGGATGATCGAGGTAGGCCTGTGGTACGAGAATTTGCGTGTCCATGGCAAAGCGCGCGGCCATGCCGGAGAAGTCATCACCCAGGGCCGTTTTATCCAGCACGATGTGGCTGGTCGGCAGCACCGAGACCGGGAACGCCTGTGGCGTTTCCAGGCAACGATCACTGACCGGCTGACGCTGAAACGACACGCGCAGCACGTTCTTCGAACCCAGGGCGTAACGCGGGATACGTGCTTCGATGCGTTGCTGTTCACCGTTGGCCACGAGCTGTTGCGCGCCAATCAGGTAATCGTTGAGAAACAGCGAGGCCACCGGCGCGGTGTCCGAGGCGCCGGGTGCGGCAGACACATCGACCACCGCCTTCACCGGCAGGCGACCGTCGTAGGCCACGCTGCCCAGAGGAAACGAAGTGCTCCAGTCGGACTTGGCCAGCACGTCGATGGCGCCGGGGTCACCGCCCAGGCGCGACAAGGCCACACGACCGTCGGCGCTCAATGGCATTTGTGCTTCGCTGACCGTCAATTGGCGGCTGCGTGCCAGTGCGTTCCAGGCAGTGCTGAACAGCGCCAGCGCCTTGCCGGTTGCTTGCGGCGCGATCATCAGCACCGGGCGGGTGCCCAGCAATGCCAGGCGCACGTTGTCTGTGCCGGTGGCGGCCAGACCTGCATTGATATGCCGCCCACGCCATTGCGTGAAGGCGTTGGCGGCCGTGGCGTCGAGGCCTTGAATCTGGCTCTGCAGCGCGTCCAGCGATTCGTTGACGGCTTTGAGCAGTTGCGGGTCGTTGATTGCCAGATCCGCCTGGACGTTCGGCGTTTGCCCCAACATCAGCAACGCACCGATTTGCGCCGGGTTGGCCAGAACGTGCGGGCCTTTGCCATTGAGGCTGGCGAACGCCGGAATGGCCAGCAGTTCGGCCGGGATGCGCAGGCTGGTCAGGTCGACAGTGTCTTGTACGGCGGGGAAGGGCAGAACGCGGCTGTGCTTGCCAACCCGCTCCAGAGCCACACCGAGACGCCAGGCCGCATCGTAGCTCTCGGCGGACAAGGTGCCCGGCGCGACCATGATTCCCGGTTTACCGGGCAGTGCCGTCCAGGCAGCGCCGACGTCCTGTAACTGGCTGGCGTCGTAGCTGTAATTGAGGCGGGTGTCCGGTTCGATACGCAATACATTGCCGATCGCGCGCTCGTCTTCGCACAACACACGGGACACGACTGACGACCAGGCAATGCCCAGGCGCAGCGAGCCGCTATCACGCGCTTGCTTGCCCACGCCCAGTGTGGCGCTGGCATCACCTTGGGCTTCGCTGAGCCCTTCGGCGCGCACCGGATAGCCGTCGAGCGACAGCAGCAGCGTGTTGCGTCCACCTTCGCCATTGAGGTAACTGGCGTCGAAATTCAGTGTGGCATCTGTCAGCGGTACGCCCGCCGGCACGGGAAGATACAGTTCACGCCGGGCGTCGGTGGAGCCGAGGATGATCGGTGCATCGATCCCCAGATCGCTCAAGCGGATCTCACGCTCTTGTCGCGTGTCGGCGTTGAGTCGGTTGATCGCCTGGGTGAGCGGGCTGTCCGCGGCCAGGGCGAAAGTCGGCATGAGCGCGAGCAGGCTCACGCCACAGGCAAGGGCGCTGAGCGTGCCCGTATGGATGGCAACGGAAGACTTCATTCAGGTAGATCTCGAGCTGATAAGGGGATGAGTGGTTTGGTTTATTGAGAGGTAAAAGCCGGGTAATTTTTTTCGGGCACAGGCACCGCTGACGAGTGGCGCAGGAACTTGGGCAAGGGCTGCCCGGCCACGATGAAATCATCGACCGGGCGACCCATCAGGGCATCGACGATGCGCGCACTGGCCTTGCCATCGCCGTAAGGGTTGGCCGCCTGGGAGCATCGGCGCCACAGCAGGTCGTCATCGAACAATGCATTGACGCCAGCGATGATCGAGTCCGGCGAGGTGCCGACCAAGCGCACAGTGCCCGCCGCGACAGCTTCCGGGCGTTCGGTCACATCACGCATGACCAGCACCGGCTTGCCCAGGGACGGTGCTTCTTCCTGCACGCCACCGGAGTCAGTGAGGATCACATGCGCCCGTTGCATCAGGCGCACGAAGGCCAGGTAGTCCAGCGGCTTGATCAGGTGCACGTTGGGCAGATCGCCCAACTGCTCGGTGACCGGGCCCATGACATTGGGGTTCAAGTGCACCGGATAGACGATCTGGATATCAGCGCGCCGCGCCAGATGGCTCAAGGCCTTGCAAATATCCAGGAAGCCTTCGCCGAAGTTTTCCCGGCGATGCCCGGTCACCAGCAGAACCTTGCGGCCGGCTTGCAGGAACGAGAACTGTTGGTCCAGGCTTGCCCGCAGGTCAGCGTCTTGCTCAATGCGCCGCGCCGTCATCTGCAAAGCGTCAATTACCGTATTGCCGGTCACGAAAGCGCGACCTTGAAGGCGTTCGTCGAGCAGGTTTTGGCGCGATTCGTGGGTCGGCGCAAACAGCATGTCTGCACCGAGGTCGATGCAGCGGCGGTTCATTTCTTCCGGCCACGGGCTGTAGATATCGCCGGTGCGCAGTCCTGCTTCGACGTGACCGACCGGAATGCGTCGATGGAACGCAGCCATTGAGGCAACCATGGCCGAAGTGGTGTCGCCGTGTACCAGCACCCGGTCCGGGCGGGTCATTTCCAGCACGGGGTCAATCGCACCGTAAAGCGCCGCGGTCAACGAGTTGAGCGACTGGTGCGGCGTCATCACATCGAGGGTGTAATCGGCCTTGAGCTCAAACAGATCCAGCACTTGCTTAAGCATGCTTTGATGTTGGCCGGTGATGCATATCTGCGAATGAATGCCTGGTTCCGCAGCGAGGGCTTTGACTAAAGGCGCCATCTTGATGGCTTCTGGACGGGTACCGAAGATCGAAAGGATTTTAAGCCTTGAATGATGGCGAGCGATGATGTCTTCCTTGCGCAGTTTTAGTGCGCAGCACAACAACGGCCCAAGTTTTATTGAAACTTGAGCACGCCATCGTTATTTGGATTTAGTAAAGGCCGGGGTAATCAGCGTGAGATCTGATGTTCACTTCATGTGAGGTGATGCGTCGCCCAAGAACCCGGAACCGGCCGGATTATTAGCATCGATCGCGAATGTTTAAAAGCGTTATATGTGTGATTTTCTTTAATAATTAAAGTTTGAAACTTTTGTGTTTTGGGTCGGTCTTCTTTAGTTTTTCATGATTTCAAGAGGGTTTATTCTGACTACTATTACAGCTCTAACTGATTGTTTTGTAAGGATATTAATTATAATTCATCCATTCATCAGGTTGAATGAATCATTCATTCATTATAACGGTCGTGATCTATGTATTTCCGGTCTGGCTTTCTAACGTGAGGGTTATGATAGTCGCTGAATTGACGCCTGTATATTGTCATGATGCAATAAGTGTTATTTCGGAGTAATAAATGAACTTTTCCCCCGCCTTCAATTATTGATAAGCCCTCCGCCTATATTGGTTAGGCAGATGACTCGAAGAAGGGGATCTTTGAGTCACCCATAACAGTGAAGCAACATTCCATCTTCCGCCGTTAGAAATGGCGCCGCAGCGGTCCGACGAAAAAACCGCGGCGGCCGATCAATCAGGCGGCAGGGAGCAAGCCTTTTTGTTTGGCGACATGAGTCGCCATTGCGTCCATCAAGTCCGGAGACAGGCAATCGTAGGGCTCCAGGCCGATCTCGCGCAGGCGCTCACGGATGGCCTTCATTTGCGCTGGGGGTATGTCGGTTTCGATGATGGAAGACACGAACGCCGCGAAGCCCGGCGCAGCCAATCGCGTCTGCCTGGAGCAGACTGAGAAGTTACTGGGGCTGAGGGCACGCCTCAATCAGAAAACAGCTCGAACATCAGCTGGCGAAGCCAACGATTGGCTGGGTCCTTGTTATAGCGAGCATGCCAGAACAAATTTATTTCGATGTTAGGCAGTTCCACCGGAGTCGGTAGAACCGTGAGTCCAAAGGGTTGTTCGCAGCTGGTGGCGAATCGTTCAGGCACTGTTGCCATTAAGTCGGTGCGTTGAAGTATGTGGCCGACTGCGACGAAATGGGGAACCTCGAGGCGTATGTTGCGCTCGATGCCGGCCCGCGCCAGAAACGTATCGACTTCGCCGTGACCCGTGTTCGCCGCAACGACGCGAACGTGGTCATAACTGCAAAAACGCTCAAGCGTTAACGGCTCCCTGGTAGCTGGGTGGTCCTTACGGCAAATGCAGACATAACGATGGTGAAACAGGCGCTGCTGAAAAAATCCGGCTTGCAGGTGCGGCAGTAATCCAACGGCGAGGTCGATCGCACCGTTCTGCAACCCTTCAGCCAAGGTGTCGGAGGTGTTGCGCAGCGTGCTGATCGAGCAACCCGGAGCGCGTTCAGACAGCGCGTCCATCAACCGCGGCATGAAGTAGATTTCACCAATGTCGGTCATCGCCATCGTAAATCTGCGATTGCAGTTGAGCGGGTCGAACGTGTCCTGTCGGCTCAGCGCGTCGCGTAAGGTCTGAATGGCCAGTGCAATCGGCTCAGCCAACTGCCGGGCATACGGCGTGGGCTCCATTCCTTGATAAGTGCGAACGAAAAGCTCGTCGTTCAAAGCGACACGCAGTCTCTTTAACGCGTTGCTGACAGCGGGCTGGGTCAGATCGAGATTATCTGCCGCCGTCGATACCCGGCGGTCAATCAGCAGTTGGTTAAATACCAGAAGAAGATTGAGATCCAGTTCACGTAATTCCATAACGCCTCGTGCAGATTGCGCGTTCATAAGGGCTATAAATCTTTGCCCACCGTTGGGTCTGCACCGCTCTGAAATCACCGCTGCAAGAGCCAAAGCCTAACAAGTGCCAGACCGCCGCGTCCATCGTGAGATCGATGGGACTTTTGCTCCCCTTCGATCTTTATTCACGCTCGAAATAATGCCTATTCACCTGGCTGCATTTATCACGGTCGATCGTTTGCCCATGATCGACTCCATGCCCAGTGCTGCACGCTCTGCGTCACACCATTGGGCACCGCGCAATTCCCGGAGGCGTCAGACTCTCCGGCTCTATAACAATGACAAGAAGAGCGATGCCATGCGTACGATTGATGTATCAGCCCTGATTGACGGGGCACGTTTCAATGCCTTCCATGCGCGCGTGCTGTTCTGGTGCGCGCTCATCATCATTTTCGACGGTTATGATCTGGTCATCTATGGGGTCGTGTTGCCCTCACTGATGTCCGAGTGGGGCCTCAGTTCGTTGCAGGCTGGTGCGTTAGGTAGCTGTGCACTGGTGGGCATGATGTTGGGTGCGTTGTTTTTCGGTTCATTGTCGGATCGTATAGGCAGACGCAAAACCATCATGATGTGCGTCGCCATCTTCAGCGCAGTGACAGCGACCAACGGCTTGGCCCGGAGCCCCGAGGCGTTTGCGCTATGCCGGTTCATCGCCGGCCTAGGCATCGGCGGGGTGATGCCCAACGTTGTCGCTTTGATGAACGAGTACGCGCCGAAGAAATCCCGCAGCACGTTGGTCGCGATCATGTTCAGTGGCTACTCGTTAGGCGGCATGCTATCGGCCAGCCTGGGCATGATGTTGATCCCGCAATGGGGATGGCAATCGGTGTTTTATGTCGCGCTGATTCCGCTGTTGGCCTTGCCATTTCTGATACGACAATTGCCAGAGTCGATGGATTTCCTGCTGCGCACCGGCCAGACCGTCAAGGCGCAAAACCTGTTGGCACAAGCCGCGCCGTCTTATGAACCCACCGCAAATGATCAGTTGAACCAGATGGTCGCCAAAGGTACGACCGTATCGATTGCGCAGCTGTTCCAGGACGGGCGCAAGTTGAACACCTTCATGCTGTGGCTGGCGTTTTTCTGTTGTTTGCTGATGGTGTACGCGCTGAGTTCCTGGCTGCCAAAACTCATGACTGCCGCAGGTTATGGATTGAACTCCAGCCTGGCGTTTCTGGTAGCGCTAAACGTCGGCGCGATTATTGGCGCGGTGGCCGGTGGATGGCTGGGGGACCGAATTGGAATCGCAAAGGTCTTGTTCGCGTTTTTCAGTTGCGGGGCGTTAGCCCTGGGCCTGTTGGCACTCAAGGCCCCGTTACCGGTACTTTATCTGCTCATCGCCATCGCAGGGGCGTGCACCATTGGCACGCAGATCCTGGCCAACGCTTGCACGGTGCAGTATTACCCCGCGCACATACGCTCCACAGGGCTGGGTTGGGCGATGGGCGTCGGTCGCACCGGGGCCATTATCGGTCCTTTGCTGGGAGGCGCACTGCACGCTTCATCACTGCCGCTGCAGGCGAGCTTTCTCATCTTCGCGGTACCAGGTCTGATAGGGGCCATCGCTATTCTGGTGTTTCTGATTCAGACCTCTTCAGGCCGTCAGGCCGCTTCATCCAGGCAAACCCTGCCGCAGTAACGATTGCAGAAAAAGGCGAGCTCAAGGAAGAGCTCGTATCGCCAATGACTGTTCGTCCTGAAGAGTAATATTCACACGCTTGATGGGATGTATGGGAGTTGCGGTATTTATCAATAGCGCTCAGATGGCGATGATTTGGTTACTCCAATAACAATCAGCCTCATGGGTAACTTGCTATGCGTACTTCTCAATCCAAACTGCAGATCGGTATTGTTGGCGGCGGTATTGCCGGCGTGGCTCTGGCCCTGGACCTGTGCCGTCATTCCCATCTGAGCGTGCAGTTGTTCGAAGCGGCTCCTGCCTTTGGCGAGGTGGGAGCGGGTGTATCCTTCGGCGCCAATGCCGTTCGTGCCATCGCAGGTCTGGGTATTGCCGAACCCTACCGCAAGATCGCCGACCAGACTCAGGACCCTTGGCAGGACATCTGGTTTGAATGGCGTCGCGGTGAAGATGCCGGCTATCTAGGCGCAAGCCTGGCTGAAGGGGTAGGGCAGTCTTCGGTACACCGTGCTGACTTCCTCGATGCGCTGGCCAGCCAGTTGCCCGAAGGGATCGCCCAATTCAGTAAGCGCGCCGTTAGCGTGGAGCAGGATGCCGAACAGGCTCGCGTCGTGTTCACCGATGGTACTGAGCATCGTTGCGATTTGTTGATCGCCGCGGACGGGATCAAGTCTTCAATTCGTGATCATGTGCTCAACGGTCTTGGCCAACCCCTGGTGGCGCCGCGTTTCAGTGGTACCTGCGCCTACCGTGGGATGATCGACAGCGAACAGCTGCGCGCGGCGTACAGAGCCCGGGGTGTCGATGAACACTTGATCGACGTGCCGCAGATGTACCTGGGGCTTGATGCACATATCCTCACATTCCCTGTCAAACAAGGCCGGCTGATCAACGTTGTGGCGTTCATTTCCGATCGCAGTCGCCCTGATCCAACCTGGCCAAGCGATTCTCCGTGGGTGCGCAACGCCAGTCAGGAAGAAATGCTCTCTGCCTTCAATCATTGGGGAGATGCTGCACAGGTGCTGCTCGAATGCATTCCGGCACCCACCCTTTGGGCTCTGCATGAACTCGATGAGTTGCCAGGCTACGTGCACGGCCGCGTGGGTCTGATCGGCGATGCTGCGCATGCCATGTTGCCGCACCAGGGCGCTGGCGCCGGTCAGGGGTTGGAAGACGCCTGGCTTCTTGCGCGATTGCTGGCCGATCCGCAGGTCCTGGACAGCCAGCCACAAGCGGTGCTCGCGGCTTACGACGCCATCCGTCGTCCCCGCGCCTGTCGTGTGCAGCGTACATCCTGGGAAGCCGGGGAGCTTTATGAACTGCGTGATCCAGTTGTAGCCGATGACGAACAACTGCTGAGCAAAACCCTCGCAGAGCGTTTCGACTGGCTGTGGAATCACGATATGCAGTCCGACCTTCAAGAGGCTCGTGACCAATTGGGTTGGCGAGCGCTCGCCTGACGAATTGAACCGACTTGCACGGAGGGAGCGCGTCGCGCAGCTCTCTTCGTTCGTGACTACCAATAAGATCTGGTGAATCAAGATGACCGTGAAAATTTCTCAACTGCCGCACTTGCAGCAATTCTTCCGACAAGCCTCGGGACTGGACAACAACGAAGGCGAGCCGCGCCTCTGGCCCTCCAGTCGCCAGCCGTTGCCCAAGATAAAGGCGTTCGTGAGCTTTATGACATCGCGCCTGACGTAATCCGTCACTGTGATCCAAGCGCAAACCGCCGTAACGCTGATTTCGCCGCGGGTCATCCAGTGCTCTGGTGGCGCGGCGGCTGACCCGACAACGCGGGGTCATTTGTGCCGCCCCCGACTATTTGACGCGCTTTGGCATTCCGCAGACCCTGGAAGAACTGAGCCAGCACCGTTGCATTGTCGGGCATCGGCGCGGCCAGCCGCTGTCGTGGCGAGTCACGCAGGCGGGGCAGACCGTACGATACGCGCCGCCGTCGACCCATCAGATTGGCGACGGAGAAGCCATGATTCTTGCGGCGGTCGCCGGCACCGGTTTGTGCCAGATGCCACGCAGCCTGTTCCAGGACGATATCCAGGCCGGCAGGCTTATGGAGGTTCTGCAAGTGCATGAACCCGAAGCTGTCGATGTGCATGCCGTGTGGCCAAAGTTGTCTCACCTGCGGCGGAAAGTCAGGTATGTGGTCGATGAGCTGGTCAAGCTATGTGAGCATTGGCACTGACGGAAAGCCAAAGTGAATAGAGAACGCGCCAAGCCCATGATTTCAAAGGAACAGGGTTTTGTGAAAAAGGTACCGGTGATTAGTGGAATTGGACACTAACTTAGGGAAACTCTGAAAAGGCTTCCAGATTTGGTGAAATACCCGCCTCACAGGAATCGAACGGTTGAGCCCCGATGAAACAGATGTCCTTCGCCGATGCCGAGTATGCCGGCAAACGTAAGAAGACCCGCCGTGAGCGCTTCCTGATCGAGATGGATCAGGTCGTGCCCTGGAAAGGCTTGATTGCCTTGATCGAGCCGCATTATCCGAAAGGCGAAGGCGGTCGTCCGGCGTATCCGTAGCTGGCCATGCAAGTGGAAGGTATTCTTGCCGATATCGATCCCCAGAACCGTCACGGTATTCATGAGAGATCCTCCTTCGGTAAAATACCGATGTGGAGAAGCGTGCTGAGCATCAGAACCGCACGATGATTTGGTCGATTGCCGCGCGTCCCAGCAGCTATAGAAAGCACGGAAAAAAGAGTTTGATCGGGCGTGTGCGACGCAAGATCGAATACGCCAAAGCGCAGGTGCGGGCCAAGGTTGAACATCCCTTTCGCGTGATCAAGCGCCAGTTTGGCTACACGAAAGTACGCTTTCGTGGCTTGTCGAAAAACATCGCCCGACAGACAACCCTGTTCGCATTGTCGAACCTGTGGATGGTGCGAAAACGGTTGTTGAATGCGGGAGAGGTGCGTCTGTAATGCGGGCTGATCGCCCTGAAACAGCACGATCAGAGGAAAGAGCCGTGAATTAAAGACAAGAAGGGTCTGTTTTTCGGCCGACTTGGATTTTTTTGAACCTCAAGCAGCGAGGGCCTCAAAAATCGGTGGGTACTTCAGACCTTCCTTAGAAACCAATTAAGAATTGAAGTCATTGCAAAACAGAGACTTACTGGTCTTGTTAATATTTTTCAATATTTTAGTTAGCCGTCAAGCGTCTTTCATTATAGAGGGGGCGCTGTAGCGAACTAAAACATAATTTTTAGAGAAGGGTAGCTTGAATAAAAAAAGATTCTTATTTTATTCTATTGGCCTTGGCTCGACCTGCAGAGTTTGGATTAGATTGTCACGAGAAACTAGAATAAATGATCATGGTTTTGGTTTTCAATGGATGAAAACTCTATAAGCTATTCATATTTCTTATCAATTATAGAATAAATCAATCTTCTAAACGGGCGCGAATAGTTGTGTGGCATTTCGAGCCGTTTAACTAACTTGGCGCTCGCTCGTACATTTCTAACGGTGGTGTCAACGCATAGCAAGCCCGTTATTCAGTTTTAAGTGCTGATACAAATGCAGCCAGCAAAGGATCTTTTTCGGCATTTTGCTTGTGCCTTCCGATGAAAATCCACTCGTCTTCTGTCCAAAGAATTCGTGTTGTTTTAGGTGCTTTCCAGTCAAATACAACCTGATAGATTTTCGTTTCCCGCTGCTGGACGACGACGCATTGCTCAAGGCAAACCAACAATCGCTGCCCGGGCTCCAGGGGCGGAGCATTGAGCGGGACACACATCTTTATTCCTGTTTTTCGCATGATGACTTTCGTCCTTAAAATTCAGAAATCGTCGGCGTTAAATCAAAAGCAAAGGAAATCCGTTGCTGCGAGGGACTCCTTTTATGCTTTTGAGCATGACGCCATATATGCTCTTCAAGGTGCAATCATCACCGTCAAGCAAGTCGTTTTGGACCCGTACAGACAATCACGTTCAAGGAGTGGAATTGATAGCTCATTGCTGATCGTGAGCGCTTTTCGGCTCGGTTTTATTCTCGATCTGGCCGTCAGAGCCTTCTACCACTTGAAGCTCATCCACAAGGTCGTGTGCCTTCAAAGAACAAAGCATTAGGCGGGTCCGCTCAGGCCGGCGTACCTCAGGAGGTATAGCGGTTCCGCTGATGACTAGCCTCCGAGGGTTCATATGTGCATAATATTATCATTCAGTGATAATAGAAAGGCAGTCTAGTCATCCTTGCCTCAGGCAGGAGCGAGGTTTTTTGCTGAATTGCCGGGAGGCAAAATCATGCATGAGAACAGAAATATGTGAGCGCTTGGAGAGCTGTATGAAACGCGAGGACGTAAAAATCAAACACGCTGAAGGCATTCAGTTTGATACCCATTTGATTGCTAATCCGGCCAACACACAGGAGTGGATTGCCTTCTTTAAAAAGGAAGCAGGACGAAGCTTTTTCCTGGTCAATGACAACGAAGAAATTGAACCCTTCCGACACCTTGATGATTTGATTCATGAACTGCGTGAAATCGGTATCAAGGTTGCTGAAATTCATTTTTGAATTCTTTTCCTTGGAGTAACGTCATGTCTGTAAGGGTCGAACATCTGTCTAGTCAGAGTGAGGATCTATGGTCCGTGTGTGTAGGTGCCCGACGAGTTCAGTTCCGCAATGAGCAGGGGGCAAAAGACTATGCGGCAAAACTGAAAGAGCGTATTGAAGCGCCACATCTATACCCGTATGCATCGCCGGCAACCGGCGACAGAAGTATCAGTAAGTAACTAAATGTGTTGCCCTTGCTTTATTATAAATATTGAAACATAACAAAAATAATAATATTCCCTGGATAAGGGTGACACATCAGTCTGCGAGTTAAATAGAAAACTTTAAGCTTATGTCGAGCGTGTTCGACAAGCGAATGCCCGTTCATTCAGTATCTGGAGTCACATAATGAGGGTGAAAGTGCCTACTAAAAAGCCAGCGGAAATTGGCCTGTCAAGGGCTGCTGGCAAACTGGCTGCGGAGGTTTTGAGCATGATCGCGCCTCATGTCAAGCCAGGCATTTCTACCGACGAGCTTGATACGCTGTGCCATGACTACATAGTTAACGTGCAGAAGGCCATTCCAGCCAATGTCGGTTATCACGGCTTCCCTAAAACCTTGTGCACTTCTATCAATCATGTGGTGTGCCACGGCATTCCGTCGGATAAAAAGCTTCGGGATGGCGATATCATCAATATCGACATCGCAGTTCTCAAGGATGGTTGGTTCGGTGACACAAGTCGCATGTACTTTGTGGGTGAGCCAAGCGCTGAGGCTCGCCGGATAGTGGAAACCACCTATGAGGCGATGTGTGCCGGCATTTATGCAGTGGGTCCTGGTGCCACGCTCGGCGATGTCGGGCATGCCATTCAAACTGTGGCGAACCGTGAGGGCTACAGTGTTGTGCGCGAATACTGCGGACATGGCATCGGCATGGTTTACCACGATGAGCCGCAGGTTCTTCATTATGGGAACCCTGGCGAAGGACTGAATCTGAAACCGGGCATGATTTTCACCCTTGAGCCAATGCTCAATGCTGGAAAGCGCGACGTAAGAACGCTTGGTGATGGCTGGACGGTGATCACCAAGGATCTTTCGCTCTCGGCCCAGTGGGCACATATGGTCCTGGTCACTAATGATGGCTTTGAGGTGTTGACTCCTTGGCCAGACCAATCAGAGGAGCAGCAGGAGATTTTTTAATCTAGTGGTCAGTCCTCCTGCTGAGGCGCGGCGGGGGACATAAAAGCGCCAGCTCTGACTGAGCTGGCGAGTGTGTCTATCTAGTCTCGCAAATAGGCCACCAAGGCATCAGCGAAGGACTCAGTTGTACCGGTTCCCCCCATATCCGGTGTCACTTGATCGCAGGAAGTTTTCAGAACAACGCGGATAGCGGTACGAATGCGTGTCCCCTTGTCCACCATGCCCAGGTAATCAAGCATGTCTGCGGCAGCCAACAACAATGCACATGGATTCGCTATGTTTTTTCCGGCGATGTCTGGTGCCGAGCCGTGGACTGCTTCGAAGATGGCCGCATCGGCACCGATGTTCGACCCGGGCGCCAAGCCCAATCCACCCACCAGGCCTGCGCACAAGTCTGAAAGGATGTCGCCAAACAGGTTGGTGGTGACAATGACATCGAATTGATGGGGATTCATCACCAACTGCATACAGGCGTTATCGACGATCATCTCGTGGAATTCGATTTCCGGATAATCCGCAGCGACCGCACGCGCAACCTCAAGAAACAAACCGGAGCAAGACTTGATGATATTGGCCTTGTGCACCGCGGTAACTTTCTTTCGGCCTTTGCTGCGAGCCAGCTCGAACGCGTATCGCACGATGCGTTCGGAGGCTGTGCGTGTGACGCGAATGCTCGCCAAAGCGACTTCACCGTCCGCTGAAATACTTTGTCCTTCGGGTAAGTACGCCCCCTCGGTATTTTCGCGCACCGTGATGATGTCGATATCTTCGAAGCGCGAACGGGTCCCAGGAAAACTGATCGCTGGTCGTACATTGGCATAAAGATCGAAATGGCGGCGAAGGTGGACGTTGATCGATGAAAATCCACGACCAATCGGTGTCGTCAGAGGACCTTTGAGCGCGACGCCATGTTTGGCGATTGTCTCAATGGATACTGGGGGCATCAACTGCCCATGTTGCTGTAAGGCCTCTAGACCGGCCTCAACGAAGTCGTAGCGAAGATTGCAGTCAAGAGCATCGAGTACGCGTAACGTCGCTTGCATGATCTCAGGGCCGATGCCGTCACCCTTGATGATTGCGATGGTTTTGCTCATGGTCTCTTCCTTAACAGCGCTATGTCAGCCAGCTGTATTGATTGGGTCATTGAGACTGGTGTCACGAGTCTGCTGATAAGCGTTGACTGCCCGACGGCTTTACCGCGGCAGCACGCTGTGTTTCATCGTCCGCGCCGTGACTGCGCAGGTCATCGCGGATCAAATGACGGGGCGTCCTGAGAGGGTGTCAGATCTCGCGCCGCACAGAGCTACTTGAGGAGGATGCTGATGCGGGGCGAGCTACCAGCTACCGGGTCAAGCGTGCTGTCATTGCTCCAGCGAATACAGGCATAACATTAACATATAATGATAATGCTATGCGTATAGAAGTAGCGTTTTCATCGTAATGACTGTAAGGCGTTTGAACGTCTGTGCATGACAGGTTGAGGTGGCTTTCTGGCCGGAATAAAAGAGCACGAGTTGTGGCTTGAATAGTTCTGGGCGTCGTACCGCCAAACCCAAACCAGCGGACTCACGCTTATCAACAGGCATTGGTTCAATTTCGCATGACGCGGCGGACAAAAAGCCTGACGTCATCAAAGGCAGGCACGATTGCCAGCGTCACCAGAACCATCGCGAGCGGTACCGTTGAGATGTAACCGATGTGCTTGAACCCAAATGCACCCACCACGCCGCCGAAGAAGAAATTCAGCGCGAGCAGTATCAGGATTTTGAGCCGGTTCCGATTGGCGAGAACTTTTGGATGGGTCGATGTGCTAACGGCATTCCAATAAAACAGTTTTCCAAACTCGATACCGATATCCGTGATGATCCCGGTGATGTGAGTCGTTCGGATTTCGGCTTTGGAAATTTTGGTGATCACCGCGTTTTGCAGGCCCATGATGAAACACAGCAGCATCACGGTGACGGACACGAACAAACCATCCACGGTGGAAAGCTGAGCGCCCATAAATCCAAAGCAGATGAGCAGAAAGGCTTCGAACAAGAGGGGCACTGCAAACTCACTGTGCATCCGTCTGCGTCGGGAGTAATTGACCATGACCGTAGAGCACGCAGCCCCAACCAGAAAAGACAACAATGCGCCGGCGCCACTAAGCACCAGGTCGTAGTCTCCCAGCACACTGTTGTCTGCCATCGAAGAAACGATGCCTGTCATGTGTGAGGTGTACTGATGCACCGCCAGGAAACCGCCAGCGTTGATTGCTCCCGCGACGAAGGCCAAGGCAAACCCAAGATGTCGGTTTGCGGCTGCGGTACGTCTTCGCCCGGTGAGGCTCCTGACATATTTGATCGGCATTTGTTCACCCTTGTCTCAAGGGTATGAGGAGCAAAAAAGCCAACCGATTATGCATATCTGATATCACCAGGTACTCGCGATTTAGACAGGGCTGCTCGTTGGGCGTTGAAGCCGTTGGTTGTTGTTTCTTCTGATCGGTGAACAGAGGATCGCCTGCTGGCGCAGCAGCTTAGAGCGGGTAATGCGTCGGGTAATGCAGCTTCGCAACGCCGGTGTCGATAGCGGCCTTTGCCACTGCGCCGGCTATGGCTCCGAGCAGGCGAGCATCGAGCGCTTTGGGGAGGATGTAATCGCGCCCAAACTCGAGCTTATCGACGTTGAACGCTTGCAGCACTTCCACAGGCGTCGGCTCTTTGGCCAATTGGCGCAGTGCTTCCACCGCCGCAATTTTCATCGCTTCGTTGATCCGGGTTGCGCGAACGTCCAGCGTCCCGCGGAAGATGAACGGAAAGCCCAAAACGTTATTGACCTGGTTCGGGTAATCAGAGCGACCGGTCGCCATGATCAGGTCATCGCGAGTGGCCATGGCGAGCTCGTAGCTGATTTCAGGGTCTGGGTTCGAGCAGGCAAACACGATCGGATTAGGTGCCATCGCTGCCAGTGCTTCTGCCGGAAGGAGATTGGCTCCAGACAGACCGACAAACACATCAGCGCCGTTCATGGCTTCCATCAGCGTACGAGGGCCACCGTCGTTAACGAACTGTGCTTTGTATTGATTGAGGTCTTCGCGTGCGGAGTGAATGACACCGGTACGATCAACCATGTACAGGTTGCTTTTTTGAGCGCCAAGACTAAGCAATAGGCGCATACAGGCAGTGGCGGCGGCACCGGCACCGAGGCAAACAATTCTCGCATTTTTCAGGGTTTTGCCCTGAATCTCCAAGGCATTGAGCATGCCGGCGGCAGTGACGATGGCAGTGCCGTGTTGATCGTCATGGAAGACTGGGATGCTGCACTGTTCGATCAGTGCCTTTTCGATTTCAAAGCACTCAGGAGCCTTGATGTCTTCCAGGTTGATGCCACCAAAGGTGTCAGCAATGCGCACGACTGTATCGATAAAGGCCTGGGAACTCTCAGCATTGACTTCGATATCGATCGAGTCGATTCCGGCAAAACGCTTGAACAGCAATGCCTTGCCTTCCATGACCGGCTTGCTGGCCAAGGGGCCTAGATTGCCGAGGCCCAGAATGGCAGTGCCGTTGGTGATCACGGCCACCAGATTTCCTTTACCGGTGAAGCGGTAAACATTCTCTGGGTCCTTCGCAATTTCGCGTACGGGCTCGGCTACGCCTGGGCTGTAGGCCAGTGCGAGTTGGGCGGCTGTGTCGGCAGGCTTGGTCAGCGCAATGCTGATTTTTCCAGGGATTGGGAATTCGTGGTAATCCAGTGCGGCCTTCTTGAAGTCGGTAGTCATGCGATCACCTAATTAGATAGTTATTACAATCGCATGTTAACACTATTATAATGATAGGCAGCTAGGTTCTGACCCACAGACCAGGATCAAATTGCCAGTTCAGCGCTGCTGATGAAGGGGTTTATCAGCCAGCGGACCCACTCTGTTGGCCCTAAGACTTCAGGGCGGGCCTGTATCTGTTGGTCAGTAGAGATCCTCCTATGCTTGAACCCGTCTTAGGCCACCTTGTGTGGCCATTTTTTGCGCGCTCGAATGACCTAAGCGCCAAGGCGCTTAGGTCATGGGCGTGAACGATAAGCTCGGCTGAGCGCGGTGATCAGCATTGATCAATGATCTTGGCTGTGAGAGACGTGGTGAGTTCGCGGGAAGGCATGGGGTGCGTCGATTCTTTCTTTGAGTGTGGCGGCATAGTCCGTTGCTCCCTGCTCAGTCCGAAATTGGATGCAGCGGCTACCGAAACAAACCGACCAAAGCGCTTCGCTTTGGCCGGACAGATACTCAACCTTTACTGACATGATCAAACTCCTTGAGTGGAACAATCAGAAATGAACTTCGGCGGACTTGATACCCAGCTCTCGAAGCTCGCGGATCAGTTCATCGAGGTGTCCAAATGACTCAATTTCCTCGTTGTCATTGACCAGAAAATAGCTTCTCCCAGCTTCCTTTTTGAAAAGAATGATCCACTCGTGCGTATTGGCCGGGTTGGCTATCACATGCGTGTCGAAGTGCATGCCTTCACCGTGTTTGGTTTTGACGTCTTCGCGTTTCATTCGGGGTCTCCGGGCATATGTTTATGCGCTCTCGACACCGTATCTACAGTGTCGCTGGTGTCGTACGAGGCGAGGCCAATTGCTTGCCTATTATCACTACGTGTAAATAGTATGCACATGGCACCATAGCGAGGCTAGTCATGATTGCCATACGAGAAGATTGGAAAGCGGGCTTGTTAGGGCGCGAGCATTGGCTTCGAAATATCGTCTCGGGGGTCATCGTCGGCGTCTTGGCGCCACCCTTGGCCATGGCATTTGCCATCGCCTCGGGCGTCAAGCCGGAGCAAGGGATCTACACGGCAATTGTTGGTGGCTTATTGGTTTCGCTTTTCGGCGGAAGTCGACTACAGATCGCCGGCCCTATCGGCGCGTTCATCGTCATTCTGGCCAGCGTAACGGCCAAGTACGGCGTTGATGCTTTGCAGATCGCGAAAATGATCGCGGGCGCAATATTATTACTGTTCGGCATCACCGCGCTTGGTGCTCTCATCAAGTTCATTCCCGATCCTGTGATCGTGGGGTTCACCGCCTGCATCGGGGTACCCAAAATGGGTCTTCCTGAAATAACGCTGCCACAGATCATTGAATTGATTGGTCCTGCGATCGCGATGCTGGGGGCGATCGAGTCGCTGTTGTCGCCGACGGGATGGCCGACACCAAGCATGATTCCAATCAGGAGTTAATCGGACAAGGCATTGCCAATCAGCCCATTGCGGGTTTTGCGCAGGCCGGCACGTTAATTTTATTGATCTTCTTGGCACCTCTGGCTTCGGATATGCCGCTGTGCGCGTTGGCTGCGATCTTATTCGTGGTCGCTTACAACATGAGCGAACTGAAACACTTCAAACGCATGGTCAAACGAGTCTATATACGGACGCTGCGCGAAGTTATTGAGCAGTTGCGCAAACGCAGCATCGTCGTGAACTTGTGCGAAGCCAACGAAAAAGTCCTTTGCAAGCTCAACAGGGCAGGGATTCGTCAGGCGCTCGGCTTACAGCACTATCATGCTGACTTCAGTGACGCACTGGTCAGTAACGACGAGATCGACAAGACCCAGGGCTAGAAATGAGGTGCAAGAGAGTAGAAGGAGCGATGAGCAGGTATTCGTCGTACCCGCTCATGCGCAGATGAATCACTTACCATTGGCCGCAGTTTTGCTTTTGGTGGCGTAGGACACGCCATGCGTCTCCAGATAGTCCCGAATAAGCTGACGAACGACCTGAGAGGGCGTCAGATCCTGAGACGCGCACAGCTCCTCAAGCGCTTTTTTCTTGACGGGATCAATGAGCACAGTTAATCGTGCAGTCTTATTTTCCATGGAATTACCTGTACCCTAAAACGGTCAATGTTAATCAAATTGTAATGGTCGGAGTTTTATTTGTCACCGGTTAGGTTCGTTACAGTTAACTGGATTGACCGTGATCAAAAAATGGCGACGGCACGTCTACCAGAAACGGGTATAAGTAGGGATAAATGGACGGGGAGTGGGCAGGGAAACTGGTTCTGGCCTCGCCCGAATCAATCTTCATGGTCTCATTTATCCGTCGGGCTCTGACGTCCACGGCCCCTCGGAAGACGAAGGACGATGCCAGACAGCTGGCTAATTCATTTGAATGTTCGAAACTGTCAGTGACGAGAATCAAGTCCGCCCGAATTTCACGAGCCTGCCAAGGCAAAATCGCCCGATAGGGGCCGGCGTAGGCAAACACGATGGGGTTGCTTGCCATAGGCAGAATCGCTTCCGGGATTAACCAGTTCGGGTCTGCAATCCCTTCATGGCTGCAGGCGAGTGCTGCGTGGGTCCATATTGAACCGACTGCCCCAGCTGCGCGATCGTGTGAACACACTCGTGGTTATGACAATACGAGATAAGTGCGCACCCAAGTTCAGTAGCCTCACACACTCGGCCGCTGCACGCCCGTGCAGTCCATAAACGATTCTGACGCCTTTAAGTCTTTTCCCATGAGCTCTAAGTGCAGTCAACAGACTGGCCACCACCACAATTGCAATCCCGCGTGCTTCGTCTGAGATCATCGGGATGTCGCATTGAGCGATCAGCGCTTATTCGATCTCCAAGCTCTTAGACTCGGCCATACCCTCCATATGGATGCCGCCGAAGGTATCGGCAATGCGAGTGACCGTATCGATGAATGCGGCCGATTCGCTGGTGTTGACCTGAATATCTCTCGCGTTGATCTTGGCCAGTCGCCTAAACAGAAGTGCTTTTCCCTCCATCACCGGCTTGCTGGCAAGAGATCCCGGTTGCCCAGATACAGAATCGACGAACCGTCGGAAATGATCGCGACGAGGTTGCCCTTACCTGTAAAGCGGTAGACGTCTTCTGGATTTTTGGCTATCGCCAAGCAGGGCTGCGCGACCCCTGGGCTATGTATTTTTATTATCATTCTATGATAATGTAATTAGACCCTGATGCGTGTCTTTGAGGGTGCCTCATTTCAAGAACTTCTCCCATTTGCAGTACAGGCTGGTTCCGTAGATGAAGGCTTACCACGCTGGTTGGGTGATCTATTACTGTGAGTTGTCAGGCGTTGCAGCCTTCGCAGTGACAGGCACCCTGATGGCAGGGCGAAAATCGTTGGACTGGTTCGGAGTAATTACGATCAGTTTAGTCACCGCTTTAGGCGGCGGTGCCTTGCGTGACGTACTGATGGCACATTATCCGATCGAGTGGGTTTCCAATGAGAATGGCTTTTTGGTAGGGGTTAGTGCTTCGCTAGGAACCATGATTTGGGCGAGGACCTTGAAAGCCTTTAACGATAGGGTGTTGTTGGTAGCCGATGCATTTGGATTGGCTGTATTTACGGTCAGAGGGACAGATATGGCTCTTCAGCAAAACCTCCCTCCCAGCATCGCAGTGATCATGGGCGTAGCTACAGCGGTCGCAGGGGGTGTGATGCGAGATGTGTTGTGTAACGAAATACCGTTGGTGTTTAAACGTGAGGTTTATGCATCCATCAGTATTTTGGGGGCCGTCGCCTACATCACGCTGCTGGATTTGCAGATGTCACTTGAAGTAGCGTCTGCAATCGCCATTACGTTCGTTTTTGTCAGCCGTATTGCCGCCATTCGTTGGAAATGGAAGCTACCCAGATTCCATGTAGTCGATTGATCTTGTTGCTTAGCCGACAAAGCTACGTCCTATAAAAGAACATGAGTGATGCTAAGTCATCTCTGCCCCCCCATCCTTGAGGCTGCTCCTGCAGCCTTTTTTTCCTTCGCCATTAGATGATTTCGCGTCAAGGGAAGGGCTAAAAAGCTGCCTTGCACGTTTACTCGACATTATTAGGTAGGCCCCAAGGTCACCAGGTTCGAACCCGAGTGCGCACGCCGTCATATACAAACACCACGCGCGTCAGGCGGTCACATGGTCTTTGTTCGCCTCCAGCCGCTCAACCCAACGCTTGAGCCTCAACGCGTAATGGTGGCGTAGGGCTTGTATCCAAGAATCAGTTGCCAAAAAACCAAGGAATTAGTTCGGAGCGCTTGAGCATTCGCAAACAACTGCCGGCAAAGTTCCATGCAGACACATGATTGAACATATGGGCGATGACCGATGTTCATAAGCGGCTGTAACCCTGGATTTTGAGACCCGTTAGCCAGAAATCAGGTTAGAGTGCTCATCAATGTCTGTTCATAAGGGCCCTCCATTCGATTCGCGTAGTCGCGCCAAGCGGTTCCAGCGAATGAACCGGGCAAAAAAAACCGTATATCAATCGTTATGTGAAGAATGAATCGTCCGCTGTTTGTTTCTCTAGATGGGCCCAAGGGAACCGGCAAAACCACACTGTTGGAGGCCGTTACGAAAGTATTGAGGGCAGACAACAAAAAGGTGATCCGACTGTGCGAGAAAAAAAGCGATCCCTATAGGGGTGAAACAATGGCCCTCGTTAACAAGCTCGTCAGAAATCCCAACCGGGATTTGGAGTTGGGGGTTTGTGAGCGCTTTGCTGATAGCCGTACCTGGATTTCCCAGCACGTGCTGGCTAAACAGCCACCAGGCAGCATCATCTTGATCGATCGCTGGTACCCATCTGATGCCGCGTTTCGCCTGCTAATCCCGTTTGCAGAGATTCTACAGTTAAACATTGATCGAAATGTGCGAGTGCCAGACCTGCATATCGGGGTTGTCACCGCCCCTGATATTTCATGGGCGAGGGCAGCGGCACGACGGCGCGGGCTGAGCAGTACTGTGATCCATAAGCTGGAAGAACATGTCGCTTGTACCATGGCGTTCGAGCGAGCGATTGCAGATCACGGCTGGGTTTTATGCCGTAATGAAGGAACGATCGAAGACGCAACGATGCAGGTGATTTCGGAGATCTATAGAGTCCTTCGATGCCCTGCAGGCGAAGTTCGCTGCGCCGGCCTTAATGCGGTTGAGATAGCCGTAGATATAAGGTGATTTGTCACCGCTGCGGTAGCCGGCTGACGCTTTGACTGGGGGGCCTGTCGCCTAAATGGGTGTCCGGTTTCATTAGACCACTACAGTTGATCCGTTCACTCGCTATCAACAGGGCAGTCGCCTGCCAGTGAATGGGCGCACAGGGACAGATGACTGTCAGGCTATGCTCGTGTCGCAAACGCTTCAACCAGCAGTATTCCCGGCACCATCCAGCCTTCCTCATGCTTCCTGAAGCAGTCGGCCAGATAAATGGCTGATTGATTGCCTATGCCTGTCTGTACAAGTATGTATTTGCGCGTTAGAGTCGACCACGCGTCTCGACACGCTTATCCGCGAATTGGGGTCTGTGTGTGTTCTTTTTAACGACACACGTGCTCCATAACTGTACTCGTGCGCCACAAGCGCTTCTGTTGGTTCTTAGGAATAAAAACAATGAAAAAATCTATTTTGACCCTTTCAGTATTGGCTCTATGCGTGGCTGCTGGCTCTGCCCTGGCCAAGGAGTACAAGGAGTTGCGCTTTGGTGTCGACCCCTCTTATGCGCCCTTCGAATCCAAGGCCGCCGACGGTAGCCTGGTGGGCTTTGATATTGATCTGGGTAACGCGATTTGCGCTGAACTGAAGGTCAAGTGCAAGTGGGTAGAAAGCGATTTCGACGGCATGATCCCCGGCCTGAAGGCCAACAAATTCGACGGCGTGATTTCTGCCATGACCGTGACCTCATCGCGGGAAAAAGTCATCGATTTCTCCAGCGAATTGTTTTCGGTGCCCACGTCGTTCGTGTTCAAGAAGGGCTCTGGCCTAAGCGAAGACATCAAGACGCTGGCTGGCAAGACCGTGGGCTATGAACAAGGCACCACCGAGGAGGCCTACGCCAAGGCCGTGCTGAACAAGGCCGGGATCAAGACCCAGGCCTATTCCAATCAAGACCAAGTTTATTCTGACTTGGTGACTGGTCGCCTCGACGCCTCAATTCAGAACATGCTGCAAGCTGAAATGGGTTTCCTGAAGTCCCCGCAAGGCGCCGACTTTGAAGTCAGTAAGCCAGTCGATCACGAGCTGCTGCCAGCGAAAACAGCGATGGGTCTCCTCAAAGGCAACGCCGAGCTCAAAACCCTGGTGGACAAAGGTATAAAGGCGCTGCACGACGACGGCACCTACGCGGCCATCCAAAAGAAACACTTCGGTGATCAGAATATTTACAGCGGCAAATAACGACGCTGCGCCCATTCGCGGATGGGCGTTTTCCTGATTTACGAAGGGCTCCCCAATGTTAGAAAACATATTGCAGATGCTGGGGCTGTCAGGCTTCAGTCTCAAGGGCTTCGGCCCACTGTTGCTGCAAGGCTCCTGGATGACTGTCAAGTTATCCTTCCTTTGCTTGCTGCTAAGCGTGGTCTTGGGCCTGGTCGGTGCCAGTGCCAAGCTTTCAAAGTCGGCACTGTTGCGCGTCCCCGCGCAGGCTTACACCACGCTGATCCGTGGAGTGCCGGATCTGGTTCTGATGCTGCTGATCTTCTACAGCCTGCAAACCTGGCTGACCAATCTGACCGCAGCCATGGGTTGGGATTACATTGAGATCAATCCATTCAGTGCCGGTGTGATAACTCTAGGCTTTATCTATGGGGCGTATTTCACCGAGACTTTCCGTGGCGCGATCCTCGCTGTGCCCCGTGGCCAGATGGAGGCAGCCACTTCTTACGGCCTGACCCGTGCCCAGCGTTTCCGCTTCGTGCTGTTCCCGCAAATGATGCGTTTTGCTTTGCCGGGTATTGGCAATAACTGGATGGTCATTCTCAAGGCCACCGCTCTGGTCTCGATCATTGGTCTGGCCGACTTGGTCAAGGTGGCTCAGGACGCGGGCAAGAGCTCCTATCAACTGTTCTTTATCCTGGTGCTGGCTGCCTTGATTTATCTGGTTATCACCACCGCATCGAACTACGTCTTGCGCCGGCTGGAAATCTTCTACGCCGCAGGCACTCGGGAGGCCGTGCGATGATCGAGCTACTGCAGGAATACTGGAAACCCTTCCTCTATAACGATGGCTACCACATCACCGGGTTGGCGATGACGCTGTGGCTGCTCAGTGCCTCGCTCTTCTTCGGTTTCGTGATGTCGGTTCCGTTGTCGATTGCCAGGGTTTCGACCAACGTTTGGGTGCGCTGGCCGGTGCAGTTCTATACCTATTTGTTCCGTGGCACGCCTCTGTATATACAGCTACTGATCTGCTACACCGGCATTTACAGTATCGCAGCAGTGCGATCCCAGCCCATGCTCGACGCATTCTTCCGCGATGCATTGAACTGCACCATCCTGGCCTTCGCCCTGAACACTTGCGCGTACACCACAGAAATCTTCGCTGGGGCGATCCGTAACATGAATCACGGTGAGGTCGAAGCAGCCAAGGCTTTCGGACTGCGCGGCTGGAAGTTATATGCCTACATCATCATGCCGTCTGCACTGCGCCGCTCGCTGCCGAACTACAGCAACGAAGTAATACTGATGCTGCACTCGACCACCGTCGCGTTCACCGCCACTGTGCCGGACATTCTCAAGGTCGCCCGGGATGCCAACTCGGCAACGTTCCTGACTTTCCAGTCGTTCGGTATCGCCGCCGCGATTTACCTCGCAGTCACTTTCTCTCTGGTTGGCCTGTTCCGTTTGGCTGAACGCCGTTGGCTGTCTTTCCTCGGCCCGGCTCATTAATTCAGGATGTTTGAACATGTACAAATTGACCGTTGAAAACCTGCATAAAAGCTATGGCAACCACGAAGTGCTCAAGGGCGTTTCGCTCAATGCCAAGACAGGCGATGTGATCAGCCTGATCGGCGCTAGTGGATCGGGCAAGAGCACCTTCTTGCGTTGTATCAACTTTCTGGAAACGCCCAACGACGGTGCCATGGGCCTGGATAACCAGCCAATTCGCATGATCCATGACCGCCACGGCATGCATGTGGCCGACGCTGATGAACTACAGCGTCTGCGCACGCGCCTTGCGATGGTGTTTCAGCATTTTAACCTGTGGAGCCACATGACTGTGCTCGACAACATCACGATGGCCCCGCGCCGAGTACTGGGTGTCAGTAAGAGGGATGCAGAGGAGCGGGCCCGGCGTTACCTGGACAAGGTAGGTTTGCCGTCCCGCGTCGCCGATCAATACCCGGCCTTTCTCTCCGGCGGGCAGCAACAGCGGGTTGCTATTGCCCGGGCTCTGGCCATGGAGCCGGAGATCATGTTGTTCGACGAGCCGACTTCGGCGCTGGATCCGGAGTTGGTGGGCGAGGTGCTTAAGGTTATCCAGGGTCTGGCCGAAGAAGGCCGAACCATGATCATGGTGACCCATGAGATGAGCTTCGCGCGCAAGGTGTCGAACCAGGTTTTGTTCCTCCATCAAGGGCTCGTGGAAGAGCAAGGTTTCCCTGAAGATGTCCTGGGCAATCCCAAAAGCGAGCGCCTTCAGCAGTTCCTCAGTGGCAACCTGAAGTAACCGGAATGCCGTCGAGCGACTGTTCGGTCGCTCAGATGCTCCTTCGCACGCGCTCTGCCCACTCGGTCGTGCGTTTGCGGTGGGAGTAGGCCGCTGTACAGCTTGACGAGGAGAGCAACGTGCCGAAGCAATTCCGAAATTTTCCTTCGTGGGTAGATCAGCTCAGTGATCCCCCCGCGCCACACTATGCGCAAGTCAAACAGATGATCACCCAGCTGATCTTGAGTGGCACCTGGTCAGCTCACGAACGGATACCTTCGGAGATTGAACTGGCTCAAGAGCTGGGATTGAGTCGCATGACCATAAGTCGCGCCCTTAGAGAACTCACCGCCGACGGTGTGTTAGTGCGCATGCAAGGGGTAGGGACGTTCGTAGCCGAACGGAAAGGTCAATCGGCATTGTTTGCCGTCACCAACATTGCCGACGAGATCAGCGAACGTGAGCATCGCCACCACTGCGAGGTGATTCTCCTGTGCGAGGAGGGGGCTAGCGCGGGCCAAGCTTTGTCGCTGGACATGCGCGAAGGACAGCGGGTGTTTCATTCCCTGATCGTGCATTACGAGAATGATGTGGCGGTGCAATTGGAGGATCGCTACGTGAACGCGGCAGTGGCTCCGGATTATCTGCGGCAGAATTTCGTGATGCAGACGCCCTATGCCTATCTTTCCAAGGTCGCTCCTCTGACTGAAGGTGAGCATGTGGTCGAGGCGATCCTGGCCGACGAGGAGGAGTGCAGGCTGTTGCAGATCACGCCTCATGATGCGTGCTTGTTGATTCGTCGGCGGACTTGGTCTGGCTATCAGTCTGTCACGTCCGCGCGCCTGATTCTGCCAGGTTCACGGCACCGTCTGGAGGGGCGATTCGGTGCATAACTTGGGGCTGAGCCTGTCGCGCTCATGGGGCCGCACGCCTCGATTGCCTGCAGTAACCTGCGACAGCGCAGGACTGTCGAATTGCTGAATCCCATCACTACGCTGTCTTAACCATCTCTTCAAATAGCCTTGCCCTTGATCTGCAATAGGCACAACTCCGCTGGATGAACGAGTCACAAAAGACAAATTAGAGGTGAGCAAAATTTTGCTTGATTATGGTTGTATATACATGATTATATTTATATGCGATGTGTAGCACTAAACCAATAAATAGGCTGAGAAAGTCATTTCGAGAGGATTTACCGGTGAGCAAGCCATCCCATTTCCGTAATGTCGAAATCCGCGCAGCGCGTGGTAATAAGCTGACGGCCAAAAGCTGGCTGACTGAAGCTCCACTGCGCATGTTGATGAACAACCTCGACCCGGAAGTGGCCGAGAACCCTAAAGAACTGGTGGTTTACGGTGGTATCGGTCGTGCGGCGCGTAACTGGGAGTGCTACGACAAGATCGTCGAGAGCCTGACCAATCTGAACGACGACGAGACCCTGTTGGTGCAATCCGGCAAGCCGGTCGGCGTGTTCAAGACCCACAGCAACGCTCCGCGCGTGCTGATCGCCAACTCCAACCTGGTGCCGCACTGGGCGAGCTGGGAACACTTCAACGAACTCGACGCCAAGGGCCTGGCCATGTACGGCCAGATGACCGCCGGCAGCTGGATCTACATCGGCAGCCAGGGCATCGTCCAAGGCACCTACGAAACCTTCGTCGAAGCCGGTCGCCAGCACTATAACGATGACCTCAAGGGTCGTTGGGTGCTGACCGCAGGCCTCGGCGGTATGGGCGGTGCCCAGCCGCTAGCCGCGACCCTGGCCGGCGCTTGCTCGCTGAACATCGAATGCCAGCAAGTCAGCATCGACTTCCGTCTGAACAGCCGTTACGTCGACGAGCAAGCCAAAGACCTCGACGACGCACTGGCCCGCATCGCCAAATACACCAAAGAAGGCAAAGCGATCTCCATCGCGCTGCTGGGCAACGCGGCTGAAATCCTTCCGGAACTGGTCAAGCGCGGCGTGCGTCCGGACATGGTCACCGACCAGACCAGCGCCCACGACCCGCTCAACGGTTATTTGCCAGCCGGCTGGAGTTGGGAAGAGTACCGCGCTCGCGCCAAGACCGAGCCGGCTGCTGTTGTGAAGGCCGCCAAGCAGTCGATGGCCGTGCACGTTAAAGCGATGCTCGAATTCCAGAAAATGGGCATTCCGACCTTCGACTACGGCAACAACATCCGTCAGATGGCCCAGGAAGAAGGCGTGGAAAACGCATTCGACTTCCCTGGCTTCGTACCGGCTTACATCCGTCCGCTGTTCTGTCGTGGCATCGGCCCGTTCCGTTGGGCTGCACTGTCGGGCAACGCAGAAGACATCTACAAGACCGACGCCAAAGTCAAAGAACTGATCCCGGACGACGCCCACCTGCACAACTGGCTGGACATGGCCCGCGAGCGCATCAGCTTCCAAGGTCTGCCGGCGCGTATCTGCTGGGTTGGCCTGGGCCTGCGCGCCAAGCTGGGCCTGGCATTCAACGAAATGGTGCGCAGCGGTGAATTGTCGGCGCCAATCGTCATCGGTCGCGACCACCTGGATTCCGGCTCTGTGGCCAGCCCGAACCGCGAAACCGAATCGATGCAAGACGGTTCCGATGCCGTGTCCGACTGGCCACTGCTCAACGCTCTGCTCAACACCGCGAGCGGCGCGACCTGGGTTTCCCTGCACCACGGCGGCGGCGTCGGCATGGGCTTCTCCCAGCACTCGGGCATGGTGATTGTCTGCGACGGTACGGACGAAGCGGCCGAGCGTATCGCTCGCGTACTGCACAACGACCCGGCGACCGGCGTCATGCGTCACGCCGATGCGGGTTACCAGATCGCAATAGATTGCGCCAAAGAGCAAGGCTTGAACCTGCCAATGATCACCCCTGTTAAAGGAGCCAAAGCATGAACACACTCAACATTATCCCAGGCCAACTGAGCCTTGCCCAACTGCGTGATGTCTACCAGCACCCGGTGAAAATTACCCTCGACAACAGCGCTTCGGCCCAGATTGAAGCCAGCGTTGCCTGCGTGGAACAGATCCTCGCCGAGAACCGCACCGCCTACGGTATCAATACCGGTTTCGGCCTGCTGGCCTCGACCCGCATCGCCACCGACGACTTGGAAAACCTCCAGCGCTCGTTGGTTCTGTCCCACGCTGCCGGTGTTGGTGAGCCGATCAGCGATGCGCTTGTCCGACTGGTTATGGTGCTCAAGGTCAACAGCCTGAGCCGTGGCTTCTCCGGCATTCGCCGCGCCGTTATTGAAGCGCTGATCGCATTGATCAACGCCGAGGTTTATCCGCACATTCCGTTGAAAGGTTCGGTCGGCGCATCCGGCGACCTGGCGCCTTTGGCCCACATGTCGCTGGTGCTGCTGGGCGAAGGCAAGGCCCGCTACAAAGGCGAATGGCTGGAGGCGACCGAGGCGCTGAAAATCGCCGGTCTGACTCCACTGACACTGGCTGCCAAAGAAGGTCTGGCGTTGCTCAACGGTACGCAGGTGTCTACCGCATACGCATTGCGTGGTTTGTTCGAGGGCGAAGATCTGTTCGCTGGCGCACTGGCCATTGGTGGTTTGACAGTTGAAGCAGTCTTGGGCTCGCGCTCGCCGTTCGACGCTCGCATCCACGCCGCTCGTGGACAAAAAAGCCAGATCGACACCGCTAGCGCTTACCGTGACTTGCTGGGCGAGCGCAGTGAAGTCTCTGACTCGCACCAGAACTGCGGCAAGGTTCAGGATCCGTACTCCCTGCGTTGCCAGCCGCAAGTCATGGGCGCGTGTCTGACCCAGTTCCGTCAAGCCGCCGAAGTGTTGGTCGTCGAAGCTAACGCCGTCTCCGACAACCCGTTGGTCTTCGCTGCCGAAGGCGATGTGATCTCCGGTGGTAACTTCCACGCCGAGCCTGTAGCCATGGCTGCTGACAACATGGCACTGGCCATCGCTGAAATCGGTTCCCTGAGCGAGCGTCGCATTTCGCTGATGATGGACAAGCATATGTCGCAACTGCCGCCGTTCCTGGTGGCTAATGGCGGCGTGAACTCCGGTTTCATGATCTCCCAAGTTACCGCAGCGGCGCTGGCAAGTGAGAACAAGGCACTGGCGCATCCGCATTCGGTAGATAGCCTGCCGACTTCCGCGAATCAGGAAGACCACGTGTCCATGGCTCCAGCAGCCGGCAAGCGGTTGTGGGAAATGGCTGAAAACACCCGTGGCGTGCTCGCTGTAGAGTGGCTAGCGGCCTGCCAGGGCCTAGACTTGCGCGAAGGTCTGAAGACTTCGGAGAAGCTGGAGCTTGCCCGCACCAGTCTGCGCAGCAAAGTGGCCTACTACGAGAAAGATCGCTTCTTCGCGCCGGATATCAATGCGGCGAGCGAGCTGTTGGCTTCCCGTTGCTTGAACGAACTGGTGTTGCCGAAGTTGCTGCCTAGCTTGTAATCGGGGGGAGGGGCCTTTGGCCCTTGTCTCGGGTGAGCTGAATTGGTCGAGTAATCCCGCACATTAGCTACAGTGTTTATGCAGTTTTTTGCTCTACAGCTATTGGCGACAGACAGTCGTTGTAGCTGTGGAGCTTTTTTGCGTTTGTAGTACATGAAAATTCACGACAGCCATGGCCTGAGATTTTGAGTCTCAGCGCGATGCCTATGACGGCCGCATTTTCGCTGAAGCGCTGTTACAGGATCTCTAAACGCCCGCCCGTTCCACCGGCAAGCTTTGCGTCGGAGTGTCCGGCAGCGTAATCGGAGCTCTTAGCATTCGATTCATCTGCCTGCTTGCCAAGCCTCCATCCCAGGCGGCCCCAGAGCAATGCGCACGCTGTACCGACAACCGCAAGCAGGCCGCCACCTTGGCCCAACATGTCAAGCGCACTTTTGCCCCCGCTAAATGGCATCGCCTGCGCGATAAACGACGGTACCGATGACGCTTTTGGCCTTGTATTTACTCTCGGCGTCGAGTGGCGCGAAGAGCATCTCCCGACCCGGACGGGCGAAGGCATATTCGCCGATGCGGCGCACGGCCATTTGGGCAGCGAGGATGATAAAACTTGGTGCCAGCGCGAGCCCAATCAGGCCGATGCACATCAGCAGCGGCACGATCGCGAGAAGCATGCGCACCCCCAACCTCTCCGCCAAGCGGCCTGTCAGGAATAGCTGCGAGAATATGGCGCCAGCCTGGACAATGAAGTCGATGATTCCTAATACGCGAATCTGAGCCAGACGATCAGGAAAAAGCTCGGCCACCAAACGTGCTTGTTCTAAGTAAAGAAATGTCGTGATAGTTGCGAGCAGCACCACAGAGCTGGATATACCGAGTAGGTAGGGCGACTTCAGGACTCGCGTCAAGCCGCTGAAAGGGTTGCGGGTACAGGATTGCTCAGAATATCCATCGAAGTGGCGCTGGGGCGTCCTGCACCGCCGATCTCATGCCAGCGTATCAGCGGGCAGCCATTGCAAACTCTCCACGCCCGCCGTTATGCCCGTGGATTCGCGGATCGGACGCAGCATGAAGCAGCCGGTGAACAAGCAAAAAAATAGCAGGAAGCCTGAAGTCGCGGGGAGCAACTCCTGAGATTCGGCGTTGATACCTTGGCTCAAACGAAGCTGCGGGAATGACGTGTTCATCCCAAATCATGATGGTTCAATTCATCAAGTGCCTTCAGGCCTCAACTGTCTCTATGCGCCCCATTTACTGGCAGGCGACTGCCTAGGCGATAGCGTGAGGACGGGTGTACTAAACGTACATAGGTGACGATTTTGCTCTGACTCCAGGTTCGGCGTATGAGCACGAGGCAAGGTTCATTAGCATCGATTTGCATGTGTTTGCTTTCTTCGTTGCTGGGGTGACAGGCTTCGACGATGTGTTCCATCTCGTCGGGCTTGATGACCCGCAACAGGTACTTTGCCGGTTGCAGGTGCTCGCCAAAGTCTTGCTTCAGAAATTCTGGCACCAGCTCGGGATTGACGTAACGATCCTCGAGTTGCACGGGCACGCCTTCTTCGCTGTGAACACAGACCAGATGAAAAACTGAAGAACCGGTGGTCAAGCCCAATGCGGACGCCACCGGCATTGAGGCCGATTCGCGCCCCAGGTGCAGGACACGGCAGGTGTAACTGTGACCTCGGGCGAGGATTTCGTCGGCAATGTTGGTGATACGCAGCAAGTTTGATTGCGGTTTGCTTTCGGCTACGAACGTGCCAACGCCTGAAATCCTGACCAGATGACCTTCTTCGGTCAGTTCGCGTAAGGCCCGGTTGACGGTCATGCGCGAAATGCCCAGTTCTTGCACCAGTTGGTTTTCTGAAGAAATCAGGTCACCAGGTTTCCAAACGCCCGCGCGAAGTTGGTCTTGCACATAATCCTTTGCACGCCGGTAGAGCGCTTGTGGTGCATTTTTGATCATTAGTCATTCCGTGTTTCTAGTGCGGCAAGGACGTTTGCCAGTGCTTGGAGGAAAAGGTCGTTATCCTCACAGCTTCCGACAGAGACGCGCAAGTACTCAGTGTATCCAACTTCGCGCCACGGTTTGATGATAACCCCTTCACGCAGCAGTGCTTGGTTGATTACTTCGGCCGGATAAGGCGTGCTAAAAAACAGGAAGTTGGCCAAGGACGGTGCGGTCGTAATGCCTTGCTCGTGCAGCGCCACTTCCAGCCGCCGGCGCTCGCTGGAGACATGGGATAGACAGGCGTTTAGATGACCATCATCTGCCAGCGCCGCAATCGCTGCAGCTTGTGCCACGCTGTTGACGTTGAACGGGGTGCGCAGGCGGTTAATCAGATCTGCCAGCAGTGGATCGCTGACGATACCGTAGCCGATGCGCAAACCTGCCAGGGAATAAGCCTTGGAGAAAGTCCGCAGAAGGATGAACGGTTTGCCGCTGGCCTGAATCAAGCCGAGGCAATCCGGGTACTCGGCCTCCCATTGCGCGTATTCGTAATAGGCCTCATCAAACACCAGCAGACACTTCGAGGGCAATGCGTCGAGCAGCTGCTGCAACTCGTCGGCGCTTAAGGTGCAGCCGACCGGATTTGACGGGCATGAAAACATCAGCACATGGGTGTGGGGGGTGAGTGCAGCGATCATTGCCGCTACGTCGAAGGTGCCTCTGTCGGTCATGGGAACACCTACCACCCGGGCACCGGCGGCCATTGGGTATATGAAGTGCAACCCGAAAGATGGCACCACGGTAACTACTTCGTCATCGTGGTCTAAAAACACCCGGCTGATGACGCTCAGCAAATCTTCCGAGCCGTTGCCGAACACCAATTGATTCTCGGGTACGTCGAGCTTTTTCGAGAGTGCAGAGCGTAATGCCTGGCAGCCAGTATCGGGGTATAGCGCAATTTCGCTGCAAGCTCGAGCCGTTGCGGCGCTAACGGTGGGTGCTGTGCCCATCGGGTTTTCGTTGCTGCCTAGTTTGGCGACGCGAGTCAGGCCGAAACGCTTGCGCACAGCATCCGAGGCGAGGCCGGCGTTGTAACTGGCCAATTCGCGCACTTCTGCGCGGGCAAGCAGGTTCAAGTCATTGGCATTCATACAGGGTTAACCTCATTAGTGTCTTGCTGGAAGGCATTACGATCTAGGCAGTTCTGCAGGAATTGCTGCAGGCGCGGCTATTCGGCGTTATGTCTGATCTCGTACGGCTGGTAGTTGAATGGGTCTGAGCGGTATCAGTACATTCATGAGTAACATCCTTGGGGAGCAGGATGATTACGCAGCAGACATCTGTATGTGCCTGTATATACCAGTCAGGCAAGATGCAGGCCAAAATGTCTGAGCTGCTCTTGATTCCGCAGTACAGGCCTGTTTCTAGCGAAGTAGATCAGGCTGATGATCGCTGCCTTTTAACCTTATGTAACCAATGGTTGCGCTAGGAGTGTTACCCATGATGCCTGGTGGGGAAAAACGAAACCTTGAGTATCGGGGCACCTAAGATGTCCTAATCGCGAGAGGAGGGTAAGTCGCTCTACCTCAGGCTCATGGCGCATTTTTTGATCGAGCGGCATGGTAAATGCTTGATCTTGTATATACAGGATTGGTGTTTCAGGCTAAAACATACACTTCACCCCTCCTGAACCTATTAAGCAACGAGTCGACATGATCTCAAGCAGCTGTTCGCTCCTGATCTATGTGTCCGGTGTCCGGTGTCCGCGAGGGGGATCACATGCTCAAGCGTATGCATGACTCAATGGCCTACCGTAAAAACCGCTGAAGTCGAATCGATGATTCACAACCGGTGCTCGTTGATGGGCGCCTCCTTGAAATACCCAAGAGAGAACTGCCATGACCGTTAGCAATCTGCCCTTTTCCAAAGTCCGCCACAGCCAGGGCCTGGTTTTTTTGTCTGGCGAATTGCCGTTTGGTGAGGACGGTAGCTTTCCTGAAGGTATCGAAGCGCAAACGCGTTTGACCTTGACGCGTATTGCCCAGACGCTGGAAGCCGAATCGCTGTCGCTGGACGATGTTGTCAGCGTTACCGTGTACCTGACCGACCGGAGTAATTTCGCCGAATTCAATCGGGCTTATGCATCATTCTTCACGACCAACCTGCCAGTGCGCGCGACCGTCTGCGCCGGCCTTGTGGTCGATGCATTGGTCGAGATCAGTGTCATCGCGCAACAGCGTGCTTGATTCGGAGGCAGCGTGAACGAAAAACAAGTGGTGGTACTGGGGGCCGGCATTGTCGGCGTATGCACGGCGTTGCATTTGCAACGCCGTGGCTGCGCGGTGACGCTGGTGGACAAAGGTTCGCCGGGGCGTGAAACGTCGTTCGGCAACGCAGGCATCATTCAGCGTGAGGCTATTGAGCCTTATGCGTTCCCGAGGGATCTTGCCAGCCTGATAAACGTGGCAGCCAAGCGTGACATTGGCGTCAATTACCATCTGCGCGCGATGCCTGAATACGTGCCTGCCTTGGTCAGGTATTGGGCCAACTCCGCGCCTAGGCATTACCAGGCCATTGCAGATGCCTTTCGCACGCTGATTGAGCACTCGATCAGCGAGCACTCGGAGTTGATTGAGCAAAGCGGTTCGCAAAACCTGATCGTGCGCAAAGGGTGGATCCAGGCTTTTCGTAGCCCACAGCAATTCGATGAGGCGGTGGAGCGTGCGGTACGCGTGAGTGCACACGGCGTGTTGTCCGAGCATCTGGACGGTGTCGCGCTCAGACTGGCGGAACCTGCGTTGAGCGATGCATTGGTGGGGGGCATTCATTGGCTGCAACCCTGGACTTGCATTGAACCGGGTGAGTTGGTGCAGCGTTATGCCGATCTGTTCGTGCGTGAAGGTGGAGAAATTTTGCGCGGCGATGCGCGATCGTTGCGTCAGTCGGGAGCCGGTTGGAGCGTCGACACCGATTCTGGATCGATCGGCGCGTCGCAGGTGGTCGTGGCGTTGGGCCCTTGGGCTCACGAATTGCTTGGCGAGTTGGGTTACCGCATTCCGTTGTTCGTCAAGCGTGGTTACCACGCTCACTTTGCCGATGGCGCGACATTGAGCCGCCCGGTGCTGGATACCGAACAAGGCTACATGCTGGCGCCGATGAAGCGCGGTATCCGCCTGTCGACGGGGGCAGAGTTCGCCAGCCTAAGTGCGCCGCCAACACCGGTGCAGTTGGCCAAGGCCGAGCGGGCCGCACGGCAGGTATTAGCGTTAGGCCCCCAGGTGGAGCGCACGCCATGGAGCGGCGCCCGACCCTGCACGGTAGACATGAAGCCGGTGATCGGCGCGGCGCCCTTGCATAAAGGGCTCTGGTTCAATTTCGGCCATGCCCATCAGGGGTTTACGCTAGGCCCGGTCAGCGGTCGACTGCTCGCAGAATTGATGATGGGCGAGACGCCTGTGGTGGATCCGGCACCCTTTGCTCCAGGGCGTTTCTGAGCTGAGTAGCGGTGCAAGAACCTTCTCGCCCATCTCCGTCGGAGTAACGGGCGAGAACCTGCCTGTCAGGAAAATAAACACTGATTTTTATCTACGGACGCTGCCCTGCAGATTTCGTGGCAGTCGTCGTGGGCGCTGTTCTGATTTCAGTCGGTTTATCCGTTCCATCGGCTCGCCCTAACTCCTTATAAATACCCGCTGGAGAAGTCATGAACATCAAACAGAAGCTGACATGGGTATTTGCCGCCATCGCCTGCCTTCCGGTGATTCTGGTCGCGGTGCTTGTCGTATTGAACTTGCGGAGCGCGGCACAAGCCAATTTCCTGGATAGCAGCGGTCGTGAAATTCGCCAGATCGATAACAGTATGAAGCAGTTCTTTGACAGCATCCGCCAAAACGTCGAATACCTTGCCAAAGATCCTCGGATCGCCACCGTCAAGGGATTGAAAAACTATACCGCTGCCAATGCTGAGCAAACGCCTGTGACCGAAGCCGATCAGCGGCTCCAGGCTATTTTCGATCGATTTGCCGAGACCCATCCGACCACCGCGTCCATTTCCCTGGGGCTCAACGACGGCGGCTTTGCCGGTTGGCCCGACGACCCGAAAATGGCCAGCTACGACCCCCGAGTACGTCCTTGGTACAAGACCGCCATGGCGGCCGCGCCAGGCTCAACCGTGCGCACGGGCGCTTACTACTGGGCGCCGGATGACATGGTGCTGGTCAGCACGGTTCGCGCTTTCGCCGACTCCAGCGGCAACCCGGTGGGTGTCGTCGGCGTTGACGTCTCGCTCAAGCAACTGACTGAACTAGTTAAAACCATCAAGCTGGGCGACAGCGGGTACCTAATGATGGTCGAAGCCAACGGCAACGTTCTGGTCGATCCGGCAAATGCCAAAAACAGTTTCAAGCCCCTGGCCGATCTGGGCCCCGGCTATACCGAGCTGGCAAAGAGTGGCGATGGCGTGACCCAGGTCGAGATCGATGGCGTGCCATACATGGTCAATGTTGTCAGTTCCGAAAGCCTGGGCTGGCGCTTCATCGGGCTGATCAAACGCGACGAAGTCATGGCTCAGGCCACCAGCCTGACAGGGTTGATCGCACTGATCGCCGCCGTGTTGGCAATCATCTTCGCCATCGTCGGCGCGAGCTTCGCCGGCGTGATCGTTAGACCGATTCGCGGTGTTGCCGATGGCCTGCAGGAAATCGCCGAAGGGGAGGGCGACCTGACCCGCGAACTGGAAGTGCGGGGCAAGGACGAAACCGCCACTTTGGCTGGTTGGTTCAACCAGTTCCTTGGCATGATCGCGCAACTGATGCGGCGCATCGGCAGCGCTTCCTCCGATTTGCAAGAGGTCGCTGCGGACACCAGTCAAGTGGCCAGTAACATGAACAACGCCGCAGTGCGCCAGCGCGAAGCAGTTGAGTTGGTGAGCACAGCTTTCAACGAGATGGTCGCTACCTCTAACGAAGTGGCCCGCTCTTGCAGTCATGCCGCTTCCAGCGCGGACGTCGGTTATCGAGAGGTGCACGACGGGCAACGGCACATTGGTGAGGCCACGGGGAGTGTTCTTAAATTGAGTGACGACCTGCAGCAGTCGGCAGGTACCATGCAGATGCTCGAGCAGGACAGTAAGAACATCAACACCATTCTCGATACCATTCGTTCGATCGCTGAACAGACCAATCTGTTGGCCCTCAATGCCGCCATTGAAGCGGCGCGCGCCGGCGACCAGGGCCGTGGATTTGCGGTGGTGGCCGACGAAGTACGCGCCTTGGCGCGGCGCACTGCAGACTCAACCGGCGAGATCGACAGCTTGCTCGGCAACTTCGCGCGGCGAACTGAGGAGGTCACCCAGCAGATGCAACGGAGCCTGGAGGTGTCGCAAACCAGCGTTGAATGTATCCAGCAGGCGCGCGACAGTTTCGACAAGATCCGCGACTCGGTGGACTCGATTCGCGACCAGAACGCTCAGATCTCCACGGCAGCAGAGGAGCAGCATCAGGTGGCCGAAGATATTAACCGACACATTGCACAAATCCATGCCGATGCCCAGTTGGTCGAAAGGTTTGCGCATTCGGCGCACACCGGATCGGGTCGCCTGACGGATATTTCTGGTCAATTGAAGGGGCTCGTAGGGCGCTTCAAGTTTTAATAATGACGCCTAAGCTAGGATGACTACGCTACCCTTCGAAATCACGTTGACCTGTGATTCTGATAGACCTACGAAGAGGGCAATGTAGAAGTCGCTGATTCGGGCCAGCGGGCCCGGCTTAGTTGTAGGTTTTTCAGATGGAGATGAAAGTGCTGTCATCGATCAAGGAATACCAGCCAGGGCCCCAAATCCCACAGAGCATTTGGATGACCCTCGGGCTGCCGTCACGCGGTACTAGGCTTCATGACCTAATTCGCGAAGGACTTCCTTTTGAACTCCTCGACCGGATAGCGAACCTTCTGCATGTGCAGCGGGGGGTTATTTCCAAAGATATTTGCATGTCACCTACAACGTTGGCGCGCAGAGCGGAAGTAGGACGGTTCAACACCCTAGAAAGCGACCGGCTGGTTGCATTGATAGCTGTCTCTGAGGAAGCTCTTTCCTTGTTTGAAAGCGATGTCGCCGCAGCAATGGATTGGATGAGCACGCCGGTTCGTGGGCTTGGTTCGAAGCGTCCTCTGGATATGATGAGGACGAGGGTGGAAACGAAGGCCGTCTTCGATCTTATCGGCCGACTAGAGAGGGCGTTTCCTGTGAGTCTGGTAATTAGAGGCAAATTCCGATTTTTGGGTACTTGTCAGCGTCCGTAATTAACCGGAGCTCTGTAAGTCTTTGATAGATAAAGAATTCCGGTTAATTCACGCTATTGACCGGAAAAACTATAGAATATTTCGCATATTTTCCGGTTAATTACAGATCAGAATGCTCTCATGTTCCATAGCCTATGGTCTCGCCCTAATTCAGATGTAGTTTCCTTCTCCCGTGCACTCTGAGATCTATACTCGATAGGTCAACAAATTAACTCGTCTAAAGATTTAGGGCATCTCAATCGGACGCTATGAGGGCGCCCGAATCCGAGGTGTATGGATATGCGTAAATCTTAATCAATTAAGTTCAAAGTGAAGGCTGTCTGCAGGAGTCGGTCCCCGAGGCGAGTGCAAGTCTGGATATCGGTCCTTCGACGTTGCGCCGTTGGGGCTATCAGGTTCGTAAAGGGCGCTTGGGTTCGACCCCCGTGGGGCCTAGGCGAATATCGCGGTTCAGCGAGAGATGCGTTGGCTCAAAGCCTTGCTGATACAAAAGGACTTGGATATCGAAATCCTAAAAAAGACTAGTGCTCTCCTGTTTTTTGAACACCAAATATCACTCTCGTTGATAGAGGAGCTAGACGAGCAGCACGGCGGTAACAACTGCAACCGGGCCCTTGGGATCAACCGGGTAGCTTTTAAGCACAGCATGAGCACCATAGGCAACGTAAACCTGATCGGGAAAAGCTCAAGGCCTTGATGATCGAACATTACAGGGCGCCGAAGGAGTCTGAGGGCGTTCGCAACTTGGCCAAAGACCAGCAGGGAAGGTACATGGTCCACATGTTTAATGCACGAAACTGCTATCGTCAGCCGTTAGCACCGACGCCATAATTACAACTCGTCTGGTGTTGAGATATTGGTGGCGGCACACGTCCTCTACTTTTGAACTAAACGTCGTCTACAACCAGGCACCGATTTCGCTTTATCTGGTCGCGAATTAAATGCAACGCTAGACGTGGTGTGAAAACCCAAGTACTCAACAGTGAGCTTAGGTAGACTGATGGTATATCAAGTAGCGCATCTAAAAAATGATCCGAGCCAACTTTCAATATCACGTTTAAATGCTTGCTTGATTTTGTAATGCAAAAATACGATTTCGGCGTATACTCGCATGGAAAACTCTCCGTCTTGTTATGGCTGTATGCAGAGTGACTCCACTTGTAGTTGATAGCGACGCAAAGGTGGCGAGTTGCTGGCCAATCTCTGCACTGGAATACCTTGGCAAGCTGACGTGCACGGCGGGCTGCGGGTGAATCATTTGGCCGGTGCCGGTTGGAGCTCATCACTTATCCGGTTAGTCTTGCCCTTACCACAGTGCTGAACTTCAACTGGAATCCACTCGGGTGATCAAACCGCTTTTATTGATTCGCCGTCGTTTTGCCTCGATCCGTTGGCGTACACGAGTCACGCTTTGGGTAGCCGCTACTCTCGCGGGGCTGCTGGTGGTGATGTTCGCCCGACTGGCCGACCTGGCACTGACGCAATTTGCCCAACAGACCGCCGAACGGCCTTGGCTGCCCTTTGTATACACACCGCTGGTGGGCATGCTGGTGGTGTGGCTGACCACACGTTTTTTTGTTGGCTCACAGGGCAGTGGGATCCCGCAGGTTATCGCCGCTACCCGTCTGGCGCACCAAGGTAAGCCGGTCGATAAGCTGGTGTCGTTACGTATCGCCTTCGCCAAGATCGGCTTGGGTACCCTGGCACTCACCGGTGGTTTTTCGGCCGGACGCGAAGGCCCTTCGGTTCAGGTCGCCGCCTCGATCATGCATTTTTTTCACCGCTACTTGCCCAACGCACGAATCATCCGCAGCGAAGACTTGATCCTCGCCGGCGGCGCAGCGGGCATTGCTGCAGCCTTCAACACGCCTTTGGCAGGTGTGGCCTTTGCGGTAGAGGAGTTGGGGCGCAAGCTGGAAACCCGAACCAGCGGGGTCTTGCTCAGCACGATTATCTTGTCGGGGATGGTCGCGATTGCCTTGCAGGGCAACTACAACTATTTCGGTCACTTCGACGTTCAAGACATCCAACTCGATATCGTTGTCCCGGTGCTGGCGATCGGTATTGGCTGCGGTCTTCTGGGCGGGTTGTTCAGCCGGATGCTGCTTTGGCCGCAGCGCCATCATCGATTTGTCGTCTGGGAATGACGCCGCGTGCATCCCGTCTGGTTCGCCGGTATATGTGGAATGATCGTGGCGATACTCGGTTGGCTCAGTGGCGGTATGTCGTTCGGCAGTGGTTACGGGATCACATCCCAGATCATCACGTCCGATATCGGCCTGCCATGGCATGCGCCCATTACGCGTTTTCTCGCGACGGTGGTGACTTACTTTTCCGGTATTCCCGGCGGCATTTTCGCCCCCTCCCTGGCGGTAGGAGCGGCCATTGGAGCCAACGTCGCGGAACTCTTCGGACTGGCTGCACAGCCGATGATTGCTCTGTGTATGGTCGGTTTTCTGTCTGCTGTAACGCAGTCGCCGATCACGTCAGCGATTATCGTGATGGAGATGATCGACAGCCACGGTATGGTGATCAGTCTGTTGGCTGTAGCGCTGATAGCCAAAGCGGTCAGTGCCAGGATGGGGCCTGAGTTGTATCAGCAATTGGCCCGTGGTTTTTTGCACGCCCCGGACAGTGGCGCAGCCCCGCGAAAACCAGATTGAACTAGCGGATCAGTTGTCGAGCCGCTGCCCTGAGTGTTTGTTTGTTTTCCTCCAATGTCAGCGACAGGTCTGAGCGTTTGAGTAGAAGGCCTGCGTGCCTGGCACAAGCATCCTTGAACATCTCGGGGTTTATCTGCGCCAGGCTGACAAGCGCCTTCATCATGCGCAGGTCTACTTCGAGCAAGCTCGCGCCATCTCTGGCAATTGGCGCAAAAAAGTCATCGAACAGATCATCTACAGTCAGGCCGCGGAGGTAAACCTGCTCGCAGTCTTCATCGATTTTCGCTGCGGGGTCTTGTGGTTTACCCCAGCAGGAGAGGCTTCTGACCCCCCGGCCAATGACGTCAATGGCAGTCCCTGGGTCGTTGACTGCCGGCGACAAGGCGCGAGAGGCGATTTCCGACAGCACCGACAACCCGAACCGGGGATCGTGTTCAAACGTTCGGCGTACGTCAATGGTCAACGTGGCGAGGATTTTTTCGGTGCTGGCGTGCAACTCGTCTACGCGCTCCGCGTTCAAGCTCACGGTTCGGGCGAGCGGCATGCCCAGATGCACAAAAGTTCCCGGAAGGATGTCCAGAAAAACCTGTATCTCGTCTGCTTTTGCAACGGCGCCTAACGCGTGTACGTCGATGTGTTGGACGTACCCGGTTTGGTGGCTTGTGATTGTTTGAGCCAAGGGTGGAATCATCCACTCGGCAGGATAAGCGGCACCGCCCAAATGAGGCCATTGGACCCTGTTGTTAATGGCGTCGATTGTCGCCTGTTCGACACGATCAATGGTTTCACCCACCCGTCCGAGCTTGGACAGGTGATCGATCCAGCGCAGAAGTGTGTAAACAATCAGAATCACCACGGCTATCGTCACTGCAAATAGCAGAACCCTTCCTTGTGTTCCGTAGGCCCCTGTACTCAGTGCAATGATTCCAACCAGGCTAAACAGAAACGAGCCGATAAAGGTGGCAAGGGCATTTTGCGTGGTGGTGTCTTCCATCACCAGTGTGGTGGCTCGGGGCGTCACGCCACTGCTGGCTGCACCGTAGGCGGTTACCATCGTGCTTAACGAAAAAGTGGTCACTGCGAGCATGCTTGAGGCGATGATGCCCAGGATCTTGTCGACAGCGTCGGCGCCGATACGGGCGGGCAATGATTCGGGAATGTAGTCTTTGAAGACAACGGCGAGCAACGCTGTTGCCACGCCTAGCAGCGAAAACAGCGTGGCTCTGAACCATAGCCGTTTGGTCAGTTGTTGTAACAGCCAGCGCCAGCGAGCGATCATTTTTCATACCTTTTGATAGTGGGGTGATCAGTCAGTGGTTTCAGGTTTCGGTCAGCAAAGACGGGAGGTGACTTTCCTTGGTTGGGTTCTCATAAGTAAGGATGGTTCATTCAGCAGTCACCCTAGCCGCAATCTTCGAATAAACCCGAGGGAGAATAAAGTTTTGAGGTGGACGTACCCCTTAATAGGCGAGAATCAGGCCGACGCATTGCGATCCTCCTGATCGCACTTGGAAATTGCGGACCCAGGAGGCGTAGCCTCCGATATCGCGTGGCGCACATTTGTCAGGTTACTTCTATGTCGATCGCAGCAATACGGCTCATTGGCTTCATCTTAGGTATTTTTCTTATTACGTTGGCCGTCAGTATGGCTATTCCCATGATCACGTTGGTGGTCTATGAGCGCCGCGACGATCTGCCAGCCTTTCTCTGGTCCAGTTTGATTACCTTCATCTGTGGTCTGTTATTGGTCGCTCGTGGGCGCCCCGATACTGCGCAACTTCGTCCGCGAGATATGTACTTGCTGACCACCGGCAGTTGGGTGGTGGTGTGTACCTTCGCTGCGTTGCCGATGGTCTTTATCAGCCACATCAGTTACACCGACGCTTTTTTTGAAACCATGTCTGGTATCACAACTACCGGTTCAACGGTACTGAGTGGTTTGGACGCAGCCTCTCCTGGATTGTTGATCTGGCGTTCGATGTTGCACTGGTTGGGAGGTATCGGCTTTATCGGTATGGCCGTGGCGATCCTTCCTCTATTGCGAGTGGGCGGCATGCGTCTTTTTCAGACAGAGTCTTCAGACTGGTCGGAGAAAGTGACCCCGCGCTCCCATGTGGCAGCCAAGTACATCCTTTTCCTCTATCTGGGGCTAACGGGCGCCGGAGCACTGGCGCTCTGGATGGCCGGAATGACGCCGTTTGAAGCAGTCAACCACGCCATGTCGTTGATCTCTACCGGGGGATTCTCAACCTCGGACGCGTCACTTGGGCATTGGACACAGCCAGCTATTCATTGGGTAGCGGTGGTGATCATGATTCTGGGCAGTCTGCCCTTTACCTTGTATGTCGCGACATTGCGTGGTCATCGACGTGCGCTATTGAAAGATCATCAGGTGCGCGGATTTATCGGGTTCTTGATCGTTACCTGGCTGGCGGTGGGGACCTGGCTGTGCTTTCACAGTGATTACGGATGGTGGGATGCGTTTCGTATCGTGGCAGTCAATGTGACCTCGGTCGTCACGACCACCGGTGTTGCGGTAGGCGATTACACCTTATGGGGTAGCTTCGCCGTCCTGCTCTTTTTCTATCTGACCTTCGTCGGTGGATGTTCAGGCTCCACGGCCGGTGGTCTCAAGATTTTTCGTTTCCAGGTGGCTGCCGCGTTACTGGTCAGTAGCTTGAAACAACTGATTCATCCACGGGCAGTGATTCAGAAAAAGTACAACGGCCATCCGATTGATGAGGAGATCGTGCGCTCACTTTTGACCTTTTCGTTTTTCTTCACGATCACGATTGCCGCTATTGCCCTGGGTCTGGCTCTGATTGGACTTGACTGGACAACAGCATTGAGCGGCGCCGCTACGGCGGTGTGTAACGTAGGGCCAGGGCTTGGCACGATCATTGGGCCAGCAGGTAATTTTTCATCATTACCTGACTCCGCAAAATGGCTATTGACCGTTGGAATGCTCCTTGGAAGGCTGGAAATTCTGACGGTGCTGGTGCTTGTAACGCCAGTGTTCTGGAGATACTGAGCTTGGCGTTTCTACTCATCTCCCGCTTTCGCATATTCGTGCTCCAGCAGCCCTGGCAAGCGTGCACGACACTGAACGTGAACCCGGTGTTCGATGTGGTCATCGATCAGCACCAGCGCACCGTCTTCGATGCGCCGGTCGTCCAGCGTCATTGAGGTGGAGCCGGTAACGCCTTGGGTGACTTCGAAATGGTAGTGGGTCAAGCCGAATCGGTAAGTCAGGGTAAAACCGGGCCAGTCCTGCGGGATCAAAGGCTCGATTTTGAGCGTGTTTCCGCTGCGTTGCAGACCTAATAGTGACTCCACCCCCAGTCGGTACATCCATCCTGCCGAGCCTGTATACCACGTCCAGCCGCCGCGTCCTGCGTGGGGCTGTTTAGCGTAAACATCGGCGGCCATCACATAGGGCTCGACTTTGTACGGCTCAATATTGAGAGGGCCGGCGGGGTTGATCAAGTTCAGTAACTCCCAAGCTTTCCGGGCATCGCCCAATTGAGCAAACGCCATAGCTGCCCAGATGGCGGCGTAGGTGTACTGTCCGCCGTTCTCTCGGACACCTGGCACATAACCCTTGATATAACCGGGGTCTTGTTCGCCTTTGTCGAATGGAGGGTCGAGCAGCAGGATGGCGCGAATCTCGGGTTTTACCAGATGCAGATCCAGCGCACGCATTGCCAGGCGCTTATGTTTTGCCGAGCAGACACCAGACAGGACTGACCAGCTCTGGGCAATGGAGTCTGTGCGGCAATCATCGTTGATTGATGAGCCCAGTAGCTGGCCGTCATCAAACCATGCTCGACGATACCAGGCGCCGTCCCACGCAGCTTTTTCCAGATTGTCACTGAGCTGCCTGGCGTGTTCGTTACAGCGTTGTGCAAAGTCATCATCACCGTAGCGTTGCGCGACAGCTGCGAAACGCTTGAGCACGTCGCAAGTAAAGAACCCCAGCCACACACTTTCGCCTTGGCCGAGATAACCGATACGGTTCATCCCGTCATTCCAGTCGCCGCTACCCATCAACGGCAGCCCGTGCTTGCCACGGCGCAGGCTGTGCTCGATAGCGCGGACACAATGGCGATAAAGTGGCTCGCGCAAATCCGATACACCTGGCAAGTCGTAATAGGACTCTTCGCCACTGTTCAAAGCGCGGCCTTCCAGAAATCCAGCAGACTCGTCCAGCACAGTCAGATCACCGGTTATCTCCACATAGCGGTTGATGGCCGCCACCAGCCACAGGAAATCGTCCGAGCAGGCCGTGCGCACGCCGCGATTCAGCGGCGGGTGGCACCAGTGCTGGACATCACCTTCCTGATACTGGTGATTTGCGCACAACCATGACTGCTGGTTACAACCCCGTGCGACAAATCTTCTCAAAGACAGGGCAGGGGTGGGCTCCTCCTCATATTGAACCTGGTTGACCTTGCCGTTGCGGATTCAGTCATCTGATCTTTGTGGCCTTAGGGAAACTCTGAAAAAGGCTTCCAGATTTGGTGAAATACCCGCCTCACAGGAATCGAACGGTTGAGCCCCGATGAAACGCATGGCTAGGGAAAAAGCTGACCATGCAGGGATCGGGCGGAGGAGAGCGGATTAATTTGCGGGGTATTCAGCAATGACCTGATCTGTACCTGCTTTGGTCAAGCCGGGAAATTCAGGCCACTACGACAAGTCGGAAAACCTTAGCGTACGATTTTTTCCGAATTCTCTCGGTTCCCCCCACTAGGTTGGCGCACTTTCCATGTGCATTGTCGATGCGCGGAGCCCCACGCATCGGTGCGGTTATTATCCATGGAGTGGATAAGCTCGATGCAATTGTCTGTGAAAGACAGCGTGCCTTCCGATTGGAGGCTTACAGATGCCATTCCAAGTTCAGAAACGGCGTATTGGCCTCAGTGCCAGGTGTGTTGGCAGAGTTGTTGCCGAACTTGTTCTTCCAATATTCGTAACCCACCCCGGCAAAGAAAGTATTTTTCTTGCCGAAAGTGAGCTCACCCACGTCCACGAGTAAGGAGGCGTGCACGAGCGTCTCGCTCACGGTGTCGTTACCGAAGCCGTCCTTACCCTTGGGCGGGACGAAGTTGGCAAAGCCCTTGAACTTGAGCGGTACCGTAGCGAGATGGAATGGAATGTCCCAGGCGGTTTCCAGGTAATAAGTGTTGTTGAAGCGGATATCGTGCTCCTGGGCGAACGACAGACCATTGTGGTTGCTCTCGGAGCGGTACATCACACTCAAGTCCCAGAAGCCCGGCACATCGAAATTGATCGTCGGGCCGATGACGAGCATGCGTTTTGCCGGCGCGAAGGTAGTGTTTTTGGTGTTCCAGTCGAGGCCGCCCGAGAGTGACCAGTCCCGAACGTGCCCCCACTTATAGTCCTGACCGGAAATTTTGTTGAGTGAAAGTTGATGGCGATACACCACATACACCTCGGTAGCGCCGTTGTCTCCACCGTTGGCTGGATCGTTTATATCGGAAAACAGCGCCTGTACGTCGAAGAAGTTGCTGCCGTATTTGTATCCATCACTATGAGTGAACTCAACTATATTCTTGGTAATCGGACCATTGATACCCGGCTCGGCGAATCGAGTGCCATATAAGTAACTGATAGAGTTGTCGCTCCAATCGGCTGCTTGCACTGAAGTGGTCGCGCTCAATAATAGAGCACTTAAGGCAAAGGTGTGGCGGACGAGCAACTTATGGTTATTCATCTTATATTTCCTTGAGTAGTCGCCAATTTCAGATGAAGGGCTGTTTTTTATATTTGCCTCAATTAACTGCTGCCGCTTCTACAAGCTGTTCACACACCAGCAAGTCCACCTGATGAATCGGCTTGCTCCGATGCTTCAGCATCCCGCCGTTACGCAGATTCAGCACTGCCGTCATCTCCGCCAGATTCGAGAGCGCCACGCTTTCGGGTGCATCGCCGCCAAGGTCCAGGCCCATTGGGTAGTGCAACTGTTGGAACGCATTCAGCACCGGCGTGCGTTGGCGAATGTCGGTCAACAATCGCTCGGTACGCTCTCGGGGGCCGAGTTGGCCGATGTAGGCCGGTGTGGCTTGCAGCAAATGGCCGAGCCAGTGACGGTCCTGGCGGTAGCTGTGAGTCATGACGGCCACCGCGGCGCCCTCGATCAGCGGTCCGAGGACGAAGGGGGTGTCCAGGTTCGAGCAAATCACTGCATCCGCCTGCGGGAATCGCTCGAGCCGGGCAAAGTGGCTACGGCTATCGACGACGCTGACGTGCCAGCCCAGCAGTTTTGCCATACGCACCAGCGGCTGGGCGTCGTGGCCAGCACCGAAGATTACTAGCCGCGGGGGCGGGGCGACATACTCGAAAAACACTTCGATTTCGCCACGGGCATCGGTGTAGAGCCGCAAGGATGATTTTTTCTCGGTGAGGGTTTTGCGAAGGTCTTTGCGGATAGTGGTTTCGAGTGCTGGGTGTCGAAGAGAGGGCGCTGCGTCCGACAACACCCGATCACCGACCCGTACCAGCGCATTGCGTGACGTGGCGATGATGGTCGCCATGGCTGCGGGTTGCCGGCTGTCGCGCACCTGCCGCAATAGTTCGATGGCCGGTGACGGGGTTTTCGCGCGCAGGCGTTCGAGCATGACGAATACCGTGCCGTTGCAGCCGAGACCGAAGGTCAGATTGCTGTGTTCGTCGTCTTCATCCGCGGTGGCGCCAGTGCTGTAGCGGCGTACCACCGGCTCGCCGGAATCGGTCAGCCACCACGCTTTTTTTGCCAGATCCTGTTCCAGGCATCCGCCGCTGACGGTGCCGATGGTGCGGCCGTGGACGGGGATGAGCATGCGTGCGCCGGGTCGACGGTAGGCCGAACCTTCGACCTTGACCACGGTGGCGAGGATGGTTTCTTCGCCTTGCCGGGCGGCGGTTTCAATGGCTTGGAGGAGGTCGTTGAGGCTGGACATAGTGTGTTATCCCGAAGATTGCTGCTGATTCTGTAAGAGTCGGCTTGCTGGCGAGGGGCCCTTGAACCTGGCACTGGCCTTCCGACCACCATCGCTGGCAAGACAGCTCCTACAGAGGTTGTATTGGCGCTTGGATCAGTCGTCGACCTGCATCAACTGCTGCACCCCATCCCACGCTTCAGCGCGCATGCGCTCCAGATCCAGTCCCGGTATCACTCCGTCGTCAACCACCAACCTTCCCCCAACCATGCTGTACCGCACGGCAATCGGCTCACCCGCGACCACCGGCGCCAGCGCGATATCGTGGAAACCAAAGAAACGCGGATGATCAAGGCCATAGATCACCAGGTCCGCCGCTTGCCCGACTTCCAGTGTGCCGACCGAACCCAACCCCAATACCTGCGCGCCTCCGGCCGTACCCCAATGAATCACGTCTTCAGCCGTGGTGGCCGACGCCCCTTGCTCTGCACGATGGATCAGCCAGGCGGTATGCGCTTCACCGACCATGCTCCCGGACTCGTTCGACGCCACACCATCCACCCCAAGGGAAATCGGCACGCCCGCGTCGTACATTTGTGGCACTGGCGCGACGCCGCTGCCCAGCCGCGCATTGCTGACCGGACAGTGGGAAATGCCGGTGCCAGTTTGAGCGAGCATGCGGATTTCCCCCGGTTGCAAATGCACCGCGTGGGCGAACCAGACGTCTGGGCCGAGCCATTCGTGTTCGGCGACGAATTCCACCGGCAGGCAGTTGTACTTCTCACGGCAGAAGTTGACGTAGTTCTGAGTCTCCGAAAGGTGCGTGTGCAGCCGCAAGCCGAGGCCGCGCGCGGTGTGAGCCAGTTCCCGCAGCAAAGTCGGTGGCAGGGAAAAGGTCGGTGTCGTCGGCGCGACCACAACGCGGCGCATCGCGTCCGGGGTGTCCTGGTGGTACAGCGATTTGAGCCGTTCGATGTCGCCGACCATTTGGTCCAGCGTCTCAGGTTGCAGCGCGGTTTTCGAGAAACCCGGATGCGCGCTGGCCGACTCTAGCGCGCCGCCTCGACACAGCACGAAGCGCATGCCGAATTCATCCGCCGTGTCGAACAGCGAATCCCCGCTCTCGGTGGAGCCGTTGGCGTGGTAGAGGTAATGGTGATCGGCGCAAGTCGTGACGCCCGACAGCAGCAACTCGGCCATGCCCAGCCGAGCGGCGATCCGCGTCAGTTGCGGGGTAAACCGGTTCAGTCGCGGGTAAGGCACACTGGCCAGCCAGCCTTGCAGGTCCTGATTCAAACCTTCGGGAACAGCTTTAAGGAGGTTCTGAAACAGGTGATGGTGGGTGTTGATCCACCCCGGATAGACCACCGAATTTCGGGCGTCGATTACTCGCTCGCCGGGTTGCGCAACCAGGTTCGCAGCCATTTCGGCGATGCGACCGTTGACGATGCGAATGTCGACATTGCCGGCTCGGGCACGGGGGCCGCGCAGGCCGGTCATCACTGCCAGCGGGTTTTTGATCAGGATGTTTTGAAGTTGAGTCATGGGCTACTCCAGTCAGAGGCTGTGGGACGCAGACTTGGTGGCCGTGCTGTCGGAAACGCTGACGCCGTTGAGCGTGGCGTTGAGCAACACCGACACCAGGCAGGCGATCACCACGCTGCTGTGCAGGAACGGCTGGCACCACTCGGGCATTTGCTTGAACAGCGTCGGCGCCAGCACCGGCACCAGGGCGGCGGCGATGGTGAAACCGACGATCAGCACATTGAAGCGATTGCGCTCGTAATCGACTTTGGCCAGGGTCTGAATGCCTGCCGCGGCGACTACGCCGAACATCGCGATGCCGGCACCACCCAGCGCGGCCGTTGGCATCGAGGCGATCAAAGCCCCGGCCTTGGGCACCAACGCCACGGTGCACATCAGCAAGCCGCTGATTGCCACCACCCAACGGCTGCGAACACCGGTCAGGATCACCAACCCGACGTTTTCCATGAAGGCAATAAACGGAAAGGCCGCGAACATGCCGGCGATGGTGCTGGCCAATCCATTGGCGCGCAGGCCGTTGATGACTTGTTTTTCTTCCACCGGGTTGTCGACGATGTCGCCGATGGCCACGAACAACCCCATGGACTCGACCATCTGCACAATCATCACCACGACCATGGTGGCGATCGGGATCAGGCTAAACGTCGGCAAACCGAAGTAGAACGGGTAGGGCACGGTGAGCCAGGGCGATTCCTGAACGCTGTGAAAACTGCCCATGCCCAGACCGTAAGCTAGCCCCGCGCCCACCAGCATGCCGACCAATACCGCCATGTTGCGCATTAGCGGGCTGCCGTAGCGGTTGACCAACAGGATAGTCAACAGCACCACGGCGGCCACTGCGAGGTAGGACGGGGCGCCGAAATTACTGGCATTACGCCCGCCACCGACCCACTCATAGGCAATTGGAAACAGCTGCAAGCCGATCACGGTGACGATGCAACCGGTGACCACCGGCGGGAAGAACCGCCGTAATCGACCCACGAACGGCGCGGCGAGCATGGTAAATATCCCCGCGCCGATCACCGCCCCACAGACCCCGGTGAACCCCACGTCCGGGTTGCTGCCGATGGCGATCACCGGGCCGACACTGCTGAACGCCACGCCCTGGAGAATCGGCAATCGCACACCGAATTTCCAGAAACCCACGGTTTGCAACAAAGTGGCGATGCCGGAGCAAAACAGCGTGGTGCTGATGAGCACTACGGTATCGGCCTGGGACATTTTCAAGGCGCTGGCGACAATCAACGGCACGGCGATGGCGCCGATGTAAGAGACGGCCATGTGTTGCAGGCCGAGGGTGAGCATTTGCCTGACCGGCAGAATCTGGTCGACCGGGTGGACGGTGGAGACGGTAGTGGCTGACGACATGGTGAATCACCTCTTGCTGTTTTTGTGCTGTAGAGAGGGGTATTCGTTCTGATGCCAGGCAGCGACGGTTGCTCCCACAGGGTTTGCGTCACTCGCGGCCTGGTTTCAGGCATTTCGTTCTGTGCGCCCGGAACCGCCATCCACCGATTCCGATGCCGTTTTTTTCAACCTGCCAGGCAGGCGGCAAAACCCTGGTTCAGCGCTGCGCGGTCCAGGTCGCGGCCGATGAACACAATCTTGCTGGAGCGTGGTTCATTGCCCCACGAGGTGGAAGCGCGGAACTCGACCAGGCTGTGAACGCCTTGCAGCACATAACGTTGGTCCTGATCCGCGACCGACAAAACGCCTTTCATGCGATAGAGGTTGTCAGCCTGCTCGGTGCGCAATTTGCTGATCCAGCGATGGAACGCGCCCAGGTTGACCGCGCCGTCCACGGCAATGCCGACTGAGGACACGCTAGGGTCGTGCTCATGGTCCGGTTCATCGTGATGATGTTCGTCGGCGTGATGGTCATGCTCCGAACCGATCTCCATCAGCTTCTGAGTCGATTCAAACGCGCCGATGCCAAGGACTTTCGTCAGGTCGATCTCGGCATAACTGGAGGTGACCAACTCCGCCGTGGCGTTCAAGCCGCGAATCTTGCCGCGCAGCGCCTCCACGTCTTCGGCGCTGACCAGATCGACCTTGTTGATCACAATCCTGTCGGCGCAGACGATCTGATCTACCGCCTGGTTGTCCACGCCATCGAGTTGCAAATCCTCCAGATGCTGGGCGATGTGCTTGGCATCAACCATGGTCACGATGGCGTCCAGTTCCACTTCGTCGGCAATCGGGTCATTGATGAAAAAGCTCTGCGCCACCGGGTACGGGTCGGCCAGGCCGCTGGTTTCAATCAGAATGTGATCGAGCCGCACCGGGCGCGCCACCAGTTCGCGGACGATGCGCACCAGATCCTCGCGAACCTCGGCGGTGCAGCACACGCAGCCGTTGACCATCTCGTAGATTTCTTCGGTCTCGGAGCTGAGCACCAGGTCGCCATCGATGCCGACTTCGCCGAATTCGTTTTCGATCACGGCGATCTTGCGACCGTGGTTTTCCTTGAGGATGTAGTTGAGCAAGGTGGTTTTACCGGCGCCGAGAAAGCCTGTGAGGATGGTCACCGGGATTTTGCGGTTCGGGGTCGGTTGGTTGAATGAACTGTTCATGCGAGCTCCTTCTGTGTTGCTAATTGGCCGGTGGTTGCTGTGCCGGGTTCACCCCAGCGCAGCGCGGTCCCGGCGTCGAGGCCGAACAAGTCGAGGACACGGCCAAGGCTGTGATCGACCATTTGCGAAAGGTTTTGCGGGCGGGCGTAAAAAGCCGGCACCGGCGGGGCGATGATTCCGCCCATCTCGGTGACGGCGGTCATGTTGCGCAGGTGGGCCAGGGTCAGCGGGGTTTCCCGGGCCATCAGCACTAGGGTGCGACGTTCCTTGAGGGTCACGTCGGCAGCGCGGCCGATCAGGCCCGATGAAGTCCCGTTGGCGATCTCCGCCAATGTGCGCATAGAGCACGGCGCGACCACCATGCCCAGGCAACGGAACGAACCGCTGGCGATCCCGGCGGCCACGTCGTCGGCGCGGTGGTAATGGCTGGCCAGCGCCGTGACGTCCGCCAGTTTGTAGTCGGTTTCATGGGTCATGGTCAGCAACGCGGCACGGCTGATGATCAGGTGGCTTTCGATGTTCAGCTCGGCGAGCAACTCCAGCAGACGCACGCCGTAGATGAACCCCGACGCGCCGCTGATGCCGACCACCATGCGCTGGCGGTTCATGACTGATAGCTCTTCAGCAGGTTGTGGGCACGTTCGACCACGTCCTGATCCAGTTGCGCCTTGATCCCGTCGAACCCCGAGCCGCGCGTGGCATCCAGCCCCATGCGCGAGGTGGTGCCGTTGACCGAGGACGAGGGGTCCAGTGGACTGCCGGGCAAACCGTCGATGACGAAGATGTCCTGATGCGGCTGAAAATGGGTGGCCAACCCCCACAGCACCTGGCTGTCGTCGGTGATGTCGATGTCGCTGTCCACCGCGATTACGGTTTTCAGGTACGGGTCCCAACCGAGCAAGGCCAGCATGATCTGCCGCGCCTCGCCGTCGCGGCTTTGATCCAGCGCCACGTAGCAATGAAAGTGCGTCCCAGAGTTCGGGTAATGCACGGCGGTAACGGCGGGGAAACGCGCCTTGAGTTTCTCACTCATTTCCGCTTCCCGTGGCAGCCGTGCCAGGGTCAGGTGTTCGGCGTAACGCCCGCCGACCACGTCGATCAGCCAGGCATTTTTGCGGCGCATCAGGGTGTCGATGCGCAGCACGTTATTGGTCGATCGGTCCGAGGAATAGCCACTGAATTCGCCGAACGGACCTTCCTCGGCATAGGCCGTCGGGTCGATGGCGCCTTCCAGCACGAACTCGGCATACGCGGGGACGCCGATGCCGTAACGCGGAGTCTTGACCAGTTCCAGCGGCGCACCGAACAGGCCGCCCGCCACCGAGCGTTCATCGCTGCCGAAGGGCAACCGCGCGGCAGCGGCGAGCATGAACAGCGGATGCGCGCCGACCACCATGGCCACACGCAACTCTTCGCCACGTTCCCGAGCGGTTTGCAGCATGCGCCACAGGTGACCGCGCGAGTGCAGGCTGGTGGCAAGGGTCTGCCGGGCATGGCGCATCGAGCGGTGGTAGCTCATGTTGGCGATGCCGGTAACCGGGTCTTCAGCAATGATGATGGCGTTGGTAATGTAAGGGCCGCGATCACTGTCGAAATGCTTGAGCATCGGAAGCAACGCCAGGTCCACGGCTTCGCCTTCGAAGATTTCGTCGAGCACCGGTCCGGTTTCGACGTAGCGCGGCGGGATCGGGTTGTTGGCGCGAGCCTGGAAGGTTTCGTGCAACTGCTCCGGGGAAACACCGAAGATCCGCGCGATGCGGGTCCGGCACGCAAACAGGTTAGTCGCCACGGGTACGCCGAGTTGACCGACCTTTTCGCAGATCAACAACGGTTCGCGACCTTGGGTGGCCAGGGCGTCGACCAGGGCGGTGACGTCCTGATCGGCAGAGAGTTGTTCCTGAACAGTCAGCACATCGTCCGGGTATTGCCGGCGATAGGCGTCGATGAAATCGTGGAAATCCTGGGTGTCGCCGAGCGTAGAGAGGGTCATGGTTTCACCTCGTAAAAAGCAGGCGCACAGGGCTGAGGGTGACGTTCGATCGACAAGCCGTTGGCCTGCCGGTCGATCGAACGCCGGTTCATCTGTACGCCTGAAAGGTCGCTGTGCTCTTGTTTTAAAAAGCCTAGAGGTACGTCGTAGTCAGACGAATGTCCGCCTCGATCAGGTCCTTGGGTGGGGGTGTCGGTTCGATGCCGCACAACCGGGCGATGTTGTTGCCCAGGTAGTCCTCAAGGTGATCTTCATCGATGCCCAACCCCTGCGGTGCCGGCGAACACAGCACTTCGAGTTCGCGCAACCACATGCCCGGTTCGTTCGGCGGTGAGTCGGTGCCGAAGACGATCTTGTTGCGCGGCAGATCCTTGGCGAACTCGACGATCCGGGACTGGAAGCACCAGCCGGATTCGCAATACACATTCGGCGTGTCCATGGCCATCCAGAACGCTTCGAAAGAGTAGTTGCCGCCGGTCTGGATGCCGAAGTGACCGATGATGAAGTTGACCATCGGGAATTCGCGGATGATCGGGTAGAACATCGTCGGGATGGTGTACGGACCGTCACCCGTGTGGATCAGCACCACGATGTTGTACTTGGCGCAGACTTTCATCGCCGGCCGTAGCCAGTCCAGTGCCCTGTCGGGACGATAGCCGTGCATGTTGGCGTGCAGCTTGAGCATCTTGAAACCGTATTCCTTGATATGAAACTCCAGCTCTGCCGCACCGTTTTCCGGCCCCCAGCGCGGGTTGAAGTTGAAGTTGCCGATGAACCGATCCGGGTACTTCATGCACAGTTCGGCGATGTACGACATGTAGTCGCGCACGCCTTCGCGGCCCCGCCGGTTGCCGTCGCGATAACCGGTGTTGCCCGGTGGCGGCTGGATGAAGCCCATGTCGATGCGGCGCGGTTTACCGTTGATCATGTACGGGCCGTCCATCAGTTTGAGCATGCGCTCGCCGGTAAACGGTTCGCCGGTGTGGCGCCAGGCCTCATCGACCAGGTTGGTGGGGTGCAGATGGGTATCGATAATCATCGGTTCAACTCCTGGCCAGTTGGGTAGTGACAGGGCGCTTCAACTGCGCCTCGGCTTCGGACACGGAACGTGGCGGCGGGGTCGGTTCGAGGCCGATCATCCGTGCGGTGTTGTTGCCCAGGTATTCTTCGAGGGTGTCCTCGTCGAGATTCAGACCTTGCGGCGGCTCATGACAGAGCACTTCCAGCAGGCGCAGCCACATGCCCGGCTCGTTCGGCGGGGTGTCGGTACCGAAGAGGATTTTGTGGGTTGGCAAGACCTTGGCGAATTCGACGATCCGCGATTGCAGGCACCAGCCCGATTCGCAGTAGACGTTGGGTAGCTCCATCGCCCACTGCATCGGTTCGAACACATAGACACCGCCGGTCTGCACACCGAAGTGCGCCATGATGAAATCGACGTTAGGGAATTCCTTGATCATCGGCACCCATTCAGACGGGATGCTGTACGGCCCGTCGCCGGTGTGCAGTTTGACCGGAATGCCCAGCTCGGCGCATTTCTCGAAGGCCGGACGGACCCAGTCCAGCGCACGGTCCGGGCGATAGGCGTGCATGTTGGCCTGCATCTGGACCATCTTGAAGCCGTGTTCCTTGACGTAACGTTCAATCGCCTCGACACCGTTTTCCACGCCGCAGCGCGGGTTGTAGACGAAGCAGCCAATGAAGCGATCCGGGTACGTCTGGACCATCTTCAGCGTGTAAGCCATGTAGGCGTCGATGGACTCGCGGCCGCTGAGTTCGCCGTCGGTCCAGGTGTAAATGGTGTTGCCTTGTGGCGGCTGGATGAAGGCTTTGTCGATGCGGCGAGGTTTGCCGTTGACCATGTACGGGCCATCCATCATCTCCAGCAGACGCTCGCCGGTGAACGGGTCACCGTCATGCCTCCAGGCGAGGTCCACCAGGTCGGTGGGATAGCAACTGATATCGATGATCATTGAAGTCGATCTCCTGATAGCGGGGAAGGGAACCTTGCGGTTCGCAGCAGCCACGTCCCGAGCAATCGGCCATTTCTATGCGCACTGCTGCGCATTCCCTCGCCTGGTCGCACCCGGCTCGGGACGCTGGCTGCTTGGGGGGAAGTATTGGAAGGGGGGGAGGGGTTCGTACAATATTAATTGGGCGGGGTGTTGATATGTGTTCGATATGGGGCCAAAAGATCGCAGCCTTCGGCAGCTCCCTGTTTCTCTGTAGGAGCTGCCGAAGGCTGCGATCTTTAGATCTATTCCAGCGTTTGCGCGACCAACTGCTTGATCACCTCAACCACCGGCGCTACCCGCTCGGCTTGCCCCGGTGGCCATACCGCATACAGGTTGTAATGCGCCGGAATTTGCGCCACGTTCAGCTCTACCAAACGCCCCGCCCGCAACGCATCCGCCGCTAGCAACCCGCGCACCAGACCGGCGCCAACCCCGGCTTCGGCTGCTGCAATTAGGTTGGCCGCATTATCGAAAACCACCCGCGCATTCGGCTCGGTCGGCGCCATTGCTGCTGCATCCAGCCAGGGAATCCACGAGCGCCGCGTATACCCCAGCAGCGGTAATTCCAGCACCTGCGCCGGTGTAATTGGCACCTGCAACCCATGGCGCTCCAGCAGCGCCGGGGATGCCACCGCAGTCACTCGATCACCGCAGATCTGGGTCATCTCGCAGTCTTCCCAATCGCCATACCCGTAGCGCAGCGCCAGGTCCACCCGCTCGAACGAGCTGCGATCCGAGCGCGGCATCGACAGCAATACCACTTCATGGTCAGGCAATAAATCGAGCAGTTCCGGTAGCCGTGGATTGAGCCAGCTCTGCGCCAGCTCGCTGTCGACATCCAGGGTTAGGCGTTGCGCGACGCTGCGGTTTTTCACCGAGGACAACGCCCGGTCGATTTGCGCCAGACCGTCGGACAGCACGCTGGCAAACAATTGCCCGGCATCGGTCAGGTTACTGCCGCCACCTTCGCGTACGAACAGCGGCTGGCCGATGAAGTCTTCCAGGCTGCGGATCTGCTGGCTGATAGCGCTGTGAGTCAGGTCGAGTTTGCGCGCGGCACTGGAGAAGCTTCCGCTGCGAGCGGCCTGGATGAATGCACTCATGGACTGCACCGACGGGTATCGCTTGTACATGCTGTTAGTCCTACTTACACAGGATGGCAGAAATCGTCGCTGGCCCGATTTTCCGCAGACTCCCAATAATCGGCGACCAGGCCTGCACAAAGACGGGCCGCTCTCTTGGAGCCTGACAATGATCGAATTCACGGTAAACGACGAACGACACGAGCTGGTAGAGACATCGCCCTCCATGCCCTTGTTATGGGTGTTGCGTGATCACTTGAAACTCACCGGCACCAAGTTCGGTTGCGGCATGGGCCTGTGCGGTGCCTGTACCGTGCACCTGGACGGTGTCGCAGTACGTTCCTGCCAACTGCCGGTTGCCGCCGTGGCGGGGCACCGCATCACCACCATCGAGGGCTTGTCGCCCACCGAACAGCATCCGCTGCAACTGGCCTGGGTTGCCGAAGATGTCCCGCAATGTGGTTACTGTCAATCCGGGCAGATCATGTCCGCGGCCGCGTTGCTCAACACCGGTGCGACCGTCACCGATGACTCGATCCGCAACGCCATGTCCGGCAACGTGTGCCGCTGCGGCACTTACGGGCGAATCAATAAAGCCATCAAGCGCGCAGCTGCCGCGCCTAAGGAGGCGTGATGACGTTTATCGACGACACTCAGATCGAACTGCCGCGCCGTCTCTTTCTCAAGCAGGCAGCCACTGTTGCCGGCGGCCTGGCCATTGCGTTCTATCTGCCCTCAGGCATCGCCGCTACGGACCCGAAAGCACCTGCGCCTGCGGGTGATTTCGAGCCCAACGCCTGGGTTCGGGTATTGCCCGACGGCACGGTGAAACTGGTGGTGCACAAACACGATTCTGGCACAGGCACCCACACCGCATTGGCCGCTTGCGTGGCCGAGGAACTGGACGTCAACCCGATGACCGTGCAGGTTATATCGCCGGAAAATCCGTTCTTTGAAACCTACATTCACCCGATATGGAAAGTCTTCTCGACGGGTGGCAGCACCAGTGTTTCGCTGGAATACGATCGACTGCGGATGGCCGGTGCCACGGCGCGCGCACTGCTCATCACTGCGGCGGCCAAGCAATGGAAAGTCAGTCCCGATAGTTGCACAACCGAAGAGGGCCGGGTGGTGCACTCCGCCAGCAAACGCAGCCTGGGTTACGGTGAGCTGGTGAGTGTTGCCGCGAAATTGCCAGCACCGGCCAAGATCACTCTGAAGGACCCGGCGCAGTTCAAGTACATTGGCAAACTGCGGCAAAAGCGCGATGCGGCGGCCAAGGTTTGCGGGCGATTCAAATATAGCATCGACGTTGAGTTGCCCGAGATGCTGGTGGCGGTGATTCAGCGCACGCCGGTGGTCGGCGCCACGGTTGTCTCGGTGGATTCCAGTACGGCGTTGCAAGTACCGGGCGTGCGTAAGGTGATCGCGATTCCCGGCAGGGCTGATGTGCTCGGCGGCAATCAGGAAGGCGTCGCAGTGCTCGCGGACAACTACTGGGCCGCCCAACAGGGTCGTGCGTTGCTCAAGGTGCAATGGAGCGATTCACCTTTGGCCGGTTTCGACAGCGATCAACTGGCGACGGCGCAAGCGGCGGCCATCCACGACAAGACTGCGCAACGAGTGTCAGCCATGGCGGTGGGAGACGTCAGCGCTCAATGGCCGAAAGCGGCGAAGCTGCTCGAGGCCGATTACCTCATGCCATACAAGGTGCAGAACCCGCTGGAACCGATCTGCATTACCGCCGAGGTGAAGAATAACGCCATCACCTACTGGGGCGGCGTTCAGGTGCCATCCTCGGCGCTGGAAGCTGCGCAAACGGTGTGCAAGATCGCCAAGGACAAGGTCACCATCAACGAGTTGGTGTCCGGTGGCAGCTTCGGGGCGCGGGAGGCCAAGTACTGGTTGTTCGAAGTGGCATACCTGGCGCAGCAGGCCAAGGTGCCAGTCAAGTTGATGAACAGCCGTGAAGACGAAATGCGTTCGCTGTTCATGCACCCGGCGACTCTGCATCGAGTCAAAGGTGCGCTGGATGCTCAGGGCAAACTCATGGCGTTGAAACTTGACGCTGTCTCACCGGCTTCGCCGGAACAGTGGGAACCAGGCTATTTCGAACGCCCCGACCACATGGACTACAGCACTACCGAGGCTATCACCGCGTGGGACTTTGCTTATCGTCCTGCGAATCTGGACCTGGTCTGGGTCAGGCACGAAAGCAACGTGCCCAGCGGTTGGTATCGCTCCGTGAGTTTCATTCCAAATGTGTTTGCCGTCGAAAGTTTCATGGACGAATTGGCACACAGCTCGGGACAGGATCCGTTGGCCTGTCGCCTAGCCAACATGCAAGGCCGGCCCCGGCACGTCGCGGTGCTGAAGAACGCCGCCGAACGTGCCGGTTGGGGCCAGCCATTGCCGGAAGGGACAGCCTTGGGGATCGCCACCAATCAGGGTTACACCAGCTTCATCGCGGTGGTCGCCAGACTTTCGAAAAAAGACGGTGTGATCAAGGTCGATAAGCTCACCTGCGTGGTCGATTGCGGCCTGGCGGTGTCGCCGGGCGGTGTCGAAGAGCAGATCTACGGCGGCTTGATGTGGGGCCTCGGCCACGCGCTGTTCGACCGCATGGACATCAAACAGGGCAGGGTGGTGCAGAGCAACTTCCATGATTACCGGGTGACCCGCATGTCGGACATGCCGGCGGTGGACATCTTGGTGCTGGACGGCGAGCCGAGCAAACCCGGTGGCGTCGGTGAACTGGGCAGCCCGTCGGTGGCCCCGGCCATCGCCAATGCCCTGTTCAGCCTGACCGGCGTACGCCAGCGCTCGACGCCACTGACCCTGGGATAAGCCGCCATGGACTTGCGCTTGCTGCGGTACTTCATGGCCCTGGCTGAAGAGCTGCACTTCGGCCGGGCGGCCACGCGGTTGCACATTTGTCAGCCGCCGCTTAGCCAGCAGATTCGTCTGTTGGAAGAGGAGCTAGGTACGCCGTTGTTCGAGCGCAGCCATCATCGGGTCGAGCTGACGGCGGCCGGGGCGATGCTCAAGGAACAGGCGCCGCTAGTGTTCGAACAACTGAATCGCGCGCTTGATCTGACTCGTCAGACCGGTCGCGGCCAGTTGGGAGAATTGGAAATCGGCATGATCAGTTCGGTGATGGTCGGGGTACTCCCTCGGGCGTTACACCTGTTTCGCGAGCGCTATCCGCAGGTCACCTGGCGTCTGCATGAAATGACGCCGGCTGCACAGGTCATGGCATTGAAGGAGAAACGCATCGATGCATGTGTATTCAGGGTAGGCTATGACGATCCGCAGTTGCGCAATGAACTGCTGATCTACGAGCCGATCCGGGTGGTGATGCCCGTTGATCATCCGTTGGCCAGACGCGAAAGCCTGGCGCCTTCGGACCTAGCGCAGGAACCATTCGTGGCGTTGGAACTCAAGCAGTCGCGGTTTGCCGATTTTCTCTACCAGTGCTGCATCAAGGCGGGATTTACGCCGCAGATTCGTCAGCAGGTGATCGAGGTTCAGACCTTACTCAGTCTGGTGCGGGCCGGTTTCGGTGTGGCGCTGCTGCCAGCGTCCATCGAACAGATGGCGCCAGCCGGGCTGGTGTTTCGTCGCCTGACACCGGCATTGCCGGAAGTGCCGCTATACGCCACTTACCGCGCGGACGATGACTCGCCGGTGCTCAAGCTGTTTCTTGATACGTTGCGCGAGTTAGTCCTCGAGGAAGGGGGTGGTCGAACTTAAAAGGAGCTGCCGAAGGTTCGGGCCGCGTTCGGGCGATCTTTTGATCTTGCCCCAGACCTTTATCAACCGTCACACGATCGCAGGCTGCGATAGCTCCTACACCGACCGCGTAGCGGGCGTTATATCGATGTGGATATGTAGTGGTCAACTGATCCCGGACACGGTTTTAAGGTTTTCTTCGGTTTTTGCCG
>NZ_JALBYU010000020.1 GCF_029963765.1 Pseudomonas sp. UYIF39
GCGGAACCCTAAGCCGCCGTGACCGCAGCAACGGATAAGTACACGATCAAAACCCGGTCGGCTCTCAGGCCGCCATCCATTTTCTTAAATGAACAGCATTAGGCAAGTGGGCCGGGCTTTCTCATTTCGGGGGTAGGCTCAATGGAGCTGGCGTTGTTTCTGTAGCTCTGTCTTCAGCCAGGTGCTCGTCGGTTGGACGCCTGTTGAGCAACGCACTTCATAGGCTTTGCCACTCATGCTGCTTTTAGTGGCAGCGAGGTCGATGAAGTCTTCTGCGCTGCTCACCAGATTCTTGCCTTCGAGATAGTTCAGCTTCTTTTCGAGATGTGCCCGAGCCTGGGGTCCTGGGTATTCACTGCCGTTGCGCACGAACTTGCACTCACTGCGCTCCACAAAATCCAGCAAGCCCTTTATCTCCTGATTCGCCTGTGGCGAGGTTTGAGCCTGCGCACCGCCCGCCACTGCAAAAAAGCCGATAGAAGCAGTGATCAGCCATTGGCGAAAAATGGGGCGAGTCACTGCTACTTTCAAAAACCACATGATACTTCCTTGTCCTAAAAGGGATGACGGATGACTGTAGCGCGGCATCGCCCGAGCAACCAGCAGAACGCTGTGCGATGTGGTTCGTTCGAAAGGATCAACTGGTGGAAGAGAAAGGGGATCAATGAGCCCAATGCCTCTGTGCGCGAGCAGTTGGCCAAAGTCGCAGTTACTTATCCCTGTATCGGCATCAGACTCATTGATCGTTGCCCAGCTCAATGTTGGGCGATTTCCATCTAACTGAATGGAGATGCATTGGCGCGTCAATAGCAGCCATGCACTATTTTTTTAACAAAACAACTTCTGCACGTCTAATCACCTTTTTCCCCGGCCTTATAGGTTCGGGAAATATCCCCTTAAAAGCTAACCGCTATGGCGCCACCACCATTCGTCGCATCAAAAACGCTACGCGTTTTTTTTGACTATTCCTGGCTTAAGGTTTGCAGAAGACGCTCGTAGCAGCCCCAGAACGACGTAATTCTGACGCGGCAGCACTTTAATTAACGCTTAGGACGCCAGCGATGCGCTTGGTCAGTCACCGGGAGATGTAACGTGTCAACTCTCAACGAAATCGCAGCGAACCACGCGAGAATGGCCAAGGCTCTTGTCGAAGAGTCGACCGGGCTGAGTGAGCGCCAAACCCAGATAGTGGATAGTTTCGAAGTCGAAGTTCCATCCATGAATGCGCAACACATGCCTCCGCACCTTATCGCCGGAGTGCAGGACAACCACTTCGGGCAAGCGACGGCCTACTCGCTCTGACGATGCTTGATCTGGGCAGCCTGTCGGGCAGTCGACGCGCTAACGGTCGAGTTCCACTTTCTGGCCTAAACTCAACTGACTAGCCCGTTGGGGAGCTGCCGGAGTGGCATTCCCATGCTCGAAACTTTAGAGATGTCGCGTGTTAAGCGCTTCGCCGCAAACGTTGCCGGCCGAGATTTCGCGGTCGGTGACATTCATGGCCATTTCACTCGGTTGCAGGACGCTCTGGATGCAGCCGGATTCAACCGCCTGGTAGACCGCCTGTTCAGTGTTGGCGATCTGATTGACCGTGGGCCCGAGTGCCATGATGCGCTCGATTGGCTGGACAAGGCATGGTTCCACCCGGTGCGAGGCAACCATGACGACTACGTGGTGTGCTTCGATAGCTGTGACTTCGACAGCTGGATCGACAACGGCGGCTCATGGTTCGTGGGCCTGTCGCTGTCCGAGAAGCAAGCATTCGCCGCGCAGTTCGCCAGGCTCCCTATCGCGATCGAAGTCGAAACAGCCTACGGCCTGATCGGCATCGTGCACGCCGATTGTCCATTTCCATCATGGCAGCAACTGCGAAAGGAACTGGAGTCGCCGGAAAGTAACAGGCGTCTGCAGGAGCTGCAGCACTACTGCATGTGGTCAAGAAGGCGGATCGATCAGCAGGAAACGCATGGCGTTGAAGGCCTGCGCGCACTGGTCGTAGGGCATACGCCGCTTTACATGCCCGTCAGCCTGGGCAATGTGATTCACATCGATACGGGTGGCTGGCGGCCGGACCGTGGTTATTTCACCCTGCTGGATCTCGAAACGCTCGAAACCATCCCAGCAAGCTGACTCAACACGGCTCGGCCAACGCCATTCACTCAAAAAAAAACCCGGCCTCATCAGCCGGGTTCTTTATTAGCTACTTAGGTGGCATCACTGCCACCGACCATCAACAGCACTTCGGCCCGGCCTTGCTTCCGTAACGAGCTTCCTGGCGTTCCCGAAAGAACACCTCGTAACTCATCACCGGTTTGTCCGGGTGCTTGGTTTGCATGTGCTCGACGTAGGTGTCGTAGTCGGGCATCCCGACCATCAGGCGCGCAGCCTGACCGAGGTATTTACCGAGGCGACTCAGGTCATTGAACATGCTGCAATCCTCGATTACGCATCCGGCAGCGCCTGGAACGGTGCTTCTTTATCCGTACGTTCTTTGCTGCCCCAAGCGGCGATACCGACCTTGAGTGCAAAGAACAGGATGCTGAAGACCACCAGCAAGAACAGCGCCGTCAGCGTTGCGTTGGTGTAGGCGTTGTAGATCACGTGCTGCATCTGGTCGATGCTCTTGGCCGGCGCGAGGATCTGACCGTTGGCCAGGGCATCGCCGTACTTCTTGGCCAAGGCCAGGAAACCGATCGCCGGGTTGGCATCGAACAGCTTGATGAAGCCTGCGGTGGTGGTGCAGATCAGCAGCCAAACGGCGGGCAGCATGGTGACCCAGACGTAGCGCTGGCGTTTCATTTTGATCAGCACAACGGTCGCCAACATCAGCGCGATACCGGCCAGCATCTGGTTGGAGATACCGAACAGCGGCCACAAGGTGTTGATGCCACCCAGCGGATCGATCACGCCCTGGTACAACAGATACCCCCACATCGCCACACAACCGGCGGTCGCAATCAGGTTGGCGGTCCAGGACTCAGTGCGCTTGAGGGATGGCACGAAGGAGCCGAGCAAATCCTGCAACATGAAACGTCCGGCACGGGTACCGGCGTCGACGGCGGTCAGGATAAACAACGCTTCGAACAGGATCGCGAAGTGGTACCAGAACGCCATGGTGTTTTCACCCGGCAGAAGGTGGTGCAGGATCTGCGCGATACCGACTGCCAGGGTCGGCGCACCGCCGGCACGGGCCAGGATGGTGGTTTCACCGATGTCCTTGGCCACCGCTTGCAGCGCTTCCGGGGTAATCGCAAAGCCCCAGCTGCTGACGGTCTGAGCCACCGAAACAGCATCGGAGCCGACAAGCGCCGCCGGGCTGTTCATGGCGAAGTACACGCCCGGTTCGATCACCGACGCAGCCACCATCGCCATGATGGCGACGAAGGATTCCATCAGCATGCCGCCGTAACCGATGTAACGGGCATGGCCTTCGCTGGCCAACAACTTCGGCGTAGTGCCGGAAGCAATCAGCGCGTGGAAACCGGAGACTGCGCCACAGGCGATGGTGATGAACAGGAACGGGAACAGACCGCCCTTCCATACCGGCCCGGTACCGTCGACGAACTGGGTCAGCGCCGGCATTTTCAGCTCGGGCATGGTGATCAGAATGCCGATCGCCAAGGCCAAGATGGTGCCGATTTTGAGGAAGGTCGACAGGTAATCCCGCGGCGCCAGAATCAGCCACACCGGCAATACCGCGGCGACGAAACCGTAGCCGATCAGCATCCAGGTGATCTGGATCCCGGTGAAGGTAAAGGCCTTGGCCCAGACCGGATCAGCGGCAATCTGCCCGCCCAGCCAGATCGAACCGAGCAGCAGCAACACGCCGACAACGGAGATTTCACCGATGCGGCCCGGACGGATGTAGCGCATGTAAATGCCCATGAACATCGCGATCGGGATGGTCGCCATCACCGTGAAAATCCCCCACGGGCTTTCGGCCAGGGCCTTGACCACGATCAGAGCCAGCACCGCGAGGATGATGATCATGATCAGGAAGCAGCCAAACAGCGCGATGGTGCCGGGAATGCGGCCCATTTCCTCACGAACCATGTCGCCCAGGGAACGACCGTTGCGGCGGGTGGACATGAACAGGACCATGAAGTCCTGAACGGCACCCGCCAGCACCACGCCGGCAATCAGCCACAGCGTACCGGGCAGGTAACCCATCTGCGCCGCCAGGACCGGACCGACCAGCGGCCCCGCGCCAGCAATGGCAGCGAAGTGGTGACCGAAGAGGACGTGTTTGTTGGTCGGCACGTAGTCCAGACCGTCATTGTTAACGACAGCGGGCGTGGCACGATTGGGGTCGAGTTGCATCACTTTGGTAGCGATGAACAGGCTGTAGTAGCGGTATGCGACGAGATAGATAGCAACTGCTGCGACTACGATCCAGAGGGCATTGATCGCTTCGCCGCGGCGCAGGGCCACGACACTTAGCGCAAACGCTCCCAGGACAGCCACGGCAAACCAGGCGAGGTGTTTAGCCAGACGGGGCATAGCGTGTCTCCTGCCGACAGCCAGTGGACTGCGGCGGTAATTTTTATAATTGTGTCCGCTGTGCGGAGCTGGCCCAATATCCCCGCATGCCGTCTACAAATAAATCCGCGTTACTACGTACGCGGCGTCTACGTAGTTCTACGTAGATGACGCTGATCTTCTTGCGGGAGCGGCGATCCGACAAGCCAGCTCCCGCAGGTCATTCCGTCCAGCACCGCTACTGAACGCGCGTATCTTTGGCATATGATGCCGGGCCTTCGCCTTCCCTCGGTCCGGACAGGAGCAGAGATGCAGCTCAAACACAAAATCGTCGCGCTCGGGATTCTGCCGCTGGTGTTGGCCATCGCCGTCATCTGCGCGCTGGTAATTTCCATGAACCGGCAACTGGGTGAACAACAGGCACAACTGATCGAAGACAGCATTCTGGCCAGCAAGCGCGCAGAACTTAAGAACTACGTCGAAATGGCGCAAAGCCTGATCGAACCGCTGTACGACGACGGCCACGGTGACGAACACGCACAGCAACAAGTGCTGGAAGAACTGCGCAAGCTCAGCTTTGGCATCAATGGCTACTTCTTCGTCTACGACCATGAAGGTCGCAGCCTGATGCACGCGCGCCAGTCCGAACTGGTGGGCAAATACCTGTGGGACATGAAGGACCCTCACGGTTTGCCCGTGATCCAGGCGTTGCTCAAAAGTGCACAATCGGGCGAAGGCTTTCAGCGCTACGCCTGGAACAAACCCTCTTCCGGCCAGGTGACCGACAAGCTCGCCTATGTGGTGATGCTGGATCGTTGGGGCTGGATGCTCGGCACCGGAATCTACCTTGAAGACGTTGAGCGCGCGACCCAGCAGGCGCGTGACGAAGTGGCCCAGGGCATTCGTAAAACCATGCTGGCGATTGCCGCGGTGGCCCTCGTGGCAGTGCTGTTTGTCTTCGCCAGCGGCATGACGCTGAACGTCAGCGAGCATCGTCTGGCCGACAAAAAACTTCAGCGCCTGACTCAGCGTATCGTCAGCTTGCAAGAGGAAGAGCGCTCACGGGTTTCCCGTGAACTGCACGACGGCATCAGCCAGCTACTGGTCTCCATCAAGTTTCAGTTCGAGCTGGCCAGCCATCTGCTCGAGAATGGGCAAGCACACGACAAGGGTTTGAATACGCTGAGAGACGCCACGGAACGCCTGGGGGAAGCGATTGGCGAGGTTCGCAGCCTCTCCCACGACCTGCGTTCCTCGCTGCTCGACACCCTGGGCCTGCCGGCGGCGATCGATCAACTCGCCGCAGAATTCGAGCAACGCAGCGGCCTGGTGGTGACTTTTAACGACAACGAATTCGACTGTCACTTGGTCGATGGGGCTGCGGTCTCGCTGTTTCGCATCGTGCAAGAAGGCCTGACTAATATTGAACGACACGCCCAGGCTAAAAACGTCTCCATTACCCTGCATGGGTCCGAAGATTCCGTACGGTTGACGGTGGTCGATGACGGTATCGGTTTCAACGTCGCTCATGTCGAACGTCGTCATGCGGGCATTGGTCTGCGTAATATCCGTGAGCGTGTCGAGCATTTTGGTGGACGATTCGACCTGATATCGATGCCGGGAAGAAGCGAGCTGGACGTTTGGCTGCCAATGAAAATGCCTGGCACAACACGCTGACTGGCCCCACAACAACAAGAGTGAATACTCGCGATGAACCTGCCCTACCCGATCCGCGTCGCCCTGGTCGACGATCACGCCCTGGTCCGCGACGGGATCAAAGCACTGCTGGCGGTCATGGCCCCCCTGGAAGTGGTGGGCGAAGCCGAGAGTGGCGCGGATGCCATTGAAATGGTCGGGCGCTGCCAGCCAGACCTGTTGCTGGTCGACATCAGCCTGCGGGACATGAACGGGCTCGAGCTGACCCGGGTATTGCGCAGCCAGTACCCGTCGCTCAAGGTGCTGGTGCTCAGCATGTACGACAATAATGAATACGTGAGTGAGTCTGTTCGCGCGGGCGCCAGCGGCTATGTATTGAAGAACTCACCGTCGCGGGAAATCATTGCGGCGATCGAAGCCATCGCCAGCGGCGGCACGTTCTACAGCGCCGAGATCGCCCAGCGGCTCATCGCCGATAAAAATACCGACAACGAGCTGACACCGCGTGAGAGCCAAGTGTTGTACAAGATGGCTCAAGGGCTGAACAACAAGGAGATGGCCCGCGAACTGGACATCAGCGTTCGCACGGTAGAAACCCATCGCTTGAGCATCCGGCGCAAACTCAACATCGACAAACCGGCGGCCCTGGTCAAATACGCAATCGATCACGGGATCATCTCGCGGTAGCAGGCATTAATACTCAATGGAAACCCCGGCCTCATCAGCCGGGTTTTTTTTGGTCTTTTTATTGGCAACAGCCATTCCCTTCTCCCTTTTCACCACCGTCCGACCAGAAACCCGTTTCAGGGACTTGCGCTGCCGGTATTATGGTATACCATCAGACGCACAGACACTCTCACCCTATACGGAGCAGCTCATGAGTTTCGAAATCCGCAAGATCGTCAGCTATGTCGAAGAAACCTTTATCGAAGGCGGCAAAGCCACCGATAAGCCAGTGACCATGGTCGGTCTGGCCGTCGTGATGAAAAACCCTTGGCTGGGTCGCGGCTTTGTCGAAGACCTGAAACCGGAAATTCGTGCCAACTGCTCCGACCTCGGTGCGCTGATGGTCGAGCGCCTGGTCGGCATCATCGGCGGTGCCGAGAAGATCGAGGCTTACGGCAAGGCCGCTGTCGTAGGCGCCGACGGTGAAATCGAACATGCCTCCGCCGTCATCCACACCCTGCGCTTTGGCAACCATTACCGCGAAGCGGTGAAAGCCAAGAGCTACTTGAGCTTCACCAACAAGCGCGGCGGCCCGGGCACTTCGATCCAGATTCCGATGATGCACAAGGACGACGAAGGTCTGCGTTCGCACTACATCACCCTGGAAATGCAAATCGAAGATGCACCGCGTGCCGACGAAATCGTGGTGGTTCTGGGCTGCGCCGATGGCGGCCGCCTGCACCCACGCATCGGCAACCGATACATCGATCTGGAAGAGCTGGCCGCTGAAAACGCCCAGTAATCAAGGTCGGTAAGAACAACAAAAAGGCATGCAGGAGCGCTCCATGATTCGGCTCACCGCTGAACTCACCCCGGCTGGCACCAGTTACCTGGCGACCGGCCAAGGCCAGCCCGTGGTTTTGATCCACGGCGTGGGCCTGAACAAAGAAATGTGGGGCGGCCAGGTCGTTGGCCTGGCCACGAAGTACCGCGTGATTGCCTACGACATGCTTGGCCACGGCGCCAGCCCGCGCCCGGAAAGCGGCACCCCGCTGCTCGGCTATGCCGACCAGTTGCTGGAGCTGCTCGATCACCTGCAATTGCCCCAAGCGACGGTGATCGGCTTTTCCATGGGCGGGCTGGTCGCGCGGGCATTTGCCCTGCATTACCCGCAACGCCTGCAAGGCCTGGTGGTGCTCAACAGCGTGTTCAATCGCAGCCCCGAACAGCGTGCCGGCGTTATCGCCCGCACCGCTCAAGCGGCCGAGCACGGACCGGATGCCAACGCCGAAGCCGCCCTGTCGCGCTGGTTCAGCCGCGAATATCAGGCGGCCAACCCGGCGCAGATCGCGGCCTTGCGCCAAACCCTGGCAGACAATGACCCGCAGGGTTACCTGACCACCTATGAACTGTTCGCGACCCAGGACATGTACCGCGCTGACGATCTGGCCAGCATTCAGGTACCGACACTGATCGCCACCGGTGAACTGGACCCGGGTTCGACACCGGAAATGGCCGAGCAATTGGCCGCACGCATTCCCGGCGCGACAGTTGCCGTGCTCGCCGAGCAGCGGCATATGATGCCCGTAGAATCACCGCGTCTGGTCAACCAGCTGCTGCTGGAGTTTCTCGATACGACGCACTCCCGACAAAACCAAATAAAGGGGATCGTTGCATGACACTCGCACGCTTCCAGATGTGCATCGGCGGTGAATGGGTCAATGCCCTGTCCGGCAAGACCTTTGAAAGCCTGAACCCGGCCCTGGCCCAAGCCTGGGCTGAACTGCCCGATGCCGACGAAGCCGACGTCGAACGCGCTGTACAAGCGGCGCAGACGGCGTTCGACAGCCCGGCCTGGCGCTGCCTGACCGCCACCGCCCGCGGTAAACTGCTGCGGCGCCTGGGCGATTTGATCGCTGAAAACAAGGAACACCTGGCGCAGCTGGAAAGCCGTGACAACGGCAAGCTGATCCGCGAAACCCGTGGCCAGGTCAGCTACTTGCCGGAGTTCTTCCACTACACCGCGGGCCTGGCCGACAAACTCGAAGGCGGCACCCTGCCCCTCGACAAGCCGGACCTGTTTGCCTACACCGTGCACGAAGCCATGGGCGTGGTCGCGGCGATCATTCCGTGGAACAGCCCTCTTTATCTGACCGCGATCAAACTCGCCCCGGCTCTGGCGGCGGGCAACACCATCGTGATCAAACCGTCGGAACACGCTTCGGCAACCATTCTCGAACTGGCGCGTCTGGCGCTGGAAGCCGGCATCCCGCCCGGCGTGGTCAACGTCGTCACCGGCTACGGCCCAAGCACCGGCGCGGCCCTGACCCGCCACCCGCTGATCCGCAAAATCGCCTTCACCGGCGGCGCGGCGACGGCACGGCATGTGGTGCGCAGCAGCGCCGAGAACTTCGCCAAGCTCTCGCTGGAACTGGGCGGCAAATCGCCGAATATTATCTTCGCCGACGCCGACCTCGACAGCGCGATCAACGGCGCGATTGCCGGGATCTACGCGGCCTCCGGTCAGAGTTGCGTCTCCGGCTCGCGATTGTTGGTGCAGGACGAAATCTACGACGAGTTCGTCGATCGTTTGGTCGAGCGCGCCAAACGCATCCGCATCGGTAACCCGCAGGAAGACAGCAGCGAAATGGGCCCGATGGCCACCGCGCAGCAACTGGCCGTGGTCGAAGGCCTGGTCGCCGATGCCATCGCCGAAGGTGCGCGCCTGCGCCTGGGCGGCAAGCGTCCGCAGAATCTGGGCGATGGCTGGTTCTACGAGCCGACCCTGTTCGAATGCGACCGCAACTCGATGAAGATCATGCAGGAAGAAGTCTTCGGTCCGGTGGCCTCGGTTATCCGTTTCAAAGATGAAGCCGAAGCTTTGGCGATTGCCAACGACTCGCAGTTCGGCCTCGCCGCCGGCATCTGGACCCGCGATCTGGGCCGGGCTCATCGCCTGGCCCGGGACGTGCGCTCCGGGATCATCTGGGTCAACACCTACCGCGCCGTGTCGGCCATGGCGCCAATCGGCGGCTTCAAGAACAGCGGCTATGGACGCGAGAGCGGCATCGATTCGGTGCTGGCCTACACCGAGCTGAAAACGGTGTGGATCAACCTTTCCCAGGCGCCAATGCCTGATCCGTTTGTGATGCGCTAGGAGATTGACGAAATGATCGAACCCGGCATTTACAAAGACGTCATGAGCTCGTTCCCCTCCGGGGTCACGGTGGTCACCACCCTGGACCGGGACGGCGGCATCGTCGGCATTACCGCCAGCGCCTTCAGCGCGCTGTCGATTGATCCGGCACTGGTTCTGTTTTGCCCCAACTATGCCTCTGACACGTACCCGATCCTGCGCGACAGCAAGCAGTTTGCGATTCACTTGCTGTCCGCCGACCAGACCGCCGAAGCCTATGCGTTTGCCGGTAAAGGCAAGGACAAGGCCAATGGCATCGACTGGCACTTGAGCGCGCGGGGCAATCCGCTGCTGGGCAACGCCACGGCGATCATCGAGTGCGAACTGTGGCGCGAATACGACGGCGGTGACCACGCGATCATTGTCGGCGCGGTGAAGAACCTGATTCTGCCCGAGCAAGCGGTGACGCCGATGATCTATCACAAAGGCAAGCTGGGCCCGCTGCCCACCCTTGCCTGACGCGTTTCTTCAGGGTCGCACACGTGATTTTCGCGGCCTTTTTTAATTCCCAGGAGCCGGCATGAACCCAGCAGCCTCGCAACTTTTCCGTCAGCAGGCCTATATCGACGGCCAATGGCTGGATGCCCCGGACGGCGCCTGTCAGGACATCTTCAACCCAGCCACCGGCGAGCTGATCGGACGGGTGCCGAACCTTGGCGCCGAGCACGCCCGTCAGGCCATCGCCGCCGCCAACAAGGCCTGGCCGGCCTGGCGTGCACTGACCGCCAAAGAACGCAGCCAGACGCTGAAACGCTGGCACGCGCTGATGATTGAAAACGCCGATGCGCTGGCAGAAATCCTAACCCTGGAACAAGGCAAACCACTGGCCGAAGCCAAGGGCGAAATCCTCTACGCCGCGAGCTTTATCGAGTGGTTTGCCGAAGAAGCCAAGCGCATCTACGGCGACACCATTCCCAGCCACAAAGGCGATGCGCGCATCGTGGTCAGCAAAGAGCCGATCGGCGTCGTCGCGGCCATTACCCCGTGGAATTTCCCGGCGGCGATGATCACCCGCAAAGCCGGTCCGGCGCTGGCGGCCGGTTGCCCGTGCATTGTTAAACCGGCACCGGAAACGCCGTTCTCGGCATTGGCCATGGCCGTGCTGGCTGAACAGGCCGGCATTGCGCCGGGCATTTTCAACGTGATCACCGGCGACGCCGTGGCCATCGGTGGAGAGCTGACGGCCAGCCCGCTGGTGCGCAAACTGTCGTTCACCGGTTCCACCGCCATCGGCAAACTGCTGATGGCCCAGTGCGCGCCGACGCTGAAAAAAGTCTCGCTGGAACTGGGGGGCAATGCGCCCTTCATCGTGTTCGACGATGCCAACCTGGAGCGTGCCGTTGAGGGTGCGCTGATTGCCAAATTCCGTAACGCCGGGCAGACCTGCGTGTGCGTCAATCGCTTCCTGGTGCAGGCAGGTATTCACGATGCCTTTGTCGCGCGGCTGGCCCAGCGCGTGGCGCAACTGAACGTGGGAAGTGGCTTTGAGGAGGGGATCAATCAAGGCCCGCTGATCAACGAACGCGCCGTGGCCAAAGTTGAAGACCACGTTCAGGACGCGCTCGCTCAGGGTGCCCAACTACTCTGCGGCGGTGAACGTCATGCCCTCGGTCACGGATTCTTCCAGCCGACAGTGCTGGCCGGCGTGACCTCTTCGATGAAAGTCGCCCAAGACGAAACCTTTGGTCCACTGGCAGCCGTGTTCCGCTTCGAGACTGAAGCCGAGGCGATCCACATGGCCAACGACACCGAATTCGGTCTTGCCGCCTATTGCTACACCCGTGATCTCGGTCGCGCCTGGCGCATGAGTGAAGCACTGGAGTACGGCATGGTCGGGATTAACGAAGGGCTGATTTCCACTGAAGTCGCGCCCTTTGGCGGGATCAAATCCTCGGGCCTGGGCCGTGAAGGATCCAAGTACGGCATCGAGGACTATCTGGAACTCAAATACACCCTGATGGGCGGGTTGGAAGACTTCGGGAGCACACCGCGATGAGCAACGAGAAATATGAACAGGGGCTGAAAATCCGCACCCAGGTGCTGGGCGAAGCCTACGTGAAACGCTCCATCGAGAACGCCGACGACTTCACTCGGCCGCTGCAGGAAATGGTCACCGAGTACTGCTGGGGCCATGTCTGGGGCCGTGAAGGTTTGTCGCTTAAAGAGCGCAGCATGATAAACTTGGCCATGATTTCGGCCCTCAATCGGCCTCACGAACTCAAGCTGCATGTACGCGGCGCCTTGCGTAACGGACTGACTCGTGAACAAATACGCGAAATTCTGCTTCAGGTCGGTATTTATTGCGGTGTCCCCGCTGCCGTAGACAGTTTCCGGCTCGCCCGTGAAGCCTTCGCCGAAGCCGAAGCCGATGCCGATGCCGAGGCCTCCAGTTAACCCTTGGCTGTTTGACCTGACCGAGCACAGAGATTCTTGCGATCGAAGTGCTCTTTTTGCATGGACAGCCACATTCAGAGCGGACCCCATGAAACGCCTGCCACTCGACGACAGCTTCAAGGTCAATCGCAACCCCGTTACCCTGCGCGAAATCGTGCTGGATAAACTGCGAAGCGCCATCATGAACTTCCAGCTCATGCCGGGAGACCGCTTGGTCGAACGCGATTTGTGTGATCGCCTGGGCGTCAGCCGCACGTCCGTACGCGAGGCCTTGCGTCACCTGGAATCCGAAGGCCTGGTGGAATTCGCCGACGCCAAAGGGCCCAGTGTCGCCATCATTACCCTGGCCAATGCCGTCGATATCTACGAACTGCGTTGCGTGCTCGAGGGTTTGATCGTCCAACTGTTTACCTTGCGTGCCAAGGCCAAGGACATCAAGGCCCTGGAAAAAGCCTTGGAGGAAAACCGCAAGGCCCTCAAGGAAGGTGAACTGCAACAGGTCATCGACTCGGTTCAGGGTTTCTACGACGTCCTGCTCGAAGGCTCCGGCAACCATGTGGCGGCCACTCAGCTGCGCCAGCTACAGGCACGAATCAGCTACTTGCGGGCGACATCGGTGTCCCAGGAAAACCGTCGTGGCGCCAGCAATCAGGAAATGGAACGCATGGTCGAGGCCATCAAGAGCGGCGATCCGCTGGCCGCCCATCAGGCGTGTGTCGACCACGTCCGCGCCGCCGCAGCCGTCGCTCTGGATTACCTCAAGCGCAAACAGGAAGAGACCGGGAAAATCCCCGAAATCACCCTGCCGATCGCGCTTAAAGAACCGCGCATAGGTCGCTAAAGATGTTCAGCCCGAGCTTTTGCCCAAAGTGCGGCGGCAATGACCTCAGGTCTCAGCTGCCGCCGGGCGATACGCACGAGCGCCTGATGTGCCGCGGTTGCGGCTACATCCACTACGTCAATCCGAAAATCATTGCCGGCTGCATCATCGAGCAGGACGGCAAGTATTTGCTGTGTCAGCGCGCCATCCCGCCGCGCCCTGGTACCTGGACGCTGCCGGCAGGCTTCATGGAAGGTGGCGAGACCACCGAACAAGCAGCGCTGCGCGAAGTCTGGGAAGAGAGCGGCGTGCGCGCGGAAATTCTCTCGCCCTACTCGATCTTCAGCGTGCCGAAAATCAGCGAGGTGTACATCATCTTCCGCGCCATTGCGTTGGAGATCACCGGCCAGTACGGGCCGGAAACCCTCGACTACAAATTCTTCGCGCCCGAGGACATCCCTTGGGACAGCATCTACTACCCGGCGATCCGGCAGATCCTCGAACGCTATATCGAGGAACGCCAAGCCGGGGTGTATGGCATCTATATTGGTAACGACGATACCGGCAAGATCCACTTCATCCGCTGACAGCCCTTAGGGCGCCACGCCCTCGACAATGATTATCTCGGCCCGGGCCACGGCCTCGCGGTGCCGTTTCGCCTCTTGATACTGCTCTGAGTGGTAGCAGGCCAGCGCCTGTTCGTACGAGTCGAATTCAATCACCACGTTACGTTGCGGCGTGGGCCCGCCTTCCAGTGCTTCGCTGCGCCCGCCCCGGGCCAACATCCGACCGCCATACAACGCAAAGGCCGCTGGCGCCCGCTGGGTGTATTGGCTGTATTGATCGGGGTCGGTGACATCTACATGAGCAATCCAGTACGCCTTCATAGTGACCTCTCGGTTTATTTTGTATTATGGTATACCACAAAATATTTCCATCAAACACTGAGAATCCCAGCATGGCCTTCAACAGCATCGAAGAAATTATCGAAGACTATCGACAAGGCAAGATGGTGCTCCTGGTCGATGACGAGGATCGGGAAAACGAAGGTGACCTGCTGCTGGCCGCCGATTGCTGCACGGCCGAGGCCATCAGCTTCATGGCCCGGGAAGCTCGCGGCCTGATCTGCCTGACCTTGACCGACGACCACTGCCAGCGCCTCGGGCTGGAACAGATGGTGCCGAGCAATGGCAGTGTGTTCAGCACCGCGTTCACCGTATCCATCGAGGCCGCCGTCGGCGTGACCACTGGCATCTCCGCCGCCGACCGGGCGCGTACCGTGGCAGCAGCGGTCGCCGTTAATGCCGGGCCCGCTGACCTTGTGCAACCCGGTCATATCTTCCCGCTGCGCGCCAAAGAAGGCGGCGTGCTGACCCGCGCCGGTCACACTGAAGCCGGTTGCGACCTGGCACGACTGGCCGGCTTCACTCCGGCCTCGGTGATCGTCGAGGTGATGAACGATGACGGCACCATGGCCCGCCGCCCGGACCTTGAAGTGTTCGCGCGCAAGCACGGGATCAAGATCGGCACCATCGCCGACCTGATCCACTACCGCCTCAGCACCGAAAGCACGGTGGTGCGGATCGGTGAACGTGAACTGCCCACAGTGCATGGCACTTTCCGGCTGATCACGTTTGAAGACCGCATCGAAGGCGGCGTCCATATGGCAATGGTCATGGGCAAGTTGCACCGGGACGAACCAACACTGGTGCGCGTGCATGTGATCGATCCGCTGCGCGATCTGGTGGGCGCTGAATACAGCGGTCCGTCCAACTGGACGTTGTGGGCGGCGCTGCAGCGAGTAGCCGAGGAAGGTCGTGGCGTGGTGGTGGTGCTGGCCAATCATGAGTCGTCGCAAGCGCTGCTGGAGCGCGTGCCGCAACTGACCCAGCCGCCACGGCAGTTCAGCCGTTCGCAGTCACGCATCTATTCTGAAGTAGGTACCGGGGCGCAGATTCTGCAGGATCTTGGCGTGGGTAAGCTGCGTCATCTTGGCCCACCGTTGAAATACGCCGGCTTGACCGGTTATGACCTGGAAGTGGTGGAGAGCATCCCCTTCACCGAATGATGCCTGGCTTATCTCTATAAACGTGCAGGCCGCTGCCCTGTGGCCTGACGATAAAAAAACATTTTTGGCTGATAGCCGGTAAGGCAAAGTGCTTGCACAAAGTTTGGAATACCATAATATGATATTCCATAGACCGGACGACCATAACTGGCCAGATGGACCTACTGCTCCCGATAGGCGGGCACTAAAAGCCCCGCTCATAAACACAACAATGAGGGCGTGAAAATGGTGTTGAACAAACGTGCAACCGCAATACTTTTTGCGGGACTGCTGAGCGCAACCAGCCAGGCATTGATGGCGGCCGAAAGCGTCAACTTCGTCAGCTGGGGCGGTAGCACCCAGGATGCACAGAAGCAGGCCTGGGCCGATCCGTTCAGCAAAGCCAGCGGCATCACCGTGGTCCAGGATGGCCCGACCGACTACGGCAAACTCAAAGCCATGGTCGAAAGCGGCAATGTGCAGTGGGACGTGGTCGACGTCGAAGCCGACTTCGCCCTGCGCGCAGCCTCCGAAGGCCTCCTCGAACCCCTCGATTTCACGGTCATTCAGCGCGACAAAATCGACCCGCGGTTTGTCTCCGATCACGGCGTTGGCTCGTTCTTCTTCTCCTTCGTCCTCGGTTACAACGAAGGCAAGCTCGGCGCCAGCAAACCTCAGGACTGGTCCGCGCTGTTCGACACCAAGACCTACCCCGGTAAACGCGCCCTCTACAAATGGCCAAGCCCAGGCGTGCTGGAACTGGCCCTGCTGGCCGATGGCGTAACCACCGACAAGCTCTACCCGCTGGACCTGGATCGCGCCTTCAAGAAACTCGACACCATCAAGAAAGACATCGTCTGGTGGGGCGGCGGTGCCCAGTCGCAACAGTTGCTGGCCTCTGGCGAAGTCAGCATGGGGCAATTCTGGAACGGCCGGATCCATGCCCTGCAAGAAGACGGCGCCCCCGTCGGAGTGAGCTGGAAACAGAACCTGGTCATGGCCGACATTCTGGTCGTGCCCAAAGGGACAAAAAACAAGGCCGCGGCCATGAAGTTCCTGGCCAACGCGAGCAGCGCCAAAGGACAAGCTGACTTCTCCAACCTGACCGCCTATGCGCCGGTCAACGTCGACAGCGTGGCGCGCCTGGATTCGGTACTGGCCCCTAACCTGCCGACTGCCTACGCTAAGGATCAGATCACTCTTGATTTCGCGTACTGGGCCAAAAACGGTCCGGCCATCGCGACACGGTGGAACGAATGGCTGGTCAAATGAAAATGACGGTAACCGCGTCCCGTCAATCCACGCAGGTCGGGAGCGCCACTGGCGCTGCCGGCTCGGCGCTCGGCAAGGCGGCTGCGATGAACCAATCCCCTTCCATGGCACAGCGCTGGCGTGGTGCAAGCAACCTGATCCCCGCCCTGCTGTTCCTCGGCCTGTTTTTTCTGGCGCCGCTGATCGGGCTGTTGCTGCGTGGCGTGCTGGAGCCAGTACCGGGGCTGGGCAACTATGAGCAGTTGTTTGCCAACTCGGCGTATGCACGGGTATTGCTCAACACCTTCTCGGTGGCCGCACTGGTGACCCTGTTCAGCTTGCTGCTCGGCTTTCCATTGGCCTGGGCCATCACCCTGGTACCCCGTGGCTGGGGTCGCTGGATCCTCAACATCGTGTTGCTGTCGATGTGGACCAGCCTCCTCGCCCGGACCTACTCCTGGCTGGTGCTGTTGCAAGCGTCCGGGGTGATCAACAAAGCATTGATGGCGATGGGCATCATCGATCAGCCGCTGGAGATGGTGCATAACCTCACCGGCGTGGTGATCGGCATGAGCTACATCATGATCCCGTTCATCGTGCTGCCGCTGCAGGCGACCATGCAGGCCATCGACCCGATGATTCTGCAAGCCGGCTCGATTTGCGGCGCCAGTCCGTGGACCAACTTCTTCCGGGTATTTCTGCCGCTGTGTCGGCCGGGGCTGTTTTCCGGTGGCCTGATGGTGTTCGTGATGTCCCTCGGTTACTACGTCACCCCGGCCCTCCTGGGCGGGGCGCAGAACATGATGCTGCCGGAATTTATCATTCAGCAGGTGCAGTCGTTCCTCAACTGGGGCCTGGCCAGCGCCGGCGCCGCGTTGCTGATCGTCATTACGCTGGTGTTGTTCTACTTCTACCTGAAGCTTCAGCCGGAATCCCCGGTTGGCGCCAGCAACGCGAGGTAAGCCGTCATGCTCCTGACCCCCAATGCCATGAGCCGGCGCATGCGCTTCGGCCTGTACTTCACGACCGGATTGATCGCGTTGTTCCTGCTGTTGCCGATCGTGTTCATCGTGCTGCTGTCGTTCGGTTCCTCCCAGTGGCTGGTGTTTCCGCCACCGGGCTGGACGCTGAAATGGTACGGCCAGTTCTTCTCCAACGCCGACTGGATGAACGCGGCCGTGGCCAGCCTCAAAGTCGCGGTACTGACCACGTTCTTCGCCGTGGCGCTGGGCCTGCCGACCGCTTTTGCACTGGTACGCGGACGGTTCCCGGGCCGCGAAATGCTCTACGGCCTGTTCACCCTGCCGATGATCGTGCCGCTGGTGATCATCGCGGTGGCGGTGTACGCACTGTTCCTGAAACTGGGCTACACCGGGACAATGTTCGCCTTCGTGGTCAGCCACGTGATTGTTGCATTGCCGTTCACCATCATCTCGATCATCAACTCGCTGAAGCTGTTCGATCAGTCGATTGAAGATGCTGCGGTGATCTGCGGCGCCTCACGCCTGCAAGCGGTGTTCAAGGTGACCTTTCCGGCGATTCGTCCGGGCATGGTGGCCGGTGCGCTGTTTGCGTTCCTGGTGTCCTGGGATGAAGTGGTGCTGAGCGTGATGATGGCCAGCCCGACCCTGCAAACCCTTCCCGTGAAAATGTGGACCACCCTGCGCCAGGACCTGACGCCCGTGATCGCCGTCGCCTCGACGCTGCTGATCGGCCTCTCGGTACTGGTCATGGTGATCGCCGCCGCCCTTCGCCGGCGCAATGAAATCAGCGCCTGAGCGCCCAGGAGTACGACATGAGTGCAGTGATCAAAGATTCCGCGCAACAGAGCGACCAACCTCTGGTGAGCCTGCGCAACCTGAACAAATACTACGGCGATTTTGCCGCCGTGGACGACATCTCGCTGGACATCAAGGATGGCGAATTCCTCACGTTCCTCGGCTCCAGCGGCTCTGGTAAAAGTACAACGCTGTCGATGCTCGCCGGCTTCGAAACCCCGAGCAGCGGCGAGATCCTGGTCAATGGCCAGTCGCTGGTCAACGTACCGCCGCACAAGCGTGACATCGGCATGGTGTTCCAGCGTTATTCGCTGTTCCCGCACCTGTCGGTACGCGACAACATCGCGTTCCCATTAGCCATTCGCAAACTGGCCACCGCCGAACGCGAGCGCCGGGTCGATGCGATGCTCAAACTGGTGCAACTGGAACAGTTCGCCCATCGCCGCCCTTCGCAACTGTCCGGCGGCCAGCAGCAACGTGTGGCGATTGCTCGGGCACTGGTTTATGAACCACGCATCCTGCTGATGGACGAACCGCTCGGCGCACTGGACAAGAAACTGCGTGAAGACTTGCAGGATGAACTGCGCCAGTTGCATCGGCGCTTGGGCATCACCATTGTTTACGTGACCCACGACCAGGAAGAAGCCATGCGTCTGTCCCAGCGCATCGCGATTTTCAGCCACGGCAAGATTGTCGGTTTAGGCAGCGGCTTCGACCTCTATCAAAATCCGCCGAATGCCTTTGTTGCTTCGTTCCTGGGTAACTCGAACTTCCTCAAGCTCAAGGCTCAGGGCAATGCGGTCGCTACGTTTGAAGGGCAATCGTTGTCGATTCGCCTGACTGCAGGATTGCAAACCGATCAGGATGTGTTGCTGATGGTTCGCCCTGAAAAGGCTTTGGCATTGAGCGTTGAGCAAGCTCATCAGGAACCGCTCGCGGCAGGCTGGAATGAAGTGTCGGCGATTGTCGGTGAAGTGCTGTTTCTCGGTGAAAGCCAGACCTGCACGGTGAAAACCTTGGGCGGTACTTCGATGACCGTCAAGGCACTCTCCGCTGCCGGCATGCCGCTGAAGACTGGCGACCCGGTGCGCGTGCGCTGGGCCACTGCGGATGCTTGCGTGTATACCGAATGGGCTGAAAGCGATTTGAACAAGGCTGCTGGCGCGCATTGATCCCCGCCGGCCCATGGCAGTGGGCCGCAAACATGGAGTCACCCTCAGGTCGCTGCAACGTCGGGTTGTGGCGGCCTTTTTTTGCTTTTTGGGTTAGGGGCATATCCATTGTTTTGGTAACGGCGGCTGGCGGTTTCGCTTTTACAGCGAGTCACTTGGAAATACGGAATGCCGCCCAACCCCAAGTAACCAAGGGCTCTTGCCCCTGACGTTCGGTGCCTCGCCTAGGCTCGGCATGCCCTCGCTCCGGTCCTGCTCCGTGGGCCCGCCGCCATCGGCCATCCATGACCGGGGGCGGCTAACCCGGCATCCATGCCGGGTTGCTCACTGCGCAGAACCTCTACTCGGCCTCTCGAGGGGGCGTGCACCACAAAAGCCAAAGCGAGGCGACCTACCGGCCGGCCTCATCTCAAGTGCACGTGTTTCCCTGTGGGAGCGGGCTTGCCCGCGAAGCTGTTGATCTTGCCGTTGCTGTTGCTTTGGCTTTTTCTTTTGATCTGCCTGCCCCTTTCCCAGAGGCCGAACGCAGGCGTTGCGCAGGGGGCACCGCGGCAAGGATGCCGCGGTAGCCGCCCCCGGAGCAATGCCGGAGTGAGGGCATGCCGAACCTAGGCGAGGCACCGAATGGAGCAGCAAATGCTGGAAACCACAAAACGCGACATTTGCCGTCATCGCCGTGGTGCCTCGAGATAAGGTCAGCGTCATTGCCCACGGCGAAAAACTGGCGATTGTAGACTAAACCGCCACCATCCGGTGCCACGCCTGCAAGCAGTGTCACGCCCATCTCTTTGGGCGCATCGAGAACAAGGACCATGCGTTTTATGGCCTGGACTTCGTCCACACCGAGCTTTCGCCACAGAGCGGATGGGCTGCGCCGGGATTCGCGGCGTTTGTGTCCTCCATCATCGAAACCGGCACACCGCCAGCGCAAATGAAGGCTATCCGCGAGCGCCTGCGCTCGATCGGCCTGGAACCCTATGACTGCCTGTCCCCGGACTTGATGGACGCACTGGCGACTCAGGTCGCCAAACAGAAAGGCCTGCTCCCCGCCGCCTGATTGATCGGTCGCCGCGGTTTCTTTTCCGGACCGCGGCTCCGATTCACCTTTGATCTTGTGCGCCCCACATAATTAACTGGGGGGCTGTGGGCATTAAGACAACGGGCTATGCCCGTTTTCAATACCGCTCATACCAATTTTGTACCACCAGGCTCTCTCAACCCACCTTTTCGCTATGACTCACTGCATCTACATCAGGCAGATAACGGTCAAAAGCGGCCCTCCAAATCCTCTCGCTCTCCCTTCGAAATTGAAGTCTCTCTTTCCCGCAAGGGCCCGTAGATAATCCCACCGCCCGCCGCCCCTTTGCATAGGTATAGGGGGGTATCTCATGGGTCATATCGCAGCAAATAAAGACGATCTTCTCAAACGCGTAAAACGCATCGCTGGACAAATTCAAGCCGTTGAACGGGCATTGGAATCGGATCTCGATTGCGCCAAAAGACTGCATGTTGTTGCTGCCACTCGCGGAGCCATCAACGGCTTGATGAAGAAAATCATCGAGGACCACGCGCGGGAGCATTTAGCGAACCCTGCGCTCAGTGAAGAAGAGCGTGACAAGGGGGTCGAAGAGCTTCTTGAAGCCATTCGCCGTTACTCCAAGTGAACGCACTGCCGCAGTCTGTACCGTTTTACTCAGCGTGCTGGTACTTGGCTTGAGTGCCAATCCATGGGTCTCAAGGCTGGCCCGTCGAACAGCGGACAAAGTCGATTGAAAATAAATAAAATCTCTACAACAAAGTAAGCACTGTACAGAATTTGTAGAGGCTTTGATGGGCCATGACACCTTCCGAGAAACTCGTTGCATGGCACGGAAACTGGCTCCTTTCGCAAACAAAGATCCTCTACAGAAACTGCAGGGCAGAGCAGTCCGAGTCAGATAAAGAACTCAAATTCCCTCACATCTCCCAGTGTTCCAGATCAGGCTCTGTATCCAACCCTTGGCAGGAGCTGGATGAAGTTTGCAATGCAGTTTGGGATAACCCTCCTTAACTGGAGCGACTGGATTCAAATTTGCAGTGTTCCCCTTACCAAGGCTTCCAGTCTGGGCAAAATACTCGCTTCGTCATTGCCCAAAATGGCAATCGAAGAACCACGCAACCCTGCCGACGAAGCAGCAGCTGCGTCGCCGGCCAAGGCCACTGGGCACGTAACGCCCATTTGAAGCGCACGCAGTCGCTTGTGCGCATCTGCCTGCAGTGGCGCCTGAACCAGTAGTACCAGCGCGGCGGGCTGAATTGCTTCACACAGCAACGGCAGTTCTTCCAGAGGCTGGCCCGTGCCCAACACCTCGATGCGCAGCTGGTCACTACTCATCAACAAACCAACACACAACAGCTCCAATTCGCGCGCATGGCCCGAGCCGTCTGCCAGCAGCACGCAAGCACCGTTGCTCTGGTTCATCTGCAATCGCAATAACATCCGCGCGCGCAAGAAGGCATCAAGGAACAACCACTGACTGCGTCGACCGAAATTATTGCCGGATGCCAGGCTGCGCCAGACCGGCAGCAGAATAGCCTCCAGTGCAGTAGCTTTCGGATAGATCGTAAATAATTGCCCGTGCAGGCGCTCCAGCTCAGCGCCATCAAAAGCCTGCGTGGCACGATGAACTGCCTCTTGCCACTGGACCAGAGGGGCTTCGGCCGAGCCTGATGCAGTGATACCGGGCGTGTCCTGCTGCCGGACGAGCAAAGCGCCTATCTTGCTGATGGGCAGGCCCCGGCTGGTCCAGAGCATGATGCTACGAATATGTTCGATGTCCTGTTGCGAATACAGGCGATGCCCTCCCACAGTGCGTACTGGTCGGATCAGCCCGTGGCGGCGCTCCCATGCCCGCAAGGTGATCGGGTTGACGCCAGTCAGGCTGGCGACTTCCCGCATGGGGAGCAAGGCGTCGTCGGAGGTGGATTCGATGGGCTCGGTCATTGAAAGTCGTTGCATCCTGAGTGTGTCGGCATTCTAAACCAGGCATGACACTTTTTAACCAGCACCAATCGATGTCCGACGGCCCTGCGCCCTGCCATCTAGGCATGGCAGTCGCTGACGACTACGCTATGGGGCAAACCCACGAATCACAATGAGCCCAAACCATGATTGACGCCAAACTCCTGCAACTTATGGTCGAAGCCTCCAATGACGGCATCGTCGTGGCCGAGCAGGAAGGCAATGACAGCATCCTCATCTATGCCAACCCTGCCTTCGAACGCCTAACCGGCTACAGTGCCGACGAAATTCTCTACCAGGATTGCCGGTTCCTGCAGGCAGACGATCATGCCCAGGCCGCCCTGGAGGCAATCCGCGACGCCATCCGCCTCGGTCAGCCCTGCCGTCAGGTGCTGCGCAACTATCGCAAGGATGGCAGCCCGTTCTGGAACGAGCTGTCTATCACTCCCGTGCACAATGACACCGACCAGTTGACCTACTACATTGGCATACAGCACGACGTCAGCGACAAGATTGCCGCTCTGGAAAGGATTCAGTCACTTGAGACCGAAGTGGCCGAGCTTCGCAGTAAACTGGCAAAGCTCGGTGGCTAACGACGAGTAGCGCTACGATCGACACAAAAAGTGTACAAGAATATTGACTTGTACAATTTTCAACGTAGGCTTCAAGTATATCTGTACAGTTTTATCGAATTGTACAACTTTGCCTGGAGCCTGCCATGTCTGCGTATCTCCACCATTTCGCTGATACATTCGCAACGCTGAACGCTGATTGCCTGGACCGACTGGGCGAGCTATACAGCAACGATGTTCAGTTTCGTGATCCCTTGCATCAGCTGGATGGCCTGCCGGCACTGCGCAGTTACTTTGAAAAGCTGTACACCAACGTCGAGGATATCCGCTACGACCTCCTTGACGTGGATGAAACCACCCCCGGCCACGGTTATCTGCGCTGGAACCTGCATTTTCGTCATCCACGCCTGTCCCACGGCCAGCCGATCAGTCTGCAAGGCTGCAGCCACCTGCGCTGGGCGCAACAGGTCTACCTGCACCACGACTACTTCGATGCCGGCGCCCTGCTCTACGAGCACGTCCCGGTTCTTGGCGGGGTGATCGGCTGGATCAAGGGCAGGCTCGCATGAGCCGCTGCTGGCTGACAGGCGCCAGCAGCGGCCTCGGTGCTGCCCTGGCTGAACGGCTGCTGGAGCAAGGCCATGAGGTGGCCTTGGGTGGCCGCCGGGCGGAGGCTCTGATGCCGCTAGTGCTGCGCTACCCTGGGGCCCTGCTCGCTACCGGCGACGTGACTGACCCATGCCAGGTCTCGGCTATCTGCGAGAACATCGAGCATGCCTGGGGCGCACTGGACCTGGTGATCCTGAACGCCGGCACCTGCGAATACCTTGTGCCAGGCAGGTTCGAGGCCGAGACAGTCGAGCGCGTGATGCGCACCAATCTGTTGGCAGTCAGTTACTGCCTACAGGCGGCCCTTCCACTGCTGCGCCGCGGGCAGAGACCACACCTGGTAGTGATCGGCAGCTCGGTGACCTGGCTGGCGCTGCCCCGGGCTGGAGCCTATGGCGCGTCCAAGGCGGCCCTGCGTTATCTGGTCGAGTCCCTGCGCCTGGATCTACATGCCGAAGGCATCGATGTAACGCTGGTCAGCCCAGGCTTCATCGACACCCCCCTGACTCAGCGCAACACCTTTGCCATGCCACAACTCTGGACGGCCGACCGCGCCGCGCGGCATGTCCTCGCGCGCCTGACGCGACGACCGTTGGAGATCAACTTTCCACGCCTCTTCATTCTCGTCCTGCGCCTGCTTGGTGCCCTGCCAGCGCGTTGGCGCTTGGCCCTGGGCGTTCGGATGGCGCGAACCGAACAGGAATAGTTTCATATGCGTATCGCCATTATCGGCAGCGGGATCTCTGGGCTGACCTGTGCCTATCTGCTGTCACGTCGCAGTGAGGTGACCGTATTCGAAGCGGCCGACTGGATCGGCGGTCATACCCATACTGTCGACATAGAATGGCAGGGCCAGCGTTATGCAGTAGACACCGGTTTCATCGTATTCAACGACTGGACCTATCCCAACTTCATCCGCTTGATGGATCGCCTTGGAGTCGTCTCGCGCCCCACCGAGATGAGCTTTTCCGTGAACGATCCGGAGAGCGGCCTGGAATACAACGGCAATAACCTGGACACCCTCTTCGCCCAGCGCGGCAATCTGCTGTCGCCGGGCTTCTGGGGTATGTTGCGCGATATCGTGCGCTTCAACCGCCAGGCGGTGGCCGACCTTGACGGCCACCGCATTGAGCCGGGCATGAGTCTTGGCGATTACCTGCACACGCGAGGCTACGGGCAGCGTTTCATCCATCACTACATCGTACCCATGGGCTCGTCCATCTGGTCGGTATCACGGGCCGATATGCTGCGCTTCCCGTTGCACTTCTTCGTCCGTTTTTTTCGTAACCATGGTCTGCTCTCGATCAGCCAGCGGCCACAATGGCGAGTGATCGAGGGTGGCTCGCGCAGCTATGTGGAGCCGTTGTGCAAGACCTTCAGCGAACGCATTCGGCTCAGCTGCCCGGTGATGAGCGTCCGCCGGGACGACAACGGCGTGGTGATCACTAGTGCGGCAGGCCAGGAGCGTTTCGACAAGGTCGTGTTCGCCTGTCATAGCGACCAGGCTTTGGCGCTGCTGGAGAAACCGACGGCCACCGAGCACGAGGTGCTAGGAGCCCTCGACTATGCCGACAACGAAGTATTGCTTCACACCGACACCCGCCTGCTGCCCAGCCGGCGCAAGGCTTGGGCCAGCTGGAACTATCGCCTTGGTGGACCCGCGCACGCCCCGGCGGCCGTGACCTATAACATGAACATTCTGCAAGGCCTCGACGCCCCGGCAACCTTCTGCATAAGCCTCAATCAGGGCGATCACGTAGACCCGTCGCAGGTGCTGGCTCGCTTCAAATATGCACATCCTCAATACAGCCTTGCCGCCATGGCGGCCCAGGCGCGCCAGGGTGATCTACAGGGAAACCAGCACAGCTACTTCTGCGGCGCTTATTGGGCAAACGGCTTCCATGAGGATGGCGTGGTCAGCGCACTGGACGTCGCCCAAAGATTCGGGGAGCGCCTGTGAACAGCAGCCTTTGCTACGGTTGGGTCAACCACCGGCGTCTGGTGCCTCGGTTCCATGGATTCCGTTATCGCATTGGCATGCTTTATCTGGATCTGGACGAACAGGATCTGCTGCTGGGCCTGTCCCCGTTACTCGGTGCTTCTCGCCTGGCGCCGTTGTGCTGGCGAGAAACCGATTACCTGCCAGCCTGGACTCGTCGCGGTATCCCCTTGAAGGAAGCGGTGCGCGAAGTGGTGGCCAAGGCCTTGGGCCAGGCGCCCTGCGGCACCATTCATTTGCTGACCCAGCCGCGCAGTTGGGGGATTTCATTCAATCCGGTCAGTTTCTACTTTTGCCATGACAGTGACGGTCTCCTGGCGGCGATTGTGCTGGAGGTACGTAACACCCCTTGGCGAGAACGTTTTCACTACGTGTTGCCGGTGCTGCCCGGTCAGCCCCGGCAGTTCTCGGTCACGAAGGCATTCCATGTCTCGCCATTCCTGCCAATGGATATGCAGTACCACATGCGCTTTTACATTGATGACGCGCACATGCGTATCCACATGGAAAACCGCCGCGAAGGACAAAAAGTATTCGAGGCCGACCTGTCCCTGCGCCGACAGCCGCTGGATGCCGCCGCACTGCAACGGCACGTACTGGCCTTCCCCTGGATGAGCCTGCGCACCCTCGGTGCAATTTATTGGCAAGCCATGCGCCTGTTACTCAAACGCACCCCGCTCTATGCCCACAAGACCAGTCAGAGCAGCCAAAACCTTGGTCATCACGTCCACGAGGAGCCCAAGCATGTCCGATCCAACTCTGAGCGTTAGCAAATCTTTGGGCCTGGCGCCGTTATTCGGCGGCCTGGCCAGGAGCGCCGTGCTCACTCAGCTTCGCAACTTGCGCCAAGGCCGGCTGCGCCTGATCTACCAAGACCGGCAGTGGCTGTTCGGCGACGTCGGCAGCGCGCTGCACGCTGAGGTCGAGATCTTCGACGAGGCAGCTTGGGGTATGGTGGCTGCCAACGGCTCTATCGGTGCCGGCGAAGCTTACATCCATGGCTACTGGCGCAGTCCGGACCTGGCCGCGGTCACTCGCCTCTTCGTCGCCAACCTGGAGGTGCTCGACGCCCTTGAAGGCGGGTTGGCGCGCCTGGGCCGGCCGATCCTACGCCTGCTGCACTGGCTTAACCGCAACAGCCGGCGCGGCGCGCGACGCAACATTCTCGCCCATTACGATCTGGGCAATGCATTGTTTGAGCGGCTGCTGGACCCGACCATGATGTACTCGGCAGCCATGTTCGACAGTCTGGAGCAGAGCCTGGAGCAGGCCCAACTGAACAAGCTCGAGCGTATCTGCGCCAAACTTGCGCTGCGCCCCGATGACCATCTGCTCGAGATCGGTAGCGGATGGGGCAGCCTGGCGATCCACGCCGCTACCCGCCACGGGTGCCGGGTGACCACCACCACGTTGTCCGAGGCGCAGTACGCCCATACCCTGCAGCGCGTCCAGGATCTTGGTCTGCAACACCGCATTACCGTCCTGCGCGAGGACTACCGCGACCTTGGCGGACGCTTCGACAAGCTGGTCTCTATCGAGATGATCGAGGCGGTCGGGCACCGCTATCTGCCTGTTTACTTTCAGCGCTGCGCGTCGCTGCTCAAGGATGACGGCTTGATGCTGCTGCAGGCAATCACCATCCGTGACCAGCGTTATGAACAGGCGCGGCGGTCGGTAGATTTCATTCAGCGCTATATTTTTCCCGGTGGTGCCCTGCCCTCCCTGAGCGTCATGCTGCAGACCGCCAGTTGCCATACCGCGTTGAACCTGGTGCACATGGAGGACTTCGGCCTGGACTATGCGCGGACTCTGCAGCACTGGCGCGACAACTTGCGTCAGTCGCGCACCGCCTTGACCGAGCTGGGCTATGACGACACCTTTCAGCGCCTCTGGGAGTTCTACCTGTGTTACTGCCAGGGTGGTTTCGAGGAGCGTACTATCGGCGTCGCGCAACTGCTCTGGGCAGCTCCGGCCGCACGCCGCGCAGCGCTGCCGGGCGCCTGATTTGAGCAGGGCCTGGTTGATCGGCAACGCGCTATGGATGCAGGCCGCCTGGTGGGCTTGTGTACTGAGCGAGCGGCATCCTTGGCTGTTACTCCCCGTGGTGGCAGGCCTGTTGGTGCATGTGGCTGCTTGCCCACGACCTGGCGACGAAGCAACCGCTCTGGCCTGTGTGGGGATGGCAGGCTGTTTACTGGATGCCAGCCTGGGTGCGCTGGGAGTCTTCGATTTTGCCCAGCAACCCCTTCCCCTGTGGCTTGCCTTGCTGTGGCTGGTACTGGCCAGTGGGCTTCGCCACAGCCTGGCGTGGGCCCGACGTCCCATCTGGTACGGGGCGCTACTGGGTCTGTGCGGTGGACCTCTGGCTTACATCGCCGGCGCAACGCTGGCCGGTGTAGGTTTGCCTTGGGGCACCCTTGGCACGGCCCTGCTGCTTGCGGTGCTGTGGGCTGTATGGATGCCAATCATCCTGCGACTGGCTGCGTTCCGCTGATAAACAACAGCCTTTTGAATGCGTGAATATCGCCTACTTTGCCGGTTATTGTAGGTTTACGGCAGCGACTCCGGCTGACGGCGGAAGAACAGGATCACTTGTCCCAACTCGACTCCAAGTTTGCTCATATTCGAGCGATTGATCATCGTGTCTTCGTCCATCAGGTACATCCAGTCGTCCAGATCCACTTCCCAATGCCTGCCGTCAACCGGCAGGTCAAGGCGATAGCGCCAGCGCAGCGCATTGCCAGCGACCTCGCCGCTAGCCTCTCCGACTACGTCGTCCGCACGACCACGCCAACGCCCGACGCCGGCCGGTTCCAGCGTCCAGACGCGCCGTTGACGCGTGCCATCGCTGTAGAGAAATCGCTCGTCGAGGATCAATTGCTGGCCCTCGACGCGGCTTTCGATCTGGACATGGAAGCGCTTGACCACCTCGCCCGAGCGATTCTGGAACAGGCCCCAAGCCTGTACCGGCCGAGAGAAGAACGCCAGGAGATCCAGCGTCGGTCGCTCCTTTGCGTAGTGCTCCACGCCAACGTTGTTACAGCTGACCAGCAACAGGCTAACGAGCAGTACCAGTATTTGACGCATCTCAACCTCCTCACTCCGCCGGCCCGGCCATCCCTAGCAGTCGTTGACGCAGTTGCTTGTCCCGAGTGCGCGGATCAAGCCAGATATCGAAGAAGGCGCGGGCGAATGCAGGGTCGTCGACCCGCCGGCGCAGCTGGCCGTCGACGAAGAACGTGCAGCCTTTGCCGGGATGGTAGACCCCGGTGATGCGCATTCCGGGCCGAACATCGACGAAGGCTTCACGCATTTCATTGGACCAGCGTTGGAGGGTGGACTCCTCTAGACGAGCCTCTGCCATGCGCTTCATTTCATTGAGGCTGACCTCCACCAGCGTGTCCCGGGAAAAGACACGGTGATAAGTCAGTTCGAGTGCAAAGGGCTGATCCCAGGTCAGCGGCAACCCAGAGCTCCACAACCGTGCGGTGTATAAACTCACGCCGAACCAGGTAAAGTCGCCGCTGCCCACCAGACGCCTATCGGGCAGCGCGGGATGCCAGTCCGCCCAGGCAGGTACGGTGAGTAACATCGCGACCAGCCAGCATATCGACAGACGATGTTCGAGAAAGCGTCTGGAATCAGCCACGTTCATCAACGTCTCGGCCTTTTTTAAAAAATTCTATACAAGATTAGCTCAATGTATAGTTTTTACGCCATCAGTAAAGTACGCGTACAATTTTTTAACCCCAAAGGAAGCGGTTGAGAACATAGGTTCCGTCGGCAACCCACTGGAGGTCTCCAACTTTATGCGCTAGAGGCTTCTTTGATGATCGTCTTTATTGGGTCGTTTTCAGCCGGTCACGACAGGCAGAAATCGGCCAATTTGCGCCTCTCACGACTGACCGAAGTCGCCGATGAGAACAACGAGACATTCCTTATTGATTAATTGCGTTCGGGTGAACATTTTTACCTGCTTGCGCAGCAGAAATCGGGAAGGAGTCAAATATTGAATTGCCATAGATCGGTCCATCCGCTATCTGCGTAATGAGGCGAGGGACCGTTGACATGCAGGCGGCTTTGGAGCCAACACCGGACCGGTGCTGGCTAAATAGATGTCAACTTGGAGGGAACCATGAGCAATCTCACCGCCAGCGGCGAGTCACCTGAAGCCGTCCGCCTCATGGTCAAGGTTTACGCTTACTTGCTGCTCGTAGGATTTGCGTTTGTTCCGGCCTATCTGATTGGCTACTTGTACGTCTTTCAAGACCCCTCCCTTATATTCGAGAATCACCTGTTCCATATATTTGCGATCACGGCAGCCACCTTGGCGGGCTTGTTTGTTACTTACGTAACGTGGCGCTGCTATCAGTCATCGGGAGATCCGCTGCTGCGATGGATGACGCTTGGTTTTCTCGGTTTTGTACTGATCTACGCGTTGCATGGTGCGTTCACCGGGCTTGCTCACCACAATATCTGGCTCTTCCTGCTTTATGGACCGGCCTCTCGACTGGTCATGTCAATTCTGCTGTTAGTCGGACTACTGTCGTACCACCGGCCACCTGATGCCGCGGCCCAACGAATGAAGGCCCGCCCGTGGTTGACCTGGATAGGACTGTTCCTGCTGGTTGACGTGGCAGTGGCGTACGTCGCGAATTCGCCAATCGCCGGCGAGCTCGCGGTGCGCCTCTCGATGGAAGGTGGTGCCCTCATTCTTTCCACATTGACCGTGGCAATACTCCTGCTGCGCCGCATCCGTTCGCCGCTGATGATGATTTTTGTCATCTCGGTCACCGCGTTCGCGCTGTCATCGCTTGCCTTCATCCTTGCACGTCCGTGGAACCACATGTGGTGGCTCGCTCATGCGATCTTCGCCGGTGGATTCTTCATGTTGAGCTATGGAGTAGTGCAAGCGTTCCTCACCACGCGGTCGTTCTCGAAGATTTACAGCCAAGAGGAGCTGATGGTGCGTCTGGCCGAAGCGATGGCGTATACCGAGAGCGCCCTGCAGGAACTCCAGCGCACGAATCAAGAACTCGGGCACCTTGCGGCCACCGATCCACTGACTGGCGCTGATAATCGGCGTCGGTTCATGGAGCGGGTCGAAGTCGAAATGGGCCGGACCAAGCGCGGCGGTGAGCCGTTCTCCGTGTTGGCACTCGATCTGGATAATTTCAAGTCCATCAACGATCGCTTCGGGCATCAGGTTGGCGATGACATCCTGAAGGATTTCGTGGAGAAATGCCTCGACTCGATCCGCCCGTATGACGGCGTAGCCCGAGTGGGCGGGGAAGAATTCATGATTCTGCTACCGCAGACTTCACTTGAAGGCGCGCACGTAATCGCCGAGCGTCTGCGAAGCACCGTTGCAAATAATTCTTTTCATGGCCTGCAGCGGTTAACCGTGGTCACCGTGAGCATCGGCGTATCGCAATCCGGCCGCGACGGCGACACCATCGAGGCCATTCTGCGTACAGCCGATCAACGCCTGTATCACGCTAAACACGAAGGTCGTAACCGCGTGGTCACCACCATCAAAACCAGCCTCCAATCTCTGCCCTGACCATCCTCTCGAAGTCACTGGGCTAATCGAAGGGACGGCACCGCACCTGTTGTGGATGGAACATCCCTACTTCGCCGACCCACCACGCGGCTTATAAAAAAGAAACATCGAGGTCTCGGTAGTCTTGATGTATTTCTTGGCCCAAGCGGGTTTCACCTTCCGGTCGTGGAAATACATCGCGCCGCGGGTTCGATCGTTGAGTTGCTTGTTGAGCGCCTTGCGCGCGATTTCCTTGGCAATCGCGTATTGGGTTTCTTCCTGGACCTGATCCGAGCGTCCATCACACCACCACGAAAACTGACAATTCTTGGTTTCAGAACCCTGCTTGACCACGGCGCACACCGTGTCCGGAAAGCCCTCGTGGCCCAGGCGGTTCATGACAACGCCGGCGACGGCTTCCATGTCGGCGGACGATTTGCCTTTGGCTTCCCAATAGATGGAGCGGGCCAGACAGGTAATTGCATCGTCCATGGGCGACTGACCGGCCGGATCGACCGCTTGAGCCTCGGAGGTGGTGATGGTTTCGGACTTGGGTACCGGCACATCGGTGCCCTTCTCCGCGGCTTTCTGCTCAAGGACCTCGGCCTTGTCCTCAGCCACTTCCTTTTTTTGCTCCTGCTCGGACGCGATGGCGTGGCCGGCGAGAAGGGTTATTGCCAAGCAGGTGGCTATCCAGATAACTCGCATGATCGACCCTTCGGACGGAACGGGAAGCACGCCACACTGGCGACTTTGCTTGATTGTAGTTGCCAAAATTCATTCCAACAGACGGACAAAAAAGCTGCCTTGGGGCGTGAAAAGTCATTGCGCTCGCGGGGGTGAAATCGCGCATCATGGGCGCAGTCAGCTCAAGGGGATTTCCATGCGTTTCAAATCATCTGCTATGCGTCTTGCCACGTTGTCACTGGGGATGTTGTTCGCCGTGAATGCGTTGTCGGCCGACGAGAAACAACTGATTGATTCGATCAACCTCTACCGCAGCCAGGTGCAGCGCTGCGCAGGTCAGGTATCGCAGGAACTGCCACCGCTGGCCGGCGACCCACGGCTGGCGCTGAACGCCAACAGCGTCGGCAATCTGCAGCAGGCAATGGCCAGCGCGGGTTATCCGATGAAGAATGTACAGGCGATCAGCCTGACGGGGCCGCGCGATGCGCCGTCGGCGATGAAAGCCATTCAGGAGAGTTTTTGCCAGATCGTGCTGGACCCGCAATTCGTCGATGTCGGCGTCAGCCACCAGGACCGCGAGTGGCGTATCGTGCTGGCGCGTCCACTGTTGAGCGCTCGCCTGGGCGACTGGCAGGCGGAAGGTCAGAAGCTGTTGGCCGAACTCAACATCGCACGCAGTCAGCCGCGCCAGTGCGGCACGCAATCCTTTGCCGCCGCCACGCCACTGGCCTGGAACGCAACGCTGGCGACGGCGGCCGAGGAACACGCCCGGTCAATGGCCAACAACAATTACTTCGATCACAAGGACCGCGATGGCCGCATGCCGGGTGACCGGGCTGAATTGGCAGGTTATGGCGGCGGGCAGATCGGCGAGACTATCGCTGCCGGCCAAGACACCGTGCGCAAGGTGGTCGATGGCTGGGTGTCCAGCGCCGGTCACTGCGCGAACCTGATGAACCCAAATTACCGGGAGTTGGGGGCTGCGTATGCGGTGGATCCGAAGAGTGATTCGGGGATCTACTGGACGGCGATGTTCGGGGCGCAGTGAGTTCGGGACGCCAGATAGTAAAAAACCCGAAGCCCTGTCATGGGGCTCCGGGTTTCTTTTTGTGGCGATCGTCAGTGGGTACATCCATCATCGATTCCGTCGATCAGCCGGTCATTAATAGTGATTGGACGCCCACTCTAGTTGTTCTTAGCCTGCACTCAACAACTCCGTAAATAGCGGAATACTCATTTCACGGATGCAGGCGAGAATGTCATGTCAGAGCGAGTCTTGATCGATGGGTTCTCCAGACGTGTGGACTATCTGCGGATGTCTGTCACCGACCGCTGCGATTTCCGTTGCGTGTACTGCATGGCTGAAGACATGCAGTTTCTGCCCCGCCAACGGGTACTGACCCTGGAAGAAATCTACCAACTGGCCGAAAGCTTCGTGGCGTTGGGCACCCGCAAGATCCGACTCACGGGCGGCGAACCGTTGATCCGTCCGGGCGTGGTGCAGCTGTGCGAAAAGATCGCCGCCCTGCCCGGCCTGCGTGAACTGTGCATGACCACCAATGGTTCGCAGCTGGGCAAGCTTGCAGCTTCCTTGTTCGAGGCCGGGGTCAAACGGCTCAACATCAGCCTCGACAGCCTGGACCCGCAACGCTTTCGTGAGCTGACGCGCACCGGCGATCTGGCGCAGGTCATCAACGGCATCGACGCGGCCAACGCCGCGGGATTCCGCCACACCAAACTCAACTGCGTGGTGATGAAGGGCCGTAACGACCATGAGATCAACGACCTCGTGAGTTTTGCCATCGACCGAAATCTCGACATTTCTTTCATCGAAGAAATGCCGCTGGGTACCATCCATGAACACAGCCGCGCGGAGTCGTTTTACGCAAGCCACCAGGTACGTGAACGGATTGCCGAGCGCTACACTTTGATCGAGTCCACCGAGTCGACCCAAGGCCCTTCGCGCTACTGGCGCCTGGCCGAGGCGCCACAGATTCGTCTGGGGTTCATTTCCCCCCACAGCCATAACTTTTGTGGCACCTGCAATCGGGTTCGGTTGACGGTGGAAGGTCGTCTGCTGCTGTGTTTGGGCAATGAGCACTCTGTCGATCTCAAGACCGTGTTACGCAGCCACCCCGGCCATCCCGAGCGCCTGGAAAAAGCCATCATCGAAGCAATGAAGCTCAAACCCTATCGGCACAATTTCGAAGTGAACGACGATGTTCAGGTGGTTCGCTTCATGAACATGACAGGCGGCTGAGCACCATGATCGTTAGACCCAAACCCAATCTGATCGGCGTCCTGACTTCACTCAAGGGTTCGATCGCCAAACGCATTGCCTGGCGCAGCCTTTTGGTAACGCTGCTCGCCTCGGCCATCGTGCTCATCGAAACACTGCACCCGAGCTATTTTTCCAAGGTCAGTGCAACGCCCTTCACCCTGCTGGGTTTGTCGTTGTCGATCTTCATGAGCTTTCGCAACAACGCCTGCTACGACCGCTGGTACGAAGCGCGCAAAGCCTGGGGCGACGAGTTGGAAGACCCTTTCGGGCGCGATGAAAACGACCTGCCCACCGATGCACTGGTGCGCAGCATCGAACGGGATGTGCTGGCAGCGCTGGGCGTGACGCAACTGCCGCCGCAGCTGGAGCCGGTGGACTATGTGCTGAACTGATGGGCTGCGTTCGCGCGGGGCGGTGTCTGGGCAGAGGTGTTCGGTGAAAGTAACCTGATGTGCGCCCTGAACCAGGAGTTGTGCCATCCGGATCAGGCGATCGAGGACTTTGACGAGATCGCCTTTTTCCCGCTGGTGACCGGGGGCTGAAGCATGATGGTCCGACATCGGCCAACGGGGCAAAACCCAACGCGCTTCACGCCTCCACCTGCACCACCTCGATCCCGAGCTTTTGATAATCCTCGACATTGCCCGACGCCACGTGGCGCTCGGTGATCAGGGTATGAATGCGCTGACACGGCGCGACAACGAACGGCTCCACCGCTCCCAGTTTGTCGGCGGTGGTGACGGCAACGACATGGGAGGCGCTGGCGAGCATCGCCTGTTTGACCGGCACCTCGTCGAAATGCAGGGAGCTGATGCCGACTTCCGGGTGAATCGCACAGACGCCGGTGAACAGCAGATCAGCCTTGATGCCCTCGATCAGCCGCAGCGTTTCCTGTCCGCTGGCCGACAGGGTCGCGGGGTTGAGTTGTCCGCCGGCCAGAATCACCGTGATGCCTTTGTATTCGGCCAGGGTGATCGCGATCATCGGTGAGGCGGTGACGGCCGTAATGACAATGTCCGAAGGTAGTGATCGGGCGATCTGCAGCGTCGTGCTCCCCGAATCGAAAATCACAATCTGGCCGTTGTGTACCTGGTGTGCGGCGAGTTGCGCCAGGCGTGTTTTCACCTCATCGGTTTCGCTGACGCGGGTGAAAAAATCCTTACCGGTATCCTTGGGCCGTGGCAGCGCCCCGCCGTGTACCCGCTGCACCAGCCCGGCGGTGGCCAGCTCCGCCAGATCACGGCGAATGGTGTCTTCGGACACCGCGAAATGCTGGCTCAGCTCGGAGGCCATGACCTTGCCGTCACGTTCGAGAATTAGCAGGATTTTTTGCCGGCGCAGATGGGGGAGCTCGGCGGCTGAGTGTTGTTCGTGCATGCTTATGCCTGTTTTTGCGCGCAATTGCGTGTTTGTGCGAGACTAGCCAAAGCGCGGGATAAACACAAACCACCCAGACATCAATTCTTTCGATGATTCAAATCATGAAGCCAAATTTTTTATTTTTTTGTGACCTGTTCAAGATGGCGCCATCTCACATTTTTTGGATGAAAACTTCATGAACCTGAATTTTGCCTTTGCCTGCATGATCGTGGTCTCGTTTGCCATTGCGTTGGGGCACGCCTGAACAGGCATTGTCGAAGTAGAGGTGGTCGGGCGCTTGTCGGCAGTCCAGGGGAAAAGCCGGTACAAACGCCATAATCCTTCCCAACATGGTCTATAACCAGTGGCGACATGATTTGGATCAGGGAGCCTTGAAGGCGCCCTCGCTAAATTGATCTCTTGAAAAAAAGCCGACAAGTGACTGTCCGCTAGGAGATTCCCCGCATGAAAGCCCTGAAAATTGCCGCCAGTAATTCCGCGTTCGATTGTTTCCAGACCTTCCGAGAAGTGATTCCGCTCAATCAAACCGACTACACCGACGTCGCGGTTGCGGTGTTCACTGTGGAGGATGTGATGGCGGGCGCCCTGGACGCCCTGCAACGTACCGGTTTCGATATCCCCATTTTCCTCGTCGCCTCCCCAGGTTCCGGCAACCGCGCCCGGGACGTCTACAAGCACCTGCAAGATGTGCTGCTGCAGGTGAATGGCATCTTTGACCCCTCGCGCAACAACGCCGAGTACCATGGCAACCAATTGGAGACCGCGGCAAAAGCCTATGAAGAAAGTCTCCTGCCACCGTTCTTCGACGCGCTCAAGCACTACACCGAATCGGCCAACGCGACGTTCGCCTGCCCTGGCCACCAGGGCGGCCAGTTTTTCCGTAAACACCCGGCTGGCCGGCAGTTCTTCGACTTCTTCGGCGAGACCCTGTTTCGCGCCGACATGTGCAACGCCGACGTCAAACTCGGCGATTTGCTGATCCACGAAGGCCCGGCACTTCTGGCGCAAAAACACGCGGCGCAGGTGTTCAACGCCGACAAGACCTACTTCGTACTCAATGGCACATCGGCCTCCAACAAGGTGGTCACCAACGCGTTGCTCACACCTGGCGACCTGGTGCTGTTCGACCGCAACAACCACAAATCCATTCACCAGGGTGCGTTGATCCAGGCCGGGGCGACCCCGGTTTACCTGGAAACCGCGCGCAACCCTTATGGGTTCATCGGCGGGATTGACGCCCATTGTTTCGAAGAGGATTACCTGCGCGAACTCATCAGCGAAGTGGCACCGGACAAGGCCCAACTGCCACGGCCGTTTCGTCTGGCGATCATTCAGCTGGGCACCTATGACGGCACCATCTACAACGCCAGGCAAGTCGTCGATCGCATCGGCAAACTGTGCGACTACATCCTGTTTGATTCGGCGTGGGTGGGCTACGAACAGTTCATCCCGATGATGAAGGATTGCTCGCCGCTGCTGCTGGATCTGCACGAGAACGACCCCGGTATCTTTGTCACTCAATCGGTGCACAAACAACAGGCGGGGTTTTCCCAGGCGTCGCAGATCCACAAGAAAGATCGCCACATCAAAGGCCAGGCCCGTTATTGCAACCATGCACGGCTGAACAACGCCTTCATGGCCCAAGCCTCTACCAGCCCGTTTTACCCACTGTTCGCCTCACTGGATGTGAACGCGCGCATCCACTCCGGCCGCAGTGGCCTGCGCCTATGGGAAGACTGCGTGAAGTTCGGCATCGACGCGCGCAAGTTGATACTGGAAGCGTGCACCATGGTTCGCCCCTTCGTGCCGGACACCATTGACGGTCGTCCCTGGCAGGACCATCCGACTGAGGACATCGCCAACGACATCCGGTTTTTCGAGTTCCATCCGAAGGATCGCTGGCATGCCTTCAGCGGTTACGCCGACAAGCAATACTTCATCGACCCCTGCAAGTTGCTGTTCACCACGCCAGGCATCGACCCGGTCGATGGCAGTTACACCGACTTCGGTATCCATGCTGGCATCCTCGCCAACTTCTTGCGCGAGAATGGCATCGTTCCGGAAAAGTGCGACCTGAACTCGATTCTGTTCCTGCTCACCCCGGCCGAAGACTGGGCGAAGATGACTCATCTCGCCTCACAGATCGCGCGCTTTGAACGCTTTATCAGTGATGACGCGCCGATGAGCCGGGTGTTGCCGGCCATCTATGCGCAGCACGAAGAGCGCTATCGCAACTACACCATTCGCCAACTCTGCCAGGAGATGCACGACCTCTACCGCACCCACAACGTCCAGCAATTGCAGAAGGCAATGTTCCGCAAGGAACACTTCCCGAAAAAGGCGATGAACCCGCAAGCAGCACAGTTCGAATTCATCCGTGGCAACGTCGAACTGGTGGCGCTGGCAGACGCGGAGGGTCGCATCGCTGCCGAAGGTGCGCTTCCCTATCCACCCGGCGTGCTCTGCGTGGTGCCTGGGGAAATTTGGGGAGGTGCGGTGCTCAAGTACTTCCTGGCGTTGGAGGAAGGTATCAATTCACTGCCTGGCTTCACGCCAGAACTCCAGGGCGTGTATTTGAAACAGGAAGGTGGTCGCATTCGAGCCTATGGGTACGTGATCAAGACTTGAGTCTTCACGCCTCCAGCGGCGTGTCAGCCTGGGGTTGAGCGTGATGGCGAGTGGACATCTGCGCGAAGCCGATTATGCTTCAGGAAACCTTGCAGCGATGCGAGGCCATCAGCCTGTGCATGCTTCGCGCAATCTGTAATCCGACGACATCAGCCCCAGGGCCTGGGTGCGGCAAAAAAGGTAGTGAGGTACTCCGGCCTACAACAAGAACGACGGAGAAGACTCATGGCCACACTCGACAGTACAACCACGGGCCGCGCGCCCCACCACGGGATCACCAAAGAGGAGCGAAAAGTCATTTTCGCCTCGTCCCTGGGCACCGTGTTCGAGTGGTACGACTTCTACCTTTATGGGTCTCTCGCTGCGATCATTGCCAAGCACTTCTTCGCCGGCGTCAATGAAACAACGGCCTTCATCTTCGCGCTGCTCGCCTTCGCCGCAGGCTTCGCGGTACGCCCCTTCGGCGCCATTTTGTTCGGCCGCCTGGGTGACATGATCGGGCGCAAACACACCTTTCTCATCACCATCGTGATCATGGGTATCTCCACCGCCGTGGTGGGCTTTTTGCCCGGCTACGCGACCATCGGCGTGGCAGCGCCGATCATCCTGATCAGCCTGCGCCTGCTGCAAGGCCTGGCCCTGGGCGGTGAGTACGGCGGTGCTGCGACCTACGTGGCCGAACATGCGCCGAAAGGCAAACGCGGCTACTTCACCTCGTGGATTCAAACCACTGCAACCCTTGGGCTGTTCCTCTCGCTGCTGGTGATCCTCGCCTGCCGCACGGTCCTCGGCACCGAAGCCTTCGAGGCTTGGGGCTGGCGGATTCCGTTCCTGCTGTCGATCCTGCTGCTGATCGTCTCGGTGTACATCCGCCTGCAACTCAGCGAGTCGCCGGTGTTCTTGAAGATGAAAGCCGAAGGCAAGTCCTCCAAGGCGCCGCTGACCGAATCCTTCGCCCGCTGGGACAACCTCAAAATCGTCATCATGGCCCTGCTTGGCGGCACCGCCGGCCAGGCCGTTGTCTGGTACACCGGGCAGTTCTATGCGCTGTTCTTCCTGCTGCAGACGCTGAAGATCGACCCGCAAACCGCCAACTTGCTGATTGCCGGTTCCCTGCTGATCGGCACGCCGTTCTTCGTCATATTCGGCAGCCTGTCCGACCGCATCGGCCGCAAGGGCATCGTCATGGCCGGTTGCATCCTGGCTGCAGTGACCTACTTCCCGATCTTCCATGCGCTGACTCAATACGGTAACCCCGACGTGTTCATCGCGCAGGAGAAGAACCCGGTCACTGTCGTCGCCGACCCCGGCCAGTGCTCGTTCCAGTTCGACCCGGTGGGCAAGGCCAAATTCACCAGTTCCTGCGACCTCGCCAAGACCGTGCTGGCGAAGAGAGCCATACCCTACAAGAACGAGAAGGCCGAACCGGGCACCGTCGCGCAGGTCCGCATCGGCAACAAGGTGATCCCTAGCTTCGAGGGCACCAGCGTGCCGGCCGCCGACTTCAAGACCCGCAACGACGCCTTTGCCGCCACCCTCGGCACCGCCCTCAAGGACGCCGGCTACCCCGAGAAGGCCGACCCGGCCAAGACCAACTACCCGATGGTGCTGTTGCTCCTGACCATCCTGGTGATCTACGTGACCATGGTCTACGGCCCGATCGCCGCGTGGCTGGTAGAACTGTTCCCGGCGCGTATTCGCTACACCTCGATGTCGCTGCCCTACCACATCGGCAACGGCTGGTTCGGCGGCTTTCTGCCCACGGTGGCGTTTGCCATGGTCGCGGCCACGGGTGATATCTATTACGGGCTGTGGTATCCCATCGTCATCGCCGTGATGACGGCCGTTCTTGGCACGTTCTTCCTGCCGGAAACCAAGGATCGGGAAATTCATCACACCTAGGCTGGCACCTGCCCTCTCCCGCTAGGGAGAGGGCAATACTTCCGTATTGGGTGTGTTGCATCTACTGCTTGAATCTCACATCGACCCGCCTTCCACTGCTATTAAAGACTCAGTCTCGCCACGAGGTGTGAGTAGGTCGTGGGAGCGATGCAATCATTTGATCAAAGGCCGCTAGCGCATATCTTCCATCAAGGCTTTTCAAGGTCGGAATTTCTGAAGGAAAACCGAATCGCACTCGACCGGGAAGTAGCTTTTCGATGGCTGAGTACCAGTTAAAAAGAGCGGTTTGCAGGCGCACGTGTAGCTCGAATCTACTCCGTCGGCGGTCCGTGTCTGCTTGAGCACGCTGTCGCGCGAGCTGCGGATCGATGCTGCCGACAATGTAATAGTCAGCGAAGCCAATTCGCCTTTGGGCTATCGTTTCTCGTGTAGCCGCCAACTCCAATCGCCAGTCGTGTTCGCTTGCCTCGCCTATCTGCCAGAGGCTCCAAATGTAGTGGAGCTTGAGGGGGTCGCTGTCGCACAAAGCCCACGAACACATTTCTTCCATGGCGAGCGCTGCCTGCCAGCGATCTACGTTTCGCTCTGCCCAGAAAGTTGCCGCTCCGACCGGGTTTTGTAGTCGATCCGGCTCGTCCTTGAAACGTCCATTTTCAGGAATGACGTGTTGCCCTCCATGCTGTGCGCACCAAGTGGTTTTCCCGCTAGCGCTGATACCGTCGACAACTAAAATCATCGTTCTGACTACTCCGCAAAATGCATCATGCTCCTGTCTTACAGGCATCCGTAGAAATGGGTACGGACCTATTTGTTGATCATTTGTTCGGCTCGTCAGGAACGCAACACGCCCATCGCCCGCCGATATTTTTCAACGCGCTCCAGGTCTTCCCACGACGGCTGCGCGATCCGTGACAAGTCGCTGTTCTCTTCCAGATCCGCCAGTTTCACCACCCGGCCTATCGGGTTCTGCGCCGCGCGTTCGATGAAGGCTTCATAAGACTCACCCGGCACTTTAGTGACCGACTCGATGGCGGTCAGAACGGCTTCGCTGAAGCCTTCCCTGCGCAGGTCATCAAGGCTGATGCCGCAGTCCTCGACCACGTCATGCAGCACCGCGACGATGCGCTCTTCCAGCGTCGTGACCCGCAACATGACTTTCAACGGATGCAGGATGTAAGGGTTTGCGCCCTTGTCGACCTGCCCCTCGTGCGCAGCGGCGGCGATGGCAATGGCGCGTTCCAGTGTCTGGCTCATGTCGTTCTCCCTGGGTAATCGGCGTTCGCATTGGAGCTCGCCGCAATGACCGTGAAAATCCGGGCTCAACCCAACAGATGCTGTGAGATGAGTTTGGAAATCTCGACCATCGACGTCCTCCCAGTGAATTCAAACTTCACTTTGCCCAGTGCCGAGAAGTAGATTTCCAGCTCGGAATCCAGGTCGAAGGTGCCCGAGGTTTCCACGGAGTAAGCGACGATGTTTTTGTAAGGCAACGAAGTGAAGTCTTTTTTGCTGCCGGTGATGCCTTGCACGTTCACCGCGATGATTCGTTTGTTGGTAAACACCACACCGTCGCGCATGGATTTATAGGCATCAATGACCTGCTCGCCGTCCAGCAGCAGCGCGGTGACTCGCTCCGCGTACTCGTTGTTTTGCTTGAGTTTGAAAAAGCCTTTGTTGTTGAAATCGATCATCCGCCATCCCCTTCCTTAAAGAGTGTTCCCTGGATTGCCAGCGCGTGGCGCGGCGAGCATAGCATCGGGCCTGCGCTTTTTGCGCCCCTCTCCCACAGCGGATCTGAAAAACCAATGGAACCCCGCGCCTCATCGCGTTTTCGAAACCCTATCAGCGCTGATCTTTGATCAAACAAGGCGCCATTGGAGAGGAAATCCCGATGAACAGTAGACTGCTGCTTCTGCTTGCCAGCCTGAGTCCCACCCTGGTCATGGCTGAAGGCTGTGACGTGCTGACCCGCTCTCAAAGCCCTTCCGTGCCGGTGGTCGAAACGCATAGCTGCTATGAGTACGAAGGCATGCCGGTGAACGCCATCAATTGGTCATGCAGCAACGAGAGCAAAGACATGCTGGCCAGTACCAAGAAAAAAGTCGAACAGTGCGCCGATCATTCTCAGGCCACTTGCATCGCCACGTTGACGCAAGAATCGCTGGCCAATCCTCACTCCACCAGCAAAGACAAGAACAGCACATCGCTGAATATTCCGAACAATGCTCAGGTCACTACGTATTACTACGGCGCTGAGCATTTGAGTCAGGCGAAAATTGATTGCGAATCGGGTGGTGGTCACTGGAAAACGAAATAGCCGCTCAAGAACGCAACAGCCCCTTCACCATCGGAATGCAAGCGAGTTGCAGACCGGAGGGCGAATGGTAAATAGCCGTCTGCTCACCGACGAAACCGCATTGCCGGTAGAAGTAAGCGGCGTTCAACGTAGCGTCCAGTTGAACTTCCTCCAGCCCCAGATCCCGCGCCAGGCACTCAAGGTAATCCAGAAAGCGCTTGCCAATGCCCTGCTGCATAAAACCAGGCAGGACAAAGATCGCGCCGATTTCACGCCTCTCCAGATCAAGCATGCCTGTCGCCACAGGTTCTCCCTGAATACACCCCAGATAAAAGTGTTTTTCCATGAGGTCGCAATATCCGTCCTCAGCGGCCCCTGCCGTCCAGACGTCCATTTGCTGCGGGGTATAGGCGCCGATGAACTGATGCCGTATCGCGTGACGGCGAATGTCGAATGCCGCCCGGCAATCGCCTTGATGGGCTCGTTTGATCTCTAACACTTCAATCTCCGTTAGCCATCGGCGGACGGAGAACTAAAAAGCCCCGTCCATTTCTGGCGGGGCCTTGGTGAGTACGTCAGGTTCCAAGCACGCATGACCTCATGGCCCGCCGGAAGCGGTCATGGAGGAATACATCATGTACATGCGGGATGTGGAAGTCATGGGCAGATAGTGTTGTTGGAGACGTGGGTTGTCAATCGCCCGGCCCAAGCAGCGTTGGTTAACCCTTAACAGCCGCTTCAATCGCAGCAACGTCGATCTTCCCCATCTCCATCATGGCGTCGAACGCACGCTTGGCCGCGGCTTGATCAGGATTGGTGATCGCAGCGGTCAGAACACGTGGTGTGATCTGCCATGACACTCCCCACTTGTCCTGGCACCAGCCGCATACATTTTCCTGGCCGCCATTCCCGACAATCGCGTTCCACAAGCGGTCCGTTTCGGCTTGGTCGTCGGTCGCAACCTGGAACGAAAAAGCCTCGTTGTGCTTGATCGCCGAGCCCCCGTTCAGTCCGAGACAAGGGATGCCCATCACCGTGAACTCGACTGTCAGGACATCGCCCTGCTTGCCTGCCGGATAGTCGCCGGGCGCGCGAAGGACAGCTCCCACAGCGCTGTCGGGAAACGTTTCGGCGTAGAACGTCGCTGCATCCAACGCGGTGCCGTCGTACCACAGACAAATCGTGTTTTTGCTGATCATCTTGGTTCTCCAGAATCGGAATGGGTTCGTGCATTTTAGCAGCGCATTCAGCGGCACGGCTTTGGCTACTCTTCAGTAGCTGCTCCGCATTGGAGGCGATAACATCCCGGCCTCGCATGGATAGTGCGAACACATACTCAAAGGATGAACACATGAGCCGCACCGAACACATCTGCCTGATGGCGACCTATAACAAATGGATGAACGCAAAGATCTATGGGGCAACCAAGTGCTTATCCGATGATGAGCTCTCAGCCGATAGGAAAGCGTTCTTCAAATCTATTCTCGGGACGCTAAACCACGTGGCAATCGGGGACACTGTGTGGCTAAAGCGATTCGCCAAGCATCCAGCGGAGCACTCAGCACTAGAGCCGGTGAGGCAACTTTGCGATCCGAAAAGCCTCGACCAATTGTTGTTCTCTACTATTCCAGAGCTCTCAGTGCATCGAGAGAGACTCGATCAGATAATCATCGAATGGGCTCACTCTATTACAGAGTCCGATCTGGACCACACTCTCCATTACGCCAGCATGAAAGGTGTAGCGTCCGATAAGGATTTTTACAGCCTGGTCATGCATTTTTTCAACCATCAAACCCATCACCGTGGCCAGGTCACTACGCTGCTTTCACAGGCTGGTATTGACATAGTTGATACAGATTTAGTCTTTCTCATTCCATCCCAATCCTGCGTATAAAAAAGCTCGTCACCAGGCACCTGATCATTGGGCAGACTTTGGGCCTGGTCTTCTGCCGTAAGCCGTCCATCGTCGAGAGTTCGCAGCTCCAGAGCTTCCAGTGAATCGATACCTGACCAGAGAGCCTTTTCACTCCAATAGATACAGCTCAGGCGTGACCTCTCACAACGGGATGCATCGACAACGACTAAACTTTTGCGACGAACCTCGTCTCCCAAGGTGATGTCTGTGAGTGCCACTCCCCTGTCCGAACTCGATGCCGCCCTGCCCAGTCTGGCCCGCAAGATCCGCGTGCTGGAGGCCCTGGCCTGGCCGGATGGGGTCGAGGAGGTATTCCTGGCACGTTGGCGCGCCGGGCAGGCAGAACTGCCCAAGGTCGAGTTGCGCCCGCGCGACCACAGCGCCGACATTGCCGCCCTCGAAGCCTTTATCGGCCGCTGCGATGAGGGCCATCCGGCCGGGCGCCACCTCGCCATGACGGCGCGCAGCTATGCGACGGCGGGGCATATGCTCGGCGCCATTGGCACACCCGCCTTTACTCAGTATTCGTCAGCGCTGTACCGGCGCCCGGACTTCTACTACACACGCCTGAAACTGAGCATGCTGGACGCGGCTCAATTCTTCCTCAAGACCACCGACGCCCTTCTGGGCGGTGCGCGGATTCCCCCGAGCCCGGCCGAGATCCCGGCCGAGGTCTTCGCCGCCTGGATGCAGCCGGAACTCGACCGTTTCTTCGGCCCGGGCCGGATCACCGTCGTGCTCGATCCGACCCTGGCGGCCAAGGCCATCGCCGGTGCCAGTCGCATCCGCCTGCGGGCCAGCGCCCTGTTCTCGGAACTGGACAAGAACCAGCTGTTGCAGCATGAGGCCTTCGTGCATGTCGCCACCGCACAAAACGGTGCGCTGCAACCCAACTTCAAAAGCCTGGGCCTGGGGGCGCCACGCACGACCCAGACTCAGGAGGGCATCGCCACCCTGGCCGAGCTGTTCACCGGCAGCATGGACATCAACCGCTTGCGCCGCCTCGCCCTGCGCGTGCTCGCGGTCCAGCAGGCGCTGGATGGTGCCGACTTCATCCAGGTATTCGAAGGTTTTCTCGCCGCTGGTCAGTCGCAAGAGGAGTCCTTCCGCTCGACCCAGCGGGTGTTCCGCGGCGCCGACCTGCGCGGCGGTTCTGCGTTCACCAAGGATGCCGCCTACCTGACCGGTTTGCTCGGCGTGCATACCCTGTTGCGCATCGCGATCCGCGACAACCGGCCGGAACTGGTGGGCCATTTGTTCGCCGGGCGCCTCAGCCTGGGGGATACCGTTCGCCTGGCCCCGCTCTTCGAGTCCGGCTGGTTGCAGGGGCCGGTCCTTGTCCCGGCCTGGGCCTCCGATCTGCGTCTGCTCGCCGCCAACCTGGCGTTCTCCGCTTTTATTTCCCGAATCAAGCTGGATGTACTCGATCTGGAGGTGCTCATGGCCTTCGCCGACGAGCATGAAGCCGATGCCAGCGCCTAGCGTTTAAAGGGATAGCCACCGGACCAAACACTCTGCATCAGTTATTTATACTCAAATGCCAGCTTAATAATATTTTACCGATACCAGGGTGATCCCTAGTCTTGACCCCAAGAAATGGCAGGCCGTTAGCGACCTAAATCCAACTTCGAAGGGTATAGAGATGACCACTGAAAAAATAAAAACAGATACGCTGATTGTTGGCGCCGGTCAGGCTGGCGTGGCCATGAGTGAACACTTGAGCAAACTCGGCGTGCCGCACCTGGTGCTGGAGCGCAACCGTATCGCCGAGCGCTGGCGCACCGGACGCTGGGATTCGTTGGTGGCCAACGGTCCGGCCTGGCACGACCGTTTTCCCGGTCTCGATTTCGACGACCTCAGCCCCGACGACTTTGCCCCGAAAGAGCGGGTTGCCGACTATTTCGAAGCCTACGCCAAGAAATTCAACGCCCCGATCCGCACCGGCGTGGACGTGCTGAGGGTTGAGCGCAATGTCGGTCGCCCGGGCTTCACCATTGAAACCTCCGAGGGCGTGATCGAGGCCAACCGCGTGGTGGCTGCCACCGGACCTTTCCAGCGTCCGGTTATCCCGCCGATTGCGCCGAAAAATGAACAACTTCTGCAAATCCACTCGGCTGAATACCGTAATCCAGCGCAGTTGCCTGAAGGAGCTGTTCTGGTCGTCGGTGCCGGTTCGTCGGGCGTGCAAATCGCTGATGAACTGCAGCGGGCCGGCAAGAAGGTGTACCTCTCGGTCGGCGCACACGATCGCCCTCCCCGCGCTTATCGCAACCGTGATTTCTGCTGGTGGTTGGGTGTGCTGGGGGAATGGGATCAGGCGGCCATGAAACCCGGCCGGGAACACGTCACCATCGCAGTGAGCGGTGCCCATGGCGGCCGCACGGTGGACTTCCGCGGGCTGGCTCATCGCGGCATGACGCTGGTGGGTTTGACCCAATCGTTCAACGGCGGCGTAGCGACTTTTCAGCCGAACCTTGCCGACAACCTGGCGCGCGGTGACGAGAACTATCTGGCGCTGCTCAACGCGGCTGACGCCTACATCGAGCGCAATGGCCTGGACCTGCCGGAAGAACCTGAAGCGCGCATTACCTTTTCCGATCCGGACTGCGTGACTCACCCGATCCTTGAGCTCGACCTGGCCAAGGCCGGCGTGACCTCGATCATCTGGGCCACCGGTTTTGCCACGGATTACAGCTGGCTCAAGGTTGATGCCTTCGACGACAACGGCAAGCCACAGCATCAACGCGGTGTATCGAGCGAGCCGGGCGTGTATTTCCTTGGCCTGCCGTGGCAGTCCCGTCGCGGGTCTTCGTTCATCTGGGGCGTTTGGCACGACGCCAAATACGTGGCTGATCACATCGCTATCCAGCGTTCATACCTCGACTACCACGACGCCGCGCAACGCGAGGCTGAAACTGTCCCGGCCGCCCATAAAGCAACGGTCAGTGCTTAATTTCTTCTTCAGGAGCTTCAAATGTCCACGCCAACCCATACCCGAATTCGCATGTTCAACACCAAAGAAACCTACCCGAACCAGAGCCTGGACAATGACCTGTGCCAAGCCGTTCGGGCCGGCAATACCGTCTATGTTCGCGGTCAGGTCGGCACTGACTTCGAAGGCAACCTGGTAGGCCTCGGCGACCCGCGAGCGCAAACCGAGCAAGCCATGCGCAACGTCAAACAGTTGCTGGAGGAAGCCGGCAGCGACCTCAGCCACATCGTGAAAACCACCACTTACCTGATCGATCCGCGTTACCGCGAGCCGGTGTATCAGGAAGTCGGCAAGTGGCTTAAAGGGGTGTTTCCGATCTCGACCGGGCTGGTGGTGTCGGCGTTGGGGCAGCCGCAGTGGTTGATGGAGATTGATGTGATTGCGGTGATTCCTGAGTAGACCGAGTCGCGGCCATCGCAGGCAAGCCAGCTCCCACAGGGTTAGTCGTCGTTCACAAAAACTGCGGCCACTGAAGATCCCCTGTGGGAGCGAGCTTGCTCGCGATGGGGCCCGCCCAGACACCCCATATGCCAAGGCAATACAAGGAGCAAAACCATGACCTTCTCCATCGCAGCACGTTGCCCCGAAACCGGTCAGTTCGGCATTGCGATCAGTTCCTCCAGCATCGCCGTCGGCGCACGCTGCCCCTGGCTGCTGCCGGGTGTCGGCGCCGTCTCTACGCAAAACATCACCTTGCCGTCGCTCGGCCCGGAAACCCTCGCTCTCATGGAGCAAGGCCTATCCCCCGCCGAGGCGTTGGACAAAGTCCTGACCCGCAACGGCTACAGCCAATATCGCCAGATCACGGCGATTGACCATCTCGGTCGCACCGCGCACTTCAGCGGCGCGCAAACCCTGGGCAACCACAACGCCGTGTCCGGCGATCAATGCGTCGCTGCCGGCAACATGCTGGCGGACCGTGCAGTGATCGAGGCCATGGTCGAGGCATTCGAGCATGGCGAGGGCCAACTGACCGACCGCCTGCTCGCGGCCATGAAAGCGGCCATCGCCGCGGGCGGCGAAGCCGGGCCCGTGCATTCGGCGGCGGTGGTGGTGGTCGGCGAATTGACCTGGCCGATCATCAACCTGCGGGTGGATTGGGCCGATCACGACCCGATCGGCCAGCTTGAGAAATTGTGGGACGCCTATCGCCCACAGGTTCAGGACTACATCGACCGCGCCCTGGCCCCCGACAAATCCCCTGGCTACGGTGTCGCCGGAGACGACCGATGAGCAACAGCCTCGATTTGCTGAAAACGTTGGTGGCCTTCGACACCACGAGCCGCGAATCAAACCTGCACCTCATCGAGTTCGTCCGCGACTACCTTGAACGTTTCGACGTGCCTTGCGAGCTGCTCTACAACGAGCAACGCAGCAAGGCCAACCTATTCGCGACCATTGGCCCGGCGGACCGACCGGGCATCGTGCTGTCGGGGCACACCGACGTGGTGCCCGTCGACGGCCAGCCGTGGACCGTTGCGCCGTTCCAACTCACCGAGCGCGACGGCAAGCTGTACGGTCGCGGCACCGCGGACATGAAAGGCTACATCGCCTGCGTACTCGCCCTGGTCCCGGCGCTAGTAAAGGCCACGCTGCGGCTGCCGGTGCACATCGCGCTGTCCTACGATGAGGAAGTCGGCTGCCTTGGTGTGCGTTCGTTGCTGTCGGAATTGGAAAAGCGCCCGGTCAAACCGATGCTCTGCATCATTGGCGAACCGACCGAGCTCAAACCGGTGCTGGGCCATAAAGGCAAACTGGCGATGCGCTGCGATATTCATGGTGAAGCGTGCCATTCGGCGTACGCGCCGCTCGGGGTCAACGCCATTGAATACGCCGCCGAACTGATCGGTGAACTGGGAAGGATCGGCAACCGGCTCAAAGCGCCCGAGCATCACGACGCGCGTTTCGATCCGCCCTTCAGCACGGTGCAAACCGGTGTGATTTCCGGCGGCAAGGCCTTGAACATCGTCCCCGCCGATTGCCGCTTCGACTTCGAAATCCGCGCCCTGCCCTCGCACGACCCAAGCGAAGTTGCGCAGGAGCTGAAGGTTTATGCCGAACAGCAGGTATTGCCGCGCATGCGTGCCGTGAGTGAACAGAGCGAGATTCGATTTAGCGAGTTGTCGGCGTATCCCGGACTGGCGACCGATGCGCAGAGTGAAGCGGCTGAGTTGATTGCTGCGTTCTGCGGCTCCCGAGAGTTCGGCACCGTAGCCTTCGGAACCGAGGGCGGTCTATTCGACGCTGCTGGAATTCCCACCGTCGTCTGCGGCCCCGGCAGCATGGACCAAGGCCATAAACCGGACGAATTCGTCAGCCTCCAACAACTCACCGCCTGCGACGTCATGCTGCAACGAATGCTGCAATCGATCAGCGAATAGCAAAGATTTTGAACACCCCAAAATCCCCTGTGGGAGCGGGCTTGCTCGCGATAGCGGTCTGTCAGCCAAATCAATTTTGACTGTCAGGCCCTCATCGCGAGCAAGCTCGCTCCCACAGGTTTTGTAGCTACCCACTGGCATACATTTTTTAGCGTCTATACCCACAAACTTACTAATTTATCTCTCACTCCCCACCGCACATCATCAACTCCAACAAGAAAAGCGTCGCCCCCGCGTGGCGCTCACCGAAGTACGTCCACGTACTCAAATTGCCTTGGAGTCCGTCATGGTTACCGCAGCAACAACCTCCGCCCCGCTGATCGAAAAACACACCATCGGCTACGTGCCCCCCGAAGATCGCCACGGAAAAACCAAAGACCTGTTCACCCTCTGGTTCGGCGGCAACATCGCGCCGTTGCCCATCGTCACCGGCGCCCTCGGCGTGCAGATGTTTCACCTCAACCTAGTGTGGGGCATCGTCGCCATCCTCGTTGGTCACCTGGTCGGCGGCGTGCTGATGGCCCTGCACTCAGCGCAAGGCCCGCAGATGGGCATTCCGCAAATGATCCAGAGCCGCGCCCAGTTCGGCTCGCTCGGCGCACTGCTGGTGGTGCTGATCGCCGGCATCATGTACATCGGCTTCTTCGCCTCCAACATCGTCCTCGCCGGCAAGTCCCTGCACGGCGTAGTCGACAGCGTGCCGGTGCCGGTCGGCATCGTCATCGGCGCCCTTGGTTCGGGCATCATCGGCATCATCGGCTACCGCTTCATCCACGTGCTCAACCGCATCGGCACCTGGGTGCTCGGCGCCGGCATCGTGCTGGGCTTCGGCTACATCTTCACCCACGTACAGACCGCCGACTTCCTCACCCGCGGCAGCTTCAACATCTCCGGCTGGCTGGCCACCGTATCGCTCGCCGCGCTCTGGCAAATCGCCTTCGCGCCCTACGTCTCCGACTACTCGCGCTACCTGCCGGCCAACGTGCCCGTGGCCGCAACGTTCTGGACCACTTACCTGGGCACCGTGCTCGGCTCCAGCCTCTCGTTCATCTTCGGCGCCGTCGCCGTCCTCGCCACGCCCGTGGGCATGGACACCATGGACGCCGTCAAACTCGCCACCGGCTCCATCGGCCCACTGATGCTCGTGCTGTTCCTGCTCAGCGTCATCAGCCACAACGCCCTCAACCTCTACGGCGCCGTGCTGTCGTTGATCACCCTGATCCAAACCTTCGCCTACCGCTGGATCCCGACCGCCAAAAGCCGCGCCGTCCTCTCGATCATCGTCCTCGCCGCCTGCTGCTTCGCCGCCGTCGGCGCCTCCGCCAACTTCATCGGCCACTTCGTCGACATGGTGCTGGTACTGCTCGTGGTGCTGGTGCCGTGGACCGCGATCAATCTGATCGACTTCTATGCGATTCATAAAGGTCAGTACGACATCGGCTCGATCTTCAAAGTCGATGGCGGGATCTATGGGCGGTACAACCCGCAGGCACTGTTGGCGTATGCGATTGGCATCGCGGTGCAAATCCCCTTCATGAACACGCCACTCTACGTCGGCCCAATCTCCGAACACATCAACGGCGCGGACCTGTCCTGGCTAGTCGGCCTGCTCATCACCTCCCCGCTCTACTACTGGCTAGCCAACCGCGACACCGCCTACAAGCGCCGCCTCTCAACCGGAAAACTGGCTAACTCGATCTAACTACCCCCCCCAATCCCCTGTGGGAGCGAGCTTGCTCGCGATGAGGCCCTGACAGTCAACATAGACTTGACTGACAGCCATCATCTCCAGAAAAGCCGCCTCCCACCGGGCACATCCTGCCTATTCGAATCTGCTACATTCCCCACCCTCAAAACCAAAACAAGGAATGTTCGCCCATGAAATTCGGCTTCCTGATCATCTACGTCCCGGACGTCCCAGCCTCCCTCCGATTCTTCTCCTCCGCCTTCGGCCTCGCCACTCGCTTCCTCCACGAATCAGGCACCTACGGCGAACTCGAAACCGGTGAAACCGCCCTGGCCTTCGCCGCCGACGAACTCGCCACCATGAACTTCAGCAGCGGCCACGTCTCTGCTCACTCTTCCGCCAAACCGCTGGGCATCGAAGTTGGCCTGGTGACCGACGACGTCCCCACCGCCCACGCCAAAGCCCTGAACGCAGGCGCCACCGAAATAACCGCCCCGGCCCTAAAACCCTGGGGCCAAACCGTCTCCTACGTGCGCTGCCCGGACGGGACGCTGGTAGAACTTTGCACACCGATAAAATGAACCCTGCCCACCACTGCCCACCTAACTGAATGACTATCAGGAGGGTGACCAATGCAAACCGAAACCATCTGGATCGTACTCGCCGCAATACTCGTACTGGTCGAGTTATGGGCAATCAACAAAGTGCGAAAAGCCGAAGGAAAATCCAGCAACAAACTCGTATGGATGGTGGTAATCGTGTTTGTACCGCTATTCGGGCTGATAGCGTGGGCACTGGCGGGACCGAAACACACCGATCCCAACCCCCATTCACCGCAGGCCAGACAATGATGTTTGATGCTGTGCGGTAAGGATTTTTGGAACTGCGCAATTGCAAAAAACAAAGCCCCGATGATTCGGGGCTTTGTTGTTTCTGACCATCCGATTCTATAAATCTGACGTCCGAAAATCGTGTAGGAATTCACCCATTATGGTGAGGGGGCTTGCCCCCGTTGGGCAGCGAAGCGGCCCCTAAACCTGCCCCCGATTTCCTAAGACTCTCCGCGCGGCCCGGATTGCGGTGACAAGCCCGTAAACAATGGCAATCCGCCTTGCCAAAACGACCGCGAAAGCGTCCTACATCACGGTTGTGAGCAGCAAAATGGGCGCCTATATTCGACCCGTCGCTGACCACAATTAGCGATTAGGTCTCGCAGCCCCGGCGTTTTTCAAGGTAGTTGTCGCGTCACCGTCTAACTATGCCGCTCTTTTCTCGACCTGTTGTTCTCGATCCGGGTTCAGTAGCACGTTGCCGATCGGCTCCCAGTTACGCGTCCGGCCTGACCACCGCTCCGGTTTGTTTTCCTTGGCTCGCTCGTACAACTCATGTCGCCGGGCCAAGACCTACGGCTTGTTTTCGGACACTGCATTTCCTTCAGAACTGAGCTGCTTGCGCCAGTTGGACAAAGACATTTCGCTGACCCCTTCGCGCCGGGAAACCTCGGCCATCGACAGGTTCAGCGGGGGAAGCAGCATCTTGAGTAATGCGGCTCTGCGTTCAGGTGAATAGTACGGCACGACCAGTCTCTTTCCGCCCCCGATATGCTTTTTCAGGAAAAACCGGGAGGCGACAACTATCCTGACACTGGGGGTTGATCCCGACGCGGTGGTGCTGGAGCGGGTTAAAGATCAAGACAAATTGATCCTGCTACGCTTGGCTGATAGTTCGCTCAGCGACGATCAACGCAACACGCTACGCGCGGTATTTGATGAGGTCATCCAGGCTCGCAAGGCCAGTTCGCGAAAACTAAGTCTCGATCTCGCCGAGGAAAAGGGTGACGCACCTGAGCGGGAGCAGGCCAGAACCGTTGATTTCATTCTCGATATACAACCGAAAATCGAGCTCACCAGCAAGTTGGCAGGCATTTGGGGTGATGGCTTTCAAAAGATGGCGAGCGCTTTCAAATATGGCACTGGGGACGAGGTTAAATGCCAGCTGTCCGCCAATCTTTTACCCAACCCTGCCTTACGAATCACGGCTTATGAACCGAATTTGAAGACCCGTGACAACGCGTTCGTGACGCTACTGACCATCACCGAACGCCCCGCCAAGGTGAGCGCTCACTGGCGCTTTCAAGATCCAGCGCTGATGAACGCGATTCACAGCGGACTGGTCAACGTTTCACCCTCGACGTCTATTACCACTCGCGATAATCGCAGAGCGTGGATGGTGGTCGACCAGATAGCACTTGAATTTGGCTCTATCGGACAACAGACAATACATCCGGGCCAACTTGGTCGCACAGACCAAAGCGGGATGGAGGCATTATGTGCCAAGAGAGGCGAAGCGCTTGGACGACCGTTTTCATTCTATTTAGGGGACAGCCTGGATCGTTTGAGCCATGTCGAATACTTATGATCTGCGCAGATCTCAAGCCGATGCCTCTATGACAATGGCGCACTTCTGCACGGCTTTGCGTTAAATAGAAAAACGGGCGATCCAATGATCGCCCGTTTTTTAATGCACTTCAGGTCAGCAACCTTTCCTCAACCTCATACTTAACCATCACCCGATTCTTATAAAGCCGCTCACTCTTCAACACCTGACTCGCCTGCCCCTTGCTCCTGATCTCCCGCCATATCTCGTTCTCGCGAAACACCCGCCCACCGTCTCGCACAAACCGATGCCCGAGTTGATAAACGTGATATCGAAACTCTCTCGCCTGATCGCACAACAACTCCCCTTCCAACTGTTGCTCGGCGACATTGAGCTTCAACTGAAAATGGCGATCGGTCGGGTTATGCAACACCAGGTCGATGTAGTTGTAAAAGATCGCTGCACCAGAGCCGAAAGGCAGTACTCGCCCTTCGTCAGGAAAGGGATCGAAGCTGTGGTTCGACCGTTCAACCACGACCAATGGCGAGTGAATCGCCATCCAGTGAATCAGGTTGCTCAGTTGGCAGATCCCGCCATCGATGCCGCTGCGCTCTTCACCAAATGAGAGCTCCATGCCTTCGACATAACCGTGTTTGCAAAAATACTCGCCAGGGCCAATGACGACACCGTCGATCGAAGCGACAGCCAGTTTCAGGCTGATGACTTCGTTGTGCTGCAAGACGAGATCGGAGTTACCGAGTTTGCGGATCGGTTTGAAGTTGTGATTGAGGTAGCGGAATGGCAAACGGGAGGCGGTGTTCAGGGGAACAGCGTATTGCTGCAAATGCGTATCGCACGTCGAGAAGGTGTTCGCCCAGTGTAATGGCCTGGCAATCCATGCACCGGTAAAGAGCCCTGACACTGGGCGAACGGGGAGTATTTTAATTGAAGTTTTCGAATATGTCCGCGTATATGAGCATGAAATTTATCGAAACAACCTCCGATTAAATGTCGGCCCAAATACTATTTTGCAGACCGCCATAACTCACCAGTAGACCATTAAAACTGATTGTACTTATACAAAAAAGTTGTACAAACAACATATAGAGCTAACACTCAACTTCAGTGCTTGCTGGTCACTGTCAATATGTCGGTATAGGTCACAACGACACTCTGTCCAACTTTCAGGTCTTTCAATTTCGCTTGAACTTCGGGTCTGACGACGTCAACGGTCTTAGACTGGCCTGCGGGGTTTTTGAAGGTTACCCGGTTTTTCTTCAAGTCGATTTTGGTGATTATCAGTTGGACCTGCACTTGACGGTAGGCTTCGCCGCCCGGGTTGTCGCTGCCGGGGGCTGCGCGGACTTCGCCAGCGCGTTCGACGGTGCCAGGCAGGCCTTTGTCGACATCGGTGTCGAGATAGGCAGCGACGGAGCGGGTAACCTTGACGTTAACTTGATCGCCGACTTTCAGCGCTTTGAGGTTTTTGGCCTTGTCGGTCAATTGCACATGGACCTGACGACCTTCCGGCCCCTCCAGGACGACCTGGTGACTGGCAGCATCGACCGAGATAACTTTGGTGGTGACCTGATCCGCCTCCACAAAGGCAGACAGCGGGATGTCCGCAGCCATGGCGCTAACGCTGGCGGCAGACAGCAGGGTCGCAAGGGTGATGGCTTTGGTCAGTGTGTGAAGTTTCATAAGCGGTACATTCCCTGTGAATTGGAGGCAGCAACGAGCGCTGAACCACCGTCCAGCGTCCTCTGCGCAGATGAGCATAGACGCTGATCCGGGAGTGTTCGCAGTTTCTTGGAGAACGCCTCAATCATCGGGATCGTCAACCTCCTGGGCGACGTTCACGGCAGGCGAATCTTTGCCACGAATCAAGGTCAGGCGGATTCAGGTCTTCACTCATGGCGGGCTCCAGTGACCGGGCTTCTAGAATTAGAAGGCCATCGATCTGCCGAGAGTTCCGACTCAATACCCGGTCATTTCCAGATAACCCTGCCCACTATGGCTGCCGCTCAATTGCACCGGCCCTTCCCAATAGGGAATGCGCAACGCCATCCACGCCTTGGGATTGAGCGCGCTGATGGTGATGTCGAGGTGTTTGTCGGGGATTTTGATCGACCAGCGCACCGGCATCGAACGTCCGGCGACGTTGGCGGTGTCTTGCGGTGTGAGGCTGATGTCGGCAGCGTGCAGCAACTGCGTCTGGCCTTGAGCGTCGATCCAGGTGCCGGTGAGGTAAGGCGCTCCGTCCTTCTGTCGCATGCGGTAGAGCATTACCTGTTCGCCGCTGTCCAAGTGCAGGGAAAACCAGTCCCAGCCAGTCTGATTGGCGGTCAGGGGTTGGCTGCTCCATTCCCGGTCGAGCCAGGCCGGGCCGCTGACTTGATATGTTTTACCGTCGATTTCCAGTGTGCCATTGGCCTGGAAAAACGGCTGACTGTAGTAGTACGACGCCTGCCCTTGTTCGGACTTCTGACTGAAGCCTTTGTCGCCCTGAAGCACCAAAGGACGTGTGGAGGTCAGCCGCAGTTGATAGCCAAAATGCTTGTCCCGGGCGCTGAGTTGAAGATCCGCCATAGGGTCGGAACCCTGACTGCTGAAACGCCAATCATCGATCCACGCGTTGAACGGCGTGAGGCTCACACCAGCCTGGCCAACGCCACCACGGGCGTAACGCTCGGCGGCGTGATGCACTGTCGCCGACGTCACGGCTGCGTGGCCAAGCCAGATAATTTGATTACCCCAGCCGGCCACTTCGGGCGTCGCTTTCAAGGCGCTGCGAAACAATGTCCACTGCGCGCCGAACTCGCGTCCCTGATCGTCCTTGAGGTTGGCTGTGACGTACCACCACTCAATGCGAAAACCGTCATGAGGACCGTGATCCGCCGGAAAGCTGAACACCCGACCGGGCACCACCGGCGTAAACGCGGCGGCCTGCTGACCCAGCCCCGCGAAGCCTTTCTCAACAGGCGCCGAGTTGTCGCACCCGCTCAATAACGCCAATAGCAACACGCCGACCTTAATCTTCATGAGCAAACGTCCTCAGCAGATCCGCCGGTTGCGTGCGGTACAGCGAATACAGCGGCCACGCCGACGCCAGCAAAGTCGCCAACAGCGCCAACCCCATCAACTGCAACAGTTGCAGCGGAAACACCCGCAGCGGCAAGCGCCAGCCGAAGGCCTGAACGTTGATCACCGTGTCCAGGCACCACGCCAGCGCGATCCCCAACGGCAACGCCAGCACCAGGGTCAGCACCGCCAGTAACCAGGTCTGGCCGAGATTGAGCAGCATCAATTGCCGGCGGGTCACGCCGAGCGCCCAAAGGGGGGCGAGTTGCCCGAGGCGGCTCTGGCTTTGCGTCAACAGGCTGATGAACAGCGCCACACCCGCGACACAAAGGGTCAGGCTGTTGAGCGCGGCGGTCGCGGCAAAGGTGCGTTCGAACACTTGCGTCGACCACCCCTTGAGCCGGGCCTGGTCGACGATGCGGCTGTCCTCCAGCGTGAAGCGGGTTTGCAGCGCGGTCTGGAAGGCAGGGATCAACGTCGGGTCGATGCGCAGGTTGAAACGGCTTGGTGTCAGCTGCGGCCAGCCGCGCAGCAGATGGTTGACGTTGACCAGAATGTGGCCCTTGGGATTGCCATAATCGGCGTAGATGCCGACGATCCGTGGCGACCATGTGCCGTTCGGTGTGGGAATCGTCAGGTGATCGCCAAGACGCACCTTCAGCCGACGGGCCAGTTGCTCGCTGAGCATCAGTGCGTCGTCCTTGGCCAGTCGGTCCCAAGGGTTGTCGCCCAAGGCTTCCAGCAGCGGCCAATGCTGGCGATACGTCGGGTGATCGATCACGCCGAAGACGTCCGCCGGCCAGCCTTGCAACTGGATCGACACTTGCCAGCTGGGCAGCACTGCCGTGAGTCCGGGTTGCTGCTTGAGCCAGGTTTGCAGCTCTCTGGCCTGGGCCGGATTTCGCGGATTGACGTACAGTTCGGCGGTCAGGCGTTGTTCGAGCCAATCGCTGAAGGTCTGACGAAAACCGGCCGTCATGCTGCCCGCACCAATGTTCGCCGCCAGCGCCAACAACAGCGCCATTAGCGCCAGGCTCAGGGCCGGCAGTTGCTGACGGCAGTCGGCGAGAAACCATTGGCCGAGCACCGAGCGACTGCGATGCAGCACCAGGTTCAACACAGTGTTGAGCACCACCGGCAACGCCAGTGCTGCGCCGATCAACAGCGCCGCCATCAACACGAAGCCACTGCTCAGGCTGTCGCCGAAGATCAACGCCAGCAGTGCGATCACCGCGGCGATCACGGCAACCCAACCCTGACGCCGCAACCAGCGCGCGTAAGCCTGATGCCAGGCTTGCGGGTCGGCCAGGGCCAGCAAAGGCAGGCGCGCGGCCCGCAACAAACTGTTGGCCCCGGCCAGCAACGCGCCGAGCAGGCTCAGACCGACGCCGCTGAGCCACCACCACGGACTGAGGCTCAACTGCCCCGCCACTTCGGCGCCGTACAACCCGCGCAGACTCGCGGCGACATCCGGCAACAGCACGCTGGCCAACAGGTAGCCGTTGGCGACCCCGACCAGTCCGCCGATCAACGCCAGCCCACCCAGTTCAACCGCCAGACAGGCAATCAACATCCGAGCACTGACACCGCAGGCGCGCAGGGTTCTGAGCAAGCCACGGCGTTGTTCCAGCGCCAGGCCGATCGCGGCGTGGACGATGAACAGACCGACCACGAATGACAGAAAACCCAGCGCATCGAGATTCAGGTGAAAGCTTTCGGTCAGGCGCGACAAATTGTTCTCTTCACCGCTGGTCTTGAGCTGCAGTTGACCCTTGAATTGATCAGGCAGGGGCGCGGCGAAATCCTTCGGCAGCAGCAGGCGTGACAGCTGATCCGGCAGGCCGAGAATCTGCTGGGCGAAGCCGATGTCCACCAACAACACACCGGGGGCCATATCGGGTTGGGCATGCAGCGGCGGCAATGCCTGACCACTCAAAGTCAGGGGGCCTTCGCCCTCATGCAGACCCAGTGTTTGCATCGTCTGCGGCGAAATCCAGGTACTGCCCGGCGGGCTGAAAAACTCGACAACCTGCTCAATCGCCAACGCCTGCCCAGCCACTGCGGAACCGGCGGGCAGCGACACCGGCTCGATCCCCATCAGCTGCAAGCGCTGGTCGTCATGTCCCTTAAGCGTCACCCGACCTTGCAGGACCGGCGACACCGGCCAACCCGCACGGCGCAGGTCGACAAACATTTGCTGGGAGAAGGTCGCACCGCTGGGTGAACTGAGGCTGGCCTGAGGTTCGCCGCCGATCAACTGACTGGCCCGGGCATAGCTTTCCCGCGCCTGGCTGTTCAGCGCCTGCACGCCGGTCAGCAGGCTTGTGGCGAGCCAGAGCCCGGTCAGCACGCTGAAGAACTGCACCGGGTGCTGTCGCCAATGACTGAGCAGCGCCCGCAGCGTCTCGCGAAAGACCCGCACTTCAGCGCTCGTCCGCGCCAGCCAGACGACCACCGTGCAGCACCACTTTTTCGGCCAGCCGCGCGGCAACCCGTGGGCTGTGGGTGACCATCAACAAGGTGGTGGGACTGTCGTCGAGCAACTCCAGCAACAACTTCAAGACCTCATCGCTGGTGGCCTCATCGAGGCTGCCGGTGGGTTCGTCGGCCAGTAACAGTTTGGGTTGCGACGCCAGGGCCCGGCCCAGCGCGACCCGTTGCTGCTGGCCGCCGGACAGCTGTTCCGGATAACGCTGCAGCAAATCACCCAAGCCCAGACGTTGCACCAGATGCGCCTGCCAGCGCGGATCATGGCGCCCCGCCAGTCGTGCCTGGAACGCCAGATTGTCCTCCACGCGCAAACTGCCGATCAGGTTGAACTGCTGAAACACCAAGCCGATTTCGGTCCGCCGCCAGTTCGCCAATTGCCCTTCGTTCATCTGCTCCAGCCGATGTTCGCCGCTGCGGATGCTGCCGCGATCGACCTTGTCCAGCCCGGCAATCAGGTGCAGCAAGGTGCTCTTGCCACTGCCCGACTCCCCCATCAACGCCAGGCTGCTGCCGGGTTTCAAGGTGAGGTCGACACCTTGCAGAACCGGCAGTGGGCCCTGGGGAGTGGCGTAGCTTTTGAAGACGCCTTGGACCGAAAGCATGGGAAAAACCGTTCAATGTGCGTGGAGCAAGGATAGCGGACGGTAGCAGCACCGCGAATAGGTCCGTTCAGACAGCCCATAGCCCACACACTTCAGGGAAAAAACATACACAACCAAGGAATTGCCTGACTGATCACTCGTATCCATATGGATACATTTGAGTAATGAACTATCTTATTCAACAAACTATGATCTTCGCGACATGGCATGCCTCAGTTCGTGACTTGCGGGCGAAGTTAGCCATCGCTCGTCGCATTGACCGTGCCTCTGCGGGTAATCTGGGCGATATCAAACCGGTGGGTGATGGTGTTTCCGAAATGCGCGTGGACGTCGGTGCAGGCTATCGGGTCTACTTCACTATGCGAAATATCGTCGTCATTGTGCTGTTGGCGGGTGGTGACAAATCTTCGCAAACCGCCGACATCAGGCGGGCGAAAAAATTGGCAAAGGAGGTTTAAACATGAGCCAGACTTTGACTACTTTCGATATGGCGGCTCTGCTGGACAGTGACGAAGCCATCAGCGAGTACCTTTCGCAAGTGCTCGCAGACGGCGACAACGAAGAGTTTCTTCGCGCTATCGGCTATGTGGTGAAAGCGCGTGGAATGACACAGATAGCCAAGGATTCGGGTATGGGCCGCGAAAGCCTGTACAAGGCCTTCGCACCAGGTGCAAAACCACGTTTCGATACGGTTTTAAAAGTCATTCACGCCCTTGGCATTGATCTCTGCGCGCAGCCGGGTCATTCAGTCAATCACTCGACGCTCTAAGAGACTCTTCTGATTAGACTGCTCGCTTGCGCGCAGCCAACGTAAAACACAACGGCAACTGCGCCGTTTGCTGCTCATACCGATCATAGAGTTCCTCGCGGTTGGAATGCGGGTACTCCTTGAAGTGGCTGATCTGCAATCCGGCGTCGATGGCGCCGGTGAAGATGGCGCCCAGGGTGTGGACGAACCAGTAGGACGAAGCCGCCTGCTGGTCGACTTCGCCTTCGTAGACGATCGGTTGGTGCTGCACGAAAGGTTCGCTGCGAAAGTACGAGCTGTCCGGCCGATACGGATCGGTGGACTCGGGGTCGAACATTTCGAGGAAGGGGTGGGTTTCGTACACCACCAGGCTGCCACCGGGCTTGAGGGTTTGTGCGACATGGCGGAAGAATTCGCCGATGTCCGGCATCCAGTTCAATACGCCGATGGTGATCAGGGCCACGTCGAAGCGACCATGAAGTTCAGTCGGCAGGTGATGGATGTCTGCCTCGATGAACTCAGGCGCATGGGGCGAGCGTGACGCCAGTTCCCGCGCCTGATCGAGGAAAGCCTCGGACTGATCGACGCCTACGACACTGCGTGCACCCAGCGCAAACAACGAAAGGCTTTCGCGGCCGTTGTTGCAGCCCAGTTGCACCATGTCTTTGCCGTCGACACCCACTTGTTCCAGCAAACCTCGGAGGGTGTCGTCCATGCAGCAAAAATCCAGGTGACTGACCGCCGTCAAACGGGCCCGCCATTCAGGGGTGTCTTTGTGGTGTCGAGCGGAGTCATTCCAGGCATCGCGGTTGCTGGCGATGGTTTTTTCTTTTGTCGGCATTTCCATTGCGCGCTCCAGACTGGGGTCTTGATTGACCGGCACGAGTCTAGATCAGGGTTTTGAAAAACCCCATTGAGTCTTTGTTCAAATCTTGTAATCCGAGCCTCGCGAACGCGCGCTCGTACGGCAGCTATAGTTAATGACCTTGGGGAAATGCGGGAAAAACCGATTTCGCAGGTGCTGCCATGAAAACAACCGATCTGAGACTACTGTTCGCCCTCTGCCTGATCACCACCGCTGGCGCTCACGCAGACGACAGCCTGACACCCACTACCGAATACAGCAGTGAGTTCAGCTATTACGGAGCCGACCAACCCTTCGCTCACCCCGTGCCCCCGTCACTGAGCACGGTGCCGCCAGGGTCGTACATCCCGACAGCGCCTCAGGACTTCATCCCCATTTCGAGCCAGCATGAGTTCTACGACTCAAGATTGCCGACAGTAGCGGATGCCACGGTTCGAGTGTTCATCCGCTCCTACGATCAGCAACGCGGTGTCTACGTGAACGAAGAAGTCCTCGACCCTACGTGCCTGCTCGCGTGCCTCAGCCGTCAGGCGCCAGTGATGCAATAAGGCCTACCACTGGCGTTTGTCCGGGCGCGCGAGGCCGAGCTTCTCAATTCGGTAGCGCAGCATGTCGCGGCTCAGGCCCAGCAGCCGTGCGGACTTGGTGACGTTCCAGTCGGTCTTGTCGAGCATCTTGCGCACCATGTCGCGCTCGACTTCCGGCAGGTTCATGGACTCGGTGCCGTTGTAGACCGGACGCGGCTCATAGTGTTGCGGCTCTTGCTGGAACAACAGCGGCTCATCCACCAGGCTCAGGCACACGTTCAATTGATGGGCTGCGACGGTGTCGCTCTGGGCCAGCAACACGGTTTGCTCAAGCATGTTGCGCAACTCGCGCACGTTGCCCGGCCAGCTGTAGCTGAGCAGCAATTCCTCGGCCTGATCGCTGAAATGCAGGTTCGGTTTGCCATAGCGTTTGCCGTGGATCGCCAGGAAGTGTCGAGCCAGCAGCAGGATGTCCGCGCCACGGGCATACAGGCGCGGCACCTTGATCGAGATGATCCGCAAACGGAAGAACAGATCGCGGCGGAACTTGCCCTGTTGGACCATTTGTTCAAGGTTGCAGTTGGTGGCGCTGATCACCCGCAAATCGACTTTGCGCTCCTTCACCGAGCCGACCCGGCGGATCGTCCGGTCCTCCAGCAGTTTCAACAGTTTGGCTTGCAGCAACAGGTCCATCTCGCCGACTTCATCGAGAAACAGCGTCCCGCCATCGGCCGCTTCCACCAGCCCGACGCGGCGGTCCTTGGCGTCGGTGAAGGCGCCCTTCTCGTGGCCGAACAGTTCCGACTCCACCAGGTTGGAAGGAATCGAAGCGCAGTTGAATTCAATAAACGGACCTTTGCTGCGCGGGCCGTCGAAGTGCAACGCACGGGCCACCAGTTCCTTGCCGGTGCCGGTCTCGCCTTCCACCAACACCGGAGGCAGATCGGTATTGGCCATGCGCCGCTCGGCCTCGATTAACTGGCCAATGGTGCTTTTCAGGTACTGCATCGGTGCCGATTCCCCGATCAAGGCCTGCACCCCTGACTTCTGCGCTTCGCGTTCCTGATAGAACGACAGTGTGCGTTCCATTCGGTCGGTGGCCAGGGCCTTGTCCAGCAGCAGCTTGAGCTCCGGCAGCGCCACCGGTTTGGTGACGTAATGGAAAGCGCCCTCCTTCATCGCCACCACGGCGTCTTCGACGTTGCCATAGCCGGTCATCATGATCACTTTCAGATCCGGCGCGCTGATGCGCAGCTTCTGGATCAGGTCGTGACCGCTCATGCCCGGCAGCGAGTTATCGGTCAGCACCACGTCCGGGACGAAAGTGCCCAATTGCTCCAGCGCGCCCTCAGCCGAGTGGCAGACCGTTACCTCGAAGTCCTTGCGCTCCAGGTAGGTCTGAATATTCTCGGCGAGGAGTTCATCATCCTCGACCAGCAGAATGCTGTGCTCCATAGTCCCCTCCCGTTGCCACTTTAAAATTGAGACAAACGCGGGTTCCTTCCTGCTCTCGGCTGGTCAGTTCGACCGAGCCTTCGAAACGCTCCATTATTCTTTTGACCAGGGCCAGGCCCACGCCCAACCCTCCTTGTTTGGTGGTGAAAAATGGTTTGAATGCCATTTGTTGCTGCTGTTTGTTCATGCCTTTGCCAGTGTCGCTCAGCGTCATGCGCACATGCCCGGGCTGCGGCGTTTCGATATCGATACTCAGCACGCCGCCCTTGGGCATGGCTTCCAGGGCATTGGCAAACAGGCTATTAAGAATCTGCGTGAGCAGCACCTGTTGGCTGACGATCGGCGGACAAATCCGAGGGGTGAAACGCACGTCGATGCTGGAGCGTTTAATCAACGGGTCAAACGCACTCAACGTGTCGTCGATGACCAGCATCAGGTCTACCGTTTCGTAGTCGTCGTTCACGGGTCGCAATGACACCAGCAACTCCCGAACCCAGCGCGACATGCGATCGACCTGGCTGATGATGTCGCCGATGTTCTTCTGCGCGCTCTGGCTGGCGATTTCCTGAGCCAGTTCGGCGCTGGAACGAATGTTGGCCAACGGATTGCGCAAGCTGTGAGCCACCGCCGAGGACATTTCCCCCAGCGCGACGAAGGTCTCGTTGCTGATCAGTTGTTTCTGCTGACTCTGCAGCAGCATTGCCGCATGCCGCACTATCCAGAACAACCCGAGGTAGGTGGCCAGGCCGCCGAGCAGGGTTGCCAGCCAGATCGACCTGAAACCGCGCTGAATGCGTTCCACCAGGTCCGAGGGTTCCTTATAGATCTCCACCATGGCGATCACTTTGCTTTTGTCGGCATTGAACATCGGGATGTAGTTCTCGATGAACAGAAATTCAGGCTCACGCAGCAGCTGCTGCTCGGGACGTTCCTCATCGATTTCGTGGTAGCTGGTGGACACGAGTTCCTTCATTTCGAAGGATTCGTCCAGTTCCTCATCACCTTGGACGCGCATGCCTATCATTTTCGGATTGGTCGACCAGACCACGGTGCGATCCAGGGCGTACACCACCGCCAACAGCGTGTCCGGCAGGTTTTCGACATGATCGAGAAACTCTATGCGGGCAGCGGCACGGGACGCCGGATCGACGTCGGGATAGGCATTGTCATCGCGCGGATCGAGCATTTCGCCCATGGTTCTTTTCAGGGTGATGCCGGCATGGCGAATTTCCGCATCACCAATGGCCTGAATGAACTGCGCCGTCAGCATGGAATCGCGCTCGATGCTCTCATCGACGACGAAGCGCGTGGACACATAGCCCAACCCCATCGCCACGGCGGCGATGATGAAAAAACTGCCCAGGGAAAACCAGCGCAGCAAATTGAACTGTCCTCGCCAGCCCTTGCTTTCTGCTGCCGATATCGCCGACGCAGGTATTTTTTGTTGTCCTTGTATCTGCATAGGACCTTCCCGAATGCCTTGTTTCAGCCCTTTTCAGCCGCGTTTCGGATCAGTGTAGGCGGCATTGATCGAGACTGACGGCTCCATTGATAGTATTTAGCCGCTATTGCGTTTGCGCGGCCTGCAGCGGTTGCTGACGATCGGTTTCTTCCTGCAAAAAACCCACGATGGACTGCGCCGCGTTCTCATCCAGGCGCAGGTTGGGCATGGGGATTTTGTCGAAACGTTCAAACAGTTCCATCGCGATCGGGTCCTTTTCCGCCAGCATGCGGTCCGGCTCGCGAATCCAGCGACTCAGCCAGGCCGGATCACGCAGGCGAGTGACGCCGATCAGGTCCGGGCCGATGCTGCGCATGCCGATGCCCTGCCCGTCCATCGGCCCCAGGCTGTGGCACGACGCACAACGGGTGCGAAACAGTTCTTCGCCGTTGCTCGGCGGGCGAATCTCGGGCGCATTCGCGTAGTTTTCTTCAACGCTGGGCTGCTTCCAGTTCTGCAGCGTGTTGGCCAACTGATCGGCCAGAATCCAAGGATTTTCGAAAGGTGAAGATTTCATCCAGCGGCCTGTCGTCTGGTTGCCGATGATCAAGCTCAGGTTGTGGTCCTTGCTGCGGCCGTTGTCGACACCTTCGATAAACAGCCCGAGTTTTTTTCGCAGGTCGGTGACGTCGGCAAATTCCCCGGTGAGAAACTTCCAGCCCGGCCCGACCTTGAAGCGTTGTGCGTAGGCCTTGAGCACATCGGGTGTATCGCTTAAGGGGTCGATGCTGATGGAGTAGAAAAAAATGTCCTGGCCGACCCGGTCCCCCAGCAACTTCTGCACCTGACGCAGGCGCGCGGTTTCCAGCGGGCAGGAGTCGCTGCACGAAGTGAAGATGAAATTGATCACCACCACCTTGCCCTTGATCAAATCATCGAAGAAACGCAACTGCCGACCGTCCTGATCGGTCAGCAAGGTGTTGGGGAAGTAATCGCCGCCCCAGGGCGTCGCCGACTCCGTCGGTGACGCTGACACCGACGGAGCAGCTTCATGAGCCACCAGCACCCGACTGGCCAGCAGGCAGGTGACCAACATCAAAATCAAGTGCATGCCCAGGGCGCGGGAGCGCGGCGTATGCATTTTCATGTCGGCTCCCTCGCGGTTCATGGTTGGACCACCTCTTTGGGGCCGGAGCCGTCGCCAGTGCGGAAGGTTGGCAGCGCGGCGGAGTTCACGTAGCGCACACCATCCCAACTTGGCAGCGGTGTCGGCATCAGCTGGAATTGCCCAGGTTTTTCAATGTCCCAGCGCAGCAACATGGAGTTGTCCTCATGCTGCGTGTTGTGACAGTGCTCCATGTACGTCCCGGCGAATTCGCGGAAGCTGATCGCTATTTCGACGCTGTCCAGGCCATCCTTTTCCGAGCCGATGCGGTACACGTCCTTGCGTGCCCATTTTTCCCATTCCGGTGGCACCTTGCCGCCGCGGCTGAGGATGATCCCCTCCTCGAAGTGCACATGCACCGGGTGGCTCCAGCCCTCGCCGCCGAGCTTGATGTTCCACACTTCCAGGGTGCCGAAACCGGCGACACCGGCATCGGTGGGGCCACTGGCCAGCTGGGTCGCGGTGTTCAAGCGACGTGGGTCCATGGAGAAACCGAAACCGCCATCCGTCTTGACCGTCCACGGTGCTTCATCGGTACCGTCGGAACGGCCGAAGGTGAAGGTGCGGTGACGGGCTTTGGCCAGCAGCGCCTTGTCGGCGGTGTTGTCGCGGTGAATCTTCAGCGGGATCATCACCAAGCCTTCGGCTTTGCCCGGTTTGGCCGGTTCGTACGCTGCCGGATCCATGGCCAGGTCCTGGCCGGTGTAGGCCTTGACGTTGAGTTGCAACACCTTGCCTACCGCCGGATCACCGTCCTCCCACTTCGGCCCCTTGCTGGTTTGCTTGAGGATCGCCCGGTATTTCTCGGACAGCACGTCAGCCAGGGAGACGGGTTCTTTCGGGCCCTTGCCGTCTTCGTGCACCAGCAGGTTGACGAAGAACAGCTTGTCGCCCGGTTTGATCCCGTTTTTCGAGAAGTTGACGATGATGTCGAAACGTTCGGCAATGCCCAGGGTTGGCAGGATCGCGTTGTGGTTCTGTTTATCGCCGTCGGCATCCAGGTCCATGCTGCCGTCGAACGGCACGCTGTGCTCCATAATGTTGCCGTCGTTGGCAATCATGTGGAATGGCACGCGGGCATACGACACTCCCGACCCGGCAGGCCCTTGGAACTCCCCGCTGGTGCCCTTGATCTCGCGCACGAGCGCCAGTTTGAAGAAGCGCGACACGGAGCCATTGAGCATGCGGAACCGATAGCTGCGGGCGCGCACATCCAGGGTCGGTTTCCACTGCCAGTTGACCAGCACCTGATCCCCGAGGAAGCCGTTGGTATTGAACGGGTTGAACCACAGTTGACCGTTTTTATCCCACGCCTTGTCGGCAAACAGCAGGTTGACGTCATAGTCGCGGTTACCCCAAGGCAAGGCGCTGCCACTTGGAAAGCGCAGGTTGACGCCGTCATTCACCGATTCATTGCCGCGGTCCAGGGCGCTGTAGTAGTTCATCATTGCCGCGTTGCCCTTGTAGACGTTCTGCGCGGTGAAATCGAGCATGTGGTCGTGAAACCAGTGGGTGCTCATGGTTTCGCGCCAGTCGCCGCGGATTTTGATGGTGCCGTTTTCGCAGGTCTTGCGGCTGGGGATGAGGTCGTTGGTCCACAGGGTTTCGCCCGGTGCGCACGGAAAGGCTGCACGCGGGTCTTCAGCCTTGGTGTTGATGCTGTCGTAGCCGGCCAACTGGATCGGCCAGCGATAGTCGTAAAATTGCCCGGGGAAGAAAAACGCATTGGCATAACCGTCGCTTTCCGCCGGTGTGTGGCCGTTGTGTTCGTGGGTGCTGATGGTGTGCAAACCGAACCCCATGTTCGCCGACGGGTCGATCGGCAAGCCGTTGTAATGGCGCATCAACACGGGTTGCCCGTAACGCACCATCAACAATTTTGGCGGCAAGGTGCCATCAAAGGTCCAGACCGAGTTGTGGTTCTGCACCGGCATTTTCGGGTGGAAACGCGCATCGACGCCCTTGGCGGTGCCATCGGTCGCCGGTACGCCAGCCACGTTGTGATAGAGGCCGCCTGGGCCAAACTCGCCCACGGCATAGCGGTGCATCTGACGACTATCACGCCCACCGGTATTCAACCGTGCGCCGGTTTGCACGGTCTTGTAGGCCATTTGCGGGTAAAACTCGTTCCAGCGCTGGTGCGACCAACCTTTTCCTGGCGGACGGCCTTCAGCCGACGAGCCGATGCGGCGGTTGAGGAAAAACTCAATCTGCTTCTGCCAAGGATTGCGGTCGACCACGTTGGAATACTGGCTGGGGAACGGAGTCAAGCCTGGTTGACGCAGAAAGGCGTCGAGTGCCGCACTCGGTGGCGCACTGCGGGCCGCACTGGTGGGGTCCTGCTGTGGCAACGGTCCGATGGCTGCCGGTGGAAAACCCAACGGCGCCGCCGGTGTGGTGGGGTCGAGTTTTTCCGGGCCGAATTCTTCGAACAGCACCAACTGCTGAGTAAACGGCTGAGCGCCATACAGTGGACTTGGCTTGCCGTTGGTGGGGTAGTTGAAACTGGTTTGCACCACCGGCGGCAGAATGTTTTCCACCCGCGTGGTGTCTTTGCTGCCTTTGACGCCCCCGGGTAAATCGAAGGAATCCTTGTTGGCCTCGGGCATGGTCAAAATGGCGTTCAACGCCGCCGCTTTGTCAGCCGCTTCATCGTGGTAAGCCGAGGGGTCGGAAGGTTCTGGCTGTCGCTCGTCGTCGATGGGGCTGGCGCGCAGAGTCGCTGTGCCCAGCGTCATTGTCACAAGAACGCCCAGAGGCGTCAGGAGGCCGAACCATTTGAAGGGGTACCGCGCTTTTCTGTCCATCACCAGCCGCCTCGAAGTCATGAGTCATGAAGGGGGTAATGGGGGTGGTGCAAGGACCTCGCCAGAGTTGTAACTGTTTTTTACGAAAGTATTAATACTCATCAAAACAATGGCTTATCAACATCAATATGCCATTACTGGGGAGCGACTGGGGAATGGCACCCGCTAACGGGGAAAGTTCACACCCGTTTTCAGGGGACCAATTTGAACGACAGACGGACACTCGTGCCCTCGCCCTCACGGCTTTCCAGGGTCACCGCACCGCCAAACCGCTCCATGATCCGCTTGACCAGCACCAGCCCGACACCGAGCCCGCCTTGCTTGGTGGTGAAAAACGGCCGGAAGGCCATGCTGCGCTGCTCTTCGTTCATGCCTTTGCCGGTGTCGCTCACCACCACGTCGAGGCCATGGGAGCCGATCGGCTCCAGCGTGACGGTCAAGGTGCCGCCCTTGTCCATGGCTTCCAGTGCATTGGCCAGCAAACTGTTGAGGATCTGCGTCAACTGCACCTGCTGGCTCAGGACCATCGGCGTCAGCTGCGGGTCAAACACCACGTGCACCGAAGCTTTGGTGATTTGATGCTCGAAAGCCATCAGACTGTCCTGCAGGGCCGCCACCAGATTCACAGACTCAGCGTCATCGTTGAGCGGACGCAAGGATTGCAGCAGCTCCCTCACCCACTTCGACATGCGATCCACCTGACCGATGATGTCGTTGATGTTCTTCTGGGCCGGCCCGCTGTCGAACTCCAGGGCCAGTTCGGCACTGGAGCGGATGGTCGCCAGCGGATTACGCAAACTGTGGGCCACCGCCGAGGACATCTCGCCCAAGGCGACAAAGGTTTCGTTGGTGATCAGTTGCTTTTGTTGTGCCGCCAGCAAAATCGCCGCACGACGCACGATCCAGTAAAGCCCCAGGTAAATCAGCCCGCCGCCCAGCGCAGTGGCCAGCCAGATCAGCACCAGGCCGCGCTCCATGCGACTGATCAGGTCCATGGGTTCCTTGTAGATCTCGACCATCGCCGTGACGTTCTTGCCGTCGGCATCGAACAGCGGAATGTAGTTCTCGATGAAGATGTATTCCGGGGGAATCACGAACTTCTGTTCCATGCGGCTCTTGTCCACATTGTGATAGCTGGACGAGACCGGGACTTTGTTGGTAAAGGCTTGATCCAAGTCTTCGTCGGAATGGATCGTGGCGCCCATTAACGCCGGGTTGGTCGACCAGATCACCATGCGGTCGGGGGCATAGATATTGGCCAGGATCACATCCGGCAAGTTCTTGACATGGTCGAGGAATTCGTCACGTGCATTGGCGCGAGCCTGAGGGTCGACGTCGGAAAAATCCTTGTCTTTGCGCGGGTCGAGCAGCTCGCCCATGGTCCGCACGTTAGGAATCGACACATAACGCACCTCGGCCGAGGCAATCGCCTGAATGAACTGGGACGTCAATAACGCATCGCGCTGTACGCTTTCGGTAATCACGAACCGGGTGGACACCGCTCCCAACGCCACCGCCACCGTGCCAATCACCGCCATGCTGATGAGCGAAAACCAGCGCAATAAATTGAACGACTGCTTGCGATAGCTCAGGCGAATATCCCCCCCCTCGGCGGGCAGTTTTTGAGTTGGCATGTTCATGGACGTGTTCCCGACGATTCCCCTATAGGGTTATAGCCCACTCATGGCCGTTTGCCCGACATTGGGTCTCGTCCCCCCCACTTCCTCCTTACGCCCATCTACCCCCAATGCTGGGGACAGTGGCCCTATCCCAAAAACCACGCTCCGATGCCGTTTGTGAGTGATACGCCCGTGGCTCGGGGCTCTGCCGAACGTTTTCGCCGGTTGGTATGGAAGTTGCCGAAACCCTCTCAACTGCCCCGTCTCCATGGGGCAGGCATTTTGATAGAGGGCTTAACTCATGCACCCTTTACTGTCCAAAACCGCGGCCGCCCTGGTCGTTAGCGCACTGGCCCAAGGCGTCGCCCAGGCTGCGCTTTTTGCCGTCGACCCCGGCCCCTATCTGCCAGGCAACGGCTCGTTTGCCGCCTGGTATCAGGACACTCATGGTCGAACTCTCGATCTTTGCCTGTCCAAGGCTGTCAGCTCGCGAGTGCCCAGCGCACCGGGCGCACCGACGTACATGTGCAACTTGCTGCCGGCACCCGGGATCTTCGACGACACGCAACCGCTCGTCTTCCCGACCAACTTCCCCGACGAAGCGTTCTGGTTCACCGGCGACGGCACTATCGTCGATGCCGCTCGAGGCATCGACCTGACCTATGTCAGCGCCGTTGAAGCCGCCTTCAGTGGTGGCGACCCGGTCGAAGGCGACCAAATCAGCTTCGCCCGTATCCGTATTCGTGTCGATGTACCGACCGCGGGCACCTACGTCATTACCCACCCCTACGGCGTCGATGTCTTCAACGTCGACACCCCCGGGCGTCGGGCGATCAACATGACCCGGGACATCGGCATCGGTGCGTCGAAGACTTACGACGGCGCCCTCAAAGGCGACATTGGACCGTTCCTGCGCAGCCTTAACGGCCCCTACACCGAGACCAATCCGGTCAGCGGTTCAGCCGAGCAATTTGTTGGCGACCCTAACCTGGTGGAAGCCTTCACCGGCAGCCCTTTCAATACCAACTACATCCGCATTGAAGGACCCAACGGGCTGGATTTGCGCACCACGGTAATGGCCATCTCCGGCAAGTTGTCGACCGTGGTCCGGCCGACGCCAATGATCACCCAGCGCAGCACCTACTCGCGTAAATCCGGTGCCAGCGCTCCGGAGGCTCAGCAAGACGTGTTCGTCCTGGCTCCGCCGCCACCGGCCAAAGTGACCCTGGACAGCAACAACCCGGTGTTGAACCTCACCGAGGCCGACACCACCGGCAACTGGTATGCGCAGTCTTCGACCAACCCCAGCTTGCCGAGCACTTTGCAAGTGACCGCCGACAACCACCTGGCCATCGCTAGCAGCACACCGACCACCTTACCCATGCCCCTGACGGACCTGGTGGTGATTTCACGTGCCGAGTACAGCCTCAGCACCGGGCAAATAACGGTCGTGGCCTCGACCAGCGACGAAACTTCGCCACCGGTGCTCACTGCCACCTCTGGCACAGGCGTCGCCATCGGCGCCCTCAGTGGCGACGGCGCAGTGAAATCCCTGGCCACCGGCATTTCGCCGATTCCACCGGCCAAGGTTCGAGTGACGTCATCCAATGGCGGCAGCGACACCGAAGAAGTGGTCATCGTGCAATGAACGCACACATGCCCAGATCCTCATCAGGAGGCATCATGAACAAATTGCCACGCCTGGCGCTTAACGCCCTGGGACTGACTCTATCGCTGTCCGGCAGTGCTTTCGCGCAACTCGCTGCCGTCGACCCCGGTCCTTACACCTTCGCTACCGGGAAATTCCCGATCTGGTATCAGGACAACAATCTGCTGTCGATGGAACTGTGCCAGTCCCGGGCCGCCAGCTCGCGAGTGCCGGCTGCCACGCCACCGGCCTACATGTGTACCCTGCTGCCGGCACCGGGCATTTTCGACGACACCCTGCCGATGGTGTTCCCGGATAACTGGCCAGACGAAGCCTTCTGGTTCCTCGCCGGGACCACCATTCCCAACAATGCCGCTGGCTATGGAATGGACGCCTACGTGGCCGGGATAGAAGCCGCTTTTGCCGGCGGAAATCCACTCGATGGCGATCAAATCAGCTTTGCGCGGATTCGTATGCGGATAAACGTGCCCGTCGCCGGGACCTACACCATCACTCACCCGTATGGCGTGGAAACGGTCAACGTCACGACCCCCGGTCGTCGCGCAATCAACATCACCAGAGACATCGGCGTCGGTGCGCCGGGAGTTTTCAACGGGGCATTGAGCGGTGCTATCGGGCCATTCCTGCGCAGCGTCAACGGCCCCTATACCGAAGTGAATCCGGACACCGGCGCAATCGAAACCTTCGTCGGCGACCCGAACCTCACTGAACAAGTCACCGGCAGCCCCAACAACACCAACTTTGTACGCATCCAGGGCCCGGCCGGCACGATCGAAACCAACCTGTTCACACTGTCCGGCAAAGTTCTCGACAATCGTGCGCAAACCCATGTCGACCTCAACCGTGCAACCTACCGCCGCACCAGCTCCGGCACCGGTACCAGCACCCGGGTCGAAGTCTTTGGCAAGGCGGATAACAGCTCTACATTGTGCTTCCGCGAATCCGTCGCCCTTGTGCCAGGCCCACCGCCTACACCCTGCCTGACCAACATGGTGGGTGACGGCACCGGGATGTACTTCGGTCAGCGTCTGTTCAACGGCCCCGTGCCTCCGGTGGTGGTGCTCACCGCCACCAACCCGGCCGGCACCACTCGCCCTACAGCGGTCTCAAGCAAGCTCGTTGACCTGGTGAAAATCCAGACGGCTCGCTACAACTGGAGCAACCACAGCCTGCTGATCGAAGCCACGTCCACGGACGAAGTGGCAGTGCCTGACATGGTCGCGCAGGGTTACGGACGTCTGTCGAAAACCGGCACCCTGCAAAAAATCACCGTCGCCGATCTGCCCCAGCCACCCGCAACTGTCACGGTCAAATCCGCCGCCGGCGGCAGTGACACCGAGCCTGTCGTCGTGGTTGGTTCTGCACCGGATACCGGCGAGAACCAGGCGCCACTGTCTGTGGCCGACACCGGCAGCACCAGCTTCGGCGTGCCGATCACCCTCAACCTGCTGGCCAACGACAGCGACCCGGACGGCAACACGCCACTGAGCATTAGCGCGCTGACCCAACCGGCCGCAGGCCAGGGCACCGTGACGTTGAGCGGTACGACTTCGGTGGTCTACACCCCGCCCGCCGTGGTGACTGTGCCGTTAACCACGACCTTCACCTACAAGGCTCAAGACGTCAAAGGCCTGGCCTCGACCACTGCGGCGACCGTGACCATCACCGTTGCACCTAACCGGCCACCGGTGGCGGTCGCCGACAGCATCGCGACCCTGGGCGTGGCGATTCCGATCAACGTGTTGGCCAACGACACCGATCCGGAAGGCAACGTGCCTTTGGCTGTCGCCAGCCTGACCCAACCTGCAGCCGGCCGTGGCACGGTCAGCAGCAACGGCACGGTGATCACCTACACCCCACCGGCCACGGTCACGACGGCCTTCACGACGACCTTCACCTACATCGCCCGGGACAGCTTCGGCGCCCTGTCGACACCGGCCACCGTCACCGTGCAAGTCTCGCCACGGCCTGCTGCGGAAACCTTCACGGTGACCACGGCGACGGTGTCGGCTCGCTCCAATAACCGCTTCACCTGGGACTTTGCGGGGACTTCATCGGTGGTCACCGGCAACACCATCACCATCCAGGTTTCCACCCCAACCGGGTTGGCAACTCTGGGCACCACCACGGTACCGGTGACCGGTCGCTGGAGGCTGACGGTGAACAACACCACTACGGTGATTCCGTCCGCGAACCCGACAGCCACCATCACCTCGTCCCAAGGCACCGTGCGCACGGTGTCGGTGATCTCGAACTGAGCCCTCGCCCCGCTCACCGATTCGGTGAGTGGGGCCGGCCTCTTCCCAAAGGACGCAGCCATGAAAACCTCGACCTTAGCCGTGTTCTGCCTGCTTCTGCTCTGTAGCAGTGCGGGCGCGCGCGCCGACGATTTGATGGAGAACGACGACCTGGCCCCCGGCGCCGACCTCGGCGAGTTACCACCACCGATTGGCCAGCAAGCACTGATTGATCAGAACGGCCAGGCCAACGTTGCGCTGTTGGAACAGAACGGCCAGTCGCTGCTCGGTCGCATCGTCCAGTCGGGCAGTAATCAGGAAGCTTACATCCTGCAACAAGGCAGCGACCTGATGGCAATGATCACTCAGCAAGGTTCCGGCAACGCCGCCTCGATCACCCAGACCGGCAGCCACAACCGCGCGCAGATTTCCCAGAACGGCAACAACAACGACGCCAGCATCGACCAGGCCGGCACGGGGCTTTCAAGCGCCGTGACCCAGTCCGGAAACGGCATGAACGTTTCGGTCAAACAATACCGCTAAAGCACTGCACCATTTGGAGGTTTCATCATGTTCAAACTGACGCCCCTCACCGCCGCCATCCTGGTCATAGTCAGTGCCCAGGCGATGGCCGACGACAGCGTTTCCACCCAGAACCAGGTCGGTACCGCCAACATCGCCGACGTTCAACAGACCGCGGCCCCGTTCAGTACCGCCACCCAGCAGCAACACGGCGAGGGCAACGATGCCGCAGCGGTGCAAGATAACGCCACCGGCACCATCACCCAGGATCAACTCGGCGACTACAACGCCGGTTACGCCGAGCAACTGTTCGAAGACGGCAGCACCATCACCCAGCAACAGCTTGGCAGTTCCAACACCAGCCATGCCAGCCAGTCGATCGGCATGGGCGGTAACGAAGCGCTGCAACAACAGCAAGGCACCGGCAACTTCTCGTTCATCTATCAGGACAGTCAGGAAGGTACCCACGGTCAAACCTTCCAGTTTGGTGACAGCAACGAGGCCAATATCGAACAGATCCAACTGGGCACTGCCAACAACGCAGTGATCATCCAGTACGGCACCGCCAACTACGCCACCGCCGAACAGATCGCCCACATGGGTGGCCAGATCAATCTCAACCAGGCGGGCGAAGGCAACTACGCCTATGGCGACCAGCGCGATGGCAACGGCGGCACCGTGACCATCAACCAGTTCGGCGACTTCAATGGCGCCGAAGTCTGGCAAGGCGGGCAAACCGCCAGCGAGGCCACTGTCAACCAGTACGGGCAAACCAACGAAACCGTGGTCGACCAAAGCTTCGGCGAAAACAACGTCGCCCAGGTGCTGCAAGTCGGCGACCTCAACGCGATTTATGCCGACCAGTTCGAGTCCGTCGGCTCGACCCTGGCGCTGTACCAACAAGGCACCGGCAACGTGCACTTCACCTACCAAAAGGGTGACAGCCATGTGTTGAACGCCACCTCCGTGGGTAACGACAACAAGGTCTACGCCAGCGACTGGAAAGGCCCGCAAAAGGGTGGCCAGTTCGGCAGCAACCAACGTGCAACCGTCAACCAGAACGGCACCAACAACACCGCCAGCTTCAAACAGGACGGCATCGGCCACATCATGACCACCAGCCAGACCGGCACCGGCAACAAAACCACCGTCACCCAGGCCGAAAACTACAACGAGCTGTACTTCGACCAGAACGGCAGCGACAACATCCTCATCGCCGACCAGCGCGGCACCACCAACCTGGCCCAAGGCAGCTCCAACGGTATCGGCAACACCACAAACTTCGACCAGTCCGGCACCATGAACGTGGCCTACGTCACTCAGAGCGGCACCGGCAACATTGCCAGTGTCACTCAGAGCGGCATGACCCAGACTGCGACCGTGCAGCAGATGGGTACTGACAACAAGGCGACTGTGCTGCAGCAATAATCGCAAGGCGTAAAAAAAACCGCGACCCGTGGAGGGTCGCGGTTTTTTTGTCTGTGCCGATCAGCTACGTGGGTGAGTCCTGCGGATCGATGTTATCCAGCGCCCGATTCACCGCCAGGTCGGCCAGCATGATGACCTGCTGGATGCCCAACAACATGCTGCGCTGTGGCCCCTCCACAAACACCGCGAAATCAGTGGCCATGACACTGGCGGAAGCCAACGATTCACAGGCGTGGGCCAACAGGCTTTCGGTATCGATGTCCGGGGCGATAGCGAACATTCTGCTGGGGTTGTGGGGGGCGGAGTTTTTGAGAATGGCCGGGGTGGGGTGGAAGCCAGCGGTAGTGCTTACGGTTTCTGATTCGGGGGGATTGGGTGTGGGTTTGAACATGGTGAAGCTCCTTTGGAAAATAGCGCCACCAGAACCTGTCGCTAAACAAGTAAGGGTGGCGACTGTATGCAGGTTAGCGAACCGGTCAAAGGCACCCGGTAGACCCGAAGATCTCCCGCATACAGCCACCATAACGTAATTGCAGACGTCAAAAGTCTGCAAGAAAGTCTGGAGCACTGATGCACTTTGAATAGTTCGGGTCGCTAAACCCGGCCGCTGAATTCAGCGGCCCGGAAACGATAAAGACCAGATACAAAGCGCACAAGCCGGCGGATTCTGGCGTAGTCGTAGGCAACGGCGCAAGGATCTGTAGCTTTCAGGAAGTAACGTTAAACACCATTAAACACGCCCCTCAAATCAGCACACATTCCCTGTAGGAGCGAGCCTGCTCGCGATTGCGGCGTGTCATTCAACATTGATGTCAGCTGACCCATTGTCATCGCGAGCAAGCTCGCTCCCACAGGGGATTGAGTACGGCCGGGAACAACTGCTCGGCTGTCAGGCCGTCTCGCGTATTTTGTGCACGACACGGATCAACTGTGGGAGCGTGGCTTGCCCGCGATTGGCACTGTCATTCAGCCAGTAATCCACTGACAAACCACCCTCCCCAAACACCGAGAAAAATTCGGACTTCCCCTACAAGCCAAACAGAATCCCCCGGCATCCACCCCAGAGCCTGATCGCCAAAGTGCCCCGTTTCCAAGGACCGGGCACAAAGCGTGACCACACTCATCCCCCAACACCAACTCGCCGGCCAGCGCGGCCAGGTGCTCGACAGCCATCAAGCTGCCGACGCTCTTCGTCAGGCCCTGAACTACCCGTACGACTTGCAAGGCTTCGACGACCTGCTGAATGCCGTGGGCGCCAACAGCTCCAACTACATGCAAACCGCCCACCAGCAAAAACTGATCAACGCCGTGAGCAACGGTGATTGGGTGATGGTCACGCCTCGCGCGAATCCAGATAACGGTGGCGCTTCATGGAAAGGTTTCAAGAACAAACCCGAGCCACCCCCGGCGCAACATCTGGTTGAAGATCACGCCTTCACTCTGCCCAAACCGGCGGAGTCTGGATTTCACATTGTTGAAAAGCCCATGAGCCTAGAGTCCCTGGAACGCTCACTGTACGAGAGCTCACCAAGCGATGCATTACTACGAGAATTTCGTTCACTCAATCGCCATCTCGGAGAAAGGGTGAAACCGGGGCAAATGGTGATCTTCAGCGATTCACGGCACTACATGTGCCGGCGTGAAGAGGCGCAGATGATGATCGCTGCCGAGAAAGTCAACGAGGCGCTCAAGGATCTGAGTGATGAAGAGGCTTCGTTTATGGTTGAGCACCATGAAGTGATTGAGCCGTTTCTAGGTATCTCTTCAGGTGGACTAGGCGTAGCGTCATTTATGGTCGGTCGTCACTTGGAAGACCTCGAAGACACTCTCAAAGAAATGGAGCGCTTACATCAAGAGCAATACCGACAACATCGTCATCTTCATTCACCAGAGTTTTTTGCTCGACGCAAACGCCTGATGGCGAAACTGGACGCCGGTTTCGGGCCTTTGGTGCGTAAGGGACTCGGGCTCGCAGATCATCCCAAGCTCAAAAGAGCGTTGGGGCTTTCGTCTCGCAAAGCTATTCATCATTGGAACAAAGCAGGTGCTCCAACGCAGTTACCGGGTTACGCAACGAACATCTTGGTAGTCTCTCAAGCCGTTAAATATATGAAGGCAGGTGGTTACGTGGCGATCGCTCTGGGTGCAGGTTCAGCCGCAATGAAAATTAGCGAGACTTGCCGCAGTGGGCGCGAAGAGGAATGTCGTCAGGTGAAGTTTGTGGAGGGCTCGAAATTGTCTGGCAACGTTTTGGGTGGCATAGCGGCAGGCCGACTGGCCCCGATGGTTGCCCCTGCAACATGTGCTGCCATTGGCGCTGGAACGGTAGGGTTAGGTGGACTCGTTTGTATGTTGGTGGTGAGTGGGCTGTGATCGCCGGTACCGCAGACGGGGGGGCAGTTTTCGGTGAAGTTGCCGGCGAAATGCTTTATCAGGTAACCGCTCCATGAGTCAGCATGACTGGGCGTTTTTGGCATCTTGTTTACTTTGGGCGGCAGTGATGTTGGTGAACACAGCGGTATCGGTATACGCCGCCTATGTCAAAGCGGAGGACTGCCAGGCGCACTTTGTAAAATCGAATCTGGTCGAGCAATACCGATTTAATCCATCCGGCACCTTCTTGAGCCGCCTAGGAAGTATGGGAATGGTCTATTCCCTGTTGGTATTCAAATACCAGCGCCGCTTAGATCCCGTCTCAATTGAAGAAGTGAAGACGTTTCCTGCGCATCTGCGGCCTTGGATCGTAATTCCTGGCCATATCAATCTGTTCTGCGTTGTCTGGATGTTTGCAATGTGTGGTTGGGCCAAATACACGGGCCTGGTTTAACCGAGACAAGGGAGCGAACCGACAAATGTATTTAAAAGAAATTATGCGACCTAAAACTTCGAGTCGAACTCAGATTTTGAAAAGCACAAAGACATCGCATGTAGGTCGAAGCGAAGCAGTTGCAGTAAAAATAAATCTGTTACATATCTTCGGATATGTCCTATACGAATCGAGTATCAATGACAGAAACAAGACTGCTCTACGCAGCCATCGTGATCGTCTTGTTCACGTTGGCAATTATCAACTTCACGTTCATGGCTTATGTAGGCCTTTTTAAGCTCAAAGAAATGGAGTCACATGTTAAAAACTGTTACCTCATCCATGCCAACCGTCGAGAAACTGGCGATGGTTTATACAGCCGCAGATACAGGCTCAACTTAATTAGGGCCATGCTAAGCAAACGCCCTTCTTTACTATTACTGAACGATCCTCGAGCCCTTGAGGATATTCGCCGCTTTCCTCTGCATTTGCGACGCTGGATCGAGATTCCGTACCGAATAAACACGTTTTCACTTATCGGTCTTCTGGTTGTATGGGGATGGGGTGAATACATTGGATTTTGATCATCTTTCGAGTACAGCCGAAAGAAATAGGGGTCGGCTATCCGGTCGCCATCGCAGCGATGCGGCGACCCGACAAGCCAGCTCCCACAATTAATCGGCGCTCACTCTTGCCCTTCACCACTCAACAGGCCGAGCGTTAGCTCGCCTGCAGCTTTTGATCTTGATCTGGCTTTTGATGTTGATCTGCCCGCCCCTTCGGGAGGCTGAGTGGAGGTGTTCATCTGGGGGGTAGGCGCGCAGCGCCGTTCGACGAAGTCGAACACATCGAGAGGAGGTCGAAGCGAAGCCGACCGGAGGCGATGCCCCCAGATGAATACCGGAACGAAGGAACGCCGAGCCTAGGCGAGGGGCCGGACGCTTGGGGCGAGACTTTTTGGTTCCTTTTGTGGCGTTTGACAAAAGGGACTCGCTGTAAGAGCGAAACCATTAGCGGCCGTTACCGCAGGAATGGATATGTACATCTGAAAGAAATAGGTCGGCTTTCAGGCCGCCTAGGTCGAGATCAAAAGATCGCAGCCTTCGTCAGCTCCTACAGAGGGATCGGGTACATCAACAAAAGCCAGGTCGGCCCGAAGGCCGCCTCGGTTCACTCTTCCTCACCCTCAGGCACAACCTTGTTCTGAGTCAGGTAACGGTCAAGCGTCGCATTGTTGTCAGGCGAAGAATTATCCCCCGCCACCTGCCACAAGCGCCGCTCAATCCCCTGCGCCAGCAAATGCCCAACGGCCGACTCGATCGCCGACAACACACACAACTGCGCCGGCTCGTTCGTGGTGTAGCCAACCTCGGCTTCGAGCAACTTCTTGAACTCGATAAACTTGAACACCCCCGCACTGCGCCCGACAGAGTAAATCGTCTTGCTGGTCATCACATTCGCCAACACCTGCCCACTGCGCACATCAACAGCACGAAGGTTCACCGACACCTGATCCACCCGATACTCCCGGGAAATATCAATCCCCAGGTACCGCGCCCCTTCCCCACCACTGCGCACGTTGGTGTCATAGGCAACAATCCCGCCCTCAAGCATCAAATTGGCCGCCTGCAACGGTGGCAACTCACCCTGGATATTCACCGGCGTATTCGATTTTTTTTGCGAGGCGCGAATGATCTTGCGCTCGGTCAGCAGGTTCTGCAGCCCCTCACGTTCCAGCACCACAAACCAGCCACTGGCCTGCAGCGCATCCATCAACATGCTCGCCGCGCCCTGGGTCACGCTGGTGGAAAATGAACTGGCCGGGGACGGTTTGTACTGCCCGGTCTGATCCCGGAAGCCATACACCACCGCCATCAACCGCCCCTTGGGTCGTGGCATGTTCAGCAAGTCGTAATAGGTCGACGCCCGAGGTGTCAGGGTCGGTGATTCGGTGTCCTGCTCGGCCCCCATCGGCTCGCGCAAACTGCACCCTTGCAATGCCGCCAACATCAGCCCTAGCGCTATTATTTTTTTCATGTCCTTAACTCCCCATCGATCCAAGTCCCCGTCAAGGGGCCAGGCCATTCACCTGGATTTCGGAAACTTCACCGGTCGCTCGGTCAGTCACTTCAATAGTCAGTGCACCGGAGTCGTCGATAACGTTCACAACAAAAGCGTCGGTGGTCAGGCTCCCGGCATTGCCTGCGGAGATGTTGTCCATCAACTGCCCTAGCAGCCGTGATTGCAGCTGACTGGTGAAGCGCTCCAGGGCCGACGTGCCGGCCGCGCTGGTACGCTTTTTCAAGTCAGGGTCGTCGTAATCGTTCTGCGCCTGGGCGTTGTTGAGCAACCAGGTCCCGTTCAGCGGGTTGCCGCCAAACGACGGATTGACCGGCGTGTAGACCAGCTCCGTGGCCTGGACCAGCCCACAGCTGCCGGCCCCTGTAAACCAGAGACCCAACAACCACATGCCTCTGCGTTTAGAGAAAGTTCCAATGTTCATAGTTCGTCCCTCTCAAGGTCGGTGGTGTCCTGCAACAAGGTTTCCAGCCTGCGCTGGACGATCTGCACGCGGACCAGATCGGCAGCCTCATAGGCCTCGTCCTTCAACTCCACGGTGTTCGGCGGCAGGAAGCGCCGATAAACCAATCGTTGCTGATATTCCACGGTCACCAGGCTGCCCCAGCGTGCCGAAGGTCGTTCACGCACCACCAGATTGAAATCCATCGGGCTGGTGGCACGCAGGCGTTCACTGAACGAGTAGTAAAAGTCGTGACCGATGTGCGAGATCGTGTCGTCGACGATAAAACCCAGCATTTCGTCTTCTTCGGCAGCCGACACGAAGGACGTCATCAGCATCAGGGCCAGGGCCGGTAGCCAGTGTCTGTTCATGGCATCACCGCCCCAACACCCGGGTCGTTTTTGGATTGGCCTTTGGGCGCGGACGCGCCATCGAGGAAGGCCTTCTCGGCCACGAACTGCCAGTCCTTGTAGCTCGCCATTCCGGTGAAGTCCGACCATTGAGTGGGAAAATCCGCCTGCTTGAGCGGCGTGTCCGTGGAGGGGCTGCTGAGGCCCGTGATGCGTCCGTCAAAACCGCGCATCAACGTCCATTCGCCGCCACCAATCGGGTCCGGGTACAGGTTGCGCAAGTGGTGTTTGGGCGACGGAAAACGCTCGTCCTGCAACAGGTCCGCCAGCTCTTTCGGGTACTGGGCCAGGCCAGGTGAACTGCGGTAATAACTGCGCAATGCCTGAGCGTATTGAGTGCCGACCCAGAGCAACTGGCGTTCACGATCACGGCGCGACGCGGTGGACCACAACTCACCGGCGCTGGCCAGGCCCATGCCCATCAACATGATCAGAAACAGCACGCCCAGGTAAGTGAAACCGGCCTCGTTCGAGGGCTTACCACTCCGAATACAGGCTGCCATCACGCGCCCTCCCTGTGGCTCCGCTTTTGATGTCGGCGACCCCGCCCGGCACGCCGTCAGGCGGCGCCACCAGCACCCAGAGGTCTTTGCGTTCGGCAATCGGGTCCATCGGCGGGTTGCGCAGGTAACGCTGCTCGACCAGCTGTTCGAGGGAGTCGGGATACCGCCCGGTGTCGCCGTAATAGTGGTCCAGTGCTTCGCGCATGGCCGACAGGCTCTGGCGCAGCGTGGTCTCTTTCGAGGCCTCGAGGCTGTTGAAATAGCGTGGCAAGGCGATGGTCATCAGGGTGGCGATGATTGCCATGACCACCATCAGTTCCAGCAGGGTAAAGCCCTTTTCCCGACGCATAATCTCACCACTCCCGGTAGGCGATGCCGTTGAGACCCTTGCCGCGCGCCTTGGAGTAAACGTCAAAGACGTCTTCGCCTTCGCGCGGGTTTTGAGCCGTACTGTCGTAGGAGCGCGTGCCCCAGCCGCCTTCGTCGTTACGCTTGACCGGTGCCAGCGGGTCATGGGGAACGCGCCGCAAAAAGAAGAACTTGGCGCCCTTGGCGCTGCGCACATCGCGCACACCGTCCACCAGCACTTGCAGGTTCGGCGGGTAGCCGCTGCTGTTCAGGGATTTCTCGATGTAGCCGGCGTCGAACGCACGTTTGTAGGCGTCGATGGCATCGCGAATCTGATACAGCGCCGTGCGCAGTTCCTGCTCCTTGCCCCGGCGTACCACGGTCTCGGTCAGCGGCGCAGCCATGCCGGCCAGCAGGCCGATCAGGGCCAGCGTCACCACGACTTCGATCAGGGTAAAACCGCGTTGCGAGGCGTTCATGATCAAGGCTTCTCGACGACAACGTGGGTGGAGGCAACCGGAGTACCGGGGGTCTCTGTGGGGCTCGTCGAGTCAATCCCACGATCCGGTGCCTGAATGTGCATGCTGGTTTCGGTACCGGTGGTGAACTCCATGTCGGATGGGCTCTGGTACGGCAGGTTGCGCACGATCCGCGGCGTGATCGACAGCACCAGCTCCGATTTGCCGACCGTGTCCTTGTTGCTGCCGAACAAGCGGCCAAGACCTGGAATGTCGCCAAGGCCGGGGATTTTGTTGCCGGTGGCACCATGGTCGTTGCGCATCAGGCCGGCGAGGATCTGGGTTTCGCCGTCATGCAGACGCAGGGTGGTCTGGGCGTTGCGGGTGTCGACCTGAACCGGAATCGTGCCCTGGCGGGTCGGTTCCAGCGGCGTGGCGTTACTCACTTCCAGGGCGATTTTGATCGCCACTTCGTTGTTCAGGTGCACAGTCGGCTGTACTTCAAGTTTAAGACCGACATCCAGGTAGGTGACGCTTTCGGTGATCACCGGACCTTGAGTCGAGGGCACCGAGGTGGCGCTGATGATCGGCACGCGCTGACCAATGTGGATGCGCGCCTGTTCGCGGTTGCTGACGCGAATCACCGGGCTGGCCAGGGTGTTGATGTCGTTGTCCTGGGCGTTGATCTTGGCCTGCGGCGACGGCGAGATGGAGATCCGGCTGGAGTTGATGCCTTTGAGTTGATCGAGCAAGGTCACGGCCGAGCCGTCGCTGTTGACCACGCCGAAGGTGTTCGGCCATTGCAGGCCAAGGTCGAGAATCCGCTGGGTGGCGACTTCCATCACCTCCACTTCCAGCACCACTTCAGGGTTGGACTGGTCCTGGGATTGCAGCAATTTTTCGGCCATGCGCACCGCGTCTTCGGTGTCGCGCATTGTCAGTGTGTTGAGGCGTTCATCGACGAACACGTCGCGGGTCTTGAGCATGGTTTTGATCATGTTCAGCGCGGTGTTGGCATCGATGCTGGTCAGGTAGAAGGTGCGCATCACCAGCTCTTGGTAATCCTTGAGCTTCTGCGGCGAGTCCGGGTAGATCAGCAGGGTGTTTTCGTTCACCACTTTCTGGTGCAGCTGGTTCTGTTGCAGCAGCAGTTCCACCGCGTCTTCGATGCGCACGTCACGCACGAAGATAGTGGCTTTCATGTCCGGGCGCAGGTCCTTGTCGAAGATGAAGTTCAAACCGGCGACCTGCGACAGCACTTCGAAGATGGTTTTCAGGTTGGCTTCGCGAAATTCCAGGGTCACCGGCCGATCGAGACGGGTCTTCAGTTGTGGATATGGAATCACGTTGCGGCTTTGCACCAGGCGGATGTTGCTTTGCAGCTCCAGCGCCCCTTCATTCTTCGGGTCCAGTTCGAGGATCTGCTTCACCTGGCGGTCCGCGCCGAAGATGTCACCGCGACGCAGGTCGCCACGGGCCAGTTCGAGTTTTTCATCCTGACTGCGCATGTGATCGAGCTGACGCAGCGCGTCCTGGGCACGGCGGTTGTTCGGTTCGATGGTCAACACCCGGCCGTAAGTCAGGCGGGCAGACGCGAAATCACGCTGGACGCGATACATCTCGCCCTGGGTCAACAGCGCCGTCACTGCACGAGCACGGCCGCTGGTCAGGGCCAGGTGCAGCTCGGTGTCGCGAGGGTTTTCCTTCAGCCCTTCCTCGATGCGGGCCAGGCCAGCTTCGTATTGTCCCGACTCCATCAGGTCGGTCGACTCTTGCTTGGCAACCTGCGCCGAACTGCACGCGGCCAGTCCTGCACACAGGCAAAGGTTTATCAGCAAACGGGATCTGTTCATTGCGTGCTCCCCACAGACAAAGTCTGAGACAAATGCAGAGGCAGGTAGACAAAGCTGAGTTCCACGTCGGAAATCCCCTCGATCCGCCAGGTTTCGTCGATCACATCCCCTTTGCGCACGACGTATATTTTTTCGCCGCTCTGCAAAAACACTTGCAGGTCGGAACGGTCTCTCAACTTGCCAATGAACTCGAAAGGCATCGGTGGTGCAGTGGGGACTTGCACCTCCGGGGTCAGGTTGACGGGTTGTTCGTTAACGGTGGCGAGCTGCGGCGCAGCCTTCCAGCTGCGGGCGGCGAACAGATCGCCAGCCGGGCTCAGGTCCTTGACCTCCGCCGTTTTTCCGGAGGCAGCGACAGCAGGCAGCGCACCACGGGTTTTGCTGTTGGTCGGGGTGGCCACGGCGGTAACCGACGCATCACCCTCCTCTGACGACGTGAAGTATTCAGGCAACCAGGTCAGCGCTGCCGCCACACCGAAGAACGCCACCCAACCCACTACGCGCTTGGTATTCATCATGACCTCGACAGATAAAGGGTCATGCGGATCCGCCCGGTCAGGTCGGTGTCGGCGATTTTTTTACGCTGGAACTCCACGTCCTCCACCACAACCGCCGGTAACTGGCCGAGCAAGGCGTGCAGGAAGCGCCGCAGTTGCGGGTAGCTGCCGCGCACTGGCAACAAAATCTGATAACGGGCCAGGTGCGTCTTGGGGTCGATGCCCAAGGAATATTCGCCACGGGCCAGGGTGATGTGCTCCTGAGCCGCCAGTGCGTAAATCTTGTCGATGGCCACGGTGGCCTGCGGCTGGGACGGCAATTTGCTGCGGAAGTCGTCGAGCTGACGTTGCGGCACCACCGGAGCGGCGACACTGCCGTCTTCGACTTTGGCCAGGTACTCGCCGGCTTCGCGCGTCTGCTGGCTGAGCGTTTGCAGCGACTGCCAGTCCGGCATCAGGCCCACCAGGCCATACACCAGCGCCAGCAGCAACATTGCCAGCCCTGCCAGGCCGGGAATGCCCAAGCCTTGCAGGTATTCGTGGACGATCAATCTAGGGATTTGCATCGCCAATCTCCCAGCTAGCCGACAGGTTGAATTGCACCGGGTGTTCCGGCACGTTCGCGACGATTTCGTGGCTGAGCAGCGACACATCGGACAGCTCGTCGCTGGCCTCGAGGCTGCGGTGGAAGTCGAGCATGGCTTCCAGATCCCGCGCTTCGGCGCTGATTCGCACCTGGCCTTTGCGGGCATCCGGGGTGAGGGTCAGCAACGCAATGTCGTCCCGGGGCATGGCTTCTAGCATGGCGAACAGACGCTCCCATGGCCGGCGCAATTGCTGGGACACCTTGCGCATCTCGGCCAGGTTGTGCGCCTGTTCGCGGGTTTCGGCCGGGGTCAGGCTGACTTTGCCGCCCGTGTCGCCGGTCAGTACGCGCTGAGTGGTTTGCAAGTGGCCTTGCTGTTGCGCGGCCTGTTCGCTGAGGTGCTGCTGCACCAGCACGCAGGTCAGCGTCAGCACCACGCCACCGACCAGCAGGCTCCAGCCCAAAGGGCCCGAGCGACGGCGCGGCTGGAAGTCGAGCATCAGGGCGCGCATGTCAGGCCACCGCCCGGGACATGACGTACAAGCTATCGCGTACGGATGTCCGGTGTTCTTCGAGGGTGCGCAGGTGCACACCGGGTACGTCAGGGTGCGAGTCAATGCGTGCCGGCGCATGCAGGTAAACATTCAGCGGTCGCTCGCTGGTGGACGCCTGCAATTGGCTTTCGCGACCGATCAACGCGGTCAGCGCGACGTCGCTGTCGCTGCTGCCGACCGAGCGTACCGCCGCCCAGCGCCCTTCCCGCGCCAGCAGCAACACACTGCGTACTGGCTCTGCGACCACGAACAGGAAGTCGCCGGCGTCGAAGCTTTTATCGAAATGATTGAACGCCGCCATCAGGTACGGCTGCACCGAGCGCAGGCGCAGGCCACGACCCGTGACCAGCGTGCGCAAATGCGTCAGCAAGTCCTGCGGCAGCGCGGTGGCGACCCGGCCATAACCCGCAGGCTCAGCCGACAGCACCATGCTCCAGGGTTGCGTCGGTACGCCGTAAAGGTCTTCGAAACACAGTTGGGCAAACCCGAGCAATTCGGCAGGGCTGCCGATCTGTTCGCTCCAGGGCACCAGACAGAAGCGACTGAAGTGCCCGGAGATCACCACACTCAATTCGGCACCGGGACGGGTGTGTTCGCCCAGCAGACGGTCGAGGGTTTCCAGCGCCACGGCCCAGGCATGGAATCCTTCGTCGATAAAACCGACGCTGCCCAGCCACACCGTTTCACTGCCACGGCGCTGGCCCAGGCCGACACCACTGGCGCCGAGCACGGCGACAAAACGATCACGAGATAAAAGTGACACGATTGATCTCCTCGAGCGTGGTCCGCCCCTCTTGCACCAGTTCCAGTGCCGACTCGCGCAACAGGCGCAAGCCACGGCTGCAGGCCAGGGCTTTGATTTTTGAAATGGGTTGGCGCTCGACGATCATTTGCCGCAGTTCGTCATCGAGGTGAAGCAGTTCGGCAATCGCCGTACGCCCGCGGTAACCGGTGCCCCGGCAATGGCCGCAGCCCTTGCCGTGGACGAAGTGGTAGTGATCGACCTGTTGCGGATCGAGGCCGGAGAGGCGCAACTCTTCATCGGTCGGGTAGGCCGGCACGCTGCAACTGGTGCACACCAGGCGGATCAAGCGCTGGGCCAGCACGGCATTGAGTGCGGAAACGAGGCTGTAAGGGTCGATTTCCATCTGGGTGAAGCGGCCGATCACGTCGAACACGTTATTGGCGTGAATGGTGGTGAACACCAGGTGCCCGGTGAGCGCCGATTGCACGGCGATCTGGGCGGTGTCGGGGTCGCGGATTTCACCGACCATGATCTTGTCCGGGTCATGGCGCAGGATCGAGCGCAAACCACGGGCGAAGGTCAGGCCTTTCTTTTCGTTGACCGGGATTTGCAGCACGCCCGGCAGTTGGTACTCCACCGGGTCTTCAATGGTGATGATCTTTTCAACGCCGTGGTTGATCTCGGTGATCATCGCGTACAGCGTGGTGGTTTTGCCGCTACCGGTGGGGCCGGTCACCAGCACCATGCCGTAAGGTTCGGCCGCCAGCCGACGCAGATGGCGCAGGGTTTCTTCTTCGAAGCCCAGGGCTTGCAACTGCACGCCGCAGACCTTGTCGGCCAGGTCCTGTTTGTCGAGGACCCGCAGCACCGCGTCTTCGCCGAAAATGCTCGGCATGATCGACACCCGAAAGTCGATCTGACGGCCGCTGATACCGATCTTGAAACGACCGTCCTGGGGCACGCGTTTTTCGCCGATGTCCAGTTCGGCCATGACCTTGACCCGGGAAATCACTTGCTCGGCGAATTCGCTGCCCTGGATTTTGCTGATGTTGTTCAGTACGCCGTCGATCCGGTACTTGATCACCAGGCCGCTGCCGGTGGTGCCCAGATGGATATCGCTGGCGTGCATTTTCAGCGCGTCGTAGAGGGTCGAGTTAACCAGTTTGACGACGACGCTGGCGTCCTCGCTGATGCTGGTCAGGGACAGGCTTTGCAGGGTATCGATTTCGATATTGGCGTCGGCCTGGGCGTTAAGCGATTCCACCGCGTGGAAGCTCTCTTCGTGGCGTGCCAGATAGGCCTTCAGGTCGTCGACATGCACCAGGTACAGCGGCGCGCCGTGCAGGCAGTCGTCGATCCAGGCCAGGCGTGAAGTATCGAAGGGGTCGGCAAACACCCCGATGACCGCATCGTCGTGACGCAGCAGGATGAATTCGCGTTTCAGGCATTGGGCCAGGGTGACCCGGTCGAACACCGGGGTGGCTTGAAACAGGGCGTCGGTGTCGAGCACCGGATAATGCAGGGTCGCGCCGAGGCACTGGATGAAGGGCATGGGGGCCAGTTCGCACAACACCCCGAGGGCTTCCAGTACCCGTTCGCCGGAACTGGCGGCCCGGGCCCGGGCCTGGGCCAATTGCTCACTGGAAAATCGAGACGGTACACAGTCCAACAGTGCCGGTTCGACGACAAGGGATAGACGGTCCATGGCATGCTCTCCAACGCCGGGGGCTTTGAGCCCTGTCGACGCGGCAGGCCATTGCGGCGATTGCCGGAACGTCTTGTCGCGCCACTACTCCCCGGTGAGCAATTGTTCGTCGCCTGGTGCCTTGGAGGTCGATAGACTTCGTCGACGATCTGCCAGCACCCAACTGCCGTCGTACAACTGCAGCGGGAAACTCTCGGTCCTGCTCTGGCGTCGGTCGACAAAACCTTGCGAATTGCTCATGCCTGCTTTGGCTTCGCGCTCCATCCCCAGAAGGTCGCAGACTGCTCGGGCCAATTCCGCCAATGGAAACGGTTTGAACAGGATATGGCTGACTCCCAGTTGCCGGGCCCGCTCACAGACTTCAGCGGTTGGGTGCCCGGTAATCAGCACAAAATGACACTTCCTGTTCTGGCGGACAGCATCGAGCACCTCAAAGCCTTCCATGTCGGGCAAGCGGTAATCGAACACCATCACATCAGGTGCAAACTGTTCGGCTTCACCGATACCCGCCGCACCGTTATGTGCAATCCGGACGTCTAGCTCTTGCGCCTGAAGGTAATCCTTGAGGTTTTGGGCAAGGAGCTGTTCGTCTTCGACAACCAGTACTTTGTTTAACAAGGTCGACTCCTTGAAACCGCAGGTCCGATGTTTCAGCCCTGGGAGTACGCGCCTTCACTGAGGCTAACGCACACTTCATGCCAGGCTGAGCGCCGGTTTTTTACCGTTGCATGTCTTTGATTTTTATGAAAAAACCATTTCGTCCAGAAACTCCATCCCCCAAAGGCGGGGAAGCACTCGGATGTACCTTGAAGCTATTCCCCACTATTGGGGGGGGGAACCTTCAATCATCGTCAACCCGTTCGATTCGATTGCTTGATCGCAGTTGCGCGAGAACCTGTAGACGAGCCCGAGCCTGTTGCTGTCGGGCAAGGTACGCCCGGACCATTTCAAGCCCTTGCAGATCTGAGACATCGGTCGCCTCCAAGTAGTTCTGCAGGTAGATCAAATGCCAGCCCAACGCTGTACGCACCGGTGTACTGACGGTCCCCGGTGCCAGGGCAAAGGCCGCTGCTTCGAATTCAGGCATCATCCGTCCACGAGGAAAATAGCCCAGATCACCGCCCTCGCTGGCGGAAGCATCTTCGGAACCGGCCCGGGCCACGCTGGCAAAGTCCTCACCCGCACTGATTTTCACACGCATCTCCTCTAAGCGTAGCCGGGCTGCTTCAACTGTGGCGGCATCCGCTCCTTGAGGCACTTTGATCAGGATGTGCCGAGCCTGGATTTGTTCCGGCCGGCTCATCTCGGCGCGATGTTCTTCATAGAAAGCACGGACCTGTTTGTCGTCGGGCCTGGCGACCTGGGTGAGGTCGGCAAACACTTGCTGGGCCGCGAGCTCACGGCGGGCGTACTCGGTGTAACCGACTTCGTCGAAACCGGCCTCTTCCAGGCGCCGGGCGAACACGTCGTCACCGCCCATGGCCTGCCGGGTCTGATCGACCTGGCGTTGCACCACCGCGTCACTGATCACCACCCCGCGCTTGACGGCTTCCTGCCACAGCAATTCTTTGTCAATCAAGGCTGTCAGTGCCGCCTGACGCAATTGCTTGTAGGCCTTGGGGTTACGGATGCTGCCCAGCGCCCGGCCCTGATCCTCCAAATATTCGGCGAAATAGCGCTCCAGGCGAAATTCGGAAATTTCCTCGCCATTGACCCGCGCAGCGGCCGGGCCATTGCTGCAGAACGCCACGGGAACCCACAACGTGAGCAGCAGCAACAAAGTCTTGAGCGGCATGATCGAGACCTCCAGTCAGGGTGTAGCGGCAATGGGTTTATAGGGAGCGACCAGATAAAAACGCTGGCCGGGCAAATCCACGGTGACGATATGCGCGCCACGCAAGCCGAGGCGGCGGCCAGGACCGAAGCTGATCAGCGGGGTCAGCCCGGTATCGAAGTCATGCAGGCCTTCCAGCGCACTGATGAGTTTCTCGCGGCTGGCGTCGCGCCCGGCCTGTTTCATGCCTTCGCTGAGCAGCAACATCGAACTGAAGGCGCCGACTTGCAAAACCGCATGCTGGCCGCCGAGCCCCTGGCGTTCGCGCAGTTGGGTCAGGGCCAGGCGTCCGGCCAGCGTCCAGTCACTGGGCACGAACGGATAAGCCAGAAACACCCGCCGGGAAAAATCACTGGGCACCTGCAACAGATCACCCGCCACCTGGTTCGACGCAGCAAACAGATAAGGCACCTGCCCCGCCGCCTGCAAGCGCTCGGCGAGGCGACTGAAACCGCTGCCGCTGCCCAGGTAAAACACCGAGCGCGAGCCCAGTGGCAGTTCGTCTTGCGCCGAGTCGTAGTCTTTCAGACTGACCTTTTCCCAGGCGTGATCTTGCAAGTACTGGCCGAGGCTCTGCGCTGCCAACCGTTGACTGGGCTCGTCCGGGTAGATGATCAACGTCGGTCCCTGAAGCACCCGCAAATTGTCGGTGGCGTAATCGGCCAGGGCGATCAGTTGCTCGCGCAAACCCGGCAGCGGTTCGAAAATCTGCCGACTGGCCTGCGCCGTGCCCAGCGATGACAGCGGTCCGATCAGCGGAATGCCGGCCCGTTCCAGGCGCGCGGCCAGGTCCGAGTCCAGTGCCGGTGCCAGCGGCGCGATCAGGGCGAACACCTGTTCCTGCTCGATCAATTGATCAAGCGCCTGCTCGGCACTGGCGCGGTCCGGGCCCGGATCGACGATGGTCAGGCGCAACTGCCGGCCATGAATCCCGCCCGCTTCGTTGATTCGCGCCACGCTGCCCTGGAGCACCGCTGCCACAGTGGCGCCCTCCTCGCTCAACGGCCCCTGGCTTGGCAACAAGGTGCCCAGGTGCAGACTGTCGGGGGTCAGGCCGGGGTCGCGGTCCTCGGCCACGCGTTTGAGGTACGCCGTGAGGTTGCGCTGATCATTCATCGACAGGACGAAGCGCGGCATCGCCGGGTCGAGCCGGTTGTTGCCCGGATCACGCCCTTCCTGGATGGCCCGCGCCAACGTGCCTTCGGTGTACGCCGGGTAATCACGGCCATTGGTTTGCTGCTGGCCGTAAGTGCTGGTGAGCCGCGACCAGCTGAGATCCGGCGGTCGCACCCCGCCTTCGGGCCGCCCGAGGCCATCGGCACCGTGGCAGTTGGCGCACGGCAGGCTGGTGGCCGGCAACAAAATGTCCGCCGCCCCGACCCGCGCCATGATCGGCTCACCACTGTCGGACACTCCCTCGCGATACAGTCGTTTACCGGCGCTTTCACTCGGGCTCAGCGGCAACGCATCAGCAGCGAAATGCAGACCGCCCAGCAGTAGCAGGCCGAGGATGAGTGAGGTTTTCATGGCGCGGGCTCAACGACCGGCCACGGGCATTGTCAGCAACTGCAAGCGCTGGGCAATGGCGGCGGCCGGGGCATCGGGACGGATTTTGCTCCAGCGTTTGTTGGCCACGTCACCCACGATCAGTTGTGTTGAATGCTGCTCGGGGGTCGGCACGATCTGGCCGATGCGCCCCAATACAAGGTCCATCTGTGCCTTGTCGCCGGTAAGAAAAAGCCAGTGGGGGCCATCGACGCCCTGCTTCAAGGTGTAAGCCTTGAGTACCGCCGGGGTGTCCCGCTGCGGATCACTGGTAAGGGAGATAAAAGTGATGCCGTCAGCTTTGTCACCCAGCAACTCACGCACTTCCTTGAGTTTGCGGGTGATCAGCGGGCAGGCATCGTTGCAGCTGGTGAAAATCACGTTCAACAGCACCACGCGGTTCTGCAGCGCGTCGCTGTAGAAACGCAGGGTCTCGCCGTTCTGGTCCTGCAACGGCGTGTCGGTGAACCAGGTTTTCGCGTCGCGGGTGCCAGTGCCCGTAACCAAGCCGGGCGGTGCAACAACGGCGGCCACTGCCGATGCCGGCTCTTCATGCCCTTCGTGGGCTGACGCCAGCGAACTGAACAGGCAAAAGCAAATCGTCAGGGTGATCCAGTCGAGGGCTCTCATGGCTGCTGCTCCATAGCGATGGCGGTGTGCTTGGCGTGGGCGTTGCGCTGGCCGCTGAGTTTCTCCACGTCACGGGCCAGCACTGTCGGGTCGGTGAAGCCGTAATAGCGAGTCCAGTGGCGGCTGTTGCCGTCACCCACCAGAATCAGTGGCTGATGGCTTTTGAAGTCCCCGCTGAAGGTGCCCAGTCCCTTGAGGGTCTCGTTGATCGACTGCGAGCTGCCGGTCAGCCAGCTCCAGCCCGGACCGTTCTGGAAGTTGCGGGCGTAGTCGTTCAGGCGTTTGGCGTCATCGCGCTGCGGGTCGACGCTGATCGACACCAGTTGCACCTCGCCGCCGACCCGGGCACCCAGCTGTTTTTGCACCTTGCCCATGATCGAAGACACCACCGGGCAAACCGTGGTGCAGCTGGTGTAGATGAAGCTCATGACCACAATCTTGTTGGTCACCAGGTCTTTTTCCAGTCGCACCGCTTTGCCGTTCTGGTCCACCAGCGTCACGTCGGCGAACTTGACCTGGGTGCCTTCCGAACGGGCGCTTTGGGCCGGCATTTCGTGATCGGCGTGTTCATCCGCCGAGTGGGCCAGGGCCTGGCCGATACCGGCGGCCAGCAGGCAGAAGGTCAGCAGTCCACGGTGTGCGAATCGGTTCATGTCGAAACTCCTTTTAGTGGGCATCGCCGGGCAACACCCGAACGCTGGCAAAAGTCTTGTCGTCGAAACTCGCGCCCAGCGACGCCGCGCGCACGTGCAGGTACCAGGCGCCGTTCTGGTCGAGAGTCACCGGGGCTTCATAAACGCCGTCGCCCACTTCCAGCGCGCCGACTTGCTGGACCCGGGACGTCGGGGCCCGGAAATAGCGCACCTCAACGTCCTTGACCCCGATGCGCTGTGCCTTCTGCTTGCCCTGAACGATGCGAAAGCGCACCACATAAGGACTGCCGAGGGCGACCGTGGACGTGTCGAGCATGAATTCCACCTTCGGCACACCCGGGTGCTGGGTGAGGTTTCTATCCGGCTCAACCAAAGCCGTGAAGCAATGGATGATGTTCGGCTGGTTCAGCAGGAAGGCCACGTCGAAACGTCCGGCGGCAGGCAGTTTGATCCGGGCGCTGTACAGCCCCGGCTCGACTTCGCGCAGGCTGCGGTTGATGACCATCGCCGCCCGCGCCACCTGCCCGCGATTGGGGTAGCCGGACATCGGCGTGTTCATGCCTTCGGCGTAGAAGTAGGTGGTGTTGTCCACCGGGTTGACCACAAACACCGCGTTGTCATCTCGCGACACCGCCAGGCTCGATGCCAGCGGCAGGTCACCGGCCAGCCGTGGCGCCTGAGGCCCCGCTTCGAAGCCCTGGCTGATGGGCGTGCGGCCTTCACCCAAAGACGACAGATTGATCATCGTGACCTTGGCCGACGCCAGTCCGCGAATGTAGGCGTAGGCCTTGGTGAACACCACTTGATAGGGTTCGGCGGACACGTCCAGTTCATGGATCAACGAGTCGGTAGCCGCGTCGATCACCGAGGCCTGGTTCTCCAGGGTGTTGAGCACGATGCCGAAACGACCGTCAGCGCTAAACCCCATCGGGCCCAGGCCCTGTTTCATCTTGATCACCCGCCGGACTGTGAGGCTGGCGGTGTCGACCACGGTCACCGTGCCGTCCTTGCCATCGGCGACATACACCGCCTGGGACAGTGGCGAGTACGCCACGGATAACGGGTGCGAGCCGGTCTTGAGTTGCTTGCTGATGGTCAGGCTGGCGATGTCGATAATGCTCAGCGTCCCGTCATCGCGGTTGGTGACGAAGGCAAAACGACTGTCCTTGCTGAAGGCGATTTCGTGATGCCCGGCACCGGTGGCCAGGTGTTTGAGCGTCTTGAGGCTGCGCGTGTCGATCACCGTCACCCCGGACGCCTCGGCCGATTTCGCGTTGTTGCCGATCCACAGCAGACGCTCATCCGGTTGTAATGCCAGCCGTACCGGGTTGCTGCCGGCAGCCACCGAGTCGATCAACTTGAATTGCTCGCTGTCGATCACCGCAATCTCATCGGCGGTTGGCATCGAGACGAACACCCGCTTGTTGTCACGGGGCGTGACCCAATCCATCGGCGGCTGCTTGATATCGATCCGCGCCATCGTGCTGGTGATCCCGCCCACCGACACCGACGGATCGACCACCGAGACGCTGGCATCGCGGTTCATCACCAGCAGGAAGTAGCTGTTCATATCGAGCAACGGCCGCGCGCCGATGCTCGATTTCAGAAACACCCCGACCCGGGATTTGCAGCTGTGTTCGCGGCCCTGTGCCTGGTCGGCGGCGACGGTTTCCGGATCGATCCAGGCACCGGGTGCGACACCCGACAGTGGCTGGCCCGAAGCGCTGTCGGTGACCCGAAAACGCACGTCGGCGAACTTGCCCTCGCGCAGCACGCCGTCCTGCGCCAGCGGCCGCACCTCGAGCGCCACCGACACCCCGTCACGCTCAAGCGTCTGGCCGCTCCAGGTGTCCGGCAGCGCAACCTCGCTCAGCGTCGCCGGGGGCGTCGTGCGCCACACTCCCAGCCAGATCAACGCCAACCCTACAACCAGCGCGCATCCGGCCACTTTGATGGTCCTGTTCATAATGCTTCTCCCCTTCAGATCTGTGTCTGCTATGGCTCAAGGTGCCGGAGCCGGTTCAGGTTCGTTGGTCACCCGCAGCAATCCCCAAAGCCCGGCGGTGCTGCCGTAAGCGCCGTAGTCTCGGAACAGGTAGTCGCCCGGTATTGCATTGCTGCCCCCGGCGCTCGGGTGCATGAAGCTGAAATGCGCCGCCGGCAGAATGCTTTCGCGGGCGCCGATGTACATCGACATCGGGTTGTAGCCGAACCGCACCGAACCCACCCCAGGGGTCATCATCGGATAGCCACCGGAGTCGCTCTTCTCTGACTGGAACGGGTTGACCGACCAGACGTGACCGTCCAACTGGAAGGTCGAACCACGGCTGCCACCGGTCGGCATCAGAATGTGCGTGCGGAACGGTTGCCCCGGTTTCACATACAGCACCGGCGTTTGCGGATCGCCCCCCACCAGCGCATTGCTGAAGGCCATGTGCGCGTTAGGCACGTCGCCGTAACCATGGCCGTCGGCGTGGCCGAACGGCGCATCCGGTGGCAGACCGAAGCGGAACCACATCGGCTCGGTCTTGTAGTTGATGGCCATGCTCGAGTTGTCCTGCGGATCGGTCGGTACACCGGCCTCCGAGGCAATACCTTCCACCGGACGACCATTGGCCCAGCGCATGTTCAACGCCTTCTGCCAGACCATCGCAAAATCGCGGTAGGTGCTTTGCCCCGGTGCAGTGACGGTGGCATTTACTTTGCGCGTGTCTTCAACCCAGGTGGCGCCGACCGGCAGGATGCTCATCGCCCCACCGAGGCCTTTTTGCGGCTGCTTGATGACGTCCGCCGGGGTGAAATTCAGCCCGCCGAATTCCACCGCCGTGGCATTGATATTGTCGACACTGCGGCCCAGTTGCGTGACCGGTTTGCCTTCACGCTCCAGGTGCCCGGCGTAGTACTGATAGGTCCGCGTCGGGTACGCCCCAACATTGCCAACACGCGGTGGCACGGTCTGGATCGGGTTGGTGCCGACGTTGGTCCCGTCGGATTTGGTGATGTCGTACGCCAGCAGTTGGGCGTGCAGGCCCACCGTGCTGGACGGCCGCATCAGGTTATTGCTGAAGGTGGTCGAGCCCTCGCCATCGTTGCGGTCACGCTTGACCATGCCCATCACCGAAGCCGTCTGAGCCAGGTCCGGCATCACCATGGGCAGATGGTTTTCCAGGGTGATGTTGATGCAGTCACCAGCCGCCGCACGCAGCACCAGCGGTTCGACAGGCACACCGGGTTTGAGCTTGCCGGTGATTGGATCGAGGTCGCCCTTGCGCACATAAAGGATCGCCGTCGGATCATGCAATGGCCCGCTTTGCCCGCCGATGGTGAAGGTCCCCTCCACAGGGTCGGTCACCGTGACCTGAGGAATGCTTACGGCACGCGAGTTGTACACCAGGGTGCCGCCCGCCGGCTTCAACGCCCCGCCGACGTGTTGCCCGATACCGGCCGGATCGGCCATCGACAGGTTCAGCGGATTGCCGAGTATGTCGTTGGCCAGCGCCGCGACCACTTCATAGTTGCGTTGTAGTGTCGGCCGGGTGCCGATGCCGTTAGGGTTGGCGCCGTACCGTGGGCAGATGCCATCGAACGCCACGGTGTTGCGCATACCGGCCGGTTTCGCGTTGTTCGGCAGCGCAAACAGGTCGCTGCGTTGGGCCGTGTAGTTGCGCATCACGCCCCAGATCCCGCTCCAGTAACCTTCCAGGGAGGCGTCCATCGAGTACAGGTAATCCCCGGTGGTCGCGGCCGCGCTGGAGATCATCGACACCGGCGCATTGAAGCCCATCTGCTCGGAGATTCCGATCATTTGCGACGAGCGCCAGCCGGAGTTGGAGCTGTTGCCGAAACCGGAACCGCTTTGCAGCCACTTCACGCCGTGCAGGGTCACGTTGTGCTCTTCTTCGTGGCCACCGGCATGCACCCGCAACCGCACGTTGTCGCCGGTGTAGGTACGCAGCATCGGGGTGAACGGGTCGCCCGGTTCTGCGCCGCCACGGTTGATGTGTGGCGGGAACAGCGTAGTGCCACCGGTTGGACCAGTGGCCGCAGTCACCAGGTTCGGCGCCAGGTTCATCGCCGGGATGGCGCGGTCGGTGCGGCTTTGCATGGCGTACGCGAGGTCGCCGCCGAGGCCGTCGGCCTGCATGCCGCGCTTGCCGTCCGGACCGATCTTGTTCGGGTCGTACACCCGCAGGGCCAGCGGTTCGTTGCGGTAATTGACCACGAACATGCCGGGGTCATCGATCGAGATCGCTTGTGGGCATGGCCGGCTTGGGCAACCGGGCATCAAGCCACCGCGGGCTTCGACCACCTGCTCAAGCAGGGTCTCGGCATCTTTACGCACCGGTGGGTTGATGGCGTAGCGGAAGCTGTCAGCCGTAGCCGGGAAGGCTTGCGGATTGGGCACGCCGTTGGGGCCAGCGCCCACGTACACGCCGGCTTCATAGGCGTGCTGGAAGTCGCTGTATTCGAGGAAGAACTCACGAAAGCTGTCGTTCTTGCCGTCACCATCCAGGTCACCGGTAGACACCACCGCTTGCCAGGAGGTTGGCCCGCCGTCCTGCCGCGCGCCGCTGTACAACGGCTCGCCGGTTTCAGCGTGGAACCAGGTCGAACCGGCCGGTTCTGCCAGCACGGTGGCGTACAGACCGATTTGTTGGTGAGTCGATGGGCCGAGGTGGTCGTGGGTGAAGATGGTCCCCAGGCCACGGTCGACGCCTTTGGCGTTCACCACCGGATCGACAAACCAGCGCTGCATCGCCGTGCGCGCGCCGACCCAGTCGGCCCGGCCGTATTGGCCAAAGAACGGGTGAGCCTTGGCTTTCGGGCAGGCCGGCGTACCGTCACGCGGGTCGGTGCCTTGGCACTGGTTGAACTCGCGAATGGCGTGGATGCGTTCTTGCACCGCTCCGGGGGAAAGCACGCCATCTTCGTAGTTCCAGCCATTGGCCGAACCGTCGGCAGACACCAGGTCCCATTTAGGCAAGTGAATGTGCTGGCCGATCACGTCGGTCGGCGTGCGCACCTGATAGTCGTCCATTTCATAGGTGGCCGGCACCAGGTTGGTTTGCTGGTACTGCACGCAGTCGAAGGTGTTCATACGCATCACCAGAGGCTCTGGCGGACGCTGCTTGTTGATCACCGGCCAGGCGTCTTCCCACAGCGCGAGAATGCGCGCTTGCGGGAAGTGGTAGCCGACTTTGTTGTAGACCGCGTCGAACTGGATGTTCGCCGCTTTGTAGACCCGTGGACGGTCGGCGGTGAAGGTCGAGGAACCGGTGTAGGACATGCCGTCGATCCGCTCGCCACTGGCAAACTCACCGGTGCCGGCGCTGCTGGTCAGGCGTTTTTGCCGATCATCCATGCACGGTTCGTAATACGGTGCACCCGCGATCGGCAAGGAGCCGTTGGTGCGGAAGTTGCGCGCGACGATTTGATTACCGGGCAGCACGGCGAAGCTTGGGTGGTCTTTTTTGGCGTGGAACGCCATGGCCGCCTGTTCGACTTCGGTGCCCTCTTCCGGCATGTAAATGGGCTTGGCGCGCGTCACTTCCTTGGAGAAATCCAGGGACGTGGTAATGGTGTGCGCCTGGCCACCGGAGGAGAAACCGTCCAGAGAATGCCGCCCCAAACCGCCATCCCAGCCACCGGACTGAGCCGGGTCGAGATTGGCCCACAAGGCGTTGCCGCTGGTTTTCAAGGCCTGCGCCTTGGCAGCGTCGAGCATGTCCAGCGGTGGGGTCGGTGGGCGTTGGCCGACCGAGCTTTCCATGCCGCCGATCCAGAACGGATACCCAGGGTTTTTCAGGCTGCCGTCGGCATTGCGGTTGGCTTCACTGCGATCCACCAGGGCCAGGGAACCGATGGCGTGAGCGCCGCCATTACCGCCATGATGCTCGCCGTCATCATCGCCTTCGTCGTCATCACCACCGGCCACCAGGGTTTCGCCGATTTTCGGCACGACCGCGACTTTCCCCGGCATCGGTGCCATGGCTTTGCCTGGCAGCGGCACGACCGCTGGAATCGGGGTACCGGCAACGATCTCACCGTCGGGCAAGGCCCGGGCGCCAGCGGCCGGTTTACCGCTGCGCAGTGCATAAGGTTCGCTGTGATAACCGTCGGCGCCCTGCTGGGACACCTCGAGTTTGGTGCCCTCTTCGAATACGTCATGCACCCGCCACATGCTCCACATGCCTTGGGCAAAGTGCGGGTAGAAGTGGCAGTGATAGATCGCATCGCCCGCGACCCGGTTGCGGTTGCCCGAGCCCCCGTTGGCGATTTCGTAGGTGTAACCGGCTCCCGGACCGATGCCTTGGGCGTCCACATAGTCGGAGTTGTCGTCGTTGGGGTTGAACAACCACTGATGCCCGTGCAGGTGGAAGATGTGCTGTTCGTGGCCGTTGTGGGTGTTGCGGAATTTGATGAAGTCACCGATGTAGCTGTGGTTGACGTTGGACGGCTCGGACGGGTACAGCGCCATGGTCGCCTTGACCCCGATCTGATCGGCGCGGGGGACTTGACCGGGAAGAATGCCTTCCAGACCGGCGTTGGCCGGTACATCCACCAACATCGCCACGTCGCCGACGGTGTGCGAGCTGAGGAAGAATTCTTCATAGGCGCAGGACAGGCAATCGTGCATCGGCCCGACACCCAAACGGTTGGCGACCACTTCGGCGCCCATGCCGCCGGAGCCGTAGTTGATCATGAACGAGTCGCGCGTCGGCTCCAGCACGTGGGCCATCACCGGGTCCGCCCAGTAAGCGGGGAACGCCTGGGTCGCGGCGGTTTCATCCTGGAACTGCGAGGCAAAATCGCGGAACGGTTCCAGACGGTTAGGGATCGCCGGGTTGCGTTTGCCAATGGCCTCCAGCGGATAAGTCGACGGCGGGAAGCTGCCATCGGCATTGCTGCCCATCACAATCGCGTCGCTCTCGCTGGAAATGATTTCATTGCCGTCGACCATGTTGATGATCGGCGTGCCGGCCTTACCTTCACGGATCCACGGTTCACGCTGCGGATAGCGCGCCTGGTAATCGACAATCGGTTGACCGGCCGGGGTGCGGCCGACGCTGGCCAGGCGCATTTCTTCTTCGGTCACGGTGTTGCGATAGGAGCGGCCGCCCTTGGGCACCACTACCACTTGGCCGAACAGTCCGTTGGCCACGTTGCCCGCATCCCCTTCACCACCGAAGGTCGCGCCGCGACTGCTGGCGGCAAACGCGCCTTCGCGCTCGGCGTACAAGGTGTAGGAACGGGTGGCACCGGGGGCAATCAAGGTATTGGCGTTGCGCCCGGTATAAGACGCAATGTCGTCGATGCTGTTGACCGCTTGCATACCGTTGACCTGGAAGCCGACGTGGCGGTCGGTGACCTGCTCGTCAACCTTGAAGTTGCCTACGTTTCCGATTTCTACTTCACCCTCAATACCACCCACCCCCCCGCTTTCGTGGCTGCCAGAGTTGGCCTGGTAGGCGAGCAGGTTCTGCAGGTTGATGGTCAGGCAATCACCGGCGGCGACACGCAACACCAGTGGGCGCGGACGCTTGTCGGGTCGCAACGAGACTTTGCCCGGCACTGCCGCCCCGCCCTGGGCCAGGGACATCTCGTGGTCATCGACCACATCGCGGCGCAGGGCGAACATCATGCCGTTGACGTTCTGCGCGCCGAGGCGGTTGAACATCAGCGGCTGATCCAGCGCCACGACGTTGGCCACCAGATTGCGCTCGCAGCGCACGGCCGCTTCGGCCAGCTCGATGCCCAGCATCGACGCCACCAACAGCAGCAGATTAAACAAGGACGGAGCGCAGGGTATGCCGGTCATGATCACGGGCCTCGCTGTGGGTGCTCATTAGGAATAAGTCTCGACAAATCCCCTTGAGCAATCCGCATGCCATAAATAATTTATTTATTTTTCAATCAGTTATATGAACGACTTAATAACTCGGGGGATATTCCCCACTTTTTCCCCACTTTTCGGCCGGGGCCATCATTCCCCACTATTGGGGGAACGTGCCCTACGGTCGCCGATTACAGCGGCGCATCCACGGCCAGGCCCTGCAAACGTCGGTATTGGCGCAAGACACTGGGCACGTAACGCTGGGTTTCGGCGAACGGCGGGATTACCCCGCCACGGCTGAGCACCGCTTGCGGCCCGGCGTTGTACGCCGCCACAGCGAGGCTGATGTCGTTATCGAACAAGGTCATCAGGCGCTTCAGGTATTTGGCGCCACCCTGAATGTTGGCTTTCGGGTCGTAGACATTCTTCACCCCCAACTCCCGGGCGGTGTCAGGCATCAATTGCATCAACCCGCCCGCGCCTTTGGGTGACCGGGCACCGGAGTCGTAGGCGGACTCGGCCTGGATCACCGCATGCAACAGCGCCGCCGGTAACTGATTGGCCGTGGCAGCCGCCGAAACCAGTTCGGCATAGGGCTGCCGGGCAATCATCTGCGGTTGCTGATCCATGCTGACCCCGACGGATTCGGGCTCGTGAATCACCCGTTCATAGGTGCGGCCGGGACGGTGGACATTGGACAGAACGTAGCTGCCCTTGGCGTCCACAGAAACGAACACATCGGCCTGTACGACGCCGGTCAACACGAGCAGACCGAGCAGTCCTGTGGTGAGTGTTTTCATTGTTTACCTCCCTGCCCGGCCCCGAAAAATGGGGCTAATGCCCCAATGGCCGGTAGTAAACCAGCCATACGCAAGCACTGTGCCGAATGCGCGCAGCCCCGTAATTCAGGGGTTGCAGAAGAATGTCCGGGCATGTGCATGGCAATTGCATAAGCCTTCATGGCGACCCTTCTGCCGACTGTGTGAGGTCATCATGAATCAGCGTTTGCGTTCCACCCCGCGTGCTCAAAGCGGGTTCACCCTGCTCGAACTGTTGGTGGTGTTGGTGGTGCTGGGGCTGTTGGCCGGCATCGTCGCGCCGAAGTATTTCGCCCAACTCGGCCGCTCCGAGGTGAAGGTGGCCAAGGCGCAAATAGAAGGCCTGGGCAAAGCATTGGATCTGTACCGTCTGGAGGTCGGTCATTACCCGTCGACCGAACAGGGTTTGCAGGCGCTGGTCACCGCGCCTAGCGATGAAACCAAATGGACCGGCCCTTACTTGCAGAAAAAATTGCCGCAGGATCCGTGGGGCCGTAACTACACCTATCGCTACCCCGGTGAAAACGGCGAATACGACTTGTTGTCCATGGGCAAGGACGGACAGCCCGGCGGCGAAGGCGAAAACGCCGAAGTCACCAGCTGGCAGTAACGGGAGTGGCGACCATGCGATTTCATCTCAAAGCCGTTGGCAAGGCCGGCGTCGTCTCGATGACCGTCGAGGCGCTCGGCCACAGCGAAGCCCGGCGTATCGTTGAAGACCAGGGCTACCGCGTGATCAGCCTGTACGCCGAGCGTCACTGGCGTGCGTTGCGCGTCAGGCAGCGCGAAACCTTCAACCTGGTGCTGTTCAGCCAGGAACTGACCACGTTGCTCAATGCGGGTCTGCCCCTGATCGATGCGCTGGAAAGCCTGGCGGAAAAAGAGAACGCGCCCCAGGCCCGCAAAACCTTGAGCGAACTGGTGCGCTTGCTTTATGAAGGCAAGTCGTTCTCCCAGGCATTGGGCCAGTTGTCAGCGGTTTTTCCTCCGCTCTACGTAGCGCTGGTGCAGTCCAGCGAGAAGACTGGCGCCGTGGGCGATGCCCTGGGCCGCTATGTCAGCTATCGCCAGCGCATGGACGAGGTTAGGCAAAAAATCGTCAGCGCTTCGATCTACCCCATGCTGTTGCTGGTGGTGGGCGGTGGCGTGGTGTTGTTTCTGATGGGCTACGTGGTCCCGCGCTTCAGCCTGGTGTTCGAAGGGCTGGGCTCGAACCTGCCGTGGCTGTCGCAGATCCTGATGAGCAGCGGGATGTTCCTGCACGCCCATCAGGGCGAATTTTTCGGCGCATTGCTGGCGATCATCGTCGCCCTCACCTTCCTCCAGCGCCAACCGGCCTTTCGTCGGGGCGTGGACCGTGTGATTGAAAAACTCCCGGCGGTCCATCAACGCATCTTCATGTACGAACTGGCGCGCTTCTACCGCTCGCTGGGGATTCTGCTGCAAGGCGGTATTCCCCTCGTCACCGCCATGGGCATGGTTCGCGGCCTGCTCACCGTCGCGTCCCGCGCGCGCCTGGACCAGGCCTGCGAACGGGTGCGCGAGGGTCAGTCGCTGTCGACCGCCCTGGAACTCAATCATCTGGTGACCCCGGTGTCCCTGCGCTTGCTGCGCGCTGGCGAGCAGTCCGGCAACCTCGGGCAAATGATGGAGCGCAGCGCCGACTTCTACGACGAAGAAATCAGCCGCTGGATCGAATGGTTCGTGCGGCTGTTCGAACCCTTGCTCATGACCTTCATCGGCCTGCTGATCGGGGTGATCGTGATCCTGATGTACATCCCCATTTTCGAGCTGGCCTCGAGTATTCACTGACCCCTGGAACAAGGTCGAGCTGGACGTTTCAGAACTCATCGACGTAGCAACTGAATAAAACCGTACGGTGAGGTGTTTACCCACTGAATCAGGCAGCAAGTTGCATCCATCACGTTCCAAGCTGAATAAGAAGACGGAGAACGATATGCACATGAAAAAGCTTTTGCTCGCAGTGGCTATTGGCGCAGTTCTGTCGGCATCTACCGTTCTGATACCGGACAGCCTGTCCGGTATGTCGAGTGCTCAAGCCAAAGAAGGAGGCAGTGGCGGAAGCGGAGGTGGTGGCGGTAGTGGAGGAGGCGGTGGCGGCAATGGTGGCGGCGGCGGTGGCAATGGCGGCGGCGGCGGTGGCAATGGCGGCGGCGGCGGCGGCGGTGGAAACGGTGGCGGCGGCAATGGCGGCGGTCACGGTGGAAGTGGCAGTGGCGGCAATAGCGGCAGCGGTCACAGTGGCAGCGACCATGGCTCGGGCCACTCCGGCAACTCGGCCTCATCCTCCGGGCGTAGCGGAACTCACGCCGAACCAGGGGATGATCACGGCGTTCATCACGCTGGTGAAATCGGCGACGACCACGGTGTGCATCGCGCCGGTGAAATCGGCGACGACCACGGTGTGCATCGCGCCGGTGAAGTGGGCGATGACCACGGCGTACATGTCGGCGGTGAACCGGGTGACAACCATGGTGTGCATGTTGGTGGCGAGCCAGGCGATGACAAAAAGTCCTGACAAACGCTGATGCCCAAACAACACAAATCCCTGTAGGAGCCGAGCTTGCTCGGTTCCTACAGCGGATCGTGTTAACCGACGATAACGTCAGCGGTTCGCAATGGAGTGGGACAACCAGGGCGCGAACAAGCGCGTCGCCATCGGCATGAACAGGTACACAACCGACAGCACGATGGTCAGGGTGATCAGGAAGGTGGCAACGATGTAATTGGAGAGGAAAGCGTTGAGCTGCAGCAACGGCCCCCAGATCAGCGGCACCAACAAAGTGTGCGGCAGAATCACCAACAACGTCACCACGGCCTGCTTCCAGCGCGGCGGTGGCGATCCCGCTTCGGCCTGCGGGGCGAACCAGAATTCATTAACCGGATTGACCTCAGTCTGATCACCGTCCGCCAGCATCGGCGTGGCTTCGTTGACCAGTGCTTGCCGTTGCGGCGAATCGAGCCAGCGCTGCATCGCCTCGGTGGAGCAAAAGCGCAGCACGCAGGTGAACATATCGAGGCCACCGCTCTTGCCGCGAATCACGTCTACTCCCAGATGCCCCTCGCTCTGCCCCGCCACACCCACGATGTGTCGAAGCCAGGCTTCGTAAGGCACTTCAAAACCGGCCTTGACCCGGTGTTTGACGATCAGGGTCACGACTTCCTCGAAACGATTGAATTCAGGCATCACGCTAGGCTCCGGTGAAACGGATATTAAGCGCCGGCCGTTTCGGCCCGGCGATGAAGAGGCTGCTGAACAGGATCTCCTACAGGTTAGATCGGTAGGTCGAGCCGATCCAGCGCCCGATTTACATTCGCCGAGGTCCGCGACTCGCAAGCGTGGGCCAGCAGGGTTTTCGAAAAACTCACTACACCCGGAGCGCTTCTGTTAAAAAGCGAGCTTAATGTCTGAGCTGATGGACCCACCCATGCCCTCTTCCCTTCTCACGCGTCTGCGCCGACGCTGGCTGCCGCTGCTGTGCATGGCCGTGCTAATCGTCGGCTTGCCGGTGAGCTGCGGCGTGCTCAAGTACACAGAACGCGAGTTGCTGTTCCGCATCGAACCGGGAACGGCCGGGTGGTATCGCGGCCTGCCGCAGGACGTTCAGGAATTCGACATCAAACCCGCCAGCTTCAAGGCTGGGCAAAGCCTGCATGCCTGGTGGTGGCCAGCCGCGCGTCGCGATGCGCCGTCGGTCCTCTACCTGCATGGCGTGCGCTGGAACCTGACGGGCCAGGCGTTCCGCATCGAGCAATTGCGCGCCATGGGCTATTCAGTGCTGGCCATCGACTACCGAGGGTTTGGCCAGAGCAAGGGCGACCTGCCGTCGGAAGCCAGTGTTTACGAGGACGCGCGAGCCGCCTGGTAGCGCTTCACCAAGATGCAACCGGACGCCAACAAGCGCTTGATATACGGCCACTCCCTCGGTGGCGCGGTGGCGATCGACCTGGCGGCAGACCTGGCCACCCAGGCGAAAAAGGACCATGGCGTGGTGCCGGCGCGCGGTCTGGTGATCGAGTCCACCTTCACCTCGCTGGGCGATGCGGTGGCACAAGTGGCCGACAGCAACCTGCCAGTGAAATGGTTGCCGGTGCGCTGGCTGCTGTCGCAGAAATTCGATTCCATCGACAAGATCGTCGACATCAACATGCCGTTGCTGGTGGTCCATGGCCTGGCCGACCCGTTCATGCCATCGCGATTCAGCCAGCAGTTGTTCAATGCCGCCAACGAACCCAAGCGCCTGTTGTTGGTACCCGGCGGTACGCACAACAACAGCATGAGCCTGGGCGGCATCCAGTATCGCCAGGCACTCGACGGCTTGATGAAAACAAAACCAACACAAATGGCCGGGCCGGCGGTGACGCGGGTTTCTCGGGAGTCTTGAGCGCTATCGGTAACCGCGGGCCTGCAAATCAAACAACTGCGAATAGCGCCCGCCCGCGGCCACCAGACTGTCGTGATCGCCCCGTTCAAGGATCGCTCCCTGGTCCAGCACAATAATGTGGTCCGCATTGCGCACGCTGGAAAACCGGTGAGAGATCAGCAACGTCATGCGGCCTTCGGTGTGCTCACTGAAATGCTGGAACACCGCGGCTTCCGCCGCGGGGTCGAGTGCCGAGGTTGGCTCATCCAGAATCAGGATATCGGCGTTGCGCCGCATGTAGGCCCGGGACAACGCGATCTTCTGCCATTGCCCGCCGGACAGCTCCTGCCCCCCGGCGAACCACCGCCCCAATTGCGTCGCATACCCTCGATCCAGTCCGTCGATGAAGGGCGCGGCCATGCCCTCGGCGGCGGCCTCCTGCCAGCGCTGTTCATCGTTGAACGCCAGGGTGTCACCGACGCCGATGTTCTCGCCGACGGAGAATTGGTAGCGGATATAGTCCTGAAAAATCACCCCGATGCGCCGCCGCAGCGCGTCTTCTTCCCATGCTTGAAGATCGCTGCCGTCCAGCAGGATACGGCCCTGATCAGGACGGTACAGCCGCGTCAGTAATTTGATCAGCGTGGTCTTGCCCGAACCGTTCTCCCCCACCAGTGCCACACTGTGGCCGGGCACAAGGTGAAGATCGATGCCTTCCAACGCGGCGCGACTGGCGCCCGGATAACGGAAGCCGACGTTTTCGAAACGCAGGCCATCGCCAGGCACCGCGCCCACGGTGAGGATGCCGGTATCCGCCACAACAGGCTCGGCCAGGTATTCATAAAGACTGGAGAGGTAAAGGCCATCTTCGTAGAGACCGCTGATGGCACTCAAGCTGCTGCTCACTGCCGTCTGCCCCTGCTTGAACAACACCAGGTACATGGTCATCTGTCCGAGGCTGATGTTGCCATGGACGGTATCGACCACCACCCAGGCGTACGCCAGATAAAACGCGCCGGTGCCCAGTAGACCGAGAGCAAATCCCCAGCCATCTCGACGTAGTGTCAGGCGTCGGTCTTCGGCATAGAGACGCGCGAACGTCTCGCGATAACGCTTCAATAGCAGCGGCGCGAAGCCGAACAGTTTGACCTCTTTGATGTAGCCCTCGTGGGAGAGCAGCGTCTCGATGTAGCTTTGTTGCCGACTCTCCGGCGCACGGCGAGTGAACAGTCTGAAAGCATCACCAGAAAAATGCGCTTCGGCAAAGAACACTGGCAACGCGCCGACCACCAGCAGCACCAGCGCCCAAGGCGAAAAATGCACCAGCAACACGCCGAAGCTGATCAACACGATCAGATTCTGGATCAGCCCCAACGACTTCATCACCAGCGCCAACGGCCGGGTCGAAGCCTCGCGGCGCACCCGAACCAGTTTGTCGTAGAACTCGGAATTCTCGAACTGCACCAGCGATAACGTCTGGGCCTTCTCCAGAATCATCGTGTTGACCTTCTGCCCCAACTGCACCCGCAACAGCGATTGCTGGACCGACAGCGCGCGTTGAGTCCCGGACAGCAACGCGAGCACGCCCGCTTCAAACAACACATAACGCACGACCGGCCACAACGGCGCACTGCCCTGTTGCGTGTGCAACTGCATGGCGGTGACGACTGCATCGACGATACGTTGGCCCAACCAGGCGGCCAGTGCCGGGAGTACACCGGCGATCAGCGTCGCCAGCACCAATCCCAGAAACAGTCCGCGAGATGTTGCCCAGACCAATTGCAAGGCGCGTCTTGCCTGGTCGAGTAACGAGGTGAAACGATCAAGAACAGGGTTCACTCCGTGAGCTCCCCCTGATACCTCGCCCGATACCGTCCCGGACTTTCTCCCGTCCACTTCTTGAACGCCCGGTGAAACGCGCTTGGCTCCTGAAAGCCCAATTGCTCGGCAATGTCGCTGATGCTCGCTCGGCTCTGGCGCAGCTGTTCGAAGGCAACGCCACGCCGCACCTCGTCCTTGATCTCCTGATACGAACACCCTTCCCGCTCCAGTTTTCGGCGAAAGGTGCTGGGGCTCAGGTGCTGTTCCAGGGCGAAGGCCTGCAAGGTCGGCCATTGGCTGTAATGGCTGTTGCGCAGGCGCTGGTAGACCTGCGACGCCAGGCCGTGCTGATTACGAAAACGGATCACCAGCCATTGCGGCGCGGTGCGCAAAAACACCTTCAGTGATGCCAGATCCTGAACCACCGGCAGACGCAGGTAGTGGCTGGCGAATTCGATTTCGGTGCGCTCGGCGCCAAAGGTCAGGTTGGGTCCCCAAAGTAAACGGTCATCGCTGAGTGACACTCGCTCATGGCGAAAATCTGCGCGATCGATAGGGATGCGCCGCCCACCCAGCCAGCAGAGCAGACTGATCATCAACACCAGAAACGTCTCCTCGCCCAAACGACTGACGTCGCTGTTTGGTGAGTGGTTCTGCAAGCTGATCACCGCACGTTTGCCGCGCACCGTCAGCGTGCCGCGAAAATCGTGGAGGAACAGCGCGAAATTGGCCAGGCACTGGCGCATCGCTTTGTGCAGGTCAGGTTCCTGAATCAATGCCCGGCAGATCAGGGCGAAACCGCCCGGCGGTATGCCATGGGAGTCGAGCCCGAAGAACTCATCGTTGAGCTCGCGGATCTGAATCAACCACAACGCGGCAAACGCACTCGCCGGTACACGCGCGGTGGGCTGCTCCATCAACGCCGGATCGATGCCGGCCTGTTCAAGCGCAGCCCTCTGACGTTGCGGATTGTTTCCCAGCCCATGGATCATTGCCTGCACGAAGTAGGCGGAAACCGAGTCCTTTTCCCGCATGTGAACGCTTCTCTCCCCATCACCCGAATGGCAAAAAACACCAGTGCCGTTGAACAGTTTCGGCATAGGACAACCGCCCTGCCGGCTCTAGACTCGCGGCCAATAGTACGCCTTCGGCCACTACGGCGGCCAAGGTATCGCGGGATTTGATCGGAAGAACAGAACATGAATCTGCAAAACATTGGCGTGATCGGCGCGGGCACCATGGGCAATGGCATTGCGCAAGTCTGCGCCTTGGCCGGTTTTAACGTGACCTTGCTCGACATCTCCGAGAGCGCCCTGCAAAAGGCCATCGCAACCGTCAGTAAAAACCTCGATAGACAGATCACCAAGGAAACGCTGACGCAAGAGCAAAAGCTCGCTGCCCTCGACAAGATCCGCACCAGCACCGACTACAGCAACCTGCAGAACGTGCAACTGGTGATCGAAGCCGCCACCGAAAACCTCGAGTTGAAACTGCGCGTGCTACAACAGATCGCCGCGCAGGTCAGCGACGATTGCGTAATTGCCTCCAACACGTCTTCGCTGTCCATCACCCATCTCGCTGCCAGCGTGAGCCAGCCTGAGCGCTTCATCGGTCTGCACTTCTTCAACCCGGTGCCGGTGATGGGCCTGATCGAGGTGATTCGCGGTTTGCAAACCAGCGACGCCACCCACGCCCTGGCGCTGGACATGGCGACCACTCTCGGTAAAACCGCGATCACCGCGGGCAACCGTCCGGGTTTCGTGGTCAACCGGATTCTGGTGCCGATGATCAACGAAGCGATCCTGGTGTTTCAGGAAGGCCTGGCCAGTGCCGAAGACATCGACGCCGGCATGCGCCTGGGCTGCAATCAGCCGATCGGGCCGTTGGCGTTGGCGGACCTGATCGGCCTGGACACCGTGCTGGCGATCCTCGAAGCCTTCTACGACGGCTTCAACGATAGCAAGTACCGTCCTGCTCCACTGCTCAAGGAAATGGTCGCCGCCGGGTACCTGGGGCGCAAAACGGGGCGTGGCTTCCATGCCTATGCCTGAGCGTTGCTCGCGCTTTGCCGAGTACCGGGACAAGGTGCTGGAGCTGTTCGCCTGCAAAGGTTTCGGACAGGTCGGCATGCGTGAGCTCGCGACCTGCCTGGGGCTCGCTCCCGGTTCGTTGTATCACCATTACCCCAGCAAACAGCACTTGCTGCTCGACCTGATCGAGGAGTTCTACGAAGAGCTGCTAGCAACCTTGGGGCGCATCGAGCAAAAGGCCCCAGCAAAACGTGACAAACTCCATGCCCTTATCCGAGCGCATTTGAACCTGCATCAGGAGATGCCCTGGCATTTTCGTCTGGCAGAGCGTGACAGCGGCTGCCTGAATGAAGAGCAACAGGAACGGGTTCGGCAGCTGCGCGAGCAATACGAGCGCAAGTTGCTCATGATGCTTGGGGCCCGATCGCGGTTCAGTGAGCAAGGCTTATTGGCCACCGGACATGCAATCGCCAACTTACTCAACAGCGCGCCCAATTGGCTGGCGCAGCATACGCTGAGTGAAGCGGAGCGAGATAATCTGCTGGAAAACCTGGTCAGCGGTGCAATCGAGCGTTTGCTGCGCCCCTCGGCTCCACGCGCAGCAGCTTGAGGATCCAGGACGATATCCCGGTGATCGTCGATTGAGGCGTGGGCGCCGGAAGCCATAAGCCACGTCGCTTCAATAGAAAAAACATCTAAACAATTCCCGCTAATCACGACATCTAACGCTTTGCTAATGGGAGCCCAAATCACTGCGGAGCCTGAGGTGAATTCGGCCTCTCTTCGCCTCTTCGTAACCGGGAGCAAAGCATGAAAATCAATCCCTATCTGATCTTCAATGGTGATTGCAAAGCCGCGTTCACTTTCTATGCTCAAAGTCTGCGAGGCCAGATCGAAGTCATGATGACCTTCGGCGAAAGCCCTGCGCGCGAGCACTTGCCGACGGACTACCACAACCTGATCATCCACACCCGCCTGCTGGTGGGCGATCAGGCGATCATGGGCTCGGACGCAACACCTGATCGCCCTACTGACGAAATGAGCGGCTGTTCGGTTTCACTGAATGTCGACAGCATTGCGGAAGCTGAACGGGTGTTTTCTGCGTTGTCGGACGGCGGCAAGGTTGAAATGCCACTGGAAACCACGTTCTGGGCGGCTCGCTTCGGCATGTTGGTTGATCGGTTTGGTGTGTCGTGGATGGTGAACTGCGAAAAAGATCAGTGAAACTCACTTTCTCAAGGCATGAAAAAAGCCCAACCTGAAAAGGTTGGGCTTCTGGCAACTGCCGGGCTGTCTGCTACCGTCAACACGCTACCTCGTAAAGCAGCGGATTGTTCGGAGGAACCTCACTATGCCTGCCCATGACGTGCCTTGGTCCACTCGTTTCAAACTGTCACTGCTTGCTGGAGGGCTCACCGCCACTCTGCTCGCGCTGAGTGGGTGCGCCACTGTCGACGCCCAGACCACCGCCTATGTGGGCGTGGAGCATCCCGCGCCGACGCTCGCAAGCGAGGTCGTGGTGCTGCGCACAGAGCCCCTGCGCCCTCACGTCCGATTGGGTGAGGTGGTCATCGACGCGAGCGTCGAGCCTGCTCCTCCCATCACTCAGGTAGAAGAAAAACTACGCGAAGAGTCCGCCAAACTCGGCGGCGATGCCGTGGTGGTGGTCTACGACCATATCCAACCGGTGGGCGCCTATGTCAACGGTCCGCTTTGGGCTCGCGATGTAAAAACCATCGAAGGTCGGAAGCTCAAAGGGATTGTGATCAAATATCGGTAATGTCCGTTCGCACTTTCCTGCAAACAAAACAAAACCCCTACCTGCATACGCAGATAGGGGTTTCGGAATTTAATCTT
>NZ_JALBYU010000021.1 GCF_029963765.1 Pseudomonas sp. UYIF39
GGCAAGTCTGAAACCGTGTCGCGCCCATCGCGAGCAAGCTCGCTCCCACATTGGAATGCGTTCCCCTGTGGGAGCGAGCTTGCTCGCGATGGCGTCGGTACAATCAACGATAGTCCAGAGCCCTACCCCACAATCCCGCGAACAATGAAGTACAGCAGCGAAGGCCCAAGCAAGCACCCAAGCCCGGTGTGGAACGTCGCCGTCAACGCGCCATAAGGCACCAACCGCCGATCCGTCGCCGCCAACCCGGCCGTCACACCGCTGACAGTGCCAGCCAACCCGCCAAACACCATCGCCGAGCGTGGGTTATCCAGCCCCATCCAGCGTGCGGCCATTGGCGTGCCGACCATCACAAAAATCGCCTTGATCAACCCGGTGGCAATCGACAACGCCACCACATCCGAACTCGCGCCAATCGCCGCCCCGGTCACCGGCCCGACGATGTAGGTCACCGCACCTGCACCGATGGTGGTCATGCTGATCGCATCGCGATAACCGAACGCCCAGGCCATGCTCGCACCGACAATGAATGGCAGGATCGTGCCCAGCAGCAGCGCAATCACACCGATCAAACCGGCCTTTTTCGCTTCGGTGGCTTGCACTTCGAATGCCGTGGCAACGATCGCAAAGTCCCGCAGCATGGCGCCGCCCATCAGACCGATGCCGGAAAACAGCGTCAGGTCCGCCAGGCCTTTTTGCCCGCCAGTCATCGTGCCGCCGACCCAGGCCAGAACAAGCCCGATGACGATGGCAATCGCCGAACCGTGAATCCGTCCGAACGTCAGGCGCTTGGACAGCACCACCGACACCCACATGATCACGCCGACGAACGCGAACGCGGTCACCAGACTGTTATTGGCCAGCCCCTTCTCAATGAGTTCCCACATATCAGCGACCTCCTACTGGAGTGCCGACCGGCGTTACTTGCGCCGGTTCGTCGGGCAACGGTTCGCCTTTGTGAGTCCGGCTGATCAGGGCAATGGTGCAACCGCAGATCACCACCGAACCGATCGCCGCCAGCACCGCCACCGGGCCGCCGTGCAGGGCGGTGACGACGTTCTGTTGCGCGGCCATCGCGACCACGACGGGAATGTACATGGCGCCCCAGAAACCGACGCCCATCTCGCAATCCTTGGTCATGCCGCCGCGTTTTTGCATCCACAACCGCGCACAGATCAACAGGATCATCGCGATCCCGACGCCGCCGACGTTTGATTTCACGCCCAGCAACATGCCGAGCATGTCTCCCAGGATCACCCCTGCCAGCGTACAAATCGCCAACAGCGCCACACCGTAAATAATCATTGTTGTCGTCCTCAAAGTGCATCGTCGAATGTTGTTTTTGTTGTTCGAAGGCCTGAGTCGGTGTTTTAGAGTTGGCGACGTCCCTCCTCAAGTAACAGCGCCTGTAAGGTATCGAGCCGCGCACCGTCGAAGGCAATCACGGTGCCCTGCTCGAACACCCGGCGAGCCAGCCCGGTCAGCACCGCACCGGGCGGCAGTTCGATCTGTAGACGTACGCCGCGCTCGTAGGCGCTTTGTACCGTGCCGCGCCAATCCACCACGCGGCACATGTTGAAGGCCAGGTCATCGCGCAAGGCTTCGATGTTGATGATGGGCCGGGCGCGACTGCCGCTCAGATAGCCCAGCGTCGGTGTTTTCAGCTGCACCTTGGCGAAGGCTTCGGCCAGGGTTTTCGCAGGTGTGTCCAGCAGCGGGCAGTGGGACGGCACGCTGACGGCCAGACGTTTGGCCAAACCTGCACCACGACTTTTCGCCAACTCGGCCACCGCTTTCATCGCGCCATCGCTGCCGGCAATCACCACCTGGTTATCGGCGTTGATGTTGGCCAGGTAAACCGGCGTGTCGACGCTGTGAACCTGCGCCAGCAACCCTTCCACCGTGACCAGGTCCAGACCGATGATCGCGGTCATGCCATAGCCTTGTGGATAAGCCTGTTGCATCAGCTCACCGCGCAGGCTGACCAGATGCAGCGCATCGCTGAAGCTCACGGCGCCGGCGACCACTGCTGCCGGGTAGGCGCCGATGGACAATCCCGCCACGTAATCCGACGTCATTAACAACTGGCGTGAAGCCGCGACGCCAGCGATCAGCAGGCAGAGCTGAACCGCTCTTGTCGATTTCAACGACTCGGCGGAATCCAGAAGCAATGCATCTTCGCCCAGCACTTCACTCGCCTCGATCACCGTCTCGCGAGGCAAACGATGGAGCATGCCCGGCTGCTGCGCGCCCTGACCGGGGAACACCAGCAAACTGCTCACGCTGCTTGCTCCTGTGGATTCCATGGATCAATCACCAGACAGGCTTCACTGGCGTTTTTCAGCAGGACCCATTGCGAGATACCGGCCCATTCGCGCAGGGCGACAGCGCCGTTTGGCGTTTGCAGTTGCATGTCCACCAAGCACACCGCGGCATCGAGAAGCTTCACCAGTTCCTGCGCCTGAACACGATCCAACGGCTGCGGTGTACGCAGGATCAAGTCAAGATCGCTGCCCTCATGCAATGCCTGAAAACCGCTGGCCAATTCAAACCCGGCGCTGCCGCTGACACCCCAAACCCACTCACAGGAATCGAGCATCGGCCGCAGTTGATTGAGGGCGCGCACTGCCGGCAAATCCCGATCAATTGAGACATGGCAAAGCGCTTCCGGCCGGACTTGACGCTGGATTGCATCGACCGACATCACCGTTGCATACCGCTGCTCACGCAAGCGTCCACGCACGCCGACCGCGATTTGACCCGGCGCACTCGTCGCACGCCGAACCACTACCGGCTGACCCGCACTGATCGACTCGATCACCCACGAAGGTGCAGCCGCAGGCAACTGCTCCGGGGTCATCCCCCAGAGCAGGTCGTGGGCCAGAAGCATGTTCACCACTGCTCTCTCAGCAATTGGCGAACCTGGCTCGAGGCCGCACGGTTGCTCGCGCCCAAGCGGCTGCTCAGGTCGTGCCCTTTCGCGGCGACATCGCCAATCGCCTGACTCAGGCATTCAGCCACCCGAGTCAAATCGGCTGCCGTCGGCTGCTCGATCTGATCCACCGACAAGGTTTCCCAAAGCAACCCAAGGCTCGCGTAGCTGTCGATGTCATACGCCATCGGCGGCACGCTGGCGGCCAAGGCTTCGAGTTCTTCGACGCTGCGCAACGTCACCCGCGCCGCCGAAGCCTTGCCCATCGCATGAACCATTACACCCGGATCGCGCAGGGCAATCAGCCGATTGGCCTGATAGCCATGAGCGAGAAACGCCCCGGACATCGCCTTGCCCACCAGCAAACCGATCACGGCATGGCCGGCCAGTCGGGCGCGGGCATAATTGTCTGCCGCGCCGGCCAGTGCCTGATGAATGCCGAGCGCTTCTTCGCGCCGACCGTAGGCCTGACTCGGCACGTCGACGATGGCGATCAAGGCGCGTTTCTGTGGTTTATCCAGATCAGCTGCGATGACTTCATCCACGGCTTTGGCCAGCCCCCAACCTTCCAGCAAACCGACCTCGCCATTACGGGCACGGACGAAACGGTTGCCAGGATCAGCCACCACCGCGATAAAGCGAACGGGCCGGTCACCCAATACACCGTCGGCAACCTTCAACGAAGCGGGCAAACCATCAACCGGTTTCGCGCCCGCACTCAAGGCGTTGAACCAGTTCAAACCTCTCAGGGAATACGAACTCATGAGCGCTCTCCTTGATACAGATCGCGAACCATTGACGGCTCGATTTGCAGCTCGGCGTCCAGACGGGCCAACCGTTGCAGGAACCATTCGGCCTGACGGCTGCGTTGCTGTTCCGGCAACCCTTGCTTAAGCAATTCACTGACCTGCTGCTGAACCTGCGCCACGTCGTCAGCGACAAAACGATCCACCAGCCCACTGGCGAAACGTTGCTCACCACCGGTCAGGCTCCAGATGAAAGGACGATCACGGGAGTCATATTCCTCAAGCCCGGCTTCCTGTTCGATCACTTGCGGACCGTTCAAACCAAGCCGAGCTTCCTGAGTCACCAGCAAATAACTGCACAACCCGGCGGCAATCGACATCCCGCCAAAGCAACCCACACTACCGGCGACCACACCCACAACCGGCTGGTATTGGCGCAGATCGACAATCGCCGCATGGATATCGGCAATCGCCGCCAGCCCAAGGTTGGCCTCCTGCAATCGCACGCCACCGGTTTCCAGCAGCAACACGGCACGGGTCGCTATGCCATTGCGGTTGTCTTCGGCCGCCAACTCCAGCGCACCGGCAATCTTCGCCCCGCCGACCTCTCCGAGGCTGCCTCCCTGAAACGCGCCTTCGATAGCGGCGATGACCACCGGCAAACCGCCGAGGCTGCCCTTGGCGATGACTACGCCGTCATCCGCTTGCGGCACCACACCCTGGCGCGACAGCCACGGCGACATGACGCGTTGAAACGGGTCGAGTAATTCGCGGAAGGTGCCGGCGTCGAGCAAGGCTTTCGCCCGTTGCCGGGCGCCGAGTTCGACGAAGCTACGTCTTTGTAGGGATGGCTGAAGGAGATCAGTCATGGCCGATCTCCTCAAAGCCTTGTTCCAGACGCAAGCGCACCACACCCGGCGTCGCGCCGAAATCGTGGATATCGATCGCCATCGCGGGCGGTGTCTGACCGTCGAACATCCGCGCGAACAGATGCTGCCAGCGTTGCTCCGCACCGTTGACCGAGGTCTGCACCTTGATCGTCAGTTTGCCGGCCTGGCCTGGTTCGATCAGCACTTCCAGATCGCCCGAGCCGACACAACCCACCAGCGTCCGGCCGCGTGGCGGCTGCCCGGCGGGGAATTCAAAAGATAAGGTTTCCATCAGAAAGCTCCGGATTCGATGCGGTCGATGAACAAGCAAGCGGCGAGCAAGTCAGCAGCTCCGCCGGGCGAGGCGTTCAACGCGATCAGTTGTTCATCCAAGTCATGCAAACGACGACGACCGGCGAGGCTGGCACTGCCGCCCGCATCGAGCACGGCTTGCGCGCCGAACTGCATGGTCTGCAGACCTTGTTCGCCTGCGCGGTAGAGCACGCAGGTGTCGGCCAGATTCGTCATGATCGCCAGCAAGGCATCGAGCCGGGCGTTCTGCTCGCCATGACCGGCGGCGCGGCTGCATTTGAGTTGCGGCAGCGCCCGTTGAATCACTGCGGGGAAACCGAGCTGCGCTTCTTCACGGGCACCGCGAGCGCCATAACGCTGGGCGACTTGCGCACCGTGGCTCAGAGGACGCGGCGCGTAACGGTCGTCGAGCAAGGCCAGACGTGCGGCGCGCAAGGTAACGGCGCCTGCGCCAGTGGATTCAGGTTCCAGCGCAGTCGCAGCGACCAACAGACCCAAGGCCCAGATAGCGCCACGATGAGTGTTCACGCCGCCCGTGGTGGCGAGCATCACTGCCTCGCCTTCACGACCGATCAGGCCAATGGCTTCGCGCAGCGGCAGACCGACTTCGCCGAACTCGATGGCGGCCTCCGCCATTTCCTTGAACGCCGGCCACAGGGACAGCGCCGAAGCGTGCATCAGCCCGAGGTGCAAATCGGTGTGAGCGCCATTGCCACGACGGTCGACCAGCGCCGGTTTAGGCGACAGGTCCGCTTCGTCAATCAGCGCGTCCACGGCCAGATCCGCCAGCCGCTCAGCCAGGGACAGGGTTTTCGGTTGCAGGTTAAATGCGTGCATTACCAGCTCCTGAACTTGGCGGGCGGGTTGTAGAGGCCACCGGACCACTCGACCAGATCGGCCACGCTTTTCGCCGCCAGCAGTTCGCGGGTGGCGTCGGTGCGGCGGATGCCGAGGTCTTCGGGCAAGGCGATCAGGCCTTCGCGGCGCATGCGCGCGGTGTCTTTCGGGTTGTGGCGCAGGCCGATGGCGGTCACCCCGGCCACGGCGGCGATCATTGCCTGGCGTTCTTCGAGGGAGCGGGCCTTGTACAAATAGGCGATGCCTTCTTCGGTCAGCAAGTGAGTGACGTCGTCGCCGTAAACCATGATCGGCGCCAGCGGCATGCCGCTTTTTCTCGCCACTTCCACCGCGTCGAGGGTTTCGACGAAGGTCGGTTTACCGCCCTCCTGGAAGGTCTCGACCATTTGCACCACGAGTTTCTTGCCCCGTTCCAGCAGCGCTTCGGGCGCATCGTCATGGCGCATGTCGAGCCAGGCTGGTGTGCCGTGGCGGCGACCGCGCGGGTCATGTCCCATGTTCGGCGCACCACCGAAACCGGCCAGGCGGCCGCGCGTCACGGTGGAGGAATGTCCGTCGCCGTCGACTTGCAGCGTGGCGCCAATGAACAGGTCCACCGCGTATTGCCCGGCCAGTTGGCAGAACATCCGGTTGGACCGCAGAGAGCCGTCGCGTCCGGTGAAGAACACGTCAGGCCGAGCGGCGATGTAGTTTTCCATGCCCAGTTCGGTGCCGAAGCAATGCACGCTTTCGACCCAGCCGCTTTCGATGGCAGGGATCAAGGTTGGGTGCGGATTGAGCGTCCAGTTGCGGCAGATCTTGCCTTTCAGGCCGAGGGATTCGCCGTAGGTGGGCAGGATCAGTTCGATGGCGGCGGTGTTGAAACCGATGCCGTGGTTCAGGGACTGGACGTTGTGTTTTTCGTAGATCCCGCGGATTGCCATCATCGCCATCAACACGTGCACAGGCTTGATGTGGCGCGGATCGCGGGTGAACAGCGGTTCAATGTAGAACGGCTTGTCGGCCACCACCACGAAATCGACCCAGGAGGCCGGGATGTCAACGCGAGGCAAGTCGCTGACATCGTCCACCAGTTGATTGACCTGAACGATGACGATGCCGTCGCTGAAGGCGGCCGGCTCGATCAATGCCGGGGTGTCTTCGGTGCTCGGGCCGGTGTAAATGTTACCGGCGCGGTCGGCCATGAAACCGGCCGAAAGCACGACGTTGGGAATCAGGTCGACCACCAGTCGCGCATAGAGCTCGATGTAGGTGTGGATCGCACCGATTTCCAGCAGGCCGTCTTCCAGCAGCTGGCTGATGCGCAGGCTCTGGGTGCCGGCGAAAGAGAAGTCGAGCTTGCGAGCGATGCCGCGTTCGAACAGGTCCAGGTGCTCGGCGCGTCCGACACTGGGCATGATCATGTGCAGGTCATGCAGCTTCGCGGGATCGGCCTTGGCCAGGGAGCGGGAGAGGAAATCCGCCTGCTTCTGGTTATTGCCCTCCAGCACCACACGGTCGCCGGGCAGGATCAAAGCCTCCAGCGCTGCAACGATTTTGTCGGTGGGTAACACCACACCATCGGCGAGACCCCGTACCAGCTCGAGACGCCGCTGCTTTTCGCTGCGCCGCCGCGTCCATCGCGAGTCGGGGGATATTGTTGTTGTCATGACCACTCCACGGGTTCGCTGTCGTGGGAGCCACCTTAGGAGCGTTGGGTGGGGGGCATCAATCAAGCAGCGAGACGGATCGTTACGCTTAGGGTAATGGTTGACTGGACGGACGCCATTGTCGGAATGCCGCATCACCCCGTTCGGCTGCGCAGCAGTCGTAAAACCATTGCTCTCGGTGTACCTGATACACCTCGGTTGCAGATTTTGGGGCTGCTTCGCAACCCAACGGGGGCAAGCCCCCTCGCCACAGGGTCCGACAGCCTGAGGTTTTGTGTTTAAAAGTTTGTCCGCAGGCACGGTGTGAGGCTACGCAGTCTGGCGTTACTGCCTACAGCAATGCCGGAACCCGCTGACTGGTGCGGTTTTGCGTTGGTCCTTATCGTTTGCGTGTCGCTGCACATCCAGTGACTGGGACTGGAAACCCCAAAAAAAGGGCGCAAAAGCGCCATTCATAACGAATGGGCCAACTCCAATCTGTAAGCGGAAACTCATTATGTCCAAGGTAACGCCCAACTCAGCAGATAACACAGACACCGATTCCCAAGCATCCCTCGAAGCCGAAAAACTCAAGGAAGCCGCCGACCGCGTCTTTTCCTACTACTTCCCACCCCATGAAAAACCGGGCAAGCGCCGCAAACATCCCCTCTTCACCGTCTCCCCCGATATCGACACCGAAGCCCTTCTGACCAATGCCTCCGAAGACCTGCTGTCCATCAGCGCCATTGCTGCCGATCTGGCGGACGATGTGGAAGGCTCACGCCGCTCTGTAGCCTTGGCGCTCAGCCGGATGGCAGATGGCGTGCAGTTGTTGGTGGAGCGAGCGCTGGATCACCATGAGTCGGCGCAGATGAAGGCTCAGGCCGGGGTTTAGCACATAACCCTTGTGGCGAGGGGGCTTGCCCCCGTTGGGTTGCGCAGCAGCCCCAAAACCTGCAGCCGAGGTGTATCAGGTATACCGAGAGCAATGGTTTTACGACTGCTACGCAGCCGAACGGGGGCAAGCCCCCTCGCCACAGGGATCTGGTCAGACCAGACCCGCACTCACTAGCAGTTCTTCCAGCGCCAGCAAGTCAGGGACTTTGGCCACTTGCTCCCCCACCTGCACCGCCGCCTGTTCCAGCGAGCACAACGGCACATCCACATAGCTCAACTGACTATCAAGCTTGTAAGAGCGCGGAATCCCCTGCACCAGCAAGGCGATGAATTTCAAATCGGGCCGCCCACCGAGAGCATTGAGGATGACAATCCGCGCCCGCTCACCGATGACGACTTTTTGCCCACACGCCGACTCGAAACTCAGCAACGGAATCTGCCGGTTCCGCCACGTTACCCGCCCGAGGTACCACGGCGGCGTGTCTAGGTCGAAGGCGCTGGGTTGGTAATCAATAAGCTCCGCAACAGCGACGTTGGGCAGGATCAGGTTGCGGTCAGCCAAGGGCAGCAGCAGGCCGGTGAGGTTGTTGGTGCGCTGGTAAAAATGGTCATCAAGCATGGGTTTTGCTCCACAACGCGATGCTTTCGAGCAGCACCGATTCCTGGTATGGCTTGCCGAGGTAGTCGTTGACGCCGATGGCCATGGCGCGGTCGCGGTGTTTCTGCCCGGTGCGGGAGGTGATCATGATGATCGGCAGGTGCTGCAGACGTTCGTTGGCGCGTACCTGGGTCGCGACTTCAAAACCGTCCATGCGCGGCATTTCGATGTCCAGCAGCATCACGTCGGGCAGGTGATCCTCAAGCAGCAGCATGGCGTCGACGCCGTCCTTGGCGGTCAGCACGTTCATGCCGTGGCGTTCCAGCAGACGGCTGGTGACCTTGCGCACGGTGACCGAATCATCGACCACCAGCACCAGCAGCGGTTTATGCGGCTCGATCTCGGCTTCCTGGGTCACCGTCCGTTGCGGCACACGGGCCTGCATGGCGCGGATCGGCGCCAGCAAATCGAGAATCAGCACCACTCGCCCATCGCCGAGAATCGTGGCCCCGGACAAACCCTGCACCGCCGCAAATTGCGGGCCGAGGCTTTTGACCACGATCTCGCGAGTGCCAGCCATAGAGTCGACTTGCACCGCGATGTGACGCTCGTTGCACTGCACCAGCAACACCGGCAGCGGTAGGCTCTGGCCCAGCAGTTTCGGACGATGACTGGTTTTCAGCAGTTCACCGAGGTAGCACAACTCATAGTGTTGCCCGGCGTATTTGTAGGTCGGCGGATCGAGCCGGTAATGCCCTTCAAGTTCGTTGGGCAGCACGCGAACGATGCCGTCGATGGTGTTCAGCGGGATCGCGTACTGATCATCAAAGCACTGCACCATCAGCGCCCGGTTGACCGACACAGTAAACGGCAGGCGAATCCGGAAGTGCACGCCTTGCCCCGACACAGAGTCGATGCTCATGCTGCCGCCGAGCTGCCGGACCTCTTCATGCACCACGTCCATGCCGACGCCGCGTCCGGAAATCTGGGTGATTTTCTCGGCGGTGGAGAATCCCGGTTGCAGGATGAATTGCAGTACATCGCGGTCGCTGATGTCGCTGTCCGGGGCCAGCAACCCGCGCTTGATCGCCTTGCGCCGCACCGCGTCCAGCGGCACGCCGGCACCGTCGTCGCGGATGTCGAAAATGATGTCCCCGCCCTCTCGCGACAGGTCGAGGGTGATACGACCCTGAGCCGGTTTACCCGCCGCGACACGCACCTCGGCGGATTCCAGGCCATGATCCACGGCGTTGCGCAGCATGTGTTCCAACGGCGCGGCCATGCGTTCGAGAACGTTGCGGTCCATCTCGCCTTCGGCATTGCCGACGATGAATTCCACGTCCTTGCCCAGTTCGCTGGAGACCTGGCGGACGATCCGCTTCAAGCGCGGCAGCATCCGTTCGAACGGCACCATGCGCGTACGCATCAGGCCTTCCTGCAATTCGGTGTTGATGCGGCCCTGCTGTTGCAGCAGGTTTTCCGCGTCCTGATTGCGTCGGTCGAGGGTTTCCTTGAGGTCGAGCAAATCGGAGGCGGATTCGAACAGCGCGCGCGACAGTTGCTGCAACTGCGAGTGGCGGTCCATTTCCAGCGGATCGAATTCTTCGTAGCCCAAGCGCTCGGCTTCGACTTGCTGGCGGCTGAGAATCCGCCCTTGGGTTTCCGTGTCGAGCCGGCGCAACTGGTCGCGCATGCGCTCGATGGTGGTTTCCATCTCGCTCAGGGTCACGCGCGCATCATTGACCTGTTGTTCGATCCGGCCACGGAAGATCGACGTTTCGCCGGCCAGGTTGACCAGATCGTCGAGCAGTTCTGCCGAGACCTTGACCATGTCCGCGCCGGCATCGGGTTGTAGTGCCGGCGTCTCGATTTTCGGCGTTGCGGACACCACCTGCACCGGTGTTTCGGGCACGGCCGGATGACTGAAGTTCTTGATCGCATCGATCAGTTGATCGGCGGGCGGCAATGGCTGACCGGCACGGGTCGCGTCGAGCATCTGCGCCAGTCGGTCGTGGCTGCTTTGCAACAAGCCGAACAACGCGGCGGTGGGTTGCAGCACGCCAGCGGACAGGCCTTCGTAGAGGAATTCCAGCTCATGGGCGAGGTCGCCAATCGGCGCGATTTCCACCATCCGCGCGCCACCCTTGAGGGTGTGCAGGTCACGCAGCAAGGTTTCCACTTCCTGACGATTCGACGGCTCGGCCTGCCAGCGCACCAGCGCCGCGCCGGAGTTTTCGATGATGTCGAAACCTTCTTCGAGGAAGATCTCGAGCAGCTCCGGATCATGCCCCGGTGAATCCTCGGTCCGTGCCGGTTCGACCGTTTCAACAGCGCTGGCGTTGCCCTGGCGAAACTCGCGAATGGCCTCGATCACCTCACCCGGATAGCCCAATGGCCGTTGGTTCTGCAACTGATCAAGCAGCTGCGCGAGCCGGTCATGACTGTGTTGCAGCAAGTGCGCCAAGGCTTCGCTGTAGGCGTAACGGCGGTCCACCAGACCTTCGTAAAGGCTTTCCAGTTCATGGGCCAGCTCACCGACCGGCTCGACCTCGGCCATCCGCGCACCACCCTTGAGGGTGTGCAAATCTCGCTGTAATGACAACAACGGCGCGGCGTTGTCCGGGTCGCTCAGCCAGCGCTGCAAAGCCTGGCCGGCGCTTTCGAGGATATCCACCGCCTCTTCGAGGAAGATCGAAACGATCTCGTCGTCCAGCTCAACCTGGGTCGCGGTCTGTTCCAGTTCGGCCGTTGCACTGCCCAGTTCCCGGATGCTCAACGAGCGGCTGCCATCGCTGCGAATCAGCCCCATCGCCGACGGATCCAGGCTCTCATCGAGCAACCCGCGCAAGGCCCGGATGCGCTCCGGTTGCGGGCTGACTTCCTGGCCGGCGGCCAGTTCGTCGAGCATGTTGATCAGCGCTTCATGGGCACTTTGCGCCTCATGGAAAAACGCCTCGCTGACTGCCAGGCTGCTTTCTTCCACCGCACCGTAGAGGTCGAGCAAGGCTTCGCAGAGTTCATCCACCGGATGCAGATCAGCCAGATGGGCGCCTTCACCGAGGGTCGTCAATTCGTCCAGCAATGCGCTGAGTTCCTGACGCTCGCCGGGATGTTGCTGCCAGCGTTGCAACAGGCTTTCGGCGTCCAGCAGGATGTCCATGCCTTTGGCGAGGAAGTTGTTGATCAGTTGCGGATCACGCTTGATGCGCAACCCAGTATTCGGGGCACTCAGGAGCGTTTCCAGGCGCTCGGCCAGCAACGCCTGGGTTCGCTCGATCAATGAGCGGGCGCCGGGAATCTGCGCCAGTGGATCACGCTTGAGCTGTCGCAACCCGAGACGGAACAAGCCTTCGGCTTCGAGTAACAGTTCGACTTCGTCCAGGTCGAGGGCGATCAGGTGCGCCTTGTACTCCCGGGTCAGATGATCCAGCGGCCTTGCCAGCTCGGCGATCGGCAATACGCCAGCCATGGAGGCGCTGCCCTTGAGGGTGTGCAGCGCCCGCTGCAACTCGTCGCTGGCCTGCAGTGGCACGTGCTCGGCGGCTTTATCGAGGAAACGGTTGAGGCTGCCCAAATGGGTTTCGGCCTCGTTGCGGAAGATCTCAAGCAGCAGCGGATCGAGGGCTTCGACGTCCTGTGCGTCCTCGTCGGGTATCGGCTCATTGCCCTTGGCCAAGGCGTGGGCGCGTGCGGCCAATTGGTCGACATCGTTGCGCTGGCGCTGAGCATTGTTGGCAAACTCGGCCACCAGTTCCGGTAGCAGATTCAGCGCATCGCCCAGCAGTTGTTGCACCGCCGGCCCCGGAGGAACGCTGTGTTCCAGTACGCGGTTGAGCAAGTTTTCCACGGCCCAGGCCAATTCGCCCAACACCAAAGCGCGGACCATCCGGCCACTGCCCTTGAGTGTATGGAAGGCCCGGCGCAGTTCGCTCAGAGCCGACTTGCTCTCGGGATCGGCCAACCAGCGCGGCAGGTACCCCCGGAGGATTTCCAGGACTTCACCGGTTTCTTCGAGGAACACTTCCCGCAGTTCGTCGTCCACCGGTTCTTCACCGGTGGGCGGCGGCAACAGGCTTCCGGGGGTGGTCAGGGCGGGGGGATTGACGGAGGACACAGGGCTGGCCAAGACATCGGCCAGTGACTGGACGGTCTCAGGGTCGTCCAGTTCCTGCAGATCCTGCATGACCTGCGCTTCACTCGGGCTGAGCACATCTTCAAGCACCGGCACCTGCTGCTCGCTGGGGAAAAAGCCGAGTGCGGCCAGGCTCTTTTCCGCGACATCGAGCAACTTTTCGCCCGGCGCTTCGGGGTCGTCGCTGAGGCGCTCCAGGTAATACTCGATGCTGGTGACGACGTCGGCCAGACTGTCCAGTTCCTGCCAGCCGGGGTGATCCGGATCCAGCAGCAGGTGTTCGCGGATGAAGTGGTTGCACGTTTCGATCAGGCTCGCCGCACGACTCAACGGAATCATCGCCAGTGCGCCGCGCACCTGGGTCAGCAAGGCCGGCAGTGGCTGCAAGTGCTGGCGGTCCCAGTCGGCGTCGATGTAGTCGACGATCATGTCCTTGGCCTGTTGCAGGCAGATGCGCGCTTCCTTGATCACGATCTGATGGATCTGCGTCAGGTCGGTGGTCGGCAGGCGGCTTTCTTCCTGGCTTTCCGGCTCGACGGTGCCGACCATGCCGGCCAACGTCGCTTCGACGTAGAGCAAGGCACCGGCGACGTCCATCAGGATGGCGTCGTTGGGCTCACGCTGGCCCTGGGCCAGGCTCAGCACCACCGCCAGTTGATCGATGATGACCTTGCGTGGCTGGCCGAAACCGAGCACCGCCAGGGTGTCGGCGATTTGCCGCAGGGGCGCCAGCAGGCTTTCGAGGTCCGAGGTGTGTTGGCGGTCGCTGCGCACGAACAGGTCCAGGCGTTCCTTGACCCGCACCAGCTCTTCACACAGCGCGGCCAACACCGAGCGCATGGCATCGCGGTCGGGACCGGCCAGCCGTGCTCGTTCTTCGTCGACCATCGCGCTGTCTGGTAGCGCGTCGTCCAGTCCGTAGCGATCTTTCATGGTCAGCATCTGCCCGGTGGGATGTTCGGCCTTGGCAATGTAGAACAGCAAACTCTTAAGCAACTCTAGCGGCGCCGGCTGATTGATGCCCGGCATGCCCTGTTCGAGCAGGCGCTTCAGTTCTTTGTCGGCCTCCTTGAACAGACTGCGCAACGCCGGACTGTTAGCAATCGAGCCGCCACGCATGCCTTCGACCAGCGCCGAGGCGACTTGCCACAACGGGCTCAGGGGCGCATTGCCGCACAGCCCTTCGAGGCGCGCAAAAACCTTGGTCAGGTAACCAAGATTGGTTTCGCCGTCCTGTTCACGCAGCAATCCGACCAGGGCCATCTGCAACATTTGCCGCCACTTGCGCAGCATGTTCGGTAAATCCGCCGGCTCCAGCAGCGCCAGCGACTCTTCGTCCAGGGGTGGCAGGTCCGGCAGTTGCGGGCTGAACAGGCTGGTTTCCGACAACAGGCTTTCGCCACGAGCGCTGCGCAGATCGTTGATCAGTGGCAGCACCACCAGCGGCAGGTCGCGGCGCGCACCTTGCACCCGGTCGAGGTAAATCGGCAGTTGCCCAAGGGCTTGCAGCAACAGGTGGAGCGTCTCATCGCGATGACTGACGCGGTTCTGTTGCAAGGCGATGGTCAGATGTTCCATCTCTTCGGCGAGCAGCGCCGCGCCGTAGAACTCGACCATCTGCAAACTGCCGTGAACCTGATGGACGCATGCCAGGCATTCACTGAGGGCGTGCGTCGCCTGCGGGTCATCAAGCAACGTTTCAATCGCCTGGTGAGCCACTTTCAGCGTTTCGGCAATCTCGCCTTTGACCCACTCGAGGGCCACATAGTCGTGCCGATCACCCATAACCACTCCAAATCACTGCTCTACTCAAAAAAAGCATTCGCTCGGCGCATCACACTTTATCCGCAGCCTGCGCCTTGGCGGCCGGCAAGGTGAAACCGGATACCGAACGCCGCAGCTGGCTGGCCATTTTCGCCAAGTTGCCAATGCTCTCGGCGGTGGCGGTGGAGCCGGATGAGGTCTGCGTAGTGATCTGCTGGATCACGTTCATCGTCAGGGAAATCTGACCGGCCGAAGACGTCTGTTGCTGCGCCGCGTTGGAAATACTCTGGATCAACGCGGCGAGGGTCTTCGACACGCCTTCGATTTCTTCCAGGGCCACTCCGGCATCCTGCGCCAGACGTGCGCCACGCACCACTTCGGTGGTGGTCTGCTCCATGGAAATCACCGCTTCATTAGTGTCGGTCTGAATCGCCCGCACCAGGGTTTCGATCTGCCGGGTGGCGGCGGACGAGCGCTCGGCCAGCCGCTGGACTTCATCGGCGACCACCGCAAAACCGCGCCCGGCATCACCGGCCATGGAGGCCTGGATCGCCGCGTTGAGCGCAAGGATGTTGGTCTGGTCGGCAATGTCATCGATCAGGCTGACAATATCGCCGATTTCCTGAGAAGACTCGCCGAGGCGCTTGATGCGTTTGGCGGTGTCTTGAATCTGCTCGCGAATATTGTCCATGCCGTGGATGGTGTTGTGCACCACCTCGTTGCCCTTGTTGGCGATTTCCACCGAGCGTTCGGCCACCGCCGATGATTCGGCGGCGTTGGCCGAGACCTGGTCGATAGACTGGGCCATGTCGTTGATCGCGGTGGACGCTTCGGCAATCTGCTGCGCCTGATGCTCCGAAGCCTGCGCCAGGTGCATGGCGGTGGCCTGGGTTTCCTGCACGGCAGCAGCGACCTGGCCAGCGGTGAGGTTGATGGTCGCCACCAGATCGCGCAATTGGTCCACGGAGTAGTTGATCGAGTCGGCGATGGTCCCGGTGAAGTCTTCGGTCACCGAGGCGGTCACGGTCAGGTCGCCGTCCGCCAGGTCTTCGATCTCGTCGAGCAGGCGCATGATCGCGTTCTGGTTACGCTCGTTCTTCTCGGCCGTTTCGCGCAGCTGACGATTGGTTTCACGGACCATCACCAGACCAATGAGGATGATCGACATCAACGCCAAAAGGCCCAGCACGTAGCCGCCGATGGTGTCGGTATTGCGCCCGCCGGCCAGGTTTTCGAAACCGCCGGCCAGGTGCGAGGCTTCCTCGAGCAGGGTCTGCGACAGGGTGAAGATATTGGTGGCCGATTCACGGACCTTGAACAGTTCCGGCGAGGTTTCGAGGATTTCATCCACCGAACCCGAGACGAATTCGAACAGCTCGGAAATCTCGATCAACCTCGCGCGAGCATCGCGGTCTTCAACCTGGCTGACTTTCAGTGACGGATTGCCCTGAAGCATGCCGTTGAGCACCTGGCCGAATCGCGCCGCATCGCGACCGAAGGCATCGGCGGCCTGCTGCGAATTTTCATCTCCGGACAGCACGGTATTCACCGCACCGAGAATCCGCTCAGCCAATAGCGACTGGCGCTGGGCCATGGCCACCTGCGCGGCCGGGGCACCGCGCTGGAGGAGCGTTTCGACGACTTTTTCGTACTCGACCTGCAACTGCGGCACGGTTTCGGCCAGGGTCGCAGCGACTTGATGCAGCGACAGCACAGTCTGCTCGCTGGAGAGGATCGCGTCGGTGTTTTTCAGCAAGCGTTCCCAGTCCAGTTGCACGGCGCGCATTTCCGGGCGCACGGTGGACGGCGCCGGCGGCAGGCCGGTGGCTGGGTCGCCTTTCTTCAGATAGCCCCAGCGTTGGGCAAAGTCATTGCGCGCTTCGCTCAGCAGCTTGAACGCCGCCGCCTTGCCGGCAGCCGCTTCGGTGGCGTTCTTGGCAATGCGCTGGGACAACACGCGCAGCTCACCGGCGTGGCCGATGTACTGTTTGTCGTACGTGGCCTGGGTGTTGAGGTACGCGAAGTTGGCGAACAGCAGCATGATGAAGACGATCAGCGCAATGAACAGCGCGATGATCTGTGACCGGCTGCGCGACCCTTCTGGCTTGCCTGTTTTTGCTTTTATCATCGGTCCTCGCCTGTCCTGCCCAATTCACTGTCGCCCCCATCGCCCGGCGCTACACAATCCCTTGTAGCAGCTGGCGAAGCCTGCGTCCGACTGCGAAGCGGTCGTAAACTCTGGCGCTACGGTGCATCTGAAAAAACACGCCGCCTGATTTTGCGAGGGCTTCGCCCTCGAACGCAGCCTTCGGCAGCTGCTACATAAGGCAATGCGTTCGCGTTTACAGCGCGACGTTCATGAAACCTTGTGACTGCACCAATGCAAACGGGCTGAACACCTGCCAGGTCTGCTCACGCTGAAACCGGCCTTTGATGAACGGTGCAATCGCGCCGTTCAAGGTATCTACCGGCTCAAGACTGTCCTGGGCAAAGTGCTGGAGACCGAAGACTTCATCGACCATCAACCCGGCAAACACGTCGTTATGCTCGACGACCAAGACCCGGCGTTGCTTGCGCACGGCTGACAACTCATGCCCGAAGAAGCCGCACAAGTCGATGATCGGCAACAGACGCCCGCGCAGGTTGGCCACGCCCTTGACCCAGGGCCTGACCCCCGGCAACTGGGTGAACCGCGGCTCGTGCAACACTTCGCTGACTTCGCCCATGGGCGCGACGTACCAGTGCTCGCCCAGTCGGAAGCCGATGCCGCTCCAACCGTGTTGTCGGGTCGGCTGGGACGGCAAGTCCGCCGCCAGCAGACGACAACGCTGGTCGATCTGCAGCAGCAGTTCGAAAGCCGTCAGCGACTCGGTCATGGCTGGACGATCAACCGGCCAGCACGTTGTTCAGGGTCTTGATCAGGGTGTCTTCGTCGACCGGTTTGGTCAGGTAGTCCTTGGCGCCCTGGCGCGTGCCCCAGACTTTGTCGGTTTCCTGATCCTTGGTGGTGATGATGATCACCGGGATGTGCCCGGTTTCCGGGTCTTTGGTCAGCTGACGGGTCGCCTGGAAACCGTTGAGGCCGGGCATGACGATGTCCATCAGCACCGCGTCAGGTTTTTCCTGACGGGCCAGGGCCACGCCGTCGGCGCCGTTTTCGGCTTTCAACACTTCATGACCGTGCTTTTCCAGCATGCCGGTCAGTTTGTACATTTCGGTCGGCGAATCATCGACGATCAGAATACGTGCCATGGTCTTCCCCATTCTTGTCGACACCGGGCCCGCTGGCCGAGCGTCACTGTGCGTGTCCTACTGCGGCAAAACAGCGGCGAAGCCCGGTACATGGGCCTGGATCGCGTTCAGCAGTTCTTCCTTGCTGAAAGGCTTGGTCAAAAACTGGTCGGAGCCGACGATGCGCCCCTTGGCCTTGTCGAACAGCCCGTCCTTGGACGACAGCATAATCACTGGCGTGGACTTGAACGCACTATTGTTCTTGATTAAAGCGCAGGTCTGATAACCATCCAGACGCGGCATCATGATGTCGACAAAGATGATGCCGGGGTGATTGTCGGCAATCTTGGCCAGGGCATCGAAACCATCGACGGCCGTAATGACTTCACAGCCCACGTTCTTCAATAGCGTTTCGGCGGTGCGGCGAATCGTTTTCGAATCGTCGATCACCATGACCTTCAAGGCGCTGGAATGCTGTTCCATAAATGCTCTGCCGTCGCCTTTGCGAATCAAATTGTCCATTTCCGATAACCGGAGGCTCGAAACCCTTGATGTTTAAGGGCCAGAACGATATGGCAGCCTTTTTAGCACAGTCTCCAAAACCAATCTATCGGCCAACCCTGGCAGTGGTTTTTCCTTGACCGGGAACACACTCAGCGCCACTCTGACGCCACTTTTGCAGGTCACTGCGACCCACCCAATTTCGAGGAAAAACCCATGAGCGTTCGCGTCGGGATTGTCATGGACCCTATCGCCAGCATCTCCTATAAAAAGGATAGCTCGCTGGCCATGCTGCTGGCCGCACAGAAGCGCGGCTGGGAACTGTTCTATATGGAACAGGCCGACTTGTACCAGGCCGAAGGCGAAGCGCGGGCGCGGATGCGTCCGTTGAAAGTCTTCGCCAACCCGGAAAAATGGTTCGAACTCGAAGCCGAGACCGACGCGCTGCTGAGCGATCTGGACGTGATCCTGATGCGCAAGGATCCGCCGTTCGACATGGAATTCGTCTACTCCACTTACCTGCTGGAGCAAGCCGAACGCGCTGGCGTGCTGGTGGTCAACAAGCCGCAAAGCCTGCGTGACTGCAATGAAAAGCTGTTCGCCACGCTGTTCCCGCAGTGCACGCCGCCGACCATCGTCAGCCGTCGCCCGGACGTACTGCGTGAATTCGCCGATCACCACGGCGATGTGATCCTCAAGCCGCTGGATGGCATGGGCGGTTCTTCGATCTTCCGTCACACCGCTGGCCACCCGAACCTGTCGGTGATCCTCGAAACCCTGACCCTGCATGGCAAACAGCAGATCATGATCCAGGGTTACCTCCCGGCGATCGTCGATGGCGACAAGCGCATTTTGATGATCGACGGCGAACCGGTGGATTACTGCCTGGCGCGGATTCCCGCCGCCGGTGAAACCCGTGGCAACCTCGCTGCCGGCGGCCGTGGCGAAGCCCGACCGCTGACCGAAAAAGATCGCTGGATCGCCGCACAAGTCGGCCCGACCCTGCGTGAGAAAGGCCTGCTGTTCGTCGGTCTCGACGTGATCGGCGAGCACCTGACGGAAATCAACGTCACCAGCCCGACCTGCATTCGCGAGATTGATAACGCGTTCGGCACCGACATCGGCGGCCTGTTGATGGATGCCATCGATCAGAAGCTCAAGGCCCGTTGATATAGAACAGCCGAGATCGAACCAACATTGCGTTATCATGCGCGGCTTGTGAAAAACGCGATGTTGGTTTTCTTGTCATGACGCTCCCGTCCGATCTGCCCGCTGAACTCGCCCATCGTGGCGTGCGCCCGGCTGATCGCCTCGGTTTTACCCTGTTTCTTGCGGCGCTGATTCACCTGGCCGTGCTGTTGGGCGTCGGCTTTACGATGGTCAAACCCCAGCAAATCAGCAAAACCCTGGAAATCACCCTCGCCACCTTCAAAAGCGAAAAGAAGCCTGAGAAAGCCGATTTCCTCGCTCAAGAGAATCAGCAAGGCAGCGGCACCCTGGATAAAAAGGCAATTCCCAAGACCACCGAGGTCGCGCCTTTCCAGGACAACAAGGTGCAGAAAGTCACGCCACCGCCAGCGGCCAAGCCTGAAGTGCAGGAAGCCGCACCGAAGGCAGCCGTGACGACCGTCGCGCCGAAGCCGAAAAAAGCCCCGGCCAAAACCGAAGAACCCAAGCCCGTCACCAAACCCGCAGTCGCCGCGCCGACGTTCGACAGTGAACAGCTGTCCACCGACATTGCCAGCCTGGAAGCGGAACTGGCCAACGAACAACAGTTGTATGCCAAGCGCCCGCGTATCCATCGCCTGAGCGCCGCGTCGACCATGCGCGACAAGGGCGCCTGGTATAAGGACGAGTGGCGCAAGAAGGTCGAGCGCATCGGTAACCTGAATTACCCCGACGAAGCGCGACGCAAGCAGATCTACGGCAATTTGCGCCTGATGGTTTCGATCAACCGCGACGGCTCGCTCTTTGAAGTGCTGGTACTGGAGTCGTCCGGGCAACCGCTGCTGGATCAGGCCGCCCAGCGCATCGTGCGGCTGGCGGCGCCGTTTTCACCGTTTACCGGGGACTTGTCGGATATCGATCGACTGGAAATCATCCGCACGTGGAAGTTTGCGCGCGGGGACCGGTTGTTTAGTAATTAACGAACGGCATGCTCTCTGTAGCAGCTGGCGGAGCCTGCGTTCGAGGACGCAGTCCTCGCAAACCCGCAAAACACGGTCATCCTGAATAAATGACGTATGGCGCTTTACGACTGCTTCGCAGCCGGACGCAGGCTTCGCCAGCTGCTACAGGGGCGTGCGACAGCATTTTCCTGCGCATCCTCAGCTTGTCAGTTCGCCCCTCCAACGCCACACTAGCGCTCATGAAGAACGTCAGCCCCAGCTACCTCAAGCATCAGTTCCTGATCGCCATGCCTCACATGGTCGACCCGAACTTTGCGCACACCTTGACCTACATCGTCGAGCACACGGCCAATGGTGCCATGGGCCTGGTGGTCAATCGTCCGCAAGACCTCAACCTGGCCGATATCCTCGAGCAACTGCGCCCCGACATCGAACCGCCGGTGCTCTGCCAGCATGTGCCGATCTTCATCGGCGGCCCGGTGCAGACCGATCGCGGTTTTGTTCTGCACCCCTCGGGGCAGAGTTATCAGGCCACCGTTGAGCTTGATGAGAAACTGGCCCTGTCGACCTCCCAGGACGTGCTGTTCGCCATCGCCGACGGCGTCGGTCCGGCGAAAAGCCTGATCGCCCTCGGATACGCTGGCTGGGAAGCCGGGCAGCTGGAAGCCGAACTGGCCCAGAACGCCTGGCTGACCTGCCCGTTCGATGCCGATATTTTGTTCAACACCAGCAGCGAACTGCGTCTGGAAGCAGCGGCCAAGCACTTGGGCGTCAATCTCAGCCTGCTGACCAGCCAGGCGGGACACGCCTGATGGCCCTGCGCCTGATTTTGGGTTTCGACTACGGCACCAAACAGATCGGCGTGGCGGTCGGCCAGGTGATTACCGGCCAGGCCCGCGAGCTGTGCACCTTGAAGGCACAAAACGGTATTCCCGACTGGAATCAGGTCGAAGCCCTGATCAAAGAGTGGAAACCCGACGCCGTGGTGGTCGGCTTGCCGCTGAACATGGACGGCACCCCGAGCGACATGTGCCTGCGCGCCGAGAAATTCGCCCGCCGCCTCAACGGCCGCTACAACCTGCCCTTCTATACCCACGATGAACGCCTGACCACCTTCGAAGCCAAGGGTGAACGGCGTGATCGTGGCGGACAAAAGGGCAGCTACCGCGACAACCCGGTCGACGCCATCGCCGCCGCCCTGCTGCTGCAAGGCTGGCTCGACGAAAACACCGCACTGTTCGAGTCCTGACTGCATCTAATTCTAAAGAGCCGCTGCAAGCGACTCTCTATAGCGAAAACCCGAGCCAACCCACGCACGCACCGGCTCGGACCCAAGAAGGAGCAACCATGAGCCTGCCCAATCCCGTTGAACTGATCAGCCAGATGGCGACCCGGCTTGACGCCTATCTGGCCAAACGTGGCATCAGCGAACCGCGCTACATCGGTATTCGAACCGGTGGCGTCTGGGTCGCCCAGGCGTTGCTCGATGAACTGGGCAGCGACTCGCCCCTCGGCACCCTGGACGTCTCCTTCTACCGCGACGACTTCAGCCAGAACGGCCTGCACCCGCAAGTGCGTCCTTCGGCGCTGCCGTTCGAGATCGAAGGCCAGCACCTGGTGCTGATCGATGACGTGCTGATGAGCGGCCGGACCATCCGCGCCGCCCTCAATGAGCTGTTCGACTACGGCCGCCCGGCCAGCGTGACATTGGTGTGCCTGCTGGACCTGGACGCCGGCGAGCTGCCGATCCGCCCGAATGTGGTCGGTGCGACCCTGTCGCTGGCCGCTCACGAACGGGTGAAACTGTCCGGCCCGGAACTCAAGCTCGAACTGCAAGACCTCGCCCTTTAATTCGCCCTATTGAGAGTCCCCCTCGCGATGACGCCTCTAGAAACCAAGCGCCCGCTGCAGCTCAATGATCAGGGCCAGCTGCGCCACTTCCTCTCGCTCGACGGTTTGCGCCGCGAGCTGCTGACGGAAATCCTCGACACCGCTGACTCGTTCCTCGAAGTCGGCGCCCGGGCGGTTAAGAAAGTCCCGTTGCTGCGCGGCAAGACCGTGTGCAACGTGTTCTTCGAGAACTCCACCCGCACCCGCACCACCTTCGAACTGGCAGCCCAGCGCCTGTCGGCGGACGTGATCACCCTGAACGTGTCCACGTCGTCGGCGAGCAAGGGCGAAACCCTGCTCGACACCCTGCGAAACCTGGAAGCCATGGCCGCTGACATGTTCGTCGTGCGCCACGGTGATTCCGGCGCGGCGCACTTCATCGCCGAACATGTCTGCCCGCAAGTGGCGATCATCAACGGCGGCGACGGCCGTCACGCCCACCCGACCCAGGGCATGCTCGACATGCTCACCATCCGTCGGCACAAAGGCGGCTTCGAAAACCTTTCCGTAGCCATCGTCGGCGACATCCTGCACTCGCGGGTGGCGCGCTCGAACATGCTCGCGCTGAAAACCCTCGGCTGCCCGGACATCCGCGTGATCGCGCCGAAGACCCTGCTGCCGATCGGCATCGAGCAATACGGCGTGAAGGTTTACACCGACATGACCGAAGGCCTGAAAGACGTCGACGTGGTGATCATGCTGCGCCTGCAGCGTGAACGCATGACCGGCGGCCTGTTGCCGAGCGAAGGTGAGTTCTACCGCCTGTTCGGCCTGACCACCGCGCGCCTGGCCGGGGCAAAACCGGATTGCATCGTCATGCACCCGGGACCGATCAACCGCGGCGTGGAGATTGAGTCGGCGGTGGCCGACGGCCCGCACTCGGTGATCCTCAACCAGGTCACCTACGGCATCGCAATTCGTATGGCCGTGCTGTCCATGGCCATGAGCGGGCAGACTGCCCAGCGCCAATTCGAGCAGGAGAACGCCCAGTGAAGCTCAGCATTCTCGGCGCCCGCGTCATCGATCCGGCCAGCGGCCTGGATCAAGTTACCGATATCCATATTGAAGCCTGCAAGATCATCGCCCTTGGCGCCGCGCCAGCCGGTTTTGTCGCCGTCGACACCCTCGACGCCAAAGGCCTGGTCGCCGCCCCAGGGCTGGTTGACCTGAACGTCGCTCTGCGTGAACCGGGTTACAGCCGCAAAGGTTCAATCGCCAGCGAAACCCGCGCCGCTGCGGCCGGTGGCGTCACCAGCCTGTGCTGCCCGCCGAAAACCAAACCGGTGCTGGACACCTCGGCCGTGGCCGAACTGATCCTCGACCGCGCCCGCGAGGCCGGCAACACCAAGGTTTTCCCGATCGGCGCCCTGAGCAAAGGCCTGGACGGCGAACAGCTGGCCGAGCTGGTCGCCTTGCGCGATGCCGGTTGCGTGGCCTTCGGCAACGGCCTGGACAGCTTCCGCAACACCCGTACGCTGTGCCGGGCGCTGGAATACGCCGCAACATTCGACCTGACGGTGATTTTCAACTCTCAGGACCATGACCTGGCTGAAGGTGGCCTGGCCCACGAAGGCCCGACCGCCAGCTTCCTCGGTTTGCCGGGCATTCCGGAAACCGCTGAAACCGTGGCTCTGGCCCGTGATCTGCTGCTGGTCGAGCAAAGCGGCGTGCGTGCGCACTTCAGCCAGCTCACCAGCGCCCGTGGCGTGGCCCTGATCGCTCAGGCCCAGGCTCGCGGGCTGCCGGTGACCGCCGATGTGGCCTTGTATCAGCTGATCCTGACTGACGAAGCGCTGATCGACTTCAGCAGCCTCTATCACGTCCAGCCGCCGCTGCGCACCCGCGCCGACCGCGATGGCCTGCGTGAAGCGGTGAAATCCGGTGTGGTATCGGCGATTTCCAGTCATCACCAACCCCACGAGCGGGATGCCAAACTGGCGCCGTTCGGGGCCACCGAACCGGGCATCAGCAGCGTTGAACTGCTGTTGCCGCTGGCGATGACGCTGGTGGAGGATGGTTTGCTGGACCTGCCAACGCTGCTGGCGCGCTTGAGCACCGGACCTGCCGAGGCATTGCGCCTGCCGGCGGGCAAACTGGCGGTAGGTGGACCGGCGGACATCGTGTTGTTCGACCCGGCGGCGTCGACCGTGGCCGGTGAGACCTGGCTGTCCAAAGGCGAAAACTGCCCGTTTATTGGGCATAGCCTGCCGGGCGTGGTGCGTTACACCCTGGTGGATGGACGCATCAGCCACCAGGCGTAAGGCCCTGTGGCGAGGGGACTTACCCCCGTTGGGCTGCGAAGCGGCCCCATTATTAGCAACCGGATTTCTTCAGACAGAACTCCATTGCTGATTTGCGACTGCTACGCAGCCGAACGGGGGCAAGCCCCCTCGCCACAACTACTGGAAAGCGCCTCTATTCTGAGCGTTACGCACCGAAACCTGGTCATTCAGCGTCCAGAAGTCATACAGCACCCCCACAAAAAACAACCCGCCCGTCACCAGGTACAGCAACCCGCTGATCCACTTCCCCTGATACATCCGGTGTACGCCGAATACCCCCAGAAACGTCAGCAGAATCCACGCTACGTTGTACTCAATGGGCCCGGCGGTAAAACGCAGGTCCGCTTCACGATCCATGGCCGGGATCAGAAACACGTCGATCAGCCAACCGATACCCAACAAACCGAAGGTGAAGAACCAGATCGTCCCCGTCACTGGCTTGCCGTAATAGAAGCGGTGAGCGCCGGTAAAACCGAAAATCCACAGCAGGTAACCGATCACCTTGCTGTGGGTATCTTGTTGCGGATCGGACTGTTGATAGGTGTTCATGAAGGTCCTCGTTTCACTCGATAGATAAATATTCTTGAATTCTTTGTGACTTTTTTACAGGTTGCCGACGTATGGCAAATGGTACCTTGTGTCCCGTCAAAGCCTTGTAGCACAGGCGTCGTGTCCGACAATCGCGTCTATTTTCCGCTTATTTGGTTCCGTTGACCCCAAGGTTGAATCGACCAACGGCCTCGGAAGGGCCAAAAAAGCTGTTATAAAGTTGCGCGCTAACTTATATGAGCCCTGCCTAATGCGTCCATTTTTCAAGACATGGCTAACCATTTGCCTTTTGATGCCACTGGCCGCCCACGCCACCAATCGTGAGCAACGTCTTCCTAACGTTAATGGTTACACCCAAAAATCCCATGTTTCTGCTCCTTCGAGCAAAAACAAACAGACCGTAAAACGCGCTCCCCACCTGAGCAGCAACAGCGGCCTGGTTCCGCCGATGGCAAGCAAGGAAAGCAGCAACGTGCTGAGCCGCGCCGTCAACGTACTCGGTACTCCTTACCGTTGGGGCGGCAGCAGCCCAAGTAAAGGGTTCGACTGCAGTGGCCTGGTGAAATACGCGTTTAACGACGCCACGTTTGACCTGCCGCGCACCTCCAACGCCATGGCCAGCGGTCATGGGGAGAAAGTCGATCGCAAGGATCTTAAGCCTGGCGACCTGATTTTCTTCAACATCAAGAGCCGTCGGGTCAATCACGTTGCCATCTACCTGGGCAACGACCGCTTCATCCACGCACCACGTCGTGGCAAGTCGGTGACCATCGACACGCTGAAAAAACCCTACTGGGAAAGCCACTACGTGGTTGCCAAGCGGGTCATGCCGAAAGAGAAGAACACCCTGCAGGTTGTTCAGCGCTGATTTGAAGCAAGAGCAAAAGATCGCAGGCTGCGATCTTTTGCTTTAAGCCTCAAAAACCATCCGGCGTGCGCGCCTTCTCCCGCGCATGCTCGCGGCTGATCAAGCCCTTGCTCACCAGCGCCTTCAAGCACATATCCAGCGTCTGCATCCCCAGGTTTCCCCCGGTCTGAATCGACGAGTACATCTGCGCCACCTTGTCTTCGCGGATCAGGTTACGGATCGCTGACGTGCCGAGCATAATTTCGTGGGCCGCAATCCGCCCGCCGCCGATCTTCTTGACCAAGGTCTGCGATACCACCGCCAGCAACGACTCGGAAAGCATCGAACGAACCATCGACTTCTCGTCCCCCGGAAACACATCCACCACCCGATCGATGGTTTTCGCCGCCGATGTCGTGTGCAGCGTGCCAAACACCAGGTGACCGGTTTCGGCGGCGGTCAACGCCAGGCGAATGGTCTCGAGATCCCGCATCTCCCCCACCAGAATCACGTCCGGGTCCTCCCGCAGGGCCGAGCGCAGAGCCGTGGCGAAGCTGCGTGTATCGCGATGGACTTCACGCTGGTTGATCAAACATTTGCGCGACTCGTGGACGAACTCGATCGGGTCTTCGATGGTGAGGATGTGGTGGTGACGATGGGTGTTCAGGTGATCGATCATCGCCGCCAGGGTGGTGGATTTGCCGGAACCGGTCGGACCGGTCACCAGCACCAGCCCCCGCGGTGCTTCGGTAATCTTGCGAAACACTTCCCCCATACCGAGGTCGTCCATGCTCAGGACTTTGGACGGAATGGTCCGGAACACCGCGCCAGCACCACGATTGTGGTTGAACGCGTTAACCCGAAAACGCGCCACACCGGGCACGTCAAAGGAAAAGTCGGTTTCCAGGTGCTTCTCGAAGTCCACCCGCTGGGTGTCGTTCATGATGTCGTAGATCAGCGCCTGCACCTGCTTGTGGTCCAGGGCTGGCAGGTTGATGCGCCGCACATCGCCGTCGACCCGAATCATCGGTGGCAGGCCGGCAGACAGATGCAAGTCGGACGCGCCCTGTTTCGCGCTGAAAGCCAGCAGCTCAGTGATATCCATAGCGTTCCTCAATTCCAGTAGAATGCCGCGAACCTTCAGACCGCCGGCGCCTCTTGATGTCCACGATAGCAGACAACATCGCTCAGGTTAGTTCACGCATCCACGCCGCTGCCGTCGCCGCAAAGCGCGACGAAGACAGCGTCCAGCTGCTGGCCGTGAGCAAGACCAAGCCCGCCGAAGCCCTGCGCGAAGCGTATGCCGCCGGGCTGCGCGACTTTGGCGAGAACTACCTGCAGGAAGCCCTGAGCAAACAGCTCGAATTGGCCGACCTGCCCTTGATCTGGCACTTCATCGGCCCCATTCAATCGAACAAGACTCGCGCTATCGCCGAGCACTTCGCCTGGGTGCATTCCGTGGATCGTTTGAAAATCGCACAACGCCTGTCCGAACAACGTCCTGCCGATTTGCCGCCTCTGAACATCTGCATCCAGGTCAACGTCAGTGGTGAAGCAAGCAAATCCGGCTGCACCCCGGCCGACCTGCCGGCCCTGGCCAATGCCATCAGCGAACTGCCTCGCCTCAAGCTGCGTGGATTGATGGCGATCCCCGAGCCGACTGAAGATCGCGCCGCCCAGGATGCCGCTTTTGCTGCCGTGCAGCTTCTGCAAGCCAGCCTGAATCTGCCGCTCGACACACTTTCCATGGGCATGAGCCACGACCTCGAGTCGGCCATCGCCATGGGCGCCACCTGGGTCCGTATCGGTACGGCCCTGTTTGGTGCCCGCGACTACGGTCAGCCTTGAAATATGGCTGACTCCTCTCTTTATAAGGACCTGACATGAGCAAGACTCGTATTGCCTTTATCGGTGCCGGCAACATGGCCGCCAGCCTGATCGGCGGCCTGCGCGCCAAAGGTCTGGACGCCGCGCAGATCCGCGCCAGCGATCCGGGCGCTGAAACCCGCGCTCGCGTGAACGCTGAACACGGCATCGAAGTGTTCGCCGACAACGCCGACGCCATCCAGGGCGCCGAAGTCGTCGTATTGGCGGTCAAACCCCAAGCGATGAAGGCTGTTTGCGAAGCGCTTCGCCCAAGCCTCAAGCCGAATCAACTGGTGGTCTCGATTGCGGCCGGCATCACCTGCGCCAGCATGAACAACTGGCTCGGCGCCCAACCGATCGTGCGTTGCATGCCCAACACCCCGGCGCTGCTGCGTCAAGGCGTGAGTGGTTTGTTCGCCACGACTGAAGTGAACACCGAGCAACGTCAACAGGCGCAAGAACTGCTGTCCGCCGTCGGCATCGCACTGTGGCTGGATGAAGAGCAGCAACTGGACGCGGTCACCGCCGTTTCCGGCTCGGGCCCTGCGTACTTCTTCCTGCTGATCGAAGCCATGACCGCCGCCGGCGTGAAACTTGGCCTGCCGCCGGAAACCGCTGCACAACTGACCCTGCAAACCGCTTTGGGCGCTGCTCACATGGCCGTGGCCAGTGACGTCGACGCTGCTGAACTGCGTCGCCGCGTGACGTCACCTGCGGGCACGACGGAAGCGGCGATCAAGTCGTTCCAGGCCGGCGGCTTCGAAGCCCTGGTAGAAAAAGCACTCGGCGCCGCGGCGCACCGCTCGGCCGAGATGGCCGAACAATTGGGTCAATAAGGAGCCTTACATGATTGGATTGAACACTGCAGCGGTCTACGTGCTGCAAACCCTCGGCAGCCTGTACCTGCTGATCGTGCTGCTGCGCTTTGTGCTGCAACTGGTACGCGCGAACTTCTACAACCCGCTCTGCCAGTTCGCCGTGAAAGCCACTCAGCCGCTGCTCAAGCCGTTGCGCCGGATCATCCCGAGCATGTTCGGCCTGGACATGTCCTCGCTGGTGCTGGCGATCCTCGTGCAGCTGGCGCTGATGGCCCTGACTCTGCTGCTGACTTACGGCACCACCGGTAACCCGCTGCAATTGCTGCTCTGGTCGCTGATCGGCGTGACCGCGCTGTTCCTGAAGATTTTCTTCTTTGCCCTGATCATCAGCGTGATCCTGTCCTGGGTCGCGCCGGGCAGCCATAACCCTGGCGCCGAGCTGGTGAACCAGATCTGCGAGCCAGCCCTGGCACCGTTCCGCAAGATCCTGCCGAACCTCGGCGGCCTGGATATTTCGCCGATCCTGGCGTTCATGGTGCTCAAGCTGATCGACATGCTGGTGATCAACAACCTCGCCGCCATGACGATGATGCCGGAAATCCTGCGTCTACTGATCTGACCCGGTGAGCTACTTTCGCTGGGACGGTGACGACCTGATTCTGGAATGTCACCTGCAACCGGCGGCCCGCAGCGATGATTTCTGCGGGCTGCATGGGGATCGATTGAAGATTCGCCTGACGGCGCCGCCGGTTGAAGGCAAGGCCAACGCGTATTTGATGGCGTTTCTGGCCAAGGCGTTTGGGGTTTCCAAGAGCCAGGTGAGTTTGATCAGTGGGGAGTTGAATCGGCAGAAACGGGTGCGGATTTGCTCGCCGAAGAAGCTGCCGGATTTGCCGGATCTTGCGCGCCCGGCAGGCTGACCGCGTTATCGTTCATCGTCGGAACGCCGCCCGGAGCAAGCTCGCTCCCACATCTGGGATGCGTTCCCCTGTGGGAGCGAGCTTGCTCGCGATGAATGCGCCTCGGTCCAGCTGAATGAAATCAGGCCCGGCCTTAGCTTGCTGCTAGGGGCAGCGGTCTTTAGACTTACGCCTCATTTCAACGAGAGCAGGGTCGATGCCAGCTGCCTTTCCCCCCGATTCTGTTGGTCTGGTGACGCCGCAAGTGGCGCACTTCAGCGAACCCCTGGCCTTGGCCTGCGGCCGTTCGCTCCCAGCTTATGACCTGATCTACGAAACCTACGGCACGCTGAACGCCGCGGCGAGCAACGCCGTGCTGATCTGCCACGCCTTGTCCGGTCATCATCACGCTGCCGGCTTCCACAGCCCCGACGACCGCAAACCCGGTTGGTGGGACAGCTGCATCGGCCCCGGCAAGCCCATTGATACCAACAAATTCTTCGTGGTCAGCCTGAACAACCTCGGCGGTTGCAACGGCTCCACCGGCCCGAGCAGTATCAATCCGGAAACCGGCAAGCCGTTTGGCGCCGACTTCCCGGTGCTGACCGTGGAAGACTGGGTTCACAGCCAGGCGCGCCTGGCTGACCTGCTCGGCATCGGCCAATGGGCCGCCGTGATTGGCGGCAGTCTCGGTGGCATGCAGGCGATGCAGTGGAGCATCACCTACCCGGATCGCATTCGTCACTGCCTGGCCATCGCCTCGGCCCCCAAGCTGTCGGCACAGAACATCGCGTTCAACGAAGTGGCGCGCCAGGCAATCCTCACCGACCCCGAATTTCACGGCGGTTCGTTCCAGGAAGCAGGTGTGATCCCCAAGCGTGGCTTGATGCTGGCGCGGATGGTCGGGCACATCACGTACCTGTCCGATGACTCGATGGGTGAGAAATTCGGTCGGGGCCTGAAGAGCGAAAAGCTCAACTACGACTTCCACAGCGTCGAGTTCCAGGTCGAAAGCTACCTGCGTTATCAGGGCGAAGAGTTTTCCGGGCGTTTCGACGCCAACACCTACCTGCTGATGACCAAGGCGCTGGACTACTTCGATCCGGCGGCGAACTTCGACGATGACCTGGCGAAAACCTTCGCCAACGCCCAGGCCAAATTCTGCGTAATGTCTTTCACCACCGACTGGCGCTTCTCCCCTGCCCGCTCGCGGGAACTGGTGGACGCGCTGATGGCGGCCAAGAAAGACGTCTGCTACCTCGAGATCGACGCTCCGCAAGGCCACGACGCCTTCCTGATTCCGATCCCGCGCTACTTGCAGGCATTCAGCAATTACATGAACCGCATTACGTTGTGAGAAAGCCATGAGAGCTGATCTGGAAATCATCCAGGAATGGATCCCCGCCGGTAGCCGCGTACTCGACCTCGGCTGCGGCGACGGTGAGCTGCTGACCTGGTTGCGCGATAACAAGCAAGTGACCGGCTATGGCCTGGAAAACGACCCGGACAACATCGCCGAATGCGTGGCCAAGGGCATCAACGTGATTGAGCAGGACCTGGACAAGGGCCTGGGCAACTTTGCCAGCAACAGCTTCGACGTCGTGGTCATGACCCAGGCGCTGCAAGCCGTGCACTACCCGGACAAGATCCTCGACGAAATGCTGCGCGTCGGTCGCCAGTGCATCATCACCTTCCCCAATTTCGGTCACTGGCGCTGCCGCTGGTACCTGGCGAGCAAGGGCCGGATGCCCGTGTCCGATTTTCTGCCGTACACCTGGTACAACACGCCGAACATCCACTTTTGCACCTTCGAAGACTTTGAAGCGTTGTGTCGCGAACGTGAAGCCAAGGTCATTGATCGGCTTGCCGTGGATCAACAACACCGTCACGGGTGGGCCAGTAAGCTATGGCCTAATCTATTAGGTGAAATCGGTATTTACCGCGTCAGCAGCCCCGGGCTGCAAGACCACAAGGTCGCGGTCTGAGTCACGACACTTCGAGGAGAATGAACATGGGTCGACTAGCGCTGTTTGTACTTACTGCCTGCCTGAGCGTCACCGCCATGGCCGCCGACGTCATCAAAGGCGAGCGCAAAGAAACCTTTGGCGATGTAACGGTGCACTACAACACCTTCAACTCCACCTTCCTGACACCGGATATCGCCAAAGCTGCCGGGCTGACGCGAAGCAAGAACCAGGGCGTGATAAACGTCTCCGTGCTCAAGGATGGCAAACCACTGACCGCTGAAGTCAGCGGATCGGTGAAGGACCTGACCAGCCAGACCGTGCCGTTGAAGTTCAAACAGATCACTGAACAGGGCGCGATCTACTACATCGCCCAGTTCCCGGTCGATCAGCAGGAAGTCCGGACCTTCGACATCAAGGTGCAGAACGGTGACAAAATCAACACCATCAATTTCAACCAAGAGCTTTTCCCCGGCGAATGATCAACTTCACGCAACTCGTACTGGCCAGCCATAACGCCGGCAAACTCAAGGAACTTCAGGCCATGCTCGGCGAATCGGTGCAACTGCGCTCGATCGGCGAATTCAGCAGCGTCGAGCCTGAAGAAACCGGCCTGTCGTTCGTCGAAAACGCCATCCTCAAGGCCCGCAATGCCGCGCGCATCTCCGGCCTGCCAGCGCTGGCCGACGATTCGGGGTTGGCCGTGGATTTCCTCGGCGGTGCGCCGGGTATCTACTCGGCTCGTTACGCCGATGGTCAGGGCGATGCGGCGAACAACGCCAAACTGCTCGACGTATTGAAGGACGTGCCGCAAGCCGAACGCGGCGCACAGTTCGTCTGTGTGCTGGCGCTGGTGCGTCATGCCGACGATCCGTTGCCGATTATCTGCGAAGGCTTGTGGCACGGACGAATCCTGCCAGCGGCCAGCGGCGAACACGGTTTTGGTTACGATCCGCTGTTCTGGGTGCCGGAGCGCGATTGCTCCAGCGCCGAGTTGAGCCCGAGCGACAAGAACCTCATCAGCCACCGCGCCCGTGCAATGGATCTGCTGCGCCAGCGTCTGGGCCTGAAATGATCCATGACTCATCCGCATCGCCGCTGATCTTCGGCGGTACCGCCCAATCGCCTCGGGCCGCCCTGCCTGTGCTGCCGCCCCTGGCGCTGTACATCCACATCCCGTGGTGTGTGCGCAAATGTCCTTATTGCGACTTCAATTCCCACACCGCCAGCCCGGTGTTGCCGGAAGAAGAATATGTGGACGCGCTGCTGGCCGACCTCGATCAGGACCTGCATGCCGTCTACGGCCGTGAGCTGAGCTCAATCTTCTTTGGTGGCGGCACGCCGAGCCTGTTCAGCGCCGAGGCGTTGGGCCGTTTGCTCAAAGGCGTCGAGCAGCGCATTCCGTTCGCCAGCGACATCGAAATTACCCTGGAAGCCAATCCTGGGACGTTCGAGCAAGAGAAGTTCGTCGCCTACCGGGCGCTGGGCATCAATCGCCTGTCGATCGGCATCCAGAGCTTTCAAGAAGAGAAACTCAAGGCCCTGGGGCGGATTCACAACGGTGACGAAGCGGTACGTGCCGCCGGCATGGCCCGTCAGGCCGGGTTCGACAACTTCAACCTGGACCTGATGCACGGTTTACCCGATCAGTCCCTGGACGATGCCCTGAGCGACCTGCGCCAGGCCATCGCCCTGAAGCCGACCCACTTGTCCTGGTATCAGCTGACCCTGGAGCCGAACACGGTGTTCTGGAACCAGCCGCCGACGCTGCCGGAAGACGACACGTTGTGGGACATTCAGGAGGCCGGTCAGGCGCTGTTGGCCGAACACGGTTACGCGCAATACGAAGTCTCGGCCTATGCCCAGCCCGGCCGTCCGGCGCGGCATAACCTCAATTACTGGAGTTTCGGCGACTTCATCGGCATCGGCGCCGGGGCTCACGGCAAGCTCAGCCACCCGGACGGGCGCATCGTTCGTACCTGGAAGACCCGCTTGCCGAAGGACTACCTCAACCCGGCCAAAAGCTTCAAGGCTGGCGAGAAAGCCCTGACCAATGAAGAACTGCCGTTCGATTTCCTGATGAACGCCTTGCGCCTGACCGAGGGCGTGGAATCGCGACTGTATCCGGAACGCACCGGGCTGAGCCTGGAAAGCCTCGCCGAAGGCCGCCAGGTCGCCGAACAAAGTGGCCTGTTGCAGGTCGAACCGTCACGTCTGGCGGCCACCGAGCGCGGACAACTCTTCCTCAATGACTTGCTGCAGACATTTTTGAGCTGATTTCAGCCTTAAGGGAAAACGAATGGATTTGATACTCGACCTGCTCGCCACCGCGTCCCGCTGGAGCCGTAGCAACCTGTCTGAAATCGCTCTGGCACTGGTGGGCTGTCTGCTGGTGTTGTTTGGCGCGGATATCAAAGGCTGGGTCGACGCACGTCTGGGCAGCATCGCCGGCGCCTTGCGCGTCCCGCTGATGGCCCTGCTGTGCATGGTCGGCAGCGGCGTCGCGCTGATCTACGCCACGCCATGGATCATCAAAGGCCTGAGCCAGTTCAACAACTACAGCCTGGCGCCGGTGCTGTTGGTGGTGCTGGTGTTGATTGGCGTCGTCGCAGACCGCCGCTGAATTCAGCTACAACCGAAAACAACTGTGGGAGCGAGCTTGCTCGCGATGGCGGTGTAACAGTCAACATAGATGTTGAATGTTAGGGCCTCATCACGAGCAAGCTCGCTCCCACAGTTGGTAGTGCGTAGGGCTTAGGACTGTTTTTCGAACTTCAGATCCCAAACGCCATGCCCAAGGCGTTCGCCGCGGCGTTCGAACTTGGTGATCGGGCGTTCGGTCGGGCGCGGGACGCATTTGCCGTCTTCGGCGAGGTTGCGGTAGCCCGGCGCGACGTTCATCACTTCCAGCATGTACTCGGCGTACGGCTCCCAATCGGTGGCCATGTGCAGAATGCCGCCGATCTTCAACTTGCTGCGCACCAGTTCAGCGAACGACGCCTGAACGATGCGGCGCTTGTGGTGACGGCTCTTGTGCCACGGGTCCGGGAAAAACAGCATCAGGCGATCGAGGCTGTTGTCGGCCACGCAATTATTGAGCACTTCGATCGCGTCGCAATCGTAGACCCGCAGGTTGGTCAGGCCCTGAGTCAGCACGCCATTGAGCAGCGCGCCGACACCCGGACGGTGAACTTCCACGCCGATGAAATCCTGCTCCGGCGAGGCTGCGGCCATTTCCAGCAGCGAATGGCCCATGCCAAAACCGATTTCCAGCGAACGCGGCGCCGAACGGCCGAACACCTGGTCGAAGTCCACCGGCGCATCGGCCAATGGCAGGACGAACAGCGGCGTGCCCTGCTCCAGGCCTTTTTGCTGGCCTTCGGTCATGCGCCCGGCGCGCATCACGAAACTCTTGATGCGGCGGTGTTGGCGCTCTTCGCCTTCTTCCGGCTGGATAGGCGTTTCGTTTGATTCAGTCATCAATGGCTCTTACTTGATCAGACCATCCAGCGGCGAGGAGGCGCTGGCATAGAGTTTTTTCGGCATGCGGCCGGCGAGGTAGGCCAAGCGACCTGCCACGATGGCGTGTTTCATGGCTTCAGCCATCATGATCGGCTGCTGGGCATGGGCGATGGCCGAGTTCATCAGCACCGCTTCGCAACCCAGCTCCATGGCGATGGTGGCGTCGGACGCGGTGCCGACACCGGCATCCACCAACACCGGAATCTTGGCTTCTTCGAGGATGATCTGCAGGTTGTACGGGTTGCAGATCCCCAGACCCGTGCCGATCAGACCGGCCAGCGGCATCACCGCGATGCAGCCGATTTCCGCCAGTTGACGGGCAATGATCGGGTCATCGCTGGTGTAGACCATCACGTCGAAACCTTCCTTGACCAGCACTTCGGCGGCCTTGAGGGTTTCGATCACGTTGGGGAACAGGGTTTTCTGGTCCGCCAGCACTTCCAGCTTCACCAGGTTGTGGCCACCGAGCAGCTCACGGGCCAGGCGGCAGGTGCGCACAGCCTCGGTAGCGTCGAAGCAACCGGCGGTGTTAGGCAGGAAGGTGTAGCGATCCGGCGACAGGACTTCGAGCAGGTTCGGTTCGCCCGGGTTCTGGCCGAGGTTGGTGCGGCGCACGGCGAAGGTGACGATCTCGGCACCCGAGGCTTCGATGGCCAGGCGGGTTTCTTCCATGTCGCGGTACTTGCCGGTACCTACCAGCAAACGTGACTGGTAAGTACGACCGGCCAGGACGAAGGGCTTGTCGCTACGAACGATGCTCATGGGAAATCCTCTGTAGGGGTGAGGTTCTTGCAGAATTCTGTGCCCATAAGGGCCGGACGACTAGCCGCCGCCGATAGCGTGTACCACTTCGACGGAATCGCCGTCGTTCAGCGTGGTTTCTGCGTGCTGGCTGCGCGGGACGATATCCAGATTGAGTTCGACCGCCACCCGGCGTCCGGTCAGTTCCAGACGGGTCAGCAGGGCCGCAACGGTTTCACCGTCGGGCAGTTCAAGGGATTCGCCGTTCAACTGAATGCGCATGCCGGATGCCGCCATCATTTTTAGGGGCTGGCATTCTAGCCCGATCAGTCTTGGCGACCCAAGCCATTCGTCATGAAATGGACTGCTCGGTCAGCTCAACCGCCAGGCGGCAAGCCCCAGGCAGAACCAGCCGACCAGAAATGCCAGGCCGCCGAAGGGGGTGATGATCCCGAGCTTGCTGACGCCGGTTATGGTCAACAGGTACAGACTGCCGGAAAACAGCAGTATGCCAATGACAAATGATGCACCCGCCCACGTGATCAGGCGACCGGGAATCTGTGTGGCCAGCAGTGCAACGCCCAGCAAGGCCAACGTGTGCACCAATTGGTAGGTCACGCCGGTGTGGAAAATCGCCAGGTACTCGGGCGTCAGGCGGCTTTTCAAGCCATGGGCGGCAAACGCGCCAAGGGCAACGCCGGTGAAGCCGAAGAAAGCGACCAGCATCAGAAAGCCACGCAGCATGAAGAACTCCAGTCAGACTCGATCCACAGGGTCTGTATAATGGCCCGCTCAACGGGTTCGGCCAAGCCATCTCTATGCTGCGTTTATTTTTGCGACGATTCACGAAGGCCCTGCTCTGGTTCGCGGGTGGCAGCGTATTGCTGGTGCTGATCTTTCGCGTGGTACCGCCACCGGGAACCGCGTTGATGGTCGAGCGCAAGGTCGAATCCTGGTTCGACGGCGAGCCCATCGACCTGCAACGCACCTGGAAACCCTGGGATGAAATCTCTGACGACCTGAAAGTCGCGGTGATTGCCGGCGAGGATCAGAAATTCCCGGAGCATTGGGGTTTTGACTTTGGCGCGATCCAGGCCGCACTGGCCCACAACGAACTCGGCGGAACGATTCGCGGCGCCAGCACCTTGAGTCAGCAGGTCTCGAAGAATCTGTTTCTGTGGTCCGGCCGCAGCTGGCTACGCAAAGGCCTGGAAGCCTGGTTTACCGGGCTGATCGAAGTGTTCTGGCCCAAGCAGCGAATTCTTGAGGTGTATCTGAACAGCGTCGAGTGGGATGACGGGGTGTTTGGCGCGGAAGCAGCGGCCAGGCATCACTTTGGCGTCGGCGCTCGCTCGCTGTCCCGGCAGCAGGCCAGTTTGCTGGCGGCGGTGTTGCCTAACCCGCGAGTGTGGAGTGCCAGTCACCCAACCAGCTATGTCGCACGGCGAGCGGGATGGATTCGACAGCAGATGAGTCAGCTCGGTGGCGACAGCTACCTTGCAGGGCTCAATGATTCGCGGCGGGCGCCTTGGGCCGAGTAGCTGAACACAATTTCCTGAACACCGAAAACCCCTGTGGGAGCGAGCTTGCTCGCGATAGCGTCGGGTCAGTCGCTATAAGTATTGACTGATAAACCGCTATCGCGAGCAAGCTCGCTCCCACAGGGGACCAGGGTGATGCAGAAAAATGGGTACAAACAAAAACGCCCCGATCAATGATCGGGGCGTTTTTTTATGCCGGAGCTGCGGTTAGGCGGCAATCGACAACTTGAGCTTGTTCATCGCGCTCTTCTCGAGCTGACGAATACGCTCGGCCGACACGTTGTACTTCTGCGCCAGGTCGTGCAGCGTGGCTTTTTCTTCTGCCAGCCAGCGCTGGTAGAGGATGTCACGGCTGCGGTCGTCCAGCACTTCAAGCGCTTCGTGCAGGTTGTGGTTCGAGTTGTCGCTCCAGTCAGCATCTTCCAGTTGACGGGCCGGGTCGTACCGGTGGTCTTCCAGATAGTTGGCCGGCGATTGGAAAGCACTGTCGTCGTCCGCTTCCGCGGCCGGGTCGAAGGCCATGTCATGGCCGGTCAGGCGACTTTCCATCTCACGCACTTCCCGAGGCTCTACACCGAGGCTTTCCGCCACACGGTGGACTTCCTCGTTGTTCAGCCACGCCAGACGCTTCTTCTGGCTGCGCAGGTTGAAGAACAGCTTGCGCTGGGCCTTGGTGGTCGCGACTTTCACAATGCGCCAGTTGCGCAGGATGAACTCGTGGATTTCCGCCTTGATCCAGTGCACAGCGAACGAAACCAGACGCACACCCATTTCCGGGTTGAAGCGCTTAACGGCCTTCATCAGGCCGACGTTGCCTTCCTGGATCAGGTCAGCCTGAGCCAGACCGTAACCGGAATAGCTACGGGCGATATGTACAACAAAACGCAGGTGGGCGAGCACCATCTGCCGAGCCGCCCCCAAATCCTGCTCATAATAGAGACTCTCGGCCAGTTCGCGCTCCTGCTCCGGTGTCAGCAATGGAATGCTGTTCACGGTGTGCACATAGGCCTCCAGGTTTGCACCCGGGACCAGAGCATATGCAGGTTGCAAAGAATTGGTCATACGAAAAAACCTCCCACTTACATAACTCGTGCAGTTCAGCACTGCGAAAATTGACCGGAAACCGAAAGACAAGTTCCCATAAACGCTGAAAGGTCAATACGAGCAAAATGATACTACTTAGGCGCAAGCTCCCTCAGGTGGCGTGCGACTGCAATCCATGCACCGATATACCCCAACAGCACCGCGCCAAGCAAGAGAGACAGACCGTCGGCAACTGGCACTCCGGCCAGCGCAAAATCACTGCCGTACAGACCGGCCAGCCCAACCACCGCGTCGTTCAGCCAATCAAGGCCGAACGCCAATACGCCCCAGGAAAGAATCCCCGCACCGAAGCCATAAAGCGCACCCATATACAGAAAGGGCCTGCGCACATAGCTGTCAGTGCCGCCGACGAGTTTAATCACTTCTATCTCTGTGCGGCGGTTTTCAATATGAAGACGAATGGTATTGCCTATCACCAAAAGTAATGCAGAAACCAGAAGCACGGTCAGACCGAAGACAAAACGGTCACCCAGCTTGAGGATGGCTGCCAGACGCTCGACCCAGACTAGATCAAGTTGCGCCTGTTGTACCTTGGGCAACTCGGAAAGTTTTTGTCGTAATGCTTCAAGGGCTGGCTTATCGACCTCATTCGGCGTCACCAGAACCACGCCCGGCAGCGGGTTTTCCGGCAGTTCCTTGAGCGCCTCGCCCAGACCGGACTGCTGCTGAAACTCTTCCAGCGCCTGATCGCGGCCGACATATTCAGCATCAGCTACGCCAGGCATGCCTTTGATCTGCTCGCGCAACGACTCGCCTTCAGAAGGGCTGGCCTCGATTTGCAAATACAGGGAAATCTGCGCCGCACGCTGCCAGGAACCGCCGAGACGCTCGACGTTACTTAGCAAAAGTGACAGGCCCATCGGCAAACTCAAAGCAACCGCCATCACCATGCAGGTGAAGAAGCTACCGATGGGCTGCTTGCCCAAACGACGCAAGCTATCGAGCAGGCTGGCACGGTGACTCTCGACCCAGGCACGAAACAGTGTGGCGAAATCCGGGCCGTCATCATCGTCGCGATTTTTCTTCTGCGGTTGCTGATCGGCGGCCTTAGGGGCCACGCGCTCGGAAACCTTGGGGCTGCGTGTCGCACTCATACGCCGGCCTCCCCGTCACCAATCAATCGGCCGCGTTGCAAGGTCAGCATGCGGTGGCGCATGCGGGCGATCAGTGCCAGGTCGTGACTGGCAATCAGCACGCTGGTGCCCAGACGGTTAATGTCTTCGAACACGCCCATGATTTCTGCCGCCAGACGTGGATCGAGGTTACCGGTCGGTTCGTCCGCCAGCAGCAAGGCCGGGCGGTGAACAATGGCGCGGGCGATGCCGACGCGCTGCTGCTGACCGGTAGACAGGTCGCCAGGATACAAATCAGTTTTGTCCGACAGCGCCACGCGCTCCAGCGCCGAATCCACGCGCTTGGCGATCTCGGCCTTGGAAAGCCCAAGGATCTGCAAGGGCAGCGCGATGTTGTTGAACACCGTGCGATCGAACAATAGCTGGTGATTCTGGAACACCACGCCGATCTGGCGTCGCAGGTAAGGAATCTGTGCGTTGCTGATGGTGCTCAGGTCTTGCCCGGCCAGCAGCAATTTGCCGGTGGTCGGACGCTCCATCGCCAGGAGCAGGCGCAACAAGGTGCTTTTACCGGCGCCAGAGTGGCCGGTCACAAACAAAAACTCGCCCCGACGGACTCGAAAGCTCAGCTCATGCAAGCCGACGTGACCGTTCGGGTAGCGCTTACCGACCTGTTCGAAACGAATCATGAACGCTCCCGCTCGGCAAACAGTGCCTGGACAAAGGGTTCTGCTTCAAAAGTACGCAAATCATCGATGCCTTCACCGACGCCGATGTAGCGAATCGGCAGGCCGAACTGCTTGGCGAGGGCGAAAATCACCCCGCCTTTGGCGGTGCCATCGAGCTTGGTCAGCGCCAGGCCGGTCAGTTCGACGGTCTGGTTGAATTGTTTGGCCTGGCTGATTGCGTTCTGCCCCGTACCGGCATCAAGCACCAACAGCACCTCGTGAGGCGCGTCGGCGTCGAGTTTGCTGATAACCCGGCGAACCTTCTTCAACTCTTCCATCAAATTGTCTTTGGTGTGCAGGCGACCGGCGGTGTCGGCGATCAATACGTCGATGCCCCGGGCCTTGGCCGCTTGCACGGCATCGAAGATAACCGAAGCCGAGTCTGCGCCGGTGTGCTGGGCGATGACCGGGATCTTGTTGCGCTCGCCCCAGACCTGCAATTGTTCGACGGCGGCGGCGCGGAAGGTATCGCCGGCCGCGAGCATGACTTTCTTGCCTTCGAGCTGCAGCTTCTTCGCCAGTTTGCCGATGGTGGTGGTTTTGCCGGCACCGTTGACGCCGACGACCAGAATCACGAACGGCTTGGTCTGCGAAGTGATTTTCAGCGGTTGCTCGACGGGCTTGAGCATCGCCGCCAGTTCCGCTTGCAGGGATTTGTACAGCGCATCGGCATCGGCCAATTCTTTACGGGCGACCTTCTGGGTCAGACGCTGAATGATCACCGAAGTCGCCTCGACGCCCACATCGGCGGTCAGCAGGCGGGTTTCGATGTCTTCGAGCAGTTCGTCATCGATGATCTTCTTGCCCAGGAACAGGCTGGCCATGCCTTCGCCGATGCTGGCGCTGGTCTTGGACAAGCCTTGTTTCAGGCGGGCGAAGAAACCGGCTTTGGTTTCTTCGGTACGCGTGGGCTCGGCAGGCGCTTCGACGGGAATGACAGGTGCGGCGGCAACGGGAGCGACGACCGGTGCAGGCGCTTGAACAACCGGAGCAACGAATGCGGGCACCACAAGTTCCGGAACAACCGGTTCAGGCTCGGCTACCACCACCGGCGCGACAACCGGCTCAACCACTGGTGGCTGAACGGGCTCAGGAGCAAACGCAGTCGGTGCCGGAATCGGCGGCGTTACGTGGGGCGCCAGCTCATTTTCGACCAATGCCACTGGCTCTTCCGCCACTGGCAACGTCAGCCATGGCTCGGCAACGGGCGTGAGCGGCACCTGGGCCACGACTTCGACGACGACATCAGGCTCAGGCTCAGGCTCGATGATCGGTTGCAGCGCCGGCTCGGCGATCGGCAAGACAATCGGCGCAAGCTCTTCTTCTATTACCGGCGCGGGCGTGGGCTCAGGAAGTGGCTGTGGCTGTTCGACGACGGGTTCCTGCGGCTTTTTGCGCAGCCATCCGAACAGGCTTTTCTTCTCGCCAGCCGCAGCTGGGGCTTTCTTGTCGTCGTTGGAACCAAACATGGAGGACGGCTATCTCACAGTAGCGACGCGCCAAAGGGCGCCCCGGCAAATAAATATTCGATGCAGAACAGACTGCGATTGACCCAGCTTGTTCATGCGCAACATTTTGTCGAGATGCCAACAGCACCTCAAAGGTCGACTAATACGAAGGACTGGAACGGCATCGTCGGCGAAAACACAGAGTTTAGCTGACAAACTTAGAGCTTCCGCCGTAAACCCAAACAACCTGCTGACCGATCAAAGGCCTGATAGGCGTGGCCGCCAGTAAAACGGATCAGTATCCTAGCACCCTCTCGCCCGCCGACGCTAAGACCAAGCGGGCAGCCCCAAAGGTTTAAAAACGAATGAATGCTCTAGCCCGCCGCGCTGCAGGCCTGCTGCTCAGCACAGTTTGTCTGCCCCTTTCGGCCCTGGCTGCCGATCCACAACCCACCCACGAATTCACCCTTGATAACGGCCTGAAGGTCGTCGTGCGCGAAGACCATCGTGCGCCAGTGGTGGTTTCCCAAGTCTGGTACAAGGTCGGCTCAAGCTACGAGACACCGGGCCAGACCGGTTTGTCCCACGCTCTGGAACACATGATGTTCAAGGGCAGCGAGAAAGTCGGCCCCGGCGAAGCGTCGCTGATCCTGCGCGACCTCGGCGCCGAAGAGAACGCGTTCACCAGCGATGACTTCACGGCGTATTACCAGGTGCTGGCCCGCGACCGTCTGGGCGTGGCCTTCGAGCTGGAAGCCGACCGCATGGCCAGCCTGCGTCTGCCAGCCGACGAGTTCTCCCGCGAGATCGAAGTCATTAAAGAAGAACGTCGCCTGCGCACCGACGACAAGCCGATGTCCAAGGCCTACGAACGTTTCAAGGCCATGGCCTACCCGGCCAGCGGTTACCACACGCCGACCATCGGCTGGATGGCTGACCTGGACCGCATGAAAGTCGAAGAGCTGCGCCACTGGTACCAATCCTGGTACGTGCCGAACAACGCCACGTTGGTGGTGGTGGGCGACGTGACCCCGGACGAGGTCAAAACCCTGGCCCAGCGCTATTTTGGCCCAATCGTCAAACGTGATGTGCCACCGGCGAAAATCCCGCTGGAACTGGCCGAACCCGGCGAACGCCAGATCACCCTGCATGTGCAGACCCAACTGCCAAGCCTGATGCTGGGTTTCAACGTGCCAAGCATCGCCACCGCTGAAGACAAACGCTCGGTCAACGCCTTGCGCCTGATCTCCGCCCTGCTCGACGGCGGCTACAGCGGGCGTATCCCGACGCAACTGGAGCGCGGCGAAGAGCTGGTGTCCGGCGGCTCGTCGAGCTACGACGCCTATACCCGTGGCGACAGCCTGTTCACTTTGTCGGCAACGCCCAATACCCAGAAAAACAAAACCATGGCTCAAGCCGAAGCTGGCCTGTGGAAGCTGCTCGAACAGCTGAAAACCACCGCGCCGTCCGCTGAAGAACTGGAACGCGTCCGCGCACAGGTCATCGCCGGCCTGGTCTACGAGCGTGACTCGATCACCAGCCAGGCCACCGCCATTGGCCAACTGGAAACCGTCGGTCTGTCGTGGAAACTGATGGACACCGAACTCGCCGAACTGGAAAGCGTGACCCCGCAAGACATCCAGAAAGCCGCCAAGCTGTATTTCACCCGCGAACGTCTCAGCGTCGCCCATGTACTGCCAGAGGAGACGACTCATGAGTGAGCGTAAAAAACCGCGCCTGGCGCTGATTGGCCTGATCGCTGTCGCCTTGATCGGGTCTGCCGCGTTTTACTTCTCAAAGACCGACGAATCCAAAGCCAGCGAAGCCCTCGACAAGGCCAAGGTCAGCCAGAAACTGCAATCACTGACCGAACTCGACGGCAAAGCGCCAAGCCACCGTACCCTGGACGTGCAGACCTGGAAAACCGCCGAGGGCGCCAAGGTGCTGTTCGTTGAAGCCCGGGAGCTGCCGATGTTCGACATGCGCCTGATCTTCGCCGCCGGCAGCAGCCAGGACGGCGACGCACCCGGCCTCGCCGTGCTGACCAACGCCATGCTCAACGAAGGCGTGGCCGGTAAAGATGTTGGCGCTATCGCTCAAGGCTTCGAAGGCCTGGGTGCAGACTTTGGCAACGGCGCGTTTAAAGACATGGCTCTGGCCTCCCTGCGCAGCCTCAGCGCCGCGGACAAACGCGAACCGGCCCTGAAGTTGTTCTCTGACGTCGTCGGCAAACCGACCTTCCCGGCCGATTCCTTTGCGCGCATCAAGAACCAGATGCTCGCCGGCTTCGAATACCAAAAGCAGAACCCGGGCAAACTGGCGAGCCTGGAGCTGATGAACCGTCTGTACGGTGAACACCCGTATGCACATTCCAGCGACGGCACGGCGAAAACCGTTCCAGCCATCACACTGGCTCAACTGAAAGCGTTCCATGAAAAAGCCTATGCGGCTGGCAACGTGGTGATTGCGCTGGTGGGCGACCTGTCTCGCACCGAGGCCGAAGCGATTGCCGCACAAGTCTCCAGCGCGCTGCCAAAAGGCCCTGAACTGGCGAGAATCCCGCAACCGGAGGAGCCGAAAGCCAGCATCGGCCACATCGAGTTCCCGTCCAAGCAGACCAACCTGATGCTCGCGCAATTGGGCATCGACCGCGACGACCCGGACTACGCTGCACTGTCCATGGGCAACCAGATCCTCGGTGGCGGTGGTTTCGGCACCCGGTTGATGAGCGAAGTGCGCGAGAAACGCGGCCTGACGTACGGCGTCTATTCGGGCTTCACCCCGATGCAGGCTCGCGGCCCGTTCATGATCAACCTGCAAACCCGCGCCGAGATGAGCGAAGGTACGTTGAAACTGGTTCAGGATGTGCTCGCCGACTACCTTAAAACCGGCCCGACCCAGAAAGAACTCGACGACGCCAAGCGTGAACTGGCCGGCAGCTTTCCGCTGTCCACCGCCAGCAACGCCGATATCGTCGGCCAACTCGGCGCCATGGGTTTCTACAACCTGCCGCTGAGTTACCTGGATGACTTTATGCGCGAGTCCCAGAGCCTGACGGTCGAGCAGGTCAAAACCGCACTGAACAAACACTTGAGCACGGACAAAATGGTCATCGTCAGCGCTGGCCCGACCGTGCCGCAAAAGCCGTTACCGGCCCCAACTGATAAACCTGCCGAGCAACCGCTCGGGGTTCCGGAGCATTAATGGCCACTCGTCCTAAAAAACCCGTACATAACGTCCATAACGGCGTGAACCAACTGCGCATCATCGGCGGTGAATGGGGCAGCCGAAAGCTCAGCTTCCCGGATGCACCGGGCTTGCGCCCGACCCCGGACCGGGTGCGTGAAACCCTGTTCAACTGGCTCGCGCCGTATGTCGCTGGCGCCAAGGTCCTGGACCCGTTCGCCGGCAGCGGCGCGTTGTTCCTCGAAGCCTTGTCCCGTGGCGCGGCCATGGGTCAGGCGCTGGACGCCAGCAACATCGCGGTTGCCAGCATCAAGGAACATCTGGGCACACTGCGCTGCACCACCGGCCAAGTGCAGACTGCCGACGCCCTGCGCTACCTGGAAACCCAGACAGCGACTGCGTACGACCTGGTGTTCCTCGATCCGCCGTTCAACCAGAACCTGTTGCCGGGCGTTTGCGCCTTGCTCGAAGAGCGCCAATGGCTGGCCGATGACGCCTGGATCTACACCGAAAGCGAAAACGCCCCTTCGATGCTTGGATTGCCGGCGAACTGGCGCCTGCACCGCGAGCAGAAATCCGGGCGAGTGTATTACGCGTTGTGGCAGCGCAGCCCGCTGGCAAACTGAAACTGTCATCGCAACGTAGCCTGAAACAAGGCATCAAGCGCGGTAAATAATTACCGCCAACGGCCTCGTCCATGTCTCCACAGTGGTTTACGCAATTTCCGTAAACCACTGAGGATGAACACGGATGAACATCTCCCGCAGCAGGATGCTGCTCTTTTCCTGGTTACTGCCCTTCACGGCACTGGCCGAACCCGCAAAACCGACCCACGAATTCACGTTAAGCAACGGCCTGAAAGTTGTGGTGCACGAGGACCATCGCGCCCCAGTGGTGACCTCACAATTCTGGGTAAAGGTCGGCTCCAGCGATGAACCGCCGGGGAAGTCCGGCTTGTCCCACGCGCTGGAGCACATGCTCTTCAAAGGCAGCAGCAAGACCTGTGCAGGTGAAGCTTCCGCCATTCTGGACAAGCTGGGCGCTTCACATAACGCCTTTACCGACAAGGACGTCACCACCTACTACCAGACCGTGCAGCCTCACCAGCTGGGCGTCGCCTTCGAGTTGATGGCCGACATGATCTCGACGGCTCATTTGCGAGCCGAGGATTTTATTCCGGAGCTGGCTGTCATTCAGGAAGAACGGCGACTACGGGTCGACGATGATCTCGACGCAATCGCACAACACCACCTCACCAGCATCGCCTTTCCCGCCAGCAGCTATGGCGCGCCAATCATCGGCTGGATGCACGACTTGCAACGCCTGAACGCTGATGATGTGCGTCACTGGTACCAGACCCACTACGCCCCCGGTAATGCCACGCTCGTCATTGTCGGTGACGTCACGCTGGAAAAGGTGAAGCCCCTGGTCGAGCGCTACTTCGGCGTACTGGCGGCCAGACCGTTTGTCGCGGCAAGGACATCGATGGAGTTGGCCGAGCCCGGAGAGCGGAAAATCATCCTGCACCAGGCGATCCCGGCGCCTCGATTGATCATGTCGTTCAATGTCCCGAGCCTTGCCACCGTCGAAAATCGTCGAACGGCACATGCATTAAGGCTGCTCAACACCTTGCTGGCCGGCTCGAACAGCGCACGCCTGCGTAAAAGCCTGCAATTTACCGACAGGTTGTTTTCCAGCACCTCGTCCGAATACAACGCGCTTTATCGAGGTGACAGTGTTCTTACCCTCACCGCCCAGCTCCACAGTCAACGCAACGAAAGCCTTGATCAAGCCCAGGCCCGCATCTGGGAACTGCTCGACGAACTAAAGTCCGCACCGCCCGACAGCGTCGAACTGGAGCGCGCCCGCACCCTGCTGATCGCCGGGCAGATCTACGCCCGCGACAACATTGAAAACCAGGCGGATCACCTCGGTGCACTTGAGAGCATCGGCCTTTCCTGGCGACTGATGGAAGAGGGTGTCAAAGAACTGAATCAGGTAACCCCCGCAGACATTCAGCACGTCGCGCGGACGTACCTGACCCGACAACGCCTGAGCACCGCCCATATCCTCGTGGAGAAAAACGATGAATAAGGTCACCTGCGTGACACTGTGGCTGTTAGTGATCGCAGGCCTGCAAGGCTGTCTGGCCTTGGCCGACACCGAATCACAGCTTCCTGCTGTGGTTCAGTCTTCACGTCTGCAATCTCTGGCAGAGCTGGACGCGCAGGCAGCAGCCTTGCGCACCCTGAAAATCCACGGTTGGAAATCGCCGGCCGGTGGCAAGGTGCTGTTTATTCGCACTCCAGAACTGCCGATGTTCGACCTGCATGTCAGTTTCCCTGCCGGCAGCACACGAGATGGTGAGCATTCCGGTCTGGCGGCAACGACGTTCAGCCTGCTTAACGAAGGCGTACCAGGCAAGGATCTCTCCGCGATTTCCGAAACCTTTGACGGCCTTGGCGCAAAAACCAACATGAAAATCGAGCAGGATCGGGCCTCATTGTCCTTGCGCAGCCTGACTGCCAACGATAAGCGCGACCCGGCGCTGTTGCTGTTTACCCAGATACTTGGCCAACCCCTGCTGACCGACAAAGCACTGGTCAACGTCAAAAAAGAACTGACCGACTTACTCAAGACCCAGCAGCAGAATCCCGATTCACAAATCACCCAAGCCATGAATGACTTGCTAATGGCTGGACACCCTTACGCCCAACCAGTCTATGGCACAGAAGAAAGCCTGGCTGCGCTCTCTCGGGAACAGGTCCAGGCGTTCCATCGGCAAGCCTATAGCGCGGCGAATGTGCTGATTACGCTGGTCGGCGACCTGACACTGGAACAGGCTCAGGCGATGAGCATGCAGGTTTTCAACGCGCTGCCAGCAGGTTCCAAAATGGCTCCCGTGATTCCGCTCCCGCGGCGACAGGGTGTTGCGACGTCACGACATATCGAGCGCCCCCTGAGTCAGACGCAGATCATGCTGGGGCAGCCCGGTGTGACACCGCAGCACCCCGATTACATGGCGCTGAAAGTGGCCCATATGATTTTCGGTGGGCAGAAAGTCTCTTCGCGACTGATGACGGAGCTGAGAGAAAAACGCGGTTTGACCTATGTCGTGCAACTGGAGAACACCCTCTGGCAGGAAGGCGGTACTGCCGTCATCAGCCTGAATACCAGCCCACAGTTCAGCGAAGGGGCGGTGAAGCTGGTGCAGTCAATGTATCGCGACTACTTGCAAACGGGTCCGACACAACAGGAACTCGACGACACCCTGCGCCAACTGCGCAGCAGCAGCGCGTTGAACAGCGCCAGCAATTCACAGATTCTCGATCTACTGGTCAACATCAACCAATACGACTTGCCGCTCGATCTGGATTTTTCAATCGAACAGGCTCAGACATTGACCGTTGCGCAAATCAAAGCAGCCTTGAACAAGCACTTTGACGCGGACCAATGGTCGGTGGTGACCATAGGCCCGACCGTAGAACAACAGCCTCTGCCTCTCCCGACCAACGAGGTGCCGCAGAGCATGTGTCGCGCCGAGACGGGGATTGTGGCAAGTTAGTTTCTTTGGACACAGGCGCCATGGCCACGCTTTTCGGCCCTGACGCCGACTGTTTGACCTTTTAGAGAAACTTCGTGCTCCAGCCCAGCGAACGCTTCACCCCGGCCATCGGCCTTGGCAACCCGCACTTGCAAACCTTGTGGGGGCCGCTGTGGCGTAAAACCACGCATATCGACCGCACACGCGAACGGCTTTGGCTCGACGATGGCGACTTCCTTGATCTCGACTGGCACGGCCCTCATACAGCCGACGCGCCGTTGGTGCTGGTATTGCACGGGCTGACTGGTTCGTCGAACTCGCCCTATGTGGCTGGCCTGCAAAAAGTCTTGGGAGATCAAGGCTGGGCCAGCGTCGCACTGAACTGGCGCGGCTGTTCGGGCGAGCCGAATCTGTTGCCGCGCAGTTACCACTCCGGCGTCAGTGAAGACCTGGCCGAAACCATCAAACACCTGAAAGCCCAACGACCGCTCGCGCCGTTGTATGCGGTCGGCTATTCCCTGGGCGGCAATGTATTGCTCAAGCACTTGGGGGAATCCGGCCGTGACAGCGGCGTGGTCGGTGCGGTGGCGGTGTCGGTGCCGTTTCGTCTCGATCAATGCGCCGACCGTATTGGCCAGGGTTTCTCCAAGGTCTATCAGGCGCATTTCATGCGGCAGATGGTGGCCTATATCAAGAACAAGCAGCGACGATTCCAGCATGACGGGCGCGAGGATGGTCTGGCGGCATTGGCCGCGCTGGGCTCGCTGGAGAACATGCGCACGTTCTGGGATTTCGATGGCCGGGTCACCGCGCCGCTGAACGGTTTCGCCGATGCCAAGGATTACTATCGCCGCGCTTCGAGTCGCTACTTCCTTGGCGAGATTCGTACGCCGACCCTGATCATTCAAGCGGCCGATGACCCGTTTGTATTTCCTCATAGCCTGCCGCAAGCGGACGAATTGTCCGCCTGCACTCAATTCGAGTTACAGACCAAGGGTGGGCATGTCGGCTTCGTCGATGGTTCGTTCCGGCAACCGGGCTACTACCTGGAACGCCGCATCCCGCAGTGGTTGACCGCCGCGGGTCGTCAGTAAGGCCATGGGCGTCGATCAGGGTGAGTCGATCCGATTCTGGCAAACAGCGCCACTGGCCGGCGTCGAGTTATTGTCCGCGCGCTACATCGAACACCGTTTCGCGCCCCATGTGCATGACGGTTATGTGATCGGCATGATCATGGCCGGCGCCCAACGCTATCGCTATCGCGGTGCCGAACACCTGGCCGGCAGCGGCACGCTGGTGCTGATCAATCCGGACGAACTGCACACCGGCCATAAAGGCACGGAGGATGGTTGGTTGTATCGGGCGTTCTATCCGGACAGCGGTCAGATACTGTCTCTGTTGGCGGAGCTGGAACTGCCGACCAACAACTTGCCGGCGTTTGGCGCCACGCTGTATCGCGATCCGGATCTGGTGAAGGGTTTCTGCCAACTGCATCGTCTCCTGGAAAGTCCGTCCACTGCTTTGCAACAACAAACGGTCTGGCGGGAAATGATGCTGTCGCTGCTGCAACGGCACGCAGCGGTGCCGATTGCAGGCAAGCCGGGCAAGGAACATCGGGCGGTGACGCTGGCCAAGGATCTGCTGCAAACACAGTTGGCGACGCCGCCCTCGCTGGAAGAACTGGCCGCAGCGGTCAACCTTTCACCCTTCCACTTCGCCCGGGTGTTCCGCCGCGCCACTGGCATGCCGCCGCACACCTGGCTGATGCAACAGCGCATCGCTCGGGCGCGAGTGCTGTTACAGAACGGTTGTTTGCCGCTGGAAGTGACGACGCAGCTGGGGTTTGCTGACCAGAGTCATCTGAGCCGGCAGTTCAAGCAGGTTTACGGTGTCGGGCCGGGCGCATATCGCAGCGCCCGGCAGTTACCGGGATATTGATAACGACGAAGATCAAAATGTGGGAGCGAGCAGGCTCGCTCCCACATGGGTTAAGCGTTTATTCGCCGATGGCGATGCCGTGCGCAGGATCGTTGATCCACTCGCTCCATGAACCGGCATACAACGACCCCAGCGGATACCCGGCCAGACACAACGCAAACAGGTTGTGACAGGCCGTCACGCCAGAACCGCAGTACGCCACCAGATCGGTCGGCGAACGATCACCGAGCTTCTCGGCAAAACGCTGTTTGAGCTGATCGGCCGGCAGAAAACGCCCGTCGCTGCCCAGGTTGTCGGTGAACGCCGCACATTGCGCGCCGGGGATGTGCCCGGCAATCGGGTCGATCGGCTCTACTTCACCCTTGAAACGCGGCAATCCGCGGGCATCGAGCAAGGTCAGCTCAGGCTGGCCGAGACGTTGCTGGAGCTGTTCGGCGCTCAAGATCAGCGCGTTGTCCGGCGAGCCCGTAAAGGTGCCCCGTTCAATCTGCGGCGCATCAAGACTCAGGGGCAAACCGGCCGCGTGCCAGGCCTTGAGTCCGCCATCCAGAATAAACACGCCGTCACGTTTGCCCAGCCAGGCCAGCAACCACCAGGCCCGCGCCGCGAACGCACCCGGACCGTCGTCGTACAAAATCACATCGCTGTCGGCGTTGACGCCCCAGGCTTGCAGACGTTCGATCAATTCTTCAGGTTCTGGCAACGGATGCCGCCCGGTCACACCCTTGATCACTGTCCCACTCAAATCACGCTCAAGATCGGCAAAGCTCGACCCGGCAATATGCCCTTCGGCATAACTGCGCTGACCGTAATCCAGGTCCTCGAGGGCAAAACGACAATCCAGAATCACCAGCCCCGGCTGCTCCTTTTTCAGGTCCAACGCTTGCGGGCTGATCAGTTGCGCAATGGGCATAACGGGCTCCTGTGATTAGGCGATGGTTGATCCTACTGCACTTTCTACCCCACTTCTTCCAGCGCTTGGGCCAGCGGCACGTAAAACTCCTCGAACAGCGCATTCACCGCATCGCGAGACTGGTCCGTGACAAAACCGGCCTCCAGCACCAGCACCTGGTACACACCACGTTTAATGGCCTGTTCGCTCAGGTGATTGGAGTTTTCACGGGTGGTGCACAGAAAACGCACCCAGGACGTCAGGATGATCCAGGCATTGAGCGTCAGGGATTCGATCTGAACCTTGTCCATTTGCAGGATGCCGGCCTCGACGAAGCCCGCGTAGATGTGCGTGCCATGGATCAGGCAGCGCTGGGAAAAGCGCCGATAACGGGCGGCCAACTCTGGATCGCTGTCGAGCAAGTGCTCCAGATCGCGGTGCAAAAACCGGTATTGCCACATCGCGGCCAGCAACTCCTGGAGGTAGAAGCGCTTGTCCTCGACCGTGGCGGCGCGCCCCTGGGGCGGGCGCAGGAAGCTGTCCACCAGGCTTTCGTATTCACTGAACAGCACGGCGATGATCGCCTGCTTGTTGGGGAAGTGGTAGTACAGGTTGCCCGGGGAAATTTCCATGTGGGCAGCAATGTGGTTGGTGCTGATGCTGCGTTCACCCTGCTGATTGAACAGCTCCAGGCTGTTCTGCACGATGCGCTCGCTGGTTTTGATCCGAGGGGCCATGGCTTGGGCTTTAATTCAGAATGCGTTGATGGGCATCTTACGACCTAACCGCGAGTGGATAAAACAAAGCTGCGCCAGGATGTCATTTGACTTTATAGAGCATAGACTCTAAAAAGTTCCTCATTACAATAAATCCGGAGCCGACCATGACTGCTGACATCGCCTACTTGCAGAACCTGCAGCAGCCCCTGGACGAGCTCCAGACCCTGTTCGACGCTCAACGCGCAGCGTATGCCGCCAACCCGATGCCGCCCGCCGCCCAGCGCCAACAATGGCTGAAAGCTCTGCGCGATCTGTTAAGCAATGAGCGTCAGGCACTGATCGATGCCATCAGCCAGGATTTCAGCCATCGCAGCGCCGATGAAACCCTGCTCGCCGAACTGATGCCCAGCCTGCACGGCATTCACTACGCCAGTCAGCACCTCAAAGGCTGGATGAAGGCGTCGAAGCGCAAGGTCGGGATTGCCTTTCAACCCGCAGCGGCCAAAGTCATTTATCAACCGTTGGGTGTGATCGGGGTGATCGTGCCGTGGAACTACCCGCTGTATCTGGCCATCGGGCCATTGGTAGGCGCGTTGTCGGCGGGCAATCGGGTGATGCTCAAGCTCAGCGAATCGACCCCCGCCACCGGTTTGTTGCTCAAGGAACTGCTGGGCCGGATCTTCCCGCAAGACCTGGTCTGCGTAGTACTGGGCGAAGCCGATATCGGTGTAGCGTTCTCCAGATTGCGTTTCGATCACCTGCTATTCACTGGCGCCACCAGCATCGGCAAACACGTGATGCGTGCAGCGGCCGAAAACCTGACCCCGGTGACCCTCGAACTCGGCGGCAAATCGCCGGCCATCGTGTCGCGCGACGTGCCGCTCAAGGACGCTGCCGAACGCATCGCCTTCGGCAAGACGCTCAACGCCGGGCAGACCTGCGTGGCCCCGGACTATGTGCTGGTGCCGGAAGATCGCGTCGGAGCGTTCGTCGAAGCCTATCGTCAGGCGGTTCGCGGGTTTTATCCGACCTTGACCGACAACCCGGACTACACAGCGATCATCAATGACCGTCAATTGGCGCGCCTCAACGGCTACATCAGCGACGCCACCAGCAAGGGCGCGCTGCTGATTCCGCTGTTCGACAAGGGCCAGGGGCGCCGCATGAGCCACAGCCTGCTGCTCAACGTCAGCAACGACATGATGGTGATGCAGGACGAAATCTTCGGTCCGCTGTTGCCGATCGTTCCCTACAAGGATCTGGATCAGGCCTTTGCCTATATCAATGAACGACCCCGTCCGCTGGCCCTGTACTACTTCGGCTACGACAAGCGTGAGCAACACCGCGTACTTCACGAAACCCATTCCGGCGGCGTGTGCCTGAACGACACCCTGCTGCACGTCGCTCAGGACGACATGCCATTCGGCGGGATCGGCGCGTCGGGCATGGGTCATTACCACGGCCACGAAGGTTTTCTGACCTTCAGCAAAGCCAAAGGTGTGCTGATCAAACAGCGGTTCAATGCGGCGAAATTGATCTATCCGCCGTACGGAAAATCCATTCAGAAGCTGATTCAGAAGCTGTTTATCCGCTAACGATCATTACCGTCGGGTAATAACAATAATGAGCCAAAGCCTGTCCGACACACCCGCGTTGTCACGGCGCGGCATGCTTAAATTCAGCCTGGGCGCCAGCGCTTTTCTCGCCACCGCCGGTTTGGGAGCGAGCCTCGGCGGCTGCTCATCGAGCGTGCCGGCCAATGGTTTTGTGATTCTACGCAGTGGCGATCTGCTGTTCTTGCGGGCGCTGATTCCGGTCATGCTCGACGGCGCCGTGGCTGAAGAGAAAATGCCCGAGGCCGTCGATGGCACCCTTAAAACCCTGGATATCGACCTCAATCACTTGTCGCCGGAAATGCTCAAGCTCACTCAGCAATTGTTCGATGTGCTGGGGATGGCCGTGACTCGCGGACCACTGACCGGGATTTGGGGCAGTTGGGAAAACGCCAGTGCCGACGAGATCCGGCACTTTCTCGATCGCTGGGAAAACAGCTCGTTAAGTCTGCTGCGCATGGGTCACAGCTCATTGCTGCAACTGGTGATGATGGCGTGGTACAGCCGGTCGGAATCATGGGTGCATTGCGGGTATCCCGGACCGCCTACCGTTTGAGATCGGCCCGCCCACACCCCCAATAATAAAAAGAGAACCTGAAGATGCCCGTACCTGATCCGTTCCGCGAAGGCCTGGCCCGTGGCTGGAAAACCTACAACGGTTCAAAACTGACCCAGGACCTGACCCTCGAAGCGGACGTGGCGATTATCGGCAGCGGCGCGGGCGGCGGCACCACCGCCGAAATCCTCAGCGCCGCGGGCTACAAAGTATTGCTGATCGAAGAAGGCCCACTAAAGACCAGCAGCGACTTCAAGATGCTCGAAGACCAGGCCTACACCAGCCTCTATCAGGAAGGTATTGGCCGCATGAGCAAGGACGGCGCAATCACCATCCTTCAGGGCCGGGCGGTGGGCGGCACCACGCTGATCAATTGGACCTCAAGTTTTCGCACACCGGACCCGACCCTCGACCACTGGGCCAAGGAACACGACGTCAAAGGCCATACGCCGGCCGAGATGGCGCCGTGGTTCGAGAAAATGGAACAACGCCTGGGCGTCGCCCCCTGGATGATCCCGCCCAACGCCAACAACGACGTGATCCGCAAGGGCTGCGAAAAACTCGGCTACGCCTGGCATGTGATCCCGCGCAACGTGCGTGGCTGCTGGAACCTTGGCTACTGCGGCATGGGCTGCCCGACCAACGCCAAGCAATCAATGCTGGTCACGACCATCCCGGCGACTTTGGAAAAAGGGGGCGAGTTGCTCTATCTGGCTCGCGCCGAAAAGCTCTTGATCAGCGGCGACAAGGTCACAGGCTTGCACTGCGTCGCGATGGACGACCGCTGCGTCGCACCTAACGGACACACGATCACGGTCAAGGCGCGGCATTACGTGCTGGCCGGTGGCGGGATCAACAGCCCGGCGCTGCTCTTGCGCTCCGAGGCGCCCGATCCGCACAAACGGCTGGGTAAACGGACTTTTCTACACTTGGTGAACATGTCCGCCGGGCTGTTCGACGAGGTCATCAATCCGTTTTATGGCGCGCCGCAGTCGATCTATTCCGACCATTTCCAATGGCAAGACGGCACCACCGGAAAAATGTCTTACAAACTCGAAGTGCCGCCGCTGCACCCGGCACTGGCCGCGACCCTGCTCGGCGGCTTCGGCAAGGAAAACGCCCAACACATGGAAAACCTGCCCCACACCCACGCCATGTTGGCGTTGCTGAGGGACGGTTTTCACCCGGACAGCCCCGGCGGCAGCGTCGAGTTGCGCGGTGACGGCACGCCGGTGCTCGACTATCAGGTTTCACCCTATGCCTGGGATGGATTACGTCGGGCGTTCCACAGCATGGCCGAGATCCAGTTTGCGGGCGGTGCCCATGCGGTAATGCCAATGCACACCGACGCTCGCTACGTGAAAACCCTCGCCGAAGCGCGCACGCTGATCGCCGGCCTGAACCTTGAGCTGTATCGCACACGCCTGGGCAGCGCCCATGTGATGGGCGGTTGTGCCATGGGTGAAGACCCGAAAAATGCGGTGACCGACAGCCTCGGCCGGCATCATCAGTTAGGCAATCTGTCGATTCATGACGGCTCGCTGTTCCCCACCAGCATCGGCGCAAACCCGCAATTGTCGGTCTACGGGCTGACGGCGCAGCTGGCAACTTCTTTGGCCGAACGTTTGAAAAACCCATGAAAATGGAGAATATTCCAATCGTCTATAGTGCTTTCTTACCCAAAAGGCGACTTGGCCGACCGGGAAGGCTGCGATACCATCCGACTCCCCAACGGACTCCCGCCAGGACGACGCGATGAACCGAGTGTTGTACCCAGGTACCTTCGACCCTATTACCAAGGGCCATGGCGATCTGGTCGAACGCGCCGCGCGCCTGTTCGATCACGTGATCATCGCCGTCGCCGCCAGCCCGAAGAAAAACCCGTTGTTTCCCCTGGAACAGCGTGTGGCGCTGGCCCGCGAGGTCACTAAACATCTACCCAACGTTGAAGTCGTCGGCTTCTCGACGCTGCTGGCTCACTTCGCCAAAGAGAAGAACGCCAACGTATTCCTGCGTGGTTTGCGTGCGGTGTCGGACTTCGAATACGAATTCCAGCTGGCCAACATGAACCGCCAACTGGCGCCGGATGTGGAAAGTCTGTTTCTTACCCCGTCCGAGCGTTATTCGTACATTTCCTCGACGCTGGTGCGTGAAATCGCGGCCCTGGGCGGCGATATCACCAAGTTTGTCCACCCTGTGGTGGCGGACGCCCTGAACGAGCGCTTTAAAAAGTAGGAGCTGCCGAAGGTTCGGGCCGCGTTCGGACGATCTTTTCCCTTGATCGCGCCCGCGTGCACTACGGGCGCCAATGCGGCACAATTGCGCGCATTGGTTTATTGCGCCCGGGCCCTCCGCCCTGGCTGGAGTTAGCATGTCCCTGATCATCACCGACGATTGCATCAACTGCGACGTCTGCGAACCCGAGTGTCCGAACGCCGCCATCTCCCAGGGCGAAGAGATCTACGTGATCGACCCGAACCTGTGCACCCAGTGCGTCGGCCACTACGACGAACCTCAGTGCCAGCAAGTGTGCCCGGTGGATTGCATTCCGCTGGACGAGGCGCATCCGGAGACTGAAGAGCAGTTGATGGAGAAGTACCGGATCATTACCGGTAAGGCTTGAGTCATTCGGCGACTTTGAAGACGCCATCGCGAGCAAGCTCGCTCCCACAAGGTCCGCATAAAACCTGTGGGAGCGAGCTTGCTCGCGATGAGGCCATCAGCCACACCAAAGAAGTAACTGACTTCACTCCCGCTGCTCAAACCCCTCCCCAATACACCCCAGACACCGCACGAACGCCGCTTTCGCCGGGTCGACCACCAACGCCTGCCCCGCATCGCCGACGCCGCCGCCCAATGCGGTAAACGGCAACGACACCACAAACGCTCCGGCACCAATCACCGTCGCCACGACCAGCAAAGGTCGGGCAATCAGCAAATCGCCGATCATGGCGTACGCCGGGGGATTCTGGATGGTGTAACGCGGGTCGCCGCTGCCCGTGTTTGCTGCCAGCGCTGGCGCACCGACGCTCAGCAGCAAAACGGCGACAACGGTTCGAAACAGGTTCATGGCACGGTCCTTGGGCTAGGCAGTCAGAACACTGACTATAGACCCTGGGCGTTTCAGCTCTGACAGCGCGGGCAAAAGACGCTGGAGCGCTGCCCGAGCTTCACCTCCCGCAGCTCCGTGCCGCAGACCTTGCAGGGCGCACCGCCACGGCCGTACACGAACAGTTCCTGCTGGAAATAACCCGGCTGACCGTCACCGCCGATAAAGTCTCGCAGTGTGGTGCCGCCGCGCTCGATAGCGGCAGCGAGGATGCGCTTGATCTCGATCGCCAGTTTCAGATAACGCGCCCGAGAGATGCTTTTGGCCTCGCGACGCGGGTCGATACCAGCGGCGAACAACGCTTCGGTGGCGTAGATATTGCCCACGCCGACCACCACCGCGTTGTCCATGATGAACGGTTTGACCGCCATGGATCGCCCGCGGGACTGCTGGAACAAGCGTTCCCCGTCGAACAGGTCGGTCAACGGCTCCGGCCCCAGGCGAATCAACAACTCGTGGTTGAGCGGATCGAGGCTCCAGAGCATCGCGCCAAATCGTCGCGGGTCGGTGTAACGCAAGGCCAGGCCGGATTCCAGTTCGATGTCCACATGTTCATGCTTGGCCACCGGCGTGCCGATTTCCACCAGACGCAGATTTCCCGACATCCCCAAATGGCTGATCAGCGTGCCGACTTCGGCATTGATCAGCAGGTACTTCGCGCGTCGCTCCACCAGCACGATGCGCTGGCCAGACAGCCGCACATCCAGGTCTTCGGGAATCGGCCAGCGCAAGCGCCGCTCACGCACGATCACCCGGCTGACGCGCTGGCCTTCCAGGTGTGGCGCAATTCCGCGGCGAGTGGTTTCGACTTCAGGCAGTTCCGGCATGGTGCTCTCGAATCAGGCTGTGCAACGCTCAGCGGTGAGCGCCAAGGTCACGAATCGTTTGTTTGAGGCTCTCGAAGTCGTAGTCCGAGAGGCCGACATAATCAAGAACCAGCGGTGCGATGCTGTTCCACTCGTGGTCATCACGCTGGTTGCCCAGCACCCGGAAGGACGCACAAATGTGCTCGGCCATTTTCAGGATCGCCAGCAGGTTTTTCAGCTGGCTGTTGCGCGACGACTCATCGCTGAAGATCGCCAACGCATTGTGGTGATTGGCGATGGCGGCGGTCACATGCTCGGGCAGGCGCCAGGATTTGGCGGTGTAATAACCCACCACCGCATGATTGGTATTGAACACCCGATTCTCAGTGTCCACCACCCGACATTCGGCGCTGGCACTGGCGTATGCCTCTTCCAGAACGGTCATGTAATTAGGGAAGCGCTGGAGCATCAGCGGCACGCCGCAATCGTGGAACAGGCCCAGGGCGTAGGCTTCATCGCCGGCCTGGGTGCCGATGCGCTTTGCCAGGGTCAGGCAGGTCATCGCCACGTCCTGAGCGGTATCCCAGAATCGATTCAAGGAAACGATGGTGTCGTCGTTCATCTCGCCTTTGATCGACTGCGCGTTGATCAGGTTGATGATCGAGCGGCTGCCCAGCAGATTCACCGCACGCTGAATCGAGGCGATTTTGTTGCTCAAGCCGTAATACGACGAGTTGACGATTTTCAACAAGGCACCAGAGAGGCCCGGGTCCTGGGAGATCAGCTTCGCGATCACCTCCAGATCCGGATCGGGCATGTACTGTTCCATCTGCAAATCCACCATGATCTGCGGCTGGGCCGGCACGCTGATGCCTTGCAGGGACTGTTGAATCTGTTCGGAAGTCAGCTCTGGGGACATAAGTACACACTCTGGGACAGGCGGCGATTCTAACCCTTATAAAGTTGGATCCGACACCTCGGCCGGTCCATCACCTGAAGTTTCATCAAATGCCCGGGCCTTCCTCACCGCATGTCCATCCGCCAAACCGTGGCCGTGCGCAACACGCTATACTCCCGCTCTTTTTTCCGGAGCGACGTCATGTCCCTGCCTAGCCTGCGCCTCAAAGCCAACGCCGACCGTCGCCTGCGAAACGGCCATTTGTGGGTCTATAGCAACGAAATCGATGTAGCCGCTACTCCTTTGCACGGTTTCAAGGCCGGCGACCAGGCGATCCTCGAAGCGGCCAGCGGCAAGCCGCTGGGCATCGTTGCCATGAGCCCGAACAACCTGATCTGCGCCCGCCTCTTGTCGCGCGACATCAAGTTGCCGCTGGACAAGTCGCTGCTGGTGCATCGCCTGAACGTCGCCCTGTCCCTGCGCGATCGCCTGTTCGACAAGCCGTTCTATCGCCTGGTCTACGGCGACTCCGACCTGCTGCCAGGTCTGGTAGTCGACCGTTTCGGCGACATCCTGGTGGTACAGATTGCTTCGGCAACCATGGAAGCCCATAAAGAAGACGTGATCGCAGCGCTGACCCAAGTGATCAAGCCTAGCGGCATTCTATTCAAGAACGACTCCGCTGCCCGTGATGCCGAAGGCCTCAACCGCTACGTCGAAACCGTGTTCGGCCTGGTGCCGGAGTGGGTTGCCCTGGAAGAAAACGGCGTGAAATTCGAAGCACCCGTCATCCAGGGGCAGAAAACCGGTTGGTTCTATGACCACCGCATGAACCGCGCGCGCCTGGCCCCTTATGCCAAAGGCAAACGCGTGCTGGACCTGTACAGCTACATCGGTGGCTGGGGCGTGCAAGCGGCTGCGTTCGGCGCCAGTGAAGTGTTCTGCGTCGACGCATCGGCCTTCGCCCTCGACGGCGTCGAGCGCAACGCCGCGCTGAACGGTTTCGCCGACAAGATGACCTGCATTGAAGGTGACGTGTTCGAAGCCCTGAAAGAGCTGAAAGCCAGCGAAGAGCGTTTCGACGTGATCGTTGCCGATCCTCCGGCGTTCATCAAACGCAAAAAAGACATGAAGAACGGTGAAGGTGCCTATCGTCGCCTGAACGAGCAAGCCATGCGCCTGCTCAGCAAGGACGGCATCCTGGTCAGCGCTTCGTGCTCGATGCACCTGCCCGAGGACGATCTGCAGAACATCCTGCTGACCAGCGCCCGTCACCTGGACCGCAACATCCAGATGCTGGAGCGTGGCGGTCAGGGCCCGGATCACCCGGTTCACCCGGCCATCGCCGAAACCCGATACATCAAGAGCATCACCTGCCGTCTGCTGCCAAACAGCTGATTTCGCCGGTTTGACGGGGAGCCAGCCGGCTCCCCGTTCTGCTATCTGTTATTGAATTCTTCAACTTCCTACTCCAGCGGTCTTAATGACTTGTAGGACGTTTCGCTTTGTCTTTTATTTAAGCGGACATAACTTACAAGATTAATCCATCCATAAGATCAATCCGACAAAATTACTGGAACATTCCTACCCAATCTCCCCTTGATAAGAGTTCATTACAAACTATGATTAAGTCGTCACAAAGGAGTGACACTCACAATCAATTACAAGGAGTTAAAAACATGAAAGCAATTACTCTGGAATCCAACAAAATCGCCAACCTGTCTTTTCTGGTTGCGCCAAAAGCCCGCTAAGTAAATGAAACGCTGGGGAGTGCCGGCTACCCAGCGTTTTCTATGGCAAAGACCAGAGTGAGTCGCCAATCATGCAGATAAACCCTTATATCTTCATACTTCCTCGCACGCCCGACCAAATAGTCTGGGATTACAAGAACCACAAACAGTTCGAATTGAATCTTGAATATTCAACCCGTCTCGCACACCTGATTGACAAGCCTGAAAAGTTTGATGACAACAACATAATCGACACGCAACTCCTGAACGCGGGAATACTCACATCTTCATTACAAGTCCCCCTTGAATGGGGTTGGGATGAATTATCGAAGATATTTCATATAGGCACCAAGAACATTCCTTGTGAACATGTCCCCCAAGATATTAATGAATGGTCGAGACACTATCTGGACCATTGCACCGAAGTACTGGCCACTCCTGCCCCGGAGGTCAGACTCACAGAACGCCCGACAAGCGAACGGATAGCCCTGCCTCAACCTTCCTGTCTGCCGCAAAGCGCTCTTGCAAAGACCTTGATCGACCGAAAGACCTGTCGCTCCTTCACGGGTGAAGGGGTTTCTCTCGACGATGTGGGCACTCTTTTGTATTTGTCCCTTGGCGATCTGCGTGAGCGCGAAAACGACATCGACGAAACCGTCGCTGAAGGTCTTGGCGCCCGGCGCAGCAGTCCATCCGGTGGCGGGCTGAATGCCTGCGAAGGTTTTCTTCATGTTCAGAACGTCAGCGGCCTGAATCCCGGGCTCTACGCCTACCACCCCGACGAACATGCGTTGAGCTTCGTCAATCCGCTGCCTGACTCGCCCTTGGGCCAGTTGTTGTGTGGGCAGCATTTCATCAACAACCTGCCAGTCGGCCTGTTCATCACCGCTCGCTTCGACAAACTGTGGTGGAAATATGAACACTCGCGGGCCTACCGAATGGCTTACGTCGAGGCAGGTCATATTTCCCAGACCTTTCAACTGGTGGCCACCGCACTTGGGTTAAGCACCTGGCTGACCGGTGCGTTGGCGGACGATCAGGTCGAAACGTTGCTGGGGATCGAGGACAGCGCCGAACAACCGTTGTTTTTTGTGGGCTGCGGCCAGAGTGACGGACAAGTGATGTGCAAGGAATTGAAAGCGCTGCTGCGCAACCGAGGCTCACAGCAATGACCGAGCCCCGCACAGACGACCTGTCACTGCCCGACGCCTGGGCACAGCGCTTCACCCTCGGTGACTGGAATGCCCGGGCCTCGGTACGAACCAGCGAGCACACCTATCCATTGCCATCAGATCTGGAACGGCAACTGGAAACACGACACTGGTTCCCGCCCGCCTTCCTGCCCTACCTGAGTCACCCGGTCATCGAAGCAGCCGGCAGCGCGATCACCCATCGATTATCAGCCAACCATCTGGTGTATTTCCTCGACTACACCACCCGGCTCGAACATCGAATCGTCAACCGCTCCGTGGAAACCATCGTCCACGATGAGCTCGGCGCGTCCATCCCCCGACGGATGAAAACGGCCGCCCTCCAGCTGTACACCGATGAGGGTTATCACGCCCTGTTCTCCAATAGCCTCGCCGAGCAGATAGCCGACCTATACGGCATGACCCAACGCCCGGTGATGCCGCGCCGAATTACCCGGCTGAACGCGCTGATTGACCACAGCCCAGAGAGGCATAAGGCGCTGGCCTGGTTTCTCGTCGGTTTCGTGTCCGAGACCATCATCGCCAGGGAACTGCTCGAGGTTTGTCGCAACGAGCTGGTGTCCAGCGTCCAGGAAATGCTCAGGGACCACCTCACCGACGAGGCCCGACACAGTCGTTATTTTTGCGAAGTGTTCCATTATCTGTGGCTGACCCTGAACAGCAGCCAACGCACGTTCGCCGCGAAGTTGCTGGTGGACATCATCCTGATGTTCTTTGAGGTCGATGAGCGATGGCTGAAGGAAAGCCTGAACAGCGTGGGCCTCAGGGAGAATTGCTTCGCAGAAATCCTCAGTGCGCTGACCGGCCCGCAAGCCTGCCTTCAGCGCGCCCGATCAGGTGCAGGCGCGACGCTACAGGCAATGGAAAAGGCGGGGTTTTTCGACCTGCCTTTTAACCAGCAGCTCTTCGCTCAGGCAGGACTTGTCGATGGATGAAGGAAAATCTGCGGTCAGTGTCAAACACCGCCGCTCTGCGATCACCCTATTAATGACCATGGTGATGCTTGGGGTCTTCCCTCTCGATGTTCTGCTGCCTTCGTTCCCGGCGCTGGCTGAACACTTCCAGACCACGCCAGGCGACATCGCGTTTTCCATCAGCCTGTTTGCCATCGGGATCGCACTTTCCCAACTACTGGTCGGGCCGCTCTCGGATGTCATCGGGCGCAAAAGTCTGCTGCTGGCGGGAATGGCGGTCTCGATGATCGGTGCGACTGGTTGCGTGCTGTCCACCGACTACGCCTGGTTCCTGATGTTCCGGGTGGTGCAGGCCATTGGCTGCGGTTGCTTCGTGCTCTCGCAGGCGCTGGTCCAGGACCTGTTCGACGGCAAGGAGCGGGATCAACTGCGGATTCTGATGGTCACCGCCAGCGGGATCTTCATTTCCGTCTCGCCATTGGCTGGCACCCTGTTGCAACAGGCGCTGGACTGGCCCGCAAGCTTCATTGTCTTTATTGCCCTCGCCGCCGCCGTGTTCCTTAAGGCCTGCTTCTTTCTTGAAAACCGGCACACCGCCACAACCCCGCGCCGAAGCATTCTTCAGTCCTACCGGCGCGTCTGTCGCGATGCGGGGTTCCTCGGCTATTGGCTGATCGCCGCAATCGCCTTCACCTGCCACTTTTCCTTCATTGTCATCTCGCCCCTGATCTTCATGGAGCAGCTACAGCTTTCGGCCTACGAGTTTTCCCTGACGCTGCTGCTGTATGGCGTCGCCTACATCATCGGCGGCATTGCCGCTCGAGTCCTCGTCGGGCGGGTCACGGCCGATACCCAGATAGTCGTCGGCCTGGGCCTGATCTTCATTTCTGGACTGGTGATGCTCTTGCTCTCAAACCTGCTGGGGCTTTCAGCCCTGACCGTGCTGATCCCGATGATCATCTGCACCGCTGGCACGACCATCACCCGCCCTGTCGCCACCTCCAAAGCCATGGAAGTTTTCCCGGACAATGCCGGTACATCGGCGTCGGCCGGGAACACGCTGGTCTTCATCTCTGGCGGGCTGATCAGCGCCCTGATCAATCTGAGTGGAGCCCATCTGCAAACGACTCTCGCACTGAGTTTCCTCGCCTTGAGCACCGTCGGCGTTTCCTTCAATGCACTGATCACACGTCGGCAGCTCTCGCTGAATAGCGGGTGATACCTGCCGGTCGTCATCCCACACGCCCCGTCGGCGCTGGATCACCCTCTTCCGGCATTCCCTCCTGACGCCAGCCGTGTAGAATCGCGACATTCATCGCCAGTCATCCCCCGGCGGGTTTATGAGCTCAAGCTGAAGCGCGCGGCGATCCCGCAAAGTTATCGGCAACTTCCGGACACACGGCCATTTCTGAGTGTTCCAGACGTCAATAGAAGCTCACTTCCCTTTTGATACCTGATTAGCCGCCCGGAGTGCTTCATGCCTGATTACCGCTCGAAAACATCCACCCATGGCCGCAACATGGCCGGCGCCCGCGCACTGTGGCGCGCCACGGGGATGAAAGATGACGACTTCAAAAAGCCGATCATCGCCATTTCCAACTCCTTCACCCAGTTCGTACCGGGCCACGTCCACCTCAAGGACCTGGGCCAACTGGTCGCCCGCGAAATCGAACGCGCCGGCGGTGTAGCGAAAGAATTCAACACCATTGCCGTGGATGATGGCATCGCCATGGGTCACGACGGCATGCTCTATTCGCTGCCGAGCCGCGAGATCATTGCCGACTCCGTCGAATACATGGTCAACGCCCACTGCGCCGATGCGATCGTCTGCATCTCCAACTGCGACAAGATCACCCCAGGCATGTTGATGGCCGCCCTGCGCCTGAACATCCCGGTGATCTTCGTTTCCGGCGGCCCGATGGAAGCCGGCAAGACCAAACTGGCCAGCCACGGCCTCGACCTCGTCGACGCCATGGTGATCGCCGCCGACTCCAGCGCTTCTGACGAGAAAGTCGCTGAGTACGAGCGCAGTGCCTGCCCTACGTGCGGCTCGTGCTCCGGCATGTTCACCGCAAACTCGATGAACTGCCTGGTCGAAGCCCTCGGTCTGGCATTGCCGGGCAACGGTTCGACCCTCGCGACCCACAGCGACCGCGAACAGCTGTTCCTGCAGGCCGGCCGCACCATCGTCGAGCTGTGCAAGCGTTACTACGGCGACAACGATGAGTCGGTATTGCCGCGCAACATCGCCAACTTCAAGGCGTTCGAAAACGCCATGACGCTGGACATCGCCATGGGCGGTTCCACTAACACCATCCTGCACTTGCTGGCCGCAGCCCAGGAAGCCGAGATCGACTTCGACCTGAAGGACATCGACCGCCTCTCCCGCCACGTGCCGCAACTGTGCAAAGTCGCGCCGAACATCCAGAAGTACCACATGGAAGACGTGCACCGCGCCGGCGGGATCTTCAGCATCCTCGGCTCGCTGGCCCGTGGCGGTCTGCTGCACACCGACCTGCCGACCGTGCACAGCAAAACCCTGGCCGAAGGCATCGCCAAGTGGGACATCACCCAGACCAGCGACGAAGCGGTCCATCACTTCTTCAAGGCCGGTCCTGCGGGCATTCCGACGCAAACCGCGTTCAGCCAGTCGACCCGTTGGGAAACCCTGGACGACGACCGCGAAAACGGCTGCATCCGCAGCGTCGAACACGCTTATTCGAAAGAAGGCGGCCTGGCCGTTCTCTACGGCAACATCGCACTGGACGGCTGCGTGGTGAAAACCGCCGGCGTCGACGAGTCGATCCACGTGTTCGAAGGCAACGCGAAAATCTTCGAAAGCCAGGACAGCGCCGTACGCGGCATCCTCGCTGACGAAGTGAAGGCCGGCGACATCGTGATCATCCGTTACGAAGGCCCGAAAGGCGGCCCGGGCATGCAGGAAATGCTGTACCCGACGTCGTACCTGAAATCCAAAGGCCTGGGCAAAGCTTGCGCCCTGCTCACCGATGGCCGTTTCTCCGGCGGCACTTCGGGCCTGTCCATCGGCCACGCTTCGCCAGAAGCGGCGGCGGGTGGCGCGATTGGTCTGGTGCAGGATGGCGACAAAGTGCTGATCGACATTCCGAACCGCTCGATCAACCTGTTGATCAGCGACGAAGAAATGGCCGGTCGTCGTGCCGAGCAGGATCAGAAAGGCTGGAAGCCAGTGGAAAAACGTCCACGTAAAGTGACCACTGCACTGAAAGCCTATGCCCTGCTGGCGACCAGCGCCGACAAGGGTGCCGTGCGTAACAAGGCAATGCTCGACGGGTTGTAAGCGTCGATCACCGCTATAAAAATGCCCCGCCAAGTGCGGGGCTTTTTTATGGGCCGATGATGAGATCTCGCTTTACGGCCCCACCAACCGGGCTTGCAGGTAATCGTAAAGTTCGCCGGCGCTTTTTTTATAACCTTCACCATTCAGGTGAATCAGATCATTTTGAGCCAAATGCGCTGCCTGCCAGCCCTCGATTGAACAGGCGCCACCCATGTAAGCTTGCCAGTCCCAGAACAAAGCTGCGGCCTTCAGCGCTGCTTGCCTTTGAATTTGAATGATCTGAGCCAGTTTTGCCGGTTGGCGCCCGGCGCATGACTCAGCGGACCGTTGTTTTATCGAGTCTGCTGGCCCGACCAGCAAGATCACGACATCAGGCAAGGTGCGTCGCAACAGGACAAGCTTTTCGCTCAGGTCAGCCTCATAAAGTGTCAGGTCCAGATCGTCGTCAAATGCTTCATTACCCCCATACGCGAGTACCAGCAAGTCAGGGCGCAAGGCTTGCAGGGTGCTTTGCCAGCCGTCTTGCCACCTATCGAGAATCTTCAACATCGCACCATTAACACCCAAGGCAGAGTACGTCACTCCAGTCTCTGTCAAAGACTCGATGTTCCAGCCTCCCAGTTCTACGGTCTGATTCGAGGTTATCGCCAGATCCATCGGCAAGCTTACGGGTTGGATAGCCGGGCTGAAACGCCACTGTCCAGATGTTGGCAACAGCTCGACACTGGCAGAGCCCCCTCCAGCACTGGCGGTCAGGCGACTATTGAAGAGCGCACGGTAGAGCGCCGATATTCGATACATGCCGTCATTCGATGCTCGTGATTCGATATGCACCCCTGCGCCCGGGTTCATGGGCAGCGACAGATAGCCCCCCAATGGAAACTCGCCGCTGTACTGATTGCGACTGGAAACCAGACGCCATTGCCCATCTACCATCGACAGAACAACCTGATCGTAACGAGTGCCTGGTACAGGCATCGCCGCGAGGAAGCCAATGCCGCCGGCGCCGTATTGTTTCTGGAACAGTCGGCGCATTTCACCTGTGAACAAATCGGCAGCCGTGTGAGAGTCGCCCAGTTGCACAATACTGACCGACGTGGTGCGCGAGGCCTTTAGTTTGCCCACCAGCTTACTCAAGTTCAGGGTCGAGGCCCCTTGAAGCACGTCTGGTGAAATGACTTGATCATTTCGCGGCATCAACTCAGCCGCCGCACTCGTGCAAAGCCAGCCGTATCCGCTCAGCGCGGCGATCATCCACGCGATAAAGACCCGATGTAATCGTCGCATGCCTCCGTTCCTTCGATCGTTGCCCGAGCCAACTTCCCAGCGCCGTATCACCCAATGACTAACCAATGAATATAGGCAGCAGACAGCCACTGCGCGTCGTTATTCCGAACAAAAAAAAGCCCCGCATTTGCGGGGCCGGTCGCACCCACACACTGTGCGGGTGCGTTTATCGTGGCAGTTACTGAATCTCTTCAGGCTTCACGATCACCCAGTTCTTGTCCGCCGTAACCTGTAACCCTTCCTTGGCCTGAGCTGCGGCGTGCTTGGCCATCATGCCGTTAATCTGGGTCATGTATTTGTCTTTGCGGTTGACCCACAAGTGGATGCCGCCCTTGGCCACGTCGACATCGTGGAACAGCATGTAACCGTCGCTGGTTGGGGTATCGCCGCCCACCAGTACTGGTTTTTTCCACTCATCAATGTAGGTCAGGATCGCCGCGTGCTTGCCGGCCATCCAGGTCGCCGGAGTCCACAGGTACGGGGTCAGTTCGAGGCCGAGGTTGGCCTTCTCGTCATACTTGCCCGCGGTGATCTGCTTGCGCGCCGTGGTCAGCTCGCCGGTCTTGCGGTCCTTGAGCAGCGTGGTCACGCCAATTACGTTCTGCGGTTTGACGTTGTAGCCGTACTTCGGATCGGCCGCGACCATCCGCACCAGTTCTTCGGAGGCGGCGGTCATCACGTAGACCTCGATGCCGTTCTCCATCAGCTTGTTGTAGAGCTCTTTCTGGCCGGTGAAGATTTTCGGCGGGTTGACGTCGAGGTTCTTGACCACGTCGCCTTCGTAATAATTCGCTGGCACCGGTTTACCGGAAGCCATCAACTCATCGACGTAGCCTTTGAGTTCCTGGAGGGTGAAGCCGGAAAACACTTGGGCGACCCATGGATAGCAGACCATGTCGTCGACTTCGCAGAGGCGATAGTAGTAACTGAACAGGCTTTCCTTGTGGTCGGCAGTGTCTTTGAACGGCATCAGTTTCAGGGAGGGGTCGAGCTTCTCGCGGGTGATCAGGCCCTTGTTTTCCATGAACGGCAACAACGACTCTTCGAGATCGTAGCGGTAACTGGTGTTGTCCATGTCGAACACCGCGTAGTTACCTTTGTTGGCATTGGCGGCGATCATTGCGTCCAGTGCCTTGGCCTGATCGGCTGGCCAATGCTTCAAATCCGTAGCGAAGGCTTGGCCGGCGAGGCCCAAGCAGAGTGCGGCAGCCAGAAATTTCGGTGCGAGTTTCATCGGCATTTCTCCCTGAATTAAAGACATCGACGCTAACAAATAAGTGTGACAGCCCTCATCTGCCCGCGACCGCTTGCGTCCCTATTGCGCCAGCTGCATCTCTGTCAGCGACACGCGCTTATTCCAAAAACGACAGTTTCAAGATGTTTTTGATATTAATTCATTAGATATCAAGCTGTTAGGCTTGCCGGTTCGCGGCTGCCCCGGAAGGTAGCTGGCACAAGTCTATTTTGGAGTTCCAATGAATCTGCCGCTGATCCTCAATCTGCTGGTATTCCTCGCCCTGCTCTTCGGCTTAGCGCAAACCCGTCACACGACGTGGAGCTTAGCTAAAAAAGTCCTGCTCGCACTGGTGCTGGGCGTGGTGTTCGGTGTGGCCCTGCACACCGTTTACGGTGCCGGCAACCCGGTACTGAAAGCCTCGATCGGCTGGTTCGATCTGGTGGGTAATGGTTACGTGCAGTTGCTGCAAATGATCGTGATCCCGCTGGTGTTCGCCTCGATCCTCAGCGCCGTGGCCCGTCTGCATAACGCTTCGTCGCTGGGCAAGATCAGCTTCCTGACCATCGGCACGCTGTTGTTCACCACCGCCATCGCGGCGCTGATTGGCATAGGCCTGACCAACCTCTTCGGTCTGACCGCCGAAGGCCTGGTGGCCGGCACTCAGGAAATGGCCCGTCTGCAAACCATCCAGACCGACTACGCGGGCAAGGTTGCCGACCTGAATGTGCCGCAGCTGTTGCTGTCGTTCATTCCGCAAAACCCGTTCGCCGACCTCGCTCGCGCCAAGCCGACCTCGATCATCAGCGTGGTGATCTTCGCTGCTTTCTTGGGGGTCGCGGCGTTGCAACTGCTCAAGGACGATGTCGAGAAAGGTCAAAAAGTGATCAACGCCATCGACACCCTGCAAGCCTGGGTGATGCGTCTGGTGCGTCTGGTGATGAAGCTGACCCCGTACGGCGTACTGGCGCTGATGACCAAAGTGGTCGCCGGCTCCAACCCGCAGGACATCATCAAACTCGGCAGTTTCGTGGTGGTTTCCTACATCGGGCTGGGCCTGATGTTTGTGGTCCATGGCCTGCTGGTGTCGGCGGCAGGGATCAATCCGCTGCGTTTCTTCCGCAAAATCTGGCCGGTGCTGACGTTTGCTTTCACCAGCCGCTCCAGTGCCGCGACCATTCCACTGAGCATCGAAGCCCAGACCAGCCGTTTGGGTATTCCACAGTCCATCGCCAGTTTCGCCGCGTCGTTCGGCGCGACCATTGGCCAGAACGGTTGTGCCGGTCTGTACCCGGCGATGTTGGCGATGATGGTTGCGCCGACTGTGGGCATCAACCCGCTGGACCCGCTGTGGATCGCGACGCTGGTGGCGATTGTGACGCTGAGTTCGGCCGGTGTGGCCGGCGTGGGCGGTGGCGCGACGTTTGCCGCGTTGATCGTGTTGCCGGCGATGGGCTTGCCGGTGTCACTGGTGGCGTTGCTGATTTCGGTTGAGCCGCTGATCGACATGGGGCGTACGGCGTTGAACGTGAGTGGTTCGATAACGGCCGGTGCGATCACCAGCCAGATCATGCAGCAGACCGATAAAGAGCTGCTGGATGCGGATGAGCATGCGGAGTTGGCTCAGGCTTAACCCTTCATCGACAGGACAGGCCTCATCGCGAGCAAGCTCGCTCCCACACTTGATCTGCGTCGTTCACAAATCAAATGTGGGAGCGAGCTTGCTCGCGATGCTTTTAGGCTTTTTCCCACACCTCGAAGTTGTAAGCCGGCTTATCGCCTTCCGCTGGATTTGGCACGTTCGACACCAACGTCCACTCTTTCAAATCAAACTCCGGAAACCACGCATCCCCTTCAGGGCTCAGCGCCACGCGCGTCAAATACAGCCGATCAGCCTGAGCCATCCCCTGCGCATACAACTGCGCCCCACCAATCAGCATCAGCTCATCGACGCCCTGTTCCCGCGCCCACTCTTCGGCGCGAACTACCGCAGCCTCCAGCGACGGATAAACCTCTGCACCCTCCAACGCCAGATCCGCCTGACGGCTGACCACGATGTTCAACCGCCCCGGCAACGGACGACCGAGGGAATCCCAGGTCTTGCGACCCATGATGATCGGCTTGCCGAGGGTGGTGGCCTTGAAGTATTTGAAGTCCCCCGGCAAGTGCCAGGGCATGCTGTTGTCGACGCCGATCACACGGTTTTCACCGAGGGCTGCGATCAGGCTGAGGGGGAGTGATTTAGTCATGCCGGCGAGGATACCAGAGCCTCCCGTACCCCGATAAGCGCCACAGCGGTTATGCTCACCGTTCAATTGAGCGACGGGATGGCGCGTGACTGAACTGACTCCACTGCAAAACCTCTGGCTGACCGAGACGGTGCGCCTGCGTGAAGAACACGCCGGCCCCCTGGATGATCTGGAAGCCAACCGACTGGCCCGCAGCGCGGGCGGTGATCTGCCGACACGCATTCAACGCCGCGCCCTGTGGCTGGCCGACCGCGATGGACTGACCAGCGCCCTCAAACATTGGCTGCAAGGTTCGCGACTGGCACTGTTGGTGCTGGCTGTTCTCGCCGTCGCCAGCGGCGCCGGCCTGGCGATTGCCGCGCTGGGCGACGGACAACCCCCGGTCAATGTGTTCTGGGCCTTGGGCAGTTTGCTCGGACTGAACCTGATTCTTTTGCTGAGCTGGGCGTTGGGCCTGGCCTTCGCTGGCGAACACGGGGCCACCCTCGGCCGCATATGGTTATGGCTCAGCGAAAAACTCGCTCGCGATGCCAAAGCGGCGCAACTGGCCCCGGCCCTGCTGCTCTTGCTGCAACGACAGAAACTCAATCGCTGGGCGGTCGGCGTACTGGTCAACGGCTTGTGGTTGCTGGCGATGCTCAGCGCGCTGGTGATGCTGTTGATGCTAATGGCGACCCGGCGTTACGGCTTCGTCTGGGAAACCACGCTCCTGGGCGGCGACACTTTCGTCGCCATGACCCAGGCCCTCGGTGCCCTGCCGGCCATGCTGGGCTTCAACGTTCCGACCGTGGAAATGATCCGCGCCAGCGGCGATGCCGCGCTGAACATCGAAAGCGCCCGTCAGGCCTGGGCAACATGGCTGGTCGGTGTGCTGGTGGTCTACGGTGTTTTGCCGCGATTGTTGCTGGCGCTGTTCTGCCTGTGGCGCTGGAAAACCGGCCAAGCGGCATTGCATCTGGATTTGAACCTGCCCGGCTACGCCCAGTTGCGCGAACGGCTGATGCCGACCAGTGAACGACTGGGCATCAGCGACGCGGCGCCAGAGCAACTGCATCATATTGAAAGCGGTGTCAGCGACCTGCCAAGCGATGGTGCGCTGTTGGTGGCCATCGAGCTGGACGATCAACGCCCGTGGCCGCCGCCACTGCCGAAAACCGTGAGCAACGCCGGCATTCTCGACAGCCGCGAATCGCGCAACAAACTCCTCGAACAGCTGAGCCGCTTCCCCCCGGCACGCTTGGCCATTGCCTGCGATCCGCGACGTTCGCCGGACCGCGGCAGTCTGGCATTGATCGCCGAACTGGCGCGCAGCGCCAGTGCCACCCGCGTCTGGTTGCTGCAAGCACCACCGGGCGAAGCGCTGGACGCCGAAAGGCTGGGTGACTGGCACGTGGCGCTGCAACAGATGGACCTGCCGTTCGCCGATTGCGTGCCGTTGAACTGGCTGGAGAGCGGCCATGACTAATCCATGGAAAGCGCCCTTGAAGCTCGCAGTAGTCGGCCACACCAACGTCGGCAAAACCTCATTGCTGCGCACCCTGACCCGTGATGTCGGTTTCGGTGAAGTCTCCCATCGCCCCAGCACCACCCGCCACGTCGAGGGCGCACGATTGTCGGTGGACGGCGAGCCGTTGCTCGATCTCTTCGACACGCCGGGCCTGGAAGACGCCATCGCCCTGCTCGACTACCTCGAACGTCTGGAACGCCCCGGCGAACGCCTGGACGGCCCGGCACGTCTGGCGCGATTCCTTGAAGGCAGCGAAGCCCGGCAGCGTTTCGAACAGGAAGCCAAGGTGCTGCGGCAACTGCTGACCTGCGACGCCGGTCTCTACGTGATCGACGCCCGGGAACCGGTGCTGGCCAAATACCGCGACGAACTGGAAGTGTTGGCCAGCTGCGGCAAACCGCTGCTGCCGGTGCTGAATTTCGTCAGCAGCGCCAATCACCGCGAGCCGGATTGGCGTGAAGCGTTGGCACGTCTGGGCTTGCATGCCTTGGTGCGTTTCGACAGCGTCGCACCGCCGGAGGATGGCGAACGTCGGTTGTATGAAAGCCTCGCACTGCTGCTGGAAAACGCCCGCCCGCAACTGGAACGCCTGATCGCCGATCAGCAAGCCCAACGTCTGGCCCGGCAACAGAGTGCGGCGCGGCTAATTGCCGAATTGTTGATCGACTGCGCCGCGTGCCGACGCAGCGTGGTCAGCAACGCCGAGCAGGAACAACAAGCCATCAGCGAATTGCGCAAAGCGGTTCGCCAACGGGAACAACGCTGTGTCGAAACGCTGCTCAAGCTCTACGCCTTCCGTCCACAGGACGCGGCCGCCAGTGACCTGCCTCTGCTCGATGGCCGCTGGGGTGACGACCTGTTCAACCCGGAAACCCTGAAACAGCTCGGCGTGCGAGTCGGTGGTGGCATCGCGGCCGGCGCGGCAGCCGGGGCCGGGGTCGACTTGCTGGTAGGCGGCCTGACCCTCGGCGCAGCGGCACTCGCCGGGGCGATCGCTGGCGGCGCCCTGCAAACCGCCCGCAGTTATGGCAGCCGGTTAATGGGCAAGATCAAAGGCCAGCGAGAGCTGACCGTCGATGACAGTGTGCTGCGGCTATTGGCGTTGCGTCAGCGGCAACTGCTGCACGCGCTCAATGCACGCGGGCATGCAGCGATGGACAGCATCGAAGTGGCCACGCCACAGGACAAGACCTGGCGCGAAGGCAAACTGCCCGAGGCACTAAACAAGGCGCGGGCGCATCCGCAGTGGTCGTCGCTTAATCCGCATCCGAAGTTGAGTCAGGCGGAAAGGCAGGAGCAGGTTGAGATACTGGCTGAGAAAGTGACTTGATCGGATCATTCCCACGTTCGCGTGGGAACGATCACGCAGCCAGCAGGCGCAACGCCTTTTCTTTCAAGAGACCAAGATCAATCACCGGCACCGCCATTTCCTTGGCCTGCTCATCCCACTGGCGCATCCGCAAACTGACCGCGCACAACGGATCCTGCTCGAAATCTTCAGCCTCTTTAGCGGTCATCACTGCGCCCTGATACTCCAGCGTCCGGCGGCTGGCTTCGCTCAAGCGCTCGAAGTACCCCGGTTCTTTGAGCGTCAGATAACGCTTGGCCTGAACGTGGTACTCCACAAGCCGCGCCATGCGCTCGCTGAAACCTGCGCGGCGTAAGTAATCCGCCCCCAAGCGTTCGTGACTGACCACACCGAAGCCACCCATGCTCTCGGCGCTCTCGGCGCAGATATGCCCGATGTCGTGGAAGAACGCGGTCAGCACCACTTCGTCATCGAAACCCTCGGCCATGGCCAGTTCGGCGGCCTGGGACATGTGCTCGATCTGCGACACCGGCTCGCCGATGTAATCGCTGTCGCCAAAGCGCTCGTACAGACCGAACACCTCGGCGATCACTTGCTCATTACGGTCCATCAAAGCTCTCCCAACAACGTCGCTACGTTACGTTCAGCCATCGCCGGCCCGACGCTCATGCCGACACCGGTGTGCATCAGTGCCACGCTCACACCCGGCATAGGACGCAGGAACGAGAACGGCCCCGGTCCACGAGAACCATAGACGCCCTGCCAGCGTTCGACCACTTGCACTTTACAGCCCAACGTCTGCTCGGCCAGCTCAATCATCCATTTGTCCACTTGCTCGGCATTGAACGGCGATGGATCGCTGCCGTAGTGGTGGGAGTCGCCGATGATCAATTCACCATAAGGTGTCGGGCTGATCAGCAGGTGAATGCCGTTTTCATGCAGATGCGGTTCCTCTCGCAAGATTTGCGCTTGCACCGCCGCCGCTTCCGGCAGATCGGCAAAAGCGCCGTAGTGCACGCAGCTCAAACCGGTGAGCAGCGCGTGTTGCAAGTTGAGGTTGACCTGCGGTCGGGCGCGGAGCATTTGCAAGCGGCAGATTTGCGGGTTGAGCGCGGCGATTGGCTCGGCCAGCAAGGTCTGATAATCGTGGCCGGAACAGACGATGATCTGCTCGGCGCTGAAGGATCCGGCAGTGCTGTGCAAGCGGCCGGGCTCGATGTCGCGGACCAACGTGGAGAAGTGGAACTCGACGCCGAGTTCGCGGCGCAGATAGTCGATCAGCGCTGGAATGGCTTCACGGGAATACAGTTGTTGATCGTCCATGCCGTGTAACGCGGCGCGGTGATGGCGGAACTGTCCGCCGTATAGATCGCGCAATGCAGCGCCGCGCAGCAGATCGACACGGTAACCGTGTTCCACGGCGCGGCCGGCGCAGAAGGCTTCCAGCAGGTGTTCTTCAGCGTCGGTGCGAGCGAACAGGTACGAGCCATTGCGCTTGAGTTGCAGGCCGGCGAGTTGTGCCCATTGGCCCCAGATCTCGCGGCTGGCCTTGGCCAGTTCGAGCATCGGGCCCGGTGGTTGGCCAGTGACGAGGGCCTGGCCGAAGTTGCGCACCGAGGCGCCCAAAGGCGTTTCGCTGCGCTCGAAAACCATGACCTTGAGACCGCGCTTGGCGGCGGCGTAGGCGTGGGACAGGCCTAAAATGCCAGCGCCGACGATCAGCATGTCGTTGTGGTGTGTCATGGGGTTTTGTCCTGAACTCAGGACCGCTATCGCGAGCAAGCTCGCTCCCACAGGGGAATGCATTCCAAAGTGGGAGAGAGCCTGCTCGCGAAGGGGCCCTGTCAGCCGATGAAGATCTTACTTGGCAGCCACTTTCTCGGACTTGCCGTCATAGCGCTTGCGCCATTCGGTCAGGATTTCGTCACGATTCTTCGAAGCCCAGGCAAAGTCGTTCTTGATCAAACGCTGCTCATAATCCGCCGGCAACTCGGTCTGCGGCTTGGCAATACCTGGTTGCGCGAGCACCGCGAAGTTCTCTTTATAAAGTTCCATCGCTGCCGGGCTCGCAGAGAAGTCAGCCAGTTTCTTCGCAGCCTCTTCGTGCGGTGTGCCCTTGATCACGGCGGTGGCTTCGATCTCCCAGCCCAGGCCTTCTTTCGGCAGGATGATGTCCAGCGGCGCGCCTTGGCGCTTCAGTTGAACGGCCGGGTATTCAAAGGAAATGCCGATCGGGAATTCACCCGAAGCCGCCAGCTTGCAAGGCTTGGAACCGGAGTGAACGTACTGGCCGATGTTCTGGTGCAGCCCATCCATGTAGGCCCAGCCCTGCTTCTCGCCGAAGGTTTGCAGCCAGGCGCTGACGTCGAGGAAACCGGTGCCGGACGAGGCCGGGTTGGGCATGACGATCTTGCCTTTGTACTCAGGCTTGGTCAGGTCCTGCCAGCTCACGGGTTTGCTCAGGCCCTGCTTTTCGGCTTCGACAGTGTTGAAGCAAATGGTCGCAGCCCAGACGTCCATGCCGACCCAGGCCGGCGGGTTGGCGGCGTCGCGGTAGTTGCCGCCGATCTTGCCCAGGTCCTTCGGCGCGTAACTTTGCAGCATGCCTTGCTGGTCGAGGATCGCCAGGCTCGAAGCGGCCAGGCCCCACACCGCATCAGCCTGCGGGCGGGCTTTTTCGGCCAGCAGTTTGGCGGTGATGATGCCGGTGGAGTCGCGCACCCACTTGATCTCGACGTCCGGGTTGGCCTTTTCGAAGGCTTCTTTGTAGGTTTTCAGTTGTTCGGCTTCGAGGGCGGTGTACACCGTCAACTCGGTTTTCGCCGCGAAGGCGTTCAGGCTGAAAGCGGTGAGGACAGCAGCGGCCAGGGCCAGGGGCTTGAACATGATCTTTTCCTGTTTGAGTTGAGGGGTTGAAGCGAATCAATGGCCTGGCGCGGTCTGCCGCCAGGCCTGGGAGCGGCGCAACAAACCGCGCGTGGCCCAGGCCAGCAACAGGGACACGCCCGCCGAGGTGAACAGAATCAAAGTCGACATCGCCGCCGCGCCGCCGACGTTGCCGGCGTCATCCATGTTCAGTACCGCCACCGCCGCGAGGATGGTGTCGGGGCTGTAGAGGAAGATCGCCGCCGAGACAGTGGTCATGGCCGAGACGAACAGGTAACGCACGATGTCCAGCAGCGCCGGTAGGCAGATCGGCACGGTGACGCGCAGGTAATGCCGATACAGCGGTGCCTTGAGCGACAGAGCGGCGGCTTCGAACTCGGCGTCGAGTTGGCGCAGCGCCGTGGTCGCGGTCATTTGCGCGGTGGTCAAATAGTGAGCAATGGTGCACACCACCAGCAGGGTCATGGTCCCGTAGAGCACATGCAGCGGGTTGCCGCTGAGGTTGAAGAAAAAGACGTAACCCAGGCCCAGCACCAGACCCGGCACCGCCATCGGTACGAAACTGAGCATGCGCAGTGTCAGATTCAGCCCGCGCTGGCCCTTGGTTTTTTCCATCAGATAAGCGCCGGTGAAGATCAGCACGCTACCGATCAACGCCGTGCACAGCGCCATCTTCACGCTGTTGCCGTAGGCCAGCCAGCCACCGCCCGCCGTGTCGTTGAACTGGTAATGGTTGAGCGACAGCGACAGGTTGTACGGCCAGAATTTCACCAGTGACGAATACACCGCCATGCCGAACACCAGCAGCAACACCGCGCAGATCAGCAGCACGATGGCCAGGTACCAGCCGTCCCGCAGTTTCGACGGCGCCGGTTGAAAGACCTGTGCCCGACCGCTCATGGAGTCGCCGTGACGCCGACGCAGCCAGGCGTCGACACCGAAGCTGAACAGCGCTGGCAGCAGCAGGACCATGCCGATCAACGCGCCGCGACCGAATTGTTGTTGGCCGACCACGGCTTTGTAGGCTTCCAGCGCCAGCACCTGATAATCACCACCTACCACGACGGGCACGCCGAAGTCGGTGATGGTCAGGGTGAAAACCAGACAGAACGCCGCGAACACAGCCTGACGGGTCGCTGGCCAGGTGATGCTTCGGAAAGCTTTCGTCGGACTGGCGCCCATGCTGGAGGCGGCATCGAACAGCCGCGCATCCGCCAGGGACAGCGCCGACAGCAGAATCATCAACGCGTGTGGGAAGGTGTAGATGACCTCGCCCAGAACAATGCCCCAGAAACCGTAGATATTGTCCGAGAGCAAACCGCGCAACATGCCCTGGTTGCCGAACAGATAAACCAGCGCAATACCCGGCAACATCGACGGCGCCATCAGCGGCAACAGCGACATCCCACGCCAGATGCCTTTGCCCGGTATCAATGTGCGTTGCAGCGCGTAGGCAAACAGATACGCCAGCGGTACGACAATCGCCGCCACGCTGAGGGAAACTTTCAGGCTATTGCCGAGCAACCAGTGGAAGTTCGCGCTGGTCACCAATTCACGGGCGGCCACCAGACCGCCGCCCTGCCCGGCTTCGGAGCTGAACCCGCGCCAGAAGATCGCCAGCAACGGCATCAGTACCGCAACGCCGAGCAACACCAACAACAGGGCCTTGCCCCCGACCACGAACACCCGGTCGCCAATCTCGGCACGGGAGGTCTGCCGAACCTGCTTGTGCGGTATCGGCAGCGCGAGGTTCGCGCTCATCAGGCAAACACCTGCAGGCTGCGCGGTGGCAAGGCGACCATGATCTGCTGCGCGCCGAGGCGCGGCATGGCTTCTGGCGCCAGTTCCGCCAGGAGCGCATGACCCGGTAGTTGATCGAGTTCGAAGCTCATGCGGCAGCGGTTGCCGAGGAAGGTAATCTCGCGAACCTTGGCTGGAAACAGGTTTTCTTCATGTACGGGCGGGTTGACGCTGATCGCTTCGGGGCGGCAGAACAAACGACCCGAGGCGGCGTTGCCAGAATCTGCGGCCAGGCGCATGTTCATCCCACCGACCTGGGCGTGGCTGTCGCTGCTGCGCTGAAATGGCAGCCAGTTGCCCTGGCCGACGAACTCCGCCACAAACGGTGTGGCCGGGCGGTCGTAGATTTCCCGCGGCGTGGCGTATTGCTCGACCTTGCCGTTGTTCATCACGGCGATGCGGTCGGCCATCAGCATGGCCTCGTCCTGGTTATGGGTGACCATTAGGGTGGTGATGCCGAGATTGCGCTGCAGTTGGCGCAGTTCGGTGCACAGATGCTCGCGAACCCGGGCGTCGAGGGCCGACATCGGTTCGTCCAGCAGCAGCAACGAAGGTGCCGGCGCCAGGGCCCGGGCCAGTGCGACTCGCTGCTGTTGGCCGCCGGACAATTGGCCGGGGTACTTTTTCTCACTGCCGATCAGGCCGACCAGCTCCAGCATCTGACCGACGCGCTGGCGCACTTCATCGCGACCACTGCCGGCGAGGCCGTAGGCAATGTTCGCTTCGACGGTGAGATTGGGGAACAGCGCGTAGGACTGAAACAGAATGCCGTAGTCCCGAGCCTGGGGCGCCAGGTGGGAAACGTCGCGATCACCGAGGTACAACTCGCCGCTGTCCTGTTTCTCCAGGCCGGCGATGCAGCGCAGCAAAGTGGTTTTGCCACAGCCGGACGGACCGAGCAGACACACCAGCTCACCGGCCGCCACGTCGAGAGAGACGTTATCCAGCGCGGTGAAGGCGCCAAAGCGTTTCTGCACACCGCGCACCTTCATCGGGGCGCCGGGGTTGGTCAGGGCAGTTGCGATCGAGTGGTTCATGGACAGACCTCATCAAGCAGATGAGAGCCATCCTAGATTTGTAATGCGTCCGACATGTGGCAGTGAGGCAAAAACGGCTGATAGTGGTATTCAAGGATTTTGGTTGCCCGGACTGACGTCATCGTCGGAACGCCGCCCGGAGCAAGCTCGCTCCCACAGGGGAACGCATTTCAATGTGGGAGCGAGCTTGCTCCGGGCGGCGATCCGACGATGAGGCCAGAACAGGCAATAGAGATTTTCAGGCCGGGGCCATTTCCTGCGCCAACCCCAGAAACGCCGCTGGTAGTCGTGCGCCTTTTCGCTCTTTGAGGCAGTACAAATACTCGGGAATCTGCGGTGCATTCTCGATGGTCAGCACGCGCAGTTGCGGATCATGCGGCACTTCCTGCCGGGCAATGATGCTGATGCCGATGTTGCGCAACACCGCCTCACGGATCGACTCACGGCTGCCAATCTCCAGCAGCGGCCCGAAACTCACCCCGGCGCTGGCCAGCAATTCCTCGGTCAGACGTCGAGTGGTCGAGCCCGACTCACGCATCAATAGCGTATGCCCGGCCAACGCACTCAGCGGCACATGGTCGTGGACCGCCAGTGGATGATTGCGGTGCACCGCCAGCACCAGCGGATCACTGCCGAGCACGCGGCGAATCAGCCGTGCATCGTCGAGCAACTGCGACGACGCCGCGACATCGACCCGGTAGTCCTCCAGCGCTTCCAGCACCTGCTGGGAGTTGCCGATTTCCACCGACACTTCCACTTGCGGCAAGCGCTCGCGGAAGGTCTTCACCAAATCGAGGATGTAGTACGGCGCCGTCGCAGCGATGCGCAATGTGCCCTGGACCTGGCCGCTGTTGCGCAAGAAAAACTCGATGTCGGCTTCCTGCTGCAACAGCGCCTTGACCATCGGCAGCAACCGCGCGCCTTCATCGCTGATGCTGAGGCGGCGGCCACCCCGGTAGAACAATTCAACCGAGTACTGACTTTCCAGATTGCGAATCTGCGTGGTCACCGTGGGTTGGCTCAGTCCGAGTTTTTTCGCCGCCAGGGTAATGCTGCCCAGGCGGGCAACCATATAAAACGCCTTCAGCTCGGCACTCAGCACACCCCTTCCTCATCGTCTATTTGCGCAACAGGCGCAAACCGTTAAACACCACCAACAGGCTCACGCCCATGTCGGCGAACACCGCCATCCACATGGTGGCGATCCCGGCGAAGGTTACCCCAAGAAAGATCGCTTTGATGACCAATGCCAAGGCAATGTTCTGTTTGAGGATGTTTGAGGTTTGCCGTGACAGCCGGATGAAGGTCGGGATCTTGCGCAGATCGTCGTCCATCAGGGCGACATCGGCGGTCTCGATGGCAGTATCGGTGCCCGCCGCCGCCATGGCAAAACCGATCTCGGCTCGCGCCAACGCCGGAGCGTCGTTGATGCCGTCGCCGACCATGCCGACGTTATGGCCCTGTGCGTAAAGGGCTTCGATGACTTGCAGCTTGTCGGTCGGCAGCAGATCACCCTTGGCCTCGTCGATGCCAACTTGCGCGGCAATCGCCTGAGCGGTGTGGACGTTGTCGCCTGTCAGCATCAGGGTTTTGATGCCCAGGTCGTGCAGTTGCTGGATCGCCTCGCGGCTGGACTCTTTCACGGTGTCGGCCACGGCGAACAGTGCCAGCGGGCCGGATGTGTCGAGCAGCAGCACCACGGACTTGCCCTGTTTCTCCAGCGCAAACAGCTTTTCCTCCAGTGCAGGCGAGCACAGGTTCAGTTCTTCCACTAAACGGTGATTACCCAAGTGGTACACCTGACCATTGATCTCGCCGCGCACACCGCGACCGGCCAGGGCTTCGAAGTTATCCACAACCAACGGCGCGAATTGTTTATCCACAGCGGCGTTGGCGATGGCCAGCGACACCGGATGATCGGAACGACCGGCCAGCGCCGCCGCAATGGCTGGCGCGGTTTGGTCAGTGCTCGGATCCAGGGACAGGTAATCGGTCTGCACCGGTTTGCCGTGAGTGATGGTGCCAGTCTTGTCCAAGGCCAGATAACTGAGCTTGTGCCCGCTCTCCAGATAGACGCCGCCCTTGACCAGAATCCCTTTGCGCGCCGCTGCCGCAAGGCCGCTGACGATGGTCACCGGAGTGGAAATCACCAGCGCACATGGGCAGGCGACCACCAGCAACACCAGCGCCCGGTAGATCCAGTCGAACCACACCGCGCCCATGAACAGCGGCGGAATCACCGCCACCGCCAGCGCAAAGATGAACACGGCCGGGGTGTAGATTTTCGAGAATTGATCGACGAAACGCTGGGTCGGCGCCCGCGCACCTTGGGCCTGCTCGACGGCGTGGATGATCCGCGCCAGGGTCGAGTTGTTGGCCGCAGCGGTCACGCTGTATTCCAGCGAGCCGGCCTGGTTGATGGTGCCGGCGAAGACTTTATCGCCCACAGTCTTCTCAATCGGCAGGCTTTCGCCGGTGATCGGCGCCTGATCGATGGTTGAACTGCCCGCCACCACTTCACCATCCAGACCAATCCGCTCGCCGGGACGCACCCGCACTCGCGCGCCGAGTTCGATGGTTTTGACGTCTTGCTCGACCCAACTGCCATCGGCTTGCTGCACCGTGGCCTGTTCCGGGGTCATCTGCATCAGGCCGCCAATGGCGTTGCGCGCCCGGTCCAGCGACTTGGCTTCGATCAACTCGGCCACGGTAAACAGGAACATCACCATCGCCGCTTCCGGCCACTGACCGATCAGGATCGCGCCAGTCACCGCGATGCTCATCAGCGCGTTGATGTTCAGGTTGAGGTTCTTGAGCGCAATCCAGCCTTTCTTGTAAGTGGTGAGGCCGCCACTGAGGATTGAAATCAGCGCGATGATTGCCACCACCCAAGTCGGTGCGGCGTTGGTGAAGTGGATCACTTCTGCAGCCAGCGCGCCCACGCCGGACAGCGCCAGGGGCCACCAGTGCTTTTTCTCGGGGATTGGCGCTGGCGCTTCGGTGCCCTGCTCCAGCGGTTCGGCCACCATGCCCAGCGACTTGATCGCCGCGATAATCGGCGCAGTGCTCGGCAGGTCGTGGGTCACGCCCAGTACCCGGTTGATCAGGTTGAATTCCAGTTGCTGCACACCCGATAGCTTACCCAGTTTGTTCTGGATCAGCGTCTGCTCGGTCGGGCAATCCATGGCTTCGATGCGGAAACTGCTCAGACGTGCGCCGTCGGTCGGCTTGTCGCTCAACTTGATCAGCGAAGGAGCCGCCACTTTGGACGAACAGCAGGAATCCCCGTGCCCGCCATGGTCGTGCTTCTGTACAGGCTGCAGCTTGTGGCTGTGATCGTGATCGTGATCGTGATCGTGATCGTGATCGTGATCGTGCCCATCTTCGGGCTTGTGGATGTGAAGGGAATCGCTCATTGGGTCGCGTCCGGAAAGGTGCCTGTTGCCAAGTAAAGACCCTGTAGCCACTATAGGGTCAAGCACCCATCTGGAGATTGCCGTCATGAAGATCGGAGAACTGGCCAAACTCACCGACTGCGCCGTGGAAACCATCCGCTACTACGAGCGCGAAAACCTGCTGCCGGAGCCAGCCCGCAGCGACGGCAACTACCGCGTCTACACCCAGGCCCACGCCGAGCGCCTGACCTTCATCCGCAACTGCCGCACCCTCGACATGACGCTGGAAGAAATCCGCAGCCTGCTGGCCCTGCGCGACAGTCCGCAGGATCAGTGCGAAAGCGTGAATGCGTTGATCGACGAACACATTCATCACGTCAAAGCGCGGATCGATGGGTTGATGGCGTTACAGACACAACTGCTCGACCTTCGCCAACGCTGTGGCGAAGGGCCGGAAATTGATCAATGCGGGATTTTGCAGCGGCTTGAAGTGAGCGGCGGGGTTGTGGCGACAGAGGTTGAGCATTCCCATGTTGGCCGCAGTCACGGCCACTAAAAACACCTCATACCCCCTGTGGGAGCGAGCTTGCTCCCACAGGTCAGCGGTAGTTCTTCAGACCGCCATCGGCGCGGTCATCGGCGCGTGGTGCTCGTAACCTTCCAGCGAAAAATCGCTCGGCTCGATCAACTCCAGCCACTCAGGCTGATAAACACCGGTCTTGGCAAACTCCGGCACACGGTCGCTGATCACCAGTTTCGGCATCGGGAACGGCTCGCGCTTGAGCTGTTCATTGAGCATGTCCAAATGGTTTTCGTAGACGTGGGCGTCGCCGATGAAATAGGTGAACCAGCGCGGCGTGTAGCCGGTCAGGCGACCGATCAGGCTCAGCAGCGCGGCGCCTTCGGTGAGGTTGAACGGCGTGCCCAGGCCCAAATCATTGGAGCGGATGTACAGAGTCAAAGAAATCTCTTTGGTCTCGACGTTCGGGTGGAACTGGTACAGCAAGTGGCACGGCGGCAGGGCCATTTCATCGAGCTGGGCGACGTTCCAGCCGTGGAACAGGATGCGGCGGCTGCCCGGGTCCTTGATGATGGTGTCGACGCATTGGCGGATCTGGTCGATCGCCTTGTACAGCACCACATAGGCTTGACCGTCTTCTTCGCCTTCAGCGATTTGGCGGTAGCCCTGGCTCAGGGTTTGTTCGATGGCCGCCTGGTTACTGACCGGGATCTGCTTGTACGCCGGCCATTTGCGCCATTGCACGCCGTAGATCTCGCCAAGGTCGTCTTCGCCCTGACGGAACGGGTTGGCCAGCCACTGGGCGTTTTCGTTGGCGTTCTGATCCCAGACCTTGCAGCCCAAGGCACGGAACTCGGCGGCGTTGTTCACCCCGCGCAGAAAACCACACATCTCGCCGATGGCTGATTTGAAGGCCATCTTGCGCGTGGTGATCGCCGGGAAACCTTCCTTCAGGTCATAACGCAGCATCGCGCCAGGGAAGCTGATGGTGTTCACGCCAGTGCGGTTGGCCTGTTTGGTGCCGTTCTTGATGACGTGGGCCACCAGTTCGAGATATTGCTTCATGAGTTACCTGTGTCCTTGAACCCGGGACCGTCGCCCCGGGGTTCGAATTTATACGGCCGCCGCTGGAGCCGCCGGTGCACGGTGATACGCCAGCCAGATCAGGTACAGACCGCCGACGATCATCGGTACGCAAAGTACCTGACCCATAGTCAGCCAGTTCCAGGCCAGATAGCCCAGTTGCGCGTCCGGTACGCGGACGAATTCGACGATGAAACGGAAGATGCCATAGAACAGCGCGAACATCCCGGACACCGCCATGGTCGGCCGCGGCTTGCGCGAGAACAACCAGAGAATGGCGAACAGCGCCACGCCTTCAAGCGCGAACTGGTACAGCTGCGACGGGTGACGCGCCAGTTGCGCCGGATCGGTCGGGAAGACCATCGCCCACGGCACATCGGTGGCCTTGCCCCACAACTCGGCGTTGATGAAGTTGCCGATCCGTCCGGCGCCCAGACCGATCGGCACCATCGGTGCGACGAAGTCCATCAGCTGGAAGAACGACTTGCCGTTCTTTTTACCGAACCACAACGCGGCCAGCATCACGCCGATGAACCCGCCGTGGAACGACATGCCACCCTTCCACACTTCAAAGATCAACAGCGGGTTGGCGATATAAGCACTCAGATCGTAGAACAGCACATAGCCCAGCCGGCCACCGACGATGACCCCCATCGACATCCAGAACACCATGTCGGAGAGTTTCTCTTTACTCCAGGTGGGGTCGAAGCGGTTCAACCGGCGCGACGCCAGCAGCCAGGCGCCGCCGATGCCGATCAGGTACATCAAGCCGTACCAGTGGATTTTCAGCGGACCGATGGCCAATGCCACCGGGTCGATCTGCGGGTAAGGCAGCATTGCGACTCCTTGTTAGAGTTGAAACTTTCAAAATTCCCGGGCGACGCTGTCACGCCAGGATTAAGTCAGGATTTCGGGGCGTCAGAGCAAAAAGTTCAGGCCCACGCAGAACAGCAAAGCGGCGAACAGTCTTTTCAGCAACTTCGGCGACAGGCTGTGAGCCAGTCGTGCGCCGAGCCGGGCGAAGAACATGCTGGTCAGGGCGATCCCCAGCAACGCCGGCAAATAAACAAAACCGAGACTATGGGCCGGCAGCAACGGATCGTGCCAGCCCAGAATCATGAAAAATAATGCACTGGACAAGGCAATCGGCAAGCCGCAGGCGGATGAAGTCGCCACCGCTTGCTGCATCGGCACGCTGCGCCAGGTCAGGAACGGCACCGTCAGTGAGCCGCCGCCAATCCCGAAAATCGCCGAAGCCCAGCCAATCACACTGCCCGCCACGGTCAGACCGACTTTACCCGGCACCGTTCGACTGGCCTTGGGTTTGAAATCCAGTGCCAGTTGCGCAGCGATGACCAGCGCAAAGACGCCAATGATTTTCTGCAGGTTGGGCCCGGAGATCGCTTCAGCCGTCAGCGCGCCGAAACCGGCACCGATGAGAATACCGAGGGTCATCCAGACAAAAATCGGCCAACGCACAGCACCGCGACGGTGATGTTCGCGGATCGCATTGACCGAGGTAAATATGATTGTCGCAAGGGACGTGCCGATCGCCAGGTGCGTGAGGATCGAAGGATCGAACCCTTGCAGCTTGAAACTGTAAACCAGCACCGGAACGATAATGATCCCGCCGCCGACCCCGAACAGCCCGGCCAGCACACCTGCACAGGCGCCGAGCGCCAGATAGAGCAGAAATTCCATGCGCATCCCCAAATGAGAGCGGCATGGTAACGGATGCATGGCCTTAAGCTCCACTGGATGGCGATGGATACCCACACGATGACTGAGTAGAGTGGGCAGAAAACACACAAGGACTGCCTTATGTGCCTGATTGTTTTCGCTTGGCGACCGGGTCACGCCCAGCCGCTGATCGTGGCGGCCAACCGCGACGAGTTCTATGCCCGGCCCAGCCTGCCGCTGGCGCAATGGCCCGAAGCACCGCACGTGCATGCCGGTCGCGATCTGGAGGCCGGAGGCACCTGGCTCGGTGTTGGCGCCCATGGACGCTTCGCTGCGTTGACCAATATTCGCGATCCGCACCAGCCGCCCGCTCGCAAGTCGCGAGGCGAGTTGGTGGCGCGATTTCTTAGCGGGGATTTGCCAATAGATGACTATTTGAGCGACGTTGTTGCACGTTCGCTGGAATATGCCGGGTTTAACCTGCTGATCGGCAATGCCAACGAACTGTGGCACTTCAATGCCCGGGAGACTGAGGCCGTGATGCTGCCACCGGGGGTTTATGGGTTGTCGAACGCGGGGCTGGATACGCCGTGGCCGAAACTGCTCAAGGCGCGGGAAGCGCTGGAGGAAGTGCTGGAAGATCCGCAACCCCAGGCTTTATTGGCGTTGCTGAATGATCCGCAGACGGCGCCATTTGCCGAACTGCCGGATACCGGGGTCGGGTTGGCCACCGAGACGTTGCTGTCGAGTGTGTTTATTGCCAGTCCGACTTATGGGACGCGGGCGAGTACGGCGTTGATTGTTCAGGCGGATGGGACGCGGTGGATGGTTGAGCGGAGTTTTGGGCCGTATGGCGGGCATTTGGGGGAAGTGGAGATCAGGGTTTAGATTGGTGTTGTCAGGGCTGGCCCCATCGCGAGCAAGCTCGCTCCCACAGGGGATTTGCGTCGATCACAAATCCAATGTGGGAGCGAGCTTGCTCGCGATGGGGCCATCAGCGTTTAGAGGGTTTTAGCCGAAGCCGGATTAATCATCCGCGCCAACCCAAGGTTCTTCAGCGCCAATTGCAGCGAGCTGTGGATAACTTGCGGGTTGTCGATGGTCATCAGCTCGGCGAGCAATTCCTTGGCCTTGCTCAGGTTGATCTGACGCAACATCCACTTCACTTTCGGCAAGTTGGTGGCGTTCATTGACAGGCTGTCGAAGCCCATCGCCATCAACAGCACCGCCGCCGCCGGATCGCCGGCCATCTCACCGCAGATGCTCACTGGCTTGCCTTCGGCATGAGCGTCACGCACGACGCTCTGAAGGGCTTGCAGCACCGCTGGGTGCAGGTAATCGTAGAGGTCGGCTACACGCGGGTTGTTTCGGTCCACCGCCAACAGGTACTGGGTCAGGTCGTTGGAGCCGACCGACAGGAAGTCCACTTGCCGCGCCAGTTCCTTGGTCTGATAAACCGCCGCCGGAATTTCGATCATCACGCCGATCGGCGGCATAGGCACGTCACAGCCTTCGTCGCGGACTTCGCCCCAGGCCCGGTGAATCAGGTGCAGGGCTTCTTCCAGTTCGTGAGTGCCGGAGATCATCGGCAGCAGGATCCGCAGGTTGTTCAAGCCTTCGCTGGCCTTGAGCATGGCGCGTGTCTGCACCAGGAAGATTTCCGGGTGGTCGAGCGTGACGCGAATGCCGCGCCAGCCGAGGAACGGGTTGTCTTCCTTGATCGGGAAGTACGACAGCGACTTGTCGCCGCCGATGTCAAGGCTGCGCATGGTCACCGGTTGCGGGTGGAACGCGGCGAGTTGCTCGCGATAGATTGCCAGCTGCTCTTTTTCACTCGGGAAGCGCTGGTTGATCATGAACGGCACTTCGGTGCGGTACAGGCCGACGCCTTCAGCACCACGCTTCTGCGCCCGCGCCACATCCGCCAACAGGCCGGTGTTGACCCACAGCGGCATGCGATGGCCATCGAGAGTCACGCACGGCAAGTCCCGCAGCGCATCCAGCCCGAGGGCCAGTTGCTTCTCTTCCTCGACCACTTCGGCGAACTGCTTGCGCAGCACTTCGCTGGGGTTGGTGTAGACCTCGCCGTGGTAGCCGTCGACGATCATCTGGATGCCGTCGACTTTGGAATACGGCAGATCGACCAGGCCCATCACCGTCGGGATACCCATGGCGCGTGCCAGGATCGCCACGTGGGAGTTGCCGGAACCGAGTACCGACACCAGACCGACCAGCTTGCCTTCCGGCACCTCGCCGAGCATCGCCGGCGTCAGTTCTTCGCTGATCAGAATGGTGTTGTCGGGGTAGACCAGGGTCTGTTGACGCTCTTCCTGCAAGTAAGCCAGCAAGCGGCGACCAAGGTCTTTGACGTCGGAGGCGCGCTCACGCAGGTAGGCGTCGTCCATCAATTCGAAACGGTTGACGTGTTCGGTGACCACCTGACGCAACGCGCCCTGGGCCCACTGGCCGGTCTTGATCACGGTGGTGATTTCGCTGCCGAGCGAGGCATCGTCGAGCATCATCAAATAGACATCGAACAGCGCGCGCTCTTCCGGGCGCAACTGGTTCGCCAGCTTGGCGGACAAGGCACGCATGTCGGCGCGCACGCCTTCGATGGCGGTCTTGAACAGCCCGAGTTCGGCGGCGATGTCGGTGATGGTCTTGTCGGGCACCACGTCCAGATCGGCCGGCGGCAGCATGACCACCGCGGTACCGACCGCCGCACCCGGCGAACCCGGTACGCCGATGAACTTGGCTTCCTGGATGCCCTTGCCCTGACGGCCCAGCCCACGGATCGAACCGGTGGCTTCGGCGTGGGCGATAACGCCGGCAAGCTGCGCGCTCATGGTCACGAGGAAGGCTTCTTCACCTTCGTCGAACTGGCGGCGTTCTTTTTGCTGAATGACCAACACGCCGACGACGCGGCGGTGGTGAATGATCGGCGCCCCGAGGAATGAGGCGTAGCGCTCTTCACCGGTCTCGGCGAAGTAGCGGTAGCGCGGGTGATCCGCGGCGTTTTCGAGGTTCAGGGGTTCTTCACGCGTGCCGACCAGGCCAACCAGACCTTCGTTGGGTGCCATGCTGACTTTGCCGATCGAGCGCTTGTTCAAGCCCTCGGTGGCCATCAGCACGAAGCGGTTGGTCTCAGGGTCAAGCAGGTAGACCGAGCAGACCTGGCTGCCCATGGCCTCTTTGACGCGCAACACAATAATCCCCAACGCCGCCTTGAGATCCTTGGCGGAGTTAACTTCCTGGACGATCTTGCGCAGCGTATTGAGCATGGCTCGGGGTCGAACTCCGTCGTCAGTCGCGCGATAAAAGGCGCGGGGCAAGCTCTTTGAGAGCGCGTCGATACACTTCGCGCTTGAATGTCACCACCTGGCCCAACGGATACCAATAGCTGACCCAGCGCCAGCCATCGAATTCCGGTTTACCGGTCAAATCCATCCGCACCCGCTGCTCGTTGGAGACCAGGCGCAGGAGAAACCATTTCTGTTTCTGGCCGATGCACAGCGGTTGGCTGTGCGTGCGGACCAGACGTTGCGGCAAACGATAGCGCAACCAGCCCCGGGTGCAGGCGAGAATTTCAACATCTTCGCGCTCAAGACCCACTTCTTCGTTCAACTCGCGGTACAAGGCGTCTTCCGGCGTCTCCTGGGGGTTGATCCCGCCCTGTGGAAACTGCCAGGCATCTTGATTGATACGGCGAGCCCATAGCACCTGTCCGGCATCATTCGTGAGAATGATCCCGACATTGGGGCGGAAACCATCGGGGTCGATCACGGCAACAACCTCGCAAACGCATGTCGCCGCATTGTTCCACAAAGGTTGTGATAGCAGCAACGAGCCGGCCTACCTTATGTGCACTCTTGTGAAAAGTCCGTATTCTGGACGCCTTTCTACAGACTTTTCAGCGAGTAACTGCAATGCGGCTGGCTTTATTCGACTTGGACAACACGCTCTTGGGCGGTGACAGTGACCACGCCTGGGGCGATTACCTGTGCGAGCGCGGCTTTCTCGACGCCGTCGCCTACAAGGCGCGCAACGATGAGTTCTATCAGGATTACCTGGCCGGCAAACTGGATAACGATGCCTACCTGAACTTCTGCCTGGAAGTGCTCGGCCGCACCGAGATGGCCACGCTGGATCAATGGCATCTGGATTACATGCGCGATTGCATTGAGCCGATTGTATTGCCCAAGGGTCTCGAACTGCTGGCCAAGCACCGCGAGGCGGGTGACAAGTTGGTGATCATCACCGCGACCAACCGTTTTGTTACCGGGCCGATTGCCCAGCGACTGGGCGTCGAAACCCTGATCGCCACGGAATGTGAAATGGTTGATGGCCGCTACACCGGGCGCAGCACCGACGTCCCGTGCTTCCGGGAAGGCAAGGTGACGCGGTTGAATCGCTGGCTGGAAGAAACCGGGTATTCGTTGGAGGACAGCTATTTCTACAGCGACTCGATGAATGATTTTCCGTTGCTGGAGCAGGTGACGCATCCGATCGCTGTCGATCCGGACCCTAACTTGCGTGCTGAAGCCGAGAAGCGTGGTTGGCCGGTAATTACTCTGCGCGGCTGATACCGCCATCGCGAGCAAGCTCGCTCCCACAGGGGATTTGAGTCGTTCAAACATCCAATGTGGGAGCGAGCGTGCTCGCGATGGGGTCGACTCAGTCCCAAGCCTTAAACCGGCTTCGCGCCCATCAGCCCTGCAATCGCGATAAAACAAGCAAAGCTGAACAGTGCGAGGGCGAAGGTGAACTTGCCGTTGCCTCCCGGAACAGTGCGCAGCTTGTTTAGCCGCACCAGCAACCAGAACCAGCCCAACGCCGCGACGGTGTAAAGCACACTGGAAGCCAACAACCAGATCTGCCCCAGCGGCCAGCCCACCAGATGTACCATCCACCAGCCGGTAAACGGCATGCTCAGCAGCGCCAGCCCCATCACCAGCCAGATAAACACCCGCGGCCGTTGCAAAGTACGCGCGTGAGCCGTCGCGTCTCCGTTGCGACGCGTACGCCAGACCCAAATCGCCAGACCCAGCGCGCTGACCAGCAGCAACACCGTCGCCACCATATGAGCGACTTTCAGGGCGGTTAACGTTTCCATTGTTCGATTTCCTTATGGCCTGGCCATCAGCGTAGCCGCTCAGCCGAGAAACAGCTGATAGGCCGGGTTGTCGCTTTCGTCCCAGTACGGGTAGCCGATTTCTTCCAGCGCTGCGGGCACCAGATGGCGTTCATCGTGAGGCACTTGCAGGCCCGCGACCACACGACCATCCGCCGCGCCATGGTTGCGGTAGTGGAACATCGAGATGTTCCAGCGCCCGCCGAGCTTGTTGAGGAAGTTGAACAGCGCACCTGGACGCTCCGGAAATTCAAAGCGCAGCACCACTTCATCGACCACATGAACAGCACGCCCGCCGACCATATGACGGATGTGCAACTTGGCCAACTCGTTGTCGGTCAGGTCGAGCACCGGAAAACCCTGCTCGGTCAGGCTGGCAAGCAGCGCACTGCGCGGATCGTTTTCCGGATGCGTCTGCACGCCAACAAAGATGTGCGCCTCGCTGCCGGTGTTGTAGCGATAGTTGAATTCGGTGATCTGACGCTTGCCGATGGCTTCACAGAACGCCTTGAAGCTGCCCGGCTTCTCGGGAATCGTCACGGCGATGATCGCTTCGCGGCCCTCACCCAGTTCAGCACGCTCGGCGACGTGGCGCAGACGGTCGAAGTTGACGTTGGCGCCAGAGTCGATGGCCACGAAGGTGTGACCGGTGACGCCGCGTTGCTCGACGTATTTCTTGATCCCGGCCACGCCCAATGCGCCGGCAGGTTCAGTGATCGAGCGGGTATCGTCGTAGATGTCCTTGATCGCCGCGCAGATTTCATCGGTGCTGACGGTGATCACTTCATCGACATAATCTTTGCAGATATCGAAGGTGTGCTGACCAATCTGCGCCACAGCAACGCCATCGGCGAAGAGGCCCACGGTCGGCAGGATCACGCGCTCGCCAGCGGCCATGGCCGCTTGCAGGCAGTTGGAATCGTCTGGCTCGACGCCGATGATTTTGATTTCAGGCCGCAGGTACTTCACGTACGCCGCGATCCCGGCGATCAGCCCGCCACCGCCCACCGGGACGAAGATCGCGTCCAGACGGCCAGGGTGCTGGCGCAGAATCTCCATCGCCACCGTGCCCTGTCCGGCAATGGTATGGGGATCGTCGTAAGGGTGAATGTAGACGTAGCCTTTTTCGTCGACCAGTTTCAGCGAGTAGGCCAGGGCTTCGGGGAACGAATCCCCGTGCAGCACCACTTTGCCGCCACGCGAACGCACGCCTTCGACTTTGATTTCCGGGGTGGTCTTGGGCATCACGATGGTCGCTTTCACGCCCAACACTTTCGCCGCCAGGGCCAGGCCTTGCGCGTGGTTGCCCGCCGAAGCGGTGACCACGCCGCGAGCGCGCTCTTCATCGGAAAGCTGCGTAAGCTTGTTGTAGGCGCCGCGAATCTTGAACGAGAACACCGGCTGCAAGTCTTCGCGCTTGAGCAAAATACTGTTGCCCAGCCGCTCGGAGAGCTGGCGGGCAGTCTGCAATGGGGTTTCTACGGCAACGTCATAAACGCGCGAGGTGAGGATCTTTTTGACGTACTGTTCAAGCATCGGAAAGCATCACTGAGCGGGTTGGGCAGGGCCAACGAGTCTAACCCGGCTTTTGCCTGAGCGACCACACGAATCAAGAGGTTTTAACCCGGCATGGGGCTATAATGCCGGCCTTTCCGTTCTTCCCTTGCCCGCTTCGGAGCCCGCATGACCCAGGATCAACTCAAACAGGCAGTGGCTCAGGCCGCCGTCGACTTCATCCTCCCGAAACTCGACGACAAGAGCATCGTCGGCGTCGGCACCGGCTCCACCGCCAACTGCTTCATCGATGCACTGGCCAAACACAAAGGCGCGTTCGACGGCGCAGTCGCCAGTTCCGAAGCCACCGCTGCCCGCCTCAAGGGCCACGGCATTCCGGTGTATGAGCTGAACACCGTCAGCGACCTGGAGTTCTACGTCGACGGCGCCGATGAAAGCGACGAGCACCTGAACCTGATCAAGGGCGGCGGCGCAGCCCTGACCCGCGAGAAGATTGTGGCGGCTGTGGCCAAGACCTTCATCTGCATCGCCGACGCCAGCAAACTGGTGCCGGTGCTCGGTGCGTTCCCGTTGCCGGTGGAAGTGATCCCGATGGCCCGCAGCCACGTGGCCCGCGAGCTGGTAAAACTCGGTGGCGACCCGGTCTACCGCGAAGGCGTGCTGACCGACAACGGCAACATCATCCTCGACGTGTTCAACATGCAGATCACCAACCCGGTGGAGCTGGAGACGCAGATCAATGCCATCGTCGGCGTGGTCACCAACGGTTTGTTCGCGGCACGTCCAGCGGATTTGCTGCTGCTGGGCACCAGCGAAGGCGTGAAAACCCTGCGCGCCAAATAATCCCGATACGACGTAAAACCTGTGGGAGCGAGCCTGCTCGCGATGAGGCCGGTCAAGGCACCCTCAAATCTCGCTTATATAGGTGCCAGTCACCTTGAGGATATTTTGCAAGGTTTCCTCGACCTCAGCCAGATCGCCAGCATCCGTACTGTGAATGATTTCCAGCGAATCATCACCATTCAGCGCATCCGCATCCGCCGCCGCGATTTCAATCAGCAGGCGGGTAGGGCTGAGGGTGACTTTCACGCCGTCCAGCGTCGAAGGCTCGCCGTCGAGGGTGATGTCCAGCGCGTCCTCGTCCGGGTAGCGGGTCATCAGGAACATATCGCCCTGATCGCTGTGGCAGCAGAGCATGGCCATGTTGTCTTCTTCGTCGTCGCACGGGTTGACGATCAAGAGGGCGGTGGTCATTTGCATGGGGAATTCCTGGCTCGACGAGCGTTGTGAAGACGAACAAAGGGCGATTCTGCCAGCCCTCGGGAATTTCTGCTCGCCTGAGTGTCAGAGGATGTGTCGTGAACATCTGGGGTGTTGCTGGTCATTTCTGGTACGGATGTGCCGCAAAACCGGGCTTAAACCCCCCGTTTTGCCGTGCGGCTGCTAGTGTTGTTCGATGCACAAGGCGCAAGCTGCGTACCGATGACCGAATATGTCGCAGCGCTGCAAGCACGGGGCTTGCCGCACTCGTTAAGCTGCGCAACGGATGAGCACCTGTAAAGACATTGCGCTGCACCTTGCCCAGTCGTTTTTGCAGATGCCCATTCATGGAAGGTGAATGTGACCTGAGTGTCTCGTCCAGCTTCACCCACCTGTCATCCTGTTTCCTCTGCCCGAGAATCAGGAACAGGGTGACGGATCGCCCCGAAAGGGGTTTGCACGCGACGCTTCCATCAATAACAAGCCCAAGCGGAGTACCACAGATGGCGTTCTTCACCGCAGCCAGCAAAGCCGACTTCCAGCACCAACTGCAAGCGGCACTGGCCCAGCACATCAGTGAACAGGCACTGCCACAAGTGGCGCTGTTCGCGGAACAATTTTTCGGCATCATTTCCCTGGACGAGCTGACCCAGCGTCGGTTATCCGACCTCGCCGGCTGCACCCTTTCTGCGTGGCGCCTGCTTGAGCGCTTCGATCACGCGCAACCGCAAGTGCGCGTCTACAACCCCGATTACGAACGTCACGGCTGGCAGTCGACCCACACCGCGGTCGAAGTGCTGCACCACGACTTGCCATTTCTGGTTGATTCGGTACGCACCGAGCTGAACCGTCGCGGCTACAGCATCCACACCCTGCAAACCACTGTGCTGAGCGTGCGTCGCGGCAGCAAGGGCGAGCTGCTGGAAATCCTGCCGAAAGGCACCCAGGGCGACGACGTGCTGCAAGAGTCGTTGATGTACCTGGAAATCGACCGTTGTGCCAACTCGGCCGAACTGAATGTCCTGAGCAAGGAACTGGAACAGGTTCTCGGTGAAGTCCGCGTCGCGGTCGCCGATTTCGAACCGATGAAAGCCAAGGTCCAGGAAATCCTCACCGGCCTGGACAACAGCCAGTTCGCTGTCGATTCTGAAGAAAAAGCCGAAATAAAAAGCTTCCTGGAATGGCTGGTGGGCAACCACTTCACCTTCCTCGGCTATGAAGAATTCGTGGTTCGCGATGAAGCCGACGGCGGCCACATCGTCTACGACCAGGACTCCTTCCTCGGCCTGACAAAATTGCTGCGCACCGGCCTGACCTACGATGACCTGCGCATCGAAGACTACGCCGTGAACTACCTGCGCGAACCGACCCTGCTGTCGTTCGCCAAGGCTGCGCACCCAAGCCGTGTACACCGTCCGGCTTACCCGGATTACGTGTCGATCCGTGAGATCGACGCGGACGGCAACGTCATCAAGGAATGCCGTTTCATGGGCCTGTACACCTCGTCGGTGTATGGCGAGAGCGTGCGGGTCATCCCGTACATCCGCCGCAAGGTCGAAGAAATCGAACGCCGTTCCGGCTTCCAGGCCAAGGCTCACTTGGGCAAGGAACTGGCTCAGGTGGTTGAAGTGCTGCCGCGCGACGATCTGTTCCAGACCCCGGTCGACGAACTGTTTGCCACCGTGATGTCGATCGTGCAGATCCAGGAACGCAACAAGATTCGCGTATTCCTGCGCAAAGACCCGTACGGCCGCTTCTGCTACTGCCTGGCCTACGTGCCGCGTGACATCTACTCCACCGAAGTGCGCCAGAAGATCCAGCAAGTGCTGATGGATCGCCTTAAAGCCTCGGACTGTGAGTTCTGGACCTTCTTCTCCGAGTCCGTGCTGGCCCGCGTGCAACTGATTCTGCGCGTCGATCCGAAGAACCGTCTGGACATCGACCCGGTTCTGCTGGAAAAAGAAGTGGTACAGGCCTGCCGCAGCTGGCAGGACGACTACGCGAGCCTGGTCGTCGAAAGCTTCGGCGAAGCCCACGGCACCAACGTGCTGGCTGACTTCCCGAAAGGCTTCCCGGCCGGTTACCGCGAGCGTTTCGCCGCGCATTCGGCTGTGGTTGACATGCAGCACCTGCTGAGCCTGAAAGAATCCAATCCGCTGGTGATGAGCTTCTATCAGCCACTGGGTCAGGTCTCCGGTCAGCGCGAGCTGCACTGCAAGCTGTATCACGCCGATACGCCGCTGGCGTTGTCCGACGTGCTGCCAATCCTGGAAAACCTTGGCCTGCGCGTGCTGGGTGAATTCCCGTATCGCCTGCGTCACAACAATGGCCGCGAGTTCTGGATTCACGATTTCGCGTTCACCGCCGCTGAAGGCCTGGAACTCGACATCCAGCAACTCAACGACACCTTGCAGGACGCGTTCGTCCACATCGTGCGTGGCGATGCCGAGAACGATGCGTTCAACCGCCTGGTGCTGACCGCCGGCCTGCCATGGCGCGATGTCGCGCTGCTGCGTGCCTATGCCCGTTACATGAAGCAGATTCGCCTGGGCTTCGACCTGGGTTACATCGCCAGCACCCTGAATAACCACACCGACATCGCTCGCGAGTTGACCCGGTTGTTCAAAACCCGTTTCTACCTGGCCCGCAAGCTCGGTACTGACGATCTGGAAGACAAGCAGCAACGTCTGGAACACGCGATTCTGAGTGCACTGGACGACGTCCAGGTGTTGAACGAAGACCGTATCCTGCGTCGCTACCTGGACCTGATCAAGGCCACCCTGCGGACCAACTTCTACCAGACCGACGCGCACGGTCAGAACAAGTCCTACTTCAGCTTCAAGTTCAACCCGCACCAGATTCCAGAGCTGCCGAAGCCAGTACCGAAGTTCGAAATCTTCGTTTACTCGCCACGCGTCGAAGGCGTGCACCTGCGCTTCGGCAACGTTGCTCGCGGTGGTCTGCGCTGGTCTGATCGTGAAGAAGACTACCGCACCGAAGTCCTGGGCCTGGTAAAAGCCCAGCAAGTGAAGAACTCGGTCATCGTGCCGGTGGGCGCCAAGGGCGGCTTCCTGCCGCGTCGCCTGCCACTGGGTGGCGGTCGAGACGAGATCGCGGCCGAGGGCATCGCCTGCTACCGCATCTTCATCTCGGGCCTGTTGGACATCACCGACAACCTGAAAGACGGCGCGCTGGTACCGCCGGCCAACGTCGTGCGTCATGACGACGATGACCCGTACCTGGTGGTGGCAGCGGACAAGGGCACTGCAACCTTCTCCGACATCGCCAACGGTATCGCCATCGACTACGGCTTCTGGCTCGGCGATGCGTTCGCATCGGGTGGCTCGGCCGGTTACGACCACAAGAAAATGGGCATCACCGCCAAGGGCGCGTGGGTTGGCGTTCAGCGTCACTTCCGCGAACGCGGCATCAATGTTCAGGAAGACAACATCACGGTGGTCGGCGTCGGCGACATGGCCGGTGACGTGTTCGGTAACGGCTTGTTGATGTCCGACAAGCTGCAACTGGTCGCAGCGTTCAACCACCTGCACATCTTCATCGACCCGAACCCGGAGCCTGCCAACAGCTTCGCCGAGCGTCAGCGCCTGTTCGACCTGCCGCGTTCGGCCTGGTCGGATTACGACACCAGCATCATGTCCGAAGGCGGCGGGATCTTCTCCCGTAGCGCGAAAAGCATCGCGATTTCCCCGCAGATGAAAGAGCGCTTCGACATTCAGGCTGACAAGCTGACCCCGACCGAACTGCTGAACGCCTTGCTCAAGGCACCGGTGGATCTGTTGTGGAACGGCGGTATCGGTACTTACGTCAAAGCCAGCAGCGAAAGCCACGCCGATGTCGGCGACAAGGCCAACGATGCACTGCGCGTGAACGGCAACGAATTGCGCTGCAAAGTCGTGGGCGAGGGCGGTAACCTCGGTATGACCCAGCTGGGTCGTGTCGAGTTCGGCCTCAATGGCGGCGGTTCCAACACCGACTTCATCGACAACGCCGGTGGTGTGGACTGCTCTGACCACGAAGTGAACATCAAGATCCTGCTGAACGAAGTGGTTCAGGCCGGCGACATGACCGACAAGCAACGTAACCAGTTGCTGGCGAGCATGACCGACGAAGTGGGCAATCTGGTGCTCGGCAACAACTACAAGCAGACTCAGGCGCTGTCCCTGGCCGCCCGTCGTGCCTTGCCGCGAATTGCCGAATACAAGCGTCTGATGAACGACCTGGAGGGCCGCGGCAAGCTGGATCGCGCCATCGAGTTCCTGCCGGCGGAAGAAGCGATCAACGAGCGCGTTGCGGTTGGCCATGGCCTGACCCGTGCCGAACTCTCGGTGCTGATCTCCTACAGCAAGATCGACCTCAAGGAAGCGCTGCTCAACTCCCTGGTGCCGGACGACGATTACCTGACCCGCGACATGGAAACCGCTTTCCCTCCGTCGCTGGTGAGCAAGTTCTCCGAAGCCATGCGTCGTCACCGTCTGAAGCGCGAGATCGTCAGCACCCAGATCGCCAACGATCTGGTCAACCACATGGGCATCACCTTCGTTCAACGACTGAAAGAGTCGACCGGCATGAGCCCGGCGAATGTTGTGGGTGCCTATGTAATTGTTCGGGATATCTTCCATCTCCCGCATTGGTTCCGTCAGATCGAAGCCCTGGACTACCAGGTTTCCGCTGACGTGCAACTGGAGCTGATGGATGAGCTGATGCGTCTGGGCCGTCGCGCTACGCGCTGGTTCCTGCGCAGCCGTCGCAACGAGCAGAATGCTGCCCGTGACGTCGCGCACTTCGGTCCACATCTGGCAGCGCTGGGGCTCAAGCTCGACGAACTGCTGGAAGGCCCGACTCGCGAAGGCTGGCAGACCCGTTATCAGGCGTACGTTGCGGCTGGCGTTCCTGAGTTGCTGGCACGCATGGTTGCAGGTACCACTCACCTGTACACCTTGCTGCCGATCATCGAAGCGTCCGACGTGACCGGTCAGAACGCAGCTGACGTGGCGAAGGCTTACTTCGCTGTCGGCAGCGCGCTGGACATCACCTGGTACCTGCAACAGATCAGCGCTCTGCCGGTTGAAAACAACTGGCAGGCCCTGGCCCGTGAAGCGTTCCGCGATGACGTCGATTGGCAACAGCGTGCGATCACCATCTCCGTCCTGCAACAGGGCGACGGCACCCAGGACGTGGAAACCCGTCTGGAGCTGTGGATGGAAGAGCACAAAGGCATGATCGAACGCTGGCGCACCATGCTGGTAGAAATCCGTGCCGCCAGCGGCACTGATTACGCCATGTATGCAGTGGCCAACCGTGAGTTGCTGGATCTGGCGTTGAGCGGTCAAGCGGTAGTGCCTACTACTGCCGCTGTCACTGCCAGCGCTGAGTTGGAGCCGGCTGCCTGATCAGGCGCTGAATGAAGAAGCCCCGCAATGAGAGTTGCGGGGCTTTTTTTTGCGTTGTTTTTGTTGGGTCTGATAGGGCCCTATCGCGAGCCTTAATACAACTTCTGACCTGTTGTGCTATCGGTCATCGACACTTTATCTGTCGGCCTGGTCAATAAATTACTGAGCGACTGGTCAAACTTTTTCAAGGCTCTGACTTGCACGTCCTGTTGTTCATTTATATCGGCAACTATCTCTTCACTGCGTTTATAGTCCGCCCATAACGGACTCAGCTCTTTAGCGTCATGCCCTTGTGCACTCCCAATGTAGTTGAAGTTTGTATCGTAGAACTCTGCGCTGACATCCGCGCTGATATCCGAACTGCGCGATGTCATCAATTGACTGCGCGTGTCTACGACGGCGACCACGTCCGGTTTAGCGGCCCTGAGGCTTTGCATGTCAGGGTACACGGTCACCGAGCCAAACTGACGTTGCAACGATGCTTTGACCCAGTCCACCGCAAGGTCCGGTTTGGAGGTGGCGACGTAGGCATCGTGAATCGACTGCACCAGCAAGCTCTGGCCGAAACCGGTGCCGGCGTTGGCCTGGTAGTCCTGCAGGTAGGCGCGGTTGGTCTGAGTGTTGCGGCTGTAGACGACGCCCAGGGAAACGTTGCTGCCATTGGTGACATGCGTGGCGCTGCTGCGGCCCACCGGCTCGGTGAAAATGCCGTCGAGCGAAGAAACAGCCTTCGGTGCAGTGGGTATTGAACAGCCGGTCAAAAGAACCGTTATCGTCAAGGTGCTGACAAGTGCAAGTTTCATGGTGTTTCTCCCGTGAAACAACTTGAGTCGGAAAGTTAATAGGCCGGAGGGTGTCGGCGCTAATTCCAGACTAAACCTGTCGTGACTGATTGAAATGGCCAACATCTGTACTTGTTGTGTGATCAATAGTTTTATTTGGTTTAAACGTTTCCAGTTAATGACGCCTGGAAATAAAGAGGCCCGAACTCGTAGTTCGGGCCTGATTATTTATGGCTGCGAGTTCAGCTATCAGTTTTCCAATGGGATCAATACTTTTTCGTCCGGGGACAGCACCATGAACACCAACAGTTTGGCTGGCTTGGTTGCACTGGCATTTTTCGAGACCAAATGTTCCGATCCCGCCGGTTCGTACCAGAATTCGCCAGCCTTGTAGGTGATCGCTTTTTGACCCTTTACTTGAGAAGTTATCGAGCCCGAAAGGACGTAGGCCATGGCCGTGCCCTCGTGTTTGTGGGCGATGGACGATTGGCCGGGTTTGTAGTCGACTTCGATCATCAACGCTTTTTTGCCCGGCACGTTTTGCAGCATTTCGTCCTGCAGAATGGTGACTTTTTCCGAAGGGTCGTGGGCGAATGCCGCGGCGGAAAAGGTCAGGGCCAGGGCGGCAAGGGGGGCAGCACAGTAGCGGAAGGCTTTCATGGGTATCACCTGCTGTGGTTAGTGTCAGGGACCACAGTAAGTCTCGGCCAGTGCCAAACAAACAGCCAATTTTCGTGAAGGCGAGGGGACCAATCATGCACGTTGAAAAAACAAGATCGCCGCCTCCAGCCACTCCTGCAGGGGTACCCATTGCCCTGTAGGAGTGGCCGAAGACGGCGACCTAATTTTTAAACGATAGGAAAGCTGTTGAAATCGACGGCGTTGGCCAGGCGGCTGTCGATCAGGCCGATAAAGCCTTGTACTTCAGGGCAGTTGAAATGCATTTGCATGGCCGCTTCCGATTGCCAGCGGGCGCTGACAGTCCAGCGGTTGCCGTCCTCGGGGCAGCGGTCGACCATATAGGAATCGCAGCCCGGTAGTTCGCGCAGGGTGTCGACAATCTTTTGCAGTTGCTTGCCCAGTTCGTCCGAGCGGCCGGCGGCGGCCTGCACCCTAACGGTATTGATCACTTCGTTGGACATTGCTCACACTCCTGAATCAGGCCGGACGAGTCCTGCTCATTGAGGGATAACGCTTATGCAGGATAGGCCTGCATCCCCGGACCACCAATAGCCAATCGCGGGATAAAAACGCAGACCAATCTGTCAGGCAACCTGCTGCAAAATGTCCCGCAGGCGGTCCAGGGCAATGTCGATGTCCAGGGTTTCAATGGCGCCAAAACCGAGGAAAAGTCCGGCCTGCGGCGCTTGCTGATAGAAAAAACTGTCGATGGGATATACCCCCACTTCGACCTTTTTCGCCAGTTCGATCACCAATGGAATATCGATAGACACTTTGCACATAACCACCATGTGGAACCCGGCGGTGGTCGGGACCGCCTCGAGCCACGGGGAAAGATCGCCGGCCATGCGCTCGAGGATCCGCTCACGACGCCCGGCATAGATCGTATGGCAGCGCCGGATGTGCTTGAGCAGACAGCCTTCGGCGATGAACTTGGCTAGTGCCCATTGGGGCAGGGTGGAGGTGTGCAAGTCGGTGAGCTGCTTGGCGCGAATGACCGCTTCGAGAATCGCCGGTGGCAGGATCGCATACCCCAGTCGCAACTCCGGCAGCAGGGTTTTCGAAAAGGTCCCGACGTAGGCGACGATACCGCGTTCGTCCATGCTTTGCAGCGAGTCAGTGGGTCGGCCTTCGTAGCGGAATTCGCTGTCGTAATCGTCCTCGATGATGATCGCACCCAACTCATGGGCCCGCTCCAGAAGCGCCACCCGGCGCGCCTGGCTCATCGGCATGCCGAGCGGGAACTGGTGGGACGGGGTGACGTAAATCAGCCGGGTGCCAAGGGGGATCTTGTCCACCTGAATGCCTTCGGCATCCACCGGGACGCCGATCACTGTGGCCCCGTGGGTACCAAACAACAGGCGTGCGGGCGGATAGCCGGGGTCTTCCATGGCGACAATGCTACCGGGACGCATGAGCACCCGGGAGATCAGGTCCAGCGCCTGTTGCGCGCCGTTGCACACCACCACGTCTTCGTCCTGGCAATTGACCCCGCGGGAAAACGCGATGTGCCGGGCGATCGCGTTGCGCAGTGCCGGCAAGCCTTCAGGCAGGCTGTAGAAACCCTTGGACGCGGTGATCTGGCGCATGGCGTGAGCGGTGCAGCGCCGCCAGTCATCTTGGGGAAACTGGCCCTTGCTGGTGGCGCCGCCGATGAAGTCATAGCGCAACGAGCCTTCCAGCGTCGGATGGCGCAGGAACACCGGCAGGTTGCGCCAGGACTCGATTACCTCGGCACTGGCCAACTCCGAATGGCTCTGTTTACGGGTGATTTTCGCCGGTCGGGCGTTGACGTAGGTGCCTTTGCCGATGACCCCGGTGAGGAAGTTTTCGTAGGTCAGTTGCGTGTAGGTGTCGGAAATGGTCTTGCGGGAAATGCCCAGTTGTTCAGCGAGTAAACGACTGGGCGGTAGCTGCGTCCCAGCTGCCAGACGGCCGGATTCGATGGCGCTGCGCAGTTGGTTGTACAACTGGCCTGCCAGGTCCTTGCGGCCGTTGATGACAACGTGAAGTTCCATACCGGCGAGGCTCCTGGGGCGATTGAGGCGCGTGTGCGTCGGGCCAGATTACCCGCATGAGCGCCTGCGCAAAAGTTGCGTGGGCGAAAAACCTCCGATTGGTCTGGTGCCTGAGTGGTCCACGGGTATTTCGCAGAATTGGATCTGTAACGCCTGCGTATCAACGCCTACCTTGAGGGGCACACATTCGATCCACGAGGTCACGCCATGAACGCCCGCCTGGATTACTACAGCGCATCGCCCAAAGCGATGAAAGCGATGATTGCCATGGAGGCGTTGACCAGCAACCTCAGCATCGAACCGGCCTTGCTGCACTTGATCAAAATCCGTGCGTCGCAACTCAATGGCTGCGCCTTCTGCACCGACATGCACTCGGTGGATGCCCGGCGCCTGGGCGAGACTGACCGTCGGTTGTATTCGATCGTGGTCTGGCGTGACAGCGGCTTCTTCAACCCTCGCGAACGCGCGGCGCTGGCCTGGACCGAAGCCGTCACCTTGCTCTCTGAAAACCATGTGCCCGACGAGGTCTACGCGCAGGCCCGGGAGCAGTTCAACGAAGGCGAGATGGTCGACCTGACCATCGCCGTCACCACCATCAACAGCTGGAATCGCTTGGCGGTGAGTTTTCGGCAAACCCCAGGAGGCTGAATCGATTTTCCGCATCGAGTGTCACATCAGGTTCATAAACCCTGCGCAGGATGAGGCTTTCAAGGACAGATCGACAGGGAGTCAGCGATGCGATTCATGGAAACCACCGATCGTCAGCGAGTTGCCGAGTACCGCTCGCCCGTAGAAAAAACCTCATCCTGGCGCACTCTGGCGGCAGGCATCGATCCGGTGCTGGCGCAGTCTTTTCGGGTCAGTGCCCGTTGCGGCTGTTTCATGCAGGCAGCCCGCAGTCTCAACATCAAGGCCACCCAGTTGCGCAAACAATTGGCGCAGCTTGAAGCGCAATTCCAGTGTTCGCTATTCAGCCATTCAGAGAATGGCGTTGCCCTCAGTCGTGACGGATTACAGCTGCAATCGCAGTTGATTGCCCTGGCCCACGAGCGCGAATTGCCGGTGATCGAACAGCCGTTGATTCGCCTGGCCGTCGCCGAATCGATCCTGCATGACATTCTCGGTCGTGATCTGGTTGCCTTGTTGCGGCGCAACGCCAGCGTGCGGCTGGACATCATCACCCTGGACAGCGAACTCTCACTGCAAGCGGTCAGCGCCGATGTGGTGCTGTGGCTGGCCGGCACCGATTCACCGCTGCCAGGTCCGAGTTTTGCTGTCAGCGAGCCCCGGCGTCTGGCACGACTCAACTACCTGCCCCACATCGCCAAACGTTATTCACGGGTCGCGTCCCGCCCTGACAGCCTCGATGACCTGTCGGACTTCCTGCTGGTGCAATGGCAGCATGATCGTCAGGTCGACTGTTTTCGGCCGTGGAATACCCTCGTGGACCAGCGCCTGGCCGGGGTGGTGCAGTTGCATTCCTATGACCTGATGCTGGAGATGATCCGGTGCAGTGCCTGCATTGGTCTGCTGCCCGGATACATCAGCCGCTTCGACCGCGGCCTGATTGAATTGCCGGGGTTGTTCAGTCAACCGATGCAGCGCGAGGTGTGGATGGCGGTCAATGCCGAGTCCGAGGGTTCAGCGCAGGTGCAGATGATCGTCGAGCTGATCCAGAACACCTTCAATGAACGGCGGGAGTGGTTCGAACAACCTTCAGCGGTATAGAGTGGGCAGCCATGTCTGTCTCAAGGATGAATCACCCATGCCCGCCACTGACGCTGTCATCACCCTCGAACGTTTCAACGAATCCCACATCGACAGCATTACCGCGCTCTACAACGACCCGGCCATTACCCGTCAGGTGCTGCAAATGCCGTTTCAATCCCCCGAAGTCTGGCGCAAGCGTCTGGCCTCGGACAACGAGTGTGTGGTGCAGCTGGTGGCGCTGCACCAAGGAACGGTCATCGGCAATATTGGCCTGGAGCAGTTTTCACGGATCCGCCGCCGCCATGCCGGCAATCTCGGCATGTGCGTCGCGGTTGCCTGGCAGGGCAAGGGCGTCGGCTCGAAACTGTTGGCGGCGGCGCTGGACATCGCCGACAACTGGATGAACCTGCAACGGCTCGAACTTTCGGTCTACGCCGACAACGAAGCTGCCATTGGGCTGTATCGCAAGTTCGGCTTCGACACCGAAGGGCTTTTTCGCGACTACGCCGTGCGTGATGGTGCGCTGGTGGATGCCTTGAGCATGGCGCGCCTGCGTCGCACACCCAAGGCCGTTTGAGTCACTCGACCAAGGCGAATGCCACCGCCGCCTGTGCATGCAGCTCAGTGGTGTCGAGCAAGGGCAGGGCGCTGTGCTCGGGTTTGATCAGCAGGCCGATTTCCGTGCAACCGAGGATGATTGCCTGGGCGCCACGTATGGTCAGCGATTCGATGACTTGCTGATACACCTTGCGTGATGCCTCGCTGATCACCCCGACACACAACTCGTCATAGATGATCCGGTGGACGGCTTGTCGTTCATCGGCCTCCGGCACCAGTACGGTCAGCCCCATTGAGGTCAGGCGTTCCTTGAGGAAATCCTGCTCCATGGTGAACGCTGTGCCGAGCAATCCAATCTTCAACGCGCCAGCCTCGACGGCAGCCTGACCTGCCGGGTCGGCAATGTGTAGAAACGGAATACTGATCGCGGCCTGAATCTGCCCGGCCACTTTGTGCATGGTGTTGGTGCACAGCACCACGCAATCGGCACCGCCGACTTCCAGCCTGCGCGCCGCATCCACCAGAATCGCCGCTGCATCGTCCCAGCGACCGGCGTGCTGGGCCTGTTCGACAGGGCCAAAGTCGACGCTGTACATTAGCAATTTCGCCGAACGCAAAGGCCCGAGCCGGTCCCGGACCTGTTGGTTGATGAGACGGTAATACTCGGCGCTGGACTCCCAGCTCATGCCGCCGATTAGGCCGATGGTGCGCATTGGTTTTCCTCAAGCTATGGCCTGCATTGACAGGCTTGGCTTGGGAGTTTCGATGTGTTCAAGGGCAGATGCCAGTGAAAAATAAACTGTAACGCTCATCTTTCGGAGAAGTGTCATGGTGCCTTTTCAGGCAAGGGGATGACATGGTTGCACCCGGCGGCCAACGTCTTCTCATACCCCACATCAGGTCGCCACGGTTCCAGGTTCCATTGCGGTTTGTCTCTTGCTATCGCCAGATGACAAATCAATTGATGGCGCATGCCATGTGTGTTGTTCCAATAGCGGCTGTTGGAATAGTCGCGGGTGAGTTCGTCCCACAGGTAGGGCGTCCCTTCTGGCGGTGTCCGCCTCGCACATGGTGTGGGTGTAATAGAAAAGACCACTCATAGTCCCGATAAATCCACTGTGCACCTTCCACGTATTTCACACAGCGCTCCACTGTAAGGATGTAACTGCCAGGCGGGTCAGTTCTATTTTGCGCATACAGGGATGCACTCAAAGTCGACATCAACCCAACGCCTAACAGGGTATGACGGATAACGTTCAGTCTCGTACGAAAAGAGCGCGACGTTAGAGTGTTCATTGAGTCACCGCCTGATCGGCGGCGACGTAGGTAAACGTCGCGGTACCGTTTGCGCTGTCGGGAGGTGTGAGCCGAATGATCGGTACCACGATCTTCGGGTTGGTTGAATTATAGAAATCTCTTTGATTGTACTGAGCGTCGGCAAGACCCGCGTTAGTTCCACCAGCAACAAAGAAGAACGCCATGATCGGTAATGTGTTTGGGCGACCTGCTGTCCAGGTCTTGATCAGTACTTCGTTATGCTCGCTGAATCCCTTGGCACCCAGCAGGGATTTCGCTCTGACAGACTGATAGAACGCGGGCCCCGCCAATGCATTGCGATCATCGTTGACGTCGAAACCACATGAGCGCTGGTTTGGAGTGCCACCGGGTAAATCCCATACGGCTTTCCATTGTTCAGCAGTGGACACGCTGGCGTTATGGCAAATCTGGCTTTGAGCGGGATAAGTGGGGTGGGCGACACAGACTGCCGTTGTGCTTCGGGTCCAGGTCCACGCATCCATCGGGTACGAGCACAAATAGTCCAGGTCGATCTTGTCGGCGGGTGCTTCAAAGATGGGGTACAGGATAAAACCATTACCGTAGCCCCAGGCCAGTCGTCCAAAGTTGGTATCCGCTCTTAGGTAAGAGAACGAAACACCACCACTTTTTATCGACGTGGGGCTGGGATCCCATACTTTATATTGGTTGTTCGGGTCCTTTACCGTAACTCTGAGTGTGACGCCCGAACACAGAAATGCAGGTTGTGAATCTGATTTGTTGCAGTTGGTAAATTTTCTGCTGTAAAGCGTATTAAGTTGTGTTGCGATAGTGGTCCCGTTTTTCGTGCTGGCGTTGTTGGTGGCGCCGATTTCATTTTCTGAATGTCGATCGAGATGGCTGCAGCCCGCTATTAATGCGAATAAAAGAAATCCGATTATTTTAAGCATGACAATCCCCTGGTGAAAACCGACGCCGAAGTGCCGGCTTCAATAGCACGTTTAATTTGTTTGTACTATTTGACTAGAGCGGCTCTGCATAGGCGGCTATAAGGTAATTCTCAAACACCATGAGAAAATAAGCGGTTCATTGGTGCCGGTCTTTTTAAGCGTGCAGTTGAACATGACCGGGAGGCCACTATTTTCAGTCAGCCACGACCGGGGGACCGCTATATTGGTGTAAGACGGCTGGATAATGTTGAACTCTTCACTGTAGCGAGTGACTTTGCCAAACATTGCAAGGCGTACTTTGTAATCGCCATCCAATGTGGGGTAATACGCCCTGATGTTAAGTTTGTCTGAGGAAAGCGTGGGTTCTGGAAGGTGATGCTTTTGGTGGGTGACCCTGATGCGTAAATCTTCAGAAGGCAAATCCTCGGTCGTACCTGGCAGCCTGACGGTGTAACTGACCTCCGCACCAGTACCAATACAATCAACAACTTCCAGTCTGGGGACCAGAAACCTCAGGGTTTGCCCTGCATGAGAGATAGTTTGAATCTCACTGCCATACGTCGAGTTGCGCCCGAGCCAATAGACTTTGACAGTTTGCCCCTGAGCGGAACCGATGAAATTGACCTCGATCGTCGCAAACTTGGCCTCATAAAAGTCTTTTTCAAAGTTTAATACGGTGCCGTTCTGTTCCTTGGCTTCCAGCACTTTGGGCGGCTTCAGATCCAGAATCGGTTGTTTGAGGTGCACATCTATGTAAGTCGTTTTCGACCAAATCGCCTGCGGGCCGGTAGAGTTTCCGATTTGATCAACGCCTCGCAAGCGCATTGCGAAACGAGGATTATCGATTTTGAACGCATCTGCGAACAGCTTTATTACTATTGTGCCGGTAGCAGCTTGTGCAGCTGTCACTGTATGAAGGACGGTGTGGCCATCACAATCGAGAGTGATTTTGTCGTGCGCTCGCATATAAGGGTACTTGAGTGTGACATCTACCCCTTGAGCGGCGCGATTGGCATCCACACCGTTGGCAATAACGTCAGCAGGGAGTGTCATGACAAGATAAGGATTGTCCCCGGACCCCGTCACTTCACCGCCAGGGCGAGGGGTGTTGAAGAGCACGACAAGGTCTTCCGATGTTTCAGGTTCCTGACCGACACGTTTGACTTCCAAGCGAATCCGGTTGATACCGTCCTGCAGAAATCCACCAGGCAGATCCAGCGTGAATCTTTTGCCTACGTCGCCCGGCTTGATAGTTTCGGAGGCGACAGGCGTGGGCAGGTCATTAAGCAATAGCTTTGCGGTGTCGTATTCGTCCATGTTGGTCCAAGGATCGACCAAAACTTGAACGCCGGCAGGTTTGACAAGGGACAGGTCGATGCCACCCTGGGGATCGTCCGGATGAATTACAGGCGTCGTCCATCCCGGTATCATCACCCTGTCTATCTTTAAAGTTTGGTTGCTCATTAGTGGCGATCCTTGGCTGTGGAAAGTGAGCTTTCTCGTTACGTCAACTGCCGGATCATCAAACACCAACGGGCAAACGCTGGCTACTGTCACATCTGACAGGTAGAGGGGAGTAAACCCCTTAAAAAGCAACCGCGCGTCGTTTTCGTCCATCGTTAATTGGCGCCCACACGGCCGCTTTGTCGTACGTCGGTGGCTGGCATCTGCCATGATTGATTTCCGCAGCACTGCTTCAACCAAAGGAACACCGCAATGGACGACGTACAGCAACTGGGTGAGATGCTTCGCCATTACGCAGAAAGCGAAGCGCACAAGAAGCAACTGTTCGAGTCGCAATCGGCCGTGTGGGCGACGCGCATTGGTGAGCTGTTCGATCAGATCCAGCAATGGCTGGAACCGGTCCAGGCGCCGAATCTGCTCGAGGTGAGCCGCGAGGCCTATGTGGCCTCGGGGCCGAGCGTTCCGGTCGAGACGTCAAACTTCAAGACCGAGAAGCTGACGATTGTGATTGCCGGTAAACCGGTGGAGTTTGTGCCGGATGTGATGGGTGCCGGGGGGCAGATTTCACTGGCCGTGATGGGCCTGACGGCCGCGCGCTATGGCAGCATTTCGCTGGTGTGCCTGCCGCCGTCCAGTAGCTGGCAATGGCGCAAGACCAATGGCTTGAAAGACCCGGATACCTTTGCCTTTGATGCGAACTTTTTGGCGCAGCAGTTGCAGAGCCTGATTCCTAGAGAGCGCAGCTGAATCCTCTGACCTGACACAGACCCCTGTGGGAGCGAGCTTGCTCCCACATGGGCTGCATCAAACCTCCAGATTTCCCCAGCCGTGTTTCAACTCTTCAGGCGCTACGGCCTTCACCGACTTGCCCGTCGCCAACTCCACCCGTCGCGCCGCCTCCGGGTCATCGGCAAACGGAATCAGACTGGCTTCATCCAGACTCTCTGCCGTCTGATGCTTCAGGCAGTATTCAACCGCCAGCCAAAGCCCCGTCACGCCCAACACATTCAGCACGACCTCAATCATCTCAAGCCTTTTGCCTCAGGCAATCTGCGCGTCGCGTTCGGCCATTGTGACGTCCGACACCCGCACGGTGCGCCAGGTGTTGTACGCCATCAGCAACATGCCGCTGAGGAAAAACACACCGCCGGCGAAGCGCACCACGAACCCTGGATGGCTGGCCTGCAAGGCTTCGACGAAGGAGTAGGTCAGCGTGCCGTCATCGTTGATCGCACGCCACATCAAGCCCTGGGTGATGCCGTTGACCCACATCGAGGCGATGTACAGCACCGTGCCGATAGTGGCGAGCCAGAAGTGCGCGTTGATCAGGCCGATGCTGTGCATCTGCGTGCGACCGAAGACTTTCGGGATCATGTGGTACAGCGAGCCGAAGGTGATCATCGCCACCCAACCCAAAGCGCCGGCGTGGACGTGGCCGATGGTCCAGTCGGTGTAGTGGGAGAGGGCGTTGACTGTCTTGATCGCCATCATCGGCCCTTCGAAGGTCGACATCCCGTAGAAGGCCAGGGACAACACCAAAAAGCGCAGGATCGGGTCGGTGCGCAATTTATGCCAGGCCCCTGACAGCGTCATCATGCCGTTGATCATCCCGCCCCAACTCGGTGCCAGCAGGATCAGCGACATCGCCATGCCGAGCGACTGTGCCCAGTCCGGCAGTGCGGTGTAGTGCAAGTGGTGCGGACCGGCCCAGATGTATAGGGTGATCAGCGCCCAGAAGTGCACGATCGACAAGCGATAGGAATACACCGGACGCTCGGCCTGTTTCGGCACGAAGTAGTACATCATCCCGAGGAAACCGGCGGTGAGGAAAAAGCCTACGGCGTTATGGCCGTACCACCACTGCACCATAGCGTCGGTCGCCCCGGAATACACCGGATAGGACTTGAACCAGTCCACCGGAATCGCCAGGTGATTGACCACGTGCAGCATCGCGATCACCACGATGAACGCGCCGAAGAACCAATTGCCGACGTAAATGTGCTTGGTCTTGCGCTGCACCACGGTGGTGAAAAACACGATGGCGTAAGCGACCCATACCACCGTCATCCACACCGCGCCGGAGAATTCGATCTCGGCGTATTCCTTGGTGGTGGTGTAGCCCAGCGGCAGGGTGATCAGCATCACCACGATCACCGATTGCCAACCCCAAAAAGTGAACGCGGCAAGCTTGTCCGAAAACAACCGCACCTGGCAGGTACGCTGCACCGCGTAGTAACTGGCGGCGAATTGCGCGCTGCCGGCAAAGCCGAAAATCACCAGGCTGGTGTGCAGGGGCCGCAAGCGGCCGAAGGTGGTCCATGGCAGGTCGAGGTTCATCTGCGGCCACACCAGTTGCGAGGCGATCCACACCCCCATCGCCATCCCCACGACACCCCATACCACGGTTGCCACGACGAATTGGCGGACGACCTTGTAGTTATAGGCCTGTCCGATTTTTGCTGTGCTCATGGTCAATGCTTCCACGGTTGCAAAGTCTTGCCAGGCCACCCGGACTGGCATGTCGCCCACTGTAGAAACCCCGCCGGAAACAAAACAGACTCAGAAAAACCGAGTTTATGCGGATCAGATAAAGCGAAAGCCTGCGGTGATCAGCCGCCGTCTGATACGGCTTTTTAGCATTTAGCTGAATCTGTAACGTGCTGCGCCGCAGGTCCATAGTCGCTACCACAAGCACCGCCAAACCCGTAGCAGCTGTCGAGCACCGCGAGGCTGCGTGCGGCTGCGCAGCAGTCGTAAACCCTGTGTACCCGGTTTACCTGACCCACCGAGTCGCTTGATTTCACGACTGCT
>NZ_JALBYU010000022.1 GCF_029963765.1 Pseudomonas sp. UYIF39
TCCGCGCGGTGGAAAACGGCACCCTGGACAAGGACGACAACCCGCTGAAAAACGCCCCGCACACCGCGGCGGAAATCGTCGGCGAGTGGACGCATCCGTACAGCCGTGAGCAAGCGGTGTATCCACTCGAAACCTTGATCGACGGCAAATACTGGCCGCCTGTAGGTAGGGTCGACAACGTGTTTGGCGACCGCAACCTGATCTGTGCCTGCCCGTCGATTGCGGACTACCAAGACGCCTGAAAACGCCGCTTAACCCCTGTAGGAGCTGCCGAAGGTTCGGGCCGCGTTCGGACGATCTTTTGATCTTGGCTTCTAAAAAATCAAAAGATCGCAGCCTCGTTTCACTCGACAGCTCCTACAGGACATCTGATTCAGAAATAACTGAGGACTCCACCATGTTCAGCAAACACGACCAGATCAAAGGCTACGACGACGAACTGCTGGCAGCGATGAACGCCGAAGACGCACGGCAAGAGCACCACATCGAGCTGATCGCTTCGGAAAACTACACCAGCCAACGGGTGATGGAAGCGCAAGGCAGCGGCCTGACCAACAAGTACGCCGAAGGCTATCCGGGCAAGCGCTATTACGGCGGCTGCGAACACGTCGACGTGGTCGAACAATTGGCCATCGACCGCGCCAAACAGCTGTTCGGCGCCGATTATGCCAACGTCCAGCCGCACTCCGGCAGCCAGGCGAACGCAGCGGTCTATCTGGCGTTGCTGCAAGCCGGCGACACCGTGTTGGGCATGAGCCTGGCCCACGGCGGTCACCTGACCCATGGCGCCAAAGTCAGTTTTTCCGGCAAGTTGTATAACGCCGTTCAGTACGGCATCGACACCGCGACCGGGCTGATCGACTACGACGAAGTCGAACGCCTGGCCGTCGAGCACCAGCCGAAAATGATCATCGCCGGCTTCTCCGCTTACTCGAAGACCCTGGACTTCCCACGCTTCCGGGCGATTGCCGACAAGGTCGGCGCTTATCTGTTTGTCGATATGGCCCACGTTGCCGGTCTGGTAGCGACTGGTCTGTACCCGAACCCGATTCCCTTTGCCGATGTCGTCACCACCACAACTCACAAAACCCTACGCGGTCCGCGCGGCGGCCTGATCCTGGCCAAGGCCAATGCGGAATTGGAGAAAAAACTCAACGCCGCGGTGTTCCCCGGCGGTCAGGGTGGCCCGTTGATGCACGTGATCGCTGCCAAGGCTGTGTGCTTCAAAGAAGCGCTGGAGCCAGCCTTCAAGACCTATCAGGCGCAAGTGATCCGCAACGCCCAGGCGATGGCAAAAATCTTTATTGATCGAGGCTACGACGTCGTGTCGGGCGGTACCGACAACCACCTGTTCCTGGTCAGCCTGATTCGTCAGGGCCTGACCGGCAAAGACGCCGACGCCGCCCTTGGCCGCGCCGGTATAACGGTGAACAAGAACGCTGTGCCGAACGATCCGCAATCGCCGTTCGTCACCTCCGGCCTGCGCATCGGCACGCCGGCAATCACCAGCCGCGGGTTCAAGGAAGCCCAGAGCATCGAGCTGGCGGGCTGGATCTGCGACATTCTCGATCACCTCGGCGATGCCGATGTCGAGGCGCAAGTCGCCCGGCAAGCCGCTGCAATGTGCAGCGACTTCCCGGTCTACCGCGACTGATTACACAGCACTGTCCCTGTGGGAGCGAGCTTGCTCGCGATAGCGGAGTGTCAGTCGACATCAATGTTGAATGATCAATCGCCATCGCGAGCAAGCTCGCTCCCACAGGTTCCGAAGCGATCTTGCCTCCACCACTAGAACAAAAGAAAAATACACATGAGCATAATTGTGGAGCCCGCCGGTAGAAGCCCGGTAAAAATGCAAGTCGGGGTCAAACTGCGCGGTGCAGAAAAAGTCGCGCGAATTCCGGTGAAGATCATCCCGACCGATGAGTTCCCACGCAAACCCGACTGGATTCGCGTACGCATTCCGATCTCCCCCGAGGTCGACCGGATCAAACAGCTGCTGCGCAAACACAAGCTGCACAGCGTCTGTGAAGAAGCCTCCTGCCCGAACCTCGGCGAGTGTTTTTCCGGTGGCACGGCGACTTTCATGATCATGGGTGACATCTGCACCCGCCGTTGCCCGTTCTGCGACGTCGGCCACGGCCGACCAAAACCGCTGAACGCCGACGAGCCGATGAACCTCGCCGTAGCCATCGCCGACCTGCGCCTCAAGTACGTGGTGATCACCTCGGTGGATCGTGACGACTTGCGCGACGGCGGCGCCCAACATTTCGTCGATTGCCTGCGCGAAATCCGCAAGCTGTCCCCGGGTGTGCAACTGGAAACTTTGGTGCCGGATTACCGCGGCCGCATGGACGTCGCCCTGGCGATCACCGCCACTGAGCCACCCGACGTGTTCAACCATAATCTGGAGACCGTCCCGCGCCTGTACAAAGCCGCGCGGCCGGGTTCGGATTTCGAGTGGTCACTGGACCTGCTGCAGAAGTTCAAGCTAATGGTCCCGCATGTACCGACCAAATCCGGCCTGATGCTGGGCCTTGGCGAGACCGACGAGGAAGTCATCGAAGTCATGCAGCGCATGCGTGAGCACGATGTCGACATGCTCACCCTCGGCCAGTACCTGCAACCATCTCGCAGTCACTTGCCGGTCCAGCGTTTCGTCCACCCCGACGTGTTCGCCTGGTTCGCCGAGGAAGGTACGCGGATGGGCTTCAAGAACGTTGCGTCCGGTCCTCTGGTGCGCTCGTCCTACCATGCGGACCAACAAGTTCAGCGGGCAACGAGCACTGTGGATTCCTTCCTTACTGCTGGATTCGATTCCCTTTGAAAGCCTCACGCCGTGCGTTGCGTTCTTCGATATAGGCGGCGCTCGGCTCGCTGATCAGCTCTTCACGGCGCAAGAGTTCGCCGCAATGTTCGCAAAGCGGCCCTAGTCCGGCGGGCTGGCCACAGGTTTGGGGGTGAGGTGATATTCATAACGTGGCGGCCGCTCGTTGAGCGGGACCGCCGGATAAGTCCGCGGACTCAGCCCTTGGCCGCCATCGCAGTGACTTCCACGCGCATGCCTTCAACCGCCAGGGAGGCGACGCCAACGGCGGCCCGAACTGGCCAGGGCTTGGCGAAGAAGCGCTGGTAGACCTCGTTGAAGGCGGCACGGTCGGCCATGTCGGTGAGGTAGATGGTCAAATGCAGAACCCGATCCATGGAACTGCCGGCGTGTTCCAGCGCAACCTTGAGCGCCTGCAGCGTGCATTCGCTTTGCAGGGCGATGTCGCCCAGTTCCAGACTGCCATCGGCGCGGGTGGGGATCTGAGTGGAGACCAGTAGACCGCCGAAACCGGCGACATCCGAGGAGATGGATTGCGGATCGGGGTCGGGGAGGAAGGTGAGGTCGTGGTTTGCCATGGGTGTCTCTTGCTTGAGGGGGTAAAGGGACCGTCGAGTATATATTGGCTGGAAAACTCAGTGTGGAACGCCCAGTTTGGTCGCGATATTTTCTGGCTTGAGACCTCGCCCATCGACTGAAACCAGCTCCAGTTTCTGTAACGGTTTACGGTCCTTTGCATCGACCATGACCGAGCCGACTTCGCCAGGTTCGGACATAAACTCGTTGCCCCACTACCCCGATTCAAGGCGCATTAACCACAACATAAGTCACATCGCTGCCCTGATACTGCGGTTGATACCAGGTTGAACCGCACTGCATGTAAGCCGTGTTGTACTGGATGACTTGCACGCAACTGGGGGGCAATTGCGCGGGAGTGAAGATCGACCCGACCACCGCCGCTGTCACCGCGACCGTTGCGGTGACGGCCGCCGCCGCGGCGAGCGGATGGTAGTGATCGTCGTAGCCATAGCGGCCTTGCCCGTCTACATCGATGTCCACGTCGCGGCTGTTGTCGATGTTGACGTTACGGGTGCTGTTGTTGATGTTGGTTCGGTTGCCGACCGTGTTTCCGGTGTTGGCCCGATTTCCAGAGTTGACCGTGTTACCGGCATTCGCCCGATTTCCAGAGTTGACTGTGTTGCCGGCATTCGCCCGATTTCCAGAGTTGACTGTGTTACCGGCATTCGCCCGATTACCCGCATTGACGTTGCTAGCGCGCTGCGCGGTATTGCCGGTGTTGATGCGCTGAGCCCTTTGGGCACTGGGCGGCGGCGCACGATTGACCGATGCCCTGGCTTGCCCTTGGGCGCGCTGGGGTCGGGCATCCACATAAGTGACCAGGCTCAGCGTCAGTACCGAAGTGGTTGCGAGCGATAACAACAGGCTCCACGACATCGTCCTGTTCATGTCATTCCCCTCCCTGATCACTGGCTTTCTTCAACGGAATCGCCACGTCGCCTTTAGCCGGCGCGAAGGTGAAGATCGAGTTCTTGATGCCCGGCTTCAGGTTCCAGCGATACACCGCGCTGTATTCCGGAAAACCCGGTTTATCGGTGGTAGTGATCACCAGTTTGCACGGCAGTGGCTTGTCGGATCGAGTGATCCACAACTGCCAGTCAACGCCCTCCTGCCGAAAGGCCAGGTGATCACACAGTTGCCCCTTGATCGTCGACGGACCGACGTACAGCGCCGCTTTCAGTGCATCGATCTGCGCCTGATCGCTGCCAAACAGAAACAGGTCCTCCATGGGCACCTGAATCCCATAATGATTTTCTATCATGTGCAGCGTATCGGAGATTTTAGGCGGTGCATCCACGGTGGTGTAGTACTTGAGAAACGGAGAATACTGGGTCAGTTTTTTGCCGTTGTAGAAGAACTCTCGCGTTCGAACATCGCCTTCCGTTTTGGCATACATCCGATCGCGACCCACCACTTTCAAGACAGTCGAGGCTTCGGTCTTGATCTTCTGGCCAGACTCCAGAACGGTATCCCGGGACACTTCGGCGTCGACCTGAAACGTCGGCAGACTGCGTAGGTAAGTGCCCATATCGATGAGTTTATCGACCACTTGCGGGTTGATTGTCGGGGTGGCGCCCGGTGTTGGCGGATCGTCGGCACGAGCCCCGGGGATCAGCGTCAGGGTGAACAACAGGCAGAAAACACTCGCGTTGGCTTTCATTGATCCCGCTCCTGGGCCTGTGCACGACTCTTAAGCCTAGACCCGGCGTAACCCGTTCGCCAGAAGGGCAAGAAACCCTATGGGCAAACCTGATTGGAGCACTCTATGATTGAACCCCATGACCACCACGCCTCCGATCCGCCAACCCTGCCCGCCCGGCGCCTGCGACTGCGGGCGTGACCCGCTGCTGGAAACACCGGGGGCGGACGTGCGCATCCTCTTTCTGACCCGTTCGGAAGAAAAGCGCTTGGTCGAACGCCTGGAAAACCTTCAGAGCCTGAGTGATCTGGAACGCCTGCAACAGCGAATGTACGAACAGTTGGGCATCCGCGTAGACATCGTTCCCAGTTTCAACGAAGTACGCACCATGCGTGGTATCGGTATTAACCTCGGCGAACAACCGGGGTTATGCCGCAAAACCCGTCAGTCAATTCCGGCCGCGATTCGCCGCGCACTGGAGAAGCGCCCGGAGATTGCCTACGAGCTGCTCAACGCCAACGACCTGTTGCGTGATGCGTGAAATCAGCCCCCTGAACAACGTCCTCGAAGCACCTGCAAAATTCGTTGCCATGCAACGAAACAGGATCAGCGGTCATACGCAGAGTCTGGCCCGCTGCTATGCCTTCTCATGGGAGCAATGGTATCAAGCCAGTCAGGGATGAAGCTGGACACTCAAGCGTGACCGTGGTCCCGGCGCCAGCCAGGTGCGCGAAGAGCAACAGGTGCCAATCCGTATCAGGAGGTGGCAAATGTTATTCATAGTCAGTTGGTCTATCAGTTCGGCAAATCGTAACAGCGCGATCGAGCGTTTCCTCAAGACCGGGGGTGCTCCACCCGCTGGCGTCAAGATGCTGGGACGCTGGCACGCCGTCGGTGGTGCAACCGGTTTTGGCGTGGCAGAGGCCAGTGATCCGGTAGCGATCCAGAAGTGGGTGCTGGAATGGAGCGACCTCATGACCATGGAGGTCCAGGCGGCACTGACCGATGAACAGATAGCGCCGCTGCTGGCGGCCGCTGTCGGCAAGCAATAGTCGTTGGGGCGGTGGGCGGTGGGTGCTGCCCGCCGCCCTGTTCCGGTCTATACCTATCGCACTTTGCGCAACAGAAAGTGCGATAACGCCGGGATCAGTACCAACGCCCCGACCATGTTCCAGACGAACATGAACGTCAGCAGGATGCCCATGTCCGCCTGGAACTTGATCGGCGACCAGGCCCAGGTGATGACGCCTGCGGCCAGAGTGATGCCGACCAACGCCACGACTTTGCCAGTGAACGCCACAGCGTTGCGATAGGCCTCGGTCAACGACAGCCCGGCACGTTGTTGCGCCAGTTGCACGCTCAGCAGGTACAGCGCGTAGTCCACGCCGATCCCCACACCGAGTGCGATCACCGGTAGCGTGGCGACTTTCACGCCCATGCCGAGCCAGACCATCAGCGCTTCGCACAAAATCGACGTCAGCATCAACGGCACCACCGCCACCACCACCGCCCGCCAACTGCGAAAGGTGATGAAACACAGCACAATCACCGCGCCATAAACGTACAACAGCATGGTGCGGTTGGCATCGCGTACCACGATATTGGTCGCGGCTTCGATCCCGGCACTCCCGGCGGCGAGCATGAACTGTCGCTCGCCATTACTGTGTTCGCGGGCGAAGGTTTCGGCCACTTGCACCACGCGATCCAGGGTTTCGGCCTTGTGATCGGACAGATACGCGACGACGGGCATCATTGAACAATCGTTATTGAACAAGTCCGGGCTGCTGACCGAAGCCTGCTGTGCGCCGTAGTTCAGCACGTTCTGGTTGCGGGCGATGGTCAACCACTTGGGGTTGCCTTCGTAGGAACCGGCGGTGATCTGCCGTACAGCGTTGACCAGTGACACGGTGGTTTGCACGCCGGGTTGCTGCTGCAACAACCAGCCCAGGCGATCGGCCTCCACCAGGGTTTCGTACTTCAAACAACCTTCACTGGGGGTCTTGAGCATGATTGCGAACTGGTCGCTGGACAGCGAATAGTTGGCGGTGATGTAGGCGTTGTCGCGGTTATAGCGCGAGTCAGAGCGCAGTTCCGGGGCGCCGGGGTCGAGGTCGCCGATCTTCAGATGATGGCTGACAACAACCCCGCCCACCGCCAACAGGCCAGCGACAGTGACGGCGATGGTGGCCCAGCGACGTTCGGTGAACTTGTCGAGAAAACTCCAAAGCGCGCCCATGCCTTTGCCACGCAGCTCGTCGCTCTCCGCCCGCAAGCTGCGCACGGCAGCCTTGCGACTCACCCCCCAATAAGACAGCAACACCGGCAGCAGCACCAGATTGGTGAAGATCAACACCGCGACACCAATGCTGGCGGTGATCGCCAGGTCCTGGATCACCGGTATGTCGATCAGCATCAACACCGCAAAACCCACGGCATCCGCCAGCAACGCGGTCAGGCCAGCGAGGAACAGACGGCGGAAGGTGTAGCGTGCGGCGACCAGCTGGTGAGTGCCGCGCCCCACGTCCTGCATGATCCCGTTCATCTTCTGCGCGCCGTGAGACACGCCGATGGCGAACACCAGGAACGGCACCAGAATCGAAAACGGGTCCAGCGCAAAGCCAAACAGTGCGACCAAACCCAATTGCCAGACGACCGCGATCACCGAACAGAGGATCACCAGTGCCGTGCTGCGCACGCAGCGGGTGAAGAAAAAGATGATTGCCGTGGCAATCAATGCGGCGGCGCCGAAGTACAGCATGACCTGCATCAGGCCATCGATCAGGTCACCCACCAGTTTGGCGAAACCGATGACGCGGATCTTGATCGGACCTGCGCCCTCCTCGCCTGCGACGCGAACAGCACCGTCGAATTCATACTTGTTGCGCAGTTTCTCTTCGAGGGTTTTCGAGAACTGGTGGTAGTCGATGCCTTGCCCGGTGACCGGGTCTTTCTCCAGCAGCGGCACGAAAATCATGCTCGATTTGAAGTTGTTGCCGATCAGACTGCCAACAATCCCCGAACGCGCGATGTTCTGGCGCAACTGCTGCACGCTCCCGGCTGAACCGTCATAGGAATCGGGCATCACCGGGCCGCCCTGGAAGCCCTCTTCGGTCACTTCGGTCCAGCGTACCGCCGGGGTCCACAGCGACTTCATCCAGGCACGATCAACGCCGGGGGTGACGAACAGTTCGTCGTTGATTTCCTTCAAGGCATCCAGATAGTGCGGGTCGAAAATGTCACCGTTGCTGCTCTCCACCACCACCCGCACCGCGTTGCCCAGACCGCGCAGGGCCTGACGGTTCTCCAGGTAGTTTTTGATGAAGGGCTGACTGTGGGGAATCATCTTTTCGAAGCTGGCATTGAGCGTCAGCCGTGTGGCGGCGAAGTAGCTCAATGCAACCGTCACCAACAGGCATGCCAGCACCACCCACAGGCGATTATTGAAGATCAGCCGCTCCAGGCGGTTACCAGAACGAACGTCGAAGCCCTTGAGCTCGCGAATGACCGGCATTGTTTCGAGTTCGTAGTGACCCATCATGTAGTTCTCTTTGTAATGCCCGGCTTATTCGAGGTGTAACTGCCGCAGACCACGAGCGCCCGCGAGCACCAGTGCGTCGCCAGTGGCCACTTGCGCGGCGGCCACCGGGGCCAGTGCGGTGTGCGTCTGGATTTGAAAACTCGCACCGTCATCAACGCTGACCAGCACATGGCCGGCCTGGCTGACCAGAACGATCCGGCCGTCGGCGGTGACGCTGCTGGCGGTGATGCTCAGGGGCAGGCCGAGGTCGATTTTGTTCCAGCTCGTCCCGCCATCGGTGCTGCGAAAAACATTGCCGCGCAGACCAAACACCAACGCTGCACCCGGTTTGCCGGTGATCCCGAAAAAGCTGCCATTGTAAGGAGTAAGGGTGGCGTTGAAGCGGCCGCTGGCGCGGTCCAGTTTCATCACCAGCCCCTGCTCGCCGACAACGAACAAATCGTCACCCACTGGCCGCAGTGCGTAGAGGTTCAGAGCATTGGGGTTGTCGGTGTGCTCAAGCAACGGCGTCCAGCTGAGGCCGCCGTTGTCAGTGCGAAAAATCAGGTTAAAGGCGCCGACGATGTAGCCGACCCGATCATTTTCGAACCAGACATCGAGGAAGGGTTTATCGGCGCCCTCATCGACCATACGTTGAGCGTCGCCGACCCGCGCTTGCAGGGCCGAGTCATCCGGTTGGCTGGCAAGTTGATGCTGATAGTAATCAAGCATGATCGGCCCCACCTGACGCCCGTCCAGTTGCCGGCTCCAGGTCTGGCCCGCGTCACTGCTGTGCAGGACCACACCATCGTGCCCCACCGCCCAACCTTGTTGCGCCGTCGCAAAGTGCACGGCAACCAGGTCTGAACTGACCGGTACCTGCGCCTGCTGCCAGTGCTGGCCAGCGTCATCGGAATAGAGAATGTGCCCGCGCTGACCCACGGCAATCAGCCGCTCGCCGGCCCGGGCCAGCCCGGTGAGCGTGGACTGAGCGGCAATATTGCTGCGCAGCGCCGGTGTGTCGAGCACATCGGCAAACTCGCTGGCGATCACCGGGCGGGTGAACGGAACGGCCATCGCTGCCGCCAATGCGGCAAACAGGGTCCACTTGATCATTGTCATTATTATTATCTCGGGTGCACACCACAGTTCCCTTGTGGGAGCGGGCTTGCTTGCGAAAGCGGTCTGACAGACAACATATTTGTCGAATGTGCCGCCCTCTTCGCGAGCAAGCCCGCTCCCACATGGGATTGCAGGGTTTAACGGATGCCGGTACCGGCCAGCGACTCGGCAGACCATTGAGCCTTGGACAGTGGATCGATGTACTTGAGGCCACCGTAAGGACCGTAGAAACCGTTGACGTTGTACGCACCGGAAACCAGGTCATAAAGCATGTGGTTGATGGTGTCCGGGGCCTGCACGTCATAGCTGTAGGTCAGGTGCGAGAAGCCGCCACGGTAGAGCTGGCCACGACCGTCATACTCGTCGGAAGCCAGAGCGATCCAGCTGTCCTCGTCGAGGTAAAAGGTGCGTTTGCTGTAGATGTGGCGTTTGCCCGGTTTGAGCGTGGCTTCGACCACCCACACCCGGTGCAGCTCCCAGCGCAGCAAGTCGGGGTTGACGTGGTTGGCAGTCATCACATCGGCCGCGTCCTTGTGATAGCTCAGCTTGTAAGTGTTGTACGGCACGTAGAGTTCTTTCTTGCCGACCAGTTTGAAGTCGTAACGGTCCATTGCACCGTTGAACAGGAACGCGTCGTCATAGGTCGCGGCGCCGACGGTGCCAGGGTTCGGCGTGTCGTAGGCCAGGTCCGGCGCCAGTTTCACCCGACGTTGCCCCGGCAGGTATTGCCACGCACGACGGGGCTGCTTCATCGGGTTGACCGAGTCCATGAGCAACAACGCTTCACCGGCGCGACGGGCCGGGCCGGAGTAAGCCAGTTTTATTTTGTAAAACACCTCATCAGCCGATACAGGGCCGGCCGGGCGTGCCGGCGAATACAGCGGGTATTCGATGAAGAAGTTACCGGTGGAACTCAGGGATGCAGCGCCGGAGGAGTCTACGTTCCACGAGTCGTACTTGTTGGTCATGGCCACGCCTTGATAACGCAGCAAATGGTTCCACATGGCTTCGTTACCGTCGGCCGGGATCGGGAACGGCACGCCCGGCAGGACATTTTCCAGCGACAAGCCACCGTCGGTGGTCTTGGCAGTCACGGCGTTTTTCGCGGTGTTGTCCAGCACCCCTTTAGGCAGTGCAACACTGCGGTGGGTCGGGTACACGTCAAGGCGATAGGACGGGTAACGGGTAAGCAACGCCTGGGCCGTCGCGGTGAGTTTGTCTTTCTGCTCGGCAAGGTTTTTTGTGGTGATCACCAAGCGCGGCTTCTCAGCGTCGAACGGGTCCGGACGGAATGAGTCACCGGACTTGAACCCGGCCGGGATCGCGGTCAGCCCGCCGGTGTAGGCCGGAATGCTGCCATCGGCGTTGGCGGCTTTGTCGGCGCCGATCGAGGTCAGGCTGTTGCCGAGTTTAGCGGCCTGATCGGCGCTGACTGCCGCGTGAGCGGAGCCTGCGACGGCTAGCGCCAGGGCGCTGGCCAATACTGATTTGACGAAATTCATAGGGTGTCTCCTGTTGACTCACAGCTCGAAGATCAGAGGGTGGTTTTAAAAGTGAAAGTGACCATGCCGCGATCCTTGAGCTGGGCCACGGTACCGGCAAACGCAGTGGTCTGACCGGGAACGCAGTTGTACTGACCATTGGCGCCAGGAGCGGCACCATCCCCCCGTGCCCCGGCACTGCCGGCGGAGTCGCAGGTGTCGAAGTCACCAAAGTTGTCGACGTATTTGAGGTCGAAGCGGTATTGGCTGCGCACGTCCATGCCGACGCCGACCGAATAGCTGCCGGTGCCTTTGTTGCCGCCCAGTTGCACGGAGGACTGCCCTGCAAGGCCGACGTTGTAGCTGACCGGCAGGGACATATCGATGCCGGGGAACACCTGGTACCAGGTCGGGTTGAAGTTCATGCCCAGGATGTAGTTGTCCTTGGAGACCTTGTCGACGCCGTGGTACCAGTCCTCGCCCTTGAACAGTTGCTTGTTTTCAGTCACATCCAGCCAGCGGCTGTAGCCCAGTTCGACCAGCAACGTGGAGGAATCCCAAAGCGGCGTATCGCCGAACGTGGTCAGGCCGTTGAGCACTGCGTGCACGGTATTACCGCGCGCCACACCGTTGTCCCCGTCAAAGCTGGCAATAAATCCGGGGGCCTTCGCCGCGCCCAAAGTCGGATTGACGGTGGCCGGCACGCTGGACAGCGGCATGTTGTGGCGATAGTTGAGGTCGAAACCGACGCTCACGCCTGCGATGCTTTTGGCCAGGCTGAAACCGTAGACGTCGATGTCGTCGACGTAAAACTGGTTGTAACTGCCGGCGTTGCCGGAAATCAGCTGCGCCGGCCCGACGGCGGTCGGTTGCAGCACCAGATTGGGCAGGATGTCCGAGGTTTTGCGGTAGTAAACACCCAGGGTGCCGTCGAGCCACGCCGGGCTCCACTTGGCCATCAGGCCGAAGTCACCGTGGTTGTCAGGCGTGTACGTGTGGCCATTGGTGAGTCGCAGGAACTGATTGGCGCCCAACGGACCGGGTGTACCGAAACGAGGATTCTGCGCGGCGATCAGCGACAGATTGTGGCCCCCGCTCTGGATGCCGTCGTTGAAGCCCAGGTACGTGCCCGACTCCGGCAGCCGTGCGGCGTCCCAGTCGAGGAAGTACTGCGCGGCCAGGGTCAGTTCCTGGTTGACGGTGAAGCTGGTCGACAGCTGATTACGCGGGATGAACAGCTCTTTGGCTTCGGTGCCCGGCACGGCAAGTGCCTTGGACAAATCCAGACCCGACTGGCCATAACTGTTGCCATGAGCGAAGGCCAGCACGCTTTCACCCCAATACAGGGTGTGCTTGCCCGCCTTGCCACTCAGCAGCGATTCGTCGCCCACCTCGGTACTGCCGAAAACAAAGGCGTCGAGGATCTCCGAGGACGGACCGTTGTAGTAACGGTCGGCATAGCCGCTCTGGTGCCGCGAATCGGGCTTGCCATTATTGAGCTGATTGGTCGCCGCGTTATCGCTGCCAATATCGTCATAGGCATGGTCGTACCAGCTGTTGGCACTGACCCGAAAGCCCATCTGTTTTTTGTACACTACGTCCAGTTCCGACAGCACATCAAGACGCTGGGCTACTGGGCTGCCGGACGAGAAATTGCGATCACCGTCGTTGTTGTTCCACGCGTTGGCCAACTTACTGTTCGGGGCTTCGACCCGCTGGGCGTAGTTGAACTTCAAGGTGTTGTCGAAGCGTACCGACACGTCCTCATTCCCCGTATCGAACTCGAACGCCTGCACAGGCGTCATTCCCAGCCCGGTGAGAATCGCCGAGGCCAGCAGCCCGCGCCGCAGATTTGGATGGCAGATCTTATTGTTGTTATTCATCTAGCGTGCTCGCCTTCTCTGTGGTTTCACGAAAAGTCATTCAAGAAAATGCCGGATCCGGTGGCGTGCCTTGGCTCTATGGGGCACAGGCCGGATCGGTCGAGGCTGTTGTATCGCGAGCGGTGGGTAGGTCGCCGGTCAATTGGGCCAAATCATCGGTCAGCGCAATCCGGGCGAAAAAAAAGCCTCCGCGGACGTGGCCCGGGGAGGCTTTTCATTATTGGCAGTCAACCCTGCGATCGATAATCCGTCGGCGATAACCCGGTCCAGCGTTTGAAGGCACGGGTGAAGTTGCTGGTGTCACTGAAGCCAAGCAGGAAGGTAATTTCGGTCACCGGGCGCGATGCCTGGCTCAGATAGCTGCACGCCAGTTCCTTACGGGTGTCATCGAGCAATTGCTGAAAATGGGTGCCACGCTGGGAGAGTTTGAGCTGCAACTTGGTCGGGCTCATGCACAACGCACTGGCGACCTTGTCTCGAGTGCAGTCGCCGTTGGGCAGGAATTCGATGATTTTCTGGGTGACCCCGGTGATCACATCGTTCTTGTCCAGGCGCGCCAGATAGCCGATCACGATGTTGTCATTGACCTGCGCCAATTCAGGGCAGGAGCCGGTCAGCACCTGCAGCAGGTCTGCCTTGTCGAACACCAGCAGGCTGGAGGCCTGTCTGAACAACACCGGCGCACGGAACAATGCTTCATACGGGGCCGCGCCCTCATGCGGCATCGGGCGGCGCATTTCCACGCGCACGGGCTTGAACTCCTGCTTGTAGAGCAACCGCATCACCCGGATCAGAAAAGCGAAAAACGCATCTTCCGTCTCGCCGCAGAGCTCGACCAAATGATCGAACCGCAGCAAAACGTGCTCGTCGGTCTGGCTGACATTGGCCTTGGCGACCTGGGACACCAACCGGAAATAGCGCTCCAGGCGCCGGCAGAAATCCATCAAGGACCCGCTGGCGGCCAGGGAATAACCCAAGGCATGCAAGTGAGTGAGATGGATATGCTTGGCCACGGTCAGGCCAAAATACGGATTGTTGGTCACATCGACGCAGGCCCGATACAGCCGCGTCATGATAGTGGCCGGCAATCGGGTCAGCGGGTCGGTGGACTGGCTCAGCGGAATGCCTGTGGCGATGAAAATCCGTTTGCTGTCGATGCCACTGGCGTCCAGCGCCTGCGCAATCGCCACGGTATAGCTGCCGATGGTGGTAGGTTGCAGCGCGTCTTCATGCAACGGAATTTCGGTACCGGGCGTATCCATTTTCGAACCTGACATGGGCCTGACTGCTGGGGATGCGAGCACCGATACTCGCCCCCGGTTCTGCATCGGTCAATCACCTGCTCAGGGCTTGTACGTGATGTTCCGATGCTTGGCGCGATAGTCACCTGTCCCAGTGACCGTTGAATTCATTCTATTGACCAGTGACGACCCGGCGTTCTGGACACAATGCGTTGAAGTTGTGCATCGAACAAAGAGAAGAACGCATGAACGAGAACACGCAATTCGATTACATCGTAGTGGGCGCAGGCGCTGCCGGTTGCGTGGTCGCCAGTCGTTTGTCGGAAGATTCGAATATTTCAGTCTGTCTGCTGGAAGCCGGCGGCCCCGACACCCATCCGCTGGTGCATATGCCGGCCGGCGTCGCGGCGATGGTGCCGACCTCGATCAACAACTGGCAGTACCAGACCGTGCCGCAAGCCGGCTTGAACGGCCGCATCGGTTATCAGCCACGGGGCAAGACCCTGGGCGGCAGTTCTTCGATCAATGCCATGGCCTATCACCGCGGTCATCCGCAAGACTTCGATCGCTGGGCCGCCCTGGGTAACCCGGGATGGAGTTACCGGGAGGTGCTGCCGTTCTTCAAGCGCGCCGAGCACAACGAACACTTCAAAGATGAATTGCATGGCCAGAACGGCCCGCTGAATGTGCGTTTCCACTCCTCGCCCAATCCCTTTGGCGAAACCTTTGTCGAGGCCGGCGTACAGGCGGGTTACCCGGCCTGCCCCGACCAGAACGGCGCGAGCATGGAAGGTTTCGGTCGTGTGCAGGTCATGCAAAAGGACGGACAGCGTTGCAGCGCGGCCAAAGCCTATCTGACGCCGAACCGCCACCGGACGAATCTGCACATCGAAACCCACGCCCACGCCACGCGCATCCTTTTCGACGGCAAGCGCGCCATGGGCATCGAGTTCATGCAAAACGGCGTCAAGCGTACCTTGCACGCGCGTCACGAGTTGATTCTGAGTTCCGGGGCCTTCAATTCCCCGCAGCTATTGCTGCTGTCCGGTGTGGGGCCGATTGGCGAATTGCTGAAATTCGACATACCGGTGGTCCATGGGCTGCCGGGCGTGGGCCAGAACCTGGTGGACCACATCGACTACGTGCATTCCTACCGCGTGAAATCCCGTCACCTGATCGGCCTGTCGCTGGCGGGCGCCTGGGACATCGCCAAAGCGGCTATCCGTTACTGGCGGCGACGCAGAGGTCCGCTGACCACCAACTTCGCCGAGGCCTGCGCCTTCGTTCAGACCTCTCCCGAGCTGGATCAGGCGGACATTGAACTGGCCCTGACCATCGCCATGTTTGCCGACCACGGCCGCACGCTGTATCGCGGTCATGGCCTGAGTATTCATGCCTGCCTGCTGCACCCCAAAAGCGTCGGGCAACTCAGCCTGGCCAGCGCGGACCCCATGGTCCCGCCACTGATCGACCCGGCGTTTCTGACCCACCCGGACGACATCAAGACGTTGATCAAAGGCTATCGCGTCATCCAGAAGGTGATGGCCACACCAGCCTTCCAGGCATTCAGTCCAAAAGATGTCATTGAGGAGCCGATGTTCACCGACGCCGAAATCGAACGCGTCCTGCGCGACCGATCCGACACCCTCTATCACCCGGTGGGCACCTGCAAAATGGGCGACGACGCGATGGCGGTGGTGGATGCCCGATTGAAGGTCCATGGCCTTGAAGGCTTGCGCGTGGTCGATGCCTCGATCATGCCGACTATCATTGGATGCAGCACCACCGCCGCCACGGTGATGATCGGCGAAAAAGCCGCCGAATTCATCCGTCAGGACCGTGTAACCAGCGCCTCTCTTTCCTCGAAGGACGATCATGAATCCAGTACCCGCCCTTACCCCGCATAAGCTTCTTGTGGTTGCAGCGGTTGTCGAACTGGCGACCGGCGTGGCGCTGCTGCTCACGCCAGGCCTTGTCTGCAACCTGTTGCTGGGAATGACCGCGACGGACGCGAACAACCTCATCGCCCGCTGTTTTGGCATCGCGCTGATTGCGCTCGCCATCGCGTGTTGGCCCCGAGCGGACAACCCTGCCGCGTTGCGTTCGATGCTGTACTACAACGGGGCGATTGCGTTGTACCTGGCGTACATCGGCGTGTGGGTCGGCGGTGGGTTATTGCTTTGGCCCGCAGTGGTATTGCATGCCGTGATGACCGCGTTGTTTCTACGTCGTTAACCTCCCCCCACCTCTAAATTCATCCAAAGGAGTACGCACATGGGCGTATTGGACGGCGTTCGTATCGTCGAAATCGCCGGCATCGGCCCGGGGCCGTTTTGCGGCATGTTGCTGGCGGACATGGGCGCCGAGGTGATCCTTGTCGAGCGCTCGGTGACCAAGGGCGCTGACATGCTCGACCTGGGCAAGCACGCTATCGTCAATCGCGGCAAACAATCGATTGCCCTGAACCTCAAAGACCCTGAAGCCATCGAAGCGGTGTTACGCCTGATCGAGGGCGCCGACGCGTTGATCGAAGGCATGCGCCCTGGCGTCATGGAGCGTCTGGGCCTGGGCCCCGACGTGTGCCTGGCGCGCAACCCACGGCTGGTTTACGGGCGCATGACCGGTTGGGGTCAACAAGGTCCGTTGGCGCAGGCCGCCGGGCACGACCTCAATTACATCGCGCTGTCCGGCGCCTTGTGGTTCAGTGGCGAGGCCGGCCAGCCACCGATGGCGCCCCCTACCCTGGTGGGCGATCTGGGCGGTGGTGCGTTGTACCTGGCGATGGGCATTTTGGCCGGGATCATCAACGCCAGCACCAACGGTGTCGGCCAAGTGGTGGATGCGGCGATTGTCGATGGCAGCGCCAACCTGATGAACCTGTTGCTGTCGGCGCACGCTGCCGGCCAGCAGCCGCTGGAACGAGGTTGCGGGCTGCTCGATGGCGCGCACTGGGCCCGCACTTATGCATGTGCCGATGGCTTGTTTGTCAGCGTGCAGGCCCTCGAACCGCAGTTCAACGCTCTGCTGTTCAATAAACTCGGACTGGGTGACGACGCGGATTTCAAGGCCCCCTACGATCCACGTTTGTGGGGGCCGTTGCGTAAGCGACTGGAAGCCGTGTTTGCCAGCCAACCGCGCCAGCACTGGATCGATCTGCTGGAAGGCACCGATGCCTGCTTCGCCCCGGTACTGACACCGGCCGAAGCCCTGACGCATCCGCACATGGCCGAGCGTGGCGTGTACTCGCGTCAGAACGGCGTACTGCAGGCCGCACCGGCGCCACGGTTTTCAGCGACGCCTTCGGCGGTTGGCAGTGTTCCGTCTCGAGGGGAACACAGCACAGGCATTCTGCGCAAAGCAGGCTTGAGCGAAGAGCAAATCCAGCGATTGAGCTGATCTCTGTAGCAGCTGGCGCAGCCTGCGTTCGGCTGCGAAGCAGTCGTGAATCAGGCGACGCGGTAATCCAGGAAGACCGCGCACTCAGATGTCACGACTGCTGCGCAGCCGAACGCAGGCTGCGCCAGCTGCTACAGGTTGCGTTCACCGCTACGGGATTGTCCTCAGTTTTTCAGGAACACCGCCACAGGACTGTCCTCACGCAACGCGTAACAGGTATTGAGCAGTTGACCGGTGGCGTTGCTGTAAGCCTCGGTGTCTGCCGCCGTGCGCGGTGCAACCATCGCCCGGGCCATGGGAATAGTCTGAAACGCCGTCGTAGCGATTGGCAGCAGTAACTCGGTCAAATGCACGCAGCCACCGATCCCGCCAAACAGCTCTTTGATCCGACGCGAGAACCCTGGCCCGATCCGCTCGCGGAGCAATTTTTCATAGCCCGGCATGGCGCCGCGACATTGGCTGGTGGGCACGTCGGGCATGGCGACATGCACCTCACGCACAATAAAGTCATCGTCCAGGGTCAGACGAATCAGCATTCCATGATAGGTCTGCTCCGCCGCCACGATCCGGCCTTCCGCCAGGGTCACTGGATGAGTTTTGCTGTCGCTCAATCGTCCTTCGATGTCCCACAGACCATCCGTACGCAAATAGCCCTGGCACTCAACCTTGCGCCGGTGAATCAACCGGCGGCCCCACTCGTCGACTTCCTCGATCATCATTCAAATCGTCCTCTTGCGACGGCGGCGCCAGACCAGCACCCCCACCAGCAACGCGATGATTGCAAGGACCGGCGGCGCGGCAGCCTTGAGCTTGGGCATGACCACATGCTTCAAGGCATACAACTGCCCTTGGCGCATGTAGTCATAACCCGCGGGCATCGGCAGCACACCGTTGGCGCGGGCGTATTCGGCGTAGTCGGCCTGCATGCGCTGGAAGCGCTCCGGCATCTGCTGCTGCAAGTCGACCACTTCACCGGGGTCGGTGGCGATGTTGTAAAGGTGCCATTGTTCGTTGCCCACCGGTTTCAGGCTCCTCACCAGTTTGTAGTCGCCTTTGAACAATGCGGCGCTCCCGGACAGCTCATAACCGATGGCCTGATCCTCGGGATGCACTCGCTCGGAACCGCCTTGGAGCACCGGCACCAGACTGCTGCCGATCAACGGTTCCACGGCTTTTCCCCGGTAATGGCCGTCGTGGGGTTGGATACCGGCCACCTCCAGCAGCGTCGGGACAATGTCGGTGACATGGGTGAAGGTTTTGGCAATGTGATTGGCCTGGATGCCGGGCACCCCGGAAACGATCAATGGGGTGCGCAAGCCGCCCTCGCCCGCAAAGAACTTGTAGCCGCTCAAGGGCGAGGCCGCGGCGCTGGCCCAACTTGGACCGATACTGGTGAAGGCACCCTTGCTGCCCAGGCGATCGAGTTGACGGGTGTAGTTCATTTCCAGCCACAACCGCAGCGCTGGAAGGGTGTAAGGATCGGTGGGCTCACTGCCGTTATCGGACAAAAACACGAACACGGTGTTGTCGTACTCCCCCGTGGCTTTGAGATGAGCGATCAGGCGACCGATCTCGCGGTCCATGGTTTCGCCCATGCCGGCATAGACTTCCATGCGTCGTGCTTCGTAGCGTTTTTCGTTCTCATCCAATGCATCCCAGTCGGCGGTGCTGGCCATCGTCTGCATACCGACTCCCGCGGGAATCAGCCCCAGTTCAACCGCTCGGTCGCGACGAGCCTTGCGCAATGCGGTCCAGCCTTCGTCATAGCGACCGCGGTATTTGTCGATGACATCCTTGGGCGCCTGGACGGGAACGTGATTGGCCTGAAAGCCCAGATACGCGAAGAAAGGTTTGCCGTCCTGCCGGTCGGCGGCGATGTAATCCATGGCTTTGTCGACGATGAAGGTCGATGAGTAATAGTCCTTGGGCAAATGCGCCGGCTGTCCGTTCTCGAACCAGGCAGCCTTGTCGTAAAGCGGCGCATACGGCCGCTCTTGCCAGTTGTCAGAGCCGCTGTCGGCCTGGATGAACGAGCGGTCGAAACCGCGGTTGTTCGGCAAGGTGTCAGGGGTTTTGCCCAAATGCCATTTGCCGGTGATGTAGGTGTGATAACCGCCGTCCTTGAGCAGGCTGGCGACGGTGATCGCATTGTCGTTGAGCACGCCGCTGTAACCGGGTTTGCCCAGGTGTTCATCGGGCATGGTTTCCGGCATGTTGCCGACGCCGTTGCGGTGGTTGTCGACGCCCGTCAGCAGCATCGAACGTGTGGGCGAGCAAGAGGCCGTGACATGGAAGTCCGAGAAACGCACGCCTTCGCGGGCCAGGGTGTCGATGTTGGGCGTGGCGATTTCGCTGCCGAACGAGCCGACATCGCTATAGCCCCAATCGTCGGCCACCAACACCACGATATTCGGGCGCTTGGGCGTTGCAAAACTTTGGGTGACGAAGGCTAGACAACACAGGGCCAGGGCAAGCGGTTTCCACGAAATCATTCACAGGTTCCTTTGCTTTTTTTTGTGGGAGCGATGTCTGGCTCAAATCAGGGCTTCAAAAGAGCGCCGATGACCCGGCGAAACAGCCGGCCATAGGGCGGGCGCAAAACGCCCATGACGTCCCATTTCGGTGGTGTGAACACCGAACGTTCCAGGCTGAAGGCCTTGAACCCATACCCTCCTCGGTAACGACCAAACCCCGAGTGACCACAGCCACCAAACGGCAAATCCGTCTGGAACAGGTGCTGCATGACTTCGTTGAGACACGCGCCCCCCGAATGGGTACGCTCCAGCACATGCCTGGCTTCAGCGCGGTTGTCACCGAAGTAATACAGCGCCAAGGGCCGCGGACGCGCATTGATGTACTCAAGCGCTTCGTTGATATGGCGATACCCGCGAATCGGTAGCAACGGACCGAAGACTTCTTCTTGCATCGCCAGTGTCGTGTCCGGAGGATCAACCAGCAGGGTCGGTGCGATCTTGCGTGAAGCGCTCAAGTCCTCGTTGCCCGGATTGACCTCGATCACCCTGACGCACTGTTCGCGGGCGTCTTGCAGACAGGCCTGCATCCGCCGGTACTGCCCGGGCGTGGCCATGGCCGTGTAGTCAGGATTGTTCAGCAGGGTCGGGAACAGACGCTGCAATTCGAGTTGCATGACGCTCAACAAGCGCTCGAGGTCATCCTCGTGCACAAACACATAGTCCGGCGCGATACAGGCCTGACCACTGCTGACCCCCTTGCCGCCCCAGATGCGTCTGGCAGCGTTTTCCAGGTCAGCGCCGCGACCGATGATGGTCGGGGATTTGCCGCCCAGTTCCAGGGTCAACGGCGTCAAATTTTCTGCCGCAGCGCGCATCACCAGACGCCCGACCCGCGGGCTGCCGGTAAACACCAGATGATCGAGTGGCATGGCAGAAAACGCCGCGCCCAGTTCAGCGCCGCCAATAAAGGCAGCCACCTCGCTGTCATCGAACGCCTGAGCCAGCAGCTCAATCAGCACGCCCGCTGTTGCCGGTGACTGGTCAGAAAACAGAATAATCGTCCGGTTACCGGCTGCCAGCGCTTCGGCCAGCGGCCCAAGCGCGATGGCAATCGGAAAATTCCACGGGGAAATAATGCCGATCGTGCCCAATGGCTGGAAATGAATTTCCGCCCTGGCACCCAGCCAGCCGCTGCCCAGTTCGGCTTTGCGCCGCTGCGGTTTCATCCAGCGGTGAACATGGTCGCGGGCGTACTTGAGGCCCTGGACCGGCAACAGAACATCGGCCATCAGCGATTGGTCATGGCTGCGCCAGGTGAAGTCGCTGGCCAACGCCTCGCACAACCGCTGCTGATTTTTCAGCAACAGAACGATGACCCGGTTGATGCGCTCGATGCGCAATTCAGCAGACGGAGGCCCTTCGGCCAGGGACGCGGCTTGCTGGCAGGCGAGCACAGCACGGACCCGCTCGGGTGCAGACTTAGCGCTGGCGGATTTATCGCCAGGCGTTTTGAAGTCGTGCAGTGCAGAGTGCATGTTCAAGCTCCTATCGTGCGGGCTCATTGGGGCCTACCAGTTCGAAGTCTGGAGAGAACTTGTCCAGCGAGCCGAGCACGTCATAGACCGCTATTTTGCTGCCATCGATCTTCAGGTCCCCTTTGAAGACCGCCTCGATCGGCGACACTTTCTCCGCCAGAATCGCGTTCAGCGTCTCGCGTGTCAGGGTCAGGGTGGCATCGGCCTTGTCGGCGTTGTAATCGGCGATATAAGTCAACGCCGAGTTCTCCAGGTTGAGCGTGTAGCGCTTGCCCGACGGACCGACATCCGTGAAGTTCCAGTTGAGGACAATGTGTTTTCCCTCTACATCCGGGGCCTTTAGACGCACACCCAGGTAATCGAAAATATTGTCGATGGTCAGCGCCCGAAGCATGTCGGGGCTGGCGGTACGCAGCGGTGAAGCGAGTTTTTTACCACCGCTGCGATGCTCCATGGCGGCAGCCAGATAGCTGTTGCGCTCTACCGCCGATTCGGCCTGGTAACCCAACTGCTCCAAGGCATCAGCCGCCAATTCCCGAGCCGCGCTGTTGCTCGGTTCGGCGTACACCAAATGGCTCATGGCTTGTGCCACCCAGCGGTACTGGCCGTTGGCGAAGTCAGTGCGGGCACGGGCCAACACGGCGTCGGCACCGCCGCCGTACTCAACGAATTTCTTGCCGTAATCACCGTCGGACAACGCATCGAGATTGGCCGGATTGGCGTCATACCAGCCCATGTATTGCTGATATACCGCCTTGGCGTTGCGTTGTACCGAACCGTAAAACCCGTGGGTGAAGGCCTCACTGGTCAGGCTCGCAGGGACGTGATTGCGCATGTATTCGCCAATCTCGACCGGTTTGTAGCCCTTGTTGACCAGGCGCAATGACTGGTCATGCAACCACTTGTACATGTCCCGTTGTTTGGACAAATAGTTGACTACGCGGTCATGGCCAAAGACCGGCCAACCGTGTTGCCCCACCAGGACATCGGCGCCTGGGGCGAACTGATGCAGCGCCTCATTGAGGTACTTCGACCAGGCCAGGCCATCACGGATCGTCGCCCCACGCAATGTCAGCAATTGATGCTGGGTCGGCAGTGCCAGCTCGCCGGTATCGAGCACCTTGAACTGGGGAAAGTAGTGGATGAACTCGGCCGGTGCCTCGGTGCCGGGAGCAAGCATGTTGACGATCTCTACACCATCGATGGTCAGCGTCTGCACCGGCTGATTGAGCTCGAGGGTCGGCGCGATCATCGTGATGGTGCCGTTGGACAATGCCTTGGCACCGCCGAGGTCGATCTGGCCCTGGGCGCTACGCGGCAAGGTCGTACCAAACTGGTACTCGGCGCGTCGGCTCATGGCGTTGCCGGCCATGACGTTCTCGGCGACCGCCGTTTCCGTGAACCCTGCCGGGGCAATGATCTGCACTTTGCCTGACTTCACGTCCTCCTCATCGACGATGCCGCGAATGCCCGCAAAGTGATCGACGTGACTGTGGTTGTAGAACACCGCCACAACTGGCTTGCGCGGCCGATGCTGGTAATACAGCTCAAGCGAGGCATGCGCCACTTCCGTGGCCAGGTTGCAGTCAATGATGATCAGGCCGGTGTTGCCTTCGATGATGGTCATGTTGGTCAGATCAAGACCGCGCACCTGATAAAAACCTTCGGTGACCTTGAACAACCCGTTGGACATGCTTTTGCGGGCTTGCTGCCACAGGCTCGGATTGACCGTCGCCGGTGCATCGGCGCTGCCGAGAAACTCGTAACCTTTAAGGCTGTACACCACATGACCGTCGGCAGCGGTGGTTTCGGCGTCTGGCAGGCTGGCGATAAAGCCGCGCTGGATGTCGGCTTCCACCGCCTGATCCACCGGAGGCATGCTCTGCGCGGTGGCCGCGTGGACCGCAATGGTCGCCGCCGTCGCCGCTTTCTGCCCCCCCTGGCCGGCGATGTTGTCCACCACAGGCCCAGACACGCCGGCTTGACCGCGTGACCAGTGCAAAGCCCCGGCAATACTGGCAGCCAGCACCGACACCGTCAGCACGACACGGAAAGTTTTCATCTCAGGGTCTCTCATTGTTATTTGGATTGCCATTGCGATGGTGCAATCAAGCACTGGTAACTTGCCGGTCTTCTCGATCAATTCGTCAGTCTTCACAGACCAGGCAACACCCAATGTCACTGAGTCATGAGGACAACTTGTGGGAGCGAGCTTGCTCGCTCCCACAGGGATTGCAGGGTCTTAAGTTTCTACTGCATCCCTCCCCCCTGCGGACAACCGCTTTCGTTGCAATGACCTGCGACAGCACCGCGTGCGTTCCTACTATCGGCCCATCAACGACGCCAACAGAGCGCTAACAATAAGGGGAGTTGTCATGAGTGAAGATGTCTTGCTGTACGAAATCGTCGGCCCGGTGGCGCGCCTGACGCTCAATCGGCCAAGGGCCATGAACGCTCTGAACCTGGCGACACTCGCCGAGCTCGAACGCTGCCTAAATGACATTGCCCTGAACGATGAATTGCGAGCGGTGATCCTCACCGGCAACGGCCCGGCCTTCTGTGCTGGCGCCGACCTGAAGGAAGTGCTGGCTGGTGCCAACTTGGCAGCGGGCGAAGCCGACTTTCTCGACCGTGCCAATCAGGTCTTCGGTCAGCTGCGCAACTTTCCCAAACCGGTGATCGCAGCGCTAAACGGCGTGACCATGGCCGGCGGCCTGGAACTGGCCATGTGCGCCGATATCGTGGTGGCGGCGCAAACCGCGACCCTCGCCGACGCTCACGCCAACTTCGGCGTCTACCCCGGCGCGGGTGGCGCGGCGGTGCTGCCACGGTTGATCCCGCTGAACATGGCCATGTACTTGCTGATGACCGGCAAATCCCTCTCGTCCACCGAAATGAAAGTCTACGGTCTGGTGTGTGAAGTCCACGCCGACGCCGAACTCGCCGACGCCGCCCTGGTGCTGGCCAATCAGATCGCGAAAAAAAGCCCGATCGCCCTGCGCCGCATGAAAGAAGTGGCCCGCGCCTCCGCCGACAAGTCCCGCGACGACGCCTTGCAGCACGAGCAAGTGATGCTGCGTCAGCACCTGCGCACTGCCGATTTCCAGGAAGGGCTGCAGGCCTTTGGCGAAAAACGCGCACCGAACTTCAAGGGCCGCTAGGCCGCCACGTCCCCGCCATCTCAGGAACAGACAATGAACGATATCTACGTAGTGGGCGTCGGCATGACGCCGTTTGGTCGCTTGCTGGACCGCAGCGTCTACGACATGGTCGACGAAGCCGTGGGCCTGGCGCTGAAAGATGCCGGCGCCACCACCGCTGACGTCGGCTCGGTGTACTACAGCACCATGACCAATGGCATGTTGCAGGGGCAGACCGGTATTCCCGGTCCGATCGCCATGCGTCGCATCGGCATCGAAGGGGTACCGGTGTTCTCGGTCGAGAACGCCTGCGCGTCCGGTTCTTCGGCGTTCAACCTTGCTACCCTGGCACTGCGCGCCGGTCAGTGCGACATCGCCCTGGCGGTCGGCGCCGAGAAGATGAACATCACCGACAAAGCGAAGATGTTCGCTGTGTTCGACGGCGGCTGGGACGTGTCCACGGTCGAGCAGAACAAACACACCCTGCTGGCCATGGGCGAAGGCATCGTGCCACCGCCGGGCACCGTTTCCGAGCGCCCTTACAGCGTGTTCATGGACGTGTATGCCTCCATTGCGCGCAACCACATGCTGCGTTACGGCACCACGCAACGGCAGATCGCCGCAGTGGCCGCAAAGAACCACCAGCACTCGGTGAACAACCCTCTGGCCCAGTTCCAACAAGCGTTCAGCATTGATGAAGTGTTGGCCTCGGCAGCGATCTGCTACCCGCTCACCACCCTGATGTGCTCGCCGATCAGCGACGGTGCCGCGGCCGTTCTGCTGTGCAACGCCGAAGGCCTCAAGCGCTTGAAGAACGACGGTGATCGCGCCGTGCGCGTGCTCGCCAGCGTGGTGCAAACCGGCAGTAACCGTGGTCTCGATGAGCCGGAAAAAATCGTTGCCCACCTGGCGGCGAAAAAAGCCTACGCCCAGGCCGGCATCAACCCTTCCGACGTCAACGTCGCGGAAGTCCATGACGCCTCGGCCATCGGTGAAATCCTCAATGCCGAATCGCTGATGCTGGTGCCCTTCGGCGAAGGTGGCCCGGCGGCCGAACGCGGTGACTTCACCGTCGGCGGGCGCCTGCCGATCAACCCGTCCGGCGGCCTCGAATCCAAGGGCCACCCGATCGGCGCCACCGGTCTTGGCCAAATCCATGAACTGGTCACGCAACTGCGCGGTGAAGCCGGCAAGCGCCAGGTCGAAGGCGCGCGCATTGCCATTCAGGAAAACGGTGGTGGCCTGTTCGGCATCGAAGAAGCCGTGGTCGCCGTCAACATTCTCGCCAACAAAAACATTTAAGGAGAACCCCATGGGACACGTCATGCGCACCCCGGAACAACTCGAAGCCGTCGAGAGTTTCCGTCGCTTCCTGGCCGACAAGATCGACCCGGTGTTCAACAAGGAATACCGCGACAAGTTCATGCCCAAAGAGAAAATGGCCGAGATGATGCGCCAGCTCGTAGAGTTCGGCATGGTCTCGGGCGCGGTCAGTGAAGCCAATGGCGGTTTGGGCCTGGACTGGCCGACCATGACCATGTTGTTCGAAGAAGTCGCCGCCTGCTCGGTGGACCTGTCGACGCCGGTGGTCATCAACTCCTTCGGCGCACAGATGCTGGAAAAACTCGCCCCGGATCATCTGCGCGAGCGTTACCTGCCGGGCCTGATCAGCGGCGATTCGTTCGTCAGCGTCGCCATCTCGGAACCGGACGTCGGCTCCAACGTACTGGAAATCAAGACCCGCGCCCGTCGCGATGGCGACGATTTCATCATCAATGGCGAGAAAACCTGGATCAGCAACGGTTCCTACTCCGACTTCCTGATCTGCACCTGCCGTACCGGCGATGACCCACGCAAAGGTTTGACTCACTTCCTGCTGGACCGCAAAGAGCATCCGTACGAAGTCCAGAACATCCACAAAATGGCCTGGAACAGCCAGTCCACCGCGCAGATTTTCCTCAACGACGTGCGTGTTCCGGCCAGCAACATCATCGGCAACGAAGGCGAAGCGTTGAAAAACACCCTGTCGTTCTTCGAGCGCTCGCGGGTGTTTGTCGCCGCTCAAGGCCTGGGTATCGGCCGTCGCGCGCTGGAAGAAGCCGTGCGTTACGCCAAGGAGCGCAAGCAGCACGGCAAGTTGATCGCCGGCCACCAATTGATCAGCGCCATGCTGGCGGAAATGGCCACCAACGTGGATGCCGCCCGCCTGCTGACCTACCGCGCCGCCGAGATGATCGGTGCCGGCATCCCGGCAGAAATGGAAGCGGCCATGGCCAAATACTTTGCCTGCGAAGCCGCGGTGACCATCGCCCGTCAAGCCGTGCAGATCCACGGCGGCGCCGGTGTGACCACCGACTTCCTGGTCGAGAAACTGGCCCGTGAAGCGATCATCGTGCCGATTCCGGAAGGCACCACGCAGATCCAGCAACTGATCATTGGCCGCGCCCTGACTGGGGTCAACGCGTTCTGATCAACCGTCAGTTCCACACCTAACAATAACAACCCGGCTCCTGCGAGCCGGGCAGCGAACAGGGACACATTCATGCGTATTCAAGACAAAGTCATCGTAATCACCGGCGGCGCCTCGGGCCTGGGCTTGGCTACCGCGCATTACATGGCGGGCGAGAAAGCCGCCCGCGTGGCGATTTTCGACCTGAACATCGAAGCCGGGGAAAAAGCCGTCGCCGAGATCGGCGCCGACCGCGCGATGTTCGTGCAGACCGACGTCAGCGATGAAGCCTCGGTGCAGAACGCAGTCGATACCGTCATCGCCAGATTCGGCGCGATTCATGTGTGCATCAACGGCGCGGCCGTGCCGACCGGTTTCAAAGTGTTGGGCAAGGAAGGCAAGGCGGCGCCGCTGTCGCGTTTCGCTCAAGCCACGGCGATCAACCTCAATGGCGTGTTCAACGTCATGTCCAAGTGCGCCGAGCACATGGCCAACAACGAAGCCGAAGCTGGCGAAGAGCGCGGTGTGGTCATCAACGTGTCGTCCGGTGCCGCGTATGAAGGCCAAGTGGGTCAGTGTGCTTACGCCGCGACCAAGGCGGGCGTGATCGGCATGAACATGCCGGCCGCACGTGAACTGGGTGCGATTGGGGTTCGGGTCAACGCCATCGCGCCCGGCCTGTTCCTGACCACCATGGTGGCCGGCCTCGACGAGAAAATCCTCAATTCCCTGAAAGAACAGATGGAAGCGCCCAAGCGCTTGGGTGACATGCGCGAGTTCGCCCATTGCTGTGCCTTCCTGATCGAGAACGCCTACGTCAACGGCGAGACCATCCGCCTCGACGCCGCCTCGCGCATGCGTGCCCGGTAAACGCCTCGTTCTCTTGAGCCAGTCATACAGGGCCAACACACCATGAAAATGAATTTCAGCCGAATCATGCGCTTGCTCGCGCTGCGTCATCGCGACCAAGAGGCGATCGTCAACGTTGAGCGCAATCGGCGCTTCACCTATGAGCAATACCATCTGCTGACCAACCGCGTGGCCGATGTTCTGCGCAGCGTGCTGCAGGTTCGCGCAGGCGAACGCTTCATGCTGATCCTGGAAAACGACAACCTCAGCCTGATGATGTTTCCCAGCACCTTCAAGCAGGAAGGCACGGTGGTCATGACCAACCTGCGCGACCCGCTCGATGAGCACGCGCGCCAGATCGATCTGGTCAAACCGCGCGTGGTGTTCCTGGAAACCCGCCTGCTGGACAGCTACTACGGCATGCTGCGCAGCCGCGGTTGCGAGATCGTCGTGATGGACCCGCCCACCGCCGAACAGTCCACCCTCCCCGGCGTGCACAGTTTCTGGCCAATGGTGGAAGCCGCCTCCGACCTGGACAACGACGTAGCCCTCGATACCGACCAGCACACCTGCATGTTGCGCTTCACCGGTGGCACCACCGGCAAGGGCAAATGCGCGATGTACTCCATCGATAACTGGATGGCCTGCCGTGATGCAGCGTTCATCAACACCGACCTGGGATTGTCCAGCGCGACACGGCTGCTGCATGTGTCGCCGCTGTCACACGGCACGCTAATGCTGTTCTTTCCCACGGTTTACGGCGGTGGCACCAACATCACGCTGAACCAGTTGGACATGGAATGCTGGCGGCAGATTGTCGAAAGTGAGCGCGTTAGCCATTCGTTCCTGGTGCCAACCGTACTTTACCGCCTGCTGGAGTTGCAGCGCGCCGACCCGAAAGACTTTTCGTCCCTGACCACGCTGATCTATGGCGCGGCACCGATGAGTCCGGACAAGCTCGGCGAACTGGTGGAATGTTTCGGGCAGATTTTCGTCCAGGGCTACGCCGCCACCGAGTCGCCAATGATCATCGCGGCGCTCGACAAGGCCGCGCACCAGCCCGGTGATGCCGCTGCGCTGCAACACTTGTCGTCGGCAGGCCGCCCGACCCCAGGCGTCGAAGTGTTTATTGCCGACCTCGACGGCAACCCGCTGCCGGTTGGCGAAACCGGCGAAATCCGCATTCGCTGCAAAGCGACCATCAAGGGCTACTACGAAAACCCTGAAGCGACGGCGGCGGAATTCGACGATGGCGCATGGAAGTCCGGCGACTTGGGTTACATCGATGGCGACGGCTACCTGTACATCGTTGATCGGCTCAAGGACATGATCATCAGCGGCGGATTCAACGTCTATGCGGTGGAAGTCGAGGCCGCGCTGGCAGCGCACCCATCGGTGCTGATGGCGGCAGTGGTCGGTATTCCGCATCCGGAATGGGGTGAAGCGGTCCATGCCGAAGTGATCCTGCGTCAGGGGGAAGCGGTCACTTCAGAAGAATTGATCGCACAGACCCGTACCCGACTGGGCGGCTACAAGGCGCCGAAATCGCTGGTGTTTGTCGATGAACTTCCCACCTCAGTGGTCGGCAAAGTACTGCGCCGACAAGTACGGGAAAAATACTGGCAGGGTTCGTTGCGCAAGATCAGTTGAGGTGCGGCGTAGCGTCTGCTCGCTGGAGCAGGCGCTGACCCCTACACATGTCCTACATCATGAGCGTGCGCATGTCGCTGGTCATGCCTCTGATCGCCGCCTTGAAATTTTCGGCGGTGATGGGCTGACTGGCGTTCTTCAAGGTCTCGCCAAAGACCTTGCGCACCACTTTGAGCACCGGCAACCCGGAAGCGGCATCGATGAACTCGGCCTCGATAAACAACTCAGTGTTCTGATCGCGATGGCCTGTTGCCGCCTCGGTCGCCCCGACCACTGCCGCCACCGGCACAATTTCATACCAGCGCATGCCCTCGCTGGTGGCCGTCACCCCGGTAATCGCCGCGCGTAAAATCAGCGTTCGTTTACCCGGCCGTACATCCTTCATGGCCGGCACCACGCGGTATTTTTCTTCGAGGACGCTTTTTACATTAGCGCTGGTGTAAGCCTGCAACTCTTGCAGCGTCTGCCTGTTCACCCGTTCATTGGGCTGGGGGGCGGGATAAAACTGCAACCCGTTAAACACCACCGTTGAATAGGCGTCGGGGGCGAAGCCCGGAGCTACCCAGCGCATCACTGGCTGCCCCGTGGGCGACTTCAACTCCTGCAAACCCTCGTAGCTGGGCAGAAACCCTGAATACTGCTGCTCCTGTGTCACTTGGGAGGTACAACCTGCGAGCAGCAGGCCAACCAATGCGACACTGACCAGCCATTGACAGCGCATGTTCATTGATCCGATCTCCTGAGAGTGACACGACTTGGCGGACGTACTGACGGGTGTGAGCCAGTCCTTGAGTATTGTTGAACCCGCTGGAATGTCCATGTGCTCTGGCGAACCGTCTAACGGCTCGGCCCCGGCGTCTGGAATACCTTGTGCTAGGCTTTTTTCTCACGTGGTGCGATGCGTTTGAATCAACCCCATTCCCTGAATGACGGAGCTCGAAAATGAAAACCACTGCTTCCTGGCTAACGATCGCACTGGCAAGTCTGGTGCTCAGTGCCTGTGCCACCGTAGGAGCCGGCAGCGGAGGCCCCGGCGAGACAGAGATTCGCTCGGGCAAGATCGAACAGATCGTGCTCACACAGATGCAAACCAATCACGACAGCGGGGTCGGGGCCATTCTTGGCGGGCTCGCCGGCGTCGGCATCGGCAGTCTGATCGGCAGCGGCACGGGTCGGGATGTCGCCATGGTAGCCGGTGCCCTTGCCGGTGCAGCCGGTGGCAACTACGCGGAAAAAAAACGTTATGACCAACCCAAGGAAGCGCAACAGATCATCGTTCGGGTGAGAAGTGGTGTGCTCGTATCAGTGACTCAGCCGATCAACCCGGCGCTGAGCAAAGGCATGAACGTTTACATCGAAGGCTCCGGGAACGACGCCCGGGTTGTTCCGCAAAGCTAAATGGCGCAAACAGAACAATCATCGGTATTGGCCCCGAAGGTGGTGTAGGTGGCGGTGGTGTACGACAGGAACGGTTGCAGGAACGTCTGGTTAACCTTCTGTGCACCATTTGACCCCTCACCATTCAGGCTCCGGATGTGGTTGGCCAGAATGCCTCGGGTCCAGCCGCACGATTGTTTCAGTGCCACCACCGTGGGACCAAGCCCCCATTGGCGACTGCTCAACAGACTATCGCTGCCGGTGGGAATCAGGATCGCCGGTCCGCCCCCAAGGATCCAGCCATTGCGCGAAATCAGGTTCCACTCACTGTTCAATTCGAATGGCAGCACCGGCTGGATATTGGTCACACTGTGCATGCCCTCGCCCGTCGGCCCCATCTTCTGGTCACAGGTGTACTGGATCGGCAGGCTATACATCGCCGCAATCGGATTGAGGGCTTTTTTGGCCAGTTCGGCAGAATCTTCCGCGTGGGCCAGCCCCACAGGTGCAAGGCAAACACTGCAACTGAGCAGCAGATACTTCGGTTGATTGATCGGCCTGTTTTAACTCCCGACGGAATCAACTGCTATCGATCAGTGAACCACTCTTGTGGTTGCTCCTTCTTGATTAGGGCATTGGCACCACAGTGTAGAAAACACCGTTGGCTCCGTAGGCAGGCCGTACCCAAGAATTTCCGCACTGGTAAAAAGTAGCGCCTGAAACGGTCTTCAGCCCACATCCAGAGGGAAGACTGACAAAGGTCGTGCCCATGGGCATGGTCGACGGTGCGGAGGCCGACATTCCCGCGCTATAGCCCGCCCCGTAGGCGTTGTTGTTTGCATTTTGATTGGCCGTTGTGGCGATGGCGGCGCCAGCCACCACCCCTGCCGCTGCCGCGGCGGCGGGATTCACGCCCTCGTTATAACCGCAGTTGTAGCAGCCGCTGCTGGCATAGACAGCGGTCGGCGGGTGATAGTAGCTGGTGCCATAGGTCGCCGGATGGTAGGCCGTCGTACCATATCCGTTCGCATGGTAGCCGCTGGCAGTGGCACCATTTTCACCCTGGGCATGCCACGTGCCCTCACCGCCGGAAGCCGTACCTCCTTCGGCTCCGGTGCCATGCCACGAACCCTCGCCCCCGGAGGCGGTGCCACCATTTTCGTCTTTGCCGCTCCAACTACCGCCACCACCCGAGGCCGATCCGCCGCGATAGCCTGATCCGCTCCAGCTGCCACTACCGCCGGACGCCGATCCGCCTCGATTGCTTTCTCCGCTCCAACTGCCACCGCCGCCCGAAGCCGACCCGTATTCACCGGAGTGACTCCAGGAGCCACCGCCACCGGAAGAGCGCCCGAAGCTGGAAGCGTGCGACCAGGCCGCCGCTTGATTACAGGTGAGCGCCGCGACTAACAGGCCGGTGAATTTCAAGGTAGATCTGTTCATGGTTCAGTCTCCTCGCTCAAGGTTTTGCGACCGGTGCTTTAACCCCTTCCGGGGCGCGCAGGTCGGGCGGCGGAGCAAACTGAATCCGGTGTGCATTCTCAATGTGCTCTGGCTTGAAGAAGTCCGCAGACAGCGCCGAACCAAGCTTCCAGTCACTGAACGCGACCTGATGCCGGGATTGGGTAGGATCGTCACGAAACACCGCACGCAGCATGCGCGGCAGCTTGTCTTGCGTACCGACCCAGGCTTGGACGAACACCACGTCATTGGCGTAGGCAATCACATCCGTCGTGGTATCGCCGACCACCGTGGACTGACCGATGTAAAACGCCAGGCGCATGTCCCTTTGCAGATCCTTGTAGGGATCGGCAACGATGACATCGGTAAAGGGAAAATAGATTGCCGCTCGCTGATAGGCCGCCTCAAGGGTTGCATCGATGGTGGGAGGCGCCTCTGCCTGCGCCAACAGGTTTTCCTTCGGTTCAAAGGCATAGGCTTGCTTGCCGTCGTAGTAAAACTCGGTCGCAGGGCCATCGCCCGAGGTCAACACGCGCAGGCGATCGGGCCGCTGTACATTGACGAGTGCAACAGTGTTATAGGCCAAGGGTGGCCCCAGCCGGCTGGGCTTCTCGTAAGTGGTGACGGCCTTGAAACTCATGCCTTGGGCGCCTGCCAGCCTGGCGCTCATGGCCTTCAAGACCTCCAGCGCCTTGGGCTCCAGTTGAACTGCTGGAGCATCAACGGCAGCGGGTTGGGCCGCATACAAAGGAGCTGCAAACAAGCTTATGACCCAACCGAGAGAGAACAACCGGACACGCTGTAGAAGGTGTGACATCGCTTGCTCTCCGCAGAGACCAAGTCAGGCTCTTAAGCGTAGCTGCGGAAGTAAAACCGCAACGGATTAATTTTCCGTGCCACGCGAACTCCCAAGCTGCAACACCCGGTTTGATGATGCTCGCCATTCAATCAGCAAGCAAAACCGACGCTATGACCGAACCGGGCATTCTTATCTGGATGAGATGTCGCCGACCAAACTGTAAGCCCCATGAAACAACAGTCCACGGGCGGGAAATCAGTCACTGGATAATTCGCAATTCGTACCTACTCTCTTTTCGGGGGATCCAAAATTTCATGAGCGGTCGGGGACTCGTCTCAGAGTACTAACGCTAGTGCACAGGAGCTCAACATGAACCGGAAAAAGTTATCCTCGGTGTTCGCTGTATCAGTGCTGTTGTCTGCAATAGTTCTCCCCGGCATGACCCAAGCGGCGGACAAATCACCGAATATTGTGGTGATCATGGGCGACGATATCGGCTGGTCCAATATCGGTGTCTACAACCAGGGCATGATGGCTGGTCGAACACCCAACCTCGACCAGCTCGCTGCTGAAGGCATGCGTTTCACCGACTACTACGCCGAGGCCAGTTGTACAGCCGGGCGCGCTAATTTCATTACCGGTGAACTGCCGATCCGCACCGGCATGACCACGGTCGGCCAGGCCGGTTCTCCCATTGGTATTCCCGCCGAAGCGGTCACCATTGCCACCACACTGAAAGCCATGGGTTATTCCACCGGCCAGTTCGGCAAGAATCACTTGGGCGACCTCAACGAATTCCTGCCCACCGTCCACGGTTTCGACGAGTTCTTCGGTTACCTCTACCACCTGGACGCCATGGAAGATCCGGCGCACCCCAACTATCCGCAGGAACTGCTCGCCACCGTGGGGCCGCGCAACATGGTTCACAGTTGGGCCGCGGCGACTGACGATACGACAGTGATGCCACGTTGGGGCAAGGTCGGCAAACAGAAGATCGAAGACGCCGGAACGCTGTATCCGGAACGGATGAAAACCATCGACGAAGAGATTCGTGACAAGGCATTTGCCTTTGTGGACAAGGCCAAGCAGGACAATAAACCGTTCTTCCTCTGGCTCAACCCCACCCGCATGCACATCGTCACGCACCTCTCCGACAAATATGAGGCCATGCGCAATTCGCAAAATGGCTGGTCAGAACAGGAAGCAGGCATGGCACAGCTCGACGATATCGTCGGCGACGTGATGGCCAAGCTGAAAAAAGACGGCATGGATGACAACACCATCGTGATTTTCACCACCGACAACGGCGCGGAAAACTTCACCTGGCCGGATGGCGGCACCACCCCGTTTGCCATGGGCAAGGGCACAGTGATGGAAGGTGGTTTCCGGGTGCCGGCGATCATTCGCTGGCCGGGCAAAGTACCGGTCAATACGGTGGCAAACGGCATCATGTCCGGTATGGACTGGTTCCCGACCCTGGTCGCGGCAGCCGGTAATCCGAACATCACTACCGAACTGCTCAAGGGCAAACAATTGGGCGATACCACGTACAAGGTGCACCTGGACGGCTACGACCAGACGCCGATGATCACCGGCAAAGGTCCGTCGAACCGGCATGAAATCTTCTACTTTGGCGAGAGTGCGCTCGGTGCGGTACGGATCGATGACTACAAGTACCGCTTCATTGAACAACCAGGTGGCTGGATGGGCGCCAAATTGGCGGTCGATGTACCGATCCTGACCAACCTTCGTCTCGACCCGTTCGAACGTATGGGCTGGCCGGAAAACCAGTCAGCGCAAGGGTCCCAGCAGTACTTCGACTGGTTCAAGTTCCAGTTCTGGCGGTTCGTGTTCGTCCAGCAGCAGGTCGCCAAGCTGGCTGAAACCGCGATTGAATTCCCGCCGATGCAAAAAGGCGCGAGCTTCAACCTCGACTCCGTCAAAGCCAAGATCGCAGCCGCTCGGGCGGAAATGGCCAAGTAAGCAGTCGAGTCAACGGGTGGCCAACGCTGGCCATCCGCGTTCGGGAAGGACATTTGCTGAGGTAACCCAATGCAGATAAAAACATCCGCCCTGCCCGCCTTCACCTTGCTTGCGTTGTGCTGTCAGCAAGCGTGTGCCGGCGGTCTCATGCTCTACGAAATCGGCACTGATAACGCCGGCCTGGCCAACGCCGGTGCAGCGGCCCGCGCTCAAGGTCCCTCGACCATCGCCAGTAACCCGGCGGGCATGAGTTACCTGCCAGGCACGCAAATCACCGGCGGTCTACAAGTGCTCTACGGCAACCTCAAGTTCAATCGCGACGACAACACCAACGTCCCGGGTAGCGGCAGTGGCAACGCCCTCGACCCCATTCCCGGCGGTAGTTTCTTCATCAGCCATCAACTCGATGACCACTGGAGCGTTGGCTTCGGCCAGTATGCTGACTTCGGATTGGCGGAGAATTACGACAACGACTGGTCCGGGCGCTATTTCGCGCAGAACGCCAGCCTCGGCGGTTTATCTTTTGTACCCAGCGTGGCTTATCGCTTTAACGAGCAATGGTCGGTGGGCGTCGGCGTGAAAGCCATGTACGGCATGCTGCAATCCGACACCGCGATTGACCGCTCGCCGTTCGGCCTTACCGACCGCAGCGACGGCCAGTTCAAGTACAAAGACAAGGATTGGGGTTTTGGCGCGAATGTGGGGGTGATCTACGCGCCGCAAGTCGGCACGCGCATTGGCCTGGCTTACACCAGCAAGGTCGATCTGCAGTTTGAGGACGGGCTAGACGTCAAAGGTAATGGCCCGGCGCTGGATCGATTGAACGGCCTGAACACCCAACTCGACATAACCGTGCCACAAACCGTCACCCTGAGCCTGTTCCAGCAACTCGACCGGCAGTGGGCCTTGCTCGCCTCGGTCAATTGGCAGGACTGGTCAGAGTTCGGCGAGGTCGGGGTCCAGGTCGACACCACAGCGGTCGATGCCCGATCGACCACGATTGATGCCAACTACAAAGACACCTGGCAACTGGCGCTCGGCGCGCAATACCAGGCCACGCCACAATTGTTGTGGAACGTCGGAGTGGCTTACGACAGCAGCGCCGTCTCGGACAGTGATCGCACTGTAACTGTGCCAATGGCCGAATCCTGGCGCATTGCGACAGGAGCCACCTATGCTCTGAATAAGGACACCGACGTCAACGTCAGTTGGGCGTTGGTCTGGCTCGGTGATATGCCGGTCGACCAGACCAAATCAACGTCCGGCAATCGAATTTCAGGTCAATTCGACAATGCCTGGATTCAAGCCGTGACCGGAAACATGACCTGGCGATTCTGATGCCCTGATACCGAAAAAAACGACTTAATCCATGGAGCACACACCACTATGAATCTGTCCCGCAAATTGTTCGTTGGCGCTGCAATGGCCGGCCTGCTGCTCGGCGGTTGCACTTCGAAAGTGACGGAGAAAGAGCAATATTCCGGCTTCCTGTCCAGCTATAACAACCTGCAAGAAGTGAGCACCCCCAGCGGCGGAACAGCGATGCGCTGGGTGAGCCCGTCGTGGAATCCGAATGCGTATGACACGGTGGTTTTCAACAAACTGGAGCTCTACCCGGCGCCCAAGCCCAATGAGCAGGTTAACCAGCAGACGCTCAGCGACATTCAGAACTACATGACCAGCAAAGCCAAAAGTACGCTGGGGCAGAAATACCGCGTGGTCTCCAGCGCTGGCTCGGCCCCCAAAGGCTCAAAAACCCTGATCATGCGCGCAGCAATCACCGGCGTGAGTGCCTCCAACGAAGGCATGAAGTGGTATGAAGTGGTACCGATCGCGGCAGTGGTCGGGGCAACACAGGCAGCAACCGGTCACCGGGACCAGGACACTAACCTGTTCATCGAAGCCGAGTTCATCGACGCGAAAACCAATCAGACAGTGGCCAAAGTGGTGCGCAAAGTCTTCGGCACCCAGCTTTCGAACGAGAGCCAGAAGGTTACCGCCAAGGATTTCAAAGCGGCGATCGATAAACTGACCACCGATATGCAGGCGTTCATCAGCAAGCCCCAGGGCTACTGATTATTTCTTCATACCAACCCGCCGACGCATGTCGGCGGTGATGGTTTGACGGGTTTTCTCAAGATCCGCCCAAGGCTCATCCCCGACCTCGGCCAGGCGTCCTTGCACAGTGTGCACGTTCCACTGATTGCCACCCTTGAGCTCTGCAACCTCTTCACGAAAGATCGGCACCGACACTGGCAGCCCCTCACGAGTGCGCACGGCGTAGGCGCAGATGGTCGTGGCGCCAAGGCCGTTGCGCAGGTAATCGATGAAGATCCGCCCGACGCGGTTCTTCGGGCCCGACACGGCGGAAAAACGCTCCGGCAACAACTTGGCCATGTGGCTGACAATCGCGTGGCTGAAGTCTTTCACCTCATCCCAACCCAGCTTGCGAGTCAATGGCACCACCAGGTGAATCCCTTTGCCACCGCTGGTCTTGAGGAACGCCTTGAGCCCCAGCTCATCGAGTACCGAGAGGGTTAGCTGGGTGGCTTCGACCATGCTTTTCCAGGGCAGCGCCGGGTCCGGGTCGAGGTCGAGGACGAAGCGGTCGGGTTTGTCGAGGTTGTCCGAGGTGGCGTTCCAGGTGTGCAGCTCAACGGTACTCATCTGCACGGCGCCAATCAGGGCTTCGGCGTTGTTGATGATCATCACCGGTTGGCCGGTGAGTGCCTTGTCCAGGGTGGTGATCCCCGGAATGGCCAGGCGCTCGGCGTTCTTCTGGAAAAACAGTTCGCCGGCAATGCCGTCCGGAGCGCGAACCAGCGCCACGGGCCGGTTCTTGAGTTCGGGCAAAATCCATTCGGCGACGCTGGCGTAATACTCCGCCAGTTGCACCTTGGTGGTTCCGCTGCTGGCGTCGATCACCCGATCCGGGTGAGTGATGCGGACCTTGCCCTCGCCCAGGCCGATTTGTGAGGGCGCGGGAGCGGCTTTCTTTTTGGCAGGGGTGGAAGGTTTTTCGGTAGTGGCTTTTTTCGCGGCTGAAGTCTTCACGGCTTTCGCACGCTCCTCGGTAATGTCTTCGGCAGGTTTGTCGTCACGCAAGCCATGGAACACCGCATGACGAACTGAACCTTCCTTGGTCATTTCGGCAAAAGCGACCTCCGCCAGCAGCGTAGGCTTGAGCCAGTGCACACCCTTGGCATCAAAACCGCTCGGCGGATTGACCACCGAAATCTTTTTGCTTTGCAGCGGTTTCAGTTGCTCGTAGATGCGCTTGAGCGTCGTCTCGTTGAACCCGGTGCCGACTTTGCCCGCGTAACGCAACTCACCGCTGTCGCGGTCATGCAACCCCAGCAACAGCGCGCCGAAGGCATTGCGCGAGCCTTTTGGGTCGGTGAAACCGACGACCACAAATTCCTGCCGATGCTTGCACTTGAGCTTGATCCAGTCGCTGCTCCGTCGAGAAACGTAAGGTGAACCCAGACGCTTGCCGATCAGCCCTTCCATCTGCATTTGGCAGGCGCTGTTGAGCAAGGCGTCCGGTTCTTCGCTAAAGGCATCGGAGAAGCGCAGCAGCGGGTCTTTGTTGGGGTTTAGCACGGTCGACAGCGCAACCCTTCGCTCCTCGACAGGCACCTCGCGCAGGTCCACGCCGTTGAGGTAAGGCATGTCGAACAGGTAGTAGACGATGTTGCCGCTGCGGCCCGAGTCGAAGGCGTTTTGCAAGGCCTGAAAGTCCGGCACACCCTGCTCGTCGGCGACCACCATTTCCCCGTCGAGCCAGGCGGATTCGAGACCCAGTGCCGCCAACGCCTCGGCTTGTCTGGGCAGTTTGTGGGTCCAGTCGTGGCCGTTGCGGGTGAACAGTTTGACTTCGTCGTGGTCGATGCGCGCCAAGATCCGATAGCCATCGAACTTGATCTCATAGCTCCACTCGCCGCCCGGGGCTTTTTCGACCAGCGTCGCCAGTTCCGGTTTGAGCAGCTCCGGCAAATTGGCTTTGCGGGCGCCCGCCAATGGCGCCGACTTTTCCTTGCGCGCCGGGGCGGCGGGTTTTTTGACGGGTTTGGGTTTGGCAGCCGTCTTCGGCTTTTTGGCAACGATGGTCCGGTCACTTAGCACGCTGTCGGGCTCGGCGGCGACCACGTCGTAATCGCTTTCGGGTTTGGCCGCGCCGTCCTGATGCTTGATCAGAAACCATTGCTCCTGCTTGCCCGGCATGTGCGTGCGCACCAGATTCCACAGGCCGCCGAGCTTCTCGCCTTTCAGCTCGAATTTGAGCTTGCCCTTGGCATAGGCCTTGGCCGGATCGTCCTGAGGAATCCACACCCCCCGGTCCCAGACGATTACGTCGCCGGCACCGTAATGCCCTTCGGGAATGCTGCCCTCGAAGGTGGCGTAATCAATCGGATGGTCTTCTACGTGCACCGCCAGGCGCTTGATCTTGGGGTCCAGTGAAGGACCTTTGGGCACTGCCCAGCTTTTCAGCGCGCCATCGAGCTCCAGGCGAAAGTCGTAATGCAGGCGCGAGGCGTCGTGCTTCTGGATGCAGAACTGCAAGGCATGGTCTTTCGCGGTTTTTTTGCCCGAACGTTTACCGGCGGCCGGTTCAGAGGTTGCCGAGAAATCGCGCATGCGATTGTAATCGTCCAGGCTCCTGGTCATGGCGCACCGGTTGATGAGGTCACGGTGCCCCCGATGCCCGGGCCGATACGCGTGACAATCAGGGCGACGACGGCAATTCGTTCCACTCGCTGATAGTCAGGGGTCAACAGTTCTTCACCGAACACATCGGGGTCGAGTTCGCGGTAAGTCCAGCCGAACATCGGCGATTCCAGAAGCGGCGTCACCGCATCCAGAAACGGGTCGAGGCCATCGATCATCGCCACGCCCGTGTACAGCACCAGGGACCCACCGGGGGCCAAGCGATACAGGGCTTGCTCGACAATGCGCAACGACAATTGCGCGCCCAGCGCCCCGCCGCCATGCCGGTAAGCACGCTCGGCCGGGTCGGCCATGTAGGGCGGATTGGCGACGATCAAGTCGAAGTGGCCGTCGACGTCCTTCAGCACATCGCTGGCCTCGATGCTGACGTTAGCCACTTCGGCGAGCGCGGTATTGACTGCCGTCATGCGTAACGCCAACGGGTTGATGTCCACGGCCAGCACCTCGGCTTCACGGCGCGCGCGGGCAATCACAATCGCCCCGACACCGGCGCCGCAACCAATGTCCACGGCGCGCCTGATCGGCGCGAAGCTCTGTTGCAGATGGGCATGAATCAGTCGTGCAAAGCGATAAGTGTCGGGGCCGAAGAACACCGCGTCAGCGGCATCAGTGGGGTAACCCGAATGCACGAACAACAGGTCATCAAGGCTTGACCAGCGCACATGACTTTTCAGTCGACCATTGCATTCTTCGAGGACGCCTGCCTGTTGCAACTGCCGCTGCTCATCCACCGACAACAGACCGGGCTCAAACGGCCGCGACCAGCCGAAGACTTCGCGCAGGGTCCGGGCGCTTTGCCCAAAGGAGCGATCATTGACCCGCTGATGGGTCAGCGGCGTTGGCGTGATGAAACGGTAACCGTCAGCCTGCAAGCGGCGCCCCAGTTGCAGTAAGGCCAGATCGGCGGCGCTAAGGTGTTCTTCCTGATTCATGAAGGGCTCCCTATCGAAAACCGGATTTGAGTTCGATGAACCGTCGCGTGGCCATCAGGCCAGCGGGGTGGGCGTGCCGATGGGCGGACAGCCACGGAATCAAAACCTGCATTTGCTCGTCGGCGGCAAGCCCTTTAAGTGTAGCGTGCAGGCTTTGGACATCCGGGTCATTGACGGGCACTGGTGGTTCGGTCGCGGCACTGCTACCGCGTCGAACCGCAGCCGGCGCTCGCTCAGGTCGCCAGTCTCCGGCAATCCAGTCGTGCAGCAGCTGTTTTTCGTAGGGGCTGAACACCCCGAACATGGCCGCGCCGTCGCCCTCGACCAATTGCCAGAAACGGCTGGCTTGCGGGTCCTGGTGACGCTTGATCCAGCCCTTGTTTTCCATCGCGCTGAGGAAGCCTGGCAACTGCTCCGGCGACGACAACCATTGATTGACGGTCTTGCCTTCAAACCGGCAGTAGTCGGAATGCATGTGCTGACCAAACGGGCGCTTGCGCTCAAGCATGCTCAGCAACTCGCCGTACAGGTCGAACGACTCGATGATCGCGCGACTGCCCTGCCCCAGATCGTTGAGCCGATAACCCAACGCAACCCTGCGCAGAAAGTCTTCACGGTCGCCTTCCACCGGCAACAATTGCAGCACCGACTGCACGGCCTTTTGCGCGTGGCCGGTGCTGGCATTGTCGATGGTCACGTGCAGGGTGAAGTAGTACGGATCGATACCCAGCTCACTGAGTTCATAGGCGCTGATCAGCAAGTGCAGCGGCAATTGTTCATAACCGAGGTTGTAGCCGATCACCTCCGGCAGAAAATCGTCGCTGCAATACCCCAGCGCCAATTGCACCGCGCCTTGCAGGTAACGCTCGTCCGGGATAAACGCGTTGTCCAGCAAGCCATGTTCGGCGAGCAGCTTGCGGTAAATCACCACATGATTTTGCGCCGGGTTGCCGTCGCCCAGCTCTTCCAGATAGGTGCAAATCAGGCCTTCGAAACGCGGATCATGCCAGTGCCGCAGCAGGCCATACAGCCACGCGCCGTCCACGAGCTTGGTCGGGGCAACGGCTTGCAGGAAATACAGCGCATGCGCCTTGTTAGTGAAGAACTGCCGCGGGCCGCCGTCCTTGCGCATTTGCAGGTAGTCGGCGTATTGGCGTGCCACCTCGGCGCAGTGCTGTTCGACAAAGGTTGGCAGTGCCGACAGGTCGTGCGGCATGTCCTCGGGCAGGTTCGCCGCGTGCGCAAGTTGAGCCTGGAGGAAAGTCTTGCCGAGTGCGCGCTGGTGTTCGATATCGTCGCTCAGCAATAACTGTTCGTAGATACGTTTCAGGCTGCCGGCGGTCGGGATCGAGCGTTCGTGGGTCGGCCGGGATTCAAGTCGTGTCAGGGCAGTCATGGGGTAGTCTCTCGGTCTGAGGCCAATGGCAGGAAGCTGAATCAGCACGTCTCTACATCAGCAGAGCGACATCCCCGGAAAAAAATTCAATCGGCGTTGAAATTGCCCGGACAGGCGGGCAACGCCGCAGCACCCGGCGCAAGATCAAGTGAATATACTCAAAGGGTGCGGACACACCCTTCGGAGAGCAATCATGCGAATGGTTCATGTCATCGAGCCCGAAAAAAAACCCGACCCGGTCAACGTCGTGGGTGAAGCCATCACCATTCTCGCGGGCGGGGATCTGAGCAAACCTTTTGAAGTGCATATTCAGGAAGGCGTGCAAGGCGGCGGGCCACCTCCGCACTTTCACCCTTGGGACGAAGCGTTCTACGTGATTGACGGGCAGGTGGAAGTGACAGTTGCGGGCAAGGCCACCACCGTTTTCCCCGGGGGTTATGTGCATATTCCTGCTGGGACTGTTCATGCTTACAAGAACATCAGTGCGACAGCGAAGATGATCGGTGTGGTGTCTGATCCGCTCGGTGGTCAGTTCTTTGCCGCGATGGATCAGCTCAAAGTGCCGCAGGATTTGCCGCGGATACTGGAGATCGCCGAGAGTTTCGGGGTTACGTTTCTGGTGCCAAAAGCCCCCATGACCTCGTAGGCGTTGCAACCAGCATCACCGCGTCATCGTTCTTCGCGAGCAAGTCGAATCGTCGCACCGCCGCTCCCACACTGGATCTGTATTGAACACAAAAAATGCATTCACTGAAGATCTAATGTGGGAGCGGCGGTGCGACGATTCGACTTGCACGCGAAGGCAACCTGACAGCCAACTTTTTTGTGGATGAACCTCAAACAGTGCCACCTCTGGCCTGTTGTTCCAGATGCACTTGCAGCTCCGGATCGATACTCAGCGCCGCAGCCAGTTCATCCAGATAGCTGCGTTCGGCGTCCTGCTGATCGTCCACCAGCATCACACTGGCCAGGTACATCTCCGCCGCCATGCCTGAATCGGTGGCCGACCGCGCCACATCGGCGGCATCCAGCGGCCGTGCGACTTCGTCTTCCAGCCATTGCTGGAGCTCTGGGTCATCCGTGTGGCGACCGATTTCGGTACTGATCATTTGCTTCTCGGCATCGTCGATCCGCCCGTCGGCCTTCGCCGCTGCAATCAATGCCCGGAGAATTGCATGGCTGTGGTCCTCGACTTCCGGGCCGGACAACAAGTCGACAGTGCGTGGTGCCTGTTGCGGTGCCGAGGCCTGGCTGCGTTGCCAGGCTTGATAGGCCTGGAATGCCATCATTCCGAGCGAAGCCAGCGCCGCGTAGTTGGTGCCTCCACCCGAGCGGGTCTGAGTCGAACCACCCATGGTTGAGCCACCGCCCAGCAGACTACCGAGCAACCCACCCAGGCCACCGCCCCCGGCGCTTGAACGGGCACCACCGCCCAACAGGCCACCGAGCAATCCACCGAGACCGCCGAGACCACCTTGAGCCGACGCGCCACCGCCACCCTGTTGCGACATTGAGCCCTGGCCGGCCCGCAGAAGTTGTTCGAGCAGATCGCTGGTGTTCATGACGATGTCCTCATCGGTTGGAGTGATCCAGTCAGGCAACGATAGTCCTCGCCGACAAATGCGCCACCACCGTTTGGCTGACGTGAACCCCTTATCGCCCTTGCCCCTGATGACCATCGGCTGCGAGTGTTCTACTCTCGCAAACCCGATGCCCAAAGGATCAACGAACACATGGACCGCACTCTGATTGTCGTCAGCGACGTCATCGAACCTGAAGTCGAGCACGTACTCAGCGCCGGGCTGAGTGCCTTCAATGATCAGATGACTGGAGTCAACGACCGCCAGTCGCTGGCGGTCACGGTCCGTGATCCGGACACCCATCAAGTGCTGGGCGGTATCACCGGGCGAACGTCGCTCGGACTGCTGTTTCTAGATCTGTTCTACTTGCCCGAGTCACTGCGAGGCTCCGGGCTCGGCTCTCGACTGCTCAAAGCGTATGAGGACGAAGGTCGTCGTCGCGGTTGCCGCTCGGCGGTGCTCTATACCCTCAGTTTCCAGGCCCCGCAGTTCTATGAAAAACACGGCTGGCAGCGCTTCGGCGAAGTGCCTTGCGACCCGCCAGGCACGAGTCGGGTGTTCATGAGCAAGGCGCTGTAATGATCCTGTCTGCTGCCGATCACTGCTCTTGAGTAAAACGTATCGCCCTGCGCCGATGTTTCATTTAATACCCAGGACTTATCCGGGGTATTTTTTTGCGGCCCAGCTAAGATTTACTGATGGTGAACCTTATCCCCGGATACCCGGTCGATACATGCAACCTGACTTGGTTTGCCGACACCCCCAATTGAAGGGGTGATAACAGGCTTGCTTCACTTTCTGGAGAACGCCCCCGTGATATCGACCCTACACATCGCCAGGCTCAAAGCATGGGGCGCCCATGGTTTTACCGCCACCGGCGTGGTCACTGCCTTCCTCGCGACCCTCGCCCTGCTGGAAAACCAGGCCACAAACTGCCTGCTGTGGCTGGGCGTCGCCCTGATCGTCGATGGGCTGGATGGCGCGTTGGCACGCAAGGTCAATGTCCAGTCGGTACTGCCAAGTTTCGATGGCTCGATCCTCGATCTGGTCATCGACTACCTGACGTACGTGTTTATCCCCGCGCTGTTCATTTATCGTTACATCCCCTTGCCGGATTACACGCTGCTGCTGTCAGTGTCGCTGATTCTGGTCTCGTCGCTGTTTTGCTTCTGCAACGTCAACATGAAGAGCAAAGACAACTACTTCCAGGGCTTCCCAGCCGCCTGGAACGTGGTAGCCCTGTGCCTGTACATCATCGCCCCGTCGCCGTGGATCACCCTTCTCACCATCATCGGCCTGGCACTGTTGACCGTGACCCGGATGAAGTTCCTCCACCCGTTCCGCGTGCGCAAGTTCATGCCGATCAACATCGCCGTAACGGCCATCTGGCTGCTGTGCAGTTTGTCGCTGGTGGTCAACCATCCGGTGATCAACCCGCTGGTGATGGGGCTTTGGCTGCTGATGTCGGCTTACTTCCTGGGGATCTGCATCTGGCGCACGGCGCTGGAGTGGTTCGAAAACTCGCGCGGATAAAGGACTGTAGAGCGTGGCCATCCATATCGTCCAACTCGGTACACCGCGCGCCGCCAATGAAGGCCTGCGCCTGGGCACGGTGCGTCGCCCGCCGCGTGGCGTGCCGAAAGCCGAGTTTGCCAGTCGGGATTTTTATGACGTGTGGCAGCCGCTGCTGTCTCCCAGTGCCGAACTGGTCGCAGAAGCCAAAGCGGCGGAAGACGCCAAGGCGTGGGAAGCCTTCAAGCGCAAGTTCAAGACCGAAATGAACCACCCGGCGCCCAGCCAGTTGCTCGATTTGTTGGCGGCGTTGTCCCACCAAACGTCACTGGCCATTGGTTGTTATTGCGAAGATGAAGCGCATTGCCATCGGTCGGTATTGCGGGAGTTGTTAAAGGTGCGTGGTGCGCAGCTCAAATAGTCGCTGGCGCAGCGCTACTCCTCGCAGCAAACGACCCGACCAGCCTGTTGCGCGAACAATAGACATGTTCACTAACAGGCTGTCGAAAGTGACGACGACACTAAGCGTGATGCACCCGGTAATGAGGATGAATGACGCAGCTCAGTTGATGCCGCACCTGAAGCTTAGGCAGATTTGAAGCAGTACGCGGCCAGCTTGTTACCGTCGAGGTCGCGGGCGTAAGCGGCATAGGCATTGGGGGCCCAGCCTCGTGGCCCTGGCGCGCCTTCGTCGGTACCGCCATTGGCCAGCGCGGCGGCGTGGAAGGCATCAATGGCAGCTCGATCCGGTGCTTCAAAGCTGACAGTAACGCCGTTGCCCACGCTGGCAGGGGCGCCGTTGGCTGGTTTCAGCACAAAGAAGGACGGGGCGTTCTGCCCCCAGATCGAGCCATTGTCGTCCAGGTCAGCGATACGCTTCTGGCCTAATGCTCCGAGTACATTGTCGTAAAAGCTGCGGGCTTTTTGCAGGTCATTGGTACCGACGGTGACGTGCGTGAAGATGCTCATTGTGATGTTCTCTTTGGTGGAAACGCGGTGGGTGGGTATTAACAGTTTCGCCCGGGCGGCCATCGCCAAGCGGTTGAGTCAGCGATCGAAATGAATAACGGTGCGAATGCTCTTGCCTTCGCGCATCAGGTCAAAGGCCTTGTTGATGTCATCCAGACCCATGGTGTGAGTGATGAAGGTATCCAGCGGAATCTCCCCCTGTTGAGACTTCTCGACATAGCTGGGCAGTTCGCTGCGACCTTTCACTCCGCCAAAGGCCGAGCCGCGCCAGACTCGTCCGGTTACCAGCTGGAACGGTCGGGTACTGATTTCCTGGCCGGCGCCAGCGACCCCGATAATGACCGACTCGCCCCAGCCCTTATGGCAGCACTCGAGTGCTGCACGCATCAGGTTGACGTTCCCGATGCATTCAAAGGAGTAATCCACACCGCCCTCGGTCATCTCGACTATTACGTCCTGGATCGGCTTGTCGTATTCCTTCGGATTGATGAAGTCGGTAGCGCCCAATTGTCTGGCGATGTCGAACTTGGCCGGGTTGATATCGATCGCGATTATTCGACCCGCCTTGGCCATGGTGGCGCCGATAATGGCTGCCAGGCCGATGCCGCCCAGACCGAAGATGGCCACGCTGGCGCCCTCCTCCACCTTGGCCGTGTTGAGCACCGCGCCAATACCGGTCGTTACACCGCAACCGAGCAGGCAAACCTTCTCTAGCGGCGCTTCCTTCGGGATTTTGGCCAGCGAGATTTCTGGCAGTACCGTGTACTCGGAAAACGTCGAAGTGCCCATGTAGTGGAATATCGGTTGGCCCTTGTAGGAAAAACGGCTGGTGCCGTCCGGCATCAGGCCTTTGCCTTGGGTCGCGCGAATTTTCTGGCAGAGGTTGGTCTTGCCGGATGTGCAGAATTTGCACTCCCCGCATTCCGGGGTGTAAAGCGGGATCACATGATCGCCTACCGCCACTGAAGTCACCCCTTCGCCGATTGCCTCGACGATACCGCCGCCTTCGTGGCCGAGAATGACTGGAAAAATACCTTCGGGATCAGCACCGGACAGGGTAAACGCATCGGTATGGCAGACACCGGTCGCGATGATGCGTACCAGCACCTCCCCGGCTTGTGGTGCAGCCACATCGACTTCGACAATTTGCAGGGGTTGGTTGGCTGCAAAAGCTACGGCAGCTCGTGATTTGATCATATTCGTAATTCCCAGGCGCAAAGAGGCGTCGCCTCTTTGTAGAAACAAGAAAAATCAGAAATGAGATAGTGTTTACGCAGGTCGCGCTAGTGACATGTCAAGGGTCAGGGCTTCCTTGCCCCAAGAACCGATTAGAGCGTTGCGTCGATTTTTTTTGCGACGGCTTCATCGACCCAGGCGTGCCAGACTTCCGGGTGCTCCTTGAGAAAAATCCTGGCCAGCTTCGGAGATTCGATGCGCTCCCGGGTCATCCTCGCCAGGTTCTGATTCAACAGATCGATGGGGATGTTGACCTTCTCCAGAACCGCAACCAGTTCAGGAGCCTGCTCATGAAAAGCCTTGGAGAGTCCGACCATGGTAATGACGTCTTTGTTGGCTCCGGTCTTTTCTTCGAGCCTTATCGCGTCGATTTGCCCCATCAGCGGAGTCGGTGACCAGTAGTAGAACAGTACCGGTTCACCGCGCTTGTAGCTGGACAGAACTGCCGCATCCAAGGCCGCACCGGTGCCTGGACGGAAATTTGTGAAGGTATTTTCAAGACCGTACTCTTTCAGCATCTCGGTATTGTCCTGCTCACAAATCCAGCCAGCGGGACAGTTGTAGAAACGGCCTTTGGACGGTTCCTCCGAATCTTTAAAAATGCCTGGGTACTTGCTCAGGTCGGCAACGGTCTTGAGCTCAGGTGCTGGTGCAGGCCTGTTGCGTTTGGCGTCCCCCTCCACGACATAACGCGGCACATACCAGCCCTGAGTCGCACCAATGATCGGAGCGCCGACCCCGACGACCTTTCCGGCTGCTGCTGCCTTCTTCCAGACTTCGCTACGCTCCATCCACTCTTCGCCAAATACCTGAATATCGTTGCTGGCCAGGGCGGTCTCAAGAATGATGGTATTCCCCACTAACTGGTCAGTTGCACAACCGTAGCCATCCTTGAGAACGATCATCATGATGTCGGTGAGGAGCATCCCGCTCTCCCAATTCAGACCGGCAAATTTCACCGATTTGCCTGACTCACACCACCCTGAAGCCTGACTTGAGGCGCTACCGACGAGTAAGCCAAGGGTGAGTAACGAGGCCAGCAAGTTCTTCTTGTATTTCATGATCAGACGCTCCGAAATTATTATTGGGGGCAGCGAACTGTTGCGTGCACACGCGAGGCGAACGAGACCATCAGATCTAACGTGGACAGGTGCCTGTGCAGACACGTGAAGCGATGGAGTGAGTGAATAGTTTTATTGTGGATTGGGTAACTTAATTCAAAGGCTCTACCGTGGTACGCCCGTAAAACAATTGACGGGCATAGGCGCTGAACTCGACATTTGGCTGATCCACGTAAGCGAATACCGCGTTGAGTCTTAACCTGTCGCCCACCACCGGCGTAACACGATGCAGTGAATAGCGGCCGCGAAACAATGTCAGTGTTCCAGGCACTTGAGGCAGTACCTCTATCTGTTGGGTATCGGGGTTATCAAGGAATTGCCCGACCGCGTCATAACAGTCGTCGTCCTCATTGCGAAGCATGCGTACATATTCAAAATCCCCGCCGGCACTTGCGGCCTGGAGTGACAGCGTGACGCTGAAATCGGAGCGGTCAAAGTGCCACCCCAATTGCTGCCCCGTCGTAAAGCCCTGCAAGTTAAGCGCGGCTAACGGATCAGCATGGCGATAGAGCGTATCCAGACCCAACACGTCCTTGATGAAAGAAAGCACTTCGTCCGATTCATAGATCCGTCTGATCAAGTTGTCGCCAGGAATATCCGCGTAGGCGACAGTATCTTTTTCAGTTTTCATCAAACGCCGCAGGGGATGCCCTGAATCAACGTTTTTCTCTTGAGGTTTGAAATAAACCGTGTGGTTTTCCCGAAAATGAAACATGCGCGGGTGTAGTTCAAGCGTTTGATCCGCCATCGTCGCAACCGACTCATCACGGACAAATCCCGGGAAGATCGCGACGCCTTCCTGCCCGAGCAATGACTGGCTATGAGTGACCAGCGCCCGATAAGCGGGGTGGGTTCGATCGGTAATGGGATAACGCTCAAGGTCGATGACATCGCCCAGGGTTACGGCGGGTGTGAGAGGAAGCATAGACATGATTATTGGTCTCCGGTGGCTCTTGCTGGAGTCAGATTGCATCGGAGGCAAAAACAAGTCACGCTCATATTTTTACGCTATTTTGTGAATTATTTTCAGGTCGCGCCCTATGAGACTCACCCTGGATCACCTCGTAATGCTGCAAACCCTGTCGGAAGTCGATTCGGTGACCGCTGTGGCCGAGCGTCTATGGCTGACGCCTTCAGCCGTCAGTCATCGCATGCGGGAGGCGGAACGCCGGCTTGGCGTGACCCTGACAGAGCGCTCAGGGGGAAAGTTGCGACTCAGCCCTGCGGGTGTGCGCCTGGAGCGAGCAGCAAGAGACATCATCGCGATTCTGAACGAAGCGGAGGCGGAGGCCAGATCCATGGCAGGCGGGGTCACAGCCTTTGTACGTATGGGCGTCACCTCATACGGGCCGTTTCGCTGGATTCCAAAATTTATCAAGCATTACTCCAGTCTTCGTCCAGACATCGAAATAACACTGGTGACCGTGCCCCGTAACGACGTTTATGCCAGCCTGATGCAAGGCAGGCTCGATGTGTCGATTATTGATGACGGTATGGTGCCGAGTGGTGTTGCCAAGTTGCCGCTTTTCCGTGACGACCTGATTGCGATCATGGCAACCGATCACCCACTGGCGCAGAGGAAAAACATTTATGCCGAAGACTTCAAAACCTACAACCTGGTGACGTATTCAACGGACCGCGCAAGCGGCTGGGAATATGACCGGTTCTTCGCGCCCGCGAGTATTTTGCCGCGCCGAATGATTACCGTGGAGTTGATTGAAGCCATCGTCGAACTGGTGCGCTCGGGATACGGAATCAGCATATTGCAACGCGACTTGGTGACGCCCAGCCTTGAGCGCGGAGAGCTTGCATGGGCAGCCCTGAATGACGGCCTGGATATCGCATGGAACGCAATTATTCGCCCGTCCGAGCCCGAAGGCAGTGAAGTCAATCAACTGGTCACCGAGCTGACCAGTTGGATCAAACATGCTGGGAAATCCGAGAAAGGCTATGCATAGCTAGACCATGCACGTGCTATTCGACATCGTCACACGGCGCCTCAACGCCAAGGCGCCACTTCCTGCCGTTTACAGCGAACTGGTGGGAGAGACGGCTCAATCGGTGCTGGAACGCCAGCACATCTGGCTGCAACGAAAATAAGGTAGGAGTTGATCGATGCGCATCGCCTTGCTGTCAGACATCCATTTGTCCGTCAACGCGTTACCTTTTCCCGATGTGGACGCCGATATTGTCGTCCTCGCGGGAGACATCTCCCGACCGGCCAAGGCCATTGAGTGGGCCAAATCGTGCCCTGTTCCGATCGTGTACGTGGCAGGGAATCACGAGTTTTATGGCAGTGACTTGATCTCTACTTACGAGCACTTGAACAGGTTGTCGGAAGGCACACCGATACACGTGTTGGAACGTTCGGAGTATGTCCACAACGGCGTGCGGTTTTTGGGTTGCACCTTGTGGTCTGACTATCGTCTTTTCAATTCTGCTGAGGATCGGGCACAGGGTATTGATCTGGCTGCGAAGCTTATGCGGGACTTCACCCACATAAAAATCTCGCCAGATTTTCCAGACCTGTTCAGCCCGGCAATTTCCCAACTGATTTTTTTACAGACAGTCGCCTGGCTGGAAGACTGCTTCACCCGCGACAGAACCAAGCCCACGGTGGTGGTTTCGCATTTTGCACCGACACGGTTGAGCATCAGCCCGCTGTTTGAGAATTCGCCGATTAACGCGAGTTTTGTTTCAGACCTCGAAGACCGGATCAACGTCTGGCAGCCGGCACTTTGGCTGCATGGCCATACCCATGAGAGCTTTGACTACCAAGTGGGCAAAACTCGCGTCATTTGCAACGCCCGGGGCTATGCAAAAAATGGCATTAATGAAAATCCGGAATTTAATGACTCATACGTGATTGACCTGGACATCTGAGGCAACACGGCCCTGCCTCCTGGAAGCCGGGTCCAGAAAACCGAGCAAGGCCTGCCGGGTGTCTTGCCAGGCCGCCGGATGTTCCATATCAAGGAAGTGCCCGGCGTTCTTGATGGTATGGAACCGGGACTGAGACGCATGATCGGCGAACAGCCGGGCGTCTTCGACCGAGGTGTACTCATCCCATTCGCCGTTGACAAACAGCAGCGGTATTTCGATGGCAGCGGCGCAGGCGACATAGCAATGGGTGTCTTGGGTCAGCACCTCATTGACGTGGTAATGCATCTGCCTGTACTCGTGCTCGGCCAGGCTTCTGACATGGCGATCATTAAAGCGTTTGAACAGCGATGGCAGGTGCTTGCCGATTGTGCTGTTGATCAAGCGACCGACATTGAGGCGGTCGCAAGCCTGCAGATGGTACAGGCCGCTCTCCAGGTAATCGCGCATCGGTGTATTGATACGCGCTGCGAATGAATTGATCACCGCCTTCTCGATTCGTCGCGGCCGCTGAGCCAGCGCCAGCAAGGTCGCCGCGCCGCCCCAGGAAAAGGACAGCACATGGTGCGCACCAAAGTGTTCGATTAAATCCAGCAGTATCGCTGCCTCGTCTTCCTTTCGGATCGGTTGGCCGTGGAGGTTGTGTTGCATCGACTGACCGGCGTAGGGCTGGTCGTAGAGAACTACATTGAATCGCGGCTGCAGGTAACGCACCGTTTGGGCAAAAGATGCGGTCGTTGCCAGTGAGCCGTTGACCAGAATGATGGTCTTGTCAGCGGCAGTGTTGAGATAGTGCTCGGTATAAACCTTGTACTTCCCGCAGATCTCGACGATGGCAGTTTTCGGCATCATGACATTTACTTCCTTGAACCCATTGGACTAAGCGCACAGCGTGAGGAATGCCCACAGGGCCCTATCGCAGAAAGCAGAACACGCGGACCTGACAGCGAAGTGTCAGGTCAATACATTGATAACTCAGGGTGGTTCTCAAATATCAACGCATAGGCCTCCTCGGGCTTGGTCTGGCAACACGGACAAGCAACAACAGCGCGAGGGTGCTCGGATGGCTACAGTGACCAATGAGTCACTGACTGACCATATGTTCAGAGTTAAGCAGGGATTTCCCCGTCCGCAAGAGCGCAGACGAGTTATTGCGTCGAAGTCGGCGTGATGGTCGAACGATGTCACCCAAGACAAGGCGATGCGCGAAACCTCCGCAGGCCGCTATCCCGTGATTGGGGATCACTTCCCGGGTGACGCCCCCGAGTCATCGGTCTCGTCGAAATACTTGGCTATTGGCCCAAGCCTTGCTTTGGCATCTTTTGCGGTAACTGGGGGTTAATGCAGGGCCTGAACAGGGTGTTGATTGTGGTAAGCATCTAGACGACAGACCGCCCCACTATCAGGAATCACCCCAAGGTTGGGGACTTTCGCCCGCCAAAGCTAGCAGGCTTATTAATTGCCCAACTTCATTAAAGGCAGGCTGGCCACGCTCCGCGCGTCAATAAAAAAAATAAATGAACAACAAGGCGAACCCACCTTGAAAATTTCAAATATCTGCGTCGCGTGCAGCCTTTTGGTTTCGGTCGCGGCTTCTGCCACAGGGATTATTCCCGCCCTTGATCTGGACTTCACAAGGTCGGCTGCTGAAACGCTGAAAAAACGGGGAATCAACGACGCTTGTATTATTGCCGCGTCAAACCCGAAAACGTTCACCTATTGCCGAGAAGGATCGCCAACGCTCTGGAAGTATCAGGCTTTGGATCTGGAACAACAGGCGGCGATCCTGAATGGCGAAAAGCGGCACCTGACAGACTACGGGCAAATCACCGTCGCGGAAGTCGACAGCGCAGCCTGCGCACAAGATAACCGTGTGCCATTGGTTAAACCGGCGATTACTCGTGGTCTGGGACTCGGCCTGATCACCCTGCTTCTGTTGATTGGATTGCGATATACCTACCGGGCAAGCCGCCGCCCGTAACCAAAACATGATTGGCAAAGGGTCGGCGTAAATCTGCGCAAATCACGAGTAAGCACAGACTCAAAAAGCGATGCTATTTGACGAGTCGCGTTTCCTTGGAAGGTCTGTATCCGAAGTACGAGCTGTAGCACTTGCTGAAGTGGCTGGGCGATACAAAGCCACACGCAACCAACACGTCCACCTGGGATAGCTCCGTGTGCTGGAGCAACCGACGCGCCTCGGTAATTCGCAGCTCCATGTAATATCGCTGCGGCGTTGTCCCGAGCTGCTCCTTGAACAAGCGCTCCAGTTGTCGACGCGAACGGCCAGCGTAAACCGCCAACTGCTCCAGCTCCAGAGGCTCTTCGAGGTTGGCATCCATCAGCTTCACCACCTCGCGTAATGGCGCGCTCACACAGATATTTTCAGTCGGTTTTATGCGCCGATAACGCGACTCCTCGAAAGCCAGGATGTCCTCAATCCCCTCGACGAGGGCTTTGTCGTGCAAGCCTTTGATCCAGTCCAGCGCCATATGGAATGCCCCAGAGGGACTGGAAGCCGTGAGCCGGTCTCGATCGATGACGTAGGGTTCACTGGTGACATGCGTCGCCTTGGAGATTTCCGCGAGTGCGGGGCGATGTTCGGGGTGAATCGCGCAACGATATCCGTCAAGCAAGCCTGCCCTCCCCAGGAACCACGCACCATTCCACAACCCGGCCAGACTGACGCCCTGGTCTGATGCAGCCCTCAACAGGGAGATGAGTTCATCCGTCGCTTTGAGTTCTGTCCTGTAGCCACCGCAAATGACCAGAAGATCCAGGTCCTGGACCGCTGAACAATCGAAACGGGCATCTGGCCGAATGACCAGGCCCAGGTCACTGACGACCTCCTCATCGGTCAAGCCGAACGTTCGGGAAGAGAACAACCCGGGGCGCAGAAGATTGGCGGTGACAATCGTATCCAGTGCTTGCGTGAACGCGGGCAGCGAGAAATGTTCAAGCAACAGAAATCCTGCCCGAACCATTTGAGTTTTCTCGTTGGGGTTCTCATTCAGATAGCGGAGATTTTTCCCCTTCATGCCTCCGCTAAATTGGCGTCGTTCGATCAATGTTTGACCTACTCGGTTACGTTACCCAACCTGTCGTTGGGTGCGTTGATAAACCTCAATGCTAACTGCAGACGTTTCAAAACCACTAGCGCCATTTTGCGATTGATCAGGCCAGCTGAAAGCCGTGACGTAGCTGTGTGTCACTCGCAAACCGCGCCTAAACGATGGCGGGATACCCATCGACACCATCGGGCCAAGGGGACAGAACCTCGAAGCCGTCGTCAGTGACTGCGACCATATGCTCCCACTGAGCCGAGAGTGAGTGGTCCTTGGTGACTACGGTCCAGCCATCAGCCAGGGTTTTCACATGGCGTTTGCCAGCGTTCAACATAGGTTCAATGGTAAAGATCATGCCGGCTTTCAGTTTCAGGCCATGGCCTGGGAAGCCGTAGTGAAGGACCTGCGGCTCATCGTGATAAATCTTGCCGATACCGTGACCGCAGTATTCACGCACGACGCTGAATCCGTCTCTTTCGGCCACCTTCTGAATGGCATGGCCAATGTCACCCAGGGTAGCGCCGGGGCGGACGACGCGAATACCGGCACACATCGCTTCATAGGTCGTCTCTGCCAGGCGTCGGGCATCCGGGCCAGGCTCACCCACGAAGTACATGCGGCTGGTGTCGCCGTACCAACCCTCCTTGATAACGGCAATGTCGATATTGACGATGTCGCCATCCTTTAGTGGCGTGGCTGAAGGAATGCCATGGCAGACCACCTGGTTGACCGAAGTACACACGGTTTTCGGGAAGCCGTGATAGCCGACATTGCCCGGAATGGCTTTCTGCACGTTGACGATGTAGTCGTGACAGAGCTGATCGAGTTGGTCGGTGGTGACCCCCGCTTTGACGTGGGGAGCAATCATGGCCAGGACCTCGGCGGCCAGCGTGCCCGCAGCACGAGACAGGGCTATTTCTGCCGGGGTATTGAGCTTGACGTTGGCCTTCATTGCTTGGCTACTGGTGCTGCATCAACCTGGGCGTTTTGCGAAAAATCGGCGAGCGCGCAAAGCTGTTTTACATCGAGGCCGCCCGCCAGCTCGGTACGAATCAGCAAGCGGCAGATGTCGCTGTGGTCCAGTTCGGGATGTAACTCCGCAAGCATCCCAATGCGCATCCAGTGCTCGGCTTGTGCATTGATCGAGCGACTCAGCGCATCGCTGGCGACGCGCAGATTCTCGTGCATGGCTTCTGAAATTTTTACGATACCCACTGCTTAATCCGATATGAAATGTATATGGACCGTATATTAGTCGGTAGTCGTGTGAAATTGCAATTTCACGATTTATAGCCACGCCTGAAGCGCGCGGCAGCATAAAAAGTCACTGGGCGACTTCAAGCCCGACTTCAATAGCTGAGGGAATGAAGTGCGGAGCAATCATCGTTTGTACCCCCACTCGATGATGCTCAGAATTCGTGGCGCAGACGCTAGCCGTTGTTCTTCCATTTGATCGAGTCAGTACCTGTCAGAAAGAGAGCGATTCACCCTTTCACACCGCACCATTCGACTCAGGAGATAACAATGAATAAAACCATTTCTCGTCGTAGCGGAGGTCAGATATTGGTGGATGCCTTGCGCATCCACGGCGTCAAAAGAGCTTTTTGTGTTCCGGGAGAAAGCTACCTTTCGGTTCTCGATGCATTGCATGACGTGCAAGAAGAAATCGATCTGGTGGTATGCCGCCAGGAAGGTGGGGCGGCCTATATGGCAGAAGCCTACGGCAAACTCACCGGAGAGCCAGGCATCTGCTTCGTGACCCGAGGCCCGGGTGCAACGAACGCCTCGGTTGGCGTTCACACTGCTTTCCAGGATTCATCGCCGATGATTCTGTTCATTGGCCAGGTCGCTCGCGATCAGCAGTATCGCGAAGCCTTTCAGGAAGTTGATTTTCGCCAGATGTTTGGCCCCTTGGCGAAATGGGTCGTGCAAATAGACGACACCCGCAGAATTCCCGAACTGATCAGCCAGGCGTTCCACCGAGCGGTCAATGGCAGGCCAGGGCCTGTCGTGGTCGCACTGCCGGAAGACATGCTGACCGAAATGGCGGAAGTCAGTGATGCCGGGCCTTTCAAGCGCGTATTGATGACGCCGGCAGCCGAGCAAATGGCCGCCATGCAGCAACTGCTTGAGCAATCAGAGCGCCCATTGATGGTGCTGGGTGGCAGCGGCTGGGACACCGAGTCAGTGCACGACATCCGGCTTTTTGCTGAACAGCAAAATATCCCGGTTGCCGCCTCCTTTCGCTGCCAGGACCTGTTCGACAATCGACACCCGAACTATGTCGGCGATCTTGGTTTCGCCGCGTCAGCGCAGCTGTCCTCAGCGGTAAAAAACGCCGACCTGCTGCTGGTCGTGGGCTCCAGAATGGGTGAGGTTTCAACGGGCGGATATGCGGCTTTGGACATCCCGGTACCCAAGCAAACCTTGATCCATATTCACCAAGGCATCGAGGAACTGGGGCGGGTTTACCAACCTGCGTTAGCGATAAACAGCAGCATGTCGACCTTTGCCAAATCAGCCGCAAAGCTTCCAGCGGTGACCAGCCGAATAAAGAGTGAATGGACGCGCACCCTCAACAAAAACTACTGCGAAAATCTGCAACACTCGCCCTCCCCTGGCGATGTGCAAATGGCGGAAATCATTGAGTGGTTGAATCGCAGTCTTCCGGACGATGCGATCCTGACCAATGGCGCCGGAAATTATGCCGTTTGGCTTCAACGTTTCTACCAGTTTCGGCAGTACCGCACACAGTTAGGCCCTACCAATGGCTCAATGGGCTACGGCGTTCCTGCGGCGGTGGCCGCCAAACTCACGTGCCCGGACAGAGTGGTGGTTTCTTTTTCCGGGGATGGCTGCTTCTTGATGAACGGCCAGGAGATAGCGACTGCAGCGCAGTATGGCGCCCATGTGATTTTCGTCGTGATCAACAACGGAATGTACGGAACCATCAGAATGCACCAGGAACGCAATTACCCTGGACGTGTTTCAGGCACCGAATTGCACAACCCGGATTTCGCCGCACTTGCCCAAGCCTATGGACTCCATGGCGAGGTGGTAACCGCCACGTCGGAATTTGCCCCAGCGTTTGAACGCTGCCTTGGTATGTCCCGGCCATCCTTGATTGAGGTCAGGGTCGACCCCGAAGCATTGACCCCTCGACTTAGCCTGACCCAGATCAGGGAGCAATCAAGCAAGAAGTAACCCGTCTCTTCCGTTTTGGGCGCCTGACTCACGATTTACAAGGCGCCTTTTTTTGAGCTTGTGACTCATCAGTTCATCGACCTGTCCCACCTACAACAGCAGTCGATCAATGGCCTGAACAGCATGCATCCGCAAAGACAAACCCTGCACAACGAACTGCACGCGCGCCCGTCACTGTATTTCGACGAGCCAGCCCATGTGTTTCATCTGGCCTTCCTCGGCGGGGAACCGGAGTGCAATGCGCTGCTGGAGCGCTGCTGTTCTACTCCGATCGATCCTCATGCCGCCCAGGGCATTACCCAGCTCGATGGCCACGCCCTGAAATGGGAACGCCACGCCGAGTTCTTCACCCTGACCCTGGTGGTCACTTCATCCTGCGATGACCTGTCCTGGACATCGCTGCCCGAGGTGCTGGCGCAAAAGGTCGAAGCGCATTTGCCGCAGCTGATCAACTCGGTGCAGATCGTCGTGCGTGGCGAAGCCGGCCTGGACCTCGCCGGCTACGGCTTCAAGGACCCGTGCGGTTCCTGCGTGGGCGGTGGCGATGCGGTGGTCTGGAGCGATTTTCGTCTCAGCGAGGATGGCAACAACCACATCCTGTTCGTCAACCGGCGCCTTAACGCTTACCGCCAAGGGCGGATGATCCGCCGTCTGCTGGAAATCGAGACCTACCGCATGATGGCCTCGCTGTCGTTGACCACAGCCAAGACCTTGAGCGCGCAACTCGATGTCTTTGACAAAACCTTGGTCACCCTCTCCGAGCGTAACGCCGACGCTGACAGCGGCAACGCAAAAGCCCTGCTGGCGGACATCTCCAACCTGTCAGCCCAAGTGGTCAGCAGTACCGCGAAAACCCGCCACCGCTTCAGTGCCACCCAGGCCTATGCCCAACTCGTGTACGAGCGCCTGGGCGAATTGCGGGAAAGCCACGTCGGCGATTGCCAGCGCCTCGGGGTGTTCATCGAACGTCGCTTCAAGCCCACCGTCAGGTACTGCACCGCCACCGAACAACGCCTGGAGCACCTGGCCAAAAGCGTGGCCAATCTGGGCGACCTGTTGCAAGCCCGGGTTCAGGTGGAAATGGAAGAACAGAACTCGGAAATTCTCAAAAGCCTGAACGCCCGCGCCGATGCCCAGATCAAGATCCAGCGCGCCGTGGAAGGTCTGTCGATTATTGCCATTACTTACTACCTGCTGAACCTGCTCAAGCTTGGCTACTCAGGGTTGCACCTGCTCGGCGCCGAGGTGGCCCCGCGAGAGGCGATGCTGGCCATGACGCCCCTCGCGATCGCCATCCTTGCGCTGATTATTTTCCGCATCAAGAAAGTCAAAGAGCACTGAAACGGCGAATCGCTGGGATGCTGAATACCGCACACAAGGGCTCTAGCAAGCGTCAGCGCCCGAAGCCTTTAACGCAGTGACTGAGTCAGTGCTTGAAGCAGAGACATTAAGAAAGGAATTCCACATCTCATAAGCATCGTGATGCCGTTTGGTTGCCTCTTCCCATTCCGGCCCTGAAACACGTTTGGAAGAGACCAGCGTCATCATGCCCATCGTTGCGGCATCCAGCTCGATCAGGAAAGCGTGAGAGTGGATCCTGAAGTCTTCGACCGATGGCATTACGTGTTCCCCCGGCGGATTCCACCGCTATCAAGGAGCGACTGCTCCTCGGACGGTGGAGTATCACGGAGAAATTCAGACCGTCTGACCGCCGGTACGTTTCGTCAGGTAATCGAGGAACGCCGACAAAAAATCTCGAACTCAAGCCATAGCGTTGAATCCAATGTTCAGGTCTATAGAGGTCAGCGATATGAACAGTGACGACAGTGTTAATGACGTCAAATCAAATGCAACGTCAAACGCCGAAAGAGAGCTTGAGGACAGGGACACGGACGCCAAAGGTGTGGATGAAACCGTAACGCTCTCTTCAACTCGAACCAAAGAGCAGGAAGCTGAGGAACTCAGTCGGAAAATAGCTGAGATAGAACGGAAGGTGGCGGACGGTAACTAGTAAGGGTCCAAGGGACGTGAGGTTGTAATCTTGAAGACACGCCGCTCCTCTCCTTCACCAATGTATTTGCATTGACGTTGGACGGGGTTAGGCCGGTTCCGGTGCTACGCTTTCATTTCCTCGAATAGAGAACGAAGCGATGTCCACCGAACTCTCAATCCCCACACGTTCACGACTGTAGCCATGAAACGGTTCCTGATCGGTGGTATCACCGTAGCGATTATCGGCACGATGACGTATGGATTTTTCCAATGGAAAATCGTCGAAAGCCAAAAACACGACATGCTGTGCGGACAGGCCAAGCAGACGCTGAAAGGCGTGGAAATCCGGGCGCGGGCGTTGGCTGCCGGACTGTCTGTAGAGGCCTATGGCAAGGCTGAAGAAGACGAAGTGGCGACACTCATTGGTGCGCTCGACGCCGCCAAGAGCGACGCTGAGGTCGACTCGGTCATAGAGGCTCACGCTGCCACCATCGAAGCAGAGGATGCGGCTATTGACGCTCAGGTTGATACCCGAGGGGATCAGACATTCCTCGAGCAACGACTCGTGAAACAGCGGATACCGGTCGACGTTAAACAAGAACTGCAACGCGCCGCGAAGGCCGTCAGCGTCATGTGCAGTTAGTGTTCAACAGTGCCCTACCCCACCGCCCCAAGTAATAGTTCTGCATATCCTCGCGCCCGGCCTAATCCCTGTTGCCTCACCAACACTGCGCTCACTCGACACTTACTCGAGTTGATACGCTGCTTTAAAAAGAGCGTTTCTTGAGCATCGGGCCTTCGAAGGCGCGGCGGTGCTGTCGGCCAGCCAGAGCAAACGGCTGGTCAGTGCCAGCGGCGCCTTTGTCAACCGCGCGTTGTTCCCGTTCGACGTCGCGCGCCCATCGGAGTTTTACGAACTGCGCCTGAGCCCGCTAGGTGAAGACGTCTCCGAGGGCCATGGCCCCGGCGTGGGTTCGATCCCAACGAAGCTCGCGTAGCTTCCTCGTTCGATAAACAAGCCAACGCTTCTGGTAAATGGGCTCAACTCTTGACCTGTTGGCTCCTGCCGTAGACATCTTCCAGGCGCTCGATATCGTCCTCGCCCAGGTAACTGCCGGACTGCACCTCGATGATTTCCAGCGGGATCTTGCCGGGGTTGGACAGGCGATGCACCGAAGCGATCGGGATGTAGGTTGACTGGTTTTCAGTGAGCAGGAAGACCTTTTCGTTGCACGTCACCTGGGCTGTACCGGAGACCACGATCCAGTGTTCGGCGCGGTGGTGATGCATCTGCAGGGAAAGCTGCGCGCCCGGTTTCACGGTGATGTGCTTGACCTGATGGCGGGTGCCGCTGTCCACCGAATCGTAACTGCCCCAGGGGCGATACACCGCGCAGTGGCTCTGGGTTTCCGAGCGACCTTTGGCATCGAGCGCATTGACCAGTTTTTTCACGTCCTGCACGGCATCGCGGTGCGCGACCATCAACGCATCTTTGGTTTCTATCACGACCAAATCGTTCAGCCCTAGCAGGGTCACCAGCTTGCTACTGCCATGCACGAAGCAATTGCGGCTGTTGTAGCTGACGACATCGCCCTTGAGCACATTCCCGTCGACGTCTTTGTCGTGCACATCCCACAGCGAAGACCAGCAACCGACATCACTCCAGCCAGCGCTTAGCGGGACGACCCAGGCGCGGCTGGTGCGCTCCATCACCGCATAGTCGATGGAGTTGTCCGGGCAGCATTCAAAGGTGACCCGATCGATACTGGTCACGCCTTCGCTGCTGCGGCTGCGCTCCAGGGCCAGCACGCAGGTGTCGTACATGTCGGGTTCGTGAGTGCGCAACTCGTCGAGATAGCGGCTGGCACGGAACAGGAACATCCCGCTGTTCCAGAAGTACTCGCCGGATCGGACAAATTCGCTGGCGGTTTGCTGGTCGGGTTTCTCGATAAACTTCTCGACCTTGAAGGCGCCGGCGCCAGCATCGCTGCCGGCGGCCTTGATATACCCAAAACCGGTTTCCGGACGCATCGCCGGAATGCCGAACAACACCATATTGCCTTTGAGCGCCTCTTCCTGCGCGTGTGACAGCGTGGCGCGCAAGGCGGGCACGTCACTAATCACGTGGTCGGCCGGAAGCACCAGCAGCAGCTCATCGCGGCCCTCGGCGATCAGCTTGAGGGCCACCAGCGCCACCGCCGGCGCGGTATTGCGGCCGAAGGGTTCCAGCAGTATCGCCTGCGGCGTACAGCCGATGGCGGCGAGTTGTTCATTGACGATAAAGCGATGTTCCTGATTACAGACCACGATCGGCTTGCCGATACCCTCGAACGCCAGGCGCTGCAGGGTCTGCTGAAACAGCGATCCCTCGCCTGCCAGACTCAGGAATTGCTTGGGATACAACTTGCGCGACAACGGCCACAACCGCGAACCACTGCCGCCGGACAGAATGACTGGAATCATTGCACTTTCCTCCTGCACCTTCATCACTCGACATGAAGGCGCTTCGAACAGCGAAGGACTGCCTTCTCTTTTACAACACAAGCCCAATTACGAATGGCCCTACCGGGTATCCAGAGCGTGTTGGTTGTTACATTTATTCTTTCTGGTCAGCAAATAGCTGGGTGATGTCGCCGCCCAGGCGGTAGGTTTTCATCGGTTCGAACGATTGGCGCCAGCGGTTGGTTTGCAACGAGCAGTCGTACAGCGCGCAGTAAGGTTCCAGCCAGGCAAACTTGCCATCCTCGTCGAGGTCCTCGAGTTCCTGCTTGTAGCCGGTCTTGCGTTCAAACGTGCGTGGGTCCTTGATCCCCTCCTCCACCCGCGCCGCCAGACGCCGCATGGCACCGTGGTTTTCTTCGCGCAGGTCGATGTCATTGGCTCGGGCAAAGGCAGCGATCATCATCAGCGGCCCCATCGCATAGTTGTGGTAAGCCAGCGCACGGGTTTCGCGGTTCAGTTCGTTGGGCAGGTATCCGTCTGCATCGACCTGGGAAGCGCCGATGCGAAACTGCGCTACCGACCAGTCGAACAGGTCGCGTCGGTCGACCACCACCGAGGCCGCCATGACGGCCCAGGCCGCCCAATACTGGTGATTGTTCAGTCGGTCCAGTGGCTGGTCGCGCCAGTCCCGCACCACCTGATCGGCGAGCTGGCCGATCCAGACCTCGATCGGTCGGGTCTGCGCCTCGCGGCCCCTCAAAGGCTGCGAGCGCGAATACTTGAGCCGCAGATAGGCCGAAGAAATACTGCCCAGCGCCCATTTGCGCATCGACTTGCCGGTATGGGTGTAGGTGGTACTCAGCAGCGCCTGCGCCTTGGCCCAATCGCCCAGCCAACTCAGGGTGCAGTCCACATGGCCGGCGCGGCCGAGCCGTAAATAGGCGGCGACTTGTTTGTTGACGCCCTTCTCCAGTTCGTTGATATCGGCTGACATTTGCTTGTAGCGTTGGTTGGATTCCACGTTGAGCTGATCACGTGCCTTGCCCGAGCCCTCGTACTTACTGGGGATCAACAGGTCACCGGTATAGGGTTTGGGCGCCGCCGGACAGCTCGGCACGTCGCCCTTCTTGTCCACGGCCGGCGCGTAATAGCCCTGCGGCGGGCGCAGTTGAGCGGCCACCGCCTGCACGGTCGGCCCCATCAGAATGAAGGCCACGCCAATGGCGGCCCAGTGCGCCTGACGCATCAGTGCCCCTCCGTCTGCGCGGTGCGCAGGGAAGGTGTCGCAGAGATGACGGGCTTGGCACACAAGCGGGCCGAGAGCTCCATGGAGGTCGGTCCAGGCGGTGGCTGCACGTCCATGGAAAGAAAAGTCAGTTCGTCCCAGTCCGCATCGGCGCGCAGCTCGAAGGCGAAGCGGCCCTGGGTATTGACCGTCGGCGAACGGCTCAAGCTGATGTTTTCCTGGCGACCGTTCATGTAGGTCAGGGTCGCGCTCATCAGGTGCACGGCGGGATCGGCGAACTTTAGGTCGACCTGATAACGATTGCCCTTGATCGGATACACATTGCCGCCACCGCCGTTGAACAACACCTGATTGCGCCCGCTGTGCAGGGTCGAAAGGCTTTTGAGCAGCGGCGCCTGGTTGTCGCAGCCATCGCTCAGCGCTGCCATCGCCTGCCGGTAGAAACTGGATTTGCCCAGGTTGTCGAGATTATCGGTTTCCCACACCAGCACCGTCGGCGGGCGCTTCTGGAAGTCGTCGCCGAGCAGGTAGGCGATCAACGAATCATCATAGCCACCGCCCGGCACACTGAAGTTGCTGACCGGCGTCTGCAGATACTGTTCGAGGAAGCCGGCAAAGTTGAACGCCTCGCCGCTGGCGCTGGTACCGATCAATACGACCTTGGCGGGGACCTTGGCATCGCCTTGGGCCCGGGTTTGATAACGGGTGACAAACTGCGCCGCATAACCGTTGCCGCAGATCTGCGCGGCGGCTTTTTGCAACGTGCCAGAGCGTCCCAACAAGCCGACCGGCTGGCTGGCGAAGACCTGATGCGGCAACGCCTTGAGCACGTCGTTACCGCTGAGCGTCTGGGCCACCAGCTGGGCGCTGCGTTCGGCGCCATAGGGCGTCCAGTTGTGGTCGCCCTTGAAGTAGAAAGGCTGCCCGGTTGGCTGCGGCGCACCCAGCAGGCTGGTGAAGTCGGGGACCAGAATACGTAAGTCGCGCACCCGGTCCAGCGTTTGCAAGTAGTTCTGCCGGGCCTTGGCCTGATCGAAGTTGGCCAGTTCCAGCGGCGTCAGGCGGTCGGCATGCAGCAAGCCGCGGCTGGGTGGCAACACCAACACCAGCTCGACCCCGCGTTGGGCCAGCCCGTCGCGCAGACGCTTGAGGGCTTTGTAACCGCTCTCATCGAGGCCGAAGTCAGTGCGAAAATCGCTTTGGGTGCGAAAGAGCCACTGGTCTTGGGCCTCCACCAGGGTCGCGTAGTTTTTCAGCTCCGGCTGCTCGTAAAGTGTCGCCTGCGCCGCTTGTGGGCACAGCTGACAGCAGGCCTCGGCCGTGTACTCCGGCTGCGCCTGTCCCCACGTCGGCACAGACAGCAGGCACAGCGCGGCAAATCCATGGAGGGTGTTCATCGGCAGGCTCCTCACAGTGTCTCGGGCAGAATCAACGCGGCTGCATGGCGGCGCAGGAGAATGTCCATCAAGTCGCCTTGCACCTCCCCCAGCAAACCGGTGAAGGCAAGGCCGTCCTGTTTCTGCGGCGCCAGAAAGGTCAAGTCATAGAGTTCCAGACGCGAGGGTGAAAACACGGTGATGGGGCTGGAACCGTTGCCGATCAGCTTGCCGCCGACCACGGTGAGCGACAACCTGGCTTCGTAGGGATCTTCCTTGAGGTCGCGGTCGCTGCCGCGCAAATCCTTGATGTGACCGTAGATACCGGTCAGGGCATTGGCCATCAGCTCGTTTTCATACAGCCGCACACCGGTGCTGTTACGCACCCGGATCCCGTGCCGGTCATTGTCGATCGCGCGGTTGCGCCAGATCAGGTTATTGCCGCTCTCATACAGGGTCATGCCGTCGGAGCGGTTTTTGTAGGTCTCGTTGTAGGCCACCAGGTTATTGACGCTGGAACGGTCCAGAACGATGCCCGACAGGTGGTTGTTGTAGGCGCGGTTGTAGATGATCCAGCTGTCATTGACCTCGCGTGAGAGGATAATGCCGTGCTTCTTGCGGGTACCAAAGGCGTCGTTGTGGGCAATGATCAGCCGGCGTGAACGGTCGTGCGGGTCGATGCCATAGACGATGTTGTCGCGGTAGGAATTGCCGAGAATCACCACGTCGTCGGCCTCATAGCAATAGAAGCCATACCAGTTGTCAACGAACTGCGAATTGAGCAACCAGCCGGTCGGCCGCTTGCGCTTCATCTTCGGCGCCATGCTCGGGCTGTACTGGGAAATACTCACCCCATAACTCTTGCTCGCGGTGTAGCCGAAGCTGGTGATAGTGCTGTTGACGATGTAGGTCTCGGTGCCGCCCCAGGACACCAGGAAGGGCCGAAACTCCCCCTCTTTCTTGTACCAGGCCGGGCTGTCGTCCTTCTCGCTCCAGGCGCTGACCTTGGTGTCGGTGATAAACAGCTTGCCGTCATTGACCAGGAAGGAACCGCCCTCCTGGGACAATCGCAACTCCTTGACCGACTTGTCGATATGCAGGGTCCCGCCCGGACGTATGACAATTGGCAAGCGTGCCAGAAACACCCCCGGCGCAGTTTCGCGCAAGGCCGTCGGTGGCAGGCTGCGCGCCAGTTGCGTCAAGTTCATGTAGCCCCGATCGATGAAGATCGCCACCGGCATTCGCTGCTGGCGCACCACCCATTCCTTGAGACGCTCCTTGCCGCCGATGAACTCGTCGAGCGAGTTTTCCTTGAGCATCGGCTGGATCAAGGCACTGCCGGCGGGCTTGTAGGAAATCTTCGCCATGGCTGCCTCGGCCGTATAGCCGGACAGGTCGGGGATCTTTGGCTCGCTGATCAGCAAGGGCTTTCCCGGAGCCTCGCTAATGGTATAGCGCGGCGCGAATACGAGACCCGCCGCGCTGACACCCGCGGTCTGCACCAACAGCAGTCCGGCGAGCAACAGCCCTATCTTGACGACACTGTCCATAAGCCTCACTCATCAAAATAAATGCAACCTGGTGTGATCAAGGCGCTGTTGCCCACGATGGCATCACTGCGGGCAACAACCTGGGCCTAGATTTTCCAGACGAAATCAATGAACGCCCGGTGCATGCTCGAGTCGGTGTCGCTGGCGTACGCGTCACCCGGGAAGAACACGCCGAGGCGCAAGCGGATCAGCGCCGAGGGTTCGTCGACCCAATCCACCATGCTCGCGGGCAACAGGCCTTGTTTGAAGTACTTGGTCATGACCAGATCGACTTCCTGGCCCAGGTCCTTCTCACCGTCCACCAGCGCCGCATTGATGACCCCGCCGTCGCCGGTTTCCTGCTGGTCGTCGACCCGCCAGAAGCGGTGGTAGACGAGGCTGGCGTCGTAGTCCTCGCGCAACTGCCAGGAGCCGAACAGGGTAGCCACCTGGAGGTTGCTCAGTTCACCGCGAAAGGCTTCGCCGAAACGGTGAACGCGCGAACGCGTGCCGGTGTAATTCGAGCGGTTGCTCTGCAGGCCGGTTTGCTGGAACTGATTCTCCTGGTCGCGACCACCGCCGTCGCCACGGGCTGCGGCAGCACCGAGGCGCCAGCTTTCATCGATGTTCCAGCGCAGGCCAAGGTCCGCACCCCAGGCGTTGACGTCGCCACTGGTGTGGCCCGTCGCAATGCGATCGCCGTTAGCGTCGACCACGCTGGTGAGGTTGTCGCGACTGCCGGTCAGCCAGGTCGCGTTGAGCCAGTAATTGACCGGCATCGTCGAGCGATAGTTGTAGCCGTCACCGTTCGCTTCGAGACCGACCCAGGTCAGGCTGCCGGTGTTGGTCTTGTCGAGCGCATCGAGCTGCTCGCCCGGATTGGGCAGGCTGCCGCTGTCCTCGGAGTGATGCACGCGCAGGCCGAACCAGTGATTGGGCGCCCATTGCGTTGAGATGTCGGCGAACACATGGGAGCGGTCTTTGTCTACGGGCGCCAGGTCGCTCAAGTCAGTGCGGTAATCGGAAAAGCGCTGGGCGGCACCGAGGTGGGTGCGCAGCAGAGTGGTCTCGAAGGTCCAGTTGAGCGCTTCGATGTTGGTGTCCATCCACTCGCCGCTGTCCTCGCGCAAACGCTGGCGCCCCAAGCGCAAATGCTCGCCCGGATAGGCGGTGATGCCCGAATAGTCGACCCAGAACTCGCGCATCGCCAGGTAGCTGTCATCGGTCCCGCGGGCGTTACTTTCGTCGACGCCGTTGTTCACCGTATCGGTGTCGATGGTATCGGTCGCTGCCACCGCCTGCCCCATCAAATAGGCACTCCAGTCACCCCATTGGCCAAAGGCCCAGGGGCGCAAGTCGATGCCAATACCGTTGAGGGTGCCACCGGGTGCGGTGCCCAGGTCACGGTCGTCCTGCGACTCACCGGTAATCTTCACATCCAGGCCGAAATTCTTCGGAGCCACCTCCGCCGCCAGCACCAGACCGGCACTGCACATCAGCGAAACACCCAGACCACAACCTGCCAATAATGCTTGCTTCATAGTAAGTCCTGTCCATTTTCCGGAGTTTGCAGTCTGGCTAGCGCCGCGCCCGTCAGACGGGCCTGGGCTTCCCCTTCAAGCAAAGGCTGCGCGATTTTCCTTTCTGCCGGGGTCAGCCCCGACTGCAGGGCCGACAGCACTGGCTCTGCATTTACCACGCCCTGACGCTGCGCGAGTTGCGCAAAGACATAGGCATTGATCCGATTGACCTTCACCCCGCGGGAGTCGGAAAACATGTGCGCCAGGGCCAGGTCGGCATTGGGCGAACCGTTGCGGGCCGCCAGCAACAAATGTTGCAGCGCCTTCTGCGGTTCGACCTGGCCCAGATAACCGCGCCGGTACAACTGGCCCAGGTAGTAATGCGCCCCGACTTCCCCGGCCGCGGCCGCCTTGAGCAAATGCTCTTCAGCCAGACGCGGGTTCTGCGGCAACCATTTGCCGAGGTAATACAGCCGCCCGGTCAGCAGTTCCGCCCGTGGGTCGCCCGCCTCGCGCCCGCGCTGCAAGGCCGAGAGCAATTGCGGCGCATCGCCTTGCACGGGGTAGTCGTTGATCAACCGTGCCAGGCTGGTCCAGGCCGGCGCATAGACCGGCGCCAATTCCTCGAGCAGGCGCTGGGCGCTTTGTGCATCGGCCGGGCCTTCGAGGGCTGGCGACGACAGAACGCGCGCCACCGACTCGACCCGCAAGGGCGCGACTCGTCCCTCGCGCCAACCCTGGCGCAACTCCACCAGCAAGGCCGCTTGCGCATTGGGCTGGGCGCGCATTCGGTTGATGGTGGCCAGCTCCACATAACAGGCATCGAGTACCGCAAGCCGAGCCCGGCACATCTGCTCGATCTGCGGCAGGTGAGCCTTATAGGTGCCCTGATTGCGGTAAATCAGAATCTGCGCCAGATCCGCCTCGACAATGCCCTGGGCGCGCCAGCCATCGACCTTCTGCTGCGGATCCACCCCAGGCACCAGTTGCGGGTAGCCCAGGTACAACAACGTCAGCGGCACCACCGCACTGAACTCGCCTTTATCCAGCGCGCCTTCCAATAATTGCTGGGCCTCGCGCACTTGCTTGGGATCACTCGGTCCCTGACGCAACAACAAGCGCCCCAGACGTGACTGCGCCTTGACCGACTCCGGCGCGGCCTGCCGGTACAAGGCTTCAGCCTCTTTCAGGCTCGCCGGGTCGCCCGCCGACGCCGTCAGGTCGCCCATCCCGGCCTGGGCATCGGCATAGCCGTCCTGGGCCAGCGCCGCATAGTGCTTGCGTGCCGTTTCATAATCGCCGCGCAACATGGCCTCGCGCGCCAACCCCTGATCCGGCAGGGTGCCGCAACCATGAATCATCATCAGAGCTGCGGCCAGCGCAGAAAACCGCAGCCCCGATCGCCATGCGCCGTTCATTTTCCGGCCGCCATGGCTTTATTCTCCCAGGCATTCTTCACCCAGGTATTGGCCGCCCAGGCATTCTTCACCCAGGCATTGCTTTGCAGGTTTTCGATACTGACTTCCACCGGACGCCCGGCGAGATCGGTCTGCAACGCGCTGTCAGGCTCAATGGTGACCCGCAGGTCGGCGGCCAGGCCGCCGTTGTCCAGCACCACCGTGGCGATTTTGCCCGTGCGTGGCTGTTCTTCACCCACCAGTTGGAAGCTCACTGCCTTGCCAGGCTGGATCTTGGCAAAGTTCTTATAGGGGAAGCGCGCCTCGATGGTCGCCACACCATCGATCGGCATCAACTCGTATACCGTGGTGCCCTTGCCGACGACCTGGCCGTCCGGCACCAGCTGCGCCACCACCCGGCAATCGCAAGGGCTGGTCAGCGACCCTTGCAGGGTCCGGCTGAACAGGCGCTCGAGGTTTTCCGGGGTCGCCTGCCCGGGTGGCAGGTTGCCTTTCATCACATCCAGCAGCGACGCGGAAAAGGTCGCCAGCGGCGCCCCCTTGGACACCACCGCCCCCACCTTGACCAACGACTTGACGCTGCCGTCGCGCGGCAGGCCGATCAACTGGCCGGGCACGTTGACCCGCGCCGATTCGGCGTGAGTGACGAAATAAATGCCATACAACTGGTTCAGCACATAACCAAAGGCACCCAGTCCCACCAGGAACATCAGCAGGCTCACCGTGGTCGCCCGCAAGCGTGCGAAAAAGCCCAGGCCGTTGCCGCTATCGTGCTTTCGCGGCTTGGTGAAGTTGTCGCGCTGCTGGGTCGCGAGCATGTCACCCAGGCTGATCACCCCACCCGAGAGGTAGGATGTGATCAGATAACGCAATGCGGAGATCGCACGTGGAGGCAGGTTGTGGAACTCGCAACCCACCCGCAGCCCCTCGCTGCCTACCGAGCGCACGACAAACTCCACGTCGATGGCAAACCCAAGCGCATCGACCTGAAACACCAGTTTGCCTTTGTGCTGTCGGCCCACGATCAGCGGTGGATTCAGCTGACTCAGGCTGAAGCCACCGGCCGACAAGTCGATCAGCTCGCAATCGAACATCTCCCGGTTCGGCACGTGTAACTTGAGCCTCGCCGGTAGATTCAGCCGCGCATGCTGACGCTCCACCTCCGACTCATGCACAACATTGTCATCAACAGCAATACAAGCTGTGTTCATAACGCGTCCCTTCCCTTCCACGATTGAGAACGATCCGGCAGGTCAGAGCCGGTATGCACCTTTATCCTTTACCGCTGTGCAGACCGGCACGGCATGCCGACTGCCCTGACACCTGCGCTACACCATCCACATCAGCAGCGCGCAAAACACACTGCCGGCCGAAAAGGTCATGGACCGCGACGACCAGGTATTGAACCAGCGCTGATAGCTGGCCAGCCCGCGGTCGAGTCTGGTTTTCTGGCGCGTCCACGATTGCCGGTCGAGACGGAAGAACACATAGATCTTCACCACGGCGCCGACCAACTGGTTGTAATAGAGAATCAGTGGATAGGCCGGCCCGACCGGGTGCCCCGAAGCCAGCAACAGCAGACTCAGGAACAAGCGAGTCAGGCCGATCCAGAGCACATAGATCAGCAGGTAGGCCATGCTGTATTTGAGGCTGGCAATGATCGCCACTGACGGCCCGAGCAGGCTGGCCCACATCGATACGCGTTGATCGAACAGCACCAGCGAGGTGAACCAGCCCAACCGCTGCACGCCCAAGTGCAGCGCCCGCGAGTTCTGCCGCAGGTTATTGCCATACCAGCGAAACATCAGCTGGCGGCTGGCCTTGAAGAAGCTCTTTTCCGGGGGGTGCTCGACCGTGTTGATCGCCGCATCGGGCACATAAAAGGTGTCGTAGCCCAGCCGCATCAGGCTGTACCAACTGGACTTGTCATCACCGGTCAGGAAGCGGAAACGCCCCAGGCGCCAGTGCTGCAGATAATCGCTCTCAACGTCTTGAATAAAGCCGGGGTCGGTCACCACTTGGGCGCGAAACACCGACATCCGCCCGGTCATTGTCAGCACTCGCTTGCCCAGTGCCATCGAACACATATTGATGTGCCGCTGGGCGAACCGCAGCTTATGCCATTGGCTCATCAGGTAGCTTCCGCGCACCTCGCAGAACTCATTGGTGGTCAGCCCGCCGACGTTCGGGAACAGCTTGAACCAGGGCACGGTCTGACGCACCAGCCCGGGCGAGAGCACGGTGTCGCCATCGACCACCGCCACCACCGCATCGGCATCCGGCAAATACCGGGAGATCGCCCGAAAACCATGGGCCAGGCCATCGCGCTTACCGGTGCCGGGAATCCGCACGAAGCTCAGCTTGACCTGCTCCGGCGGGGTATAGCTGTCCCACAGCGCTTTGATCAGCAGTTCATCGGCCAGCTCGACGATGGAACAGACCACCGTGGTCGGGTAACCACAACCGATGGCCTCTTCGATCACCGAGCGGTAGACCTGCGCCGTGGTCAACGCATCGATACGAAAACTGGTGACCAGCAAAAACACCTGCGACGGATCGGCAGTGCTGCCCAGCCTGGTGACTCTGCGTCTGTAATAAGGGAATACCAGATAAAGGAACAGCATCCCCCGCAGGTAATGGATCGCGCCCATCGAATAACGCCAGATACCGACCGCCCCCAGCAACAGGAGAAAGTCCCTGGATTGGGGATCGAACACGGTGCGCGGCAGCAACAGTGCAAGCCCCATCAGCGCGGTGACGTAGAACAACCAGCCCGCAGCTTCGCGCAAGTAAACCCTGGAATCAGCCATACCTATGACCCCCCGTTCGATAAACCCATGTTGTTTGGGGCGTATCAGCTCCGCGCCTCGCTTACCAGCAGATACCCTCGAGCCGATCGTCACTGGCGTGTGGCAGGAAGCCCACCAGGTCAACCACCTGCTTGCCCTCGGGCACCTGAAGCGCAATGGCTTTGAAGGACTCGTCACCGTTACCCAGCACGATCACCTCCGCCTGCTCGATCACTTTCGCAAGGTCAGGGCACAACAGCGAAGCCAGGTGCGGAATCTTCGACTCGATGTACTCTTTGTTGGCCCCGTAGATACGCGCGTATTCAACGTTGCGGTCGAAGATATGCAGGTCGTAGCCCTTGCCTATCAGCATCTCGGCCAACTCCACCAGCGGGCTTTCGCGCAGGTCATCGGTGCCCGCCTTGAAGCTCAGGCCGAGTAGCGCGACACGCCGCTTGCCGTAACTGCTGATAATGTCGAAGGCTCTCTGTACCTGCACCGCATTGCTGCGCATGATCGAGGCCAGTAGCGGGTGCTCGACGTCCATTTGCCCGGCGCGATAGTTCAGCGCACGCACATCCTTGGGCAGGCAGGAACCGCCGAACGCAAAGCCGGGGCGCATGTAATAACGCGACAGGTTGAGTTTGGTGTCCTGGCAGATCACGTCCATCACATCGCGACCGTCCACGCCGGCGGCCTTCGCGATATTGCCGATCTCATTGGCGAAGGTCACTTTGGTCGCGTGCCAGACATTGCAGGTGTACTTGATCATCTCCGCCACTTCGATGCTCCTGCGCAGGAGCGGCGCGTCCAGCTCTTGATAGAGCGTGGCGAGCATGTCACCGCTGCGCTGGTCGAGTTCACCGATCACCGTCATTGGCGGACAGTTGTAATCCTTGATCGCGGTACTTTCGCGCAGGAACTCCGGGTTGATCGCCACGCCGAAGTCGACCCCGGCCGTCTTGCCGGAATAGTCTTCAAGTATCGGTATCACCACGTTCTTCACCGTGCCCGGCAGCACCGTGCTACGCACCACTACTGTGTGCCAACTGTGCTTGTCGTGCAGGGCTTCTCCGATCTCGCGGCAGACCGACTCGATGTAGACCAAGTCCAGATCGCCATTCTTCTTGCTGGGCGTACCGACGCAGAGGAACGACATGTCCGTGCCCATCACTGCCGCCTTCACATCACGGTCACCACGCAGCCGCCCAAAACTCACACCCAACTCGAGCAGCGGCTCCAGGTCGGGTTCAACGATGGGCGACTTACCCTGGTTGATCAGGTCAACCTTGACTTGCGAGACATCCACCCCGATTACGTCATGACCGCGAGCACAGAGACAGCCCGCACATACAGCGCCCACGTACCCCAAACCAAATATGCTGATCCGCATCGGTGAATCCCCCCGTATAACTTGATTCAGGAATGCCATCGGCATGCCGCGCAGGCCGACAGTCGCTCTACCGCACCAACTAACCGACCGTTAGGTACAACTTGACTCTCGACCCACACCGTAAAACTGGAGTGTAGACAAACATCAAGCACGTACTGTTTTTTTAAAATAAATTTCGAACACTTCGCGCCGACAACATGAGTAGTTGGATCAGCAAAGTGAGTACCCATATCGTAAACACGTTAACCACTGATAAAATTACTATTAAAATCAGTGGTCTATAAAATTTATCGTGACTGACACCTCAAACAAAAACATATACCCGCGCACCAAAAACAAGCAGATACTTACGATACTTACCGGACAGACACGCCTAAAGCCCTGACACAGTGCAATGCCAACGTTGCAACATTGTAAGCGTATCCAATAAATTCCTCGTACAGTGTAAAGCGACTGAAACACGTCAATTTTTTTAATAACTATTTATTGGCGCTCGCCCTACACGCAATAGTTAATACCTTTTAAAGAACAAACTCTTTAGGGACTCTCCGAATAAGTCCTCGAATGTGCTGATATATGTCCTGACTACCTGAGCGAGCCGCCCATGAACCCGATGAGCTCTGCTGGCGCTGATCGAGTCGTACTATCCAAAGGCCGGCGGCGGCGCACACCTTATTCTCCGGACGCTATGCTGCGCATTCATCGGCTGCAAAACGGTTTGCATTGAGCGATTCGGCGATGGAAGAGGCGCTCTATGAAATCACTTCGCTGCGCCAGTTCGCCCAGCTCACGCTGGGCGCTCCGATCCCTAAAGACACCACCCTCATGAATGTCCGGCATCTGCCGGAAAAACACCCGTTGGTGGCGGGAATCCTGGCCGTCATCAATGCCACGACGGTGGAGCTGGCGAACACTCGCCGTAGCTATGACATCGTCCCGGTCAAGGTTGATGAGCTGGCCGAGCAGCAACGCATCGCTGACACCAAAACGCTGAAGCGAAATACCGTCGCCCGGTACTGGCCGGTCTGGTCGTTGCAATGGCCTTGTCGTTCACCTTTGCGGCCCAGGCCCGGGAAACGGTACGAATCGGTTACCAGAAGTCATCGACCCTCATCACCTTGTTGAAAACCCAAGGCACGCTGGAAAAAACCCTCGCGCAGAAGAACATCGATGTGAGCTGGCATGAGTTTTCAAGTGGTTTGCCACTGCTGGAAGCGCTGAATGTCGGCTACGTCGATATCAGCGCTGACGTGGCGGATACCGTGCCGATTTTTGCTCAGGCTGCGCAGGCTAATCGCTGCCTTGGAAAAAGCAGGCCTGGCGTTTTCGGACGTCCAACCGGCCTACCTGTCGCCCGCCGATGGCCGAGCAGCCTTCGAGAACAACAAGGTCGACGCCTGGGTCACCTGGGAACCCTTCCTCACCAGCGCGCAACGTCAACTGCCGACTCGCACCCTGGCGGACGGTGCCGGCCTGGCTTGTTACAAACGCTATTACCTGACCAGCACGAGATACGCCAAGGCGCATCCCGACGATCTCAAGCTGGTTTACGAGCAACTGCACAAGACGGGCGACTGGGTGAAAACCAACCCACTTGATGCGGCGCAAATTCTCAGCCCAATGTGGGGCAACCTTGATGTGACAACCATCGAGACGGCCAACACCCATCGCAGCTACCAGGTACAGCCGGTGCAAGGCGATCAGTTGGGTGAGCAGCAGAAAATCGCCGACGCTTTTTTTGCCGCGGGTTTATTGCCCAAGGCAGTGGATGCGAAAGACGTCGATGTCTGGAAACCCTGAGGACAACCTCAAGGCGTGATCGCAACTTTCATCACCCCGTCCCGCTGATGCGCAAACAACTCATACGCGGCTTCGATGTCGTCAAGCTTGAAGCGATGCGTCACCAGCGGCGACAGATCGACGCCACCGCTTTGCACCACCGCCATCAACCGTCGCATGCGTTCTTTACCGCCGGGGCACAGGGTGCTGACGATGCTGAAATCCCCGAGCCCCGCGGAAAAAGCTTCGAGGGGGATGCGCAGATCACTTGAATAAACCCCCAGGCTGGACAAACGACCACCGGGGCGCAACACCCGCAGCGCGGACTCGAAAGTACCCTGGGTGCCCAGCGCTTCGATGGCCACGTCGACACCTCGACCGTCGGTCAGCGCCATGATCTGCGCGACCACGTCGCCGTCCTTGAAATTGACCACGTGGGTCGCACCCAACTGCCGGGCGACGCTCATCCGTTCTGCCACGGTATCGATGCCGATAATGGTGCTGGCGCCCTTGAGGCGCGCGCCGGCCACGGCACACAGGCCGATCGGCCCGAGGGCGAACACTGCCACGGTATCGCCAATCTTGACCTCGCCCCGCTCTGCCCCGGAAAACCCGGTGGACATGATGTCCGGGCACATCAGCACCTGTTCGTCGCTGAGGCCATCGGGGATCGGGCACAGGTTGGCCAATGCATCCGGCACCAGCACGTACTCGGCCTGGCAGCCATCGATGGTGTTGCCGAACTTCCAGCCACCGGCGGCGCGGAAGCCATGGCGGGTGTCCGGGCCATCCTGTGAACTGCAACCGCACAGGCAGGCGTAACTTTGTCCGCTGGGGGTAATGGCGCCGGCAATCACCCGCTGGCCTTCGACAAAACCACGCACCTGCGAGCCCAGCCGCTCGATGATGCCCACCGGTTCGTGACCGATGGTCAGCCCTTTGGCCACCGGGTATTCACCCCGCAGGATGTGCACGTCGGTGCCGCAGATCGTCGTGGTAGTAATGCGGACCAGCGCATCCAGCGGCCCGACCTCGGGGATCGGTTTGTCATCCAGCACGATGCGGTTTTTCTCAACGAATATCGCGGCTTTCATGGTTGCCATCGGGGTTCTCCTGAGCGTTCACGTGCGTTTGAGTTCAGCATGAACCTCAGTCTGCAACCGGTTTACGGACGGAAGGTTGATCATGGTCAATACTTAAAGACTGGATGTACGTCGCACGAGCCGCACGTCGGGCGGCTAATCCACGGGAGGTTCGTCATGTCTGGTCAATCCCGCTTCATGCTGGTTGCATCACCGCTGATGGAACACAGCCCTGCTTTCGACAGGGCCGCTGCGCTGGCCATGGCCGAAGACGCCGCGCTGCACATCGTCGCCTTCGATTACCTTGAAGGCCTGGCGACCGCTAGTCTGGTCAACGAAAAGGCCCTGGAACAGATGCGTGTGTGCTACGTCGAGCGCCACCGCCAATGGCTTGAGGAACAGGCCCGCCCCTTGCGCAAAATCGGGGTGAATGTCACCACCGAAGTGGCCTGGGTCGAACGCCCCTTGGAGGAAATCCTGATTCACCTCAAAGAGCAGCCGATGGACGTGCTGATCAAGGCGCTGGAGCACGAGTCGCTGCTGTCGCGGCTGATGTTTACCCCGCTCGATGTGCATTTGCTGCGCGAATGCCCGGTGCCGCTGCATTTCGTGAGCCACGCCATGCACGCCTTGCCGCGAAAGATCGTCGCGGCGGTCGACCCCTTTCATCGCGATGACCATTACAAAACCTTCAACGACCGGATCCTTCACGAGGCGGCGAAACTGGCGAGCGCCTGTAATGCCGAACTCGATGTGGTCTACGCCTATGACCTTTCATCCATCAGCGCCGACGAATTCGGCTTCGACAACGGGTCGGCGTTTTTCTCCTCCGGCAAGGCCAAGACCGTGTTCGATTACCAGGAAGATGCCTTCAACGACTTGGCCGAGCGCAACGGCATCGCGCCGGAGCAGCGGCACATGATCATGGGCAACCCGGCCAAGGTCCTCACCCGCTATGCCGATGCTTATGACATTGACGTGATTGTCATGGGCCGGATCGGCCATCGCGGCATGGGCCGGCTGATCGGCAGCACGGTGGAGCATCTGCTGTACAAAATGCCGTGCAGTGTTTGGGTGGTGTACAGCGAGCGGCTGGATGAATAATTGATCTACCGGACACCACAAAACCCTGTGGGAGCGAGCTTGCTCGCGATGAGGGCCTTACATTCAACATTGATGTTGACTGAAAGTCCGCCATCGCGAGCAAGCTCGCTCCCACAGGGGGTTTTGTGGTGGCCGATTAACGCCGGGTAATCACCACCTCAAGGTATTCACTCGGCACCACCAACGATCTCTCTCCCGCTCTGTTCATGCGGTTGATCAATTCGGTCATGTCGCTTTCCAACGCCTTGGCGCCTTCAGGAGGCAGCGCCGCGAAGGCTTTGTGGACCGGGCCGTACCAGGTGCGGAACGTATTGATGAAATGCGCGGCGGAGCGGTAACGGAAGTTGAAGGTCTTGCGCGTCACCTGCAGCAGAAAGTCACGTTCGTCGAACTGCGTGTGCAGCCAGGCTTCGGTGCCCCAGTTCGACGGCGGTTGTGCCCCCGGCGGTGGCGGCAGGTGGCTGCCGAGGGTCTTGAACATCTGGCCGACGAAACCTTCGGGCGTCCAGTTGGCCAGGCCGATCCGCCCTCCGGGGCGACAAACCCGCGCCAGTTCCGTGGCCGCCTTGGGTTGGTCCGGCGTAAACATCACCCCGAAGGTCGAAAGCACGGCATCGAAGCCGGCATCCTCGAACGGCAAGGCTTCGGCGTCAGCCACTTGAAACGTGACTTCCAGGCGTTCGGCCCTGGCCCGGTCTTCGCCGCTTTCCAGCAGCGCGGCCACGTAGTCGGTAGAAGTGACATGGCAACCACGGCGCGCGGCAGCGAGCGTCGCGTTACCGTTGCCGGCGGCCACGTCGAGCACGCGTTCATCGCAAAGCAGGTCGCAGGCCTCGGCGAGTTGCTCGCCGACAATCTGCAAAGTGGTGCCGATCACGGCATAGTCGCCACTGGCCCAAGAGGCCATCTGACGGTTTTTCAAGGCAGTAAGATCAATGGGTGTACTCATGAATTCCGCTCCGTTGCGGGTTGGAACGCAACCCGGCTTATTCGGCCGTGGTGGGATCGATGATGGCCGTGACCTGGGAAATGCGGTTGGCCGGGAAACCGCTCTGCCTGGCGTGTTCCTTGATCGACTCTTCGTTGGGCGCGATGTACACGCAGTAAAGCTTGTCACCGGTGACATAACTCTGCTGCCACTGCACCTCTGGCAAGTCTCGCAACGTCCTGCAGGACTTTTGCGAAGCTGCTTTCAAATCCCTTTCTGACAGTGTTCCAGCACCCGGAATCTCGCGTTCTATGACGAACTTCGGCATGGCAACCTCTCATTCTTCTTATTGATGACAGGGTCGGCAGACCCTGTAGGTCAACTATCGCGCCGGGCGACGCTGGCGTCCTGCCCGATCGTCGGCCAACCCTGCCCGATCGTCCGGAGATTTCACGCTCTGGCGCGACAGGCTCACAATCAAGCTCACCACCCAAAGCGGCCCGCCAACACGGGAAAACCACCATGGATGCCCTGTCCCAGACGCTGCGCGTTGTCCGCCTGGTCGGCGCGATTTTCATCAATGCCAGGTTTACTGCACCCTGGTGCTACCAATCGCCGAGCGCCGACGCGGCGGCTCCGTTTCTGGAGCCCGGCGCCGAACGCGTGGTGATCTTCCACTTGATCACCGAAGGCGAGTGTTATGTCGAACTGGGTGATGATCCCCCGCTCCTGCTGACGGCCGGCGATGTGGTGGTTTTCCCTCAGGGAGATGCCCATCGCATGAGCTCTAAACCGGGGCTCGCATCTGCCACCGGTGCACGGCTGGACGTGGTGCTGGCGCGCCGTCCACGGCAATTGAGCTATGGCGGTGGCGGCGCGGTAACGCGGTTGGTGTGCGGCTATCTGGCCTGCGATACCCGTCTGGCCGGCATGTTGCTGACCGGGTTGCCGGCGGTGGTCCGGGTCAATGTGCGCGGCTCGAATGCCGGTATCTGGCTGGAATCATCGGTCCGTTATGCGCTGGCCGAAGCGCGCTCGCCCCGCCCCGGCGGCGAAGGTGTGCTGGCGAAACTGGCCGAGGTGTTGTTCATCGAAGTGCTGCGACTGTACATGCACGAACAGGGCGAAGGTCGCACCGGTTGGCTGGCTGGAGTGGGCGACCGGATTGTCGGCGCCGCCCTCAACGCGTTGCACAAAAAACCGTGTCACGCCTGGACGCTGGATGAACTGGCGCGCACTGCCGGCACGTCAAGATCGGTGTTGGCGGAACGCTTCCAGCAACTGGTGGGGAGTTCGCCGATGCAGTACCTGACGCAATGGCGCATGTTGCTGGCGGCCAACCTGTTACGCAGCAGTAACAGCTCGTTGATGCGGATTGCCGAAGAGGTGGGCTACCAGACCGATACGGCGTTCAGTCGGGCGTTTCGCCGGGAGTATGGAGCGCCACCAGCGGCGTGGCGGCGCAGTCAGGAGAAAAAAACAATGGCCCACGGCGCGGGGCCTGTGGGCCATTGATTTGAAGCATTACGCAGCGGGCGCTTTAGCCTCTTCCAGCAACTGCTGAATCATCTTCTCCTGAGTCTCGTAACTGCCTTCACCAAAGTGGGTGTAACGCACCTGGCCCTTGGCATCGATCAGGTAGTGAGCCGGCCAATACTGGTTGTCGAAGTTGCGCCAGATCGCGTAGTTGTTGTCGATCGCCACCGGGTAGGTGATGCCGAGCTTTTTCACCTGATCCTTGACGTTGGCGATGATGCGCTCGAAACCGTATTCAGGGGTGTGCACGCCGATCACCACCAGGCCGTCCTTCTCGTATTTCTTCGCCCAGTCCTTCACGTACGGCAAGGTGTGCTGGCAGTTGATGCAGTCGAAGGTCCAGAAGTCCACCAGCACCACTTTGCCTTTCAGCGAATCGTTGCTCAGCGCCGGCGAATTGAGCCATTCGACCGCACCGGACAGCGACGGCATGGTGCCTTGGGCGTTGTCCAAGGACGAGTCTGCCTTGACCTTGCTGATGAAGTAATCGACGACTTTCGGCACGGTTTCCAACACGCGTTGCTCAACCGTCGTCACGCCTTCGGACGAGGTGCCGGCCAGCAGTGTTTTGTCGGCACCGGTGGAAATCACCGCCGCAGCCGCCAGCACCGCAACACCCGCGCCACGACGCAACCAACCGGTGACCGGGATCGACGCCTTCAAGCGATTGACCAGGCCGCGACCGGCGAAGATCAAGGTGCCCAGGGACAATGCGCTGCCCAGGCCGTACGCCACCAGTAACAGGCTGGTTTGAGCGTTTGCACCTTGAAGCATGGCGCCCGTGAGGATGACCCCAAGGATCGGCCCGGCGCACGGTGCCCAGAGCAGACCGGTGGCAACGCCGATCATGATCGAACCCAACGGACCGGACATTTTGCGGGTGTCCGGATCGAGGCGGTTGCCCAGTGCCACGAAGGGACGGGCCAGCCAGTCACCGACACGGGCGGAAATCAGCGACAGGGCAAACAGCACCATCACGATGAGGGCCACATGACGACCGGTGTTGTTGGCGTGTACCACCCACTCGCTGCTGACCACGGCCAGGCTGGAAATCAGGGCGAAGGTCAGGACCATGCCGCCGAGGGTGAGCAGGATCGAGGAACGTGTGCGTTCAACACCGGCGAACAGAAACGGCACGACCGGGAGGATGCAAGGGCTGAGGACGGTCAATATGCCGCCCAGGAAAGCGATGAGAAACATGGGATCACCTTTGAATAGAGTTTGGCCGACACACCACACATCCCTGTGGGAGCGAGCTTGCTCGCTACCACATTGGAGTTGTGGTGCTCACAGAAACAGTGTCAGGCCTCAGGCCGCCTGGTTTTCCAGCTGCTGTCCCTGCGGCGTGCGGCTGGAACCATCCTCAGCCAGTAAGGCACTACCGCCCTTCTCCCCCACCGGCGTCAGCTGGAAGCAAGTCGCGCTGCCACAGCTTTTCTGTTCAACAGCAGCGTTGGCATGGGCAGCGGCGCCAGCCGCGGAGAAGGCAATGGCAGTCAAAAAGCGGCTTACGTTGTTCATGATGTGCTTCCTGTTTCAATTGGGATGAGCAATGGGTTAGCGCAGGACTCAGTTGTCCGAGTTGCAGCCATCAGCCAATTTGCGATAGTCCAGAACCTGGGTTTTGTTATGGGAGTCCAGGTAAGTCAGCTGGGCATCCACAACCCCACAGGAAGTTGAGGCGTCCTGTTTCAGCGACACCACTTTCTTGATGTCCAGGTGCGTGCCGTAGGTATAGGTTTTAGCGGATACATCGGCTTCGGCGCGGGCCGACAAGGTGCAGATGTTCAGGGCGGCAAACAGGCAAGCGGCGTAGACGGCTTTGGTGTTCATGGTGGTTTCCTCAAGGCTTCAATAGGTCAATCGTTGATTGGGCCGAGGCGGTTTGGTTTGCCTCGATGGAACCTATTAGAAGCTCGCGAGGTATCCCGTATGTGTCGGGAACAGGCGCGTGTAAATCGGTACGTATCAGAACCGGGCCGGGATACAGAGCGATACAAAAGCCCTGAAAATGAGTGTTTTTGCGTCCACGTGTATCCGCCGACATGCCAGATACACTGCAATACAAAGGACTGCGGACGAGCGGGCCAAGGCTCGATAGACTGCGCGACATCCCCCATCTACAGAGGCCTGGCCAAATGGAACACGTCGATCACATTCTCATCGTGGACGATGACCGCGAGATCCGGGAACTGGTAGGCAACTACCTCAAGAAAAACGGCCTGCGCACCACCGTCGTGGCGGATGGACGACAAATGCGCACGTTCCTGGAATCCACGCCGGTGGACCTGATCGTGCTCGACATCATGATGCCGGGCGACGATGGCCTGATGCTGTGCCGTGAGTTGCGCGCCGGCAAACACAAGGCCACGCCGGTGCTGATGCTCACCGCGCGCAACGATGAAACCGACCGCATCATCGGCCTGGAAATGGGCGCCGACGATTACTTGGTCAAGCCGTTCGCCGCCCGTGAACTGCTCGCGCGCATCAACGCCGTGTTGCGCCGCACGCGGATGCTGCCGCCCAACCTGGTGGTCACCGAAAGCGGTCGCTTGCTGGCCTTCGGGCGCTGGCGCCTGGACACCTCGGCCCGGCACTTGCTCGATGAAGACGGCACGATGGTCGCGCTCAGTGGCGCGGAATATCGGTTGCTGCGGGTGTTCCTCGATCATCCTCAGCGGGTGCTCAATCGCGATCAACTGCTGAACCTGACCCAAGGCCGCGATGCCGACCTGTTCGACCGCTCCATCGACTTGTTGGTCAGCCGGTTGCGCCAGCGCTTGCTGGACGATGCCCGCGAACCGGCCTACATCAAAACCATGCGCAGCGAAGGCTATGTGTTTTCCCTGCCGGTGGAAGTGCTCGGGGCGCCCTTATGAATCTCTCGATGCGCTGGCCTCGCACCCTGGCCTCGCGACTGTCGCTGATCTTCCTGATCGGCTTGATTCTCGCGCAGGCGCTGTCCTTCGGCGCGCAGTACTACGAGCGATACGAAAGCACGAAGAACACCATGCTGGGCAATCTGGAAACCGACATCTCGACCTCCATCGCCATCCTCGACCGCTTGCCGGCCGAAGAACGCATGAGCTGGCTGCAACAACTGGATCGACGTAACTACCGCTATTTGTTGAACGAAGGCTCGCCGGGCATGCCCATGAGCGATTCGCCAATCGCGATGACGTCGATCAAAGAGGCCATCGGCAAGGATTACCCGATGACGGTGACCGACATCCCCGGGCCGGATAAACATTTTCAGGTCCACCTGAAACTGGCGGACGGCAGCCCGCTGACCATCGACGTGCGACCCTCGATGGTGCCGTTGTCGCCGTGGTTACCCATCGTGTTGCTGGGGCAACTGGCACTGATGCTCATCTGCACCTGGCTGGCCGTGAGAATCGCCATCCGCCCCCTCACCCGCCTCGCCCAAGCGGTAGAGACCCTGGACCCCAACACCCACGCGGTGCACCTGGACGAAAAAGGCCCGACCGAAGTCGCGCATGCGGCCATGGCCTTCAATTCGATGCAGGCGCGCATCGCCGCTTACCTGAAGGAGCGCATGCAACTGCTGGCGGCGATTTCCCACGACCTGCAAACCCCGATCACCCGCATGAAACTGCGCGCCGAGTTCATGGACGACTCCGCCGAGAAAGACAAACTCTGGAATGACCTTGGCGAGATAGAACACCTGGTGCGCGAAGGCGTGGCCTACGCCCGCAGCGTGCATGGCGCCACCGAAGAAAGTCGCCGCACCAATCTGGATTCGTTCCTCGACAGCCTGGTGTTCGACTATCAGGACATGGGCAAAGACGTGCAGCTCAGCGGTAAAAGTGACGCGGTGATCAACACCCGGCCGCACGCCTTGCGGCGGGTGCTGGTGAACCTGACGGACAATGCGCTGAAGTTCGCTGGCGCCGCCGAGTTGAAGGTGGAAGCGAAGGCTGACGGCAGTTTGTCGGTGAAGGTGATGGACCGCGGGCCAGGGATTGCCGAGGAGGAATTAGCCCAGGTGATGGAACCGTTTTATCGCGTGGAGAACTCGCGTAACCGCAGCACCGGCGGGACCGGGTTGGGCTTGGCGATTGCGCAGCAGTTGGCGTTGGCGATCGGGGGATCGTTGACGTTGAGTAATCGTGAGGGAGGGGGGTTGTGCGCGGAGCTCAAATTACCGGCAGCATGATCGTTCCCGCGCTCTGCGTGGGAACGATCAGTCCAGGGTCAGACCGGGTAATTGGCGCGCAAGGCTTCCAGACCACCCTGGTAGATACCGGTAAACAGCGCCACCACTTCCTCGTCACTCACACCGACAGGTGAAAACCGCCCGGACCACGTCACTCGCGCGCCCTGCCCCTGCGCTTCCACGCTGATAGTCGCCAGATAGTCAGTGGCCGGAAACGGCGCCTGCAAAATCGAATAACTGTAAGTCGTCCCTGCGTTATCAAACGCCTCCAACCGCTCAACCACCACCGCCCCGTCCGCCGTTTGCAGGCTACGTACCCGGCCGCCTTCACTCAGCTCGCTTTTCGGGATAAACGGCAGCCAGTCCGGCAGGGAGTTGAAGCCACCAATCAATTGCCAAACCTCATCGGCCGCCGCCGGGATATCAATAAACGCTGATGCAGTTGCCATGAAATGTTCTCTCTTAATCAATAAGGTTCAAATCGCCATGCTGTCGACGACACCGCCGTCAACCCGCAACGCCGCACCCGTCGTGGCCGAGGACAACGGCGAGGCAATATAAGCCACCAGGTTGGCGACCTCCTCGACATCCGCCACGCGCTGGATGATCGAACTCGGCCGAGCCTTGCGCACGAAGGCGTCGGCTTCTTCCCGAACACTGCGCCCCGATTTGGCAGTGGCGTCCTTGAGCATCTGCTCCAGCCCATCGGTCAACGTCGGGCCGGGCAGGATCGCGTTGACCGTCACCCCGGTGCCCGCCAGCCGCTTGGCCAGACCATGGGACACCGCCAGGTTGGCGCTTTTGGTCACGCCGTAGTTGAGCATGTCGGCCGGTGTTGCGACCCCGGATTCCGAGGACAGGAAAATCACCCGGCCCCAGCCCTGCTTGACCATGTCTGGCACGTAATGGCGGGACAGGCGCACGCCGGAGATCACGTTAACCTCATAAAAGCGCGTCCACTCGCTGTCCGGTGCATCGAAGAAATCCACATCGTTGAAGATACCGAGATTGTTCACCAGGATGTCCGCCCGTGGTTCGGCGGCGAACAACAACTCGGCGCCTTCGGCCGTGCCGAGGTCTGCGGTCAGGCCACGCAGCTGCGCGTCCGGCACACTCTGGCGAATGCTCGCCAGCGCTTGTTCGACCTTGGCCGTCTCGCGGCCGATCACCACCACCGTGGCGCCGGACTCGGCCAGCGCCTTGCTGATGCCCAGGCCAATGCCGGCAGTGCTGCCGCTGACAATGGCGAGTTTTCCACTCAGATCGATTTTCATGCTCAACCTCCAATGATCGGCAATGGCGCACGCTCGGAAACCAGTTTCGCCTCGCGCATCGCCTGCCAGAAAGCAGCGGGAATGACGGCCGACATCGCGGCAACGTCTTCAGCAATCCGGTCCGGACGGCTGGACCCCGGAATCACCGCGGCCACCGCCGGGTTAGCCAACGAAAACTGCAACGCAGCTGCCTTGATGTCGACACCATGCGCGGCAGCAATTCGCTTGATGTGCTCGACTTTATTGATGATCGCCGGGCTGGCTTTCTGGTACTCGAAGTGTGTGCCACCGGCCAAAATGCCCGAGCTGTAAGGACCACCGACCACGATCTCGACATTCTGCGCCAGCGCGGCATCCATCAAACGCTGCAAGGCACGATCGTGGTCGAGCAACGTGTAGCGACCCGCCAGCAGAAAACCGTCCGGCTGGGCTTCGGTCAGATCCAGGGTCAGTTCGCACGGTTCAACCTTGTTCACGCCCAGGCCCCAGCCCTTGATCACGCCTTCTTCGCGCAAACGGGTCAACACTTTGAAAGCACCGGTGCGGGCCTGGTTGAAGTATTCCAGCCATTGATCACCGTAGAAGTCCTGGGCGATGTCATGCACCCAGACGATGTCCAGCCGATCGGTTTGCAGGCGCTTTAGGCTGTCTTCTATGGAGCGCATCGTGGCGTCGGCGCTGTAGTCGTTGACGATCTTGTTCGGGCGACCGTGCTCGAACACTCCGCTTTTTTCGCCCAAGTCACGGGCCGCGGCGTCTTCGACTTCATCGAGAATCACTCGGCCGACTTTGCTGCTGAGCACATAGTCGTCGCGGTTGTACTGGGCCAGCGCGGTGCCCAGTCGAATTTCCGACAGGCCCGAGCCGTAAAACGGAGCGGTGTCGAAGTAGCGCACGCCGGCATCCCAGGCGGCGTGGACGGTGGCCAGCGCCTCGTCTTCAGGAATGGCACGGAACATGTTGCCCAATGGCGCGGTACCGAAACCCAGCGCGCCGGGCAATTTGTCTTTCAAGCTCATGGGTGAATCCTCTTGAGTGTCAGGGGTCAGCTGAGGTGACCGATGAGCAGATCCTAGATTGCGCTGATCGGACCGTCCAAGACACAATGAGCAGCACTTGAGTCCCTAGAGGTCTGACATGATCGACATCCGCCAATTGCGCTACTTCGTCGCTGTCGCCGAAGAAGAACACGTCGGTCGCGCCGCCGAACGCCTGCACATTTCCCAGTCGCCCCTGAGCCGGCAGATCGCCCAGCTCGAAGAGCGCCTGGGCCTGACCCTGTTCGAACGCAGCCAGCAACGCATTCGCCTGACCCGCGATGGCCAGACTTTCCTGGCTGAAACCCGTGCCCTGCTGACCCACGCCAGTCGCCTGGAATCCCTGGGCAAGCGCCTCGGTCGTGGTGAAGAAGGCGGCTTGTGCATCGGCTATATCGAAAACGCCATGCACGCCGGCGTCTTGCCCAATGCCTTGCGGGTGCTGCGGGTTGACCGACCGAACGTGCATGTCGCGCTGTACAACCTCAATTCCGCCGAACAACTCGAAGGCCTGCGACAGCGTAGTCTGGATATCGCACTGGTCAGCGAACCGCCCGTCGCCGACGACCCGGACCTGCTGGGTTTTCAGGTGCTGGACGATCCAATGCTGCTGGCCCTGCCCGAGCACCATCCTTTGGCGGACCACACAACCCTGACCCCGGCAGACCTGGCCGATCAGGAATGGATCGGCGTGCAACCCCGCCAAGACGCCGCCAGCCGCGACGACTTCGTCAGCGCCTGCATCCGCGCTGGTTTCACCCCGGACATTCGTATGGAAGCCACCGAACCTTTCACCGCATTGGGACTAGTGGCGTCGGGGCTGGGCATCGCGATGATTCAGAAAGGCTTGAGCCGCAACGCACCACCCGGCGTGGTGCTGCGGGAAGTGCCATGGATTTCCTTCACCACGCCACTGTGGGCCGCGTGGCACCGGATCAATTTGCGACCGCTGGTGGAAACGTTCAGGAAAGTGCTGACCGAATAGGGCCCGGCCACATGATCGCTCCCACGCTCTGCGTGGGAAGGCAGCCCGGAACGCTCTGTGTCCCTTTTGCGAGCTGATCGACGACCGACAATTTAAAGGTCAGCGTGTAGTCTCGCTGACTACGCCTTTTTGCTGATTCCATTACGTCCTCCTGAAAAACGGATCAGAAGGTGTAAACCTTATTCAGGACAGAACACTCAGGATAAATAGATCCGTCCCCTAATCTCCATCAGAGCGGATGGTGAAGAAGAGATCACCTGGAAAACTGCCGACACCTCAAACGCCATGCTCGTTGATGAACGAACATGGCATCTGGTACCAATCCCTTTTAAATTCCTTGGTCTGCGCCAAAGTAGCTGAAGATATTGCCCGTCGTGACATTCGGCGTGACCCGAATCACAGGAATTCGCCTGCCTGTCATTTTGAGGAAGTCCCTCTGAATGTTTTTCGCCCCTTCGACACCCACCGCTCGGCTCGCGGTATTGAAGTAGATAAAAGCCTTGATCGGCAGGTTCGAAGTGTTCTGGGGCCAGGTTTTGATCATCACCTCGTTCTGTCGCCAAGCGGCAAGTTCTGCCGCAGGATTTTCTCGCGAGGTCAGGCTGAGTGCGAATGACGCCTGATCCGGACCGAAACTGCATTGATGGTGATAACGGTTTGTGCTGTTTGCCGGATACTGCTGAAAGTGTGCACGCCAGGTCGCCAGTGTATTGATACCCTGCGCAGCACACGGTCCACTGTTGCTTGGAAAATTGGACGCCGCACCGCAGCCGGCAGCCCCGCGAATCAAAGTGCCGCCATCATAAGGATATGAACACAACACCTGAAGGGGATAGCCCCCGTTGGCCGTAAAGTATTGACCCGGTTCGAGCACAAAGCCTTGGGTACGACTCCCCTGCAGCTGATTCATACCAATGCCGATCTTCATATAGCTGAACGAGACCCCGCCCAACGTGACTGCCCCAGGGCTTGGATTCCAGGCACGAAACGCCGTCGAATCATCCACTGTGCGAATCAGCACGCCGCTGCATTCATATGCAGCTTTATTACCCGGACAGGTATTGCTCGTGTTGGAATACTGCGCATTGAGCTCATTCGCCACACGCTGTCCATCGGTCGGGGCTGTTGAACCAACGATCCTGATTTCCAACGGAGAAGACGTAATCAGACTGCCTGCGCCACCGACCTTGTAGGTGAAGGTGAGGTTGACACTGCGGTTGATGTTTTCGGTGATCCACACTTTAGGCAGGCTGAAGCTCAAGACTCCGACCGTGGATACCGTCTGGATTGGTGCATCCCGCAGTGTCACGCCGGCCAGGCGTACACCGACGGTATCGCGGGCCGCCAGTGTCGGGTAACTCACCTGCACGGTGGCATTAGCGCCCAAGGTGTCGGCATTCAACTGACCGGCCGGCGCTTCCACGACCTTGAACACCGCTGGGCCCTGGGCAGTACCCACTACACGGATGCTTAAGGGTGGGGAGGTAATTAAGCTACCGGCACCACCTACCTTGTAGGTATAGGTCAAGGTCACCGTGCGATTGAGGTTCTCGGCAATCCACGCCTTGGGCAAGCTGAACGTAAGTACGCCGACCGTAGATACGGTCTGAATCGGTGCATCACGCAACGCCACACCAGTCAGGCGCACGCCAACGGTATCGCGGGCCGCCAGCGTCGGGTAACGCACCTGCACCGTTGCGTTAGCGCCCAAGGTGCTGACGTTCAACTCACCGGCCGGCGCTTCCACGACCTTGAACACCGCTTGGCCCTGAGCGCCTATCACACGGATGCTCAAGGGTGACGAGGTGATCAGATTGCCGGCGCCGCCCACCTTATAGGTGTAAGTCAAGGACACCGTACGATTGAGGTTCTCGGTAATCCACGACTTGGGCAAGCTGAACGTAAGTACGCCGACCGTAGATACGGTCTGAATCGGTGCATCACGCAACGCCACGCCTGTCAGTCGCACACCGACGGTATCGCGGGGCGCCAGTGTCGGATAATTCACCTGCACAGTGGCATTGGCGCCCAGGGTGTCGACATTCAACTCACCGGCTGGCGCTTCGACCACTTTGAACACCGCGGCTTGCTGAGCAGTGAGCACTTCACTGCCGTCCTGCCCTGGCGAGGTCAGGACCGATGAGATCGTCTGGCCACCAGTCGGCGGCTCAGGGTCGGTTGGGATGCCTTGCGTCGTGCACCCGACCACCGTTAGCACCAGCAAACAGCCACTGACTCTCCACATATCGCTCACTCCCGACAGTTTCCGAGTCCACCGATACGGGCTCAGGGATAACGCTCGCGGAGATTAGGAGTGTGAAAAAAAACTGTCTACTGTCAGATATGACAGGTGGCTGAACATCCAGCATCAATGTAAGGATGAGCAAATTACGCTACGCAGGTCGAGGAAGAAGGTGAAGAGTCGGCGAATCGCTGGATGCATATCAGCGCGGATGGTGAAGAAGAGATCACCTGGAAAACTGCCTGACACTGATCATTCCCACACGCTCTGCGTGGAAATGCAGCCGGGGACGCCCTGCGGCCCTTCAACAGCCGAACGCAGCGCGTCCGTTCAGGCATAGATCTACAATCGTCCAACTTTTTGGGGTCAGTCCAGAGCGTGGCAACGATCGGTTACTACGGCGAAGGAGCATGCCTGCTCGCCACAGGGTTTGGTGCTTTACTGAAAAGACCCCAAAATCCTGCGAGTAGCCCCGCATGAACCGCAACGACCTGCGTCGCGTCGACATGAACCTGCTGGTGATTTTCGAAACCCTGATGTTCGAAAAGAACCTGACCCGGGCCGGGGAGAAGCTGTTTCTCGGTCAGCCCGCCGTCAGTGCCTCACTGGCCAAGTTGCGCGAGCTGTTCGACGACCCGCTGCTGGTGCGTAACGGTCGGGTGCTGGAGCCGACCCAGCGGGCCCTGGCGATCCTCAAGGAGTTGCAACCGGCGATGGACACCATTTCCGGCGCGGTCAGCCGAGCCAAGGATTTCGACCCATCCACCAGCCGCGATGTGTTTCGCATCGGTCTGTCCGACGACGCCGAGTTCGGCCTGTTTCCGCCGCTGCTCAAGCAAATCCGCGAAGAGGCGCAGAACGTTGTGGTGGTGGTGCGCCGGGTGAATTACTTGCTGATGTCGTCGATGCTCGCCTCCGGGGAGATTTCCGTCGGGATCAGCTACACCACGGAACTGCCGGCCAACGCCAAGCGCAAAAAGTTGCGTGACCTGAGTGTCAAGATCCTGCGCGGCGATGACCGTCCCGGCCCCCTGACCCTGGATGAATACTGCGAACGCCCTCACGCGCTGGTGTCATTTTCCGGGGATTTGACCGGTGCCATCGATAGCGACCTGGCCCGTATCGGCCGCTCACGCCGGGTGGTGCTGGCGGTGCCGCAATTCGCCGGCCTGCGCGCCTTGCTGGCCGGCACCGATATGCTCGCCACGGTGCCGGACTATGCGGCGTGCGCGCTGATCGAAGGCAGCAACCAGTTGCGGGCCGACGACCCGCCGTTTGACATCGTGCTGTCCGAACTGTCCATGGTCTGGAACGGGGTCAACGATAACGATCCGGCAGAACGTTGGTTGCGCTCGCGAATTGCCCAACACATGGCCGCTCCACTGCCGGGGCATTAATCGATTTGAAAGGCTCGGGTTTGGTTTCGCGCAGGTAGACCGGCAAGTCGGTGACCGGTGGCATCACCGGAATCTCGAAATACATTTGGATCACCCAGCCGCGGTGATAACTGGCGTGGTTGACCACATGCATCAGTATCGCGCCGGCGCTCATGATGCCGCTTTCCCCCGAGACAAAGCTGAACTCGACGGGTTTATCCAGCGAGGCATCAGTCTGCCGTTCACTCCAGTCGCAGTACCAGCGATCGATGTCCTTTTGCGCCTGGCGCAGCTCAGCGAGTTCGGGGTGCAGCAGATCGTGTGACGTCTTGAAGCCGTGCCCTCGGCCTTCGAGGTGGGCCCGCCAGATGCAGTCCACCACGTAGAGATGGTTCAGGGTGCCGATCATGTTTTTGAACACCGACACGCGCTCTTTATTGACCTCTCCCGGTGGCAAGGCGGCCAGGCTGTCAAAGAGGCGTTGATTGGCCCAGCGTTTGTAATCGGCAAGCATGCGGGCAGTGCGTACGTTAATCATCGCAGGTCTCCCATTGTGATGGGCGCACTGCCAAGCATAGCCCGTAGGGCGAGCGGCATTGCAAACGCTGATTACCGGTCACTTCGCAACCTGTGTAGCAGCTGCCGAGCCTGCGAGGCTGCGTTCGGCTGCGAAGCAGTCGTAAAACCTGCGCACACGGATTACCTGATAGACCGCAGTGCCTGAATTCACGATTGCTTCGTCCGAACGCGGCCCGAACCGAACGCAGGCGTTGGACTGATCACGCTTCGACAGGGAACTCCTGACGACCGCCACGCATCCTAAATAATGAGGTACTTCCTTTTTTGCTTCACGCTTTCAGAGGACACCGTCATGCGCCGTCTGATCATCATCTCTTCCCTTTTGCTGTGTTTACCCTTCGGCTCCGCTATGGCCAAAGTGGATGCGGGCGATGTCGCCACGTCAGCCGGGGTTTCCGCATCGTTGTACTCGACGTTCAAGGACCACAAACTCATGATTCCTGCCCGGGATGACGCCTCCAGCTTCGTTGCCAGTGGCGGCGCGATTCGTGGTGTTTATCTGGAGTCATACTTAAAGCAGATTCGTCAGGAACATCCCGGCCTCAACGCCAGCGACGAAGACCTGGCCAGAGCGATCCTCGTCCAGGATGGTGCTGCTGCGGGTCAATGATGGCTGAAAAATTAGTGGTGGGGCTCGCAGCACTCGGATAGCGTTTGCAGCCCTACCTTGCTTCAACACCGGTGGATAATCGCGCCCAACCCGCAACCAATTGCGCGCTGATGCTCACGCCGCCGCACACCACAATCACCACATCATGGGCCTCGGCAATCGCCGGATGGTCCAGGTATCCAATAGCCAACGAAACCCCACACGCCGGCTCGACCAACTGACGCAAGTCGTTGGCGTAACGAACCACGCCCATGATCGCCTCATCATCGCTGAGCACCACGCATTCGTGCGGGAAATCGAGGATGTGCTGCACCGGCCAGGCGGCCACTTGAGTCGCGCCGAGCGACTTGGCGACCGTATCGATCTTGTGGAATTTGACTGTATGTCCGGCACTGACAGCGGCGGCAAAAGACGCAGAACCCTGGGTTTCACACGCGATGATCCGGCAGTCCATGCGCTTGTGGCGCATCAATCCAGTGAGAATCCCCGCCAGCAAACCTCCGCCCCCTACCGACATCACGAGCGCATCGATCTGAGGGCAATCCTCGAGGATTTCATCGACCATCGTGCTGTGCCCTTCCCACAACACCGGGTGATCGAAGGCTGGCACGTACTCGGTGTCCGCGCCCTGCGCCAGTTCTTTGGCCCGTAGATTGGCTTCGTCCCAGACCTTGCCATGGACGATCACCTCGGCGCCGGTTTTCCTGATCCGTGCGCGGGTGGTTTCCGGCGTGGTGTGCGGCACCACAATGCAGGCTTTCAACTCCAGGCTGGCGGCAGCCACGGCGGTGGCGAACCCGGCGTTGCCGCCGGAAGGACAGATCACTTTGCGTTTCCCTTGCGCCGCTGCCTGGCTGCACAAGAGCCCTATGCCGCGAAGTTTGAATGAGCCGCTCGGTTGCAGGTTTTCCAGCTTGAGCCATATTCGTCGAGATGGGGTCGACAGGTCTGGATGCAGAATCAACGGCGTTCTGATGTGAAGCATGGCGGCGCTCCTTTAGGGCGAACGGTCCTAATCCAAGCTTAGTTCACCCCGCTCCCACGGTTACCGCTTCAGCGATAACGCGGTGCTGCCGTGGAGTTGCCGAACAAACCTGAAAGCGTCTGGCGCTGGGCTTCATAGGCGTCCCACTGGTCGCCTTGGTGCAGGCCCGGAATGGTCACCACTTCGCCTTGCGCCAGGCCCGTCAGCGCGGCGTCGACCATGTCCTGAGCAGACATCACGATCTCTTGCGGCAGGTTTTCCACCGGGTTGCCGGCCTCGCTCCAGAAGTCGGTGGCGGTGGCACCGGGCAATACGGCCTGGATACGAATGCCTTTGTCGGCCAGCTCGCGGTGCATCGATTGGCTCAGGCCGAGGACAAATGCCTTGGTCCCGCCATACACGCCGTTGAGAATTTCCGGGGCGATGGCAACGATCGAGGAGATATTGATCACCGTCCCGGTGCCGCGAGCGACGAAGCCTGGCACCACCGCGTAAGCCAGGCGCATCAACGCGGTCACGTTGAGGGTGATCATGTCTTCCATGTCATCCACGGGGCTGCCGAGCAGCGGCATGACAGCGCCGACCCCGGCGTTGTTGACCAACAGGGTGATACTGGCGTCGGAGCGTAGAATTTCTTCGACCCGCCGCACGTCGGCCTTGTCTTTCAGATCAGCGGCAACCACTTCGACGGCACGACCGGTTTCGTTACTCAGGTGGTTGGCCAGGGCGTTCAGTTTTGCCTGGCTGCGGGCGACCAGAATCAGGTCGTAACCTTGCCGGGCGAGACGGTCGGCATACACCGCGCCGATGCCTGAAGAGGCGCCAGTGATCAGCGCGGTACCTTTGGATGAGAGGGCCATGTCGATTTCCTTCACAGTGAGGCGATAACGTCGCCGGGTGTGAACCGTTATAAAGGGTCTAACGCCCGTCTCAAATGACGTTTAAAGTACGTTTTTCGGACACGACCTTTTGAGGACATCTCGATGACTTCCGTGGCATTTGTAGTGTTTGAAGGGTTCCAGTCCATGGCGCTGGCGGCCATGCCGGTGTTCGAGTACGCCAATTCCAGCGCTGGCGAAGCGCTCTATGAAGTGAGCGTGATCTCCGAAGATGGCCGCACGTTGCGTGCTTCCTGTGGTTTGAGTGTCGGCACCCAGGCTTTTGATGAGCGAGTGTTCGACACGGTGATTGTGGTGGGCGGCGATGCCATCCTCGAGCAGGCGCCCGAGGGCGTACTGACTTACCTGCGAGACAGCGTTAAAACCGCGCGGCGCACGGCGTCGATCTGCTCCGGGGCGTTCGTCCTGGCCCAGGCCGGTTTGCTCGACGGACGGCGCGCCACCACCCACTGGGCTTATGCCCGGGAGCTGCAAGCGCGGTTTCCATCGATCAAGGTCGAAGAAGACCGCATCTACGTCGTCGACGGTTCGATCTGGACCTCCGCCGGAATGACTGCCGGCATCGACCTGGCGCTGGCCATGGTGGAAAAGGATCACGGCGCCGCACTGGCCCGTTCCGTGGCGCAGAAACTGGTGATGTACCACCGCCGCGCGGGCGGCCAGTCGCAGCACTCGGCGCTGCTGGAACTGGAAGCGAAATCCGACCGCATTCAAACCGTCCTCGGCTATGCGCGAGAACACCTCACCGAGACGTTGTCGGTGGAGCAACTGGCAGACGTCGCGCGCCTCAGCCCTCGGCAGTTCAGCCGGGCCTTCCGGGCGGAAACCGGTCAATCTCCGGCCAAGGCCATCGAAAACCTGCGCCTGGAAACGGCGCGACAGATGCTGGAACGCGGGCGCCTGACCCTCGATCAGATCGCCGAAGAGTCCGGCTTCAGCGACTGCCGCCGCATGCGCGAAGCCTTCCTTCGGGCGTTCGGGCAGCCGCCGCAGGTGATTCGGCGTAATGCCAGGGCCGACACCGCCATGTAGGAGCGGCCCGAGCCTGCGGCAGCTCCTACACTGAACGGTGTCAGGTCCATTTGGAGGTGCAGATGAAAATCTCGGCCAAACTGGCGTTTTTCGCCGTTGTTTCCACCCTCGCCTACCTTGGGCTCGCGGTGTGGGGGCTTGGCGGATTATCGGCGTTTTTCTCTCATGCACCGCTGGTGGTCATTGCGCTTGCCACTTTGGTGATGGCCATCGCGTCCTTGTTCACCGAGGTCAACCTGAGTTCCGGCGAACGTGAAGACCGGGCCAATCGTTGGGTGCTGCCGGCGTTCGGGGTGATCGGTCTATTGAGCGGGTACCTGCCGGCCTACAACGACCGGATCGACTTCTGGACCTTTGGTGGCGAAGGTGTGCGCTGGCTCGGGGCGTTGCTGTTCATCATCGGCGGCGCTCTGCGGTTGTGGCCGGTATTTGTGCTGGGCAAGCGTTTCAGTGGGCTGGTGGCGATTCAGCCGGGGCACACGCTGGTCACCGACGGAATTTATCGCACCTTGCGCAACCCCAGTTATCTCGGGCTGATGATCACTGCGGTAGGTTGGGCCCTGGCCTTTCGCTCCGGCGTTGGCTTGTTGCTGGCCGCAGTGACGCTGATCCCGCTGATCGCCCGCATTCACGCCGAAGAAGGGCTGTTAAGGGCGCAGTTCGGCAACGAATACGAGGCTTATTGCACCCGCAGTTGGCGGTTGCTTCCCGGGGTTTATTAGCCATCCACAGGACCAATATGGGAGCGAGCTTGCTCGCGATGGCGATCTTTTAGTCACATCAATGCTGAATGTGCTGATGCCATCGCGAGCAAGCTCGCTCCCACATTAGATAGTGTGAAGGCGGATATGATCGTCGTGATCCACATGGGCGACGACCGACACATAGCTGACGAGCGTGGCATGCGGGGTCTGGAGCGGATGGTCGTGGGTCGCGGTCACCACGATAAGGCCCGCGCCCGCTGCCTCGGCGGCAAGAATGCCCACGCTGGCGTCTTCAAAAATCAGGCAATCGGCAGGTTCAACGCCCAAGCGCTTGGCCGCCAGTCGATAACCCGCAGGATCGGGTTTACCGGCACTGACGTCTTCGGCAGTGACCATCACCAAAGGCTCTGGAATGCCCGCCGCGGCCATCCGCCGCAACGCCAATGCCTTCGGCGCCGAGGTGACGATCGCCCACTGGTTGGCGGGCAGCGACTTCAGGAAATTCGCCGCGCCTGGCACCTCGATGATCCCCTCGACATCCTCGATTTCCGCCTCGGTGATGAACGCCGCTTCAGCCTCGGCATCCACCCCGGGCAACGCCAGACGATTGATGGTGTCGATGGCGCGAACGCCATGGATGGTGGGCAGGAATGAGTCGACATCGACGCCGTGGCGCAAGGCCCAGGCCGCCCAGATCCGCTCGGCAGCGGCGATAGAGTTGAGGACGGTGCCGTCCATATCAAACAGAAAAGCGCGGTACGGGGTATTGAAGACAGATTCTTGAGCAGACAAAGGGGAGCTTCCTCTCGCAAGTGCCAGGCGGGTTCGCCGAACAATGTAGCATTTGCGAGGAGCTGCCGAACGCGGCCCGAGCCTTCGGCAACTCCTGCAGAGGATTTCTTCACTAAGCGGGACGCGGTGCTTCAACAGGCGGGGTGCCGTCGTGAAACATCGTTTTCAGTTGAGCACGCAGTTCCGGTGAGTCAGTGTGCTTGTGAACACTGACCGCATGCTGTGCAGCGGCTTCTAGCAGTTCGTTTTCAGAGTCTGCGGACAGTGCGACCGAGCATTTGGCATCGCTTGGAAACTCGCGGCAGTCGATGTATTTACGCGCCATGATCTTCTTCTCCCTACGACGAAGGCAGGCCGTGGCCTGCGTGAACGATCACTCGACGCGCCACCCCATACATCAAACGCGATTACATGTCGCACCGAGTGTGCCGACTCTTGAAGTATAGGCCCGCCACAAGGCGAATCGTGACTACAGGGTAGTTTTCGACTTCAAGGCGCCTTCCACACAGTCCAGCAACTGCCCAAGTGCCCACGGTTTCTTGATGAATGAAACCGAATGCCTGACCCCGGCGCTTTCGGGCGTTTCGAAACCGGACATGATCATGATCGGTTTGTCCGGCCAGCGGTCGCCAAACAGGTTTGCCAGGTCTGCACCATTGAGTTTGCCTGGCATGGTGATGTCCGTGAGCAATAGACGGACGCCTTCGGAGTGTTGTTCCAGATACGCTGATGCGGCGTCTGCGCTGACATGCGGTTCAACCACAAAGCCTTCTTCCTGAAGAATTTCACAGAGAAACTCCAGGATCAGCGGGTCGTCCTCAACCACAAGAATCAACCCGTCAGGAAGGTGCTCACCCGCCGTCGATACTGGACTCATGACCGTGACACTCCCTGATTGCCTGAATGATTTCGCGCGCTTAAATCCGCTGCCTATCAGGTATGAGCAGCGGACTTCACGGAAATTCATTTTTGATACAACCGGGCGATTAAATCAGGCGTCCTGCAAAATCAGATCCGCGCCCTTCTCCGCCACCATCAGCACGGCTGCGTGAGTATTGCCAGAGGTCACGTTAGGGAAAATCGATGCATCGACAATGCGCAAACCGTCTAAACCATGGACTTTAAGGCGCTTGTCGACCACCGACTTCCGTTCGTCCGCGCCCATCGCGCAGGAACCGCACAGGTGATAAATCGAACCGCTGTTTTCGCGAAAGTACTGCAGCATCTGTTCGTCACTTTCGATGGCCGGCCCCGGCAGCACTTCTTCGACGGTAATGCCTTTGAGTGCCGGCGCCTGCATGATTCTGCGCATCAAGCGGCTGCCCTGGATCACCTCGTCGATGTCCTTTTGCGTGCTCAGGTAATTCGGGTCGATCAGCGCCGCGTCCCGCGGATTTTTCGAGGCGATCTCGATGTGCCCGCGACTGGTCGGCCGGCACGGGTTGAAGCACAACAGGAAGCCTGAATACGGTTCGGGCTTGAGGCTGGCCTTGTTGTTTTTCGGGATCTGGTACGACAGCGGATTGAAGTACAACTGCAGGTTAGGATTGGCTTGCAGCTCGTTGCCACGGAAAAAACCACCGGCCTGATTGACACTCATCGCCAGTGCGCCCTTGCGGGTGAACAGGTACTTCAAACCCAGTTTGAACTGACCGAACAGCGAGCTCAGTTGATCGTTGAGCGTCGGAATGTTGGCCTTGTAGTAGTAACTGGCGCACAGGTGGTCTTGCAGGTTCTGCCCCACCGCCGGCAGGTGTTTGACCAACGGGATGTTGTGTTTGGCCAGCAGCGCCTGATCCGCGACACCGGACAATTGCAGGATCTTCGGCGTGTCTACGGCACCGGCGCAAAGAATGACTTCCTTGTTGGCGGTAAATGTCCGCACCACGCCGTGCTGGGTGATGGAAATCCCCGTCGCCCGGCAGTTATCAAACAACACCCGATCCACCAGTGCGTAATGCTCGACCGTCAGGTTCGGCCGGCTCAGGGCCGGGTGCAAATGCGCGAAGCTGCTGGAGCAGCGCTGACCGTTGCGGGTGTTGACGTCGTAGATTCCCGAACCTTCAAATTTCGGGCCGTTGAAGTCGTCGCTGTGCGGATAGCCGAGTTCGTCGCAGCCCTTGAGGAACACATCACAGATCGGGTGGGTATGACCCTTCATCGGGGTGATGCTGATCGGGCCGCTGCCGCCGTGGTATTCGCTGTCACCCAGCGGATGGTTTTCCAGTTTTCGGAAGTACGGCAGCACGTCCTTGAACCCCCAGCCATCGTTGCCGTTGGCGGCCCAGTCGTCGAAGTCATGGGCCTGGCCACGGACGTAGACCATCGCGTTGATCGAACCCGAACCGCCCTGGACTTTACCGCGCGGGGCATAGATTTCGCGGTTGTTCAGCTGCTTTTGTGGCTGGCTGTAGTACATCCAGTTGAAGGTCGGGTTGTAATACATTTTGGCGAAGCCGACCGGGATCTTGAACCACAGGGAACTGTCCTTGCCGCCCGCTTCCAGCAGCAGCACCGTGTGTTTGCCCGAGGCCGAGAGCCGATTGGCGAGGATGCAGCCAGCGGCGCCTGCGCCAGCGATGATGTAGTCGTATGTCATGCACGGTTACCGCGTAAGTCGTTATCCAAAAAAAAAGCCCAGTCAGGTACAGCACAAAACCTGTGGGAGCGGGGGGGGGGGGGGGGGGGGCGGGTCAGTCAACATTGATGCTGAATGTTCTGCCGCTTTCGCGAGCAAGCCCGCTCCCACAAGGGGGCTGCGGCAAATCCCGTCAGCCTCTGGCCGGCGATGTGTCTTTGACGTCAACCGGGGTCGGCGCCATTTGCAGGTGCAAACGTTCGCCGGTGTACGGCGAATGCCTGCGCACCACGTCCATGTTCAGTTCCACCCCAAGGCCCGGCTCGGTGGACGGGATGATGTAACCGTCCTCCCATTGCAGCGGTTTGGTCAGGACTTCGGCATGGAACCCGCCCCAGGTCATGATGCTTTCCTGGATCAGGAAGTTCGGCGTGCACGTCGCCAACTGGAAACTCGCCGCCGCGCCAATCGGCCCGTTATAGAGGTGCGGCGCGATCTGCGCGTAATAGGCCTCGGCCATGCTCGCGATCTTCTTGGCTTCCAGCAGCCCGCCGCAGCGGGCGACGTTCATCTGCAGAATCGACGCCCCGCCGGCCTGCAGCAGTTTGAAGAATTCGTACTTGGTGGTCAGTCGTTCGCCGGTAGCAATCGGGATGCTGGTTTTGGCCGCGACTTGCGCCATGGCCTCTTCCTGACCCGGCGGCACCGGTTCTTCGAACCACAGCGGATCATATTTCTCCAGGCGCTTGGCCAGGCGAATCGCCGAGGACGGCACCATTTGCCCGTGGGTGCCAAACAGCAAATCGCACTTGTCGCCCACCGCTTCGCGGATCTTGCGGCAGAAGGTTTCGCAGCGCTCCAGCACTTCCAGCGAGATCTGGTGCCCGGAGTAGGCGGTGTACGGCCCGGCCGGGTCGAACTTCACGGCGGTGAAGCCTTTGTTCATGTTCTCGATGGCGCATTCGGCGGCCAGGTCCGGGTCGTCGTAGTCGTACTCGCCCTTGCTGTTGACCGGGTACAGGTAGGTGTAGGAACGCAGGCGCTCGTTGACTTTTCCGCCCAACAGTTCATACACCGGTTTGTTCGCCGCCTTACCGATGATGTCCCAGCAGGCCATCTCCAGGCCGCTGACCACGCCCATCATGGTCAGGTCCGGCCGCTGGGTGAAACCGCTCGAATAGGCCTGACGGAAGAAGCGTTCGATGTGGTGCGGGTCGTGGTTGAGCAGGTAGCGTTCGAACACGTCTTCGATGATCGGCAGCATGGCTTTCGGGCCGAAGGTCGCGGCGTAGATTTCGCCCACGCCTTCAATACCGCAATCGGTCTTGAGCTTGACGAACAGCCAGTACATGCCGCCGATGTGCGGTGGCGGAACGGCAACAATATGAGTTTCAAGGGCGACGATTTTCATCTCATGCACCTGCCTTGATCAAAGATTTACGGTTGATTCGAGCGCGCAAGGTCAGGGCCGCGAAGGTCCCGAGCAGGCCGACGGAAGCGATGTAGCCGAAATACAGCTTGTAACCAACAGCACCGGGGAAATGTTCAGTGAGGTAGCCGTTGATCAACGGAATAAAGGCGTCCGGCAGGTAACCGACCACCGAGACGATGCCGATGGCCAGGCCGGTGATGCGCAATGGAATGTTGCAGGTGTCGAGGATCGCCCAGTACAGCCCGCGAATGGCGTAGGTCATCAAGCCGATGAAGATCACCGTGCCGACCAGCAGGCCCATGCTGTTGAGCGCCGGGAACACGATCAGGCCGACCATCGCCAGGGTCGCTAGGAACAGCGCCACGATCAGCACCGAGATGTTCGAGAACTTGTCACCGAGCCAGCCACCGCCGATGCCGCCAATCGGGCGCATCCACAATTTGATGGTGGTGATGGTGCCGGCCATGACCGCGGTCATGCCGCCGCCCTGCAAGTAATCGGAGAAGCTATAGGTGGCCCAGAAGATGTGATAGCCGCAGAAAACGATGGCGGTGACCAGCCACAGTTCAGGGATTTTCACCAAGGTCGTCAGGTCGCTGAGCAGGTTGTACTTGCCCTTCTCTACCGCTGCCGTGTCTTCCATCGACTTCGGGTCCTTGATCAACACCAGCACACAGCCGATGGCGATACAGGTGAAGGCGTAGAGGTAGACCACATGCTTGAAGCCTTCAGCGGCGGACTCACCACGGGTTTCAGTGGCGAACGCGAACAGACCCAAGGCAACGGTTGCCAGCAAGGCTTCGACCAGACCACGACCGCCGTCGAGGATGCCGAAGAACCGGCCCTGTTCAGTGTGATGGGCAATCATCTTCACGCGTTTGAGCACCGACGCCCAGAACGTCAGGCCAGTGGTCAGGCCCCAGCAACCGAAGATGATCATCAACCCAGTCATCGACGGTGCCGTGGAGTACCAAAGCCCCAGGGCTCCGGTGGCCACCAGCGAAAAGAAAATCAGGAACCGTGGCGCAATCCGGTCCGCCAGCCAGCCGCTCGGCAAGTAACTGAGGAGGAAAATCGTCCCCAGCATCGAGTACAGATAACCCAGCTCGCTGTGGTTGATCTGGAACACTTCGAGCATAGTGGTCTGGTAGACCTGGCGCAGGTACAGGATCGGGTAGATCGCCCCGGCCGCCAGCACCAATAGCATCAACTGGAAATAGCGACTTCCCTTGTCACTGTGGCTTTTTGAACCCGCGTTCGAACCCTGAACAGCGGCAACAGTGGTTGCAGGCTTGGACATCTGTGTGACCTCGGGCAGCCCGGTGGTCCGGGCGCCCCAAATAATTGTTTTTATAGGTGTGGCGTGAGGCGTGTTGCGGGTGGATCAGTACTTCATCACCACCAGACGGGTCTGAGTGAATTCAAGCATGCCGTGCTTGCCGTCATCACCGCCCAGACCGGAACGTTTCCAGCCGGCGTGGAAGCCCTGGTACGGGTCTGCCGGCGTGCGATTGACATACAACTCGCCGGCCTCGATGGCGTTGGCGACTTTCATGGTGGTGCGGTAGTCCTCGGTGTACAGCACCGAGGACAGACCGAACTGATGGTCGTTGGCCATGGCCAGCGCTTCGTCGATGTCGCGGTACTTGAGCACCGGCAGCACCGGGCCGAAGATTTCTTCCTGGATGATTTCCATGTCCTGACGGCAGTTGCTGAGCAGCGTCGGCGGGTAGAAATGACCCTTGCCTTGGGGGATAAAACCACCTGTTTCCAGTACAGCACCGTCGGCGATGGCGCGCTCGACCATGGCGTGGATGTTCTGCTGCGAACTGGCGTTAACCAGTGGGCCCATCAGGCTTTCGTCGTTGGCGCGGTCGCCGAACTTCACCGCGCTGATTTTGGTTTTAAGCAGTGCGAGGAATTGTTCGTAGACACTTTCCTGGACGTAGACCCGTTCGACCGCCGTACACAACTGGCCGCAGTGGGTGGTCTTGGAGGCGATGATCGCGGTCGCGGCGGCTTCAAGATCGGCGTCGGCCTCGATGATCGCCGGGGTCTTGCCACCCAGTTCCAGGGATGGCTTGGCGATGTTGGCCTTGCAGTAATCGAGCACGATGCGCCCGGCGTTGACGCTGCCGGTCAGGGTGATCAAACCGACAGCCTTGTGGGTGCAAACCGCTGCGGCGGTGGCGTGATCCATGGTCAGGATGTTCACCACGCCGGCGGGCAAACCGGATTGCTGCACAGCCTTGGCTATCTCGAACGCCGAGGTCGGGGTGTTGTTGCTTGGGCGCACAACCACCGTGTTGCCGGCAATCAACGCCGGGGCGATTTTGCGCAGCAACGTATAGACCGGGTAGTTGAACGGAATCAGGCAGGCGACCACGCCGATCGGCTCGCGGTGCAAGAACAGGTTTTCGTTTGGGGAATCGCTGGGAATGATCTCGCCTTCGATCCGGCGTGCCCACTCGGCGTGGTAACGGGTGATCTGCGCGGCGTAACGGGCCTCGTTGCTGGCGTCGGCAACGCTCTTGCCGGACTCGGCAGCCAGGGCTGCGCCGATGTTTTCAGCGCAGGCATCGAGGGCGTCGGCGAAGGAACGCAGGTGTTCGGCGCGTTCGATGCTGGTGAGTTTGCCCCAGACTTTCTGGGCGCCTGCGGCGGCTTCGACGGCTGCAGTGGCTTCATCGGCGGTCGCCGCTGAAACATGGCCCACCAGCGCTTCGGTCGCCGGGTTGTAGACTGCGATCAGCGCTTCGCTGGCAGGTTCAATGAAGTGACCGTTAACAAAATTTCGCTCGGTTCGCATGTGCATCGCCCATCGTTGTTTTTATCCAGTGAATGCAGTCTTGTCATTGGGCTGGTGTTGAACAAACGATTTATTGAGCGATGTAACATTCGAAAAATGCAGGTTAACCCTGAGAGCGATGAGATACCTTGTGGGAGCTTGCCCGCGATGAGGGGCAGGCCAGTCAACATTGATGTCGACTGAAACACCGCTATCGCGAGCAAGCTCGCTCCCACCGGGTTCTGCATCGGTCAGTTAGCGGCGGTCGAGGGCTCCAGCTGCCGCTGCGCCAACCAGATTTCCTCCTGCAACCACTGACTAAACACCTGCAATTGCGGCATCAGCGTCTGCTCGGGCCGGGTCACCAGCCAATAGGATTGATGCCCTTCCACATGCACGTTCAGCACCTGGGTCAGTTGCCCGCTCGCCAGTTCCGAAGCGACCATGTGCCAGTCGGCAATGGTAATGCCCAGGCCGTCGATGGCCGCGCGGATTGCCAGGTCCAGCAGGTCGAATTCATAACCGCCCTGGGTGTCGACGCCGGTGATCCGCGCGGCGTCCAGCCAGTGTTTCCAGGTCAGGTAACGCTGGTCTTCCCGGGCCAGCACATGCAGCAACGTCAGGCGATTGAGGTCAATGCCCCGCTCGCTCCACTCCCGTGCGTACAAGGATGGTGCGCAAACGGCGATGTGCCGTTCCTGGATCAGCAACGAGCTGTCCAGGCCGTCCCATTCACCGTCGCCAAAACGGATCGCGCAATCCAGCGTACTGGTTTCCGCCAGGCTGTCCTGCAAGCGCGTGGTGATGCTCAGTTCCAGTTCCGGATGCTTCTCGCGCAGCCGCCCCAGACGCGGCATCAACCAGCGGTTGGTGAAGGTTGGCGGCGCGTTGATGTGCAGGCGATTGGAATGGGTTTTCTGCTGAATACTGCGCACCGTCAGTTCGATTTTGTCGAAGGACTGATGCAATGCCCGCAGCAGAATCCGACCGGCGCTGGTCAATTCGAGGTGGTGGTGACGGCGCTCCAGCAGGTTTTCACCAAGCTGCTCTTCGAGCTGACGCACCTGGCGGCTGACCGCGCTCTGGGTAACATTCAGCAACTCCGCCGCCCGGGTAAAGCTGCCTGTACTGCCGGCCACTTCGAAGGCTTTGAGCGCATTGAGCGCGGGCATTTTGCGTTTCATGAAGAGTACTCGGGCAAGGGCTGACGAGTGCCAAGCATCCCACGGCTTTCGGGAAATTTCCTGAGTAACATGCATTTTTGTGTTGTGCAGGACGATTTCTGCGGCTTCAACTCCAACCTGTGGCGAGGGGCTTGCCCCCGTTGGACAGCGAAGCCGACCTAAAACCTGCAACCTCAGTGAATCAGACACACCGCCATCGACTGGATGGCGGCTGCTTAGAAACCGAACGGGGGCAAGCCCCCCCCGCCACAAGTAATCGGCAATATTCAGATTGCGTCGGTTTCAGCCCGATAACTGTCGCAGACGTATAAATAGCATGAGTATTTCGCAGCACACTCATGACTATTAAGCACTGGCTGTTTTCTTCATATAAACGCTAGTCTGATTTTAATTAAATACCCCTAATACGCCAATGCACTTACATAGGGCAAACCCTGCAGCTTCGCCCCATACTGTTGCAATTAATCTGATCGAGCCGAACATATGCCACCCCCTATAAGTTCATCTGCAAGAAGTATTGGCATATTGGCTTTGATCTTCACCGCCTGTAACGCCACCACCCACGGCTTCAGTATTTTCCTGTATTCGGCGTTATTACCCGAGATCCGCCAAGAGTTCGAATTGAGTTACAGCCAAGCCGCGTTTATTGCGGCGCTGCTGCAACTGTTTTACATGGGCGCGTCGATTGTCAGTGGCATCGCCGCGGCGTGGATCAGCCCGCGCAACATGGTGCGCCTGACGATGGCCTTGAGCCCGATGCTGTTGTCGCTGGCGGTCACCACGCCGTGGGTGCTGCCGTTTGCGCTGTGCCTGGCGCTGGTTTCGGCGTGTGCGGTGTCGAACTGGAATGCCATCGCCGCACTGGCCAGCGAAGTAATCCCCGCCTCCCACCGCAGCCGGGTGCTGGGGTTGGCGTCTTCCGGGGCGGCGTTTGCGATTTGCCTGAATGGTTTGCTGATCGCCTTGTTGCAAGGGATCTCCCTGATGCAGTTTTGGCTGATCTGTGCGGCCCTGACGCTGATCGTCACCCTGCTGACGTTCTGGGCCCTGGCACCGCTCGCTAAAGAGCAAAGCCTCAAACCCTCTCCTGCGCCGTCGCTACGCCGGGTGCTCCGGCAATGGCTGCACCTATGCCTGGAGTATCCGGTGGCGCTGCATATATTGCTGCTCAGCGCGTTTATCGGCGCGATCAGCGGACCCTTCCTGAACTTCCTCTCGGCGTTTGCCAGCGACCGCCTGGGCGCCAATGCGCAGATCACCGGGTCGTTGTGGACGCTGATCGGTATCGGCGGGGTTGTCGGCGGTTTGCTGCTGGGTTCATTGGCGGATCGCTGGGGCGCGCTGCGGGTCATGGCGTTGAGCATCAGCGCGTTCGGCGTGGCGATGCTGGCCCTGCTCTGGCAACCGAGCCTGAGCCTGACCTGGCTGGCGGCCGGGCTGTTTGCGCTGTTCTATTTCCCGGCCTGGGGATTGATGGCCGCCTACCTCAGCGCCCGGTTGAGCCCGGTGCAAAGCCTGCAAGTGGTGAGCCTGAGCATGGTCGGCTATGGACTGGGCAGCGCCACCGCCAACTGGCTCTGTGGCTGGCTGCTGCAAGCGACCGGGCAGTTTGCCCTGGTGCATGGCTGGATCGCCTGCTGGGTGGCGGCCAGCCTGTTATTGCTGGGACTGATGGCCCGCCGTCAACGCCGCGAGCCCGCGCTCGGCCAACCACTCTGAACGGCCCAACTGCTGCGAGAGAATGCCCACCAAGGCCTCCACCGCCTCACACTGAGTCGAACGCCAGAACATCAACCGCGCCGGCTCAATTGGCGGAAAGCCCTGGGCTTCATCGAGTACCTGCCAACCCGGCGGCACCAAGCGCTGCGCCGTGACACCCACCGACTGCCCCTGTTCAATGGCAATCCCGATGCCCCGCGGACTCTGGCTGGTGTAAACCACGTGCCACGGCCGCCCGGCCTCGGCCAACGCCCACACGGCGTTGGCCCGAAACGCGCAACCCTCGGCATACACCGCCAATGGCACCGATGCGTCTTCCCTTGCATGCCAGCCTTCGGCTGCCACCCACACCAGCGGCTCGTCGCACAGGTACTCACCTGGTTGCAGATTGGCGTGCTGCACACCCAACACCAGATCCAGTTCGCCGCGCTGTAGACGGCTGACCAGCGCCGTGGACATCTCGCAACAAATGTCTGGCCGCACGTGCGGAAACTGCGCTTGAAAGTCCCGCAACACTCCGGCCAGGCAGAACTGCGCATAGTCCTCGGGCATGCCAATGTGAATGCACACCTGCTCGTCGGGCAGGTGCACGGCGTTGATCGCATCGGCGTGCAGCTTGAGGATCTGCCGGGCGTAAATCAGAAAAGTCTCACCGCCGGGCGTCAGGCTTATCGAGCGACTCGTGCGCTGTACCAGCGGCGTGCCGACGATCTCTTCCAGTCGCTGCAAACTCTGACTAATCGTCGATTGGGTTTTATGCAGACGCTCGGCCGCCGCGGAAAAACCATGACACTCGATAATCGCGACAAAGACTTTAAGCAAGGTCCCATCCAGTTCGCCTGACATAACTATCGCCCCTGCCGATGGATTCGATCACAACTTGTAATTTCCACTTCGCACCTCTTTCAGCAACTATCAATTCAACGCCAAACACTGACCATTGATAGTTCCAGGAGACTTACATGAGCCTTCAACTTGCCGACGCCGAAGTGGGCGATATCAGCGACATCATTAATACCGAGTTGTACCCCATACATGATTCGGGCCATGTCCAATTGCAGGCGTTGATCGAACACGCCCGCGCCGAACTCGCCGAGGACGGTTGCTGCCTGCTGAAGAATTTCCTGCGGCCCGAGGTGCTGGAACAGGCCCGTGCCGAAGGTCAGGCGCTGTCGGGGAAGACGTTTTACTCGGTGCGCAAGGTCAACGCCTACTTTACCGAAGACGACCCCGCCCTGCCCCAGGATGACCCGCGCCGCACATTCATGGAGCGCACCAGCGGCTTCGTCACCCGGGACATGATCGCCCCGGACGCAATCATTCATCGCCTGTACGTCTCGCCGATGATGAAGCGTTTTATCGGTGCCTGCCTGAACGAACCGGAGATTTTCGAATACGCCGATCCGTTCGCCGGCCTGGTGATCAACGTCATGCCCGAAGGCACCGAGCAGCCCTGGCACTTCGACACCAACGAATTCATCGTCAGCATGATGACCCAGAAACCCGAGGCCGGCGGCCTGTTCGAATACGCGCCGATGATCCGGACCCGCACCCAGGAAAACCTCGGTGCTGTCGGCAAAGTGGTGCGCGGCCACGACCGCAGCCGCGTGCAGGGACTGGAACTCAACCCCGGCGACTTGCAGATCTTCAAGGGCCGTTTCTCGGTGCACCGGGTGACCCGCGTCGAGGGCGCCACCGAGCGCAACACGGCGATCTTCGCCTACTCGGAAAAACCCGGAATCATCGGCCGCGCCCAGCGCACCAAGTAGCTTTACGGACGCCTGTCCGAGGCCCACCTGCAAGCCGAACGCAACCTGGTGCGCAGCGACCAGTTGCTCGACTGATCCACCCAAAAATTCCTGAAAAAAAACCAACCGTATTTGCCCTGCGAGGAACACCCCATGAGTCTGTCCGGCCCTAACCGCAACCCCGCCGACTGCGAACCCACGTACGACGAGATCCAGCAGATCCAGCTCGACCGTTTGCAACGGGTGCGCAACGAACTGAAAAAACGCAACTACGCCGCCTGCGTGCTGTTCGACCCGACCCACATGCGCTACGCCACCGGCTCGCGCAACATGCAGGTGTACTCGGCGCGCAACCCGGCGCGTTACGCCTTCATCCCGGCAGAAGGCCCGGTGGTGGTCTTCGAATTTGGCGGCTGCCTGCACCTCGCGGAACAGCTCAACACCGTCGATGAAGTGCGCCCGGCCAAAGCCATTTCTTATTACTTTTGCGACAGTTTCCTCAATAACGTCACCGCCGAATGGGCCGCCGAAATCGATGAATTGGTGCGCAAGCACGGTGGCGGCAACAAGCGGGTCGCCATCGAAAGCGCGACCTCGGCTGCCGCGTTCGAACTGCAAAAGCTCGGCTACCAGATTTTCGATGCTCAGGAACCGCTGGAGCGGGCGCGCTGCATCAAAGTGCCGAACGAGCTGAAGATGATCCGCGCCAGCCTGCGCGCCACCGAGGCCGGCGTGCGGTTGATGGAAAGCAAACTGGTGCCGGGCATCAGCGAAAACGAACTGTGGTCGCACTTGCACCAACACGTGATTGCCACCGACGGCGACTACGTGGAAACCCGCCTGCTGTCCTCCGGGCCGCGCACCAATCCATGGTTCCAGGAATGCAGCACCCGGCCCATCGAGACCGGTGACCTGGTGGCGCTGGACACCGACGTGGTCGGGCGTTTTGGCTACTACGCCGACTTCTCGCGGACCTTCCTCTGCGGCGAGCAAGCCGCCACCGCCAAGCAGCAGGAACTGTACAAACTGGCCTACGAGCAAGTGCAGACCAACATGGAAATGCTCAAGGCCGGCCGCAGCTTCAAGGAGTACGCCGAGCTGGCGTGGAGGATCCCGGATAACTACAAGGCCAACCGCTATTTCGCCTTGGCCCACGGCGTCGGCATGACCGGTGAATACCCGTACGTGGTGCACCGCGAAGACATTGATGCGCTGGGTTACGACGGCGTTTTCGAAGCCGGCATGACCATCTGCGTGGAAAGCTACATCGGCCACGACGAGGGCGGCGAAGGGGTCAAGCTCGAAGAGCAGATCTACATCCACGAAAACGGCATCGAATTGCTTTCCGACTACCCGTTCGATCCGCGCCTGATGCCGCGTTGATTCCAACGCACGGGTCCCCCCTATAAACGCGCCCGCTGTAGCAGCTGCCGAAGGCTGCGTTCGGCTGCGAAGCAGTCGTCATCCAGCCAATGCGGTGCAGCAGAAAGAGCGCGGTCGCCCCCTTTTGC
>NZ_JALBYU010000023.1 GCF_029963765.1 Pseudomonas sp. UYIF39
CCCCCCCCCCCCCCCCCCCCCCCCCCCCCCCCCCCCCCCCCCCCCCCCCCCCCGCTACAGGGGATCGTGTTTCAGCGGGCAGGTGGATTCTCACCCAATGGCACCACCGCCATGGTCAACCGCGACACACAACTGGCCTTGCCCTCATCGCTGGTCAAACGGATATCCCAGACATGCGTCGTGCGGCCAATGTGGATCGGCTTGGCCACCGCCGTGACCCGTCCGCTGCGCAAGCCACGCAAATGGTTTGCGTTGATTTCCAGCCCCACGCAGTAAAACTTGCTGGTGTCGATGCACAGGTAACTGGCCATAGAGCCGACCGTTTCGGCCAGCACCACCGAGGCGCCGCCGTGCAGCAAGCCATAAGGCTGGTGAGTGCGATGGTCGATGACCATGCTCGCGGTCAGAGACTCTTCGTCGAAGGCTTCGAAGCGAATATCCAGCACTTCGCCGATGGTGTTTTTCTGGATTGCGTTCAACTGCTCGACGTTGGGAGTGGTACGCCACAGACTCATCGTTGCTTTCCTTGATTGGTTTTGTTCGTGACTCAATCCTGCCACAGCACCGCTTCACTGCGCTCGCTCCATTCTTCGAAACGGGCACCGTAGGCGGCTTCGATCACGTTGCGTTTGATCTTCAGGGTCGGCGTCAGAAAGCCGTTTTCCACCGCCCAGCTGTCCTTGACCACCACCAATCGATGCAAGCGTTCGTGTTTGTCGAGGACGCCGTTGACCTCCTCCAACAGCTTTTCAAGGCTTGAATGCAGGCCCGCCCGCGCCGTTCCCCTGGCGTCCTGCTGACCGACCGCCGAGAGCACGCACAAACCCAGCGGCGCACTCAGGCCATCGCCCACCACGCACACCTGCTCGATGCGCGAATGCTCCGCCAGACGATTTTCGATCGGTGCCGGGGCGACGTATTTGCCTTTGCTGGTCTTGAATATTTCTTTCAGGCGCCCGGTCAGACGCAGGTTGCCTTCGGCGTCCTCCTCGCCCTTGTCGCCGGTGCGCAGGAAGCCGTCCTCGGTGATAGTTTCGGCGGTTTTCACAGACTCCTTAAAATACCCGAGCATGGTCGCGCCGCTGCGCACCATGACCTCGCCCGACTCGGCGATCCGCACCTCGACCTCCGGGCAGGGCTTGCCGATCCAGCCGGGTTTGTTCTGGCCCGGCAGGCCAACGTGCGAATAGCCGCAACTTTCGGTCATGCCGTAGACCTCCAGCACATCCAGCCCCAGTTTGCGGTACCAAAGCAGCAAGGTCTGCGGCACTGGCGCGGCGCCGGACAAGGCGATGCGCAAGGCATCCAGCCCAAGCCCGGCCAGGACTTTGTGGCCGACCCGCTTGCCGATGACCGGCAGACCGAGCAGGAAGTCGAGGCGCTTTGCCGGGATCTTGCTGTACACGCCCATCTGGAATTTGGTCCAGATCCTTGGCACACCGAACAGCGCGGTCGGTCGTGCACGGCGCAAGTCGGTCAGGAAGGTGTCGAGGCTCTCGGCAAAAAATACCGTTTGCCCGGTGTAGATCGACGCCAACTCAACGAACATCCGCTCGGCGACATGGCACAGCGGCAGGTAGGACAGCAGCCGATCCGACTCATTCAAGCCAAACAACTGCGTGCCGCGAGTGGTGGCAAACCCCAGAGTGGCGAAACTGTGCATCACGCCTTTGGGCATGCCGGTGGTGCCGGAGGTGTAAATGATGGTCGCCAACTGATCGGCGGACGGCTTGGGATCGTCCTGGATCGGTGAGCTCTTTTGCAGGTCGGCCCAGCTGAAATCGAACGTGCCGGATGGATGCAACGGCAGGCTGATTGTCGGCAGATCGGCGCTGACCCCGCGAGACATTCCAGGCCAGTCATCGAGTTTGCCGATGAACACCAGCACCGCTTCGGCGTGTTCAAGGACCTGGGCCACGGTCTCGGCGGTGAGGTTCGGGTAGAGCGGCACCGACACATGGCCAGCCATCCAGATTGCCAGGTCGGCGATGATCCAGTGCGCGCAGTTTTTCGAGATCAGGGCGATGTGGCTGCCTTGGGGCAGTTCGCGTGCGCGCAGCCAATGCGCAGCGCAGCGGGCCTGATGGCCGACGTCGGCCCAAGTCAGGGTCTCGACCTCTCCTTCGCCCGTGGGTTGGACCAAAAAGCGCTGGCGCGGATGACGGGCCTCGCGCTCGTAGAAGACGTCCAGCGGCAAACGAAAAGCAGCAGGCATGCGACTTGCTCCTTTGTATTTGGTCTGGAGCAAGCGTAGCCAACCAAGCAGTTGCTCGGTTAATTATTTGTCGGCAAAAACAAGATCTTTTGCTTTTAAGGGTGCTTGATGCCAACGAGCTTCATTGCTCCGGCCAACGGCAAGTCGCCTTCAAGCTCGGCAAGGCCGGCGGTTTTCACCGCTTCCGGGTCCTGCACATGTCCATGCTGAAGGTAACCCAGCAAGTTACCCACCAGCGGGTTATGACTGACCAGCAGCGCGTGATCCACAGACACTAACTGCTCCGCCACCGCTTGCGGGCGGTTGTCGGGGGTCAGCCAGTCGACGGTACGAATCTCCGGCGCGAAATTCAGCGCTGTACGCACAATTTCTGCGGTCTCCTGCGCTCGCTGGTAAGGACTGGCATAGATCGCGGTCAGCGGCTTGCCGGCCAATTCGGCTGCAGTGCGCAGCACTTCTTCACGACCATGGGCAGTCAGTGCCCGCTCCGAATCAGGACGCTTGCCGTGTGGCTCGGCTTCACCATGACGCAATACCCAGAGTTTCATAGTTTCGGTTCCTCATCTCGTACCGGATGCGGGGCCGGCGCCACAGCGTGCGGCGCTTCACCTTCCGGTGTACGCGGCGTCGGCCAGTCGGCGAACGGCCAGGGTTTCTGGTCGCTATGGAAACTGCCGAAACGACCGATCTGCGCCAGGAACTGGCTCAGGCTGTCGCCGAAGTTCATCAGGCTGGCGCTTGGGGCGCCATAGATCAAACGATAGATCAACTGCACCAGCACCACTGCGCCGAGGATGAATTGCGCCACTTGCCAGACCAGCACGTAGACGATCATCCACAAGACGCGCAGCAGGATGGATTCGTACTTGTCCTCTGTTTTCGGATCGTTCATGTCTCGCTCTCCCTGATGCCTAGTTGAAACCACTGGTGGAAATAAAATCGACGTCGGTTTTCGGTTCGGCACGCATCAACAGTTCAATCACCTGATCAAGCGTGCGCCCTTCGAACAGGATCGCGTGCAGCCCGGCGACCAGCGGCATGTACACGCCCACCTCCTGAGCCTTGGCCTTGAGCACCTTGAGGGTGTTCACGCCTTCGGCGACTTCGCCCAGGCGGGTGACCGCATCTTCCAGACTCAAGCCCTGGCCGAGGGCGAATCCGACCTGGTAGTTACGGCTTTTCGGCGACGAGCAGGTGACGATCAAATCGCCGACGCCCGCCAAACCGAGAAAGGTCATCGGGTTGGCGCCCTGATTCACCGCAAAGCGGGTCATTTCCGCCAGCGCCCGGGTGATCAGCATGCTCTTGGTGTTTTCGCCCATGCCCAGCGCCACCGCCATGCCGGCGATGATTGCGTAGACGTTTTTCAGCGCCCCGCCCAACTCCACACCGAAGCGGTCGGCGCTGGCGTACACACGAAAGGTCCGGCCATGCAACGCCTCCTGGACCCGCTGGCAGAGTTCTTCGTCTTCGCTGGCGACCACCGTGGCAGTCAGCGCGTGTTCGGCGATTTCACGGGCCAGGTTCGGCCCGGACAGCACGCCGATGCGCGCTTGCGGGGCGATTTCTTCGAGGATTTCGCTCATTAACTTGAAGGTGTGGGCTTCGATGCCTTTGGTCAGGCTCACCAGCAATTTGCCGCTCAAACGTTCGGCGTGCGGCATCAATACCGAGCGCAGCGCGCTGGACGGCAGTGCGACGAAGCACAAGTCGCAGGCTTGCAAAGTGGCCAGCAGGTCGGTGACCGCTTCCACGGCCGGCAGAATCTTGATGCCTTTGAGGTAACGCGGGTTCTCGCGATTGACCCGAATGGCCTCAGCCTGCTCGGGGTCACGCATCCACAGCCGGACCTGATGCCCGTTCTCGGCCAGCAGGTTAGCCACGGCGGTACCAAAACTTCCGCCTCCCAGGACCGCAATTGGGCGCTGTTCAGTCATATGCAATCCGTTAATCCATACCAGTGGCGATGTCGGCATTATACGGAGCGGCCCAGTGGCGGCCAGCCCCTGCATCAATTACCGACACTTGTAGGAAGAAGACCAAGAAAACCGAGGAAAATGCCCACAACGTGACTGGAAAAGTCATTGCGCTCGGTTAACATGCGCGCCAATTGTTCGCCATCAAGGATGTGTCGTGTCGCTTGACTCTCCATCACCTCGCTCGCCGCTGGTACTGGCGCTGATCTTCAGCTCGCCATTGCTTGCCGACGACTTGTTCCTCGACAGCGAGCCGCTGCCGCAAGTATTGACCGCGACGCGACTCAAGCAGTCGCCGGCCGCGGTACCGGGAGCATGACGGTGATCGACAGCGAACTGATCAACGCCAGTGGCGCCCGGGACATCAGTGAGTTGCTGCGACTGGTGCCGGGAATGATGGTCGGCAACATCAACGGCAACCAGGCCGCGGTGAACTATCACGGCACCAACGCAACCGAAGCGCGACGCATGCAAGTGTTGATCGACGGCCGTTCGGTGTACCGCGCAGGCCTGGCCACGGTGGACTGGAGTGACATTCCGGTGGCCCTGGAAGACATCGAACGCATCGAAGTTTTCCGCGGCCCGAACACCGTCAGCTATGGCGCCAATGCGCTGATGGCAGTGGTCAACATCATCACGCGCAACCCGGCCGACAGCCACGGCACGCGGCTTAAAGTCACCCGTGGGCAGCGCGGCATCGACGACTTTTACGCCAGCCAGGGCGTGGGCTGGGACGGTGGAGACCTGCGCCTGTCACTGTCCGGCCAGCAAGACGACGGCTTCGACTCGGACCGTAACGGCGCCGATTACCGTGACAGCCGCCGCTTGAACCGCTTCAACCTCGCCGTCAGCCAGACGCTCACTGACAACCAGAGTATCGACTGGCAATTGAATGCCAAGGACGGGAGCAACCAGCGGCCGTATACCTACCGCCCGGTCTTCTCGGGGATTACCGCTGCGGGGAACAATGCCGACGTCACCGCCAAGGACTACGCCGGCTCGCTGCGCTGGAACCTCGACATCAATCCCGATCACAGCCTTTACATCCAGGGCTCGGCACAACATTGGGATCGTCAGCAGACCTGGCGTGCCTGCGATGCCGAGGTTCCGTTCAGCCCGCAGTTGACCGAACTCTGGCAGCTCAACCCGAATTACACCGAACGCCTGGCGCGCAACATGGAGCGCTACACCGGCCCCGGCGCGCCCGCAGGTGACCCGGCCCAGCGGGCACTGGCCAATCAAGTGCTGGACCAATGGCGAAACGGCGCCCGGCAAACCCTCTGTGGCGATATTGACCAGAGCACCCGGGAATCGCGCTACGACCTTGAATTACAGGACACCCTCAGCCTGTCCGACAGTCTGCAGCTGGTCAGCGGCTGGTCAGCGGCATGAACTATCGTTACGACCGGGCAGACTCCGAGACCTACTTCAATGGCACCCTCGACGACACCACCTGGCGGGCGTTCGGCCAGCTCGAGTGGCGCGCCACCGAGCATTGGTTGCTGCAGGGCGGTGCGATGTTCGAAGACACGCAATTGATCGGCAGTTCGCTCACCCCCCGGGTGGCGATCAACTACCTGATCAACCCGCGCCATGGCCTGCGGGCGGTGTACTCGGAAGCCATCCGCTCGCCGGACATGTTCGAGAACAACGTCAACTGGAGCTATCAGGTAAAGAACCTGCGGCCCAGCGCCTATGGTCAGTCCAGTGCCCGTTATTTCGTCAAGACCAGTGGCCCCGGCGACCTCGAACAGGAACACACGCGCTCCCGGGAGCTGGGCTATAACGGCTACTTTGCCGAAGTGGGGCTGGCGGTCGATGTGAAGCTGTTCTACGACGAAATCACCGGGATGATCAGCGAACCGCTGCGCAACAATCAGTACATCGCCAGCAACTCAAACAGCGCGCGCCTCGAAGGGGCAGAAACCCAGCTCGACTGGAGAATCAGCAGCGCCGATCGCCTGCGTGTGACGTATGCCTACGTCGATGCCGAGGCAAGCAACCCGCAGGATGCACAACAGACCGCTCGAAACAGCGGTTCCGCCGGTTGGCTGCACAACTGGGGCCACGGCTGGAACAGCGCGCTCTTCTACTATGGTGACTATGCCCTGAACGGCTACCGCTTCGAACGGGTCGACACGCGCATCGCCAAACGCATCGGCCTGGGCAAGGCCAGCCTGGAACTGGCCGGTGTGCTCCAGCAACGCCTCGACAGCCAGCCCACTACCTTCGTCGACAACAACTACGACGAGCGCCGGGTGCTTTACTTCAGCGCAGAGCTGGCGTTCTAAGATGCTTTATAGCCCGTCACGCAAGACGCCAATCCTTGGCCGCCTGCTGGCCGGGGTGTGCCTGGTGTTTGCCGGGCTGCTGAGCGGCCTGGAGGCCAGCGCCGCGGACATTTTGCTGACTGGCGCCGAGGACAGCTCGGGCATGCAATCCTTCACCCAGGCCCTGAGCGCCTTGCGGCCTGCCGATAACGTGCACTTCCAGCCACTGGCCAGTCTGCCGGCGCCAGGCAAACTGCCCGCCGCTACCCGTTTGATTCTGCTCGACCTGCCGAGCCTCGACTGGCGTCTGCAAGACGCCCAGGGCCCGGCGACGCTGGTGCTGCGCATCAGCCGGCTGCAAGCCCGTCAGCATCTGGGGGCCACCCTGCCCCCGCGCCTCAGCCTGCTCTGGAGCGACCCGCCCCTGGACCGACAATTGCGCCTGACCCGACTGCTGCTGCCTCAGGCCAAACGGGTCGGCGTGCTCTTCGACAGCCACAGCGAATTCCTCTTGAAAGAATTGCATCAGGCCGCTCATTCCCTGGGCCTTGAGGTGGTCACTGAGCGCTGGGATAACACCAACGACAGCCGACCGCTGCAGACCTTGCTGAAGAACAGCGACGTGTTGCTGGGCCTTGATGATCCCGATCTATACAACCCGAAAACCGCGAAGAACCTGTTGCTCAGCAGCTATGCACGGCAATTGGCGCTGATCGGACCTAACGCCGGGTTCGTCAGGGCCGGGAGCCTGGCCAGCACCTACAGCGATCAGAGCGATTGGCTGGCGATACTCGACGAACTGCTCGACCGGCCACCGGCCACGTGGCCACGCACGCATTACCCGCAACGCTTCAAAGTCTTAAGCAACCCGCAAGTGGCTCGTTCATTAGGGATTGAACAGATGAATGAAGCGTCTGTCGCAACACAGTTGGCCGAAGGAGAAAACCGCCCATGACCTTCCGTCGCCGTTGGGACATCAACACCCGCACACAAATTATCAGCCTCGGCCCTGCCCTGTTGCTGACGTTGCTGTTGATCAGCTTCTTCACCTTCGTGCGGATCCAGGACCTGCGTCAGGAGCTCAATCACACCGGGCAACTGATCGCCAACCAACTGGCGCCGGCCACCGAATACGGGGTAATCTCGGGCAACAACGAGGTGCTCGACAGTTTGCTCAAGGCCACCCTCGCCACGCCCAATGTGCGCTTTCTGGAAGTCCAGGACAGCGCCAACCGGATTCTGGTGTACGTCGAGCAACCGTCGGAAACCCACAACCGCTCGCACCAGGTCGAAGTGTTCCAGGCCCCGGTGCGGCTGCAACGAATCCCGCTGCACAATGATTTCCTGCAGGGCAGCCGCGTCGCCAACACGGCGCCCACCGAGGATTATCTGGGTCGGGTGATCGTCGGCCTGTCCAATGACGCCTTCAGCCAGCGTCAGCAGGAAATCCTGCTCAAGGCCGGGATCCTGGCGCTGTTCGCCCTGTTGTTCACTTTTCTGCTCGCCCGGCGCCTGGCCGGCAGCCTGTCGCAACCGATCCGCGACATCGGCAACGCGGTCAAGGCGATTCAGGACGGCGACTACAAAACGCCGCTGCCGATCGTCGACGACACCGAACTGGGCGCGCTGTCGCAACACATCAACAACCTCGCCAACGGGCTCGAACAAGCCAGTCGCGAACAGCATCAAGCGATGGCGCAGTTGATTCAGACTCGCGAGGAAGCGGAAAAGGCCAACAACGCCAAATCCGATTTCCTTGCGATGATGAGCCACGAATTGCGCACTCCGATGAATGGCGTGCTGGGCATGCTGCAACTGCTGGAAACCACCGAGATGACCGAGGAGCAGGTCGAGTACGCGGCGCTTGCCTCGGAGTCCACCGAACACCTGCTCAAAGTCATCAACGACATTCTCGATTTCTCGCGCATCGAGCGTTCGGAACTGGAGCTGGAGCACATTCCATTCAACCTTGCGGACCTTATCGGCAGTTGCGCCCAGTCGTTCTCGCACAGCGCCGTGCAACGCGGGCTCGACCTGGCGCTGTCGATTCCGGACAACATGCGCGCGTTGCAGGTGCAGGGCGACCCGACGCGGATCCGGCAGATCCTGGTCAACCTGATCGGCAATGCGCTGAAATTCACCGAACAGGGCCGCGTCAGCATCGAGCCGCAATGGCAATCGCTGGATCACGAACTGCTGTGGTTCACCTGCACCGTGCGCGACAGCGGGATTGGTATTTCGGCTGAAAGCCTGGAATTGATGTTCAACGCCTTCCAGCAGGCCGACAGCTCTATTTCAAGGCGATACGGTGGCACCGGACTGGGCCTGCCGATTGCTCGCACGCTGGCTGAACGCATGGGCGGCACGTTGCGCGCCCAGAGCGAGGAAGGTCGCGGCTCGGTGTTCACCCTGGAAATCCCGCTGGCGCTCTATAAACAGACGCTGCCCGTGCGGGCGCCGCGCGCACCGACCGGCAGCGGTGATGGCGAGGGGCGTAACGTGTTGCTGGTGGAAGACAATCCGGTCAATCAGACGGTCATCGAAGCAATGTTGCGCAGTCTGGGCTTTACTGTCAGCGTCGCCACCGATGGGGCCCAGGCAGTGCGCAGTGCGGAGAGTCTGATTTTCGAGGCTATTCTGATGGACTGTCGGCTACCGATCATCGACGGCTACGAGGCTACCCGACAGATTCGCCAATTACCTGGCTGCACAGACTTGCCGATCATCGCGCTGACCGCCAACGCCTTGCAGGGTGACCGCGAAGCCTGCTTATCGGCGGGAATGAACGATTACCTGGCCAAGCCCTTCAAACGCACAGATTTGCAGCAAATTCTGCAGCGCTGGGTGCAGTAGTGCAGGCCTTTCGGCTATCTGCGACTGGCGTGAAAGGCGAAAGTGCGGCAGTCTTAGGCACCCGAACAGGCCCGAAAAGGGGCTTGAATAATAATTTCAGTGCACAAGTGTACATTCATGTCCTTGGTGCTGTGACTTTCACCACAACGCAATAGTCTATGAGTAGGCTGCTGACTCGAGGCATGAACGCTTCGATCGGCCGGGAAGATTTGCCCCACCTGCCGCATGGGATTATTGAGGAGCTCGCATGACCAAACAAAACGCCTTTACTCGGGAAGACCTGCTGCGCTGCAGTCGCGGTGAGCTGTTCGGCCAAGGTAACGCGCAACTGCCCGCCCCCAACATGCTGATGGTGGATCGCATCACCCATATCAGCGAAGAGGGTGGCAAGTACGGCAAAGGTGAATTGGTCGCCGAGCTGGATATCACTCCGGACCTGTGGTTCTTCGCCTGTCACTTCGAAGGTGATCCGGTGATGCCAGGCTGCCTGGGCCTCGACGCCATGTGGCAACTGGTCGGCTTCTTCCTCGGCTGGCAAGGTCTGCCGGGGCGCGGTCGCGCCCTGGGTTCGGGCGAAGTGAAATTCTTTGGTCAGGTTCTGCCAACCGCCAAGAAAGTAACCTATAACATTCAGATCAAGCGCGTACTGAAGGGCAAGCTGAACCTGGCCATCGCCGATGGTTCGGTCAGCGTCGACGGCCGCGAGATCTACACCGCCGAAGGCCTTCGGGTCGGCGTTTTCACCTCCACTGACAACTTCTAAGGGTTATCCGCATGCGCCGCGTCGTTATCACTGGTCTGGGCATCGTTTCGTGCCTGGGCAATGACAAAGAGACCGTCTCCGCTAACCTGCGTGCAAGCCGCCCTGGCATCCGGTTCAACCCGGAATATGCCGAAATGGGTCTGCGTAGCCAGGTTTCCGGCTCCATTGACCTTCCCCTCGAAGAGCTGATCGATCGCAAGATCTATCGCTTCGTCGGCCACGCCGCGGCTTACGCCTACCTGGCCATGAAAGACGCCATCGCCGACTCCGGTCTGACCGATGAGCAAGTCTCCAACCCGCGTACCGGTCTGATCGCCGGCTCCGGTGGCGCCTCCACGCTGAACCAGATGGAAGCGCTGGACATCCTGCGCGAGAAAGGCGTCAAGCGCGTCGGCCCATACCGTGTAACGCGGACCATGAGCAGCACCGTTTCCGCTTGCCTGGCCACGCCGTTCAAGATCAAGGGCCTGAACTACTCCATCGCTTCTGCCTGCGCGACCAGTGCTCACTGCATCGGTAATGCCATGGAACAGATCCAGATGGGCAAACAGGACGTCGTGTTCGCCGGCGGCGGTGAAGAAGAGCATTGGAGCCAATCGTTCCTGTTCGACGCCATGGGCGCACTGTCCAGCCAGTACAACGAAACCCCGGAAAAAGCTTCCCGTGCCTACGACGCCAAGCGTGACGGTTTCGTCATCGCCGGCGGTGGCGGCATGGTCGTGGTCGAAGAGCTGGAACACGCTCTGGCCCGCGGCGCGAAGATCTACGCGGAAATCGTTGGCTACGGCGCGACCTCCGACGGCTACGACATGGTCGCCCCAAGCGGCGAAGGCGCCATCCGCTGCATGCAGATGGCCATGTCCACCGTTGACGGTCCGATCGACTACCTGAACACCCACGGCACCTCGACTCCGGTCGGCGACGTCATGGAAATGAAAGGTGTGCGTGAAGTGTTCGGCGACAAGGCTCCGGCCATCAGCTCCACCAAGAGCCTGTCGGGTCACTCCCTGGGCGCCGCCGGCGTTCACGAAGCGATCTACTGCATGCTGATGATGGAAGGCAACTTCATGGCGGGTTCCGCCAACATCGACGAACTGGACCCGGAAGTGGCTGACATGCCAATCCTGACCAAGACTCGTGAAGACGCCACCATCAACACCGTAATGAGCAACAGCTTCGGCTTCGGTGGCACCAATGCCACGCTGGTACTGAAGCGCTGGGCCGGTAAGTAATACCCGCCCTCTACGCTGCACACAAAAACGCCCCGACTGGTTCGGGGCGTTTTTTTTCGCCTTAAAAAACGTGGATCAATCCGCGATTTCCCTCCTGGCGAACATGAAGCTTTTGTCATGAAACTCAACGCCCTGCGACCGAATGTCGCGCATTTAGCGGGCTGTAGGACTTTTACCAAACTCGCAAAAGTCCGTTACCAAAGTCAGTCGTTTACTTAGCAGGCTAACCAAACATATAACGGAGTCCTGCACACGCCTTGCTGCAGATAACAGAGATTGGAGCTAGCAGATGACTGTAAAAGTAACTGAACGCGACGATTCACATAAATCCCACGAAGGCATCGCCGCCGGTATCCGCATCTGGGACGTACATCAACAAGACATGCTGGTGGGGATGTTTCATTCCGAGAATGACGCCCACAGCTACAAGGCCGAACTGGAAAAACTGGAGCAGCAACGAGAGCTCCAATCCGCATAAGCAATGACAGCATTGAAAACGACAAACCCCGCGATGAGCGGGGTTTGTCGTTATTGCAGCCTTTAACGGCTTACCACATCAGATCATCAGGAATCTGATAGGCCGCGTACGGATCGTCTTCGGCAATGACTTCTTCGGTCTTCACATTCAGCTGCACGATACGCTGTGGATCGCGCTCCTGGATCTTCAGGGCCGCCTCACGCGGGATCACTTCATAACCGCCGGCGTGGTGCACGATGGCCAGCGAACCGCTGCTGAGCTTGTTGCGCATCAGGGTGTTGACGGAGATGCGCTTGACCTTCTTGTCGTCGACGAAGTTGTAGTAGTCCTCGGTCGTCAGCTTCGGCAGACGCGAGACTTCGATCAATTGTTTGACCTGAGCAGCGCGAGCCTTGGCCTCGGCCTTCTCCTGTTGCTGACGGTTCAGCTCCTGATCGCGCTTGACCTTCTCGGCCATGGCTTCCTGAGCCGCTCGCTGCTGCGAGTCATCGAGTTCGATCTGACCTTTGTGGGCCAGACGCTGCTGCTTCTGCTTCTCTTTGCCGACCTGTTTGGCCTGCTTCTGGTTGACCAGCCCTGCTTTGAGCAACTGGTCGCGAAGGGAAATGCTCATGGTGCTTATTACTCACTTAGGCAACTGCTCAACCGCAGCTGGGCAAATTCTTTTCCTGACGTTTGGCTTCGCCCCACAAGGCGTCCAACTCTTCGAGGGTGCAATCTTCTATGGGACGGTGGGTGTCGCGCAATGCCTGTTCGATAAAACGGAAGCGTCTTTCGAACTTGCTGTTGGCGCCACGCAGTGCAGTTTCCGGATCGACCTTGAGATGACGCGCCAGATTGACCACGGAAAACAACAAATCACCGACTTCATCGGCAATCGCTGCCGAGTCATTGTCGGCCATGGCTTCGAGCACTTCATCGAGCTCTTCGCGCACTTTGTCGAGCACCGGCAAGGCGTCAGGCCAGTCGAACCCGACCTGCCCTGCACGCTTCTGCAACTTCGCCGAACGGGACAATGCCGGCAGTGCTGCGGGTACGTCGTCGAGCAAGGACAGTTGTTCGGGCGCCGAAGATTTCTCCGCCCGTTCTTCAGCCTTGATCTCTTCCCAACGCTTCTTGACCTGATCTTCATTCAGACGCGGAACATCCAGCGGCGCGTACAGATCACCGGTAGGAAACACGTGCGGATGACGGCGAATCAACTTGCGGGTAATGCTGTCGACCACACCCTCGAATTCGAAGCGCCCTTCTTCCCGGGCCAACTGGCTGTAATAAACCACCTGGAACAGCAAATCCCCCAACTCACCCTGCAAGTGATCGAAGTCACCGCGCTCGATGGCGTCGGCGACTTCATAGGCTTCTTCCAGCGTGTGAGGGACGATGGTTTCGTAGGTTTGCTTGATGTCCCACGGGCAGCCGAACTGCGGGTCGCGCAGACGGCTCATCAGGTGCAGCAAGTCTTCAAGGCTGTACATCGGTTTCACGGCGTCCGGTTACGGCGGGTTTCGATGATGTTCGGCAACTGGGAAATCCGCCCCAGCAACCGCCCCAGTGCATCCAGCCCCGGAATCTCGATGGTCAGGGACATCAAGGCAGTGTTGTCCTCTTTGTTCGAGCGGGTGTTGACCGCCAGCACATTGATCCGCTCGTTGAGCAGCACTTGCGAAACGTCACGCAGCAGACCGGACCGGTCGTAGGCGCGGATGATGATGTCCACCGGATAGGTGAGCACCGGCACCGGCCCCCAGCTGACCTGGATGATCCGCTCGGGCTCGCGCCCGCCCAGTTGCAGCACCGAGGCGCAGTCCTGACGGTGAATGCTCACGCCTCGGCCCACAGTGATGTAGCCGACGATCGCATCCCCCGGCAGCGGCTGGCAGCAGCCGGCCATCTGGGTCATCAGGTTGCCGACGCCCTGGATCTGGATGTCGCCGCGCTTGCCCGGTTTGTAACCGGTGGCCTTGCGCGGAATCAGTTCCAGCTGTTCGTTGCCACGCTCCGGCTCGACCAGTTGCTGCGCCAGGTTCACCAGTTGCGCCAGACGCAAATCGCCTGCGCCCAACGCGGCGAACATGTCCTCGGCGGTTTTCATGTTGGCTTTTTCGGCCAGTTTGTCGAAATCCACCGCTGGCAGTCCGAGGCGCGTGAGTTCGCGCTCCAGCAAGGTTTTACCGGCGGCGACGTTCTGATCGCGAGCCTGCAATTTGAACCAGTGAACGATCTTCGCCCGCGCTCGCGAGGTAGTGACGTAACCCAGGTTCGAGTTCAGCCAGTCGCGGCTCGGGGTGCCGTGCTTGCTGGTGATGATCTCGACCTGTTCACCGGTTTGCAGGCTGTAGTTGAGCGGCACGATGCGCCCGTTGATCTTCGCGCCACGGCAGTTGTGACCGATTTCGGTGTGCACGCGGTAGGCGAAGTCCAGCGGCGTCGAGCCCTTCGGCAAGTCGATGGCGTGACCGTCCGGGGTGAAGATGTAGACCCGGTCCGGTTCGATATCGACCCGCAGTTGTTCGGCCAGACCACCAATGTCACCCAGCTCTTCATGCCACTCGAGGACCTGACGCAGCCAGGAGATTTTCTCTTCGTAGTGATTGGAGCCGGATTTGACGTCGGTGCCCTTGTACTTCCAGTGCGCGCAAACGCCCAGCTCGGCTTCTTCGTGCATGGCGTGGGTGCGGATTTGTACTTCCAGCACCTTGCCCTCGGGGCCGATCACCGCGGTGTGCAGCGAGCGGTAGCCGTTCTCTTTCGGGTTGGCGATGTAGTCGTCGAATTCTTTCGGAATGTGCCGCCACAGGGTGTGGACGATACCGAGCGCGGTGTAGCAGTCGCGCATTTCCGGCACCAGCACACGAACGGCGCGCACGTCGTAGATCTGGCTGAATTCCAGACCCTTGCGCTGCATTTTGCGCCAGATCGAATAGATGTGTTTGGCCCTGCCGCTGATATCGGCATCGACGCCAGTGGCGGTCAGTTCATTCTTCAACTGGCTCATCACGTCGGCGATGAAACGCTCGCGGTCCAGTCGCCGCTCATGCAGCAACTTGGCAATCTGCTTGTACTGGTCGGGCTCAAGGTAACGGAAGGACAAGTCCTCCAGTTCCCACTTGATGTGACCGATACCGAGACGGTGGGCCAAAGGCGCATAGATGTCGAAGACTTCACGGGCAACGCGGTTGCGTTTTTCGTCATCGGCGGTTTTCACCGCACGGATCGCACAGGTGCGTTCGGCCAGTTTGATCAGCGCGACGCGAACGTCGTCGACCATGGCGACCAGCATCTTGCGCAGGTTTTCGACCTGGCCCTGCGTGCCCAGCACCAGGGATTGACGGGGGCTGAGGCTGGCGCTGATCGCCGCCATGCGCAACACGCCGTCGATGAGCTTGGCGACCACCTGACCGAAGCGCTGGCTGATCGCCGGCAATTCAATCTGGCCTTCGCGCACGCCGCGATACAGGATCGCGGCAACCAACGAATCCTGATCGAGTTTGAGGTCGGCGAGAATCTCGGCGATCTCAAGGCCCGTGCGGAAACTCGAGGTCCCTTCGGACCACAGGTTTTTCGCCGCATTGGCTTGTTGTTCAGACGCACGAGCAAACTCGCACGCTTCCTTCAAGGCTTCGCGACCCAGTGCCGGATCGACACTGACCGCGTGATCGAGCCAAGCCTCGAGATTGATACTGCCGTCGGTGTTGATCGGCTGGTGTGCTCTCACCTGTACCATCTTGCTTACCTTCCCTACGACGCAGATTCAATGCGTCAAATCGCTGACCTTCGTTGCCCGTGCGCCCACATCAGGGCCGGTACGCGGCTGCACGGGCGGGCCAGTCGGACCAGACGAGCCGTCCTAGCTCGCTTCAAATAACGCCATGGCCTCGACATGTGCCGTCTGAGGAAACATATCGAGAATCCCGGCACGTTTTAACCGGTAGCCCTGCTTGATCAATTCAACCGTATCGCGCGCCAGCGTTGCCGGATTGCACGACACATACACCAACCGTTTGGCGCCCAGGGACGCAAGCTTGCGCACTGCCTCGAAAGCACCGTCACGCGGTGGGTCCAAGAGTACCGCACAAAAGCCTTCGCGCGCCCATTCGGCATCGGTCAAAGGCTGGGATAAATCGGCCTGAAAAAACTTCGCATTATGAAGATTGTTGCTAGCAGCGTTCGCGGCTGCTCGCTCGACCATCGCCTGCACGCCTTCCACCGCCACCACTTCGCGAACGACCTTGGCCAGCGGCAACGCAAAGTTACCCAAACCACAGAATAGATCGAGAAGTCGTTCCTGCGCCGTCGGCTTCAGCCACTCCAACGCTTGGGCGATCATCGCTTCGTTGACCCCGGCGTTGACCTGGATGAAATCTCCCGGTCGGTACGCCAGGTTCAAGTCCCACTGTTCAAGACGATAACCCAACGACTGGTCAGCCTCGACCGGTTGTGGTTCCCCGTCGCCGTGCAACCACAACTGGGCTTCATGGAACGCGCAGAAATCCTTGAGGATCGTCATGTCGGCGTCGGACAGCGGCGCCATGTGCCGCAGCAAAACGGCCAACGACGATCCGGCAAATAATTCCACATGCCCCAGCGCCTGAGGTTTGCTCAAGCGCCGAAGCATTTCCGGCAAGCGGGTCATGATCGGCTGCAAGGGTTGTACCAGCACCGTGCATTCATTGATCGCAACGATGTCCTGACTGCCAGCGGCGCGGAAACCGACTTCGAGCTTTTTCGCCTTCATGTCCCAGCGCACTGCCACTCGGGCGCGACGCCGGTAACCGAATTCCGGACCGCTCAAAGGCGCGGCCCACTCTTCGGGTTCGACACCGGCGACCTTCGACAATTGTTCGGCGAGCATGCGCTGTTTCAGGGCGAGTTGTTCATTGTGCGGCAGATGTTGCACGCTGCAACCGCCACACCGACCGGCATGCGGACACGGTGCCGGGCGGCGCAGCTCGCTGGCCTGGAACACCCGTTCGGTGCGCGCCTCGACGACTTTGCCGTGGGCGCCCAACACGCGTGCTTCGACTTCTTCACCGGCCAATGCGCCAATGACGAACCAGGTACGACCTTCAAAAAACGCGATACCGCGACCGTCATTGGCCAGGCGCTCGATACTCAAGCGCTGCTTTTTGCCAGTCGGAATTTGCGGGGCCTTGCTGCCCCCGGTGGGCTGGAAGCGCAGGCCTCTCTCTTGCTTGGCCATCAGTTGGGCGCGTCGAAAATGCCGGTCGACAAGTAACGGTCGCCACGGTCGCAGATGATCGCGACGATCACCGCGTTTTCAACTTCTTTGGACAGACGCAGCATCGCTGCCACGGCACCGCCCGAGGACACGCCGCAGAAGATGCCTTCTTCGCGAGCCAGACGACGGGTCACGTCTTCGGCTTCGCTTTGCGCCATGTCGACGATCCGGTCCACGCGCTCGGCCTGGTAGATCTTCGGCAGGTATTCCTGCGGCCAGCGACGGATGCCCGGAATCGCCGAGCCTTCCATCGGTTGCAGACCGATGATCTGCACGCGCTCGTTCTGCTCTTTCAAGTAGCGCGAGACGCCCATGATGGTACCGGTGGTGCCCATGGAGCTGACGAAATGGGTGATGGTGCCTTCGGTCTGACGCCAGATTTCCGGGCCGGTGGTGGTGTAGTGCGCTTCGGGGTTGTCGCCGTTGGCGAACTGATCCAGCACCTTGCCGCGGCCTTCGGCTTCCATTCGCTGGGCGAGGTCGCGGGCGCCTTCCATGCCCTCTTCCTGAGTGACCAGAATCAGCTCGGCGCCATACGCCGTCATGGCGGCTTTACGTTCGGCGCTGGAGTTATCCGGCATGATCAGGATCATCTTGTAACCCTTGATCGCGGCGGCCATCGCCAGGGCGATCCCGGTGTTACCCGAGGTCGCTTCGATCAGCGTATCGCCGACGTGGATCTGCCCACGCAATTCAGCGCGGGTGATCATCGACAGCGCCGGACGGTCCTTGACCGAACCCGCCGGGTTATTCCCTTCGAGCTTGAGCAAAAGGGTATTGCTGGTGGCGCCAGGCAGGCGCTGCAAACGGACCAGCGGAGTGTTGCCGACGCAATCGGCGATGGTTGGGTACTGCAAGGTCATGGCGTATTCGCAATCCAGACTGCGGGGGCGCCTATCATACCGGCAAACCGACCCAGGCCATATCACGCAAAGTACGGTGCTTATGGTTTATGGGAATAAGGCAGAATTTTGTGGCGGATGGGAGATCGCTCCCACAGGGATCAGGGTTGATCACACCATTTGTGGCCGACACAACTCCACTGTGGGGGCGAGCTTGTCTCCGGGCGGCGATCCGACGATAGCGTCGTCACTGACACCACCGTTATCAGCCACTAATCGAATATTTAGCCGCAACCCCACCTCAGTGTTCTCAGCCCAAAGAGCCCCGCCCTGCCGCTGCACCGCATTCCTCGCAATGCTCAACCCCAAGCCAAACCCACCATCCCCCGGCCGCGACCCGTCGAGTCGAATGAACGGACAGAAGATCCGCTCAAGATCCGCCTCAGCCACCCCGCCGCCCTCATCCTCCAGCCACACATGCCAGAAGTCGTCATCGCGCTGCCCACCCAGACGCACAACGCCGCCCTGCGGTGAATGACGAATGGCATTGCGCAGGATGTTTTCCAGCGCTTGAGCCAACGTATTGAGATGGCCGCGCACCCAGCAGGACGAATCCACCGCACACTGCAACTGGCTCGCCGGCCAGCCACTTTCATAGCAGGCATTTTCCGTGAGCATTTCCCACAACGCCTGAATCTGGATCGATTCGTCGGGCAACCGAGTGCGCTCGGTGTTGAGCCAGGCCAGTTGCAGGGTGTCTTCGACCAGACGCTGCATACCATCGACCTCTCGGCCAATGCGCTCGCGCAATTGCGTCAACCCCTGCTCGCTTTCGCTGGCCACCCGCAGGCGACTCAGTGGCGTGCGCAATTCGTGGGACAGGTCGCGCAGCAGTTGTTGTTGCAGGGCCACCGTGCTTTGCAGGCGCTCGGACATGTGATCGAAGGCCCGGCCCAGTTCACCCAGCTCATCCGGGCGATTGGTGATGCGGCTCGACAATCGCACGTTCAACTGGTCGGCACGCCAGGCATTGGCTTGTTCGCGCAGACTGTTCAAAGGCACGACCAGTAACCGATACAGACCGACGCACAACAGCAAGGTGAACAGCCCGGGAATCACTCCGTTGGTGATCACCCGCCAGAACACCCGGTAACGGCCGGGCACGAAACGCTGGGGCAGTTCGATCACCAGACTGCCAGCGGACGGATCGTTGGGAAAAGGCACTCTCAACCACGGCCGGCCTTTGGTATGGCGACTCGTCGGCCAGTCCAGACCGCGCAAAAAGGTCAGGCGCTGAATTTCTTTTTCCGTCAGAGGGTAACTGCTCAACGATTGCAAATCGCCGCCAATCACACCGACCCATGGCGACTCCCGTTGGCCGACACTCTGCAACCAATCATCGACACCTTCACTCTGACGCTGATTCCACGCCTGCTCGGCCTCAGCGGCGTAGCGCATCAGCGTGCCCCGTGCCTCGTCGGACAGGAACAGGTTTTTCTGTTCCATGTAGCGCCCCCAGGACCAACTGAGCCAGATCATCAGCAGACAGAACGCCACCAACAAGCACGCCAGTTTCCAGAACAGCGAATGCCTGCCCGGCAGGTCAGTCCACTTCATCGACAGCACTCAATACGTAACCCTTGCCCCACACCGTGCGCACTTCGCGCTCGAGGTAACCGACGGCCTTGAGCTTGCGGCGGATCTGACTGATATGCATGTCGAGGCTGCGGTCATGGGGCGCGTAACCGCGCTGCAGTACATGTTGATAAAGGAAGGCTTTGCTCAGGACTTCATCGCCATTGCGGTTCAGCGTTTCCAGCAACCGGTATTCGCTGCGCGTAAGGCCCGCAGCGTGTTCGCCATAAAAAACATCACAGCATTCATCGTCGAAACGCAGGTTGTCCGCTGAAGGGGCAATCGGTGCCGGCGCTGGCCGGCGGTCGAGCGCGACGCGTCGCAGGATCGCTTCGATGCGCACCCGCAACTCGACCATGCTGAAGGGTTTGGGCAGGTAATCGTCGGCGCCCAGCCGAAAACCACTGATGCGATCGGCTTCGGCGCCCAGTGCCGACATCAGCACCACCGGGGTGGAATGGCTCTGGCGCAACTGCGTCAGTACATTCAGCCCGTCAAGGCCCGGCAGCAGAATATCCATCAGCACCACATCGAAGGCTTGCTGGCGGGCGATGGTCAAGCCTTCCAGGCCGTTCTGGCACCACGTCACCTGAAAACCGCAACGTCCCAGGTGCTCATGAACATAAGCACCGAGTACGAGGTCGTCTTCTATAGACAGGATACGAGGATGGCCAGCAGTGATGGGAGTCATGAGTATCTGCAAATAATTCTCAGTCGCCGATTATTCAAGATTGCCTCGCTGTGGGCAACACAAGGTTTGCCCGTGACGTAAAAGTGGCGAACCGGCCGACGAATGCCGACATCAATTTTACGAAGATTGCCCGCCTGCAAATCGCTACACTGCGCAGGTGGCGCGTGCTGGACGTACGTGCAGGTCATTAAATCGCTGGATGCAGGAGAGATGCGTGCTCAAGAAACTGGGAATTAAAGGCCGCGTGCTATTGCTGACCCTGTTGCCGACCAGCCTGATGGCCTTGGTTCTGGGCGGCTATTTCACCTGGATGCAGCAATCCGACTTGCAAACCCAGCTCATGCAGCGTGGCGAGATGATCGCCGAACAACTGGCGCCCCTGGTGGCCCCGGCCATGGGCCACAAAAACACCGACCTGCTGGAACGCATTGCCACCCAATCCCTGGAACAACCGGATGTTCGCGCCGTTTCGTTCCTCGCGCCCGACCGCTCCCTGTTGGCTCATGCCGGCCCGACCATGCTCAATCAGGCGCCAATCGGCAACGGTCCGCAGATGCTGCGCCGCAGCGGCAATGACGCGACGCGTTACTTGCTGCCGGTGTTCGGCAAGCACCGCAATCTGGCCGGTGAATTGATTCCCGAGGAAGCCGACCGCCTGCTGGGCTGGGTCGAACTCGAACTGTCCCACAACGGCATGCTGCTGCGCGGTTACCGCAGCCTGTTCGCCAGCCTGCTGCTGATCGGCGCAGGCCTTGCCGGCGCAGCCCTGCTGGCGTTACGCATGGGCCGGGCCATCAATCGGCCGCTGAGCCAGATCAAGCAAGCGGTGGCGCAACTCAAGGACGGTCATCTGGAAACCCGCCTGCCACCCCTCGGCAGCCAGGAGCTGGACACACTGGCGTCCGGCATCAACCGTATGGCCGGCACCCTGCAGAACGCACAGGAGGAATTGCAACACAGCATCGACCAGGCCACCGAAGACGTGCGCCAGAACCTGGAAACCATCGAGATCCAGAACATCGAACTGGACCTGGCGCGCAAGGAAGCCCTTGAAGCGAGCCGGATCAAATCCGAGTTCCTGGCCAACATGAGCCATGAAATCCGCACGCCACTCAACGGCATTCTCGGCTTCACGCATCTGCTGCAAAAAAGCGAACTGACCCCACGCCAGCTCGACTATCTGGGCACCATCGAAAAATCCGCCGACAGCCTGCTGGGGATCATCAACGAGATTCTCGACTTCTCGAAAATCGAGGCCGGCAAACTGGTACTCGACCATATTCCGTTCAACTTGCGCGACCTGCTCCAGGACACGCTGACCATCCTCGCCCCGGCCGCCCACGCCAAGCAACTGGAACTGGTGAGCCTGGTTTATCGCGATACACCGCTGTCGCTGGTGGGTGACCCGCTGCGGCTCAAGCAGATTCTCACCAACCTGGTCAGCAATGCGATCAAGTTCACCCGCGAAGGCACCATTGTCGCCCGGGCCATGCTCGAAGAAGAGCACGAAGACAGCGTGCAACTGCGCATCAGCATTCAGGACACCGGCATCGGGCTGTCGAACCAGGACGTGCGTGCCTTGTTCCAGGCCTTCAGCCAGGCCGACAATTCGCTGTCCCGGCAACCTGGCGGCACCGGTCTGGGGCTGGTGATTTCCAAACGTCTGATCGAACAGATGGGCGGCGAAATCGGTGTCGACAGTACGCCCGGCGAAGGCTCGGAATTCTGGATCAGCCTGAGCCTGCCCAAAACCCGCGACGACGCCGAAGACCTGCCCGGTCCGCCGTTGCTCGGGCGTCGGGTGGCAGTGCTGGAAAACCACGAACTGGCCCGTCAGGCGTTGCAGCATCAACTGGAAGACTGCGGCCTCGAAGTTACTCCATTCAACACCCTGGAGAGCCTGACCAATGGCGTGACCGGCGCGCATCAGACCGATCAGGCGATCGACCTGGCGGTGCTCGGCATCACCAGCAACGACATGCCGCCAGAGCGCCTCAACCAGCACATCTGGGACCTTGAACATCTGGGCTGCAAGGTGCTGGTGTTGTGCCCGACCACCGAACAGACGCTGTTCCACCTCTCGGTGCCCAACCCGCACAGCCAGCTCCAGGCCAAACCGGCCTGCACTCGCAAGCTGCGGCGGGCCTTGTCCGACCTGGTCAACCCGCGTCAGCACCGCAGCGAACCCGGCGAACCGGTGTCCAGCCGTGCGCCAAAAGTGCTTTGTGTCGACGACAACCCGGCCAACCTGCTGCTGGTGCAAACCCTGCTCGAAGACATGGGCGCCAAAGTCCTCGCGGTGGAAAGCGGTTACGCGGCGGTCAAGGCCGTGCAGACCGAAACCTTCGACCTGGTACTGATGGACGTTCAGATGCCCGGCATGGACGGGCGGCAAAGCACCGAAGCGATTCGCCAGTGGGAAAGTGAACGGCATTGCACACCGCTGCCGATCGTTGCCCTCACCGCTCACGCCATGGCCAACGAAAAGCGTGCGCTTCTGCAAAGCGGCATGGACGACTACCTGACCAAACCGATCAGCGAACGGCAGCTGGCCCAAGTGGTGCTGAAGTGGACCGGCCTCGCGCTGCGCAATCATGGGCCGGAGCGCTCCAGCGACAGCCACGGTGGCGGTCATGAATTGCAGGTGCTCGATCACGAAGAAGGTTTGCGCCTTGCTGCCGGCAAGGCTGATCTGGCCGCGGACATGCTGGCGATGTTGCTGGCGTCGCTGGAAGCCGACCGCGAGGCGATTCGCTTCGCCCGGGAAACCAACGACCATACCGCCCTGATCGAACGCGTCCATCGCCTGCACGGTGCGACCCGTTATTGCGGCGTCCCGCAACTACGCGCCGCCTGCCAGCGCAGCGAAACCCTGCTCAAGCAACAGGACCCCAAAGCCCCCAGCGCACTGGAAGACCTCGACCGGGCCATCAATCGCCTGGCCGCCCATGCCCGTATAAATGCCTGATGTACATTCCAGGAGGACCGCATGCGCACGATTCTTTTCAGCAGCCAGACCTACGACCGCGACAGCTTTCTCAGTGCCGTGCTACCCGCCGGCATTGAACTGCACTTTCAATCGGCGCGACTGAGCCTTGATACGGTGGCGCTGGCGGAGCATCACGAGGTGGTCTGTGCCTTCATTAATGATGACCTCAACGCGCCGGTGCTCGAACGCCTGGCTGCGGGCGGCACACGCCTGATCGCCCTGCGCTCGGCCGGTTACAACCATGTCGACCTGACGGTGGCAAAGCGTCTGGGGCTGGCGATTGTGCGCGTCCCGGCCTACTCGCCCCACGCGGTGGCGGAACATGCGGTGGCGCTGATCCTGGCGCTCAACCGACGCCTTCACCGCGCCTACAACCGCACGCGCGAAGGCGATTTCAGCCTGCACGGGCTGACCGGCTTCGACCTCGTGGGCAAGACCGTCGGCGTGGTCGGCACCGGGCAGATCGGCGCGACCTTCGCGAAAATCATGAACGGCTTTGGCTGCCAATTGCTGGCGTACGACCCCTTCCCCAACCCGCAAGTCGAAGCCCTCGGCGCCCGTTACCTGAGCCTGCCGGAACTGCTGGCCGAGTCGCAGATCATCAGCCTGCACTGCCCGCTCAACGAACAAAGCAAACACTTGATCAATCGCGAGTCACTGGCGCACATGCAACCCGGTGCGATGCTAATCAACACCGGACGCGGTGGTCTGGTGGACACACCAGCGCTGATCGACGCGTTGAAGGACGGTCAGCTGGGTTATTTGGGGCTGGATGTGTATGAAGAGGAGGCGCAGCTGTTCTTCGAGGACCGTTCCGACCTGCCGCTGCAGGACGATGTGCTGGCGCGGCTGCTGACGTTTCCGAACGTGATCATCACCGCTCACCAGGCCTTCCTGACCCGCGAGGCCTTGGGCGCGATTGCCGCGACCACCCTGCAGAATATCTCGGCCTGGGCGGCGGGCGCGCCTGTAAATTTGGTGAAGGGTGACTGAACCAGATCGAAGGTCATACGCCCGCGCCATGCTGCGCCGATGTCCGTGCTAGCATGCCGCGCATATTTGGAGGACCCATGGTCGAACACGATTTCCGCTATAGCCTGATGAACCCGCAACACACCCTCACCGAATGCCGCGCCCTTGTGCCGGGGCGTTATCAAGTCACCGGCAACGGCGGCTCGATTCGTAACAACGACGTGCTGGTAGTGACCCTCAAAGGCGCCAAGGACTTGTCCATGCGCCTGACCGTCGAAACGGTTCGCCACTTGATCAATCCGCCCGGCCAATGGGTCGCGGTGGCCAGTGGTCCGGTGTTCGGTGAACTGGCGATCCACACCTGGAAAGTCAACTGCGACAGCTGCGCCAAAGAGCTGAACTTCGAGTTCGCGGTCGACGCCAAGCTGGGCAACAAGGCTGAAAAGCCTGCTGCCACCGCGCGGATTGCCGAACTGGGCTGGACCACGGTTGGCGAGAAGCACCTGTGCCCGAAATGCCAGGAGCCCGCGTGATGAAACGCCTCGCTCTGACCGCGATGGTTGGCGCCAGCCTGCTGGGCTGCGCCGCCGAGCCGGTGCAATTGCAACAGAACCGCAGCTACATTCTGGAGTGGATTGGCGAACGTCCGTTGATGGATTACAGCCACCTGACCGTCACCCTCGGTGAAGACGGTCGGGCCTACGGCAACGGCGGCTGCAACCACTGGTTCGCGCCATACACCCTGGAAGGCGACAAGCTGAGCTTCGGCAAGGTTGGCAGCACCCGCAAACTGTGTGCGCCGGCGTTGATGGAGCAGGAAAAGCGTTTCCTCCAGGCGCTGGAAAACGTTCAGCGCTGGGACGTCTCGCCGATCGACCAGATGCGCTTCTGGCCGGCCGAAGGCAAGCCGCTGCGTTGGTGGCTTGAAGAAGGTTGATCGGCGGCCCCGAAAAGATCGCAGCCTCGCCAAGGCTCGACAGCTCCTACATGGATTACCGAACACCCTGTAGGAGCTGTCGAGCCTTGGCGAGGCTGCGATCTTTTGCTTCTAGTTCTTGGCCTGCAACGCCTCAAGCTTCGCCATCACCCCCGCCGCCGTCTGCTCCCCCACCAGCTGCTCTCTTACCTTGCCCTTGTTATCGATGATGTAAGTCACCGGCAACGCCTCACTGCGCGGCAACTCAAAAAGATCGGCCGGATCAGAAGCCAGCACGGTGAACTTGATGCCCAGTTTCTCACTGGCGCTTTTCAGCTCTTCACCCTGCACATTGTCGAAGTTGACCCCGAACACACCAATCTTCTTGCCCTTGAGCTGATCGGCCAAGGTGTTCAATTCCGGGATCTCGGTCCGGCACGGCCCGCACCATTCCGCCCAGTAGTTGAGCACCAGCCATTGTTTGTCCAGACGCTCGGCGGCGACTTTCTGGCCGTTCTGGTCGATGCCATAGTCATTACCGCAGCCCCCCAGCAATAACGTACCGATGATCGCCATTGCCGCTGCCAGTCGCCTAGTCATGTCGTATTCCTTGTTCAAAATTGAATGCGCCTGCGACCCATCGCCTCTCAAGGTTCTGGATTACGCGCTGCACAGTTAGAATAGCCGTCACCTTACGCAAGATGCGAACCGCACATGACCGATCTGACGCTTTATCACAACCCGCGCTGCTCGAAATCCCGCGGTGCGCTCGAACTGCTCGATGCCCGTGGCCTGACCCCGACGGTGGTCCGCTACCTGGACACCCCGCTCAATGCCGCGCAAATCCAGAGCCTGCTGACCAAGCTCGGCATCAGCGCCCGGCAACTACTACGCACCGGTGAGGACGAGTACAAAACCCTCAACCTGGCCGACAACAGCCTCAGCGAGGCGCAATTGATCGCCGCCATCGCCGCCAACCCGAAACTCATGGAGCGACCGATTCTCGAAGTCGGCGACAAAGCCATCATCGGCCGTCCGCCGGAGAATGTGCTGGAGCTGCTGCCGTGAGTGCGCCATACATTCTGGTTCTGTATTACAGCCGCAGCGGCTCGACCAATGAAATGGCCCGGCAAATCGCCCGGGGTGTCGAACAGGCCGGGATGGAAGCGCGCCTGCGCACGGTGCCGCCGATTTCCACCGAGTGCGAAGCTGTGTCGCCGGACATTCCGGACGAAGGCGCGTTGTACGCCAGCCTCGACGACTTGAAGAACTGCGCGGGCCTGGCCATGGGCAGCCCTACCCGGTTCGGCAACATGGCGGCGCCACTCAAGTACTTCCTCGACGGCACCAGCAACCTGTGGCTGACCGGCGCTCTGGTGGGCAAGCCGGCTGGCGTCTTCACCTCCACCGCAAGTCTGCACGGCGGCCAGGAAACCACGCTGCTGTCGATGATGTTGCCCTTGCTGCACCACGGCATGCTGATCACCGGCCTGCCGTACAGTGAATCGGCCCTGCTGGAAACCCGTGGCGGTGGCACGCCTTACGGCGCCAGCCATCACGCCGGGGCGGATGGCAAACTCGGTTTGAATGAACATGAAGTCGCACTGTGTCGGGCCCTGGGCCTGCGCCTAGCGAAGACTGCACAGAAACTGGGGAACTGACGTGGCCAAGAAGCCGAAGATTTTGCCCTCCATCGAATGGCTCGAACCCCGGGTTCGGGCGATGCGCATCATCAGCCTGCTGTGTTACTTCGGCTTGGTGGGTTTGCTGTGCGCCTACTACCTGGTGATCGCCGACCTGCACGGCGCCCGGCCGTGGGTGATTCTGCTGATCGAACTGGTGCCGCTGCTGTTGCTGGCGCCGGGGATGATTATCGGCAGCGCGCGTGGGCATTCATGGATGTGTTTTGTGGTGAACCTGTATTTCATCAAAGGCGCATTGGCGGCGTATGACCCGAACCGGCAACTGTTTGGATTACTCGAGATGGGCGCGAGCCTGGCGGTGTTCTGCTCGGCGCTGTTGTATGTGCGGTGGCGGTTTCAGTTGAACCGCAAGCTTGCTGGCGAGGGAGAAATATCCGCTGCCTGACACACCGCTTTCGCGAGCCGGCTCGCTCCCACAAGGACAGCGTGAACCCTGTGGGAGATTCTATGTTGCAGGGCATTCCGACGATGGGCGCGACTCGGTCTTAATGGTTCACTGTATACGCCAGCATCATCGATATCTGGCTCATCGGCCGCCCACCACTTTCTTCATGCCACTGATTGAACACGCCCTGCACCGTGGCCAGGTCCCGCAGACTGCTCGGCACCTTGTCGACGATCTTCTGCGCATTCAACGCCGCGACCACGTCGTAGCTCGGCACAAACGTGTCCTTGCCGACCATCCGCAAGAACCGCGGTGCGGACAACCCGCCCAATTGATGACCGCGCTTTTTCAGGTAGGTCCACAACCCAACGATATCCGTGACCGGCCAATCGGCGATCAACGCGCCGAAGCTGCCCTTCTCATGCGCCACATCCAGAATGAACTGCGCGTTGCGCGGCACGCTCTTGAGTTTGCCCAAGTGACGAATGATCCGCGCGTCCTGCATCAAACGCTCAAGGTGTTCGGCACTCATCAGCACGACTTTCTCAGGGTCGAACTTGAAGAACACCTCTTCGAACGCCGGCCATTTGGCGTCCACCAGGCTGTGCTTGAGCCCGGCGCGGAAGACGCGCAGCGCCATGGTCGAGAGGTAGCGGTCGTCGCTGATCTTGCGCAATTGCGCCGGGGTTTTCGGAACGGGCAGATGGGCTTCCAGTTCAGCCGCTGAACCGAAGCGGTTCAGACAGTATTCGTGCAGCCACTTGTAATCGCGCATGCCCTCTCCTGGACAATGAAATGAAAACGGCGCCCGCGAGCGCCGTGTGTCAGAGCTGTTTAAACCTTCAAAGGTTCACGACATTGACGAACCGCGACGCGGCAGTTTCATCGATACGCAGGTTGGTGAAGTCGAACAGATTGCGGTCCGCCAGTTGCGACGGGATCACGTTCTGCAAGCTGCGGAAAATGCTTTCGGTGCGGCCTGGCGTCTTGCGTTCCCACTCCTGAAGCATGTCCTTGACCACCTGGCGTTGCAGGTTTTCCTGGGAACCGCAGAGGTTGCACGGGATGATCGGGAATTGCTTGAAGTCCGAGTAGGCCTGGATGTCTTTTTCGTTGCAGTAGGCCAGCGGGCGGATCACCACGTTGCGGCCATCATCGGCGCGCAGCTTCGGCGGCATGGCTTTGAGCGAACCGTTGAAGAACATGTTCAGGAAAAAGGTCTCGACGATGTCGTCGCGGTGATGACCGAGGGCCATTTTGGTCGCGCCGATTTCGTCGGCAAAGGTGTAGAGCGTGCCGCGACGCAGGCGCGAGCACAGCGAACAGGTGGTTTTGCCCTCCGGGATCAGCTCCTTGACCACCGAATAGGTGTCTTTCTCGACGATGTGATACTCGATGCCCAACTCTTTGAGGTAGGCCGGCAGCACGTGTTCAGGGAAACCTGGCTGCTTCTGGTCCATGTTCACGGCCACGATCTCGAACTTGATCGGGGCGACCTTCTGAAAGTGCATCAGCACATCGAGCATGGTGTAGCTGTCTTTGCCACCGGACAGGCAGACCATGACCTTGTCGCCGTCTTCAATCATGTTGAAATCGGCAACAGCCTCACCGGCCTGGCGGCGAAGGCGCTTTTGCAGTTTGTTCTGGTTGACCGTAAGAGTGCCCATGACGCGAAATCCGTGAGGTGTGACGAAAGGCCGGCATTTTACGCAAAAACGCTTCAAGGGCGAAGTGCCTCTGAGCGACAGACCCTGCGGCGATTAACAGGCGTGTTTACAGCGCAATTTGCTCTAAAGCCCCGCAACCTGCGTCGTTAAGACCTTTCTATACTGCGAAATAAGGTCGCACACATAATCCAGACCTTTCCTTACTCGGCCACTTTGGCCCGTAGGCGCTCCACTGGGGGGCGACGGTAAAAACAAGAGGAGTGACTGGCATGATCCATCACGTAGTGGGGCTCTTCACCCACCCTGACCAAGAATGGAAAGAGATCCGTGGCGACCAGGAGGAAAGCATCAGCCACATGTATCTCACTCATACCCTGATACTGGCGGCGATACCCGCGGTATCCGCGTTTATCGGCACCACTCAGGTCGGCTGGGTCATTGGCAGTCGCGCGCCGGTGATGCTGACGGTGGAAAGTGCAATATGGATGACGGTCATGTCGTACCTGGCGATGCTCGGCGGAGTTGCGGTCATGGGCGCGTTCATCCACTGGATGGCTCGCACCTATGACGCCAACCCGAGTCTGGCACGCTGCGTTGCATTTGCGACCTACACCGCGACACCGCTGTTTGTCGGCGGTCTGGCGGCGCTGTACCCACACATGTGGCTTGGGATGATCGTCGGCACCGCGGCCATCTGCTACACGGTGTACCTGCTGTATGTGGGGCTACCCACTTTCATGAACATTCCATCAGACGAGGGATTTCTGTTTTCAAGTTCGGTGCTTGCGGTCGGCCTGGTGGTGCTGGTGGCCATCATGGCGTTCACGGTAATTGTCTGGGGACTCGGCGTGGGGCCGGTCTATACGAACTAGCAACACTTCACCCAAAAACAAGATCTGCCAACACAGGCCGCCGCAAGGCGGCCTTCTAATGCTCAAGGATAGAAAGCGGTGACGACCATTCGGCGCCTCGGCGATTCGCAACGCTCGAGGGTTGCGGCATACTCGACGTCTCTGGAGATCCATCAAGCATGCCCGAGCAAATCAATACCCGCGTCGAAGACTGTTACCAACTCGCCGAATCCTTTTTCAAACGACCTTTCAAACGCCCCGTGGTGAGCCTCAAGCTGCGCGGGCAAAAAGCCGGTGTCGCGCATTTGCACGAGAACCTGCTGCGCTTCAATCCGCAGCTGTACCGGGAAAACACCGAAGACTTCCTCAAGCAGACCGTGGCCCACGAGGTTGCGCACCTGATCGCCCATCAACTGTTCGGCGACCGCATCCAGCCCCATGGCGAAGAGTGGCAACTGATCATGCGCGGCGTGTACGAGCTGCCGCCCAATCGATGCCACACCTATGACATCAAACGCCGCAGCGTGACCCGCTATATCTATAAATGCCCGTGTGCGGAAAGTGACTTTCCGTTTTCAGCCCAGCGCCATGGTTTGGTGAGACAGGGGCGGCGTTATTTGTGTCGGCGGTGCCGGAGTACGTTGGTGTTCAGTGGGGAAATGCGCGTCGAGTAGCAAGATTTGTAGTGCCTCTACTTGCTCGCGAAGAGGCCCGAAAGAACACTACACAACGATCTTGGCACACCGCAGCTCTTCGATCCGCTCAGCACTAAACCCCAACTCCCCCAACACCTGATCCGTATGTTGCCCTATGGCCACGCCGATATGCCGCGGCTCGGGCAACCCTTGCGAAAACTTCAACGGACACGCCATCTGCGCCTGAGTCGTCCCGTCACCACGCGGTACTTCAGTCACCAGCGCCCGCGCCTTCAACTGCGGATGCCGCACCGCCTCGCCCAAACTCAACACCGGCTCGACACACGCATCCAACGTGGCAAACAACGCGCACAACTCGACGAAATCGCGCGTCTCGAACTCAATCCTCAGCGCGTTCTTCAGCGCCTTTTGCAAGGCCGGTTCCGGCGATAACCCCAAGGTTTCCAACTCCTCCAGCCCCAGCGCCGCACACAGTTGTTTCATGAACGCGGGCTCCAGACTGCCCACCGAGAACCAGCGCCCGTCGCGGGAACGGTAATAGTCATAGAAACTGCCACCGTTGAGCATCTGCTCCTCCCGTCCCGGCTCCACGCCACAGGCCAGATAACCGGCGCCGGCCATGGCGTTCAGGCTGAACGCGCAGTCGGTCATGCTTACATCCAGGTGTTGCCCCAACCTGCTTTGCTGCCGGGCGATGACCGCCGCCAGCAGCCCGATCACCCCGTGCAACGAGCCACCGGCGATATCCGCCACTTGCATGCCCAACGGCAGTGGCCCGCTGTCGGCGTGGCCGGTGTAGCTCGCCAGCCCCGCCAGCGCCAGGTAGTTGATGTCGTGGCCGGCGCGGTCCTTGTAGGGGCCGGTCTGGCCGTAACCGGTGATCGACACGTAGATCAGTTTTGGGTTGATCGCCTTCAAGGCTTCATAACCCAGGCCCAATCGTTCCATCACGCCGGGGCGGAACTGCTCCAGCACGATGTCGTAGTTCTGCAGCAACTGCTTGATCACCTCCAGCGCCTCAGGCTGCTTGAGGTCCAGCGCCAGGCTGCGCTTGTTGCGATTGAGGTAGGCGTGGCTGGCGGAAATCCCCTGATCATGGGGCGGCAGTACCCGCAGCAGGTCCATGCGCGTTGGGGATTCGATGCGCAGCACCTCGGCGCCCATGTCAGCCAGCAACAACGAGGCGAACGGCCCCGGCAGCAGTGTCGAGAAATCCAGAACCTTGAGTGATGCCAGTGGACCGAGCATGAGCGTTCTCCGTAAACGATGCCTTCAGACTAGGCAGCCGACAGCATTGCAGCAATCACCTTACGCGTCAGATGCGCTGACCGTTACGCTCAAATCCCAGGCATGAAAAAACCCGCCGAAGCGGGTTTTTTCAGTGCAGCCGTCTTACTTGACGTTGTTGGGGGTCGGGCCTTCGGCCACGCCCAGGTCGTCTTCAACACGCTCGTCGGAGATACCGCGACCGCCAGAAGCCAGTTCCGCGTGCATCACGTCGACGTCCAGTTCCTTGACCCACTTGGCCACAACCAGGGTGGCAACAGCGTTACCAACCAGGTTGGTCAGGGCACGAGCTTCGGACATGAAGCGGTCGATACCGAGGATCAGCGCCAGGCCGGCAACCGGCAAGTGGCCAACGGCCGACAAGGTGGCGGCCAACACGATGAAGCCACTACCGGTCACGCCCGCAGCGCCTTTGGAGGACAGCAGCAACACCACCAACAGGGTGATCTGGTGAGTGATGTCCATGTGGGTGTCGGTTGCCTGAGCAATGAACACCGCCGCCATGGTCAGGTAGATCGCAGTACCGTCGAGGTTGAACGAGTAACCGGTCGGGATCACCAGACCCACAACGGATTTCTGTGCGCCCAGACGTTCCATCTTGATCAGCATGCGTGGCAGCACCGATTCCGAAGAAGAAGTACCCAGCACGATCAACAGTTCTTCACGGATGTAGCGAATCACTTTCAGCACGCTGAAGCCGTGAGCGCGAGCGATACCGCCCAGCACCACCAGAACGAACAACAGGCAAGTGATGTAGAAGCACAACATCAACTGGCCCAGTTGCACCAGCGAGCCAACACCATAAGCACCGATGGTGAAGGCCATTGCACCCAGGGCACCGAGTGGCGCGAGTTTCATGATCATGTTGATGATGTTGAACATCACGTGGGCGAAGCGATCGATGAAGTCCAGGATCGGCTTGCCGTAGGCACCCAGGCGATGCAGGGCAAAACCGAAGATCACCGAGAACATCAGCACTTGCAGGATATCGCCCGTGGCGAACGCGCCGACGATGGTGGACGGGATCACGTTCAGCAGGAAGCCAACAACGCTTTGATCAGCACCGGCCGCTACATAAGCAGCGACTTTGGAGGCATCCAGCGTAGTGACGTCGATGTGCATGCCAGCACCCGGCTGCACGACGTTGACCACCACCAGACCGACCAGCAATGCGATGGTCGAAACGATTTCGAAGTAGAGCAGCGCGTAACCGCCGGTCTTGCCGACCGACTTCATACTCTGCATGCCCGCGATACCGCTGACGACGGTGCAGAAGATGATCGGGGCGATGATCATTTTGATCAGTTTGATGAACCCGTCACCCAGCGGCTTGAGGGCTACACCGGTCTGCGGGTAGAAGTGACCGAGCAGGATGCCGATGGCAATAGCAACGATCACCTGGAAATACAGGGATTTGTACAGTGGCTGACGAGTCGTCATTGCAAAGTTCCTCAAGAGTGCCCGGTGACAACATCCATCTGTTGCCAAAGACACTTCAATTGCGAACCCTCCTGCACTGGAGGGATTTGTTTTGTCGAGCTGCGCAACGGCAGGCATCTGCGGGTTGTATCGCAAGGCCCGTGCCACCTTCGTCAAATTGCCATCAAGCCTTTTGACATCAAGGGTTGCAGGTTTTTCTTTGTCACCAAACGGTTACGGCAAAGTGGCGGATTTCCGCCCATCGACCAAACCTCGTCCTACAAATTGGCGGATATCCGCCTTGTTCATCATCAGGCACCACGGCTACCATCCGCCGTTCAATGGACGGACTTGCCTTCTATGCGCGAACGCACCATCGCCAGTCATTTCGCCCGAGCCGCCCTCGGTGGTGCGCGACGGCTGGGTTATGACTATTCAAACCTGCTGCAACAACTCGGCATCAGCCCGGAGTTGCTTGAAGAGCCACGAGCGAGAATCGCGCCTGAACAGTTCTCCCGATTGATCCAGGGATTGTGGCGGGCACTGGACGACGAATACCTGGGCTTCGGGCCGGTCCCGAGCAAAACCGGCAGCTTCGCGATGATGTGCCATGCGGTGATCCACTGCCGCAATCTGGAGAAAGCACTGCATCGCGGCTTATTGTTTTATAGCTTATTCCCTGAGGGTCCGCGTCTGACCCTGACCCGCGAAGACGACATGATTCGCCTGAGCCTCGACGATTCGCAATTCCGCGACCCGGACCACTTCCTCACCGAGAGCCAGCTAATGGTGTGGCATCGACTCGCCAGCTGGCTGATCGGCCAGCGTATTCGGCTGGAACAGGCGACGTTCAGCTACCCGAAACCCGAGCACGGCGCCGAATACGATTTGCTGTTCCCCTGCCCTCTGGCGTTTTCCACGGCGCAAAGCAGCCTGCTGTTTCACAGTCGCTACCTGAACATGCCGCTGTTGCAGGACGAACGGACGCTCAAACATTTCCTCGAACACTCCCCCGCCGACCTGCTCTCGCGCCCGGATGACGGTGACAGTTTGAGCAGTCAGCTGCGACGGTTGCTCAGCCGCGACAGTTCACGCTGGCCGGACCTGGAAGCGGTGGCCGCGCACCTGCACATCAGCCCGCAAACCTTGCGTCGGCATTTGCGGGAGGAAGGGTCGAGTTTTCAGGAGTTGAAGGATCAGCTGCGCCGGGACATCGCGATTTATCATCTGGGGCGGGCGGATTTGTCGTTGCAGCAGATTGCCGAGCAACTGGGGTTTTCAGAGCCATCGGCGTTTCATCGGGCGTTCAAGAAGTGGACCGGGTTGACGCCTGGGGCCTACCGCGCGCAAGAGAATTAAGATCTTTTCGGTCACGCACCGATCTCAAACCACCGAAAAATGAATCCGAAACGCCGCCCCACCCATGGGCGAATCCCCCAGCGTCAACTTGGCGCTGTAGCTTTCAATAATGTCCTTGACCACCGCCAACCCAATCCCCTGCCCCGGATGCTGCCGATCCAGCCGCTCGCCCCTTTGCAGAATCCGCGCCCGCTGATCCGGAGGCACGCCCGGCCCATCATCCTCAACGCACAACTCAACCCCGCCAAGGCTTTCACGCACGCTAATGCGCACTTCGCCGAGGCACAGGCGATAGGCGTTTTCCAGCAGGTTGCCCATCATTTCCAGCAAGGCACCCTGTTCGATCGGCACGTAACACGGGTCCGGCAGATCGAAGGCGACGCTCACGCGTTTGTCGCGGTAGACCTTGTCCAATGTGTCGCACAGGCTTTGCAGCACCGGGCGCAGGCGTACCTGGTGGCGCACCAGACCGCTTTTGCGCAGGCTGGCGCGTTGCAATTGATAGCTGATCTGCTGGCTCATGCGTTCGATCTGGGTTTGCAGCACCCAGGCTTGGTCGCGATCAGCCGGGCGCTTGGCCATGTCTTCGCTGACGCCTTGCAGCACGGTCAGCGGGGTTTTCAGGCTGTGGGCCAGGTCGTCGAGGGAATCGCGATAGCGGCTGCGTTGTTCACGCTCGCTGTGCAGCAAGCGGTTGAGGGAGCCGGTCAGGCGCAGCAGTTCGCGCGGGTGTTGTTCGCTGAGGCTTTCGCGGGTGCCGCTTTCGATTTCGTCCAGTTCCTGACTGAGCCGGCGCAACGCCTGCAAGCCCCAGGTCAGGCCGATCCACAGCAGCGCGAGCAACACCAGCAAGGCGGCACCGAATCCGAGGTAGAGGTTTTCCCGCAGGCCTTTGAGGGTGGCTTCGTACTCACGCACCGGTTGCAGCGCGACGATGCTGAACGCCGCGCTCTTGCCGCCGAGCAGTTTGACTTCGACGTCATAGACGAAGAACTCCTGGCCGTTGGCCTCGCGAATCCTTGCGAACTCGTTGCCACGTCCGTCGTAACGCGGTTTGTAGTTGATCTTCTCTTCGCGGGTGGCTTTGGAGCGCCAGACCAGGTGAGCTTCGCGGTCATAGATGTAGCCGAGCAAACGGCTGTCGGTCAGGTTGAAGCGTTCATCGGGCAACTGCGCCGGCATTTGCAGGGTGTTGTTTTCCACCCGCGCGGCGGAGATCAGCGTGGTGACGTCTGACGCCAGGCGCTGCTCGATCGAGTCCTGCAACGCCAGACTGAACGCACCCTGCATGGCTGGCAACAACGCCAGCATGAACAACACCGCCAGGAGCGTGGCGGCGAGCATCAAACGGACACGAAGGGAACGAATCAAGTGCAGCGCTCATTGAACAGGTAGCCGAGGCCACGCACGGTATCGATCGGCTTGAAGCCGGTCGGGCCTTCAAGTTTGCGGCGCAGACGGCCGACCAGCACTTCGATCACGTTCGGATCGCGCTCGTCGTCGTCTGGATAGAGCTGCTCCATCAAGCGGTCCTTGGCCACCACTTGCTGGTGATGCCGCATCAGGTACTCGAGGATCCGATACTCGTAAGCGGTCAGCGCCAGCGGTTGATCATCAAGGGATGCCTGTTTTCGATTGAGGTCCAGCAGCAAGGGCCCGGCGACGATGGTCGATTGGGTGAAACCGCTGGAGCGGCGCAGCAAGGCATTCAGGCGCGCGTCGAGTTCTTCGAACTGGAACGGCTTGACCACGTAATCGTCGGCGCCGGCGGCGAGGCCTTCGACCTTGTCCTGCCAGTTGCCGCGCGCGGTGAGGATCAGGATCGGAAAGGTCTTGCCGCGCGAGCGCAGCTGGCGAATCAGGTCGAGCCCGCCCATGCCCGGCAGGCCGAGATCGATCACCGCCAGGTCATGGTTGAACTGCTCGGTCTGGTACAGCGCCTCTTCGGCATTGGCCACGGACTCGACCACGTGGCCGCTGTCTGTCAGGCGGGTTTGCAGGTGATGGCGCAACAGCGCTTCATCTTCGACGACCAGCAGTTTCATAACGCTCTCCTACGCAAATCAACATCTCCAGAGGCATGCGTACCTCAATGGCTAACATGGCAACGCCGGATCAGCCGCTTGGGTTGATCCGGCGCAGCCTTTCGCAGAACGTTTCTTAGAAAGCGTAGTTCGCCGACAGGTAGGTCTGGGCGCTGCTGGTCAGGTCCAGCGAACCTTGTTTGCTGCCACCGCGCTCGCTCATCTCGGTGCTGGCGTTGCTGCGCAGGTAACGGTAACCCAGTTCCACCGAGGTGTTTTGCGAAACCTGTTGCAGGACACCCGCCTGGCCGCCGATGGCGTAACCGATGTCGCTGTCGCGGCTGAAGCCTGGGGAATCCTGAGTCATTTTGGTCAAACCGGCCGTGGCGCCGCCGAACAGTTTGGTGCTGCCGCCCACCGGGTAGAACAGATCGTAGCTGCCCAGGAGGTTTTCCTGACGCAGTTTAATGCCATTGTGTGAGCCCGACACGTTGTCGTAGGTGGCGTAGTAGCGGCCCTGGCTGTTTTGCTGGCCTAGACGCACACCCCAGGTATTGTCCTTGCCGATCACGCCGTCTGCGTTCGGGTGGTTGAGATTGTCGTTCAGGGCGTGAGACTTTTTGACCTTGTCGCTGGTCTGTCCAAAAGTAAGGCTGGCGAAATTGTCGTCGGAAGCGAAAGCCGCGGTACTCGCGCTCAGGACAGTGAAAGCCAGAAGCAGTTTTTTGAAGCCAGTCATAGGGGAGTTCCTTATGCGCTATGTGCTATTTGGGTACGGGGCAAGGTTACTCACCCGGCCCTGAACTCCCCCTGAACGCACTCTGAACCTAAGCTGAACCAGATCGACCCAGCTGTTTTTGACGACTTTTTTGCAGGAGATCCGACCATGCGCATGTTTCTCGCTTTCGTCTTGCTGGCCTCGAGCGGGCTGACTCAAGCAGCCATCAAGACTCAGGAAATCCCCTATCAAAGTGCTGACGGCAGCAAAATGATCGGCTATTTCGCCTATGACGACGCCATCAAAGGCGCACGCCCAGGCGTGGTGGTGGTGCACGAATGGTGGGGGCTCAACGAATACACCAAGCGTCGCGCCCGTGATCTCGCCGGTCTGGGCTACAGCGCGCTGGCCATCGACATGTATGGCGATGGCAAGAACACGGAGCATCCCAAGGACGCCATGGCCTTCATGCAGGCAACGTTGAAAGACAGTGGCGTGGCGAGCGCGCGCTTTCAGGCCGGGCTCGATCTGCTGAAGAAACAGCCGCAAACCGACCCGAACAAAATCGCCGCTATCGGTTATTGCTTTGGCGGTGGCGTGGTGCTGAATGCGGCACGTCAGGGATTGCCGCTGGCGGGCGTGGTGAGTTTTCACGGTGCGCTGGCGACTAACACGGCTGCAACGCCTGGCAGCGTGAAAGCGAAAATCCTTGTTGAACATGGGGCGATGGACAGCATGGTCACGCCGGATAACGTGGCAGCGTTCAAGGCTGAAATGGACAAAGCTGGGGCTGACTATAAATTTGTCAGCCTTAAAGGTGCCAAGCATGGGTTCAGTAATCCTGATGCGGATCGTCTGAGCCATGGCGATCATGCCGGGCCGGATATTGGCTACAACAAAGCAGCGGATGAAAAGTCCTGGGCGGACATGCAGGCGTTTTTCAAAAAAATCTTTGGCTGATCAGGTAACCCCTGTGGCAAGGGGCTTTTGTGGCGAGGGGATTTATCCCCTCACCACAAAAGCCCACTGACACTACCCTCAAACGTGGCAACCCGGCAAAATGCCCCACATGAATCGCGCCCCCGCCCTCCCCGTCTGCTGCACCCCACTCGATGCCCATTGGCCGCTGCCGTTTGCGCTGCCCGATACGGTGCTGTTGAGCACTCACTTCGATACCTCGCAACTGGCCAGCGATGATTTCCAGCGCAGCGCCATCGAGCCGCCGCCCACCATCCAGCGTTCGGTCGCCAAGCGTCAGGCGGAGTTCCTCGCCGGGCGGGTTTGCGCTCGGGCTGCGTTGCAACAGTTGGAAGGGCTGAGCTTTATCCCGGCCATCGGCGAAGACCGGGCACCGGTGTGGCCGACGCACATCACGGGCTCGATCACCCACAGCACTGGCCGAGCCTCGGCGATTGTCGCGAAGAAAACCCACTGGCGCGGCCTGGGGATGGACCTGGAAAACCTGCTCAACCCTGAACGGGCCGAGCGACTGGCCGGGGAAATCCTCACCCCGCCAGAGTTGCAACGCATGACCGCTGGCCGACGCGATCAGCTGGCGATGCTGGTGACCCTGACGTTTTCGGTGAAGGAAAGCCTGTTCAAGGCGCTGTATCCGATCGTTCAGCAGCGCTTTTATTTTGAACATGCCGAAGTGCTGGAATGGAGCGAGAGCGGTGAAGTACGGCTACGGTTGCTGACTGACCTGTCCAGTGAGTGGCGTAACGGTACTGAGCTGGATGCTCAGTTTGGGGTGGTGGATGGGCAGTTGTTGAGTCTGGTCAGTATCAAGGCCTGAGTATTTGTAGCGTCTGTGAGGGACCCTCACAGACAACCAAAATCTCACCGTTTCTCCTGATTCCTCGGCCAGCTCAAACTGAAACACGCCCCGCCCAGGCTTTTGCTCTTGCTGATCAACGCCCGGCCATCATGCCAATGGATGATTCGCCGCACGATGGACAATCCCAACCCATGCCCACCGGAGGCGCGGGTACGGCTGTCATCGAGGCGCAGGAATGGCGTGAAAATCTTCTCCCAGGCCGTTTCCGGCACGCCCGGCCCGTCATCCTCGACATCCACTCGACAACGCTGCTGCCCGACCTGATAGCTGACGGTCACCCGTGATTGGGCATGGCGCATGGCGTTGCTCACCAGGTTCTGCAACGCCCGGTGCAGGTAACGCGGCTCGGCCTCGACCCAAGCGTCGTCGTTGTCAGCGGCGGACAAACACAAACCGCGCTGTACCGTGACCTCGGCGCGTAACGGCGCCAGTTCTTCGATCACCTGATTGACCAACGCATCCAGATCGATCCGCTGAAAATTCAGCGCCGGCGAACCCTGCTCCAGTCGTGCGTAGGTGAGCATCTCGTCCACCAGGCGATCGAGATCCTCGATGTCGTGGTCCATGCCTTCACAGTATTTTTCCAACGCCTGCGGCGTGGTGGCCGAGCCGATCATTTCCAGACCAAAACGCAACCGCGCCACGGGTGTGCGCAGCTCATGAGACACCGCGCGCACCAGCTCACGCTGGATCGCCAGCAACTGCTGCAAGTGCTCGGCCATGCCGTTGAACGCCGAAGCCAGCCGTCCCACCGAGTCCGCGCCGCGTGCCGGCACGCGGGTTTCCAGGCTGCCCTTGGCGATGCGCGTGGCGGCCGCTTCCAGGCCACGCAAACGACGCTCAAGTTGGCGCACCAACAAATAGACGATCAAACCGATCAGGCTCAAACCCAGGGCCGCGATCAGTACCAGCCATTCCGGCGGATAAGGATTCATCTGATACAACGGGCCGATCTCCAGCACCCACGGCGTACCGACCATGCCGGCAAACACCCGGATCGAATCGCCGCCCTTGCCCAGCGCCATTACCGTGTCACCCTCGGACACCCGGCGACTCTGGTCCTCGTCCATGTCCGCCTGTTCGACCTTCACCAGCCGCAAGTCGAAACCAAACCCTTTATCGCGCTTCAACTGCGCCAGGCGCTCGGGTTGCTCAGCCACCGGGTAGCGCACCAGCTCATCGGCCAACAGGTAAATAGTCGCCCGGGCCAGTTGTTCGCTGATCTGCTGGACTTCGCCGGTCAGCACCAGCTGTTCCTTGTCGCTGACCAACCGGTAAACCTTCGCCGCATGCGGACCGGTCTGTTCCACCAGCGCCTGACCGCGCAGCACGCGGGTGCGTTGGGTGAGGTCGAGGTCGGTCTGGGCAAAGGTTTTCAGTGCCAGAGGAATCCCCAACAACCGCTCCCACACCAGCAAGGCCCGGTGGCGCTCGGTTTCGTTCATCGGGTTCAGATTGTCGGCCATCAGCGAGAACGTGCCGTGGGCCAGGCGTTCGCGGTATTGCTCGCCGCGCACCTGGTTGAGCAGGTGCAAGGCCAGCACGCCGAGCACCGCCACCAGAATCAGCGCCGCGCACATGCCGCCATAAATGCGCAGGAAGATCGAGTTCACAGGGTGCAGGCTTCAGGAACGAACAGATAACCTTTGCTTCGGATGGTTTTGATCAGCCGTGGATGCTCCGGGTCATCGCCGATTTTCGGGCGAATGCGCGAGATACGCACGTCGATGGAACGGTCCTGGCCGTCATAGCCGATGCCGCGCAATGCAGTGAAAATCTCTTCCCGGGACAGGATGCGCCCGGCGTTGGCCACCAGCAGCCAGAGCAGATCGAACTCGGCGCTGGTCAACTCGATGCCGTTGTCGTTCAGCCAGGCTTCGCGCAATGCGTTGTCCACTACCAGCGGACCGAACTGCAGGCGCCGTTGTTTTTCCGGCGCCACTTCAGGGGTTTCACTGCGTCGCAACAGCGCCTGGATGCGCGCCAGCAGCAGACGTGGGCGAACCGGTTTGCACACGTAGTCGTCGGCGCCCAGGTCCAGGCCAAGAATCTGATCGGTATCGTCGGTGCGGGCGGTGAGCATCAGGATCGGGCCGTCATACTTGTCGCGGACCTTGCGGCAGATGCTCAGTCCGTCTTCACCCGGCAACATCAGGTCGAGGATAACCAGGTCCGGTTTCTCCTTGATGATCCGTGCCGCGGCCAAGGCGCCGTTGCCCTCGATCGATACGCGCAGACCATTGGCTTCCAGGTAGTCGCGGGTCAGTTCGGCCAGACGCTGGTCGTCCTCGACAATCAATACCTGCCAGGCTTCTTGCTCCACGGTGACCTCTGCTTGCCAACAACACTTAATAAGGAAGGATCCGCCCGTCTTTTTGTAATGATTGGGGAGGATAAGAATGCATCTGCATTGGCCGATTGTATAAACGTCACTCGCCAAGAACACAAGCCGGTAAATGCGTTCGGACAACGCGGTTTTTTGTGATAGGGTTCGCGCCCTTAAAAACCCGAGCGACTGTTTTCAATCGGTGAAAATCAGTGAAAAACGGTCCGCTCCAGCTAGGTCGCGGCCTACACGCTCGTTCCACGTTTCACACACAATTTACGCACAGGTTTATCCACAGGCAGTACGTTGCAACACCCTCCAAAACGCATTATCTTGTACCCCGGCGCCAAAAAAACCCTACATGTAGGGTTTTACGCCAAAAACCAAACACAAACCGGATACCGATTTCAAGCGCTTTTATTGCCTCTTTCCGGTTGAACCAAACGTATTTTCGAAAGACCAAACCGCGCGTGCGGATGGCTACTGTTTTCGAGCCGAAGACGGCGTTAACGGTACGGGTGTTGCAGTCAATTACTGTCACCCAAAAGGATCCCGGTTTCAGGTTCAAGGCCTGGACCAAAGACTTCGGCATGGAAGCGGCGCCCCAATTGCCCCTTCCTGATCTGTCCCGAAGTTGGTATGCCCGGCCCCTCGCCGGTTGTAGTGCTTCAGGACGGAACGGTGGGCACCCAGATGGTGCCCAAACAAACATAGAGAATGTGGAGACAACCCCCCATGCAAACCGACACAACTCGCGAGAACCCGCAGGGCACCTTGCCGCAGGCCGCTGATTCGACTTCGGATCTGTCCGCCACCGCGCCTGGCCAACTGCGCGTGATCAAGCGTAACGGCACTGTCGTTCCTTACACCGATGACAAGATCACCGTCGCTATCACCAAAGCGTTTCTCGCAGTTGAGGGCGGCACCGCTGCCGCTTCGTCGCGAATCCACGACACCGTTGCCCGTCTGACCGAACAAGTCACCGCGACCTTCAAGCGTCGCATGCCCTCGGGCGGCACCATCCACATCGAAGAAATCCAGGACCAGGTCGAACTGGCCCTGATGCGTGCCGGCGAGCAGAAAGTGGCGCGCGACTACGTGATCTACCGTGACGGTCGTTCGAAAGAACGCGCCGCCCACGCACCGGCCGAAGAAGCAGTCAACGCTCACCCGTCGATCCGCATCACCCGCGCCGATGGCACCTTTGCTCCTCTGGACATGGGCCGCCTGAACACCATCGTTACCGAAGCGTGCGAAGGCCTTGCAGAAGTCGACGGCGACCTGATCCAGCGCGAAACCCTGAAAAACCTGTACGACGGCGTGGCCCTGACCGACGTCAACACCGCTTTGGTGATGACCGCCCGTACCCTGGTTGAGCGTGAGCCGAACTACTCGTTCGTGACCGCTCGCCTGTTGATGGACACCCTGCGTGCCGAAGGCCTGAACTTCCTGGAAGTCGCCGAAAGCGCGACTCACCACGAAATGGTCGACCTGTACGCCAAGGCCCTGCCTTCGTACATCGCCAAGGGTATCCAATTCGAATTGCTGAACCCGGTCCTGGCGACTTTCGACCTGGAAAAACTCGGCAAGGCGATCAACCACGAACGCGATCAGCAGTTCACGTACCTGGGCCTGCAAACCCTGTACGACCGTTACTTCATCCACAAGGACGGTATCCGCTTCGAACTGCCGCAAATCTTCTTCATGCGCGTGGCCATGGGCCTGGCGATCGAAGAGAAGAACAAGGAAGACCGTGCGATCGAGTTCTACAACCTGTTGTCGTCCTTCGACTACATGTCCTCGACCCCGACCCTGTTCAACGCCGGCACCCTGCGTCCACAGCTGTCCAGCTGCTACCTGACCACCGTGCCGGATGACCTGTCGGGCATCTATCACGCGATCCACGACAACGCCATGTTGTCGAAATTTGCAGGCGGCCTGGGCAACGACTGGACCCCGGTTCGTGCACTCGGTTCGTACATCAAGGGCACCAACGGCAAATCCCAGGGCGTTGTTCCGTTCCTGAAAGTCGTGAACGACACCGCCGTTGCCGTTAACCAGGGTGGCAAGCGCAAAGGCGCTGTCTGTGCCTACCTGGAAACCTGGCACATGGACATCGAAGAGTTCATCGAACTGCGCAAGAACACCGGTGATGATCGTCGTCGTACCCACGACATGAACACCGCCAACTGGATCCCTGACCTGTTCATGAAGCGCGTCTTCGATGACGGCAAGTGGACCCTGTTCTCGCCGTCCGAAGTGCCGGACCTGCACGACCTGACCGGCAAGGCCTTCGAAGAGCGTTACGAGTACTACGAAGCCCTGTCCGAGTACCCGGGCAAGATCAAGCTGTTCAAGACCATCCAGGCCAAAGACCTGTGGCGCAAAATGCTGTCCATGCTGTTTGAAACCGGCCACCCATGGCTGACCTTCAAAGACCCGTGCAACCTGCGCAGCCCGCAGCAGCACGTCGGCGTGGTTCACAGCTCGAACCTGTGCACCGAGATCACCTTGAACACCAACAAGGACGAGATCGCCGTTTGCAACCTGGGCTCGATCAACCTGCCGAACCACATCACCAACGGCAAGCTCGACACCGCCAAGCTGGAACGCACCGTGAACACCGCCGTTCGCATGCTCGATAACGTTATCGACATCAACTACTACTCGGTGCCACAAGCGAAGAACTCCAACTTCAAGCATCGTCCGGTCGGTCTGGGCATCATGGGCTTCCAGGACGCTTTGTACCTGCAGCACATTCCTTACGGTTCCGACGCTGCCGTCGAGTTCGCCGACAAGTCGATGGAAGCTGTCAGCTACTACGCGATCCAGGCTTCCTGCGACCTGGCCGACGAGCGCGGCGCCTACGAGACGTTCCAGGGTTCGCTGTGGTCCAAAGGCATCCTGCCACTGGATTCGCAACAGATCCTGATCGAGCAACGTGGCCAGAAGTACATCGACGTTGACCTGAACGAATCCCTGGACTGGGCACCGGTTCGTGCCCGCGTTCAGAAAGGCATTCGTAACTCCAACATCATGGCCATCGCACCGACCGCGACCATCGCCAACATCACTGGCGTATCGCAGTCGATCGAACCGACCTACCAGAACCTCTACGTGAAATCGAACCTGTCGGGCGAATTCACCGTGATCAACCCGTACCTGGTTCGCGACCTGAAGGCTCGCGGTCTGTGGGACTCGGTCATGATCAACGACCTGAAGTACTACGACGGTTCGGTGCAACAGATCGAGCGCATCCCGCAAGAACTCAAAGAGCTCTACGCGACTGCCTTCGAAGTGGACACCAAGTGGATCGTTGACGCGGCAAGCCGTCGTCAGAAGTGGATCGACCAGGCTCAGTCGCTGAACCTGTACATCGCTGGCGCATCGGGCAAGAAGCTGGACGTGACCTACCGCATGGCCTGGTACCGTGGTCTGAAAACCACTTACTACCTCCGTGCCCTGGCCGCGACCAGCACCGAGAAGTCGACCATCAACACCGGTAAGCTGAACGCTGTTTCCAGCGGCGGCAACCACGGTGAAGATTCGGTCCTGGCAGCACCTGCCGGCCCTGCTCCAGTGCCGAAAGCTTGCGCCATCGACGAGCCGGATTGCGAAGCTTGCCAATAAGCTAAGCCGGTAGGCGCCGCAAAGCGCTTACTCAAAACCCCCGACTGGCCTCTGGTTTGTCGGGGGTTTTCTTTTGCCTGCTCTTACAGGTTTGTGTCGGCCATAAAAAAGCCCCTCGATTGAGGGGCTCTTTGTGCAGCGCTTTCAGCCAACCCGCATCAGGTCATCTGAATGATGGTCTGCATGATGGTGCTCTGAGTCGAGATGGTCTTGGCGTTCGCCTGGTAGTTGCTCTGCGCCTTGATCAGGTCAACCAGTTCATTGGTCAGGTTGACGTTGGACTCTTCCAGGGAGTTGGAGGCGATCGAACCCAGCGTGCCGGTTTCCGGCGCATCGTAGCCCGGGATACCCGACGCGTAGGTTTCTTTCCAGCTAGTGCCACCGACTGGCTGCAGACCTTGCTCGTTGGTGAAGCTGGCGAGGGAGATCTGGCCGATAGGCTTGGTCTGGTTGTTGCTGAAGTTAGCCAGCAACACACCGCTACCGTCGATGGTCAGGTTGGTGATCTGGCCAGTGGCGTAACCGTTCTGCGCAGGAATCGAACGCGCGGTATCGGCGTTGAACTGCGTGGTATTGGCCATGGAGATGGTCACGCCCGCCGGGCTGGCGGCGGCGCCGTTGGCTGTCCAGACGCCGGCGGTCACAGTGCCCGGAGTCCAGTTCATGATCTTCAGATCGCTGCTGATGGTCGGAACGGGCGGAGTACTGACCTGAACCAGCTTGCCTGACGTATCGAACGTCATGGTCGAAGGAACCGGAGCGGTAGCGGCAACGGCAGGGTCGCTGCCATCCGGGTTGCGACCATCGATCAGGGTGTAGGTATCCCACGTGTTAGCCCCAGTTTTGACCATGAATTGATCCATGGTGTGCTGGTTGCCCTGAGTGTCGAAAATCGGGGTGCTGAACTGCTTGGTGAAGGTGGCTGACTTGGTCGGATCGAACTTGTTGGTCACAACCGCCTGGTCAATCACATCAGCCGAAGAGTTCAGGTTGATGGTCGACGACACGGTGGTGGTGGTTTTCGGCGCCAGGTTGGAGGTGTCAATGCGCAGGTCGGTCAACACACCATTCTGAATCTTGCCATTGGCATCCACACCGTAGCCCTGCAGACGCGAAGTGCCGTCGGTGTTGGTGACGTAACCGTCCTTGTCGACCTTGAACGTACCGGCACGGGTGTAGGACAGCGAGCCGCTGTTGCTCAGCACGAAGAAGCCGGAGCCGTTGATGCCCATGTCCAGCACGTTACCGGTGTTGTTGATGTCGCCCTGAGTGAACTGTTGGGAAACGTTGGCCAGACGCACACCGTTACCGGTGGTCTTGTTGCCGGAACCCAGCTTGGTCGCCGAGTACACGTCTTCGAATTCCGCACGGGACGATTTGAAACCGGTGGTCGCGACGTTGGCGATGTTGTTGCCGGTCACGTCCAGTTGTTTGTTGGCTGCATAGAGACCGCTAAGGCCGATATTGAAAGACATATTCCACTCCTTTGTGCCGTGTTAGTCGGCTCTACATACCAATAGTTTGTACTTTGGACAGGGCGATGCTGCCCAGCCCGGCCAGGTTGAGCATCAACTCACCGCCTGTCTGGCTGATGGTCACGCTGTTGACGGTTGCCGGCAGGTACGTCACCAGTGAGGTTGCCTGACCGTCGTAGGTCGCCGTAGCGCCGAAGGTATAGGTACCCGCCTTGGCTACTTCGCCTGCATCGTCTTTGCCGTCCCAGATGAAACTGGAAGTACCGGCGACCTGGCTTCCCAGGTCGATGGTGCGGACAACCTTGCCATCGGCATCGGTGATCTTGACCTTGACCGGGTCCACCGACGCCGGTACGGCAATGGTGCCGCTGAAGCTCTTGGAGGTATCGACCACCGCCGTGCCGCCCGGTGCAATAACCGAACGCCCGACCAGCGACGACGCCTGCAACGCCTGGGACGAGTTGTAATTGCTCGCAAGGCCACTGACGGTGTCATTGAGCGTGGTGATGCCTTCCAGACTGCTGAACTGCGCCAACTGGGCAACGAACGCACCGTTGTCTTGCGGTTCCAGCGGGTTCTGGTTTTTCAGTTGCGTCACCAGCAACTGCAGGAACGCGTCCTTGCCCAGGGCCTTTTTGCCGGTGGCGCTGTTCGTCGCCGACGCCAGGCCGTCGGCACTGGCGCTGGTCTTGATCGAGGAATTGGCCAGGATGTCATTGAGGCTCAAACCACTAGTGGTATCGGTAACACTCATCTGAGTCGCCCCTTATCACTGACCGAGGGTCAGGACCTTCTGCATCATGGTTTTGGCGGTGTTCATCATTTCGGCGTTGGTCTGGAACGAACGGCTCGCGGAAATCATGTCAGCCATTTCTTCCACCACGTTGACGTTCGGGTAGTAGACGTAGCCCTTGGCATCGGCCGCCGGATGGTTCGGCTCGTAGCGCGCTTCAAGGTTGCTTTGGTCTTCGACCACGCCCAGCACTTGCACGCCTTGACCGGCCGCGTCCTGGTTCTGGAACAGCGAATCGCTGCCGCCGCTCTGGCCACCCTGGAACATGGTGGCGAATACCGGGTGCCGTGCACGGTAGGTCTGGTCGATGCTCGACGAGACGGTCTCGGCGTTGGCGATGTTACTGGCGACGGTGTTCAAGCGAGTGGTCTGGGCACTCATGCCGCTACCGGCAATGTTGAAAACACTGGATAGGGACATGGCTTACTCTCCGCGCAGGGCTGACACCAGCCCTTTGAATTTGCTGTTGAGCAGGGTGAAGCTGGCCTGGAAGTTGACCGCGTTTTCCGCGTAGTTCGACTGTTCCAGCTGGGCGTCCACGGTGTTCTGGTCGATCGACGGTTGCATCGGCGTGCGATACAGCAGCGATTCGTCGCCATTGCCCAGGCCTTCGGCTTCGATATGACGGCTGTTGGTCATGTTCAAGGCGAAAGTGCCGCTCTTGGTCTTCTCGTTCTGCGCGGCGAGCACTTTCGAGAAGTCCAAATCCCGAGCCTTGTAGTTCGGGGTGTCGGCGTTGGCGATATTGTTGGCCAGGACTTCGGCACGCTGAGCGCGGAAGCCCAGGGCTTGTTCGTGGATACCGAGCGCTTTATCGAAGCTGATGCTCATGTCGGAAACCTTCGGGTGACCTGATTTTTCGTAACATGAACATAGCAAGCGTCGTGCCAATTGAAAAAAGCCCGTAAACCGGGGCTTTGCGGGCAGTGGCAATGCAGCAATGCCAGAAAAGCGGCAACCGATTTCCGCCGCCTGCCGCTTTTCTGCCGCCGACCTCCCAAAAATCGCAGGCAAAAAAAAACGGGAGCCCCTGAGGACTCCCGTTTTTTGATAACGCCAACGAATCACTTCGCCTGGTAAATGATCCCCGGGCTGCACTGGACCATCTGGTAATGATCGGGCAAACCGTTCAGCGCCTCGGAAGCACCGAGGAACAGATAACCGCCTGGCTTCAACGTGCTGTGAATGCGCAACAGGATGTCCTTCTTCACCTCGGCGGAGAAGTAGATCAGCACGTTGCGGCAGAACACGATGTCGAACTTGCCGAGGCTCGCGTAGCTGTCCAGCAGGTTGAACGAGCGAAACTCCACCCGGCTCTTGATCGGTGCCTTGATGGCCCAGCGCCCCGGCCCTTTCGGGTCGAAGTAACGTTGAAGGCGCTCGGGCGACAGGCCGCGGCCGATGGCCAGGCTGTCGTACTCGCCGGTCTTGCAGTTGGTCAACATGGTACCGGACAGGTCGGTGGCAACGATCTGCACGCCCATCTTCAACTGGCCCATGTTCACGCGCTCGAACTCATCGATCGACATCGACAGAGAATAAGGTTCCTGACCCGACGAACACGCCGCCGACCAGATCCGCAGACGCTGGCCAGGGGCGGCCTTGATCGCTGCGGGCAGCACCTTGTTCTTCAAGACTTCAAACGGATAGGTGTCACGAAACCACAGGGTTTCGTTGGTGGTCATGGCATCCACCACCATCTCGCGCAAACCGCTGCGCGGCTGGGTCTGGATGCGCTGGACCAGCTCACCCAGGGACTTGATGCCTTGCTGTTCCATCAGTTTGTTGAGACGGCTCGAGACCAGGTACTGCTTGTTTTCACCGAGCAAAATGCCACAGGCTTTTTCCAGGAAGACCCGGAACTGTTCGAAATCCAAATTACCCGTAGACAAAGATGCCGCCTCTTAAATCGTATTAACCGTTAGGGGCAGAAGGCCCCTAGCTGATGTCTGCTGCTTTGATCCGGTTGACTACCCGGGATGCCAGGTCATCAGGACGGAATTTGGCAAGGAAGTCATCGGCACCGACCTTCTTGACCATCGCCTGATTGAATACACCCGACAACGAAGTATGCAGGATGATGTGAAGCTTTTGCATGCGAGGGTCGTTGCGGATCTCGGCCGTGAGGGTGTACCCGTCCATCTCCGGCATCTCGATGTCGGAAATCATCATCAGGAACTCTTCTTCCGGCTTCTTGCCCTCGTCGACCAGTTTGCGCAGGTAATCCAGCGCTTGCCGACCGTCGTTCAACGCCACCACTTCGACACCGACCGTCTGCAGGCATCGGGTCACCTGCTTGCGCGCCACCGACGAGTCATCGACTGTCAGAACTCGCAAAGAGAGCGCTTTGTGCTGGGTTTCGACATCCACCACGCCGACGGAAATCGCTTCCGGTGTCGGCGCCACTTCTGCCAACACTTTCTCGACATCGATGATTTCGACTAACTGATTGTCGACCCGAGTCACAGCCGTCAGGTAATGATCGCGTCCCGTGCCTTTGGGTGGCGGATGAATCTCCTCCCAATTCATGTTGACGATGCGTTCCACCGACCGCACCAGGAAGCCCTGGGTCTTGGTGTTGTACTCCGTGATGATCACAAAGGGATTGCTTTGATCTTTCAGCGCACCGGAACCGGTCGCCATCGCCAGATCAAGAATCGGAATAGTCGCCCCCCGAATATTTGCCACACCGCACACGACAGGACTGGATTTTGGCATCAGCGTCAGTTTGGGGCATTGCAGCACCTCCCGAACCTTGAACACGTTGATCCCATACAGCTGCTGGCCGTCAAGACGGAACAACAACAGCTCAAGGCGATTCTGCCCTACCAGTTGCGTGCGCTGGTTTACCGCATCCATTACACCAGCCATGCACAGACTCCTACACCAACGCTTAAGTGTGTTGCGACGTGCATTCTTCACTAAACGGCACGGCGCTTGCTTTTTAACTCTTATGAACACAGAACCGACATTTTTCCGACGCCTGACATCAAACGCCCGCAAATTGCTTTGCGCGGTGTCGGCCGTCTGCCTGCTCAACGCTGGCTGCCCTGCCCTTGCTGACGCGGTTACCTTGCCTGACATGCTTATCGGCGTCACTCAGGGCTTTCTTGAATTCACCGTAGAAGACTATCTGGCCACTAGTCAAACAGAAGGCCGATACGAGATCGAGGTCAAGAAGCTCGATCCGCGGCTGCGCATGCCCATGTGCGACAAGGAATTGACAGCGACCCTGGAGAGCCCGGCCACGCCGCTGGGGCGCGTTACGGTCAAGGTTGCTTGCGAAGGCGCGTCCCCCTGGACGGTCTTCGTACCTGCTCAAGTGCGCCTGTTTCGCGACATTGTGACCACCACCCGCCCGCTGCGACGCGCCGGTATCGTCGAGCCCCAGGATGTGACCCTGCGCGAGCGTGACATCAGTCTGATCAGCCAGGGTTACCTGACTTCCGTCGACCAGGCGATCGGGCAGAAACTTACCCGACCAATGGTCGCCGACCAGGTCATGACCCTGGTGCACATGGAACAGGCAGAAGTCATCAGCAAGGGCGACCAGGTGGTGATTACCGCCCACAGTGGAACGCTCAGCGTGCGCATGCCGGGTGAAGCGCTGTCCAACGGCGGCTTGCGTGAACAGATCAGGGTGAAAAACCTCAACTCCCAGCGGGTCATCAAGGCGCAAGTCACCGCGCCCGGTCAGGTGGAAGTGGCCATGTAGAACACTGGCGCGCCACTCGACTGTTCCCTAGACTGTGCCCTATGCAGGGCAAGCGCTGACGCGCGCAAGCTCATTGATAATTGGGCCTAAAGTTTTTCAGGGTATGGCCGAAAACATGGCAAGCGTCCAAATACCCAGAGGTTTTTTGTCATGGTCATCGATTTCAGCCGTTTAAACAGTTCCTCGTCACTTACCGGTAGTACACGTACCAGCACCGCGAAGGAAGCCGCCGAAGCCGGCAAACCCGCACCGCTGAATACCCCGGCCGAACAGGCCAGTACCGTCAAAAGCGGGGAATCGGTACACCTCAGCAATGAGGCTCAACAGTTGCAGAAGGTCACTGACAAGCTGCGCGATCAGCCTGCCGTCGACAACGCCCGTGTGGCCGAGTTGAAAGCAGCGATTGCCGATGGCAGCTACAAAGTCGACAGCAACCGTGTAGCCAGCAAACTGCTCAACTTCGAAGCCCAGCGCTAGGCCAAGGCCTGCGCCAGGCTTTTGGACGCTTAAAACCCAAGGCCAGCCATGCACGACACTAATTTACTGCAACTGATCACCGACGATTTCGCTCCAGCACAGCACTTGCTGGAGTTACTGCAAACCGAGTCCCTCGCCTTGCACGGTCGCGACATGCCACTGCTCGAAGAGATTCTGGCGCAGAAACAGGCATTGATCATTTTGCTCGATCAGCATGGCCGCAAGCGCAGTGAAATCCTCGCCAGCCTCAGCCTGCCGACCAATCGCAACGGCCTGGAGCAACTTGCCAGCCATTCGAGCATTGGCGATCAGCTGCTGGAGCAGAGCGATGTATTGACCGATCTTCTGGCTCAGTGCCAAGCGGCCAACGTCAAGAATGGCCAGTCGATCCTGGTGCAACAGGCCGCGACGGCCAATCAGCTGAAAATCCTCAACGGCGGCGAGCCGCCAGCGCTTTATGATGCACGCGGATCAACCTCCATGCTTGCGAAGCCGCGCCCGCTCAGTCAGGCTTGAGCCTGCTGAAAAGCGCGCACTATCAAGACGCGTAACATGCTGGCAATATGCCGGCTAGTAGTAGTCATATTTTGTCTGGAGATTGATGAACCGTGTTCAATGCCTTAAGCGCGGAAGATGCTCCGCAGCCACCCAAGGTGCTCACCACGCCGTTGGAGATCTCCGGCAACCTGCGCCAGCTGCAAGACAGCCATGATCCGCTGATCATCACGTTCCATGAGCGCAGCCAGCGCTTCCAGAGTTATCTGGTGGACATTGACCGTGACAGCAACATGATTGCCCTGGACGAAATGATTCCCCGCGATGGTGAACGCTTCCTGCTCGCCGGCGAACCGTTCAAGGTAGAAGGCTTTCACGACGGCGTGCGTATTGCCTGGGAAAGCAACGGCCCGTTGACCATCGACGAATCTGGTGGCGGTCGCTGCTACCGTGGCGCCCTGCCCGCCGAGGTGGTTTACCACCAGCGTCGCAATGCATTCCGCGCAGCATTGAAGCTGGCACAACTGGTCAACGTCGATCTGGGCGGTGAAAAGCTCAAGTCGCCGATCAGCGGCAAGCTATTGGACATCTCAGCCACCGGCTGCAAGTTGCGCTTCGAAGGCGACATAACGGACAGCCTGCAACTGGGCCAGGTCTATGACCGCTTCATCGCCGCCCTGCCCTTTGGCAACATGACGGCACCCGTCGAGCTGCGTTACCTGCACTTCGAAGAAAGGATCTCCATCACCTTCGCCGGCGTACGCTTTCACAACATGAGCGGGCTGGTGCAGCGGCAGGTCGAGCGGTTCGTCTATCAGCTTCAGCGCGAAGCGCGGCGCTTCGACAAAGACGACATGTAATACGACCCTTTAATTGAAAACGGGCAGTCCCTTGCGGTGACTGCCCGTTTTTTTTATGCGTTGCTTTTTATGGCCTGGCCTCGGTAAAACTTTGCTCGCGAGGTGCATCAGGGTCTTCGGGCGGCGGATCGGTTTCGGTCTCTGATTCAGGTTCCGGCTCAGGGTTGATCGGGTTTTGCATCTGATCCTGAACCACCTGCTCATCGACACGGGGGTCAAGGCAAGCGACCAACGGTGAACTCGACATGCTGTCCGGCATGGCGACGTGATGCAGTGGCGCATCGTCCACCACATGCAGGTTGGTCACCGCTTTCGGGCGAATCCGCCACACAAGCACCAACGCAAAGAAACTGAAGAAGGCATAGAGCATGTGGCTGCCGAACAGCTTCATCAGCACCCCCGCCACCAGCGGCCCGATACTGGCGCCGACGCCGTAGGTCACCAGCAGCATTGCTGTCAGGGACACCCGGCGATCACCCTCGACGTGGTCGTTTGAGAATGCCACCGCCAGCGGATACAGGCAGAACATCACCAGCGAACAGCAGAACCCGGTGATAAACAAAATCTCCAGCGGTACCTGCTGCATGATTGCCAGCGGCAACGCGGTAAGCGCCAGGACCAGGGCAAAACAGCGGATCAACAGCGCCCGGTCATAACGGTCGGACAGCCAGCCCAACGGCCATTGCACCAGCAGCCCCGCAAAAATGCAGCTACCCATGAACAGACCAACCTGCTCCGTGGACAACCCCTGCTGCGAGGCATACAGCGGTGCCAGGCCGTAGAACGAACCAATGATCAGCCCCGCCCCCAGCACCGTGCTCAACGACTGCGGCACGCGCTTGATGAAGAACCGCGGCTCCATCGGTGCCGGGTGCAACGGCGCCGGGTGAATCCGGCGAGTCAGGGCCACCGGCACCAGGCACAGCGCGAAGCACAAGGCGACCAGCATCAGCAGTTCCAGGCCCAGGCCCGGGTGCATGACCAGAATCAACTGACCCAGCACCAGCCCCAGGTATGAGGCGATCATGTAGCCGCTGAATACCGTCCCGCGCTGCGAGGCTTCGGCCTGCTCATTGAGCCAGCTTTCGATGACCATGTATTGGCACATCATGCCGAGGCCAACGATGACCCGCAGGAAGATCCAGGCAGGCAACCAGTCCACCAGGCCATGACCCAGCACCGCCGCGCCGACAATCCCGGCGCAGGCCGAATAGGCGCGAATATGCCCGACCCGGGCAATCAGCCGGTGGCCGATCTTGCCACCCAGCACCAGGCCGCAATAGTTGGCCGCCATCAACGCACCGACCCACAGGCTGTCGACGTGATCGGCGGCCAGGCGCAAGGCCAGGTAAGTACTCAACAGGCCAGAGCCGATCAACATCATCAGCGAGGCAAAATAAAGCGCTCGAAAGGGTTTCCAGATTTGGCGCATCGGCGTTCCGAGCGGCTCCTTGCAGTGAGTTTCGGGCTACCGACAAACGATAGCCCGATGTCGACGGGGCGTCAGGCCTGGGCCGCTAAAACACGCCGCTCCCAGGGAGTAATTTCATCAAAGAAGCTGGTCAACTCGATAGTCTTCGAGGCGATGTAGCCTTCGATGAACTCCTTGCCGAACAGTTCCTTCGCCAATTGGCTACGTTTCAGACGCTCAAGTGCCGCATGCAAGGTACACGGCAATGAAAGATTGTCCGGTACTTCGAATTCACCCTGGATCGGTTCGCTCGGCTCCAGTTTGTGTTCAATGCCATACAACCCTGCGGCAAGGCTGGCAGCGATCGCCAGGTAAGGATTTGCATCAGCCCCCGGCAAACGGTTCTCGACCCGACGAGCGGCGGGAGAACTGGCTGGAATACGCAATCCGGCCGCGCGATTGTCGTGGGACCAGCAGGCATTATTCGGCGACGCATACGGATGGCACAAGCGCTGATACGAGTTCACGTTCGGTGCGAACAACGCAGTGAAATCCGCCATGCCGGCCTGCTGACCCGCGATGAAATGACGGAAGGTCGCCGTCGGCTCACCAGCCTTGTCGCTGAACACGTTACGCCCGCTGCCGATCTCGATGATGCTCTGGTGAATATGCATCGAACTGCCCGGCGTGTGCGCCAGCGGCTTGGCCATGCAAACCACGGTCAGGCCATGCTTGAGCGCGACTTCTTTAAGCAGATGTTTGAACAGGAGTGTCTGGTCGGCCAACAGCAGCGGGTCGCCGTGCAGCAGGTTGATCTCGAACTGGCTGACGCCCATCTCGTGCATGAAGGTATCGCGCGGCAAGCCCAGGGCCGCCATGCATGCGTAGACTTCATTGAAGAACGGCCGCAAGCCATTATTGGAACTGACGCTGAACGCCGAATGGCCGTCTTCGCGACGACCGTCCAGGCCTAACGGCGGCTGGAAGGGCTGAGTCGGGTCGGTATTGGCTGCGAAGACAAAAAATTCCAGCTCGGTCGCCACCACCGGCGCCAGGCCGAGGGCCGCGTAACGCGCGATCACGGCCTTCAATTGGCCGCGGGTCGACAGCTTTGAGCTGCCACCGGTCAGCTCGTCCGCATCGCAAATGGCCAAGGCTCGCGGCGGCTGGCTCCACGGCAAGCGATGAATCTGTGCAGGGTCGGGCACCAGCGCCAGGTCGCCATCATCGCTGCCGTAAAAGCGCGCTGGCGGGTATCCGCCCATGATGCATTGCAGCAGCACTCCCCGCGCCATTTGCAAACGCCGCCCCTCGAGAAAGCCTTCGGCGGTCATTACCTTGCCACGGGGTACGCCATTCAAATCCGGCGTGACACATTCAATCTCATCAATGCCCGTCAGTCGCTGTGCGAGTGAGCGATGGCCATCGGTTGTCATGACGCAATCCTTTGTTGTTGTGCGAGCCGCGAACGGCGACCCGCACAAAATAGGCTCCGCCTGTTCGGAATATCAAGCAGCGGCCAACAAAAAGAACCGGTCAGGGCAGATAGAGGCTGAACACGCCGCCGCCCAGCGGGCCGCCATTGCTGATTTCGGTGTGTCCGCCCACGCCGTTGCGTTGATGGAGTGCGGCAATCCGCCCGGCAAAGTACAGGCCCAGGCCAGTGCTTCCGCTGCTGTGGTTGATGCCCTGCACGTAATCGGCCTGACGCTCGATCATCTCGGGTGGATAACCTTCGCCATCGTCGTTGACGGTCAGCACCAATTGCCCGGCGTCATCGCTGACGCTGATCAACACCGCGTGGCGGGCGTAACGAATGGCGTTGTTGATGCTGTTGCCCAGCACCGAGGCAATCAGCTCCCGGTCGAAGAAACCCAGAGGGCTCAACGGGTCCACTTGATAGGTCGCCATGATGCCGCGACTGGCAAACACGTCCTGGTGGCAGGCCAATTGCGCTTCGATGAAGTCATCCAGTTCATGGTAGGCCGGTTGCAACGGCATCTGGTTGACGCCGAGTTTGTACAGCCCCAGCAACTGCACCAGCATGCCATTAAGGTGAGAGAACTCGAATTCGATCACGCCCTGCTCCGGGGTGTAGTGTTGCGGATCCGGCAAGCGCGCCAACCATTGGCTGTGGGCCTGCATCAGCATGGCCAGGGAGTTCTTCATGTCGTGCACGGTGGAGGCAATCACCGTGGAAAAATCGAGTGCCTGTTCGCTGTTGTTCATTCGCCAAACGCCTTGCTTCGCAACTTCTGATAACGGGGAAAACGCGCATCGGTGTCGGGCATCAGGCCGACCATTTTCAGGCACGTCCGACATTCTTCCAGCTCCGCCGAAGGGACATCGGTGTCGGTGCCGTGCAGCAGCGACTGCGCCATGTTCAGCGCGATACTGATGTTCTTGGGTTGCAGCGCCAGGGCTTTGCGGAACACCTGCCGCGCCTCTACCAGGTTGCCGGTCTTGTACACCCGCACGCCTTGACGGTTGAGGTCCGCAGCGGCATTGCCGGAGTTGAGGATGGTCGGATCGTCGGTCAACTTGGCGATGCCCTTCATCACCGTCGGGTCGTCGCCATAGATTTCCGCGCAGTTTTTCAACATCGAGGCACCGGCGCTGGCCTGGCCGAGCATCTGCAGTTGCTTGGCCACCAGCAGCGCCGCTTCGGCGCTCATGAACTGTTCCATGCCATCGAGGCGCATCATCGCCTGCTCGGTGAGCTTCTCGGCGGTTTCGGCATCGTTGAGCAGCAGGCTGGTGGCTTTCATCAATCTCGCACGAATCTGCAGACCCGGGTCGGAAGGGTTTTCCTTGGCCACCGCACTCAGCGTCGTGTTGATTTCCAGTCGAGTCCGGGTATCCAGGCCTTTTTCGCTGCCTTTACTGATCAAGGCATGGGCCAGGCCAAGGTTGCTCTCCGCATCCTTGAAACGTGACTGCGCGCCCTGCGCCACGGCCTGGCGATAGGCTTTGGAGGCGGTGTCGAAATCTTCGTTGGCCATCGCCAACTTGCCCAACTGCGCTTGCCGACGCACCGCCAGCGGCGACAAGCGTATCGCCTCTTCCAGCACACGCTGGGCCGCCTTGGTATCGCCTTCGGCGACCAGTACATCGGCCATGCCGTCGTAGAGCGCCGGCATCATCGGGAACACTTTCAGGGCTTTTTCATAGACGCCCTTGGCCTGACCGACCTGGCCACGTTTGAACAGCAATTTGCCCAGACCGGCAAACGCCCACGGCAACGGTCGATCAGCAATGATGCTGTCATAGAGACGCTCCAGCGCCTCGTTCTGATTCAGGTCGCGCAAGGCATCGGCGCGGTAGCGCAGGCACAACGGCGAATAGCGGATGTCTTGTTTGCACAAGGCGATGCAGGCATTGAGCACTTCAACCGGCTTGCCTCGATCAAGGGCCTGCAGAATCGGCTTGAGCAAGGTCTTGCGTTGCTCCAGCCGCTCCAGCCGTTGAGCCAGGCCGGAACGGTTGAACGGTTTGGTCAGGTACGCATCGGGTTCGTGTTCCAACGCACTGAGCACCATTGCCTGACTGGTCTCGGCTGTGACCATGACGAACACGGCCTCATGGCTGATCAGCTTTTCGATCATCAGGTCTTCAAGCACTTGCTGACCGTTCTTCTTGCCGTCGCCCAGGTGAAAGTCCTGCAGGATGAAATCGTAGGCCTTCTGCGAACACATACGCAGCGCCTGCTCACCGGTGTCGGCGGTGTCGACATCCTTGACGCCAAGCTCGCGCAGCATGGACCTGACGGAACTGCGGAAATCCGAGAAATCATCGACGATCAAAAAACGCTTTTGGTGATACGACAGCATCGAAGATTTCCAGGCAATTTAAGAAGAAGACCATCACTGTTCGGGTTATCGGCCAGTAGTGGCGTTCCCTTGAGAAGTCATGCCGCTCAGTACGCGCTAAATATTTGAAGGTGTTATTGAAAAACGGGATTATCCCGTAGTGGTCTAATGAAACCAGACACCCATTTAGGCGAGAATGCTCGCCAGATCGAGGTGTCAGATGACCAAACAACGCCGTTCCTTTACTGCTGAATTCAAACACGAGGCTGCCGATCTCTTGCTCAAGCAAAACTACAGCTACATCGAAGCCAGCCGTTCACTCGGTGTCGGAGAGTCGGCACTACGCCGTTGGGTCGACCAGGTTCAGCAGGAGCGCAAAGGCGTTACGCCGCAGAGCAAAGCGCTGACCCCGGAACAGCAGAAAATTCAGGAGTTGGAAGCTCGGATCGCTCGCCTTGAGCGAGAGAAATCCATACTAAAAAAGGCTACCGCGCTCTTGATGTCGGAAGATCACGAGCGTACGCGCTGATCAATCAGCTGAGCGTCCATGAGCCGATTGATTGGCTGTGCAAAGTGTTTGAGATCAATCGATCAAGTTATTACGCCCACCGCCTCAAGCGCCGAACGCCTGATGTCGAACGGCTTCGGTTACGCAGCCGGGTGAGCGAGTTGTTCTCACAAAGTCGCAGTGCTGCCGGCAGCCGTAGCCTTCTCTCGTTGATGCGTGACGGTGGTGAGCAACTCGGTCGGTTCAAAGTGCGCAGCTTGATGCGTGAGCTTGACCTCGTGAGCAAACAGCCAGGTTCTCATGCCTATAAACGAGCGACGGTCGAACGGTTGGATATCCCGAACATCTTGAATCGGGAGTCCGATGTCCCGGCACCCAACCTGGATACCGACCGCGGGCTACAGAACTGCTCAAGAAGCCCAGCGCGATATCAGCCATTTCTTGATGCATCGGTACGACTGGATTCGGCCCCATCAATGCAAGACGAACTCCTGGGTGTCCGCGACAATCTCCCTCGCCCGCTGAGCGCCCCACTTCAACGCCGCGCAGTAATGCTCATCGAAACCTCGATATGCAGGCCATTGCTGAGTACCTCTTCATGCGCATGGAGGGGTAACTGCGTGTTGGTCCATAACCAGAATTTTGTACCTCTACGCCGCATCGACGTCGCTCCATGAGTTGTGTCTGGAGTAAGGCACAGCAAAGACAGACTTTCCATGTAGATCGTCGGGTGATGGCGCGTAAAAAAGCCCCGCCGGAGAACTGCCCGGCGGGGCTTTTTTGCCTCTTGGTGCTACCTGCTGACGAGGTGAATATGCCTGTCAGAAGGTGACCGAAGAGATACGAATTAATGGTGTCCCAGGGCAGGTTCGAACTGCCAACCTTCCCCTTAGGAGGGGGATGCTCTATCCAATTGAGCTACTGAGACACAGATCGACCACGAAGAAACGCGGTGCGATGGACGGCGTGCATGTTAACGGGCAGCCCCGCTTTTGTCATGTCGTCCGTTGGGCTTTTTAAGTGTAGGCAGACGCCCCGCAGAAGTGTGGCTTTGTTTACCGTGCAAATTGCATCACCACAAAAAGCCATCATTGCAAAATGCAATGCGAGCACGTCGGCTAAATATCTTAATTCATTGTTTTTAAAGGATTTAATTGGCGTTAGACTCTTGGCATGCGGGCTGCTTTAGCTGTTCTCGTAGAACAATAGAGGTCAGCCTCATGAAAAGCGCCCTTTTACTCTCGAACGCGATCGCTCTGGCGATTCTGTTGGGCTTTCATTCTGTCCCCGAGAGCGGTGTTGAGCCGGTTGCTCAACGCATGCCTCATTACCTTCAGGTGCAAAGAGCGCCTCAACTGGCGGTTATGAGCGATCAGCGTAGCTTTGTCAGCCAAGAGGTAAGCCAGGAAGGCATTTTGCTGCCGGCTCAGTCTTCAGAACGTTTGGTATTTTGAATCACCCCATCAGGAGCACCGCATGTCCAAATCAGCCGCAGGGTTTTTCATCCTAGCCTTACTGAGCGGCATTCTTCATCTGTCAGTGGTCCAGGATACGGTCCTCACCCTGCCTTTGATCGCCAGCGGCGTGTTCGGTGCGCTGTTTATGCTGGCGCTGATTGCCGGCCGAAAGATCAAGTTTGATCCGGTACTGCGTTAACCCCTCAACAGATCCAGCAGATTGGCAACTGTAGTGGACAGTTCGCCTGAATTGTCGAGGCGATGGATCCGCGTATCTCCACTTGAACCCTCTGCCGTGAATAACCCATTGCGATGCAACCTTGCTTCAATCTCCGCAATACTCTCGCGACCACGGCGCAGCAGACGCTCTCGCAGGACTTCATCCTTGACCGTCAAAAGAACCGGCAACAGCGTTGGATACCGATGCAGCGCCTCAGCCAGATGGCCGCGAGAACCGTTGACCAAGACATGTCGACCGTCATTGAGCCATTGATCTATTTCGATCGGAATACCGTAATCCAGGCCATTGGCGTTCCAGCACAGCGCGAAATCGCCCTCGACTCTGCGTTGCTCGAACTCTTCCCGGGAAACGCCAATCGCGTCTTCGCCCACTGATTCGGCCGAACGCGTGATGACCCGACGCACCACTTCACAATTGAGCGTCTGCAACGGCTCTCGAGCGGCTTCGATGAGGCTGTCCTTGCCGGACCCAGAAGGCCCCATCAAGTAAATCAGCCTGCCATCCATCTTTAAATCACCTCGCACGGCACGTCTTCCCCTAGTAAATCGGCCAATTGCCACTATCCTGTACAAGTAAGGAACACTGATCGAATCTGCACAGCATGCGCCATCAGGCGTCTCAGGACATCACCTGTCGGGCAATAGGGTGCGGCCAGTAATACGGACCAGCGCAAACTTTCCAAACCAGTCCGCATTTCTGATAATTGGTGCTGGCATAACGCCTTTATCCAGTTCAATATTTGTCACAGAATTGACGCCAATGAACTGGCTACTTTGAGGCATGATGCGAGCCTCTATCAATTCAGGTTGAACATTTGGCCAGACCGCTTGTCCTATCAGACATCCTGCGGCCAATCCCGAGAACCGCTCCCCTGAACTAACCGGTTAAATATATGCGCCCATTGAAACAGGCAATTTATTCCAGCCGTACGGCTGACAAGTTCGTCGTACGTCTGCCAGACGGAATGCGTGAACGCATTGCCGAGGTGGCTCGCAATCATCATCGCAGCATGAACTCCGAAATCATCGCGCGCCTTGAGCAAAGCCTTATTCAGGAAGGCGCTTTGGGCGAAGAATTGAGCATGCGTCTGGACAGCCCGGAGCTGTCATTGCACGAACGTGAACTGCTGCAACGCTTCCGCCAACTCTCCCACCGTCAGCAGAACGCTCTCGTTTCGCTGATTGCGCATGATGCCGAAATGGCCGCAGACGCTTCCTGATTTCATCCGAAAGTTCAAGCCAGCTTAATCGCTGGCTTTTTTTTGCCTGAAATTCGAGCACAAAAAAACCCGCCGATTGATTGGCGGGTTTTTAATGTCGATAAGTCAGAGCAGGAAGATCGTCGCCAACCCGAGAAAGATGAAGAACCCGCCGCTGTCCGTCATGGCAGTGATCATCACACTGGCGCCCATCGCAGGATCGCGCCCAAGCCGCGCCAGGGTCATGGGAATCAACACCCCTGCCAATGCCGCCAGCAACAGGTTGAGCGTCATGGCAGCGGTCATCACCACCCCCAGAGACCAACTGCCATACAGCAGATAGGCGACGACGCCGATCACACCACCCCACACCAGGCCATTGATCAGACCTACCGCCAATTCCTTGCGCATCAGGCGCGAAGTATTGCCGGTGCTGACCTGATCCAGCGCCATGGCCCGAACGATCATGGTGATCGTCTGGTTACCCGAGTTGCCACCGATACCCGCCACGATCGGCATCAGTGCCGCCAGCGCCACCAATTTCTCGATGGAGCCTTCGAAAAGACCAATCACCCGGGATGCGATGAACGCGGTGATCAGGTTAATTGCCAGCCAGGCCCAACGGTTACGCAGGGATTTCCAGACTGACGCAAAAATATCTTCCTCTTCACGCAGACCCGCCATGTTGAGAACTTCGTTTTCGCTCTCTTCACGAATCAGGTCGACCATTTCGTCGATGGTCAGACGGCCGATCAGCTTACCGTTCTTGTCGACTACGGGTGCCGAGATCAAGTCGTAACGTTCGAACGCCTGAGCAGCGTCATAGGCGTCTTCGTCCGGGTGAAAACTCACCGGATCGCTGGCCATGACTTCCGAAACCTGTTTTTCCGGGTCATTGACCAGCAAACGCTTGATCGACAATACACCCTTGAGCACGCCGTCGTAATCGACCACGAACAGTTTGTCAGTGTGGCCGGGCAATTCCTTGAGGCGCCGCAGGTAACGTAAAACCACTTCGAGACTGACATCCTCACGGATCGTCACCATCTCGAAGTCCATCAGCGCACCGACCTGCTCCTCATCGTAGGACAACGCAGAGCGGACGCGCTCACGCTGTTGACCATCGAGGGTTTCCATCAGCTCGTGGACGACGTCTCGCGGCAGCTCGGAGGCCAGGTCAGCAAGTTCGTCGGCGTCCATGTCCCTCGCCGCAGCCAGGAGCTCGTGATCGTCCATGTCAGCGATCAGCGTTTCACGAACCGAATCGGATACTTCGAGCAGAATGTCGCCGTCGCGATCGGCCTTGACCAATTGCCAGAGCGTCAGACGATCGCCCAGCGGCAAGGCTTCAAGGATGTAGGCGACGTCGGCGGAGTGCAGATCATCGAGCTTGCGTTGCAACTCGACGAGGTTTTGCCGGTGAACCAGGCTCTCGACCCGGTCATGATGCGGACCTTCCTGGCGATGAGTCAGGTCTTCGACCACCCGCTGACGCTGCAGCAGCTCAACAACTTGAGCGAGGCGGTCCTGCAAGCTTTCCTGCGTTTTCTTTACTTCAACTTCAGACATAGGCGAACTCCACTCCCAGCAGCGGGGCACGCCGGAAGGATCAATCAGTCAATTCATGATTGGAAAAACGGGGTACTGAGTAACTACTGGGTAAGTCCATGGAGGTATTCCACAAGCCCCGGCGGGGCTGACGGGCGCAATGATACACCGCCCGACGGTTTTAAACGTTAAAAAATCGTGGCTGAAACAAGCGGTTGCAAGACAAAGCTGAGTGCAGTCCTGACCTCTAAAACTGCGACGACTCATCCTGAAAAGAAAACACACCACAGACGAAAAATGTAACGACTACCCTTGAGTTGGACCGTCACGGAGGACGTTTGATGCCATCCAATGCATTTTGTTTTTTGTTGATCACCCTGTTCTGCCCGACGCCCTGGGCGCTTGCCACGACCGTTCACCGCTGCGAGGGGGCCAACGGGAGCATTACCTTCACGACGTTGAGCTGTGCGGCCGGAGAAAGCCTTTCGCTGCAGGATGTACGCACCTTCACACCGGGCAGCGTGACCGCTCTCATGCCGGAAGCCGAGAATCGCGAAATATCAGGTATGAAAATCAAAAGGAGAGATCCAACTGTCGTCGGCAAGACCGAGGACAAATGTGGAAACCTCATCAGCGCTAAAGAACGCCGCGAAGCGATCATCAATCAGCGGGTTGTTGCCGGCATGAATCAGCAGGACGTCGAGAGCGCACTTGGCAAGCCAGACAAGATCAGTATTCGCAATTCAGCCACGAGCTACCGTTACAACACCCAGCGAGGTCGTAGCGCGCACGTCGAGTTCGATGAGAGAGGATGCACCAAAGGAAAAGCCAAATCCCAGACGGCAAAAAGCCCGCGTTAAACGCGGGCTTTTTGGTGTTTGGTGCACTCGACAGGATTCGAACCTGTGACCGCTCGGTTCGTAGCCGAGTACTCTATCCAGCTGAGCTACGAGTGCATTTGTGTTTTTATACCAGATCACAACTGGTTGAAGCCAAGTCATTCACATTACTGCAAATGACTCTTAAATGGTGCACTCGACAGGATTCGAACCTGTGACCGCTCGGTTCGTAGCCGAGTACTCTATCCAGCTGAGCTACGAGTGCATTTGTTGCCGCGCATTATAGGCCGTTTAATCTCTATGTAAAGCACTTTTTCTAGTAATTTCAAACACTTACCGAAGAAGCTAGATTACAACGTACTACGCAAATAATGGCGGAGAACGGGGGATTCGAACCCCCGACACCCTTTTGAGGTGTACTCCCTTAGCAGGGGAGCGCCTTCGGCCACTCGGCCAGCTCTCCGCAACACGGGGCGTATATTAACCAGCTTCTTCCCCGTTTGCAAACATAAAAAACGATAAAAATTAATGGCTTGGTTCTTCGTCCTTCTCTTTCTTTATACGCAGGTAAATTTCCTCACGGTGGACCGCAACCTCTTTCGGGGCGTTGACACCGATACGCACTTGATTTCCTTTGACGCCGAGCACGGTCACGGTGATTTCGCCATCACCAATAATCAGGCTTTCTGCGCACCGACGAGTCAGAATCAGCATACCTTTCTCCTCACGCATTTCATTTCAGGGACAACAGTCTGCAAAAAAAAGGCACTCGACCTACAACCGGAACGATCGCAGCCCTACATGCCTGAGTATTGACTAGCGCGAGCAAAAGAACAGCCTCGAGTCGCACCATTCAAAAAAACAAAAGGGCGCGGTCAGACCGCGCCCTTCGGTTAACGCATCACTCGCCCTGACGGGCCGGTGCGTCCAGTTCGAATGCCGTATGCAGAGCGCGCACAGCCAGCTCCAGGTACTTCTCTTCGATCACTACGGAGACTTTGATTTCCGAAGTCGAGATCATCTGGATGTTGATGCTTTCTTTCGCCAGGGATTCGAACATGCGGCTGGCCACACCTGCGTGGGAGCGCATGCCGACACCGACGATCGACACCTTGGCAATCTTGATGTCGCCAACGACTTCACGGGCACCGATCTCGCGAGCGGTGTTTTCCAGCACGGTTTGCGCTGCCTGGAAGTCATTGCGATGCACGGTGAAGGTGAAGTCGGTGGTGTTATCGTGCGCAACGTTCTGCACGATCATGTCGACTTCGATGTTCGCGGCACTGATCGGGCCGAGTATCTTGAATGCAACGCCCGGGGTGTCTGGCACGCCACGGATGGTCAGCTTGGCTTCATCGCGGTTGAAAGCGATGCCGGAAATGATCGGCTGTTCCATGGTTTCCTCTTCATCAATAGTAATGAGGGTGCCCGGACCCTCCTTGAAGCTGTGCAGTACGCGCAGCGGAACGTTGTACTTGCCGGCGAATTCCACCGCACGGATCTGCAACACCTTGGAACCGAGACTGGCCATTTCCAGCATCTCTTCGAAGGTAATCTTGTCCAGGCGCTGAGCCACGGACACCACACGCGGGTCGGTGGTGTAGACGCCGTCGACATCGGTGTAGATCTGGCATTCGTCAGCCTTCAAGGCTGCCGCCAGGGCCACGCCGGTGGTGTCGGAACCGCCACGACCGAGGGTGGTGATGTTGCCGTGCTCGTCGACGCCCTGGAAACCGGCGACAACAACCACACGACCGGCCTTCAGATCGCCACGAATCTTCTGTTCATCAATCTGCAAGATACGCGCTTTATTGTGAGCGCTGTCCGTCAGAATCCGCACCTGACTGCCTGTGTAAGATACCGCTGGCACGCCGCGCTTGATCAGCGCCATGGCCAACAGCGCAATCGTCACCTGCTCACCGGTGGAGACGATTACATCCAGCTCACGAGGAACTGGTTGGCCGTCGCCACTGATTTGCTTGGCCAGATCGATCAGACGGTTGGTTTCGCCGCTCATTGCAGACAGCACAACCACCAGGTCATCGCCGGCCTCGCGGAATTTCTTAACCTTGTCGGCGACCTGCTCGATTCTCTCGACAGTGCCGACCGAGGTGCCTCCAAATTTCTGTACGATCAAAGCCATTTCAAAGCCGCCTCTGCCCATGAAGGGCGCCCAAATAATCACTCAAACAGCGTTCGGGCCCGCCACTAGACTGCGGGCCGGATACACTGCCTTATAAACCCTGCTCTACAAATGGAACAGTCAGGGCCAATGCCGCATCCAGTGCGCCAGCGTCAGTACCACCGCCTTGCGCCATATCTGGACGACCACCGCCCTTCCCGCCCACTGCCGCAGCGGCTTGCTTCATCAAATCACCGGCTTTGAGTTGGCCAGTCAGGTCTTTGGTTACGCCTGCAACCAGAACGACCTTTTCCTCATGGACACTGCCGAGCAGGATCACTGCGCGGCCGAGTTTGTTTTTCAGTTGATCGACCAGCGCCAGCAGCGCCTTGCCGTCCTGACCGTCCAGACGCACGGCCAGCACTTTCACGCCTTTGACATCCAGGGCAGAAGCCGACAGATCGTCGCCCGCCGCGCTGGCAGCCTTGGCCTGCAACTGCTCGAGTTGCTTCTCCAGCAGACGGTTGCGCTCCAGCACAGCCGACAGCTTGTCGATCAGGTTGTCGCGGCTCCCCTTGACCATGTTGGCCGCTTCCTTGAGTTGTTCTTCAGCAGCGTTCAAGTATGCCAGCGCCGCGGCGCCAGTGACCGCTTCGATACGACGCACGCCGGAAGCCACACCGCCTTCACTGATAATCTTCAGCAGGCCGATGTCGCCGGTACGGTTGGCGTGGATACCACCGCACAGCTCGACGGAGAAATCACCGCCCATGCTCAGTACGCGCACATTGTCGCCGTACTTCTCGCCGAACAGCGCCATGGCGCCCTTCTGCTTGGCGGTTTCGATATCGGTTTCTTCGGTTTCAACTTCGGAGTTCTTGCGAATCTCGGCGTTGACGATGTCTTCCAGAGCCTTCAACTGCTCAGGTTTGATGGCTTCGAAGTGGCTGAAGTCGAAGCGCAGGCGCTGACTGTCGACCAACGAGCCTTTCTGCTGAACGTGCTCGCCCAACACCTGACGCAATGCCGCGTGCAGCAAGTGAGTCGCCGAGTGGTTCAGCGAAGTCGCGTGACGCACTTCGGCATCAACATGAGTCTCTACCGGCGCGCCGATGGTCAGGCTGCCCGACGCCAGCACGCCGTGATGCAAGAAGGCGCCACCGGTTTTGGTGGTGTCGCGTACGTCAAAGCGCGCGTTGCCGACCTGAAGGAAACCGCAGTCGCCAATCTGACCGCCGGATTCAGCGTAGAACGGCGTCTGGTTCAGTACAACCACACCATCTTCGCCTTCACTGAGTACGTCGACTGACTGGCCATCTTTATAGAGACCAACGATTTTCGCCGAACCTTTAGTCGCTTCATAGCCGGTGAATTCGGTGGCCACATCAACCTTGACCAGGCTGTTGTAGTCCATGCCGAAGGAGCTGGCGGAACGGGCACGGACGCGCTGGGCTTCCATTTCACGCTCGAAGCCTTCTTCGTCGATGGTCAGGCTGCGTTCGCGAGCGATGTCGCCGGTCAGGTCCATCGGGAAACCGTAGGTGTCGTAGAGTTTAAACACCACGTCGCCCGGCACCACGTCGCCTTTGAGCTCAGCCAGATCCTGCTCTAGGATTTTCAGGCCCTGCTCCAGGGTCTTGGCGAACTGCTCTTCTTCAGCTTTCAGTACGCGTTCGATGTGCGCTTGCTGGGATTTCAGCTCAGGGAAGGCTTCGCCCATCTCGGCGACCAGTGCCGCAACGATCTGGTAGAAGAAGCTGCCCTTGGCGCCCAGTTTGTTGCCGTGACGGCAAGCGCGACGAATGATCCGGCGCAGCACGTAGCCGCGACCTTCATTGGACGGCAGCACGCCGTCGGCAATCAGGAAACCGCACGAACGAATGTGGTCGGCGACGACTTTCAGGGACGCCTGATTGTCGTTGGTGCAACCGATGGCCTTGGCCGATGCGCTCAGCAGGCTCTGGAACAGGTCGATTTCATAGTTCGAGTGAACGTGTTGCAGCACGGCACTGATCCGCTCCAGGCCCATGCCGGTATCAACCGACGGGGCAGGCAGCGGGTGCAACACGCCATCGGCGGTGCGGTTGAACTGCATGAACACGTTGTTCCAGATTTCAATGTAACGGTCGCCGTCTTCTTCCGGCGAGCCCGGTGGGCCGCCCCAGATGTCGGCGCCGTGATCGTAGAAAATCTCGGTGCAAGGACCGCACGGGCCGGTATCGCCCATGGTCCAGAAGTTATCGGACGCGTACGGCGCGCCTTTGTTGTCGCCGATGCGAACCATGCGCTCGGCCGGAACGCCGATTTCCTTGGTCCAGATGTCGTACGCCTCGTCATCGCTGGCGTAGACAGTGACCCAGAGTTTTTCTTTCGGCAGGTTCAGCCACTTGTCAGACGTCAGGAAGTTCCAGGCGTAGGTGATCGCGTCACGCTTGAAATAATCACCGAAGCTGAAGTTACCCAGCATTTCGAAGAATGTGTGGTGACGGGCGGTATAACCGACGTTTTCCAGGTCGTTGTGCTTGCCGCCGGCGCGCACGCATTTCTGGCTGCTGACCGCGCGGGTGTACGCGCGTTTTTCCTGGCCCAGGAAGCAGTCCTTGAACTGGTTCATCCCCGCGTTAGTGAACAGCAGGGTTGGGTCGTTGCCCGGAATCAAAGAGCTGGAGGCTACACGGGTGTGGCCTTGCTCTTCGAAGAAGCGAAGGAAGGCTTCACGGATTTCTGCGCTTTTCATTAGGTTCTTCCACGGAGGCTGCGGCCAAAGGCCTGTGCGAAACGTCAACAGACGAAGCGACGGCAAAGGGCCGCATTATATCGGCCCTGCGCGCGGGGTACAGCGTGTTTATACGATAGAAACGGTCAATTGGACCGCTAACGCTATCAGTTGCGCGAAAACTCGACGAATGTCGCGACGACCTGCTCGATTTGAACCCGACTGACATCCATGTGCGTGACCATGCGCAGACGTCCGGCAGCGCTCAGTTTAATCCCGCGTTCGGCGGCAAACGCCTTGATGGCCTCGGCTTTGTCGCCCATCTGCACATAAACCATGTTGGTCTGCACCGGCTCGACCTCGTAACCCGCCGCTCGCAAGCCTTCAGCCAGCAACTGCGCATTGGCGTGGTCGTCAGCCAGACGCTGAACATTGTTATCAAGTGCGTACAAACCTGCTGCCGCCAGAATCCCGGCCTGGCGCATGCCGCCGCCGACCATCTTGCGCAGACGCCGTGCCTTGCCGATCAACTCGGCCGAACCACACAACACAGAACCTATCGGCGCGCCCAGTCCTTTGGACAGACAGACCGAGACGGAATCGAAATATTGAGTAATCTCACGGGCATCGACACCCAGCTTGACCGCCGCGTTGTACAGTCGCGCGCCGTCCAGGTGCAGCTGCAACCCATGTTCACGGGTAAAGCTTCGAGCCTGCGCCAGATACTCCAGCGGCAAAACCTTGCCCTGCATGGTGTTTTCCAGCGCCAGCAAACGGGTGCGGGCGAAGTGGAAGTCATCCGGCTTGATCGCAGCTGCCACGTGCGCCAGGTCCAGCGAGCCGTCGGCCTGCACTTCCAGCGGCTGTGGCTGGATCGAACCGAGCACGGCCGCACCGCCGCCTTCGTACTTATAGGTGTGAGCCTGCTGGCCGACGATGTATTCGTCACCGCGTTCGCAGTGGGCCATCAAGCCCAGCAGATTGCTCATGGTGCCCGTAGGAACAAACAGCGCTGCAGCAAAACCCAACTGATTCGCAAGCTCGGCTTCCAGTCGATTGACCGTCGGATCTTCGCCGTAAACGTCGTCACCGGTGGCCGCTGTGGCCATCGCGTCGAGCATCCCTGCGGTCGGTTGGGTGACGGTGTCGCTGCGAAGATCAATAACGCTCATGAATCTGGCCTCGGTAAGCAGGGAAAATCCCTTTCAGTCAGGAATTACTGCGGTCATGCCGACGAATAATCAACCCTTGGGTACGAAAAGGCTTCTTGAACTGACGAAAAAATCGATAGCAATCATCAGATAGCAGCAATGCACAGGTGAGAAATATGTGTTAAAAACGCTTCGCCGCCAAACAATCTGGCGGCAAAACGTTCTCAGGGCGGGGTGCAACTCCCCACCGGCGGTAATTGCGCGCAATGCGCATAGCCCGCGAGCGCTTGGCGACAGGCACGGCAATGGCTGTGATGGCGGCAAGGTCAGCAGACCCGGTGTGATCCCGGGGCCGACGGTCATAGTCCGGATGAAGAGAGAACGGGATTGGCGCCAAAGGGCCGTCCGCCGGCATTCGTGCGAGCGTGCGTACCCTTAAATCCCATTCGATTCATATGCCCTGTTTTTTACATAAACAGGAGTCAGAACATGCAACCCACCGCAATCGATAGCAAAAGCAAAAACCATCAGGGCGAGCGCGTTGCGTTCATCCAGGCCTGCTGGCACAAGGAAATCGTCGATCAGAGCCGTAAGGGATTTGTGGCCGAAATGATTGCTCAGGGTTATCAGGAATCGGAGATCGATTTCTTCGAAGTCGGCGGCGCCTTTGAAATTCCGCTGCACGCCAAGCTACTGGCGAAGTCCGGTCGTTATGCCGGCATTGTCGCGGCGGGCCTGGTGGTCGACGGCGGGATCTACCGCCACGAATTCGTCGCCCAGTCGGTGATCAGCGGTTTGATGCAAGTTCAGCTGGAAACCGAAGTGCCGGTGTTCTCCGTGGTTTTGACCCCGCACCACTTCCATGCTGGCGAAGAACATCAGAAGTTCTTCTTCGAGCACTTTGTGCATAAAGGCCAGGAAGCGGCGAAAACGTGCGCGGATACGTTGCACAAGATACGTGCGTTGCGTCGTAGCGAGCCCCGCGCGGTAGCCGTCTAGTTGAGTGATCGTTCCCACGCTCTGCGTGGGAACGATCTTCACAGCGGCGTCAGTCAGGCGAGGTTTTCGTCGGTAGTTGGCACAATCAGGATGCCGGCGCGCAAGCCATTCTTCACCTTGGGGTTCGGGAAGATGATCCGGGCACCCTCCTCCTCAATGATCCATCGGGTCTGGGCGATGTCTTCCGCCAGAAGGTAACCCACTTCCAACTCCGAAAAGTTCTCGATGTCCGCTGGCAGGTTCAAGCGGAAGCTATCGCTGTGCTTGATGATTTCTCGCGCCACGCTAAACAGCTGCAACCCGTCCAGCGCCTCTTCGGTCTGGGCCGGCTCGCTGCCTTCGATAATCTGTTTGAGGCGGGTTTCCAGCAGATCGACGTTGACCCCATCGTTCTGCCCGAATGGCCGCGCCTTGCCCAGTTCAAGGGTAAAAGACTCAGCACCGAGTTTGTCGTAAGTGTAGGAGCTGAAAACGATGGACGGCTTGTTTTGCAGCAGCACCGCTTCCATGCCGGCAGCGCGCAGACGCGCCAGTTCCAGACGTGAATGCTGACGGCCTTCTTTCCAGGGATACAAGGCGAACTGTTCGATTTTCGAGCCACGAATCGCGGTGTGAAGGTCGTAGTGGAGACGGTTGCGATCTGGCAGGCTGAAAAAACTCGCCGCCAGCCGCTCCAGTTCACACGCGCGCAGGGCTTCGGAGCCGCTGCTTTGTTCGTGACGGCCGTTGAACAGCCGATTGACGTCCTGCTCGATGAAACGCTCACCTTTGCGAATCGCTTCCGGGTTACCGAACAGGAACAGAATACGTGCGCGCGGCTTGAGATCGCCGCGGGCAATGTCGTGCAACAGGCGATCGAGCAACTCGATCGGCGCTGTTTCGTTGCCATGGATGCCGGCCGAAAGCAGCAAGTCCAGGCCGTTGTCGCGAGCTTCAGGTGGCCGGACTTCCAGCGCACCTTCGCTCAACCAGCGCATGCGCACGCCTTCGACAGTCAGTTGAGTCTTCTCCGCCGGTTCGCGGCCGGCGAGGGTCAGTTCAAGCAGTTTGCCGAGGGCGAGCATAGAGCGGCTTCCTTAGTGGTCGTGTGCGCAATCCGGGCCGTGCACGTGGTCTTCGTCACCGACTTCAGCCGGTTCCATTTCCAGTTGCAGACTTACCAGATTAGTCGCCAATGGGCGCAGCAGCAGGTTTGCGTATTCAGCGTCACCTTCCTCGACGTCCACGCCGATCAGCAATTGGCCGCGGCCGTCTTGCTGAATCCACAGCTCTTTGCCTTGCCACATGACCGCGACGCGGGTGCAGGAAGTTTCCAGTTGCGTGCCGTCGGTGTCTTCAAGGATCAGCTGCAGGGTATCGCTCATGTTTTTTACGCTCTCGACGTTCAATTAATCTGGAATGGATAAACCGCGCCCAGTTTAAGGATTTGCGTCAGTTCATCCAGTGCCGTCCGGCACTCAAGCAGCAATTGCGGGTCCGCCAGGTCGGTTTCGGCCATGCGGTCGCGGTAGTGCTTGTCGACCCATTCGGTCAGGGTGCCGTACAACGGTGCCGTCATGATAACCCCTGGGTTGACGGCCGCCAGTTCGGTTTCGTTGAGCGCAACGCGCAGTCGCAGGCAAGCCGGGCCGCCGCCGTTCTGCATGCTTTGCTTCAAATCGAACACTTTCACTTCGCGGATCAGACCGCCGGAGCTGGTCAAACCTTGCAGGTACTGCCAGACACGCTCGTTGCCACGGCATTCTTCCGGCACGATCAACAGCATCGATCCGTCAGGACGCGACAGCAGTTGGCTATTGAACAGGTAGGAACGAACGGCGTCTTCCACGGTTACGGCAGAACGCGGCACGCAGATCGACTGAAATTTCCCACCGACTTTGGCGAGTTTGCTCTGCAATTCAGCGAGCATCTGCTCGGTGTCAAGGAACGCGTCCTCGTGGTAGAACAACACCTCGCCATTACCCACCGCGATCACATCGTTGTGGAACACGCCCTGATCAATCACCGAAGGGTTCTGCTGAGCGTAGACCACGCCGTCATCGCTCAAGCCGTGCAGGCGGGCAACCGCCTGGGAGGCTTCGAGGGTCTGGCGGGCCGGGTATTTCTGCGGTGCCGGGTAACGGGTGTCGAACGCGCTGCGACCGAACACGAAGAACTCGACGCCTGCTTCGCCGTATTCACGGCAGAAACGGGTGTGGTTGGCTGCGCCTTCGTCCCCGAACTGCGCCACGGCTGGCAATGCGGCGTGGTGAGCGAAGTGTTTCTGGTCAGCGAACATCGCCCCCAGCACGCGACTGGTGGTCGGGTGTTCGATGCTGCGGTGATATTTGCAGTTCAGGTTGGCCGCGGTGAAATGCACACGGCCATCCGCGGTGTCGGCGCTCGGGCTGACAGTGGCGGCGTTGGCCACCCACATGCTCGACGCCGAGCAACTGGCCACCAGCAACGGCATTGCATCTTTAGCAGCTTGCTCGATCACCTGAGCATCGGTGCCGCTGAAACCCAAACGACGCAGGGCTGCCACGTCCGGGCGTTCCTGTGGTGCCAGAACACCTTGCTGAAAGCCCATTTCCATCAGCGATTTCATTTTCGCCAGGCCTTGCAGCGCGGCTTCCTTCGGGTTCGAAGACTGCTGGCTGTTGCTCTGGGACGCGACGTTGCCGTAGGACAAACCGCCGTAGTTATGGGTCGGCCCCACTAGACCGTCAAAATTGACTTCATAGGATTTCATCAGCGAGGCTCCACGAGAATCTGTTGTTATGGCTTCTGTAACTATTCTTTGAGACTGGGGCGCGGCCTTCGCGAGCAGGCTCGCTCCCACAGGGAAATGCATTCCAATGTGGGAGCAAGCCTGCTCGCAAATGAGCGTTACGCCATTTTCACGCCAGGCGTAAGAGTCGCTGGCAAGGTCAGGCTCGGGGTTTCCAGCGAAGCGACCGGGTACGCGCAGTAATCTGCCGCGTAGTAGGCGCTGGCGCGGTGGTTGCCCGAGGCGCCGACACCGCCGAATGGTGCGCTGCTGGCAGCACCGGTCAGCTGTTTGTTCCAGTTGACGATGCCGGCACGGCTTTCCAGCCAGAACTGCTGATAACGCGCTTCGGAATCCGACAGAAGACCGGCCGCCAGGCCATAGTCGGTATCGTTGGCTTCAGCGATCGCCGCCTCAAAATCAGCGTAGCGGATCACTTGCAGCAGCGGGCCGAACAGCTCTTCGTCAGGGCGATCAGCTACTGCCGTTACGTCCAGAATGCCCGGGGTCAGCAAGGCCGCTTGTGCTTGTGGCTGAGTCATTTCCAGCAGCGCGACTGCGCCGTTACCCAGCAGATGTTCCTGCGCATCCATCAGTGCTTTCGCAGCGCCGAGGGAAATCACCGAGCCCATGAACGGTGCCGGTTGCTGATCAAACGCGCCGACTTCAATCGTACGGCTGACCGCCACCAGACGCGCCAACAGCGTGTCGCCCCAGGTGCCCTGCGGCACCAGCAAGCGGCGTGCACAGGTGCAACGCTGACCGGCAGAAATGAACGCCGACTGAATGATGGTGTAAACGGCAGCATCGAGATCCGCAACCTGATCAACCACCAGTGGGTTGTTACCGCCCATTTCCAGCGCGAGGATCTTGTCCGGACGACCGGCAAACTGTTGATGCAGGTGATTACCGGTGCGGCTGGAACCGGTGAAGAACAAGCCGTCGATGCCCGGGTTCGCCGCCAGGGCGACACCAGTCTCGCGAGCACCTTGCAGCAGGTTCAACACACCTGCCGGCAGACCGGCTTCGATCCAGCATTTGACGGTCAGCTCGGCGACTTTCGGCGTCAACTCGCTGGGTTTGAACAGCACGCTATTACCGGCCAGCAGCGCCGGCACGATGTGACCGTTCGGCAGGTGACCAGGGAAGTTGTAAGGCCCGAACACAGCGACCACACCGTGTGGCTTGTGGCGCAACACGGCAGTGGCGTCGCCCAACGGGCCGCTCTTCTCGCCGGTACGTTCGCGGTAGCTCTGCACCGAGATCGCAATTTTGTTGACCATGCTGGTGACTTCGGTCGCCGCTTCCCACAAAGGTTTGCCGGTTTCCTCACCGATGGTGCGAGCCAGTTCGTCAGCATTGTTCTTCAGCGCGGCGGCAAAGGCCTCCAGCACTGTGATGCGCTCTTCCAGGGTACGGCGAGCCCAGCTCGGGAATGCCTGACGCGCGGCTTGCACGGCCGATTCAACCTGAGCAGTGGTAGCGCCTTCGCCGGCCCACAGCACTTGTTGGGTTACCGGGTTCAGCGACTGAAAGGCTTCACCCTGGCCGGCCAGCCATTCACCTGCGATGTATAGCGAATTCATTATTTCGACTCCCTGGCAGCGGACAACGGAACGGCGCGCACTTGATCGCCGGCGTTGAGTTGAAGACGTTTGGCAGTCAGTGGGTCGACCACCAGTGTACCGGCGGCGAAACGTGCAGGAGCAGCAGTGATCCGGCAGTCTTCGCGCTTGCGGTTATGAATCAGGAACGGTGTGGCGTCGTCACCCGGCGTGCCGATGGCCAACACCAACGCCTGGCTGTCGCGCACTGCGCGGATCTTGCTGGTCTCGCACTCGACCGCTGGGCCGGCGTCGAAGATGTCGACGTAGCCCTGATAGCTGAATCCTTCGCTTTTAAGCATGGCCAGCGCCGGTTCGGTGTCCGGGTGAACCTGGCCGATGACATTGCGCGCGTCTGGCGACAGGAAGCAGGTATACAGCGGGAATTTCGGCATCAGTTCGGCGATGAACGCCTTGTTGCCCACGCCGGTCAGGTAGTCAGCCTGGCTGAATTCCATCTTGAAGAAGTGACGCCCCAGACTTTCCCAGAACGGCGAACGCCCGGCTTCGTCGGACATGCCGCGCATCTCGGCGATGATCTTGTTGCCGAACATCTGCGGGAACTCGGCGATGAACAGCATCCGCGCCTTGGCCAGCATGCGACCGTTGAGGCCGGTGCGGTAGTCGGCGTGCAGGAACAGCGAGCACAGCTCGGAGTTACCGGTCAGGTCATTGGCCAGGAACAGCGTCGGGATTTCGCGGTAGATGTTCAACTCTTGCGAAGCGCTGACGGTCAGGCCAACCCGGAAGTTGTACCAAGGCTCACGCAGACCGACGGCACCGGCAATGGCGGAAATACCCACCACGCGGCCGTCATCATCTTCGAGCACGAACAGGTAGTCCGCATCGCCCCGCCCGGCTTCGCCGCGGAAGGTCTTCTCGGCCCAGCCGACCCGATGGGCCAGACGTTCTTCGTTAGCCGGCAAGGTGGTCAGGCCGGTGCCGGTGCTGCGGGCCAGGTCGATCAGAGCGGGTAAATCGCTGCTGCGTACGGGACGAACGATCATGCTATCTCCTCAAACGGGCCGCTTGCGCCACCCGTGAAACTCGCTGCTTTTTAGGCATTATTTCCAAGCAATCTTTCCAGGCGTAGCAGCAGGCGTTAAACCGCCACCAGGCGCACGCTGGCACCTTCACCGACGCCCAAGGCTTCGGCCGCTTCAAGATCCAGGGTCACGGGTTTGCCCGGCGCGTAATCGAGCTCAAGCAAAACGGCGCGGTAATCCTGCAACTGGGCGTTGGCCACCAGGTACTGACGACCGGCGCCTTTGACCGGCTCGCCGATTTTCACCGGGACTACTCGGCTCTGGGCGATCGAACGGATCCCCGAGACACGGGCGTGCAGGGTCGGCCCGCCGTCGAAAATGTCGATGTAGTGATCGGTCTCGAAGCCTTCGCGCATCAGGATGTCGAAGGTGATCTGCGCCCGTGGGTGCACCTGGCCCATCGCCTCTTGAGCGGAGTCCGGCAGCAGTGGCACATAGATCGGGTAATGCGGCATCAACTCGGCCAGGAACGTCCGGCTCTTCAGGCCGCACAGACGCTCGGCAGCGGCGTAGTTGAGGTCGAAGAAGTTGCGGCCGATGGCATCCCAGAACGGTGAATCACCGTTTTCATCGCTATAACCGACGATCTCGGTCACCACAGAATCAGCGAAACGCTCCGGATGGCTGGCCACGAACAGCAAGCGACCACGGGAGTTGAGTTCCGACCAGGCCGACCCCACCAGCTCCGGCAGCACGTAGAAACTGGTCAGCAAACTGTTGCCGGTCAGGTCGTGGCACTGGGATAGCACGTGGATCTTGTTATGAATCTTCAGCTCGCGGGAGGCGTGCACAAAGGTTTCATTGCGGAAGCTGTAGAACGGCTCGGAATAACCGGCAGACGCAACGATGGCCGAGCAGCCCACCAGTTTGCCGGTGGCGGTGTCTTCCAGGACGAAGAAATAGCTCTCTTCACCGTTGAAGCTGACTTCGGCGGCGAATGAGGCTTCGCTTGCCGCGATCTTGTCGCTCAGGCGTTCAACGTCATCCGGCAAGGAAGTGACACCAATCGGGCTGTCCGCAGCCAGACGCTGTACCTCGCCCAGATCAGCCATTTGCGCGGGGCGCATCACCAGCATGGTGTCACTCCTTACTTAACTTCAGGTTGGCGTTTGCGCCAACTCGGGGAAAAAAATGCCGGGCAGGCCCGGCACAGGAAAATTGTCTCAGCGCCTATCTATAACGATAGGCGCTGAGGAGCACTGCATGAATCAGGCTTGAGTCAGTTTGGCCGCGGCGCGCTCGAAACGGTCCAGACCGGCATCGATATCGGCGTCTTCAACCACCAGGCTTGGCGCGAAACGAACCACGTCGGGGCCAGCTTGCAGAATCATCAGGCCTTCTTTTTCAGCGGCGTTGAAGATGTCTTTGGCCTTGCCTTTCCAGGCATCGTTCAGCACGCAACCGATCAACAGGCCCATACCACGGACCTGGGTGAACAGGCCGTACTTCTCACCGATCTGTTCCAGGCGAGCCTTGAACTTGTCGTGCTTGGCGTTGACGCCGGCCAGCACTTCAGGGGTATTAACCACGTCGATCACAGCTTCAGCGACAGCGCACGCCAGCGGGTTACCACCATAGGTGGTGCCGTGAGTACCGACGACCAGGTGTTTGGCCAGGTCTTCGGTGGTCAGCATCGCGGCGATCGGGAAACCACCGCCCAGGCTCTTGGCGCTGGTCAGGATGTCCGGCGTCACGCCGTAATGCTGGTAGGCGAACAGCTTGCCGCTGCGGCCCATACCGGTTTGCACTTCGTCGAAAATCAGCAGCGCGTTGTGCGCGGTGCACAGTTCACGGGCGCCTTGCAGGTATTCGAGTTCGGCCGGGATCACGCCGCTCTCGCCCTGGATCGGTTCCAGAACCACAGCGCAAGTCTTGTCGGAAATGGCGGCTTTCAGCGCAGCCAGATCGTTGAACGGCACGTGGGTGATACCGGTGATTTTCGGACCGAAACCGTCGGAGTACTTCGACTGGCCACCGACGTTCACGGTGAACAGGGTACGACCGTGGAAGCTGTTGAGCGCGGCGATGATTTCGTACTTCTCGCTGCCGAAACGATCGAAACCGACGCGACGGGCCAGCTTGAAGGCGGCCTCGTTGGCTTCGGCGCCGGAGTTGCAGAAGAACGCGCGATCGGCAAACGTGGCATCGATCAACTTATGGGCCAGGCGCAAGGCCGGCTCATTGGTGAAGACGTTGGACACGTGCCACAGCTTGTTCGCCTGCTCGGTTAAGGCACTGACGAGCGCCGGGTGCGCATGGCCCAATACGTTAACGGCAATCCCGCCGGCGAAGTCGATCAGCTCGCGGCCAGACTGGTCCCAGACGCGGGAACCGGCGCCACGAACAGGAATGAAAGCGGCAGGCGCGTAGTTGGGAACCATTACCTGGTCGAAATCAGCGCGTTGTACCGCAGCGTGCTCAACGGACATCGGAGTCTCCTGATGAGGAACACTCGCCTGAAACTGGCGAGCGATGGGGGGATTGTAAGGACAGTTTTCAGCCCGGCCTTGCCGCCAAGCGACAACTTCTTATAGCGCAAACCCCGGTTTTTCCCGGGTTTACGGCAATGCGACATATAGGGTCGCAAAGGCGCAGTTTAAACCGCCGACACAGGTTATAGGCAGGCTTGTCGAACGGTGCGGTAAATATGTACCGCACGGAACCGATCATCGTCTGTTTTGCTGGCGGCTCATTCAAAACGCTAAGGGAATAGCGCATGAGCCGATACGAGAACGATCGCCTTTCCACTACTGGAGGCAGTGAATCCGCCACGCAGCCGGACGATCACTACCATCACCTGTTCAACAATTTGCCAGTCTGGGTATTAGAAGCATCGTCCAGTACACACCGAGCTCTCAAGAACGCCACGCTTATGACGCCGGACTGGCATGGCACCGCAACACCGCTGCAGCACCAGTCGCTGAAAAAGATCAGTCAGGAACACTGGACCCATCGAAATCGTCTGGACTCAATGCTGTCGAAGCTGCAAAGCGCACAAGCCTTTGCCGAACCGCTGCTGAGCGACGCCCTAAAAACCCGGTTTGAACTGGATCTGGACGTCAAAACCACCTTCCTGCGCCTGTACATCCCTCAAACCGTGCCGCTTTTCGGAATCAAGACTGGCGCCGCGCGCACCTGGACCGTGTCGATGCTCGACGCGGCCCTGCATAACTTTCAGGAATCGGAAACAGCGGCAGGGGCTTACGAGCCAGCCTCGACGTTCATCACCAAACCTTCGCCCACAGGGCAGTTCGATACGCTGCCGGCGGTCAAGCAAAAGCTCACTATCGCGGCCTTTACCCGGTTGTGCCGGGAACTGGATATCGGCGCCCGGTACAACGCTTACCTCAAAGACAATCTGAGTTTGTCCAACCCGGTGGCCGGTGCGGTGTTGAAATCGAAGGTGATCGGCTCGCACAAAACAGCACTCAAATCCGTGCTGCAGATGGCGCAAATCCGAAGGGATATTCCCGCGGATGCCCATCTCTCGATCCTGCGCATTCTGGAAGGGCGTTCGGGTGCTCGACTGGATGGGCAGCCGCTGTATGGTCACGATCTGACCATGATGTCCTCCTCGCTGACCGGCATTGTCATTTTCGCGGCGAGCCTGGAGCGCGCACGCACGGCAACACGGATCATCGCCTACATTCCCGATGATCCAGAGCATCCTCTCAAGGAATACCCGAATACATTGGCGTTCATGGCCGAGCTGACCCGCAAACTGCGCTCGCCCGCTTATCAAACGTTCTTCAGTCGTTTCGTCGACCACAAGGAAAGAGGACATTTTTTCGCGGACCTCAACCGTCGCCTCCAGCGAGTGACCTGGCATCAACACCGACTTGGCGACGCACTGCCGAGCTGGCGCGAAACGCCCATCGACAAGCCTGATTTGCGGTTTTCGGCGATCCCGTTCAGAGCGGACCTGTGGAACCATCTCTATCAGCGACAGCTGAACAAGATCCTCAACGATGCAAGTACGCTCGCCGTCTCCACCGCCACTGCCGACAGCAACGCGCGATGGGCATTGTGGAATGCCTTCAGCAAAGTGGCCTCGAAAACCCTTGAAATCGCGACGTTCGTTGCGTTGCCTTTCGTCCCGTTTCTCGGCGAATTGATGCTGGGCTACATGGCCTACCAGTTACTCGACGAAACCTTCGAAGGCATAGTGGACCTGGCTGAAGGGCTGAAAACTGAAGCGTTCGGGCATCTGATGACGTTCGTCGAAACGGTGGTTCAGGTGGGGACATTTGCGGTGGGCAGCACCATCGCTGCCCGCACCCTCAGCCGTCTGCTCTCCCGTGAAGCTATTGCGCTTGTCGATCCACTCAAACCCGTCACAACGCCCGAAGGAAAAACCCGCTACTGGAAGCCGGATCTCAAGCCTTACGAACAAGCACTCATTTTGCCCGAAGGAGCAAAACCCGATCATCTCGGCCTCTATCAAAACGAGGGCAAGACGCTGCTGCCACTGGAGGGAAAACTGTATGCCGTGAAGCCCGACCGCGTGCCAGGCACGTTTCAGATTGAGCATCCGAACCGAACTGATGCTTATCAGCCCCCTCTGCTGCATAACAACCACGGCGCCTGGCACACAGAACTGGAGCAACCGCTGAACTGGGACCGGGAAAAGGTCATGCGCCGCCTCAGCCATAGCGTCGAGTCGTTCACCAGCGCCGAGCGCGAACAGATCCTGCGGGTCAGCGGTTACCACGACAACGTAGTGCGCGAAATGCATGTCGAACATTATCGTCCGCCTTCGCTGCTGACAGACACGATCAAGCGCTTCAGGATCAACCGGGACATCGAAACCTTTATTGAACAGATCGGCAGCGACCAACTCGAGCGCTATCGGAAGGCCGATGTGACCCTGCAACACCAACTGCTGACCAGCTTCGATTCATGGCCTGTCGACACGCCAATGCCGGCACCGGAAACCCAAACGCGAGCCTTCAGAAAACTAACGGCCGAACTCGCCCGAAAGCACGACAAATCGCTGTTCGAGACACGCTATCGCGCGCAAGAGAAAACCGACAACGTGCAGGTCCAGCGACTGCTCGACGACGTGCATGGATTGCCGACCGATGTCGCGCAAGAGCTGGTGAGTAATGCAACCGGGACCGAATTACGCCAGCTGCACAACGGTCGCACGCCCCAACGGCTCAAGGAGGCAGCACTAAAAGCCATGGAAGCCGTACGCGCAACCCGAGCCTGTGAAGGCCTTTATTCCGACATTCTGGACAACACCGACGCCCACCGACTGGCCTTGCAAAGCCTGAATTCGCTGCCCGGTTTTCCCGCCGAGCTGCGTATTGAAGTGAGGGATTACGCCCATGACGGTCTTGTGCGCGACAGCATTGGCCAGCTCGATGCACCAATTGTGAAAACACTGGTACGCGCTGAGCATGGTATTTACCAGGTATATCAAGACAGCGGTTCGGTGCCCGGTGATTTTTATCAGGGACTTTTTCAGGCGCTGCCGCAAGCACAGCGCAATGCGTTGAGCCCATCGATCGCAAATGCTCAGGCACTCAAACTACACATCGCCGAACATGCACTGAACCAACCGGCACTACGCAAGCTGTTTGCAAAAAATCCCAACCGAAAACCGTTCTACGATCCGACGACCATGCGCTTGCCTGGCGGCTCGGATGGATACCGGCGCAGTTACTTCCCGACGCCGTCCCTCAACGAACGTGCTCGCGAGGTTTACCCCAGCCTTTCCGAGGAGGAACTCCAGTCAGTTGTTCTCCAGCTAGAAACGCATCCCGATGGCGCTCGCATGGAGCTCTCACGCCTGTCCAGCGAGCTCTCGCGACTGAATCAGGACCTGAACACCTGGATAAATGACTCGCCCACTGTTCACCCGCAAACCCGAGCCTCCTTGAACGAACTGGAACGGCAGGTCGCTCGACACAATCGCAGGCTGCTGGCCCAGGAAATCCAGCGCAGCTGGCGCCGACAATCAGAACGGGACCTCGATAGCCCGAATGACACGCCGCGCTACACACTCAGATTTGCCGAGCCGATTCTTGGCGATCTACCGACGCTGACGGCCGATTTCCCCCATGTGTCATTGCTGTCCCTTGAAGGGAATCATGCTGTGCAGGGTGTTCCCGAGTTTCTTCAGCGCTTCAACAGTTTGCGCCGCCTCGATTTAAAACGCTTTTCCCTGACCTCCCTCCCCGAGGCCATTCCTCGAATGACAGACCTTGATGCGCTGGTGTTAAGCGATTGCGGAATCAGGTTCGATGCAGCCAACTGGGCGAAACTGTCTTCATTGAACAAGCTGGTCATTCTGGATCTGTACCAGAACCCGTTCACTATGGTGCCCAGTGTCGAATCTATGCCTGAGCTTGTTCACCTGGACCTGAGCCGTACCGGCCTGACCGACATTCCCGACAGCGTAGTTCGCCACCCAAAACTCGATACCGCCAAGCTGCTACACAACAGGATCAGTGAACTGCCATCGCAATTATTCGAAAGCCCGGTGTACACCAAACGAGCAATACACCTGACGCACAATCCTCTTTCGGATAACGCCCGACAACTGATAAAGCATCACTACTTCGACAGCTCATTCGATTTGGGTATCTATGCCCCAGAGGCGGACATCAACCGAGTCAGGGCGCTGTACCCGAACCTGGAGGTCGAACAGGCGAGCGAGTTTGTCTATGAACTGGCAGGCACACTGGCAGACGGCCGGATCGAGCTGACAAACCTTGAAGCGGAGTTGGCACAACTGAGCAACGACTTGGCGGTATGGACTTCCGACCTTCCGGCCCAACACCCGTTGACGGGCGAACCGTTCACCGCCCAACAACAGCTTGTCGAGCACTTGAACCGCGACCAGTTCAAACAGACGCTGGAGCAGTGCTGGCGGCATGAAAGCGAACTGGATGATTTCAATGAGGCGCTGGAGCCCACCTATGAACTCGTTTTCGAGTCCGACATCAACGGCGACCTGCCTACCCTGAACGCCGACTTCAGTCATGTGACATCGCTGGAGTTACGCAGCGCCAACGGAGTGACCCGCGCCGGGCGTTTTCTGGAGTCTTTCCCCAACCTCAAAAGCCTCAAGCTTCGCGACTGTAATCTGGGCAACATTCCCGATGCTGTATTCAAGATGGGTCAACTGCGGTCGCTGTCGCTCCCAGAATGCCGCGTCGAACTGTCATCGGAATCGGCAAGTGCGCTGGCGGGAATGGAACAGCTCGATTATCTCGATCTGGCCCACAATCCCCTGGGGCAAACGCCTGACCTGAGTCAGATGATGGAGCTCGCTACCGTACTGCTGAATGACACCGGTATCACCGAAATACCGCACGGCCTGCTGCAAATGACCGAGCTGGACTGGGCCGACCTCAGTGGCAACGCCATCACCGAAGTCCCCAGCGATGTGCTGGAGCTGCCGGTGGAAATCGCTGAAAACATCAGTTTTCGAGGTAATCGGTTTTCCGAAGAGAGCCTGCTACGGCTGATCGGCTACTTCGAACGGACGGGCATGGACTTTGGCGTGGAAGAGGTGATCAATCGAGGTGAGATGGATCTCTCGACTTCTGAAGGCTCCGACATGGAGGAATAAATCAACCTTCAGCAGGTGGCGTGGTTGCTCTTTCACCCACGCTCCGAGGGTACCGACGACAGTTCGAACGGGCTGCTGCTGCGCCGCTGGTTGCGATCTTCCCGCGGCGTGGCACCGAAGAAGTTGCGGTAGGCGCTGGAGAAGTGCGGCCCTGAGGAGAAGCCACACGACAGGCCGATCTGGATGATCGACTTGCTGGTTTGCATCAACATTTGCCGGGCCTTGTTCAGGCGCAGTTCCAGGTAATACTGGCTCGGCACACGGTTGAGGTATTGCTTGAAGATCCGCTCCAGCTGCCGACGGGACACGCACACATGCTGGGCGATTTCGTCGGTGGTCAGCGGCTCTTCGATGTTGGCTTCCATCAGCAGCACGGCTTGCGTGAGCTTCGGATGGCTGGAACCGAGGCGATTCTGCAGCGGAATGCGTTGGCGTTCGCCGCCTTCGCGGATGCGCTCGACCACCAGTTCTTCCGACACCGCACCGGCCAGCTCGGCGCCGTGGTCGCGGGCCAGCACGGCCAGCAGCAAGTCGAGCACCGACAAGCCACCGCATGCCGTCAGACGATCGCGATCCCAGTCGAACAGATGACTGGTGGCGATGACTTTCGGGAAGCGCTCGGTGAAGTCGTCCTGCCAGCGCCAATGCACGGCAGCGCGGTAACCGTCGAGCAAACCCAGTTGCGCTAACGGGTAAACACCGGCCGACAAACCACCAATCACGCAGCCAGCACGCACCAGTTGCTTCAATGAACTGCTGAGCGCTGGCGCAAGCGTGGTTGGTGGCTCATCGGCGAGCAGGAACAGTTTCTGGAAGTTTTCGAGCTTGCCGGCCCACGGCTCACCCGGCAATTGCCAGGCGCCTTCAGTCGGCGGTTCGACCTGCAAAAACGACAGTTCGTAGACAACATCCGGATGCACACGCTGGGCAACACGCAAGGCCTCCTCAGCCAGCGCAAGCGTCAGTGCTTTAGTGCTGGGCCAAATCAGGAAACCAATTCGATGGGCAGTCATGGCGGGCAATCCGAAACGAAAACACTGTTAGAAGCCGAAAGCGGCTGCAACCAAATTAGACCATCTGGCGCGCGGTGCGCAGCATGACCTAATTTGGTGCGTAACGGGAGCGATTACTTGAGGCTACCCGAGAGGAATTGTTGCAGACGTTCGGACTGTGGATTGACCAGCACCTCACGCGGGTTGCCGCTTTCTTCGACGACACCTTTGTGCAGGAACACCAGCTGATTCGACACTTCACGGGCGAAGCCCATTTCGTGCGTCACCACCACCATGGTCCGGCCTTCCAGCGCCAGGGCCTGCATGACTTTCAGTACGTCGCCGACCAGTTCCGGGTCGAGCGCCGACGTCGGTTCGTCGAACAGCATCACCTCAGGTTCCATCGCCAGCGCACGGGCAATCGCCACCCGCTGCTGCTCGCCGCCGGACATGTGGCCCGGATAAGCGTCTTTACGATGAGCCACGCCGACCTTGTTCAGGTAGTGCTCAGCCTTCTCGCGGGCTTCGGCCTTGGACATGCCGAGCACGTGGACCGGCGCTTCCATGATGTTTTCCAGCGCGGTCATGTGCGACCACAGGTTGAAATGCTGGAACACCATCGACAGGCGCGAACGCATGCGTTGCAGCTGTTTCGGGTCGGCGGCCTTCAGCGCGCCGTCCTTGTTCGCGACCAGTTTCAGCTCTTCGTTGTTGAGCAGGATCTTGCCCGCGTGCGGCTGCTCCAGCAGGTTGATGCAGCGCAGGAAAGTACTTTTGCCGGAGCCACTGGAGCCGATGATGCTGATCACATCGCCAGCCGCCGCTTTCAGGGACACGCCCTTGAGCACTTCGTGACTGCCATAGCGTTTATGCAGGTCTTGGACTTCAAGTTTGTACATGCGGTCGGTTCTCACAAAAACAGTCAGTCAGTCGTTGAGCAAGCGCCCGTGACGCAGCGCTTCGCGCCCCGCCACCTTGGCCAGCCAGAAACCGGGTTGGGCATAACGCAGCCGTTCAATGGCAAACAGCACCCCGGACGTACCAGCACACACCGTGCTGACCCGATCCGATAACGGATCGATCACTTCGAAAATCTCATCGCCGGCTTCAATCCACTCACCGGGTTTACGCAAGAAACTGATCACGCCAGGGTGTGGCGCAAACAGCAACTCAGTGCCTTCGAACGGCATGCCTTCGCAAGCATCTTGCGCAGGTTTTGGCCATTCGCCGCTGATCAGGCCTTGCTCGGCAAGGAACGCCAGAATGCCTTCGGCGTAAGCCGTCGCCTCTGTGCGACCGGTATCGGCCTGACCACCTAATTCAATGGTAGTCGCCAGGCAGGCCAAGGGAATCTGCGCATCAGGAAACTGACGCGCCAGACGCAACCACGGCAGCGAACACGCTTCGTCAAACGAACTGCCGCCAGAATCTTCCGCCAGTAGCCCCACCTTTACGTTCAGGTGCGCGGCCAACGAACGCCATTGCGGCCAGTGTTGCGGCAAGGCGTACATGTGCAGCGCCGCTTCGGCATCGCAATGCAGATCAAGCACCACGTCAGCCGTGCAGGCATGGCTCAGCAAAATGCGCTGCATGCCTTGCAACTGACTGGCGGCTGGCGGCAATGCGGCGAGCACATCACTCATGGTCTGACGGATCAGCTGAACATTGGCGTGCGGATCATCACCCAGGTGCCCTTCCAGCTCCTCGGCCACTGGCGCGCTCAGCTCGACGAAATCCCGGTTGAAGTTCTTGCCGCTGCCCGCCTCAAAACGCCCTTGATGATTGCCCTGAAGCAGTTGGCCGAGGCCCAGTGGATTGGCCACCGGCACCAGTTCGATCACACCGTTGAGCAAGCCTTGGGCTTCGAGTTCGGTCAGGCGCTTTTTCAGCTCCCAGGCCGTGCGCATCCCCGGCAGCTCATCGGCGTGCAGGCTGGCCTGGATGTAGGCCTTGCGTTCGCCACTACCGAAGCGGAACACCGAAATCTGGCGTTCGCTGCCCAAGTGGCTCCACGGCAATGAATGATCGATGCGTTCCATATCAGTGCTTCCGCGGGGCCAGATAGCCCAACCAGCGGCGCTCGGCCAGTTTGAACATCCGCACCAGAATGAAGGTCAGGCACAGGTAGAACACGCCGGCGGTGATGTAGGCTTCGAACGGCAGGTAGAACTGCGCGTTGACCGTACGCGCGGCACCGGTGATGTCGATCAGAGTCACGATGGACGCCAGACTGGTGGTCTGCAGCATCATGATCACTTCGTTGCTGTACTGCGGCAGCGCCCGGCGCAAGGCCGACGGCAGCAAGATGCGCTTGTACATCTTGTAGCGCGACATGCCCATCGCCTTGGCCGCTTCGATCTCACCGTTCGGCGTGGCCCGCAGGCTGCCGGCGATGATTTCAGCGGTGTAGGCGCTGGTATTGATCGCGAAGGCCAGACACGCACAGAACGTCGCGCTGGACAGCCACGGCCAGAGGAAGCTTTCACGTACCGCTTCGAACTGCGCCAGACCGTAGTAGATCAAGAACAGCTGCACCAGCATCGGTGTGCCGCGGATCACGTAGGTATAGAGCCAGGCGCTCATGTTGACGGCTGCGTTTTTCGAGACGCGCATCAAGCCCAGCGGCAAGGCGCACAGCAGACCGAAAAACAGCGACAGCCCGAGCAATTTGAGGGTGGTCACCAGGCCGCCGAAGTACAACGGCAGGGCCTCCCAAATGACGTTGTAGTCGAAGATCATAGATCAGCCGCCCTTACGCCTACCGAGTAGCGCTTCTCAAGGTGACGCAATGCCAGCAACGAGACGCTGGTGATCACCAGGTACATTGCCGCCACTGCGAGGAAGAAGGTGAAAGGCTCGCGGGTGGCATCTGCCGCCTGCTTGGCCTTGAACATCATGTCTTGCAGCCCCACCACCGAAATCAGCGCGGTGGCCTTGGTCAGTACCAGCCAGTTGTTGGTGAAACCCGGAATCGCCAGGCGAATCATCTGTGGCACCAACACCCGGAAGAACACCTGAAAACTGCTCATGCCGTACGCCATGCCGGCTTCTGCCTGACCTTTCGGGATCGCCATGAAGGCACCTCGGAAGGTTTCCGACAGGTACGCACCGAAGATGAAGCCCAGCGTGCCGATACCGGCGGCCAATGGGTTCAGGTCGATGTAGTCGTCAAAACCAAGCATCGGCGCGACGCGGTTGAGCAGGTCCTGACCGCCGTAGAAAATCAGCAGGATCAGCACCAGATCGGGAATCCCGCGGATCACCGTGGAATACAGGTCGCCCAGCCAGGCCAGCCAGCGAATCGGGGACAGACGCAGCGCAACGCCGATCAGACCCAGAACAATGGCCAAGACCATGGACGACAAGGCGAGCTGAAGCGTCAGCCATGCGCCATCGAGGATGACAGCCCCGTAGCCTTTCAACATGATTCAGGTCCTCGAAAAGGGGGATGAAAAAATGGCGCAAACCTCAGAGATTCTGTTGCTTGCGCCATTTCGGACTTGTCGCCGGGGTGTATTACTTGCCGTAGATATCGAAGGCGAAGTATTTGTCCTGGATTTGCTTGTACTTGCCGTTCTCGCGAATGGCGGTGATCGCGGTGTTGATCTTGTCTTTCAGCGCGTCACCCTTGCGAACTGCGATACCTACGCCGTCGCCGAAGTATTTGACGTCGGTGAAGGCCGGGCCAACGAAGGCGAACCCTTTGCCAGCGTCGGTTTTCAGGAAACCGTCATCCAGCAGCGTAGCGTCTGCCACGGTGCCGTCGAGGCGGCCAGCGGCCACATCGAGGTAAATTTCGTTCTGCGAACCGTAAGGCTTGATCTCGGCACCCAGCGGGGCCAGCACTTCGCGGGCGAAACGCTCGTGGATCGAACCACGTTGCACGCCGATGTTCTTGCCCTTGAGCTCAGCCAGGCTGTCGCTGACCGGAGTACCGGCCTTCATGACCAGGCGAGCCGGGGTGTTGTAGTACTTGTTGGTGAAGTCCACGGACTTCTTGCGATCTTCAGTGATCGACATGGACGACAGGATCGCGTCGATCTTGCGCACTTTGAGTGCCGGGATCAGACCGTCGAACTCTTGCTCGACCCAAACGCACTTGACCTTCATCTCTTCGCACAGAGCGTTGCCGATGTCGTAGTCGAAACCAACGATGCTGCCGTCCGGCGCTTTGGAAGCGAACGGAGGGTAAGCCGCTTCGATACCAATTTTCAGAGGCTTTTCATCGGCGAAAGTCGGCAGGGACAGCACGGACAGTGCCAGGGCGCCAAGCAGCACGAGTTTCTTCATCTTGGGACTCCATCGGTAAAGGGCTAAAACGGCAGAGTGAGCGACAGCCCAATATGCGAATGAGTGGAACCGCAAAGCGGTGCTGCGCTGTAGGAATCGCGCGCTTTTTTCAACGCGAGCTACAACGAGCGAGTGATCGGCATTCTAACGACAGGCCCGAAGCCGATATTTCTTCAATGCGACAACTAATTACAGAAGCACCGAGAAAGCCGCTTGGGCGCGTTGACAGCCTTGCAAATTCATGCAAGAGCAAAAGACAGTTAACCGATCTATCCTGCAAATTGCGGGCCTATTATTGGCAAACCCTTCTAATCCGGCAAGCGCAGCGTTGTGTCTTATTTTTCAGCGGCCGTCATGAGGCTTTGATACCGGGCTTTGCGTTTCCCTATGCCCCGTATCGGAGCGAGCGGTTACACATTCAGTTACTTGAGCGATGGCGGGTAACAGTAGGAAGGGGCTTACAGCAGAAGCCGATAATTATTGGTTGCGCTGTTGATCGTTCCCACAATCCGCATCGGATCAATCGGTACGAAAAAGCCCCGCTCGGCGCAATGCCGGGCGGGGCTTCGATGACTCAGGAACCGCTGTTAAGCGACGTTCATGATCTTGTGCTCATCAATCAAATGCTGCACCACACCCGGATCCGCCAGGGTGGAGATATCCCCCAACCCATCGTATTCGGCCGTAGCAATCTTGCGCAGAATGCGGCGCATGATCTTGCCCGAACGGGTTTTCGGCAGGCCTGGCGCCCACTGAATGACATCCGGCGAAGCAATTGGGCCAATCTCCTTGCGCACCCAGTTTTTCAGCTCCAGACGCAGCTGCTCGCTCGGCTCTTCGCCACCGATCAACGTGACATAGACATAGATGCCTTGCCCTTTGATGTCGTGCGGCACACCGACCACGGCTGCTTCTGCGACTTTCGGGTGGGCGACCATCGCGCTTTCGATCTCGGCGGTGCCCATGCGGTGACCGGACACGTTGAGCACGTCATCCACGCGACCGGTAATCCAGTAGTAACCGTCTTCGTCACGACGCGCACCGTCACCGGTGAAGTACATGCCGCGGAAGGTCTTGAAGTAGGTATCGACGAAGCGGTCATGGTCGCCATACAGCGTGCGCGCCTGGCCTGGCCACGAATCGAGAATCACCAGGTTGCCCTCGGCAACGCCTTCGATGATGTTGCCCAGGTTATCCACCAATGCCGGCACCACGCCGAAGAATGGTCGCGCAGCAGAACCCGGCTTGAGCGCGTGAGCGCCCGGCAGCGGGCTCATCATGTTGCCGCCCGTTTCGGTCTGCCACCAGGTATCGACGATCGGGCAACGGGACTGGCCGACGTTCTTGTAGTACCAATCCCACGCTTCCGGGTTGATCGGCTCACCGACCGAACCCAACAGACGCAGGCTGCTGCCATCGGCACCTTCAACGGCAGCTTTGCCGGACGCCATCATTGCGCGGATGGCGGTCGGCGCGGTGTAGAGAATGTTGACCTTATGCTTGTCGACGATTTTTGCCACCCGGGTGATGTCCGGATAGTTCGGCACACCTTCGAACAGCAGCGTGGTCGCGCCATTGGCCAGCGGGCCGTAGACGATGTAACTGTGGCCGGTGACCCAACCGACGTCGGCGGTGCACCAGTAGACTTCGCCCGGACGGTAGTCGAACACGCGTTCGTGAGTCATCGCCGCGTACAACAGGTAGCCGGCGGTGGTGTGCTGTACACCCTTCGGCTTACCGGTCGAACCGGAGGTATAAAGGATGAACAGTGCTTCTTCAGCGCCCATCTCTTTCGGCGCGCAGACACTGCCTGCCACCTTCATCAGGTCTTCGTACCAGATGTCGCGATGCTGGTTCCACTTGATATTCCCACCGGTGCGCTTGCACACGATGACTTTCTGGATGCTGCTGGTTTCCGGGTTGGTCAGCGCATCGTCGACGTTGGTCTTGAGCGGGATCTTCTTGCCGGCACGAACACCTTCGTCGGCCGTGATCACCACTTTGGATTTGCAGTCGATGATGCGACCGGCCAGGGCTTCCGGCGAGAAACCACCGAACACCACCGAGTGAATCGCGCCGATCCGGGTACACGCCAGCATGGCGACCACGGCTTCGGGGATCATCGGCATATAGATAGTCACCACGTCGCCGCGGTGCACATCCTGGCCGCGCAAGGCGTTGGCGAACTTGCAGACTTGTTCATGCAGTTCGCGATAGGTGATGTTGCGGCTTTCGGCAGGGTCATCCCCTTCCCAAATAATCGCGATTTGATCGCCGCGCTCGGCCAGATGACGGTCGAGGCAGTTGTAGGAAACGTTCAGGGTGCCGTCGGCGAACCATTTGATGTCGACATGGTGATCATCGAAGGAAGTCTGTTTCACCGTGGTGAAAGGCTTGATCCAGTCGAGGCGCTTGGCTTGCTCGCGCCAGAAGCCGTCCGGGTTGACGACGGACTGCTGGTACATGGCCTTGTAGGTCGCCTCGTCAGTCAGCGTGTTGGCCAAAACCTCGGGACGAACGGGATACAGAGAAGCCGCACTCATCTTTGTTACCTCGGTGGAATAGTTGTTTTTGTATGACCCAGTTGTAGCCGGGCCGGGCCTATAGAACCATTCGACGATGGTAGTAACAAGCCCCTACAAAATGTGGCTATACCTCGTCAATGCGCTCAAGGGCGGTGATTTCAGGGGCTTTGGGCATTTATTAAATTGGCTTCATCAGCGAGCCAAAGGTCGCTTTTCGAGGATTGTTACAGGATCTGCCAATAGTGTTTATCAAAAGCACGCCTATATGAATGTAAACCCCACGCCTAAAATCAGCCTCGCCAACCAGGCAACGTGATTAACCAAGTTGCAGCCCCCACGAAGGCAGTTAATCCAAAACCTAGTACTTAAGTTCTACACGCAACCCCAAAAAGGTTGCGTGACCCCATTCGACCTCTAAAAGGTAAATCTGAAATGAAAGCTTTATTAGTTCTGGCCCTCAGCAGCCTGTGCGCAACCGCCATGGCAGACGAGGTCCCGACTGATGTCGCGCAGCAGCAACCCGCCATCGAGGAATACACTTACTCCACTCACCTGGACATCGCCAAAGTTATCTCCATGAGCGAAATCCCGAACGTCTGCGAAGTTGTTCCGGCGAAAATGGAATACGACGACTCCAAAGGCCAACGCCACATTCTGCGCTACAGCGTCATGGGTAACGGCTGCTCTAACGGCTAATCACCCGCTCTCATCCTCCCAAGGTTCGACCCACCCGCCCGCTATTGAAGGCAGATGAAGCGCCGAACCTTATATATCGATTTATACGATAAATTTCAGCGTCTATTTGCGCTTTTTAATCAAATTATCTGGCGTAGTATCAATTCCACACCCAAGGCACAAAACGCCAACGAACCTGGAGCCTCTACCATGAAAACCAAACTGATCCTCGCCCTGACCCTCTCCGTACTGGCCGCTAACACCTTCGCCGCTGACGGCTACGACCGCACCGGCTCGGCTGCTTACAGCACGCAAGCGGCTGTCGCTTCTGACGGTTACGACCACACCGGTTCGGCGTCTTTCGCCTCCGATGGCTCCGACCACACGGGCGCTGCCAAACTCGCTTCTGACGGTTTTGACCACACCGGCGCTGCCAAAGTCGCTGCCGATGGTGCAGACCACGTTGGTGCGGCTCGTCTCAGCTGATCGTTGAGCGTGACTTCACAGCCCGACTTCGGTCGGGCTTAGTTGTGTCTAGGGGCATCGAAAAGCGACTTAAAACACAACATGTAGTGAAAAACGCGATTTTTTGGCTATTTTTTGAACAAAAAAATTGCCCGCTAAAATTTATGAAAAAAAATCTGCACCCGCGACATCCAGCCAAAGCCCTGTAAACCCTCGCTCCGACCGAAAAACCCTCCTTCTCGACCGCTCCATGCGCGGATTCGCCCCACCACGGCCGCAAAAATTTCCCTATAATGCCGCCTTAACGGGCCTGCAATATTCCCTTACAGGGATAACAGCCAGTCTGAAGCCCACGCCGAAGTCTTCACCGATTTCTGCGCCCGTCAGAGGCTCTCGGAACCCCGTACAAAATTATGTTTATTTGCCTGCGTGTACCGCTGCAAAAAACGCTATCCAACGCGGCCAGTACGGTCGTGTGAAAAACCAACCAATCAGTTTTCACACGGGCATCTGGCCCTCACGCAGGAGACGACACGTCATGCTGAGCTGGGACGAATTCGACAAAGAAGACAGCGGCGAAACCGTTGTAAAAGGCGCCAACGCTGGGCACGCAACTGAAGCCAACATGGACCGCCTCGACACCGCTGGTGGCGTCGCGGCTCAAGAAGCCCGCGCCGTAACCGCGTCCGACTCCGCCGCAATCGCCCGTGCAAAAGCTGCCCTGGACAACCTCGACATCGCCGAAGGCCTCGCCGAACTCGAAGGCGCCTCCGCCCGTGTGGCCGTCGACGAAAAGCGCATGATCAACTGCCGCGCCGACCTCAACCAGCTCGTCCCGTTCAAGTACGACTGGGCCTGGCAGAAGTACCTGGACGGTTGCGCAAACCACTGGATGCCGCAAGAAGTCAACATGACCGCCGACATCGCCCTCTGGAAAGACCCGGAAGGCCTGACCGACGACGAGCGCCGCATCGTCATGCGCAACCTCGGCTTCTTCTCCACCGCCGACTCCCTGGTTGCCAACAACCTGGTCCTGGCCGTGTACCGCCTGATCACCAACCCGGAATGCCGCCAGTACATCCTGCGCCAGGCATTCGAAGAGGCGATCCACACCCACGCCTACCAGTACTGCATCGAATCGTTGGCCATGGATGAAGGCGAGATCTTCAACATGTACCACGAGATCCCATCGGTCGCGAAAAAAGCCACCTGGGGCCTCAAATACACCCGTTCGATCTCCGATCCAAAGTTCGAAACCGGCACCGTCGAAACCGACAAAGAATTGCTGCGCAACCTGATCGCCTACTACTGTGTTCTGGAAGGCATCTTCTTCTACTGCGGCTTCACCCAGATCCTCTCCATGGGCCGCCGCAACAAAATGACCGGCGTCGCCGAGCAGTTCCAATACATCCTGCGCGACGAATCCATGCACCTGAACTTCGGCATCGATGTGATCAATCAGATCAAAATCGAAAACCCGCACTTGTGGGACGCTGAAATGAAGGAAGAAGCTTCGCAGATGATCCTGCAGGGCACTCAGCTGGAAATCGAATACGCACGCGACACCATGCCTCGCGGCGTGTTGGGCATGAACGCGGCGATGATGGAGGACTACCTCAAGTTCATCGCTAACCGTCGTCTGTCGCAGATTGGGTTGAAGGAAGAGTATCCAGGGACGACTAACCCGTTCCCTTGGATGAGCGAGATTATGGACTTGAAGAAAGAGAAGAACTTCTTTGAGACTCGGGTTATTGAGTATCAGACTGGTGGGGCGCTTAGCTGGGATTAACTTCCGAGCCTTATTTTTCAGCCAGGTCTGGACTTTTTTCACTAAAGCTGGATAGACAGCACCAACTCAGTGCAGAAAATGTAAAAAGCCACCTAAGCCCTAGGGAAAAGGTGGCTTTTCTGCATAAAGGGTATAAACGCAACCGTTGAACGGGAATGCAAGTGTTGGATGGTCGCCCTCCGACGCATAACCCGCCTATTACAATGGGCACTTAAAATGTCACAACACCACTGACGGCAGTGGAGACATTATCGCTTGCCTCCGCCAGAAATCCTTGCAAAATTGGGTTCAAGCCTTGGGTGAGAGCTAACCGTCGCGGTCATCGATGTCGCGATAGCCCTGACGCCTAAGTACAATACGACCACCTCTGCCTGAAACCATAACTGCCACACTAAATTGCGTTGTCTGACTCAGTCACCCGATCTACGTGAGCAGCTTGAACTATTCAATACTATCCCGTAAGACTTTGATATTCGCAGAAAGTCCGCGCCCTGGGCTGCTGTTCGATATTACACAATGCTGCACTGTTTAACGCACCTCGATAAAGGGATGCGCAACAAATAGCCATCACTCCATACAAGTACGTAGTTCAATCGTTAATGCTCGCGACGAACGGTCAAACCAACTAAATTATCTCTATAGCATATATTGTAGAATACGCGTTCAGTTTGGTTATCCGCAAGCTAGATTTCTGGAGCTATGAGTGATGCTCGTTTACGACCCTATAGAGAAAAAAGTACGGACTTGGTCCCATGCCGAAATCGATGGTCCCTGCTTCGTTGCAACTATAACCTCGCTACAGACGGGAGAGGTCAGCCGAGCAGCGTTACTGAGGTGTGCCTACACACTGCATCACTACCTACTCACTGTTAAGGGCGTTGAAATTAAACACATCCATATGATGTGTCCTCCTTTAATCAGTGGGAAAAGCCACTGGATCATGGCAGAGCTCCTCAGCGTGACCAGCTACAACGGACTGGAGACGCCCGAAAGTAGTATCGTGTATCGCACGAAGGAATCAGTCTACAAAATTGGCGAACTCGATCTGCGGAAGAAAAAAAAATCAAGGATTCTGTACTCCACACAGCACCTTCAGGTACACACTCCAGAACCACTTTTCTGTCTTGCAGAACAGGTGATTCCTGGATTTTTCGGGCAGATTGGTTAAGTCCCCGATCGGAAAGTGCTGTGGCGTAAGTCCCCTCCGCGCTCTGCCATTCTCACACGCAAATATCTCTATAGCGTATAGAGATTTTTGCTCAAGCAAGGCCTTATAGTTCCTTTTGCGGGTAAGCAAATGGAACTCAGAGAATCATTTGGCGAAACGGTCAGATCCATTCGGCGAATCAAAGGTCTTCCCCAAGGTGCAATTGGAACCAATCAGGGTTTTATCAGTGAGCTTGAGAGTGGATTAAAGTCACCCACGCTTCCAAAAATTGCCGAGATTGCTAAAAAACTAGAGCTTCATCCAATTACCCTACTTACTGCAGCATACGAAACTATGGGTCCAGAATCCGCAGCGGAACTACTGGCCAAAGTAGCGATTGAACTTGAAAGCTTAACCCAGTTAAAAACTGAAAACCTTAAAAGCCCCAAAAAGTAGCAACATGAAAATATGCCCTCCCTAAGAAACTTAAAAATATGCCATCCATTACATATTAAATGCCCGCCAGCCTTCCAATAGGCTCTAGGTCCCCCCCTGACTGCAAAGCAATATCCAAAAATCTATGGGCCTTTTGGGATCTGTTAATCAGCAAAAGTTTGGCTTCAGTTTTGTACTGATCTCTCAAAAACCACTTGGTCGTTTTTACTTTACGTTTTCCTTTCATTACAGCCTCATGGGATTGAAGGAGTGCGGCATACAGAGAATATCAGACAGTTGGAAGGTAGATTAAATCATTACCCTGCGGCCAGGCCAAATCACTTCCGCGGGTAAGCACCGAGATGAGCCTTCTTGCGCTCGCCTATAACCTCAAGCGAATGATGAACATCTTCGGCATCGCAGGATTTGCTTGAGGCGATCAGGACGTGAATCAGCTGCGTGATCGGCGGTTTGGGCCGCTGGCGCGACCCCAACCGCATTTACGAACATTTATCTAACTGACAAGGGCAATTCGCGCTATCGACGTACTCAGTTCGTTTTCACATAGCCTGGATCCATAGCTGACCGTGGCGAAAGACAGAAATCGGCCGCAAGCGAACACTTCCTATTAGCCTCCGAACACCCGGCCGACTAACGAAGCAAGCTGTAGCGTCGCCAGCGCAGTTTCGTCAGACCTCTGATACAGATTGATCGCAAATGGCGGGAGCTCCGGTAATCCACTCTCTACCGATAAAATCTGTAAGTCTTGCGGCACGGTGAACGCGAGCCACGCGGTCACCGCCAGATCCGCTTTAACCGTTGCGCGGGTCGCCTCGATACTCCCCGATTCGTAAACGGTGCGCCATGCTCGGCCCTGCTCTTCCAAGGCCGAAACGATTGCGGGGCGGAAGGAACAACTCTCTGCCACCAGCGACACGGGCAATGGCTGCTTCTTGAATGAGCTTCCGCCCGAAGCCCCAACCCATACCAGGCGCTCGATGCTCAGACATTGCACCTTGAAGAAGCTCGCACGCGTATGAACTACGGGCTCTTCGACCAGCGCAAGATCAATTTCGCCCCGCTCCAGCGCTATCACCAGCTTGTCGGACGCTGCACATGTGAGCAAAACGTCAGCATGCGGCCAAGCGATTTGATAAGCCTTCAAAGCAGACGCTAACTCCTGCCCCATCAGGTCGTATGGAACCCCGAAGCGCACCGGGCCGCTAATCGTCTTCTTGGACATTTCGGCCCACAATTCATCGTTCAGCACCAGAAGCGCTCTGGCCTTTGCTAACAAGCGATCACCTGCGCCCGTTAGGCTCAGCTGGCGGTGCTCACGACGGAACAGAGGAGCATCGAATAGGGATTCGAGACGTTTGACGTGTTGACTGATTGCTCCTTGGGTCAAATGCAGAACACGGGCGGCAGCCGTCATGTTGCCGCGGTCATGGACGACAACAAAGGTACGAAGAAGGCTTATGTCGAGATCACGAGGCATGATGGCATTACGTTAGCTAATGATACGATTTAACATCCTTCGTTACCCTAATGGAAAAGTCGACATTAAGCTTGATCTTTTTCGGGTGGTTGAGCGACTTATGAATATCGACAGTTTCTGGCCATTGGCCTTGTTTACGGTCGCCGCAACGATAACTCCCGGCGGCGCAACAACGCTGGCAACCGCGTCCGGAGCCCATTTCGGATTCCGCAACTCGATACCCTTGATTCTAGGAATCGCAACAGGATTGGCATCAATGGCAGCGGGCGCCTCCTTTGGCTTGACGAACGTACTAATCTTCGACCCGTTATTCCCTTTGATGTTGAAAACTGCGGGCACGCTATATTTGCTCTGGCTCGCTTGGAAGGTCGCCGGCGCACCTGCGCCCGGCACCGACATGAAAGCGATGCACCCAACTGGCTATATCGCAGGGCTGTGGATGCTTTGGCATAATCCAAAAGGTTGGGCCATGACCGCCGCGGCTGCGGCCGCGTACGCCAACTTGGCCAGTAGTCCGGGCCAAATGGCATTAGTGATGGGTTTGAGCTTCGGTATTGCTGCGCTGGCATCACTATCAATCTGGTGTTACGCCGGGCGCGAACTGGCTCGACGGATTAAAAAGCCGGCACACTGGCGAATCGTAAACAGCTCACTCGGAGCGCTTATCATGGCATCAACCATCCCTATGTGGCTCTAGATGAATCAGTGTGTTCGCAGCCGATGATTATTCACCGCGCCGTCTGGACGACCGCAATCTGATGCGCCCAAATACGGCGTCAGCAATTCATACGGGCAAGCTCAATATTGTCAGCTGTTCGAACAGCTCAGAAAACTGGCGGTTTTTTGAACGCGTAAAACAGTCGCTCCTGCCCACTCGATAACTGTCCCATCATGCTGTTTGATCCCCCGCCGGCCAATGCAGAGATTTTTGCCGCAGGCAGGACAGGGGAGCCACTTTTTCAACAGAATCGGCTGTGGATTCAACCGGTCGACGCAACAGATTGGCTAAATCGTTCTGCCGGTGTTTCGTAGTCTAGTGTTTTCCGAGGGCGGCTATTTAGCTGCCTTGCGACTTCATTGAGCGTGGCTTGCGAGTGATCCGCAAGGTCGGTTCCTTTCGGGAAGTACTGCCTTAACAACCCGTTGGTGTTCTCATTCGATCCCCGTTGCCAAGGACGATGAGGATCGCAGAAGTAGACCTTGATGTCGGTAGCTACCGTAAAGCGCTTATGGTCAGCCATCTCTTTGCCGCGATCCCACGTCAGCGATTTGTAGAGTTCTTGGGGTAAGTTGCGGGCGTTTTCGATCAGGGCGCTGATGACCGTCTCGCTATCCTTACCGTCCAATTTCACCAGCATTACGTAGCGGGTATGACGCTCAACAAGAGTGGCAATTTGGCTGTTCCTGCTACCGCACAGCAGGTCGCCTTCCCAGTGACCTGGAACCGCCCGATCCTTAGCCGCGTCTGGGCGTTCGCGGATCGATACCGCGTCAGTGATTCGACCGTGATTTTCTTTCTTCTGCGTGTGATGGCGCGAGCGACGCATGGCCCGCGTGCGCCGTAAATGCTCAAGCAACTCCTTCTTCAGAGCCCCGCGAGCCTGTATGAAGAGCGTGCGATAGATCGTCTCGTGTGACACCTGATAGCTCGTATCGTCCGGGTAGGTACGCTTCAACCAACCGGCAATTTGTTCCGGTGACCACTGCAATTGAAGCTTGTCTGCAACAATTTGCGCCACCGTTCGGTTCTCAACAAGTTTGCAAACCTTAGGTCGATGCGCGCGATCCCAGGCAGCCTGATCAGCTTGATTAGCCCGGTAGCATCCTTGGCCACCGTTGCGTCTGATCTCACGACTGATCGTAGAGGCTGCTCGCCCTAGCAGCGCGGCCATGGAACGGATCGAGTTGCCTGCCACCACTGCACGCGAAATCTCTTCGCGCTCAGCCAACGTCAGCGCCAATCTGGACCTGCGGCGTACAGCGGGTCTAATACCGCCTGTTTCCGCCAAGATGCGCTGTATCGATGAATGGTTTCGATCAAATAGTTGGGCTATGTGCTGGAGAGAGTCGCCTTTCTGCCAGTGATCCCACATCAGTTTTTTCTGGCTTTCGGTGTAATAGATCCGAGGTCTCTGCTTCATCTGCAACACTCCTTCTGCTTACACAGAATTTAGTTGTGTTGCGTCGACCGGTTGAATCCACAGCCATTAGCTGCCATTCGTGACAGATAGCAGTCGGCCTAATGAAGACCTTGAATGCGCTTGGAAACCTAGGGCGAATGAAATCCACCATATTATTCATCCGCAAAATGCTTCCAGGATGAATGCTTTAATCACGCGAAAACAAATCGTCAATTGGATCGATAGCACTAAATAATCGCTCGGACAAACTCACGCGTTGATCTTTATAAGACTCATAATCTGGTTCATGCTCTGGTTCATTAAAATATTTATCGTAGAATCTATCTACATCAACTAAGTCTACAACACCATCAGCCACACCAGATGAATCATTTGCACCCAACTCGACAGCCTTTTCATCCATTAGCTCCACAAATTTTCTGCGAGCTGCTGATTGCGAACCACCATCAGAAAATACCTCTGCATCTGGAAACTCATCTTCAACTGATGCGATCAGGTAATCCATGATGACTTGGTCATATGCATCGTAAAGCGATTGATGCTCTTCAACTTCATAGCATTTGACAAGCTGACTTAAAATCAGTAATTCGTCATAACTTGGGTCGTTGGCAAAGGCTCCAGCCAAGAACGCTTCCACAGTTATTTTATCAACACTGCCACTGCGCAGTGCCCATAAAATTACTCGTGCCGATGCCAAGAAGGATCGGCAACACTTCTCGCCACAAATGAAATTAATCGCTTTTAAAAGACTTTGGTCTGACAAGTTAAATTTTTTACCAAGCTCAGACCTTGAAATACATAATTGAGCTACAAATTCGGCATTAGACCCAAGGAAATTAACATCTAAAACGGATAAAAAGATATGACCTATCACTTCGGTCGCCACGCCAGCACTGATTATCTTGTTATCCTGCATATCCTTCAGCGTCTTCAATGAGGATTGTGTCTTCAGGCTACCAAAGCACTGCCGTAAAACAGGAGTGTTACTGGCATATCTGTTGAGTACGAAGTCACCCAAAGACGGGTTAAATAACCGAACAAAAGGCTGATTTTCGCTTACTACTAATCGCGTGAGCATCGAACCAGATAGGTGACGAAGGTTTAGTAGAAAGTCTTTTTTTCCAGTAAGACTGGCGGCTCCTGGATTCTCCAGATATCGCGCAAATGCCTCTGAAAGCTCAGGCTCAGTAATCACGCGCCCGTTCATAGCGACCAGCAAAACCAAGGCACGGCCACAGTCATCCAGTTGCGCTTGAAATGGATGATCCCAGACCTGAGACGGATCATCTAGCAAACCAGTTATATGAGCCCAGTAAGACTCGGATGGGACATCCTCCAATCGCTGGGCATCGGTAATAAATCGGATTAGCCGAGGATTAAAATTCCTATGATCAATAATAGTTCGATAACGTTTATGCGAGTACAACTGCTCAACATATTCAGCATCTATTTCAGAATGCCAGATATGATTGTAAAGAATTCTGGCCTTATCGATCTTCGCCAAAGATTCAAGTGTAATCTCAAACTCATTTCTATTTATATTTGAGTTGTAGAAAACATCGTTTAAAATTTTTCCTTGATTGAGAATAGTAGTTCGAGATGTCAATACAAATCGCTTTTGAGGATTCTTAACTATGCGCCTAATAAAACCAACAATCTTGGCGCCCTCATGACCAGAAAGCGCTTCTAGGTAGTTGCGGCCTAAAAAATCATCAAAATAGAAAATTTGCTTTGAGTCAGGGTCGAAGATGCTCTCAGCCTCTTTAATATCATCAGAAATGACCGAAAGCTCAAAGCCGTCTGCGACGTACTGCAGGATTAGCTGCCCGGCCAATGTTGTCTTACCAATGCCAGCTGGACCCGTGATTATAACAACACTCGTAGATTCCAGTTTATCAATCGCTTGATTATGATTTACCGTAGCCACATATAGCTTAGAGGCCTCAATTATCTCGCCAAGCTCAAATTGGCTCCTATCATGTATGGGCTTATTAAGCATATACGCAAGAACATTCGAACTAGCAATCCAGAGTTTATAGTGCCGTCTTTCAACATCTGGATACTTCGCGAGCATATCACTCAAATCCTGTCGACCCAGTATATCTGCTGGAGACAAAACAAATGGTGAAAGTTTCTGCATTAAAATTTTTTTATCGTTAAGTGAAAGCGAGTGAGACAAGGCTAATATATATCGACTTGGCGATAATTTCTGAACTTTAAGGCTTTCAGAATCTGCAATAGATTTAACGAGCTTTTCTAACGGAGTCGAAATCCAATGCTTACACTGGAGAATCCACTCATCCCCGTCGGACCTAAAAAAGCGCCCATCCACTCCAGCGTCACGTCCGGGCTTGAATCTTTCGAATATAACCCCTTCCCTCGCGCTTAGCAGGTCAGCGCAAAAGACTTCGAACTCTTTGTCATTTAGCCGCGAAAAATCGTAATCGCTCACAAAAGCCTCGCTCTGAAATGAACCGCCTGCTAGTAAACCGCTCAGCATGAAAGTGTAGTTGATGGACGCCGCACATGGACGATCGCAGTGATAGCAGCAACGATGCGTGCTTTCTTCGGGTGGTCAGCCATATGACTTAGTGCATTGCTCCAACACAGCAACGCCATGTCGAATAACGGATGATCTGAATGGCCGCTTCTGGCCGATTCTGTTGAAAAAGTCGGGCGTGGTTTTCACGACAGAAAAGTACGCGCCTGAGATTGAAATCTAGAAACGGCGCAGTGGTATTCGGACTCAGATTTCACGTAGCAGCGCACTAATAAGACGTTTTCGCCGTTCCGTATTCTGGCTGTTTGAGAAAACCGACTTTTTCAACAGAATCGGCCGACTCCCGCCTGTCGTGGCCGGCAGATGTCGGCCAAAGGCAGACCGTGGACAGACGAGGGACGAATGGGTCGCGTCGCCCCGGCTAAAGCCTGCCCGCCATATTGTCTGCAAAGGGCTGCGCGAGGTCGGAGCGATGCAGGCCCTTGGCGGTTCTCATCGGCGTTACAGATCGACAGTAGGTACTAAAACGCACAGAGGCAAAGCGTGAGAACAGGCTACAATCTGCTGCATAGCCTATCGGCCCCCGCGTCGGTGTCTGGCGCCGGGAACGTAAATTTTCTTGCGCTATTTGTCAGCGGGATCGATAAATAAAGAGGACATCAGGCGTGCACCGGTGTCGAATGAATAGGTCAACCAGCGCAAAGGAGGTCAACGTGGCAAAGAATTTCTTGGACTTGAATACGAGCCCAGATCTGTTGCTTGCGCTCAAAGGGGCTGCGCAACATAAGCAGACGGCCGAAGAAGTATTGGAACAGCGTGTATCGTTCGTTTACGGGTCTGTTGGCTCGAAGAACGGCATAACCCGCGAACAGGTTCGCAAGCTGATCTTTGAGCAGGAAGGAGTCGAAGGGGCGAAACGTTGATCCTCTTCGAGCTATGCGGAAACACCGAGCAAAATCCAGTCTACCAAGAACTGGAAGTCTCCAATGGCAATCGGCAGTACGACTTTTTGCGGTCTATAGTGGGTGCAGCATTGGCTGTGGACCGAGCGTTTCTGTCGAACCACATCATCAAGGCATTGAATTTTCATGCCATTACTTGCCTGCATACAAATGCAGGCGAGTACCGTCCTTGCCAAGTCGTCGTAGGCAATCATATGCCCCCCGAGCACTACCGTGTCGAGGCGCTCATGGACGATTTTGTGAATATAGTGAACAGGAGCTGGGAGCAATCCGATCCAGTGACGCTAACGGCATACGTGCTTTGGCGACTAAACCACATTCACCCGTTTATCAATGGCAACGGTCGAACAGCTAGGGCTGCCTGCTATTTCGTGTTGTGTGTGAAGTCCGGAAGCTGGCTACCAGGGACTACGATCCTTCCTGAGCTGATTTGTCGCAACCGAGATGAATACGTCGATGCACTACAGCGTGTTGATGCGTCCCTGCCTACAGGAAAGCTGGATCTAAGCCCGCTGCATGATCTGTTAGTCCGGCTAATCACCGAGCAACTCAGTACGCAACAACCCCCCGCAGATAAGCCTCAGGATTAATTTCTATAACGCCTTGGTCGTTTCGCACGAGAATCACTCTGGGGATATAGCCATTGTCAGCTTCGGGGCGTTTTCAACGTTCAGTGACAGACAGAAAACGGCCAAAAGTGGACATTCAGCTGCAAGGATCTGAACGCCGGATACCTGCAATGGAATTCGAGCTCATGGCATTGAGGCTGTCACCCGAATCTGTAGCACTCGTCGACCAAGCTTTTGCGGCGCATTTCTAAGTGGTATTTAGTTTGGTGTTGTGATATCTATTGGCCATCTCGGCTTTTTTATGGTCATAACGCATAAACTAGATTGATAAATCTATCAGGGAAGAAAATATGCAGAAAGTAAATATATATGAGGTATGGATTCTTTTTGAAAATGCTTTTTTTTGTGTGTGGCGAGCTTTAGTTTCTAACAATAATACTGCGCTATCAAGCACGACAGGGATATGAATGATGAGCGATAATTTAAATAGGCGCAAAGCTGCAATGGTGCTCCATGAAATGGAGCAGGCGCTTGGGAATTTCGTGATTGATACAGAGTTAGATGTCTCCAGATTTCCAGAGCAGCTGATCCAAGATATAGCCAGCAGAGAAAAAGATAGCAATCGACAGTTTGATGGAACCAAGGTTAAAGATGTAGTAGAAGCAACATATCTCGATGAATTATTTCAAATACTTACCGAGCTCACAAAAGATACATCCATTAACAACTACCTTGTTTCATTTCGGGAGTTGTTCATAAAGTATGAGATCTATGGCGTTAGGAACTCCGTATCTCATCCGAATCGACGGTTTATAGATCCTTACTGGTACAAACTCGCCACCGTAGCGTCTGACCCGATTATTGATATCCTAGGAATGGATTCTGTACGCCGTTCCTTAGCATCGGCCTGTTGGCGCTGATTGAAAACTGACCCACCCTGCCGATTGAAAAATGACCCAGGAC